>DATNPN010000033.1:0-19291 GCA_036703195.1 Planktothrix sp. | reverse complement strand
CCATGCCATAAAGAAGATCAACCCTGAAACGTACTCTTCCTGAATACGCTGTGCATGCCATGCCTGCATATCGAAGTCCATTTTCACCACTCCATGTAATGTCCAAACAGTTGTCCAAAACCGAACGACAGCAAATTCGCCAGAACGATTACAGCAAAGTCTCTGTACATCGAGCGCTTGCCGAACTGTGCGCGCGAGCCGAACATGAGCCAAAAGATTGCGCACTCGGAGATTGGCGCAAACGTCTCTGCCACACCCAAATACAATCCGCGATTGCCGGGATTGATCAGGTGGGGGAGAAAAAGCATCACGATCGGATACGAACAGGTGGTTAACCAAATACCGGCAAATATACGCTGCAGCATCGTATGCCGGCGCGAGAGACCCACACAAAGCACGGGAGTCTCTATCGCAATCGATGTCAGACAGCCGCGCATGAAATAAGCGGCCAGTGCTAGTGGGGTCCCTTGCAATAAAAACAAGTTGTCCATCACATTACTCCTTTTAACAGAAATGGAATTTCAGCTAACACGTGCGCTATAGCGAGCGTAAAGTAGACGTCTGTAGTGAGACCAAAATCGAGTTTGAAGGCGAGCCACAACGCCACCACTGCCACTGATGACACTGCCAGCAACGCAGCGATAGCTCTTCTGCAACCGTTGGAACGCCACGAGAGGGGCAGCGAACATGGGCGAAATGATCTCCAGCCGGCGCTAGCCATCGGTATCACGAGAAGCCAGATTGCATAGTGCACTGTTTCTAAAAAGGCATGAGTGGCAACAAGCAGTCGACTGGAAATCGGCAAGAGGCTTGCCCCAGCGCGAAATAGAATCCTGCCGGATATGTAGTCAGAGCCGAACTTAGCTGGGACATCATGAAGCTGCCACCAGATCATACCGACGAGAAGCGCGACCGCAGCCAGACAAACATGATAAGCACCGCGCCATTCCGGTTTGCTGCGGGCTATTTCACGATCGAGGATCCACATTCCAATGAGCGGATGCAGATAAACAAGTCCGACCCCGAACAACGATGGATTAAGCCAATTTATCGCGATCAAGGCAACTGCCGCGGGCAGCGCCCACTTCCACTCTCGTTCAGCACGCTGAGCGGCAGTGAGAAAGATCAGACGCAGCGTCCACAAAACGACGGCGCTGTTCCAGGCTGCGAACAAAATCGTAGCCAGGGGTACCGGTACGAGTTTCATACTCAAACATGCTGCCAGAGCTATTTTGCTGATAGTGAGCAACGTGACTCCGGCAAAAGCCCAGACGAAAAACCGTTTTAATTTGCCGAATCTCGCAGGCAGTCGTGAGAGGAAATAGCGAAACTCAATCCAGTTGTGTGGTCCGGCGAAGAAAAACACTATCACCATGGAGAGAGCAATTGGAGCGCAAGCGGCAATGGCTGCTGCCATCACGAGGAATGCCAGGGAGAAGAGCATGAAAGCTCCCTTACCATCCTTATTGCGCTCAATTATTCCGACCGAGTTCATCTGTGGATCCTCTCGCTCACCTTCTGTTAGCGTGCAATCGTTTTTTCGCTATTGCGCAACTGCTTCGCTGTCGCGCGCTGTTTCATCTTCTTGCTGATCAACAATCCGACGCCAATTGCAGTCACCGATATAACAGCACCCAAGATCGCCACTTGCGGCGAGGTTGGCTCGAAATTAGGTTCAGGAGCGATGTCTGCCAGAGCGGCAGGAACAGAACAGACGATTGACGTCAGTAAAAGAACTAAATTGGCCGGTCGCATTGCGTGCACCTCAAATGGAAACAGATTCCATTCTGACAATGGCAATGCGCGTTGGCGCCGACTAAAACCCTAGAGAGGTCTGACGTTTTCGTCAAAACATAACCACGTACACGATACCGATTATATAAATCTGCTCTTGCGCAGTTCGGCGTCATGCGCCGTGGCAGCTTCCATCGTGGCGAAGTTTGGCTCTTGTCCAAGAACTATCTGGCAGTACGCTTCGTACATTTGAAATGCCGCTGTGGCAGGCGCAGTCTTGCCGGTTCCTGTGCCCATGCCAACGAGAGCGACAGATTCGATTGAAGTTTCACCCTTCTCCTCTCGCTCTTGTCGCATATGTGCGGCCAGCATGCGCAACGCCCCGCGCGTAGCCAGGTACGAATTGACGTTAGCAGAGTTCATGCGAATAGGAACACGCAATGTAGGGGCAACGATTATCTGTTTTGGATTGTCGATGCCCGAAATGATGATATCGGCCCAACCAACCGGCAACTCTCCAGCGTATTTGTCGAGAATCAACTTGCGCACACGTGGTTCCAGCGCCCCGTTCGTCTTTTTATTGAGAGCAGCAGCCAACCCGCTGTCGAGAATGCCAAAACTGTTGGTAGGCACCACAAGCACCGACACCGATAAATCCAGAACATCGGCTTGGGAAATCTCCACGCGCGCATTGCGTCCGAAGAAATTATTGAGAGCTTTTACGACCTCTTCATTCTGGTCGCACAGATGTATCGTCAGTGCCACAAGTCACCATCGCTTTCAAGAACCCCGAGCACAAGTCTAGCCACTTGCGGCTTGCGCTGCAACCGGTTCGGCCGCCTTATGGCGCACCGGGCACTCTTCGCCCTTCGGAATCATGCGCTTGAAGTTGCCTTCCTTTTTACATTCTTGGCATTCAACAAGGTCCTTGAAACAACGCGGGCACTTCGTCGTATCGGGCGTAACCGGGCATGTGCAGTGAGCACACAAAAGGATTGGCGGACTTTCGAAGATACAACGGTCACTGCCCTTGGTGCAGATGGTTGCTTTTTCAAGCGGAGCACTGCAGTACGGGCAGAGGTTGGCCCAAGACGAGCCGCAACTCGGGCAAAAACTCTTTCCTTGACTGCCGTCCATCTTCACTACCATTATCTCGGGATTCGGGCGCCCGAGCGAAACACATCCGGGACAGAGATTCTCTTGTTTGCCGTCCTTCGGCAGTTGCAAGGTCGCCGCCTGCGATTTGCGATCTTCGACTCCTTCGAGAATTGCCATACAATCCGGGCATTTGCGGCTATGGTCGTCGATGACGTTATGGCACTTCGGACAGAGCTTCTTGTGTGGCACTATCAGTGTTTTGATGCCGGCGTTCGAGCAGATCGGGCAAAATTGAGCATTCTCCGCCAGAGCATCAGCAACGTCATGACCGCGCGCACAGACTTTCGCCGCTTCATGTTCGGGGGCTTTGTACGAGAGCCATTGCAAATACGGGTTCGGCTCGTTCACGAATTTCACGTCGGTGTGCATCGGATTAAGTCGGCGATCGGTGTTTTTGTAATAGTTTTCGTAGTCACCAATCGATGCCAGCGAAGCAAGGGAGTAGAGCGGGTCGTACTGCTTCACGACGATGCGTGGTTCGT
Organism: Planktothrix sp.; assembly: GCA_036703195.1. GTDB lineage: Bacteria > Cyanobacteriota > Vampirovibrionia > Obscuribacterales > Obscuribacteraceae > DATNPN01. The sequence continues at coordinate 15,917 of DATNPN010000033.1, read as the reverse complement.
TGTCGGAAAGGACGATGTCGGTAGTGCGGAAGTTGGGGATCTGCTCCTGCAAGTCGTCGACGACGCCTTCGGGAATCTTGGTTCCGTTCATGCCGACAAACGTTATCGGTGAGCTGGCGGAGCCGATCTGGTGCGTCTGCACATACCAGAGTGGAGCGCTGTGAGTCGTCATCAAGGACAAGAGGTTATCTTGCGAGAAGTCGAGCAGCAGAGTTTTGCCGTCAGAGTCGGTATAGTGCGGCTCTTTAATCATACCGGTCGCGTCTTTCGGAAAGAGCTTGTCGAAGATCTTAGTGGTGACGAAGGTTTTAATGATTTCCTGCAGCTTTTCCTTTCTCGCATCACCATCGAGCGTCTTATCGAGTTGCGACTCGAGCAGTTTGCCCGAAAGCTCATCGGTAATCAGTTTTTTCATCTCGGCGGAGAGCACGGGACATGCGCACTTCCAATCGGCTTTTTCCCAGAGCGGCGCCAAAAGTCCATTAAGAAAACGTTCGACTTCCTTGCGCCCGATCAGAGATTTGTCGATGAGAATGCGCTCCTGCGCGGTATCGCCCATAGTGGCGATGCGAGCATTCAACTTCTCATCGCCCTCTTTCTCCACCGCCTGAGCGACCGACGAAACGTTGACCAGATGCGCTTTGAACTCTTCGAACGTCTTGATTAGCGAGGTATAGAAGTTAATCACCATGCTGCGGCTGCGCAGATCTCGACCTCTATTGTCGTAGGAATCAGTCAGCCGTTCGAGCAAAGATTCCATCGTGTCGCGCACGGCCGGCAGACCAATGGCATTCTTAGCACCGCGCTGCAGCGAGTCGAGCGCTTCATTGACGCCGCGCTTGGGGTCGCCATCGACGACCGCCGCCGGAGGCACCTGCTGGATTTTAGTGTTAGCCAGCGCGATCAGCTCATCCATGTACTCGCGCAAGAAAACATAACCGCGTTCGGGATCCTTAGTGAAACGACGCAGATTTTCCTTCACTGTGTCAGAGACTTTGTCGAGCGTCTGTTTCATCACTGTGGTTGCGGGCTTCTCGATCTCGAGCGGCACATCCGGCGACGGTGCTGAAGCCATGACGGCATCAGAATACGCCTTCAGTTTATTCATGCAATCGGCCCGATTATGGTGATATTCGTCGATAAAAGGTTTGGACAAGAATCGCGCGTAAGACGGGTCTGTGCTCAAGCTTGCTTTCAGTCTCAATGCGTCTTCCGTCTCGGCAAGATTGTCGACAAAAAACTGTTTAGCCAGAGCCTTTTCAGTTATTTCCGGGTCCGGACGCAAGAGAAAATCAACGACCGCGTTGGTCATGCGAGCTTCCAGCATGTCTTGAAAGTAAGCGACGGAAGGAACCTTGACCGAAGCGACGCCAACGGCAGACCAGCTCTTGTAGAAGATGCGATCATCGACCTGCTCGGGCTCGGTCATCGAGGAAAAAATGTTGCTCAGAATCGATTCGCTGCGCTCAGTCAACGGTGACAAGACATCGGTCATGATCGTCTCGGACATATACTGGCTGACGCGATCATCGGCGGCTACGGGCTTGTCGCCTGACACCTGACGCTGAGAGATGACGGCGCCGCGCTTATTCTTGTTGCTGAAGAGGAACAAAAAGTCGAACGGCGTCACGTCCTTCGGGAAATCAACAAAGGTGTGGTCTTTGCCGCGAATCTGATAAGAGCGTTTGGGGCTGTTGGTCAAGTAATCGACCTCACGCAGCGCCGCGTAGGCATTGGCATAAATACGCTTGATGTGCTGGTTTTCCACGACGGGTTCGTATACTTCAGGCATGACGAACATGCCGATAAAACGCCTTGTGGAAGGATCGACGCCAACGATTTTGCGCAGCATGTAGGCAACATCGAGAAACATGCCGCTGCCTGTGCCACCACATATGGAGCAGATGATATAAACGAACTGCAGATTTTGATCGACGTTGAAATTGGCAAAATCTTCGTAAGCAGCCGGGTCGGAGACATCGTGCGCTGCTTGTTGCAGCCAGCGATAGGTGGTGTGGAGGTTTTCCCCTTTGTACAGACCGATGCGTCCGAACATTCTCACCTGACCTGATCCGCGGGCGGCTTTGGGAAAATCGACCTTCATTTCCGGATCCGGATACCAGTCCAAAATGTGCCTATTCTCCGGCGCATCGAGATTACTGATTACCTGCGGCGTATCGCTCTGGTCGATGATGCGCATTTCGCTGGTGCCCAAGCTTATGGACTCGCCAGTGCGTTGACTGATGATCGGCGGGTTGTTCACTGTGGCGCTGTCGGTATCGATTGACAGCAAACGGATCCAGGGAAGATCGGCGCGACCGTATGTGTCGTAGATTCTCCTCTTCAGATGCGTCAATGCGCGTTTGCCAGTTCCACCAAGACCAATTACGAGAGACGGAATCGTCTTAATTGCCATGATTACTCAACCCCTGAATTTGCGAACGAACAAAACAAAGGACTCCTGTAAACAGAATGCGATTGGTTGTCACACGATCAGTGCGTGGCATGATTGACCATCAGCGCATTGCCGATCATGCAAACCAGCGCTACGCCGACCGTGACGATGCTGGCAGTGTTAGCAACTCGAGTCGCCTTTTCAGGCAGCCATTTGCTGTTGCGCACTAAAAGCGTATAGACGAGAAAACGAAGCCCCACTGCAATAACAATGGCGGCGCCGGTTATCAGTCCGTACAAGCCAAACGTATCCATCTACCCCGAAAATCCTCTTAATCGAATGCCCTTTTATATCTAGAACTACTATGACGTTTTAGCCCACCGGACCAACAACTTAAACATGCGCACGATCGCCTTGAATGTCTTGAAATGCTCTACGGCTGCACGCTTGTAGCAAAGTATACGGCAAATTGAAACTTCCTCTAATTCTTCCTCGCCGCCTGCCAACTGCAATTTGCGCATTGCGCAATTCTGCGAGATCTCGAAGACGCTCTCAGCATGAGCGATGTGGAACTTACCAGGGTTGCAAAGAAATGGTGAAAGTTTGCAGTTTTCACGTGGATATGTGCATTAGATGCGCGCATGAGTTGCTGCCCGAGTACGCCCGTGCACTGCGTTCAGTGCCTATCAGTTCAGCTCTTAACGCCGCGTTTTTATCCAGGCGATAAACCATGCTATGCAAACGAGAATGAGGATAATTAACGTTGGTATCGCAATTGGTGCCACTTGCTCCCAGGGGCTGGGCTCGACGATAATCTCCAACGGAATTTCAGTCGGCGCGACGATGTCCGTCGTTCCTTTCAGAGCGATGCCCAGCCTGCCCTCGTACTTGCCGGGGCGCTGACTGGCGGGAATGTGCACCGGCAGCCTGAATGGCTGCCTGGCACTGTTCGATGTATCGATCGTGGCAGTCAGCGATTTACCATCGTTGATTTGGGCTGCATCGATCGTCGCTTCGACTGGAGCTTTCCGGTTGTCACCGACCAATTTAGCCGACTCGGGCGTGACAGTCAGTGTGTATTTGGCGTGCGATTCAGTGCCTGTGGATGCCTTTATCGAGTTCTCAATCGTACCGTCTACTGATTGAGCCCAGAACAGTCCTGGCTTTTTCAACACCATTTTTATGCTTTCTTGCTCCGCCACCAATCTCTCCGGCACTGAGACTGAGAAAGGAATCTCTTGCGGCATTTTGGCAGTAGCGATGATTTTCAAGGCGCCGACGAAATGCCCGGCAGGGCACGTATTGTGCGCAGTCAACACCACACTGATGGGCTGTTTGGCGATCGTTCTTTCGCCCTTCTCGTTTGTTTGCGGAGCGACTGTGTACGAATCTTGTGCCAACTTCAGTGTAATCGCGCCCGGCGGAATCTCGGAAACAAGGGTGGCATTACCGGCAGGATAAAACTTTGCCGGCTCCAGCCTGAGAGTATCGGCCGCGACGACATGGCTCAAAGCCTTGTTAACAAGCTGGCGAAGGTCAGTCTTGGAGAGTGATTGAGTATTCTCTTCCACGCCTGTAATCTCCTCCGCGTAACAAGATTTCAATTCAACGGGAAAAGAAGACGTCGTAGTGCCGTCGTTAGCAACGCTGCTAAACTCGAGCATTCCTCCATGAACGGGATTTTGGCACCAATCGGAAGCGACTTTGATCTCGCCCTTCAAACTCTCTACCGTCTGCTTTAGCGCATGAAAGATCTTCTCCGAGACGGTGCCGCCGGATTGCGCGTTGACATCGAGAAATTGGCCATCGAGCAAACCGGCGAGTTCGCGCGCGGTTGTTGTTCCGGCTTTGCGATCCGGCAGGCTCTGCAACCCGATTACTACAGCCTGCCATGTTTTCACGCCGAACTTGGCCTGAATTTCTTTCACTCTGCCTACGTATTTCGCCGCTGCGGCATGCACGTTAACCGCGGCACCACGCGGCGGCTCATCCCATCCATCGGTGAGCATCACGACGAAGGTGGTTGTGCACGGATCCGAATCTGCGTAAAACTTGTTCGCCTTGTCGATAGCAGCCATGAGCGCGCCGCCCATGTAAGTATCACCATGTTTATCGGCTTGCAGCTGCTCCGGCGACTGGATCAACTGCACCAATTTTTGCCGTTCTTGCGCAGAGGAAACCTTTTGAGGCCAGTCGCTCTTTTCGGTGATTTGAGTGCCGAACGTGATCACGCAAGCTTTGCTTTGCGAATTGACCAGGCGTTCATCTTGAACAATCTGTGCCAACGCCTGTCTCAGTGCTTCGAAAAGAAACACTTTCTCGCCGTTTGCAGCCGTCACCATCTCTGACTTGTAGAGCATACTGCCAGACACGTCGAGCAAAAAAATAAAGTTGGTCGGACGCTCTTCTTCGGCAGCGAAGCCAGGCGCCATACCGCAGAGCGCAAACAGTACGATGAAAGCTGTTATGGCGAGGCGAGAGAGTGCCGAGAAAGTTCGATTCATTTTGCCGTTTCCATCTCGCAGACGATACGCTTGGCGGCATCGACCGGATCTTCATGACGCGTGATCGGACGTCCGACGACAATGTAGTCGGCACCGTTGGCGACTGCTTGCGCCGGCGTTACTGCGCGCACTTGATCGTCAGCTCCGGCCCAGTGCGGTCGCACCCCCGGTGTGACGATGAGAAATTCCTTGCCGCAGCTCTCTCTGATGCGGCGGGCTTCCATCGCTGATGCCACCACTCCGTCTATACCGCACTCTTTCGCCAAGTTCGCCAATTTCTCAACTGCGTCATCAACAGTCGTTTGCCATCCCAATTCATCTCTTAGCGCAGACTCGCCCAGGCTGGTCAAAATAGTCACCGCCAACGATTTGGGAGGTTCCACCCCCATCTTCTGCGCCTCTTCGCCGATCGCTTTGGCGGTCGCTTTCATCATGGCGGCGCCGCCCGTGGCGTGCACGTTGAACATGCACAGATTTTTGCCGACGAGCTGCTGACTGGCTCTAGCGACAGTATTTGGGATGTCGAGAAACTTGCAGTCGAAAAATATCGGTCTGCCGAACGGAGTGAGCGCGTCGAAAACCTCAGTACCGTGTCGAGCGTACAGCTCCAAGCCGACTTTGAATATGCCGACATGCCCACACAGTTTTTCCGCCAGCTTTTGCGCATCGTCGAGTGAAGAAACGTCGAGAGCGACTATTAGGCGATCGAGGGCGCTGCGAATTACTGACGACGAGGGCAAGGCTCACCTCCGCAAAAATATCTCAAAGCAATTCAAACAGAGTTTTGCGCCAACAAAAAACTTGGCAACCAAAAATTGCCAAGTCTTTATGCGATTGGTTCTGCGTCGTTCTACTTCGCCGCGCCGGCTTTCTCGCCGAGCTTGTAGCGCTTGACAAAACGGTCTACGCGCCCTTCCGTGTCAACAATTTTTTGTTGACCGGTATAGAAGGGATGGCAGTTGCTGCAGATTTCAACGCGGATCTGCTGTTTGGTCGAACCCATGTCGACACTGGCGCCGCACACGCAGGTCGCTTTGACCTCGTGATATTTGGGGTGAATTCCTTCTTTCATGACGTGAATCCCGGATTTAAAGATGTAAAGTAACAAGTTATCATAGCAGTTTTTGCCCAGCAGCCAGCCGGTACATCAGATACATTAACATTGGATATCTGAAAGATTTCAGTCAAGGGACCGCAAACCCGCCAGGTATGGCAATTTTCAAATTGGCTCCTTGCCCAAGGCATCCAGGGTTTGCGACAAATCTTTGAGCGTTGTTTTGACGGCGGGATCGTTTTCGTCGAGCAACTTGCGTCGCACGGCAAGCGACCGCTTGAAGAGCGGCAGCGCCTCTTCCTCCTTCTTTTGGGCGGATAGGTATCGACCCAGTGTCTGTTGAATCTTGGCTGTCTCAAGATGCTCGCCGCCAAAAGCTGCCTCCGAGATAATCAAGGCATACCGTATGTACTGCTCGGCTTCAGGAAGCTTGCCCTGAACGAAGTGCGCATGCGCCAAATGGGTGAGGCTCTCCAAAATACGCGGGTCGCCTGGGGGAAACTTCTCGGCTTCCGCCAGCGCCGTTGCAAGAAACTCCTCCGCCTCAACGAAATTCTTCGTATTGATGGCCTGCAGCCCAAGATCCGTGCACAACTGCCAGGTGTAGTCTGGAGAAGACATACGCCGCTTCCGATGAATACCAACTCGCTCATTATTCCCACGGTGAGTGGTTTTCTACAGGCACGAAGCGCCAGGGGCGACTACATATTAATAGGTTGTTTGACTTCGAGCCCTTCGCCGGATGCTTCGGTGAGACGTTTGCCCTCGACATCGAGATAGACCTTGCGATTAGTGACCGAGTCCACCATCGTGCGGCGCAGCTGTTCAAGTCTCGTCTCGAGCGAAGAACCCCCACCGTTGGAGAAGCGTTTGGATAGATTTACTTCGATGTTTTCGCCCTGGTCATCGACGTTTATGAGCACCGTCCCGCGCGGTATCTCACTGCTCAAGCCGTTGGCGATCTCTTCATCGGTCGGGCCGTTGAGCAGCTCTCGCAGCGCATCGTCAACCATCGTCTTCGTAGCGACGGTGCGCACCACCGGGGTCAAATTAAGCGTGCCATTGTGTTCACGCACAAACCAAACTCGCACTTGCGCGACCTTCGGCTGATATTTACTCATCCGGTCTTGCTTGTCGGACATAGAGAGGATGGTTCGTTGCATCGAACATCCCGAAAGTCCTACGGCGCAGATTAGTGCCATCGGCAGAGCCGAGCGTTGCACCATCAGTGGTATCAAAGAGAAACCAGCGTTTATCGGACGCCTGGCACCGAGAGAAGATTGCAGCATCCTCTTAGCCACCTTTCTTTCAGGCGTCACGGTCACTGCTATTTTCATTTTCGAGCTTCTTTCTAGAACAAACTACGGAAAAGATTCTTCGGTTTGGCTGATGGTGCCTGAGCCAATTGTACCCCTGGTTTGGGGGCTAAGACCAGAGTTCCGTCACCTCTAATTGTTGCCGGATCGATCTTTATCGCTACCAGTCGGAACGCATGAGTTGTGCGATCGTAACGTCCCATGTCCAGGATCGGGTTGAACAGCTCGTCCATGAACTTCGAGAACTCTTCCGGGTTAGGAATATCAGCCGACGCCACCTGCAGATCGCGCAGATAGATTTTCGCACCTTCAATCGAAGGGCGTCCGGAGATGCTGACGTGAACGCCAGAATCCTCGGGCGCACCCTTGGTTACTAGCAGGCAATCAACAACAAGGGCATTCTCCGACAGCGAAACATTGGGATGCAAAATTTGTAGTTGTTGTGCACCAAGCCCCGGCAAATCAAGCTTGAGCCCCCGTATCGAAGAGACAACTTTGGGATTGTTTAGCGCCTGGGCGATCTGTTCACGGTTTAGCTTTGCCGCAATGACAAATTGGATCGGTCGCTGCAAACCGGCTTTGTGACCGTGTAAACCTGGATCGAACCAGATCGGTTCGCAAGAAGAGATCTTGACATTGCCGAGAGGAAACGTTTTTACTAAACAGCGCGCCAGTTTAACATCGACAGATTTCACTTTGCCTGCACACAGGTCAGTCAGGCTAAAGGTGCGGATCTTGACGTTGATCTGTCCGCTGCCGAGTTTACGTCTGAGCTCGTGCTTTGCCACCGTACTCGCTACCACGCCTGCGAGCAAATTCAAACCGGTAACAGACTGAATCGTGCGACTGACTTTGCCGGCGACAGGAAAAGCTGGCTTGGTCGTGCGAGTCAGGTCGGGAGTGAATTGAGTTGGAGTTCGTTTGATAACTTGGGCGGTCTGCAGTGTTTGAGTTGTCTGTTTGTAGTCCTGAGCACCCTGTGCGCCAGTCATCGTCTGCATCTCGTCGGCGGCAGTCTGCGATGAAAGAGTCTCCTCGGCGCTTACCGACATGCAACTGGAAAGCGCCACCAACGATAGCGCCAGCGCAACCGCTTTCGACTGAGACAGTATCGAACTAAACCTTTGGTGGAGCATGATTTGGCACGTTCCTCGTGGCAGCAAAGAGAATATCAAACGCACCACTCACCAACCAATCAATTTAACTAAACGTCGACCTTCAACCCGCCCAAAGCAGCCACCAAGCAGCGTTACAGCGCATGAAAGTTTTGCCATCATTATCAATTGGCGAAGATGTCAGTGCCGCGGGTGGCGTCGCATGACAACATCGGGTCGCTGAGCAAGTAGATGTCGGTTGAGGCAGCAGCCCCTTGAATGCACTGAGCCGGTCGCAATCGAGCGGCACCGGCGCTGAAAAACGGCGTCATGCAAGCGGCAGAGCCGCGACAAGTCTGCGCATGACGACTACGGGAAAGCTTACGTCGTGCCGGTCGGGTGCGACTTCATCTTCTCGTTTAGAGCTTCTTTGAGCGCTTCGTTCTGACGCAACAGAGCTTTCAAATGCTCGTTGGCGATGGCAAGCTCGGCCTGCAGCTCGGCAACCGTCTGCTCGTGGCTGACGCCTGTGACAGGATCGCGTCCGGGCATCTTCGGCAAAAGGACGTATCCGAGTTGGACCGCTTTTAGGGCTGCAGCTGTGCGTGTCGGCACTTTCAATTTAGCGAGAATACACTCGATGTGTTTTTCCACCGTGCGCAGCTTCATATCGAGTTCTTCGGAGATCTCTTTGTTGCGCAGGTCAAGGCGGATCAAAACTTCGATTTCGCGATCGGTCAAGTTGCAGTTCGGCATCGACGTTGTCGGGCTCTGCTTCACCAACTGGGTGATCTTGGGATCGCAGTACGGCAGCGAGCGCGTCGTTTGCTCAATCGCCTCGAAGAGTGTGCGAGGTCCGGAGCTCTTCAGGCAAAAACCTCGGGCGCCTGCTCTGATGAGCTGGTTATGATACTTGGTGGCGTGATACGAGTCAGTGAGAACAAGAACGTTGGAGTTGGGCAGCTCGGAGCTGACGCGCCGGCAGACTTCAACGCCGTTAAGAACATCCAAATCCACATCGAGAATGATGAAGTCCGGGCGCAAGCGGCGAATCAACTCGGTAGCGGCCATGCCGTCTGCGGCTTCGCCCACTACTTCGACAACTTCAGAGACGACACGTTTTAAGCCGAAACGGATAAGCTCATGTCTCTCGCAGATTACCGTTTTGGGACGAAAAACAGAAGACGGTCTATTTGGTGGTAGTGATGAGTCCAAGGAAATCTCCGAATCCTAGTTATGGATGTATCTCGTGATCCAACGCCTCAAATTAATTGTAACAACGATGAGCAAAAGCTTCAGGCATTCGGCGCGATACACCCCATTAACGCTACGGTAAGCCAATTCTAATCCTGCGTCAAGTCCAGCCAGTTGGACGTTGTGGGCTGCTCGGTCACTTCGATTCTCGTAAAAAACGCCTTCTTTCGCACGTGATGCGGTTCTCAGTATATATATGCCCACGGGCGCTGCGCGTATGCGGATTTATATACGCTCCGTCGTTGGAGCTGGGCAGCTGCATAACCCCCCTCGGGCGGTACCCCTCGCGCCTCCGCTATCGAAGCGCTGCGCTCCGCTGACTTAACTGCCTTCGGTAGCCTTCACTCTCCTCCAGTTGACTACCCTGTCCGTCGGGAAAGAACGCGCCCCGGGCTTCCGCCAATTGCTGCGCCGCGAGGGCTGCGCTTTATCAGCATGGGAAATATACGAACCGGGTGGGATATTCCCCAATAGACTTGGCAGCCCCCGCATCGTTAAGCTGTGCTCACATTTGAACTTTTGGGCGCCGCTGAAACGCTCCACACCCCGGATTCTGATAAATGCGCAAGTCGACAATCATCTACACCCTATCGGTCACAACAGCTTTCAGTCTCTACCTGTCAGCCAACAGCGCTTACGCTGCCCCGTCCAACGCTAATCCGTCAACGCAGGCACGTACCGCTTCCAAGGACTTCACTGACAACGACGACTCGGAGACCATCATTCCCGCCACCGCTACTCGCTTCAACCGCCGTCACGACTATAGAGAAGACGACAAACAGAAAAAGGAAGCGGACGCACAAGCGAAGAAAGACGCTGCCGACAACGCCAAGAAAGCGCAGCAAGCGGCCGTCGACAATGCCGGTAAGGCACAACAAATAGCTATAGACTCCAACAACCAAGCCGTAGCGCTGGGCAAGCAAGGTCGCTGGGAAGAAGCGATTGCCGCCCACGAAAAAGCCATTCAATATGATCCGCGCAACAAACAGTTTCGCATCAATTTATCAGCAGCTTATGCCGCGTACGGACAAGAGCGCCTGGCGAAGAATGACCTGACCTCCGCCGTCTCGCAGTTTCGCAAATCGCTGGCTGCTGCTTCGGATAACGGGCTTGCCGGACGTTGCCTGGTGCAATGCCTTAAGAAGATGGGTTATGACCCGAGCAATCCCGACGTGCGCTTGCAGCTCGGCGACCAGCTCGCCGCCACTGGCGACATGGCTGGCGCTTCGGTGGAGTACACGGCAGCGATGCAGTTAGAACCGTCGGCCCGTACCTATGTAAAGATGGGCGACATGGCGTATCGGTACGGTCAATCCGGACAAGCGCTCAACTGGTATCGTCAAGCTATTGTCAAAGATCCTGAATCCGCCGCTGCTCACAGACAGCTCGGTTTTCTGCAGATGGCGCAACGCGATTACACCGCCGCCGCCGCCTCGCTTCGCCAGGCACTCATTCTCGATTCGAAAGATGCAGCTGCCGGACAAGCACTGGAGGACCTGTGGAGAAGGCAAGTTGCCGCCAATCCGTTGCTGGCTGAAAACCACCTTGGTCTGGCCGGTGCGCTGCAGTTGACCGGCGATTTCGTCGGCGCCGAAAGCGAATATCGCAAGGTGCAAGAGCTCGATCCGAAAAACTCCGGATTGGAAGCTGGACGCGCCAGCCTGGCAAGAGCATACGAGCATGCCAGAGCGGAAAAACATAAACTTGCCGCAGAGACATTGTTCAATCAAGGTCTGCGCCGCGAAGCTCTGGCTGAAATCAACCAGGCAGTCACAGCCGAACCACGCAACGCCAACTATCAATATTTGCTGGGCGAATGCCTGGAAGCAGTTGGTGACTATCAGAATGCACACCAGGCTTATCTCACCTGCGTGCTAATCGACCCCGAAAATAACAAAGAAGCTGCTGCTCGCATCCGTATGATGGAACAGCAAGGTGCTGTCAGCAATGCCGGCGCCGTGCGCAACATCAATCAGATCGGCAATCAGATGAGCCGCCAGCCTCAGGCTGTTTCTTCCGGCACCGCCGGTGCTGCACCGAACGTGCAGAACTACAACCCTCAATCCATCGGCAACCAATCTCAACACGCTGCTCCCCAGAGCAGCACCACGGCCGGTGCCCCGGCCGCCGGCGCTGATGCCAGCGCCATCAACGACGGACTGTCACGCGTCACCGATGCGGAATCGCAGAAAGATTACAACACTGCCATTTCCATCCTGCGCGAGCTGTCCACCAGCAACTTGCAAAACTCTGAGATCCACCACCGCCTGGCGGTGAATCTTTTGGCTGCCGGTCAAATCGATGATTCGATAGCCGAATTTAGAATCTCGAGCGCGCTCAGACCGGACAAGAAAATCTACTCCGATGATCTGGCGCGTGCACTCGCAATCAAGAAAGCGGGAGCACAAACGTCCGAATCCGTGACTGCGGCTGCCGAACCAAAACATGGTGAAGAGCCTTCCGGAACGTCGCTACTGAGAGATGGCGCATTAAACAATAAGCCGCTGATGAGTGCAGCGGATGGCTTGATGGGAGCAAATAAATGAGTTTTTATTTTCAGGCACCTGACCTGGCCGAGTTCCCCAGACGCTCTTACCGGCGTTTTCTGGAAGAAACGATTGGCAACTTGTTTGCTGAAATCTCGCCAATCGCCAGCGAGTACTCGTCACGCTTCGAGATATCATTTCTCGGCTCCGACGGCAAATGCCACTGGAAGTTCGAAGACTACGCGCCCGATTCCGGCTATCCGACATCGTCCGAAGCAGCGCGCAAAACGAACATGACCCACGCCCGCCGCATGCTCATGGAAATCTGGTTGCGCGACACGCAAACCGGCGAACTGAGAAAGTCCACCGCCTACATTGCAGACATGCCAGTCATCACCGATCGCGGCACCTTCGTGATCAACGGCTCCGAGCGCGTCGTTCTAGGCCAACTCGTGCGCGCTCCCGGCATCTATTATTCAATGCCAGAACCCTCGTATTACAAAGCGTTGATGCTCGCCGAGCTGGGCGCACCGATCACCATTGAGATGGAACTCGATCCGATGGCGACCAAACAGAGTCGCGCCAAGTGCCGTATCAAACTGCCTAAACGCAGCTGGGTAGCGTGCACCACTTTGCTCATCGCCATGGGCATCGACATCGCCCTCATTCAAAAACGTCTTGGACCGCTGCTCGAGAAAAACAGAATCGACTGGAAACAGTTGACGCAAAACGAAGCGCTCGCCATCATCGGTCGTGCCTGGAAGCCGGACGGCAACGGCGGCGTCGCTTCAGGTACAGCAGCTTTGAAAGAGTTGACCGACAAACGTCGTTATTCCTTGGGCTCGCTCGGTCGCCGCCGCATCAACTCGAAGTTGAAAGTGGAAGGCGAATCGCATCAGCTCACCAATGAAGATCTGTTCGCAGCAGTCGAATACATGCTCAACCTGTCGCTCGGCTCGGGCGAGATGGACAACGTCGACAGCTTGGAAAACCGCCACTTGCGCGGTATCGGCGAAGTGCTCACCAAAGCCGTTCGTCCCGCTCTCGGTCAGATAACCCGCTCGGTGCGCACCCGTCTCGAGTTGAACGAAGATGAAGAGATCGGCAGCCCTAACGACTTGATTGACTGCCGTCCGTTCGCCACTGCCATGGTCAAATTCTTCTCCGGCAATCCGCTGGTGCAGTACCTCGACCAACAGAATCCATTGTCCGAACTTTCACACCGCCGCAGAATCACATCGTTCGGTCCTGGCGGTATCGATCCCAACGCAGCGCCCGTGGAAATGCGCGACGTTCACCCGTCACAGATCGGTCGTGTCTGCCTGGTCGAATCACCGGAAGGCAAGAACTGCGGCATGGTCTCCTACATGGCGACTTTCTGCCGCATCGATGATGACGGCTTCATGACCGTGCCTTATAGAATCGTGCAAAACGGCCGTCCCACCGACACAGTGCAATTCCTCACGCCGGCTGACGATAAGCGCTATACCTTGGCTCCGCCCGACACGATGCTCGATGCGGAAGGCAACATTCTCGGACCGCTGGTCAGTGTTCGACGCGGTGAGCGTTTCATGGAAGTAACGCCCGAAGAAGTCGATATGATCGGCATCTCGCCTCAGGGTTTTCTCTCGGTAGGATCGGGATTGATTCCTTTCCTCGAGCACGATGACGCTAACCGTGCCCTCATGGGCGGTGGCATGATGCGGCAAACTCTGCCGTTGATCAAGCCTGAGCGTCCGCGCGTCGGCACCGGCATGGAGAAGGTCGTCGCCCGCTCGTCCGGTCACGCCATCGTGGCAAGAAGAGCCGGCACCGTCACTCGCGTCACCGGCAACGAGATCGTCATCACGCAAGGCACCGGCGGAGCGCGTACCTATAATCTGATTCGCTACGACCGCACCAACCAGAACACGATTCTCGATCAGCGCCCCTCGGTCCGCGAAGGACAGAGAGTGGAAGCCGGTCAGATCATCGCCGACGGTCCTGCCATCGATAATGGCGAACTGGCACTCGGTCGCAACCTGCTTATCGCCTTCATCTCGTGGAGAGGTCAGAACTACGAAGACGCCATCGTCGTCCGCGAAGGTCTGGTCAAAGATCAAAAGCTGACGCACATCGAAATCGAAAAACACTCGATCGGCGTGCACCAGACTTTGCGTGGTCCTGAAATTCTCACACCCGAACTGCCTAACGTGGGCGGCAAAGATCTGGAACATCTCGATGAGCGCGGCATCGCCAAAATAGGCAGCTACGTGCATCCTGGAGATATCCTGGTATCCAAACTGGGACCGAAAGAAGCGAAAGCACTGAGCGCTGAAGAAGAATTACTGCAAGCGATCTTCGGTAAAGTGGCCGAAGAGATGGCCGACACCAGCCTGCGAGTTCCGCACGGCTCCGGCGGCCGCGTCATCGACGTGCGCATCTTCACGCCGGAAACCACGCCGGAATTGAAAGCAGGCGTAATCTGCGAAATCGAAGTTCTCATCGCTCGCATGTGCCCTGTGGAAGTCGGCGACAAACTGGCAGGACGCCACGGCAACAAGGGTATCGTTTCCATCATCGTGCCCGACTGCGACATGCCGTACATGCCTGATGGCACACCGGTCGACATCGTGCTCAATCCACTGGGCGTACCTAGCCGTATGAACGTCGGTCAGGTGTTCGACACGCAGCTTGGCTTGTATTCGAGCATTCTCAATCGCTATTACAGAATTCACCAGTTCGACGAATCGATCAGCGACGACGCATCGTTTAACCTCGTCACGCAAGCACTGGACGAAGTGCGCAAGACGCCGGGATACGAATGGGTCGAACCTTCGGGCAAAGTCAAACTGTTCGACGGCAGAACCGGCGAGCCTTTCGATCAGCCAGTTCTGGTCGGTCGCCAGTACATGCTCAAACTGAATCAGTTGGTGTTGCACAAGATCAACGCCCGCTCCGGTCTGGGTGGACCGTACGCTGCCGTCACGCAGCAACCGGTCGGCGGCAAAGCCAACCACGGCGGACAGCGCATGGGCGAAATGGAAGTGTGGGCGATTCAAGCCTACGGCGCCGCGCACGTGCTCAATGAAATGATGACGATCAAAGCCGACGATATTCAAGGACGGCATCAGTCCTACGCTGACATCGTGCAAGGCAATCCGATGTCGCCGCCAGGTCGCACTGCCGCGTTCGATGGTCTGTGCTGCGAACTTCGCGGGCTGGGCATGGAAGTGACTCTGGGCAAACTGGTGGACAGCTTCGAGCCCATACCTTCGAGAAGTTGCGCGGAAACGAACGAGCCGCCCAAGACGTTGGAAGAAGAATATATGGTCTCGGCTGTGGATCAGCTGGAACAGGACGGCGTCAAGATTTTGGAAATTCCAGCCGGGGACTACGTTCCCAATCACCGGCCACCGGCGGCGCCGATCATCACTTCGGTCACCAACGGCAAGAACGGCCTCAAACCACGCGTGGAAGTCTCGCAAGAGCCGCTCATCGACGATGTCGACGATGCTGAGACCGACTCGTACGTCTCGAACTTCAATGAAAGTGCAACGAGTGACATTCTCAACGAGCCGGGAGAAAACTTCGCGCCGGACAAGCAAGAAGATTTCACACCACTGCGAAAACAAGAATTCACGCCATTCGGCGGCGACGACGGCGATGTACTGAAACGTGCCTTCGCCAACACTACCGACGAAACAATCGCTGAAACTGATAGCGTAATTCCCGCAAATCTGACCAGCAGCGCCGGCGGCAAGAAAGAATCATACTTCAGCGACTTCCCGTCGCTCAGCGAACTGCAATCACTGGCCTCTGAACTCCTCAGCCT
>DATNPN010000028.1:0-39481 GCA_036703195.1 Planktothrix sp. | reverse complement strand
GTAAGTCCAGGTGACTGAGTTGCTGGCGCCGTTGATCGAGCGGTTGGTGGTTCTTCCGAGGTTGTCATATGTATATGTGACGTCGGAATTGGCGATGACATTGTTGTGCACCTTCTGCAGCATGCCACCGCCGGTGATGGCGGCACCGAGGGGAGTGTCATACGCGTTGTACGTGTAGGAGATGGTGCCCCAGTCGCTTTTTGCTACGCTGCTCAAGCGCCGGTAGTATTGGTCCCAGGCATACGTGACGAATCCGGTCGAGTTGACGGCATTGCGGTAGCTGACTTGGAGCGGAGTATTGTCCGGGCTGTAAGAATAAAAGGTGCTCTGATTCAGCGCATCAGTTTTCTCGTGCAGCCTGCTGGTGTCCGCCTCGTATTCATAGGCGACGCTCGTCCCGTCCGCATAGGTCTTGCCGACGACACGTCCGAGCAGGTCGTGCTGCCAGGTGGTCTGGTGTCCGTTCGGGTCGGTGAGACTGCCAAGAGAGCCGCAGACGCACCAGGTATACTAAGTCTTTCGTCCGAGAGGGTCAGTTTCATAGGCGAGCTGATCGAGAACGTCGAATGCATCTTGAGTCCACCTGCCGATGCGATCTTTGCGCAGAACAGCGTCAAGCCGATCGTAAATAATCTGCTCGGTTGACGAGTCGGGGTAGGTTGTGAGCAGCAAACGGTCGGCATTGTCGTAACCGTATTCAACGGTGTAGCCCTCGGAATCCGTAACGGATGCCAGCCTACCGACGGTATCCCACGTGAAGGTCGTGATGTCGTCGTGTCCGGAAAGCGGTCCGTCGATTTGGGTCAAGTAGCCGAAAGTGTTAACGCCGAGTGTGAGCGTCTCTGTGGCACCACCGCTGGTGGAGGTCGACGACATTGTCACGACCGCACCAGACGACGTGGCGCTGACACCTATCGCTTGCAGGCTCGTGTCGGCATTGATCAAGTTTTTCAAGCCGGTCGCGATGGTGGTGGTGGTGTCTCCCGAGACGACGGTATACGTGTCTGATTTCTGACCGCCCGCAAGCGCCGGGTCGTGGGTGGTGATTGTCACGGTATTACCCGCGGTGATGGTGCCTCCGACCGTGGCTGTGCAAGTGCCGGTGTAAGTCAGGGTCGTCGTGTTGCTAGCGGCGTCGACAATCTTCGTCAACTCCCCGCTGGTGTTGTAATAGTAGTTTGTCACCTGCCCCGACCCGTCGGTGTAGGTGAGCGGGCGGTGTTGGCTGTTGTAAGTCCAGGCTCCGACCTGGAAGTCATCGGACCGCTGCGTCTCGGTCACTTGTGTCAGGTCGATGTTGTTGGCCGCGTAGGAGTAATTGAAGGTGCGCAGCATCGGGTCGATCGATAGCGTCTTCAATCCGAAGGAGTTGTATTTGGCGTTGGATTGCAAATTCGCGGCATAAGAGCATCTTTTCCAACGTCAGCCTGCCTATCTTGGGGTATCGGAAATGACCCTTGCGATTCGGAAATTAGGTAATCAAGGCAGCCTGTACCAGGTTGCGCGTCCGGCACCGTGGCGCACCAATAGCTTTTTCTCGACCAATCTGCGGAAATGTTCTTTGAGCGTGTTACTGCTGGCACCGGTGGCGCGCACCATGTCGCGCATGGTCACGCGGCCTTGGTCTCGAGCATAGTCCAGAATCGAGACAGCCAATTCAGGCAAGTCGGCGAGAACGATTTTTTCGCGCTCGACTTTAACGGCCAGTCGCCGCATTTGCTGCTGCAATGCGCGCATGAAAAATGCTAGCCAGGGCTGCCAGTTTGGTGAATTGGTGCGGATGGTGCCTTGCGTCTGGCGTAATGCCAGATAGTAACCATCTTTGCTGTTCTCGATGACGCTTTCAAGCGAACTGTATGGCACGTAGACGTAGCCGGCTTGCAGTAAGAGCAAGGTGGTAAGAGTGCGGCTCAAGCGACCGTTGCCGTCCTGGAAAGGATGAATTTCAAGAAACACCACAATAAACACTGCAACAATGAGCAAGGGATGTAGCCGGCGCAGGTCGCGGGCTTCTGCAAGCCAAGCAACGAGTTCCGCCATAAGGCGCGGCGTGTCGAAAGGCGTTGCCGTCTCGAACACAATGCCGACCTGTTTCCCTTGCTCATCGAAGGCGGCAACGCTGTTGGAGAATTTTTTGTATTCGCCGCGGTGCCGATCGTCCTTCTCGCTGTAGCGCAGAACGTCGCGGTGAAGCTGCTTGATATGATTTTCGCTGATGGGAAGGTGCTGCCAGGCGGCAAAGACGGTTTCCATCACTCCGGCGTAGCCAGCTACTTCCTGCTCGTCTCGGCTCTCGAATTTCTTGATTTCCAGGTCCGCAATCAACCGCTCGACCTCGCGGTCGGTCAACTTGCTGCCCTCGATGCGGGTGGACGAGCCGATGCTTTCGATGGTGGCAACACGGCGGAGCGCTATGAGCCGATCGGGCGCAAGACTGCCTAGAGCGCGCCAGGCACCTTTGAACTCGTCGATTTCAGTCAGCAACGCCAGCAACTCGGGCGTTATCTGGATGGTATCTGTTTTGATCATCTGATTGCCCACCCGCATTGTCGCCCGATTCCGCCCGATTGTCTACCCGTATTATCACCCGATTCCACCCGATTACTGTGCTCTTGGCGAAGAGTTATTCGAAGTGGCGGAGGCGTTGTGGACGGTTGCAGCAAAGGCTCCGAACGTTTTAACTAATTTAAAAAGGACCTCCCGCTCGAGAGGTCCTTTTAATAGCTTATCGATGTAAGTGACGAGCGCTTACATGAGCGCTTGTTCGATCTCTCTCAAATCGTAGCGCGTCTGTTGAAGCTGATTGAATTTGATATCGCGCTTCTGGCTCAGGTCGTTAAGGAGAAAACGATTCCGTGGATCGTTGACTCTCTTCAATGTATCAATCTGTCTATTGAGGTCGTCCTGATCGCGCAGCTGCCGCGATTCTTGAATCAGCAAATCATTGCGTTCGTCTTGCAGTCTATCGATGGTCGTCGGGTCCGAAACTAAAGCGGAAGCTGGTTGCTGTGCAAGTCCCAGCGAAAGCGACATCGAAATCGTCAGTAACATCATGCTCGAAATAATTGTCTTTTTCATAGTCCTGCCCTCCCGTCAGGTGTAGGAATAGAATATCCATGAAATTGGACTTGCGTAACAGCCACTTTTCGGATTAGATATAAGTCCACTTAAGCCGACCCTTGGGAACACATACATATGCTTGCGTGCCACGGGCTGGGCTTTTGAGGGTGTTGTCAACAACTGACCGCGACCAAAACGTGTACCCGAAATTCCCTCCAGCACACCGATTCGGGCATTAAGAGAAGATGAATGGACCTTCTTATCAACCTGGATCAGAGTTCGCCGGCACCGATGCAGAAGCAGCTGTACGAGGAGTTTCGCCGCATGATTCTTCAATCAGAGCTGAAAAGAGGCCAGCGGGTGCCATCGACTCGTGAATTGGCCCGTTCTCTTGGTATTTCGCGCACGACGGTGACGGCCAGTTACGACTATCTGCTTAGCGAAGGCTACCTTGAAAGCCACACAGGCTCAGGAACCTACGTCTCCCGCCACCTGCCGGAGGAGATGATGCGACCGGCAGTGCCCAAGGAGCTATTAGAAGAGGAGGAACCACCAGGTGCGAGCGTTCCCTTCGCGGAGCCTGAACTGTCCTGGTATGGCGAAAGCCTGCAGCAGCGCGAGTGGCTTAGCTTTGCGCAAGAAGACCCGGACATCGAGTTTTCGTTCGGGCGCCCGGACTTCGACAACTTTCCCATGCGGGAGTGGATGCAGCTTATCAATCAGCACGCCCGCAAGCGCTCATTGTCGTGGCTCGACTATCCCAGCCGCGCTCAGGGTTATCTTCCCTTGCGGCAAGCGCTGAGCCAGTACTTGATCCGCTCGCGCGGGTTGCATTGTACGTCTGAGCAGATCATTGTTGTTAACGGCTCGCAGCAAGCGATTGATCTCGTTTGTCGCGTGCTCATCGACCGAGGCGATCGTGCAGCAATCGAAGAGCCGGGCTATCTCGGGGCGCAGCGCGCTTTATTAGCACAAGGCGCGCAACTGCAGCCGATTCCGGTCGATCATAATGGTTTGAAGGTGGAAGAGCTGAAGCGACACGCCGCCGTTGAACCACGTCGTCTCAAGCTCGTCTATGTGACGCCCTCTCATCAGTTTCCCACCGGCGTCGTCATGTCATTGCCTCGCCGCCTGGAGCTTCTCCACTGGGCGGACCGATACGGAACATACATAATCGAAGATGACTACGACAGTGACTACCGCTTCAAGGGGCGACCAATTCCAGCGCTGGCGGGATTGAGTCATCGCGACACAGTCATTTATATAGGAACGTTCTCCAAAGTTTTGATGCCGGCGTTGCGCATCGGCTATCTTGTCGTGCCGGCCAGGCTCATCGAGGTTTTCTCTCGGGCAAAATGGCTAGCCGACCGGCATTCGCCCTTGTTAGAACAACAAGCGCTGGCGGATTTCATCAGACTCGGGCATCTCGAACGACACGTTCGCCGGATGCGTTCGCTCTATGAAGGAAAACGCGAACTCGTGCTGGCAACGATCAAGAGTCTCTTCGGCGAGCGTGCTCGCGTCTTGGGCGATAACGCCGGCATAAACGTTCTTGTACGATTCAATACGACCGTGCCGGATGTGGAGATCGTCGAAAGGGCGCGCAGTCAGGGAGTCGGACTGACAAGCACGCGACAAGAGTATCTCACCGGCGGGCGGCGCGGCGAGTTTTTATTGAACTACGGAGGTTTGAGCGAGGAGAAAATAGCGCGCGGACTGTCCGTTCTGGCCAGTATTGTTTGTCATTCGGACGATGTTATTGTTAATCGTGAAACCCCAGAGGGGAGCGAACAGCCTTAGATGAGACGGCACGAGGCGCACATGGCAATTCCTGAACAAATTGATGCGGACGGTCTTTCTGACTATCTCGACATAATGACGAAAGCGATTTTCCAGGCAGGACTGAGTTGGAGCATCGTTGAATCGAAATGGCCGGCTTTTAGAGAGTGTTTTGCCGGATTTGATCCGGATGTGGTGTCTCAATTTTCGGCGAAAGATTTGGAACGCTTGATGAAGGACGAGCGAATCTTGCGCAGCAAAAAGAAAATTGACGCCACGATTGCTAACGCCAAGACGCTCATTCAGCTCGAGAAAGAGTACGGCGGATTTCGCAACTACCTGCATAAACAGGGCGATTACGACGAACTCAGTAAAGACATGAGAAAACGTTTTAAATTTCTGGGAGAGTTGAGTGTTTACTATTTTCTCTTTCGCATAAAAGAGCCGGTGCCACCATTCGAGAAATGGGTTGCCACCATCCCTGGTGACCATCCACGCATGCGCGAGATGGTGGAGCTGGCCCGCAACAAAAAGAAGTAGCAACCCCGGAAAGTTTGTAGCGTGATAGTAGGCACACGCAGAGCCGAAGCCGGCGCCGTCTGGTGAACGCCAGCCGCCTGCCTGTACGACAACCTGTTTATGGTTGCTAAAAACAGTTAAAAATCCGTGCCAGCGGGTATATTCAATATGCCCTACCTTTAATTTTTGGAAGAACATGACCTCTTCCGTAATTACTACCGGACCTAAAGAATCAACGGAGCCGTATCCCTGGATACTGCACCCGGTACTTGATTATCTGCTTTGCTGTGGCGGACTGCTTCTGATTTTGGCACTGCTGGTTTGCGCGTTTCCCGATGCCTTTCGCAATGACGGCAGTTTGTCAAAATCCATCGTCACATTTTCACTGATTGCCCTCAGCATGCCGCACGGCTTATCGAGCTATTTGCGTGTGTTCAACTCGAAGAGCACTCGTACGGCGATTGCCCGAAAGGTCGTAATTCTCGGTGTTGTCTGTGTCATCGCATCGATTGCCACGCTGTTTTCAGAGACGGCATGGATACTCGTCGGTCACATCGTCTTCTACCTTGGCGTGCAGCATTTATTTGCACAGTCGTACGGTATCGCCCTGGTCTACTGTTACAAACGCAAGTATTACTGGACGAAATGGGAGCAGAAGGTTTTCAACTTGGTTGCCGTTCAGCTGGTCACGTTTCATGCGATGGCAAGAATTTTCAGCCAAGACAATGGTTATTTCATTACGCGTTCATTCGGCCCCGCCTGGTTTCCCATATGGGTGCCGAAAGTCAGTGGCGCTTTGCTGTACGCTTCTCTGATTGTTTTTATCGGTGTGTGTGTGCGCAAGTACATTAAAGAGAAAAAGATCATGCCGATGCCGGCAATTTTTCTCTTGATCACGACTTTCGTGTATCAAGGCATGCTGCCGTTTTTAACTAGCACTCCCTTGCTGAGCGCAATGGCCATTGCTCCTAACTTGCATTTGACTCAGTATTTCGCAATAACTACTTCCTACTTCATAAAAGAGGTCGGTCTGCCGGAAAACGTCAAGTTTTCTCAAATCTCGAGCCAGCTGCTGAAGCCAACGGCGCTCAAATACTTCGCTTTTCTTCTATCTGTTGGATTCATCACTACGATTTTGATTATTCCTGGTGTTTGGAACCTCGGGGGCATGATGGGATTCGACCGAGGCAACGTCGTCTTGGCAGTATTCATCTGCATCAACGCGCATCATTACATTACCGATTCCTTGATCTGGAAGCAGCGCGATCCGCAAGTGCGCAAATTGTTGATTTCCTGAGATCGTAAGCGCCAAGCTGCGATCGGAGAAAATCGGCAACCAGTTTTAGACTTGATGAGAGACGCTATTTTGAGCCAAGCAACCCGGGTATTTCCGGATTGATGACGCCTGGATCTCGGAATTTCTCACCAGGTAGCAGCCTGACAAAGACAGATTCCCCTTTGCTGTTGAATCGGACATCCATTGGCACTGGTTTAATCGGAAATTTGTCAAACCCGAAAGACGCTTCAAGGCTAGTTTTGTCTGAGAATATACGTGTGGCTGAGCCAATCACCCCGCCGGGATGAACGCTAAGATTGGGACCAAGATAAGCATTCTCCATGACTTTCGCTCCATCCGCCACGGTGACTCGCGAGTCTAAAATGCCTGCTACTTCTGCGGCGTGCACTGCGGCATGCGGACCTATAATGGCGCCGGGCTTCAATACTGCTTCCTCATCCAAATAAGCCGTGCTGTGCGCAAAGACACCAGGTTGTACTTCGGATAGTTGTCCAGGCAGAGTTCTCCACTCATCCACAACTTTTGCCATATCGAGTCTGCCGAATGCTCGCAGCCCTTCGGTGGCCTTATCAAAAGCACTGCCTGCGCCGAAGATTTCAGGAAGACCGCTTCTCAAGGAATCGGCGATACCTGGGGCAGCCTCACGCACAGCACTTGTTACAAGCTCTGCGCCCTGCGTTACATCTGTGGGGAGTGGCATCAATCAGACCTCCGGGTTAATAGCTGGAAACGGGAAATAATTGAGATGCTGCCTTTGCTTGAACGCTGGCAGTCGCTCGCATGACACGATGTTGCTTTGGCTGCATGACGGCAATGTGACCATGCGCGCGGAAAATACGCAGGTGCAAACGCCGCTTTTATCAGACAAGTGCGCAAACTGCCGATATTGTCACTTTAGAGCGAAACCTTAATCAACCGATCGGCATGCTCTTTGGTGCTGTCGATCAATTTTGCATTGGGCATGTCAGTGCTGGCAATCTTCTCGCGCGTTGCTTCTTCTGAGCGACCGCCGATTTTGTGACGCTCCAGCAGGCGAGGCATTATGATATCGAAAGTGGTGTCGATGAACCAAACTTCGTCGAGCAGCTCTTTGATTTTTATCCACGGCTCTCTCTGCAGCAGCAGATAGTTGCCTTCCACTACTAAGACCCTGTGGGACTGCAGAATCTCGATGGCATCGGGAATCGACGCTTCAATGCCACGGTCGAATAGCGGCGCGCAGACGAGACCGTTGTTTGTCTTCAATTTTCGCAACAGCTCCACGAACGATTTAGAATCGAATGTGTCAGGAATGCCCTTGAGGTGAAGCAGTTGCATCTCGTCGAGCTGTTCGTTCGAGTAGTGGTAGCCATCCATCGGTACAACGCAGCTTATGGCCGTAGAATTCTGGTGATTGATCTCTTTCACCAAAGCCTCTGCTATGGTGCTCTTACCGGCGCCCGGATAGCCGACGATACCAAGCATCAAGCGCGAGTGGTCGCCATTCGATTTCAGTTGTGAAAGCAGCTCTGAAGCCAGGCTTGCAATAGTCTCTGGTTTTTCCATTTCGCTAATTTTAGCTGTTTCAGTTGTTGCTCTAACAATTGACAATTGCTGATTAACAATACATATACGCTCCGTCGGCTTCGTCCCTCGCTCCCTCGGGCGCCGCGCCGCTGCACTCCGCACGGCTCTCTGGAGCTGGCAGCTTGCTGCATAAGCCCTCGGGCGCCGCGCTCCGTTGCGCTCGCGGATCAGTGCACTGCTACGCGCGTTATAATCTACGCTGCCGAGAGGTCATGTCTCGCGGCTATGACTAACAGGGTGCACGCGCATGCAACTATTTACTCTTACCAACCGCAACGGCATGGTCGCCAAAATCACCGATTTCGGCGCCATCTTGAATGAGCTGTGGGTGCCGGACAAAAACGGCAAACTAGACAACGTCGTGCTCGGATTTGAAAATCTGGGCGATTATGAGTTGAAGTCGCCGCACTTCGGCGCCACAACCGGTCGCTACGCGAATCGCATAGCCGGCGCTTCTTGCGTGATTGCAGGCAAGGAGTATAAGTTTCCCGTTAACGATAGAGGGAAAAACTGCTTGCACGGCGGGACGAAAGGGTTAGACAAACGCAGGTGGGATGCGCAGCAGATCGAGTCAACCAACGGCAGTGCCCTCAAATTGAGCTATGTCAGCGCCGATATGGAGGAAGGGTTTCCTGGCGAGTTGCATCTGGTCGTCGAGTACACTTTGACTCACGATAACGCAGTGGAGATTACCTATATCGCCACGACGGACAAACCGACTGTTCTCAACCTGACTAACCACAGCTATTTCAATCTTTCCGGTGCGCACTCCGGCACCATACTCGATACCGAGCTTTGGCTCGATGCCGACAGTTATACCCCGGTCAACGAAGATCTGATTCCGACCGGGGCCATCGATCCCGTCAAGGACACACCGTACGATTTCTCGACACCGACACGGATTGGCGAACGCATCGATCAAATAGCGCCCGGTTATGACGTGAATTATGTTCTCAAACACCAGGAATTCGAACTAGCACTGTCTGCAAGTGCGGTTGATCCCAAGTCCGGACGCAAGCTGGAAATGTTCACGACAGAGCCCGGCGTTCAGTTGTATTCGGGACAGTATTTGGAAGAGCCTGTGCGTGGCTTCAAGGGACCATTTCCTAAGTACGGTGCATTCTGTCTCGAGGCGCAACACTTCCCTGACTCGCCCAATCAGCCCCAATTTCCCAGCACACTCTACACGCCGGACCGAGCTTACATTCAAACGACGATTTACAAGTTTTCCAACGTTTGATGGACCGGCAGCGAGTGTTTAAAAACTGCGCCAGCTGCCGCTGCTTTGCATGATATTGGGACCGAATGTTGATGTGCTGTTATAGCTGCCGCTTGACGGCAGCCCGTTAATTCCGTTGAAGAGCGATCCTCCCGGTGCACCGAATATAGTGCCGCCGCCGAGCGGGGCAGCGGGCGAGTACGGTATGCCTATTGGTCCGTTAACGCCGACAGCACCGGGAATACCGATCGGACCGGAATATACTGGATAACGCGGTCCGATGCCGATGTTGACTCCACCCAGGCGAAAATTGAGAGCATTCGAACCGCCCGGCATGTATGGATAGCCGTACGGATAAGCCGGAACGCCATACATCATCGGACCCTGAACAGTGGTCATTGGCACGGATGGGTACTCACTGTACGCTTGCATGTGCCCCCCAAGCTGTATTACGGGCGGTCCGCCGCGGTTAACCAGAGGCACTATGTTGCCCGATTTGTCGGTAGAAACTCCAACGTTGCTGTAATCGTCTGCTTGATGGTACGGTCGCGTCAGTGGGTCGTTGTCCGGCACAACCTCCTGCAGCACCTCTTTGCTCGTGCCCGCGTGGCTGTCTATTATGCGCGGAACCAATTTCATTCCTGGCGGGGGCGCCTTCACTTTGGGGGCGACTTCCTCCATAAACTCGTTGCCGCTTTGATCGTTGATGACTCGATCGTCTGCCCGAGCCAGCTGGCAACAGGCTGTCGCTGCCGAAAGAACAATGAAGAGCAATTTGTGTTTCATTGCTGTCACCATATGTAGTGTTATGGGGATGAAGGAACCGTCGCTCCCGGCTGCGAGGCATCGGGGGGCGTGGAAGTCGTTGTCGTCGTCGAAGTCGTAGCAGGTGGTGGAGCGGTAGCGGGAGCCGTTAAGGTTGTGGTCGACGATGTTGTTAAATTGCCGGGACCGGCAGCGTTCAATGTAGTAGCAGTTGCAGAACCGGCAACGCTCGACGTCGATGCTGGGCCGGCAACGGTTTCCTTAGTTGTCGAAACCGAGGTGCTGCTCTGATCGGCGGTGGCAGGCGAGGAGACAGCTGCCGAATTCGCGGCCGCGGCAGCAGCCTCGGTCGGAGGCAGTGACGGTGCTCCCATCATCTGAGCAACCAACCCGTTGATGGGCGCATAGTGCTCGTCACTCAGATGCGCTTGAACCATCTTGGTCACACCCATCTTCCCTGCGGTTACTTCGGCAATATGCTGACCTGCTTCCGCCGGTCTGAAGACAGATTGCAAAATAGTCACCCACATTCCGGCATGAACACGAAAACCTTTTATATTATCGATCTTGACCGAACCGTCCGGCAGCGACGCTATATCAAACGTGACTATCTTGTCGAAGCCGAGTTCGTCGATATCTTTGTTGTTGGTGAGCTTGTTGTAGCGGTCCGGCAGTTGAATTTGCACGTGATTGGCGCCGTTGGCTCTCTTGATCAGACAAAAGCTCGTCATACTCGCTTTCGTGAGCGCTTCCACCGCCAGTTTGCCAAGCAATGACATGTTGACGGCACGGTACTGCTCCGCCAGCATGGTTTCGTCTCCTACCAGCTCGGAGTCTTCGATGGCCAGCGATTTATAGATGTCAGCCGCGCGCTTCAAGTCGGCATCGGCTTCCGGATACTTGCCTTCCTTCAGAAGTGTTTCACCCAGCCGTTTGTGCGCATCCGCGAGGGTACAGTTGTTGACACCGTCTTCTTCCATCGCCGTCAGAGTGCGGTTCCACAGTAATTCAGCCTGCTTGTACTGTCCTTTGCCAAAACACTTTTGCGCTGCTTTTGCATAGCGGTCGTAAGCGGTCGGCTGCTCGCTTGAATCCTCGGCCTGAACGATGGGCTGGGCGCTGAACAGGGTCACCAGAGCCAGTACAGGAATCAACTTGGTCTTCATATATCCCCTTTGCCGATATTTGGATCAGTCTAGCAGGAGTCAGCGGAGCGCAGCGCGCCGCCCTAGGGGGGCTTATGCAGCGAAGCTGCCCAGCTCCAGTGAGGCGTGCGCAGCGAAGCGCTTTAGCGCGCGGAGGAGGCAAGGGACGAAGCCGACGGAGCGCATACATGTAGATTCGAGGGGTACCGAGCGACGGGATTAACGCACAAAATAGCCAGCGGAGCGCAGCGCGCCGCCCTAGGGGGCTTATGCAGCGAAGCTGCCCAGCTCCAGTGAGGCGTGCGGAGCGAAGCGCTTTTAGCGCGCGGAGGAGCGAGGGGTACCGAGCGACGGAGCGCTTATATATGGCTAGTTGGAGTTTATCAGCGCGAACGCTATCATATAGAGCACGATCTGAAGAAGCACTGACGGCGGTAGCGGCTGATGAGAAGCTACATACTTTTGTACGTAAACGGCAAAGAGCACCGTGTGCGTGGCGCTGACGCTTTCTTGCCGCTGACCGATTATTTGCGCTACGGCATTAGCGCCTGCGGCACGAAAGTGGTTTGTGCCGAAGGAGACTGCGGCGCTTGCACGGTGGCGATCGGTCGAGTCGAGGGCAATCAACTTACCTATAGACCTCTCAACGGCTGCATTCAATACATCTACCAACTGGATTGTGCGCACGTGATCACGGTTGAAGGGATGAAGTACGACGAAGATCTCAACCCGATCCAAGAGGCGATGGTGCAAATGCACGGCGCCCAATGCGGATATTGCACACCTGGTTTTATCGTCGCCATGTGCTCCATGCTCGATGAATACGGCGCTCGCCAGCCGGAGCGTGCTACGGTCAAAGAGTGTTTGAGCGGCAATCTCTGTCGCTGCACCGGTTATGTCTCGATCATTGAGTCGGCGCTGACAGCCGACACCTCGAAGTTTATCGATTTCAACAAGCAGTATCCACCCGAGGCGATGGTTCGCTCCCTGCAACAGCTCTGCAAAGAGCCCGTGTTGATTGAGCAGGATGGACGTTTTATCTGCTGTCCCGCCGAACTGAGCGGAGCGCTTAAATTCAAGAAAGAACATCCGGATGCCGTAATCATATCTGGTGGCACGGATGTAAGTGTCAATATGAATAAACGCGGATTGACGCCCCGAGCCATACTGAGCACCGGTAATATACAAGGGCTGGACGAATTGCGTCAGGAGGGCGATGCGCTCGTCATCGGCGCGCGGGTATCGCTGCGTTCGTTAGAGCGCTACGTGAAAGAACTCGTTCCGTCGTGGCATAAAGTGCTGTTTGTTTTTGGCTCGCCGCAGATCCGTTTTGCCGGTACTCTCGCCGGCAACATCGCTAACGCGTCGCCAATCGCAGACAATCTCCCATTTCTCTTCGTCACCGACGCGGAGATTGAGGTGGCCGGCGCCGGCGCCACTCGGCGCATCAAGATCAATGAATTGTACGAAGGGTACAAAATGTTGAGGATGAAACCGCAGGAGATAATCACGAAGATTATCGTCAAGCTGCCTAAAGACACCGACAACATCAAGCTCTACAAAGTTTCGCGCCGCGAGCATCTGGATATATCGACGTTTACCGCCGCTATTAAAATGACCATGAATGGAGATAACATTGGCACCTGTGCCATTGCCTATGGTGGCGTCGGCCCGGTGGTATTGCGCCTGCCGAATACGGAAGCTTTTCTTGCCGGCAAACCGTTCAATCTCGATACCTTCCGCTCTGCCGGCGCCATTGCGCGAGACGAGATTACGCCCATCTCCGATGTCAGAGGCAGTCGCGATTTTCGCTATCAGCTGGCTGAAAATATACTGGCGAAATTTTATTTCGAGACCGTGGGGGGCAAAGAGCCAGTATGTCGGTAGTGGGCAGAAATATTGAACATGACTCTGCTCGCGGGCACGTATCCGGTGAGTCTATCTACATTGACGATATTCCGTTTCAAACTAACGAGCTGGTCGTCGACTTCTTCGGCAGCCCGGTCGCTAAAGGAAAAATTCTCGGCATCGATGTCAGTGAGGCTGCACAGATCCCGGGCGTTGTCGGACTGTATACGCACAAAGATCTCGCCGGAGTGAATAAGTTCGGACCGATTCTGCAAGACGAAGTTCTTCTCTGTGAAGATCACTGCGGTTTTATCGGAGAGCCCATCGTAGTTATCGCGGCCGAAAATCAAACAGCGCTTAAAGCGGCTAAGAAAGCGATCAAGGTCGATATCGAAGAGCTCAAGCCGAATCTCACCGTGGACGATGCCATCGCCGCGGATGATTACATCGATCGCACATACCAAATCAAGCGCGGTGACGTAGACAAGGCCCTGAGAGAGTCGGCGCACGTAATCCAGGGCACGATGATCATTGGTGGGCAAGACCATTTCTATCTCGAGTCGCAAGCAGCAATCGCGTATCCGGGTGAGCACAATCAAGTCGTCGTGCATTCATCGACGCAAAACCCGAGCGAAGTTCAGCACACGATTGCTCACGTCCTCGGACTGCAGCAAAATCAAGTCGTGGTGATTGTGAAGCGCATGGGGGGCGGCTTTGGCGGCAAGGAGTGCCAGGCGACTCATCCCGCTTGCATGGTGGCCCTGGTGGCGTTGAAAACCAAACGCCCGGCACGAATCATTTATACGAAAGATGACGACATGAAGTTTACCGGCAAACGTCATCCCTTCCAAAACGAGTACTCGGTCGGTTTTGATGATGATGGAGCCGTGCGCGCCTTGCGCATCAACCTGTACGCTGATGGCGGCGCTGCCAACGATCTCTCTACAGCCGTTCTCGGTCGCGCCTTAACGCATAGCGACAATGCTTACTTTATCCCCAACGCTGAATTCATTGGGCGGATATGCCGAACCAACTACCCGCCCAATACCGCCTTCCGTGGATTCGGAGGCCCTCAGGGCATTGCCACGATTGAAAATATCATGGAGGAGATCGCTGCCTATCTGCACAAAGATTCTCTGGATGTGCGCAAAATCAACTGCTACGGTGTCGACGATCGCAATGTCACTCCGTATGGACAAACGATCGTCAACAACACTCTGCCCCGGTTGTTTCAAGGGCTGGAGGAGTCTTCGGATTATAGAAAACGACTGCAAGCGGTGCGCGATTTCAATCGAGACTCTGAGACACACCTGAAAGGCATCGCCATGTCCGCGGTGAAATTCGGCATCAGTTTCACCAACAAGTTTCTCAATCAGGCTAACGCACTCGTCAATGTGTATCTCGATGGATCTGTGCAGGTTTCTACCGGAGCAACAGAGATGGGGCAAGGCGTCAACACCAATATAAAGATGCTGGTGGCGGATGAATTTTCCATCGAGCCGGACTGGGTGATAACCATGCCGACGTCCACCGAGAAGAACAACAACACCTCCGCCACTGCGGCTTCGGCCGCCACCGATCTGAACGGCAATGCGGCAGTCAACGCCTGCATAATCATCAAACGAACATTGGCTGAATGCGCCGCCGATCATTTCGCCAAGGCGGAGGGTTTGTCGAGCGACACCGAACAGATAGTTTTTGCGCAAGGAATTATCTACGACAAGCGCAAGCCGCAAAGCTTGCTGCGTTGGAAAGATCTCGTCGGCATGGCCTATAGAGAGCGACGCAGTCTGGGAGAGCGGGGCTACTATGCAACGCCCGGCATTCATTTCGACTGGAATGAGGGCAAAGGCAGCCCGTTTCTCTATTACACCTGCGGTTGTGCGGTGGCGGAGGTCCTCATCGACCGATTTACGGGCGATTTGAAAGTCGAGCGTGTCGACATCTATATGGATATTGGTAAACAGATCAATCCCGGCATCAACGCCGGTCAGCTCATCGGAGGCTTCGTCCAGGGTATGGGCTGGGTGACGACGGAGCAGTTGCGCTACAACGAACGTGGTGCGTTGCTGTCGTACTCTCCCACCACCTACAAAATTCCGAATATTCAGGATATCCCCGATCAGTTTCACCTGAAAATTTTGGACAACGATTGCACCGTCAATGTGCGAGGCTCAAAGGCTGTTGGTGAGCCACCCTTGCCCCTCGGGCTTTCAGTATGGTGCGCCGTCAAGCATGCGTTGTCGTTCGTCTCCGGCGACGAGCTTCCGCGTTTGGCTCTGCCTGCCACCAACGAAGAGATCCTCATGCGCATGACCTATTACGAGAAGTTGGAGCAGAATGCAGACTGCAACGGTAATAATAAGAATGGAGCCAAACGTCCGAAGAAGCCGGCTCCGGGAAAGTCTAGGGCTGGAGCCAAACCTTGATTGCACTTCTCGACAAAATGAACGAGCTTCTGGCGGAGAGCATTCCGTTTGTAGCCGTGACGATTGTCGACGCGCAAGGCAGCGTGCCGCAAGAGGTGGGCGCCAAAATGCTGGTCGTGCAGAGCGGACTTTATTATGGAACGGTCGGTGGCGGCAAAGTCGAAGCTCGTGCCATAAAGACCGCGCAGGAGATGCTGTCGGACAGTGGTATTAAGACTGCCAATGGCAGCGGAAGAAAACTGGCCGCTCAAACGCAGTTTGCCACGTGGAGTCTGGAGCGCGACATCGGCATGACGTGCGGAGGCTCAGTCAGGGTCTATTTCGAGGCGTACAACACACGCCCGTGGCATGTCACCGTATTTGGTGCAGGGCATTGCGCCAATTCGCTCATCGCTTTGTTGCTCACACTGGAGTGTCGGGTCACTTGCATCGAGCCGCGTCAGGAGTGGCTGCAGAAGCTGCCGGATTCGCCCAAGTTGAAAAAAATTCTTGCTCCCGACATGCCGATGCAAGTTGCCTCCATCCCCGATGGTTCCTTCGTGGTCCTCATGACCATGGGACACACCACTGACAAACCTATACTGCTGGAGATCCTGCGCGGCTGGCAGGAGCGCACCTTTCCCTACGTCGGTGTGATCGGCAGTCGCGCCAAAGCCGAGCGGTTAAAGCGAGACATTGTTGAAGCCGGACTCCCGGCGGAGCGCCAATCTGCATTTTTCTGTCCCATGGGTTTGCCGATAGGAACCAATCAACCGCCGGAGATTGCCATCAGTGTGGTGGCGCAATTGATGCAAGTGCGGGACAGGTTTTATCAAGGCGCCGCCGCATCAGAACGCGGGCAAACTGATTGCACGTTGCAAGAGAGTTGAGAGCAGCCTGGCGTCAGCCTTGTTGGCTAAGCAATCTGCCTTTCCTCTCGCTGCATAGATGTAATCTTTGATAGAAGCTGTCATCTATAAAAAGCTGTGGTCTTAAAGCTTAGTCGGTCGGCGCTCCGGGTATATACAGTGAGTACGGATGTCTGCGCTTCGCAGACGCCGTAAATTTTTGTCGACAAAAATGAGACGCGCATCATCTTTAATGTTCCCGGATGGGTAGAATTAATTTGGACTCATCTTGATTTTGAAGGATAAAAACCCGGCTGCACTTGAATTCTAGGACTTTTCCAGGCAAAAGTACTGGCATTGACAAGATAGCCCCCATCGGTGAGGATGATTAAATGCAGCTCATTCGAGGCGATGGATTCCGCAACTTGGCAGGTTAGTCTCCTTACGCCACTCACCCAACGTCCGATACTGAAAAGTAGCCCCGATACTACTACCAACGCAAAGAGGTTCAGCTCATATGAAACCCCGCCGCAAGAAAGGAGCCACACTAGGTTTGATCGCCGTTTGTGTGCTCGTGATCATAGTGATAGGCGTGGGATGCTTCTTTCTCGCCAAGTTATGTGGTGGCGGCAGAGAAGTTACCAACGCAACTGACTCCGGCACGCTCAACGTAGCTCGAGCCGCTCTCCGTAGCAAACTCGGTTACACAGCGATTCCTGCGAAGTCTGACTTTCAGGCCTTGGCAGATCCCCAATATCCGGGATACTGCACCCTGTACACTTATAACCGCATTGTGGCGCAGGCTCTGCTCGTCGCCCTCAACGCGCAACAAGAAAATACCGGTAATGCATTAGCTGACGCCGCGACGGTGTTCGGTCAACTGCAAACTATCGGCGGTAGCCTCGCCACCCAACTCGAAACGCAAAACAACTTGCAAACGGCTTTCGATACAGTCGCCGGCAGCAACAGCCTTAAGATGTATGGCAACAACGCCATCACCGAACAGGCTAACGGCTACCAGTGGGCGTTTATGAAAGTCGGCGGATCGACCAACATCTGGTTTGACCCGAGCGTATTCCCGCAAGGCGTCAATCCTGCTTCGTTGAATTTGGTCAACGCCGCTGTCACGCCGGATTTCCCGCCATCGAAGGCTGGAGATGTGGGCGCGTATCAGAACAAGTACATGGCCGGTTATCAACCGATCACGGTCAACGCCGTTCCTAACGTCGGACCGTTCATCGGCGTACCGGTATTCCCGCAACAGACTCCTCACTTGGTCCGTCTCGCTGACTTCAAAGATACGAACGCAGCGGACAATTACGTGGCTCACTCCGCCGACGATCCTCCGAACGCTTTCTCGTGTCAGTCGACAACGCAAGACTCGAAGAGCCAAACACTCGGTGGAGCGATTGCGGCAGCCATCGTCGGTTGTGCGTATACCGCCGGTGTCAATGACCCCGCCACCAGCCCGGTCGATTTCCAGGCTGCCATCCCCGGCGGTTACATCCTCATAACGAACGCCGCAGCCGGCAACTATCCGTCAGGCTGGACCGGTCCCACCGATATGAGCAACTCGATCTTCAACCACGAGCTTGACCCAGCGGGCGGCGAACCGGGCATTCAGTCCGTTCCTGTCAGCAGCGGTCCCGATGCCGGCAACGATGTATTCACCATCGACGCAGGCAAAGGCGCACAAGCTCTCGCAGATTGGAGTCTGTACAACGCGGCAGGCGATCCTCCTACCGGCAACTGGACTGACTCCAAAGGCAACACCCAGACCGGTCCTCCGCAAGACAGTCTGAACGGCGTCTACGTGTCGGGTTCAGGTGGTTCTGCCAACCCAGCTTCGGCTCAGGACATGAAAGGTATGGGCACCGCTTCCGGTATCAACTGCCTGACGCAAGACCTCGAGGTCAATAACTGGTTGACCAATCCTCTCTGCACCGGCAATGCGTTCCAAGCGTTCACCAACGCCTACAACCGCAACAACCCTAACCCCGGCAACGGCGGTGGTGGACCTCCGCCATCGACTCAGATGTGGTCTGCTGTTGACGGTCTCAAAGCCGACATCATGCAACAGTACGCGAACGTAGGCTGGAATGGTGGCGGCAACGACATCAGCATCTCCTACGAACCGACAGGCACTGGCCCTGGCGGAACCGGACCTGGATCGACCCTGTCCGTATCTGGTGCAGGTGGTAACAGTGGTCAAGCCATGAGTACCTCCGCCTACTCCGGAATGGGAACATACAAAGTCGGTTTGAACGACCCTGACATCAATGCAGCTATCCAAGCTGGCGGACAAGACGGCAACCCCGCCAATGATCCGTGGTGGATAGACGGCGGTGGCGCTGCGGTCGCAACTCTCAACCAACAGCCGTTGGAAACTTTGAACCCAACGGTATGGGCACTCCTCAACCAGGTTGGCAGCCCCTGCGCTCTCAACACCGTTGTTGCGGACCTAGTCCAGAGAGTCGACGAAATCGTTCCTGGAACCTCACAAGCCCAAGTACAGTCGCTGCTCACCAGTGGCAATGCTCAGCTCAACATGGGCTCCAAACTGTTCATCTATAAAGCGAACCCGAATGACCCCACACCCAGTGGCGGGCAAATACACGGTCTCGTTATCTCCAGCACGCCGCCTACCGATGCCGTTTCTGGCACACAGGCTGACGGCTCTGCTTCTGCCGGTGCTTGCAGCGCCACCTACGGCCTGTCCTCCGGTAGCGATCAAGGTGGACTCATCGACTCGTTCGGCAACTTTGTCAACGGCGGTGACAACAACATCCACGAACAACCGTTCCTCAAACAAGCTGGCTCCTTCAACTCGACGGACCATGCTGATTTCATCCTGTCATCCGGCTACCAAAACCTGTTGGGAAATCTTAGCTTCTACCAACAAGTTCAGGGTGCTGACAGCTTCAGCAGACCTAACTAAGCTGAAGAGATAGATAACTGAGGACATTGGAGTCCGCTCTGGGGAATCGAGTATGATTCTGTAAGAGCGGACTCCTGTTTTTGAGGAGGTTTTTTCAAAATGCGTTTTTCCGGTCGAAGATGTTTGTCGATGCTGGCAATTGTTTTGCCAATAGGAATCTCCTGGATTTACTCGCCCGCGCTGAGTCAAAACAACCAGCGGCAGGGTGGCACGATGTGGGGACGAACAGTGAAGACGCAGCCCGAAGTGAAGCTGCGTGAGCCGATGGAGTTAGCAGATCTGCCGAGATTCTCCGGGCACTCGCTCTTCATGGGCGGACACTTGCGCACCACCGATTCAGGTGAAGCGGTTGAGATGGCATTCAGAGTGAAAGAGTCTGTCGATCAAGTCAGAGACTGGTACGGCAACGTCTTGCGCATGGGTCAATGGAAAATCGTCACTGATAAAGGCGATCTGCTATCTGGCAAAAAGAATGACAACACCTGCACCGTCACCGTTAACCCATCGAAAAACAAAGAGTATCCGACTGTTTTGCAGATCTCTTATTTCACAGGCAACAACAAAAACTAGCCTTTAGCTGCAACCGCTTCTGTAGCGACTGGACGAGCATGCTCACCATCGCCGGGCGCGCTGTAATCTTGCTGCGCTTCTTCCAGGCATTTCTTGTGGACGCCCC
Organism: Planktothrix sp.; assembly: GCA_036703195.1. Taxonomy (GTDB): domain Bacteria; phylum Cyanobacteriota; class Vampirovibrionia; order Obscuribacterales; family Obscuribacteraceae; genus DATNPN01. The sequence goes on along the minus strand of DATNPN010000028.1, from coordinate 19,413 downwards.
GCGTCGCAAGCAATTCGGTCGAATGCTCACGCGCCCATGTTTCCAGATGATCCAGCACTGGAATGAGAGTCAGTCCCAGTGGCGTCATTGAGTACTCCACGCGCGGCGGCACTTCAGCGTAGACGGTTCTGTGCACCAGTCCGTCTGCTTCGAGCTCTCTGAGTTGATGCGTCAAAACTCGCTGTGTCACTCCTTGCAGTTCGCGGCGCAACTCGTTGAAGCGGAGAGTCTTAGTTTTCAACTTGCAAATTATGAGCACTTTCCACTTATCGGAAATCATCGCTATGGTCGCCATAATTGGACATTCAAGTCTTGTGTACATAATGACCTCCGGATTCCTTGCCCCAATGTGGAGCGATTAAGTAGGTATCAAAAACGATACTATGAAACTTTTTGGTGCCTTCTTGCGATTGGATACCTTCCGATCCTAGTATGATCTGCCTTTTGCCGCAAGTATATTGGAGGGACTAATGACGCGCGCACGTATAACTGTTTTGACGGCTGCCTTGATATCCCTTGTGCCGCCTTCCTTTGCGGACACCTTTAAACTTGATCCTTCTCACTCCAGTGCGCAATTCTCCGTTAAACATATGATGATCTCAAATGTGAAAGGAGAGTTCAGCAACTTGAGCGGAGTGGTCGAATACGACCCTCAGCACGTAGATAAAACTAGAGTCGACGCCACTATCGATGTCACCACCATCAACACACGCGAGCCGAATCGCGATAAGCATTTGAAGAGTCCTGACTTCTTTGACGTAGAGAAATTTCCGACGATGACCTTCAAATCCGAGCGCGCGGTGGAAGAAGTGCCCGGAAAGATAAAGCTGACAGGCAACCTGACTCTGCACGGTGTCACAAAAGAGGTTACTCTCGACGTTGAAGGACCGACCAAACCGATCACCGACATGCACGGGAGCACCCGCATTGGCGCTTCCGCTACCACAACTGTCGACCGAAAAGATTTCGGCATCACCTGGAACCACAACATGGATGGTGGTGGCGTCGTGGTTGGCGATCAGATTCCCATCACGCTCGATATCGAGTTAGTTAAACAGAATAAGGTCGCCGAGAGTAAATAAGCGAGCGACTGCCTTAATTGGCGCGCTCGATCTTCGGTCGCATTAACTCTACTGGTTGGGTTCGCTTGAACGTGAACAGAACGAGACGGTTCGCTGGAGTTATTTTGCGCACGTCGATGAAATCGACTTCTTCTACTCTCACTTTGTCGTTTGGGGTGGTAGCCAAATCTTCGTTGTTCGGCACGGCAGGTTAGTCCTCATTGGTTCAGCACTGCTAGGACGGTACGACGTTGATTTCGGTTCCGCACCTTAGCTTTTTTCAAGCTTTAATCTCGGTGCCGAGGAGACGGGCAAACTCCCGCAGCCATTGCGGGTGCCCAGGCCAAGCGGCGGCAGTGACCAAATTGTCATCGACGTGTGCATTTGTAGCATCGCCGTTCGGCTCGATCCATTTCGCGCCCGCTCGCTCGACTTCCGGTCTAACCGCGTGATAAGCGGTGCATGTTCGTCCATCTAAAACCCCTGCAGCAGCCAGCAATTGCGCGGCATGGCAGATGGCGGCTACCGGTTTTTTCTTCTGGAAAAAATGTCTCACTACATCGAGCACTTGCGGGTTTAAGCGCAGATACTCCGGCGCTCTGCCGCCCGGAATGACGAGAGCGTCAAAATCTTCAGGCTTAATGTCGGCGAAGGTCGCCGACAATCTGAAGAGATGACCTGGCTTCTCGCTGTAGGTCTGGTCACCCTCAAAATCGTGCACTGCTGTTTTCACAGTAGCGCCCGCTTTCTTGTCCGGGCAAACCGCAGAGACTTTGTGTCCGAGCATCAGCAGAGCCTGGTACGGGACCATCACCTCGTAATCTTCGACGAAGTCACCAACGATCATCAATATCTCTTTGGCTGCCATAGGTTTCACATCTCATATTGCCAGTGAGCGCATATTCTACGCTGCTTGAATGCCTTGTGCAGCTCAACCGGGCGTCCGTCGCGGGGGTATATTTCAGTAAGCGCCCACTCTGGCGAAAAGTCGTGGAGCGATAGAAGGTGGAACAGACAGATTTAGCGCCGGGACAGATAGTCTCTGAACGCTACCGGATCATCCAAAAACTCGGACAAGGCGGGATGGGCGTCGTCTATCAAGCCGAGCAAATTTTTCTCAAGCGTCACTACGCTCTCAAAATGCTGCGCAAGGGGATGGTAACGGAGACTGCCTGGCGGCGTTTTCAGAAAGAAGCGAAGATGGCGAGCCTGCTCGACCATCCGGGACTGGTCAAAGTTCAGGACTTCGGTTTTATCGATCAATCGGAAGAGGAGCCATTCTTCGCGATGGATTATGTGGAGGGTCTGACGCTGCAGGATATTTTGCGACGCGGTCCTCTAGCACCAAATCTGGTGCTGGTAATTTTTCAACAGCTGTCAGCTGCCCTTGCTCATGCGCACGCGCGCAATGTCATTCATCGCGACATCAAGCCAAGCAACATCATCGTGGCTGGAACTCCCGATGATGAGTCGAGTATTGTCGTCAAAATCCTTGATTTCGGCATCGCCAAAGTAGCGACCGGAGAAGATGCGGAGTCAATCGCACTCACTCGTACCGGCGAAATTTTCGGCACGCCGTATTACATGAGTCCCGAGCAATGCATGGGATTGGCTTGCGATGATCGTTCTGATATGTATGGCGTCGGCTGCGTCATGTACGAGGCATTAACGGGCGTGCCGCCGTGTGTCGGTGACACAGCGCTGCAGACCATGATGCGCCATCAGACGGATAAGCCGCTCAGCCTCAAGGAAGCGACCCTGGGAAGAACTTTTCCGCCCGGCATGGAAGAGGTAGTGGCACGGCTGCTCGAGAAAGATCCGCGCGCCAGGTACAGCAGTCTCTTCGATCTTCATGATGATTTGAAACGGATCAAATCTGGCGAGAAAATTCTCGCAGCCGGCGAAAGTGTCAGTGTCGAGGCGGCTGCAGCTGATCGAGACCGGTGGAAAAGGCGCAGTTATACACTTGCTGTGTTGGCTTCGATTGTGGTCTGTTCAATTGGCGCATTTTTTGTCGGACGGTTTATTGCGCCAGAACCTCCTGCGAAAGAGTCGAAGCCTCCGGAACGGCAACCAAGAGAATTGGCTGCTGATTCAGCAGACGCGCTCTTTTCTGCGAACGAAGATGCCAGTGGTGGATATTTTTCTGCCCCTGTTAAGGGAACTAATTTGCGTGTCTTTCACTTCCCAGAAAAACCGATCGGACGGATCAAACTGTGCGGTGACGCGAAGCTACTTAGGTACGATTGCAAAAGTGCAAGTTACGTCAAGCCGAACCCTCCAGATGCGAGTGGCGAGCTTCTGGTGCAGGATTTTACGCCATTGGGCATCGACACAGGCTTCCGTGACATAAGCATTCTTGAACGATTTCGTCCAGACGATCTGAGCTATCTGAACATCGCTTACCACAGCTTGCAAAAGGGTTCGAATCCCATGAACCACATTGTGCATCTGACCAGTTTGAATTATCTCAACATGGAACAGAATAAAGGCGCATTAGATGACAGTGCGATCGATCAGATCAACCAACTTCCCAATTTGACTCAGCTTTTCGTCAAGGCGACAGGAATTACGCCGACGGGAGTCGCACGTCTTAAGCGCCTGCGTCAGCTTTCAGCTTTGAGCATGTCAGGCCCTGACGGCACGCAAGTGCTGGAAAAAATGACCGGTTCGCAGGCGGCGAATATTTTGCTGCTCGAAAGTTGCGGATTAGGCTCGCGCGCGCTCGAAATTATAGGAACCATGCCTAACTTGAACAGGTTGGAACTGTCCACGAATGACCAGATTAACGACGAAGACATAAAACATCTTCTCGCGCTGAAAAAACTAAGGTGGCTGGAAGTGAGAAATTGCTCCCGCATAACTCCGCAGGCATTGGCGCAGTTGGGCGGGCTGCCCCTGACAGAGTTAGTGCTGTCGGATAGACAATACGGAGATCGAACCGATGCGGCAGTGAGATACTTGCAGGGAGTCTACGGTCAGGGAGTGGTTCAAACTATAGACAATGCTGCTCCGCAGCTGAAGAAAGTCGTTCGAGAAATGCCCTGAATCCAAAATTACGGTTGCCTAGGTACTCAGCGTTCTCAAAATACGGTGGTACCCGAGGTGTAAACCCCGGGCCCATCCTGTCCCCATAAAACTGTCGTCATTCTTGAACTGGCGAATGTACTGGTAATTTAGAAAATGCTGCTGAACAAGTTGCCGATTCCGTTTACCACGTCCTGGATCGGATTGTCTGAACTACCTGAGCTGGAGCTGTTGTCGCTGCTGCTCGAGAACGGATTCGGAGGAAGCGGAATTTCCAGACCACCGGGCAGGTCGAGATCATTGCTATTGCTGTTGCCGCTCGAACTAGATTCGCTGCTCGAGAAAGGATTCGGAGGGAGTGGAATTTCCAGACTCGGTAGTCCGGGGAGTCCGGGGAGTTCGAGGAAATTACCATTGTTCGAACTGGAGCTGGAGTTCTCCGGTGAACTGCTGCTAGAGGTGGGCTGCGGGTTTTCAGAAGGGTCGTATCCGCCGCCACCGCCCGATGTCGATTCGTTGCTCAGGTCGGTTGCGAGCATCTGCATTGTTTGATCATCTTGCGTCAGAAGGTTGATCATCTGATTGAATTCTTGCTGCGATAGATCGACTGATCCTGACTGATCGCTGGAAGTGCTCTGATTCGGCACTGTGACGTCGACAGTGACGTTGTTGGTTGGACTTGCGGTGTTGGTGTTTTCGCTGCTGGAGTTTGAGTTTTGGTTCGCGGGAGTGACAGTCACCTCGTTGGTGTTCGTTGGTGAGGCTGTAATCTCGCTCGAGTTGGTCGGAGAGGCAGTGTTGGTCACTTCAGAGCTTGTGGTGTTGCCGTTGCCTTCGCTGTTGACTCCGGTCGAACCGCCTTCTGTGCACACGGTTGTGTTGCCGTTGCCTTCGGAAGATGTTTCGTTGCCGGAGCCAGAACTTGACGTGTTGCCTTGGTCGTTCGATGTTACTTCAGTCGAGCCGCCTTCAGAACTGACGTTCGTGTTGCCGTTGTTTTCGGAAGATGTTTCATTTCCGCAGCCGGAAGTAGTCGTATTGCCTTCGTTGTTCGAGGATACTTCAGTCGAGCCGCCTTCAGAATTGACGTTCGTGTTGCCGTTGCCTTCGGAAGATGTTTCGTTGCCGCTTCCCGATGTTGTGGTGTTGCCTTCGTTGTTCGAGGTTACTTCAGTGTTGCCGCTGTTGCAGGGCAAAACTGTCAAGCCCGGTTCTGAAGTTATGTCATTGGCGGTCGAGGCCTCAACATTCGTGTTGCCGTTGTTGGAAGAAGAGACGTTGTCGTTGTTGCCGGCTGTGGTCGTGTTGCCGTTATCGTTGCTGGTAACAGAGGTGCCACTGCCGGTGTTTTCAATGCACCCGGCGGCTAAACCGTTATCGAAATCGGAGTATAGATTCGAGATGTTGTTCCAGTTGACGTTTTCATTGCTATGCGAGCCGGCACCGAAGTGTTCGGGACTGTAGGCTTGGCTGGCGGCGCTGCGAGCACCGAACTGTTCTTGTTGTTCTTGGCGCTGTACATTGGCAGGCGCGTCTAACGAATGACTCGGCATGGAAAGTCCTCCGGGTGGAATCGATCGGTCCGAGGTGCAGGACCGAGATTTATAAGGATGTAGTAAGTCAGAACCGAAAGTGATTCGGTCTGCAACGAATATGGGCGAAACCGAATAGCTCGGTTGGAGAGGAATGGGAGTGAGTGGGAAGAGCTGAACGGATACAACATACATTCGACTTCAAACATATTTGCAACACGGCAAAAATTTTTCGATTGCATATATGTAGACAAAGATCAGGTCGAATAAAAATCTGGCGCATGCCCGAAGGCACACGCCAGATACGACGCCAACTTCGACGATGGCGCTAAATCGATGAGTCCCAGAATCGGCTGGCGGCGCCGGTGTGAGCATCCACATTCAGGACTTTGGTCGCCTCTTCCTCGACTGCTTTGAACACGCTGGCACTCTCTAGTCTCAGCTTCTTCCAATCATCCGCTGTTGTATTGGTCGAGTTGAGTGCCGCCACCAACGAGGCGACTTGAACTCTCAAGAAGCGCTGCAGATGAGGCAGTTCGCTCGCTCGGTCGTAAACGGCCAGCGCTGCGAACAGCGCATCTCTAGATGATGTCAGAGCATCTTTCTCAGGCGTCTTACCGGCTTCGATATCAGCCCACACCGCGGCAAGCGCTTTTGTGAACTGAGCCAGAGCTTCGATCACCTTCTGTTCGACTTCACCAGGTTTGCCGGCGTGCGTTGCTTCGAAGTCCGCATCGTCCAACTGTGGAGGTAAACCGGTGGGGCTGTTGCCGCCGCTCCCGCCTCGCAGTTTGTTCATTGCCTTGGAGAAAAATCCTCCACCCCCGCCTCCGGCGACCGGAGGGGCCGGCTGAGCCGGCGTCGAGGGAGCGCCGTATCTCATCCGCGTTACCTCCGACACCTTACGTGTGATGCTCTCTGCCAGTGTATTCGGCGGGGCGCCTGCGTACGGTGGGGACTGAGGCATGCTCGGCGCGCTTCCCCAGGCTTCGACAGGAGCCGGACATTCCCAGGCGTCGGTAGGAGCCGCACTGCGCATTAATTGTGGACTGCCGAAGGCGGCGGCAGGAGCGGCGCCAAACAAGCTCTGCGTCTGATTGAGTTCCCATCCCGACGGCTCACTGACTGGTTGTACAACTTTTCTGCGACTGCCGTCTTTGTTGACGATCTCAGATTCATCTATAACAATGAACGCGGTGAACTTTGTCAGCAACGAATGCTTCTTCGCTATCTCGACGATTTGCTGTTTTAACTGCTGCTGTTTCGCTCCTGATTCACAGCGATACTGATCTTCTAAAGAGGTGACGAAGTTCTTCGCCCAGAGCTGAGCGATGGCGTCGCTTGTTGCTTCTACTGTTTTGACAGTGCTGGAAAATTTTGTTTTATCCGCATTGTCACCTTTGATCGTTATCTCCGCTTTGCCATCAAACTTGCTTAGCCGGAAGAAGACACTGACAGCGCGGCCGACAAATAGATCAGGTACGGGGCTGGGTGCGACATCAACCAGGCTCACGCCATTAGTCTTGCATTCGATTGCGATATCGGTTACGAGCGGAACACCAATCTCCCGTCCTACATTCATCAACGCTTTTTCCAACTGAGTGCCCGGTTGAACGAATGAAACCGTTCCCCCGCCAATCTGTGCTAATCGCTTGAGCAGCCCGGAGTTTGGAGCTGTGTCCACGCCGATCGTGAACATGCGAATGTCGCCTTGATTCTCCTGCAGAGAGCGAAGAATGCGCGCTTCATCGCCGACCTCGCCGTCTGTGAGCAAAACGATGATAGGTAGACGAGCCTCGGTGTCATTGCGCATCTTCAGCGCATTCATAGAGGCTTCGAGCGCAGATTTCAGTTCGGTCCCTCCTCGTGCGTCGATGCTGCGCAGGAATTTGTGCCCGCGCTCGAGTCCGTCTTCGTCTGCATCGTAGAACGATGGTGTCGACCGACCGCCCATCCATTCGCTCGCGTTGTCGAACGCCAAAATCGTGAATCGATCTCGCGGCGCGAGGGTTTCTAAAAGTATTGAGCATGATCTGGCTGCGGATGACATTTTCATGCCGCGCATCGAACCTGATCGATCGATGACAAAAACGATATCGCGCGCTGGTCCAACAAAGCCATCTATGCGTGGCGGCACAATCGAAAGCATACCGAAGCTCTCAGATTCGCCTTTATATATGTACATTCGTGGCGCTATCTCCGCGTTGGCAAGGCGCCAGGTGAGGACGAAATCTCGGTCCATCACTTCGTCTTCGCGAGAAAGTGTAATCTGCAAGTTGTCGCTGTCGATGCTAGTGCTGGTGGCATGCTGCGAGCAGGTGATGTCGCTCACCGCTTCGTCCTTTGTTGAGATGTTCACAGCAATGGAGAGCGTTAAGTCTGCCACTACCCCTGGTGCCAGGCGGGGTGGCGTAATGCGTGATGCATCGCTGACGACGTCTGTATCCTCGGCGATTCCATCGCCCACGGCGGCTCCATTTATCGGATTGCCGGGAATGTATCTGTGTCCGATCACCAGTGGCAGTCTCAATTCGGTTTTGCCACTTTCGAAGTAAGGCAGCCGCTCCGAATAAACTACTGTTATCTCGACTTCCTCGCCCGGCGGCAGGTTGCCTAACTGCATCGTGAAAACATCGTCGCGCTCCTGTTCCATCAATGCAGCACGCTTGCCTTGCGCAAGGGCTAGTTCGTAGTCCTGGCGTGCCTGCTGGCGCTCGTCGACTTTGCCGACGACCACACGATCTTTGACGCGCATCTCGAACTTGCTCACCGCACAGCCGCCGGAGAGCGGAAAAATATACACCGCTTCCAATAAGTCTTTGTACGGGTTTTGAAATTTCTGTTTGACCGTAACGCTGGCGATGCGGCTGAGAACGTCAGCTTTGATATCGACGCCTGCGAGCGGAAGCGCGGTTTTGCCTTCCTTTCGTTCTACGCATAGCGCTCCCAGTGAGCGCAAAACTTTGTCGTTTCCACAGATGGGCAGCTTTTCTGTCGCTGGTGTAGGCATGGTTTATCCTCCATTCGCCTTGCGGGTTTCAATCTGCAGCGAAAGAAGTGCTGCTCGGATTTTCTCTTCCAGGGCGGATTGATCTAATGATGTCGACCAACCTTCTTCGGCTTGTATCTTGAGTCCTGGCTCGATGACGATCTCTTTCCAGTTGGTTGGTTTTGGCAGCTTTTGCAGCTCTCGGGGTCTCTCTTGTATGGATGAAGCAACTGAGTTTACGATTGCTTCGAGTTCTGCGTCGCTCAGCCCGTATAGCCGACTTTGTATTTCGGATAACGGAAGCGATGTCAGTTGGAGCGCTTTGATCGCCAGCAGTTGAAAGATATGCCGGCGTCCGTATTTAGCTTGGCGCCCTTGAATCACGGGTCGGTCCAGAAGACCGAGTGTTGTGTAATAACGAATCGTTCTGCCATCCGGTGACGCAGAAACGCGATTGTCCGGCTGGAGCTCGACTAATCCTATCGTCGCGAGGATCGCGTCGACTTCCTGTGAAAGCCCTTCTAACGTCCATTCGCTATTCGTTGTATCGATCATGACAGTATTCTGGCAGATTACTGTAATGCTGTCAAGGTGGCGGGAGGCGCGGGCATTCCTGGTTTTCCTGGCTCTGCCTCAAGCTTTCGCAGCGCAGTATTGGGACTTCTGGGTCCTCAGCTTAATCCACGAATTTGATTTGCCCTTTGTTGCGGCTCACTTCCCGGTGTAGAAGCCAAGGTGGCGAATAAACCATAATTCTCGGCGGATTTTGTGGTGTATTCACCACGTGTAGTCAAGGTGTGGCTCAAAACCCACAATTTTCCCTGGATTTTGTGGCGTATTCAGCACACGTAGTCAAGATAGGTCCTTGGTTCCGGCGATATGACGGGGTCGGCGTGCTTTACCCGCTTCGTCCTAATATATAGGAACGTTGACAGCAATTCTCAAGCTGTACCTTCACTGTAATCGAGCCGCGCGCCACGGGCGGTACGGGGAGAAGCCTGGACTTGTAACAGTAGGGCGCTATAGGAGGCGTTTTGTGTGGGCGGTGGAGGGGACGCTGTGACCGTCGGAAAGTCGTTGTGTTGCGATCCGCGCGAGCGCGCGGATGAATTGAACTTTCGTACGCGCGTGGGCGCGGATTCGGACGGAAAGGGGGTTGTTTTCGGGGCTGATCCGCGCGAACGCGCGGATGAATTGCACTTTCGTACGCGCGTGGGCGCAGATTCGGACGGAAAGTTTGCAAAGCTTTTCCGGCTCAGCTCGAGTGGGAACAAAACCTGGCCGGACCATCTCTACTAGACCGACATCCCGGAGGTCCTATGGAACCGCATATTGAGCACGAACTTGGATTGGCATGGAATACCGTCATGAAGATGGTCGACGGCTTCTTCAGCCTGCTGCCAAATCTTACAGTCGGTTTTGTCGTGCTGGTAATCTTCTGCTGGCTTGGCAAAGTTACTAAAGAAGTCATATCGAATGTCGGCACAAAAGCGAAGCTCGATATCACCTTGTCGCGAGCGCTTGGAACGGTGACGAGTGTCGTGGTCACGTTGGTGGGTTTGTTGACCGCTGCAGTAATCGTAATTCCGCATTTCAGCATGGCAAATGTCATCGGTGGGCTGGGCATTTCGTCCGTCGCAATCGGTTTCGCCTTCAAGGATATTTTGCAAAATTTCTTCGCCGGCATGCTTCTGCTTTGGCAGAAACCGTTCGGCATTGGCGATCGCATCAAGACGAAAGATTATCAGGGCGTCGTGCAAGACATTCGCCTGCGCTTTACTGAGCTTAAGACGGACGAGGGCGAGTTGGCGCTGGTTCCGAATGGCGACATCTACACCAATGCAGTTATCGTGTCGAGTCGCGCTCATTCGCACAAAGTGCATCTGACGATGTCTATAAAGGATGGCGGTTCTCTCAGTGAAACCCGCCAAAAAATTGCGAAGATAATTACTGGTATCGATGGTGTCACTAAAGAACCGGCTCCAAAGGTGTACGTTGCTGACCTCAATGCTGATGCGATGAATTTCGATATTTATTTCTGGACCGAGCCTAAGCAGGCTGATAAGCTGGAGATAACGGACCGCGTAACTACGGCTTTACGGGAAGGCTTTTTCGAGGCTAAAGCGAAACCGGCTCCTAATCAACCACTTCAGAAGGCATCGTAGACATGAGTGCAGGCAATGGTAACAATGGTGCGGTGATGGTGGTTGACTCGAGCACTGCCGTGCAAGATTTCGATCACAATCTCGCGTACTACAAGTCACAGCATTTGACTGTTGGCTGCAAGATCACGCATATGATCGGCATACCGATGATTGCGGCGTCTTTCTTCGTGTTGCCGTTCAATCGCCGCCGATTTGCGGAGTTGCAAGCTGTTGGTTGGTTTCTCCAATTTCTTGGGCACTTCGCATTCGAGCACAACAAGCCAGTCTTGCTGGAAGTTCGCAGTCCCTACACGGTCGCGTCCGCGCTTGTTTTCGTGTACGAGGAGTGGAAAAGATTCGCGTCGAAGCAACCGCTTTGATCTCGTGAAGCTCAAAAACCCCGTTCGCGCTGACGAGACGAATAATTCGAGCTTGGCCGTTCTTATCCTTGCGAGTGATTATCGTTCGCGGCAAGCGATGCTCTTGCTTAAACGCGCAGACTGAGCCACTCTGATCGTTTGATCGAAAAGAGATGGTGGTCGAGGTTGGCGTGCTGGACATTGCGGCGAATCGTCATGCCGTTGCGCAGTGCCACCGCTTGTGATGGCGTGTTGACAGGACGGATGAGCGAGTAGATCTCGTCTAAACCGAGCTCAGTAAAGCCGTGATTGCGGAGCGTTGTGGCGGCCTCGGTGGCGTAGCCTTTGCCCCACTGGTGAGCATGAAGCATATAACCGATTTCTGGCAGTGGGGTTCCTTCTATATTTTGGTACGTGATACCGCAACGACCGATGAATTCGCCGGTCGAGCGCATAATGGTCGCCAGAAGACCGACTCCAAATTTACTGTAACCGTTGATGGTCGATTCCAATCGTTGCTGCGTTTCTTCCCGGTTATAGGTCTGCGGGTAATAGCGCATGACCACTGGGTCTGCATATAGCGCTGCCAATTCATCGAGATCGTCTGAGGTAAACACACGCAGCAGCAATCGCTCTGTTTCAATCTGCATCGCTAGCGAGTCCTGACCGGAAGTTCTGCCATATGATCGCGCAACATCGGCGCCAATTTCTGCGCGATTAACTTCTCTGCTTTCTCTAGATCGACTTGATCGGCGGTTTCAATATCTCGGCACAATTCTCGCAAAATTTCATCTGTTGCCAACCCTGCTTCTTGAGCGAAAGAGTAAGGCACCGTACTGAAAGTCACGAGTGCGTAGCGAGAAACATACTGATTGGGAAACTGGCGCTGCAAGATTTTCTCAACCGCTTTCTCGAGCTGAAATCTTTTGTCAGCAACTTTGTCGCGCATCTCAGTGAAGTTTTCCACAGCCATGTCCGCGATTGCATCGACGTTGTGTTTGCGTAGTTTGAAAAACTCGTTGAACACATTTGTCCATGCGGTCGATCCTTCTTGCGCGCGCCGCCCCTGGTGTTCCTGAGTCGTCTCTCGACGATTGATGTAAAGGCTGCCACCTTGATTTACAAAACTGTCCATGCATTGCGACAGCACTGTCAGATCTTCGAACCCTGCGTTCATCCCTTGACCGAAAAACGGAACGATCGCGTGTGCCGCGTCGCCCAGAAGCAGGGCGTGCTGCTCGTAATGCCAGCGGTCGGCTTTCACCGTCACCATGTGCCCGGTCGGATTCGAGAAGAACGTTGCCGCGAGATCAGAAATCAACGGCACTGCATCAGCAAACTGCTCGTGGAAAAACTTCATCACCGCTTCAGGTGTCTTGAGCGTGGCAAAGCTGGGCTCGCCCTCGAAAGGGAGAAACAGCGTGCACGTGTAGCTCCCATCGGCGTTGGGGAGCGCGATCAGCATGTAGGTTCCGCGCGGCCAGATGTGCAGCGCATTTTTTTCCATCAGAAATGCGCCGTCTTCCCCGGGCGGAATCACTAGCTCTTTATAGCCGTAGTTCAACTCTTCTTCGCTGCATCGATATCCCGGCAGTTTCATCATGTCGTCGCGCACGGCAGAACTGGCGCCGTCAGCGGACATAACGATTGTCGTCAAAACTTCGAGCTGCTGATTGGTGGCAGTGTCTTCGATCTTGAGCGCATTGCGTTCGAAATCCATGCCCTCACATTTGTGATTGAAGTGAATTTTGACGAGGTCGGTTTTCTCTGCTTCGGTCATCAGCACTTTGTTTAGCGCTGCGCGAGAGATCGAGTTTATATATTCGGAATCGTCTTTACCGTAAGGTTGAAAATTCAGCTCGCCGTTGACTGCATGAATCATGCGCCCGCGCATCGGGATCGCATGTTCCAGAACAACGCTTTCCAAGCCGACTTCAGCCAGTGCACGCAACCCGCGCCGAGAAACCGCCAGATTGATCGAACGTCCGGCTGACATTGTTTCTTTACGCATATCGGCGCGCCGTTCGTAGATATCGACATTGAAGCCCCGTTTTGCCATGTATATCGATAGGAGGGAACCGACTAGACCGGCGCCCACAATGGCGAGATCGGAAGTTTTCGTTACCGTTTCCATCTTACTTTTGCACCTCATCGATGCAGTTGCGCAGAATGTGAACGAATCGGTAGACGTCGATGAATCGACTGTACAAGGGTGCGGGAGTTGCTCTCACGATGTCGGGTTCGCGGAAATCGCAAATCACCCCGTTGGCTTGAAACGCTTTCAGCATCGGCTTCGCATATTTACCAAATTTGATCGACAACTGCGATCCGCGTTGTTCTGGATCTCTGGGCGTGATGATCTCTCCGGCGTCACCTAGTTCTTCGTTGAGTAGATATTCGAGATAGCCGGTGAGCAATCTCGATTTTTGCCTGAGTTTAGGCATGGTTGCCAGGTCGAAAAGCTCCAGCGATGCGCGTAATGCAGCGAGTTGAAAGATTGGTGGATTGCTCAGTTGCCAGCCTTCGGCTCCCGCAATTGGATCGAAAGTCGGTCCCATTTTGAAGCGAGTTTCTTTGTTGTGCCCCCACCAACCGGTAAATCGTGGCAGGTCGAAGCTGTTTGAGAAGCGCTCGTGCACGAAGCACCCGGCGATTCCGCCCGGTCCCGCATTCAAGTATTTATAGCTGCACCAGACTGCGAAATCGACGTTCCAATCATGTAATTTCAACAGTAAGTTGCCGGCACCGTGCGCTAAGTTCAATCCGAACGTACATTCGTGAGCATGCGCGGCTGCTGCGAGTTTTTCGATCTCAAATGCTTGCCCGGTAAGATAATTTGCATCGCCGAGTAAGACGAGCGCAATCGAATCGCCGTGTTTGTTTAGCAACTCCAGAATATCTTCTGTGCGAATTGTGTGCTCGCCGTCGCGCGGCTTGGCTTCGATGATTGCATCGTCGGGCGAGAAGCCGTGAAATTGTGTTTGTGACGCAGCAGCATATTGATCCGATGGGAATGCGTTTGCTTCAAGCAGAATTTTGTATTTTGTTTTCGTCGGACGATAGAACGAAACCAGCATCAGATGCAGATTGACAGTGAGCGTGTTCATCACCACGACTTCATGCTCTTTTGCGCCGACAAGACGGGCGGAAGGTTCGGTAACGAACTCGTGATACGGCAACCACGGATGGCGCGCGTGAAAATGTCCTTCTACTGCCAGTCTCGCCCAGTCTTCCAGCTCGTGCTCGATATACTGCTTTGCTTTGATCGGTTGCAATCCCAATGAATTGCCAGCGAGATAAATCTGTTGTTGTCCTGCTTCATGTGGTGGCACGTGAAAGTGCGAGCGCAAATCCTTCAACGGATCTTGCTCATCCATGCGCTGCGCGAAGCTCTCACTTCGCTCATATTGCGCCACGGCGCCACTTTCGATCTGACTATTTCTTGCCACTTCCCGCCAGTTCCGATCCTTCCAAACTGAAATCTTCGGCTCGTTTGCCCAACCATTCGAGGGCGTTCGCCATGAGCAATTTTGCACGCAGGTGGTCGTTGAAGCCGTTTTCGGACTCAATGAGTCTACCAGGTTCTTCTTCGCCCAGAGGAAAGGGGTAGTCAGTGCCCAAAACGACGCGGTTTTCGCCGTATAGCTCAGTGATGAAGCGCAGCTGGCGGCCGTCATGCACGAGTGAATCGACGAAGAAACGTCCAAGATAGTCGCGCGGCGCCACTTTATTATCGATGGCGCAAAGGTCCTGGCGCGCGTGAAAGCCGTGATCGATTCTGCCGATAGTGGCGCTGAAAGCGCCGCCGCCGTGGGCAAAGCAGACGCGGAGTCTGGGCAGGCGCTCGAAAACGCCGCCGAAGATCATCGAGCAGATGGCAAGCGAAACTTCTGCCGGCATGCCGACCAGCCAGGGCAGCCAGTACTTCTCCATTTTCTCTTGACCCATCATGTCCCACGGATGCACGAAAACGGAGGCGCCCAGCTCTTGCGCGGCTTCGAAGATAGGGAAGAGTTCGGGAGCGCTCAAGTTGAGTTCGTTGACGTGCGAGCCGATCTGGACGCCGGCAAGCCCGAGTTCTTTCACGCAGCGCTCGAGTTCTTTGATTGCGAGGTCGGGAGCGTGCATCGGAAGAGTGGCTAGCCCAGCGAATCTAGTCGGATGTTCGCGCACGATGTCAGCGATATGATCGTTGAGAAAGCGGGACAGATCGTAGCAATCATGCGGCTTTGCCCAATAGCTGAACATGACCGGAACGGTGGATAACACCTGTACGTTGACGCCGCTCTTGTCGCAATCATTAAGCCTGGCGCCCGCATCCCAACAGTTCTCCTCAATCTCTCGGAAAAACTTTCCATCGTCGCGGAGCATGCGTGCTTTGCACGGTTGATGATGTTCGAGCTGAATGAACCCGCCGTAGCCGTAGCGCTCTTTTAATTTCGGCAGTTCGCGCGGCAGTATGTGCGTGTGGACGTCAATTTTTTGCATCCGGAAACTCCATCTGCGTCCCGCATTTCGCGCATCTGGTGTGTTCGCTCTTATAGAAACGTTCGAAGATTGGCGGAAATTGCGTCACGATGTTGGTGAGCTGAAAGCGCTCCTCATAGAGCTTTTCGCCGCATTTTTCGCAGTGCCACTCGAAGCCGTCGACTTCGCCATCAACTCGCTTGCGCTCGATGACGAGCCCGACCGTGTTGGCTGGGCGCCGCGGCGAATGCGGCATGTTGGCGGGCAAGAGGAAGATCTCGCCTTCTTTGATTGGTACGTCAACCGGCTGCCCGTCCTCGATGACCTTGAGAACTATGTCGCCTTCGACCTGGTAGAAAAACTCTTCGCCGCCGTTGATATGGTAGTCGGTGCGCGCGTTTGGACCGCCCACCACCATGACGATAAACTCGCGGTCCTCCCAGATCATCTTGTTGCCAACGGGCGGCTTCAGCAAGTGGCGATTGTCCTCAATCCACCGCTTGAAATTCAATGGCGACAGGCTCGGCATACTCCCTCCGGCTCGACTGCATAAGTCTAACCGATCACTGAATCGCCGTGAGAGGGATAATTAACTGTGTAGGGAGCTTGGATGGGACGGTGCAATGAGCGCAATTTTGGAAAGTTCATCGTATCTGTTCGAACAAAAAAGCGGGTCCAAAATCTCCAATCGGCGTTTTGGAATGCAGAATGTCAGAATAATCAGGTGCTTTACTAACGAGTTTGCTTCGTGATCTTTTCACAATAATAACGTCGCCAGGAAGCACTTTTTTCGCTCTCTCGTTTGTCTTTCCGCTTATGTCGATTTTCTCGGTAGTGATCGTGCCATCGGAATTGATGTGGCTCAACCAGACTTGACTGGTAATCGCGTCGAAGTCGAAGCCGCCAGCCTTGTGGATCATACTTAGGATGTCGTCGTTAGAGGAAATAACAAGTAGTCCGGGCGATTTCACCGCACCGTATACTCTAACTTTCGGTGAGCTCTCGGATTGATGTGCGTTGCCAGTCTCGGTGTCACTGCTGCTTTTCGGGACGTAGATTATGTCGCCAGGCTTCAAGGCAGGATTCTGGCTGCTGTCTCGATTAAACCGGCTTTTCCAAAGGTCGATGGTCAGTACTTGATGTGGCTCCATTCGCGTGACACGAACGTGTTGAAGATCGGCCGTGGACCTGGCGCCACCGGACATCTCTAGGGCTTCGGATACGGAGTAATTTGATGCGGTCGTGGTGCCCTCCTCACCTTTTGCGCTGTCTGCGGTTTCTGGTTTAACCGAGGGTTCGGATGCGGAATAGAGTCCCGGATGGACAACCTCGCCAAGCACGTAAAACTGCATTGGATGCTGTGTTGCGTAAGTTGGTTCAGGAGCACTCTGCGCCTGAACACTGGCCGGCGCGGATAACGCCAGCGAAGTGCAGATCACAGCGCGCAAAATCTTGATTCTCATGCACGTTCCGGTAGGAGCTAATCGCGTAACTGTACCGTTTGGCTGAACAATGAACATTAGAATCGGCTAGGACGGATGTTCTACTACTTTTCCGGCAAGTCAACGTGATGCCTTTGGAGTTCAGAAGCGAAACGAGGATCTAAGGTAGATCCTGCCTCGATTGCTTTGCTAGCCTTTAGCCCAGCCTCTTTCCAGTCGCCTTTCCCTGCACAGTAGCCCGCATACGTCACATATGCTTCTCCATTGCTCGGGTCAACTTTAAGCGCCTCATCTAGCAGCAGCGGTGCTTCCGTTGAATGATTGTGGTTCTGAATCAGCAGTGCTTTGGCAAGATTGGCGTAGATGGGCGAATAGTGTTTATCATACTTGAGCGCTTCCCGATAAAAAGTTATTGCGTCCGTGATGTTGTTTTGCAAGCTGCAGACGTATGCCACGCCAAAATACGCTGAGGGATTTTTGAAGTCCATGTTAATCGCAAGGAAAAAGGAATTCAGAGCACCATCGTAGTCCTTTTGTTTCAATTGGTTCCATCCAGCGTCAACAACCTGAGACGAATGTCCTCTTCTGTAGGATTCTTGATATGAGCCCGCAGCGCTTGGTAAATACTCCTGCATAAGCTTATAGAGCGGTGATTTCTTCGACACGCTAATTTCCTGAGCCAGTGCTGGTGCTGGCTGCCAAATCAATGACCATGCCACAATTACAACCCAATGGATATTTCTCATGACTGTTCCTTGAGTCGACTTGAGTTGGGCTTCGATTCCTTTCTCAGGTTAACCAATCTATTTGAAGTAATACAGCCAACTGAACACTTTACGAATTGATTGCCAATGACTCAAGATGGCTTTTTTCATATTAAGGTTAGAGAATCGAGACGCTTACAACACTTGAGAAAATGTGCGCGCGGGCACTCGGCAGGGACGGGAGCGGCTATGCTAATTGCAGAAACGTAGCTAATGGGATGGGAAATGGCAATTCTGCAGCGGAGGGTACAGCATGTCTTTGAGCAGATTCAGCCTGGTTTGTGGCGGATCACGATTCATTTTCCTGCAACAGTTAACTGCTGGTTGTGGCAAGAGTCAGATGGGTTGACCCTGATAGATGCCGGCTATCCGTGGAATGCAAAGCTGATTCTCGATGCGATTGAATCTGTCGGACAGCCGCTGCGACGAATCGTGATCACTCATGCGCATCCTGATCATGCAGGCGCTGCTG
Source organism: Planktothrix sp. (assembly GCA_036703195.1). Lineage (GTDB taxonomy): Bacteria > Cyanobacteriota > Vampirovibrionia > Obscuribacterales > Obscuribacteraceae > DATNPN01. The sequence goes on along the minus strand of DATNPN010000028.1, from coordinate 1,156 downwards.
CCGAGATATCTGGGAAGACTGGTGCTATTGTTCTTGCGCACGAAGCTGATATTCCATACCTGCAAGGACGTTGCATGTCTGAAGTTCCAGGTTTTTGGCTTTGTCGTGCGGTACTAAAAGCAGGGCAGATTCTCGGCATGCTCAATACACCTCAGATCACCAAAGTCGAACGGCTACGTGATGGAGACGCAGTTGGACAGTTACGCGTGCTGCACACGCCCGGGCATACTCCGGGTAGCATCAGTTTGTGGGCGGAGGAGAAGCAGGCGATGTTCTGTGGTGACAACATTTGTAGCCTGTATTCATTGCAGGTGGGAGTGCCATGGTTCACTTTGGACCCAGTAGCTCAGAGAGCCGGCATCGCTAAGCATGCAAATTTGCCCGCGCAGCTGCTGTTGCCGGGTCATGGTCCCGCTTTTCTTGGAGATATTGCGGACGAGTTTCAGCGATTGCTAGCAGTGGAGCCCGCTTAGGGTGGCCGATTGTCTAGGAGTGCGAATCCACCCCGGTACGCGCGTGAGTGCCTCATGAGATGGAAAAGTGGTTGTTTCCGCGGTCATTCCTCCGGGTGTGCGCGTATTTCATGCCAGCAAACGCACGGCGATGCGCATCGCAATTTCGTACATCAAAGATCAGGGGTCGCAGCCTGGAATTGTCCGGCTTCGTTTGCAAGAAGTGCCTGTGGCTGTAGGGCGCTACAAGAGGCGTTTTGTGTGTGCGGTGGATAGGAGGCTATAACCGGCGAATAGTCGTTGTTTTGTGATCCGCGCGACCGCGCGGATGAATTCCATTTTTGTATGCGCGTGGGCGCGGATTGATGTGGAAAGGTGGTTGTTTTTGTGGCTGATCTGCGCGAGCGCGCGGATGAATTTCACTTTCGTATGCGCGTGGGCGCATTCGGGTGGAACGGTAGTTGTTTTTGTGGCTGATGAGCGCGAGCGCGCGCGCATAATTTGACCTGCTCCAAAGACTGAACCACGTCAATATACGCACGGCGATGCGCAGAGCAATTTCTTACTTAAAAGTCAGGGGCCCGCAGCGTGGAATTGTCCGGCTTCGTTTGCAGAAGTGCCTGCGACTGTAGGGCGCTACAAGAGGCGTTTTGTGTGTGCAGTGGATAGGAGGCTATAACCGGCGAATAGTCTTGTTTTTTGAT
>DATNPN010000038.1:0-289700 GCA_036703195.1 Planktothrix sp. | reverse complement strand
GCATGTAGATGTTCAATCTGCATTCCGAGCGAGTGATCGACATAGGCTATACGTCCTCACGCTCACAGCTCGAACAAAGCCTGTAGAATCAACAATAGACGGTGTCTTGGGCGGGCTCGATTTGGGTAGAGAGAATATAGTAAAAAGCTTTGTTGCGCTAACCACCCTTGAAATTAGAAAGGTTTGGGTTCAAAAGGATGAGTCTTAGTACACGAGATCGCACTTCGCTGCCGCCAGCGATTCTATCGGGACGTATTGCTGGTTGGGACGAGGGGCTCGAAAAGCTAGTCATTACTCTTAGCGAGCCGTGCCCGGTTTTTGAATCCTTTATTGGTCGAATTGCCGAACTCAGGGCTATGGCTCCCGGCTGGGATTCTTATGGCGCACATTCGGTCACGCACAAAGCTGCTGTTAATGCGGTGCGCATGTTTTGCCAGATTATGTATGACGAAACTCCGGCACCGCAGGTGGTTCCGACCAACTTAGGCAATATCCAATTAGAGTGGCATGTGCACGGAATTGATCTGGAAATTGAGATAGCTGGTGACGGTGCTGTCCACTGTTATTTTGCGGACAATGGCGACGAGCAGCCTGAGTGGACTGAGAGTTTCAACTATGCGACTGTTTTGATCATGCCGTTCATCGAAAAATTGACGGAACGCGCCATGTCAGTCAAGGTGGCAGCATAAGGTCGTGAGCCAGCAGTATGTAGACGACAAAGCAATAGCAGATGCAGATTTGCTCTGGCGTAGAATTCTGCGGTCTCAAATCGTTCTGGATCAGAATACAGGGCGGCAGCGACCTTCAAGTGCGGCGTTCGAAGACAGCCCCGACGGTACTCCAATGTCGGCCTTTTGGGAAAAGCTCCACAGAGAATTGGGGCATAACGAGGCGGATGCCCTTAGAGGGCACGAAGATTTAGGCTTGGCGTCCTTTGCAGTAAAGGTCGCGCGCGAACTCGGACAGGGAATTCAAAGAGATCCGCTGCCAGAAGCTCCGGCTCACGTGCTTGTGTTCGGTCCAAAACCAAAGAAGTCTGTGAGTCGCAAACTCGCGGCCGCCGCCGAGTTGATTGTCATGCCGCCAGAGCGTACCCCATAATTCCTTCAAAATCTGTGGCCCATTTTGTGGCCCCTCGTGTGTCCATTTGGGACCATTAGCGCCACTTCGCGCAGCTGACAAAAATCCCGAAACCGGCACAAGAAACAAATCAATTTATAAGTCTTAGTGAGAATGGCTGCCTAGGCGGTTCTCACCGCCTCCACAAGTTATTCTTCGTGCTTTGGAAAACCGAAGCTTGCATGTGAGATGTGATCATTTGCGAGCTTTTTCATTTTTGTTGAAATACTACCTACGAGTCACTTAGGGATATCGGACGTGTCATTCAATTTCTAAAAACAATCCGACGATCGCCATCTTGTATGGAGCGGCGTTGACTCAGCAATATTTCCACCGGTTGAGGCGTGCAACATTCTACACGATTATCACCTTTGTGTATTCGAAAGGGGCGCTCCGCATATACGTATGCCCCGGGGCGCTTCGGATATGCACTAGATATGGTGTCACTCGCTATAAAAACAGTGCCATGCCAAATTCCCTCACAGCCGGTCTTAATGCGGCAAAGCGTCCGATATTTATTGGAGAATATTGACTGCGACAAAGCATGAAAGCGTGTTCAGTTTCTGCAGCATCACTGGCGATGACTATATAATAATTAGGTACGCGCTGTCCGCAGTTTGCAGGAGAACTCATGGTCGAAACATACGAGCAATTGCCTTTCGGCAGCGTAGAGTTCGCAGAGAACCCTGAGCCGCGTTGTCCTTGCATATTGCTATTGGATACATCAAGGTCTATGCAGGGTAGTCCTATTCAACAGCTAAATGAAGGTCTAACAGTATTCAGACGGCAACTGGCGGAAGACAGTCTTGCGATGAAACGCGTGGAAGTTGCCGTAATTACATTCGGACCTGTAAAAGTCGAAACCGACTTCCAATCGGCGGCAAACTATCTGCCAAAAGAGCTCAAACCAGACGGCGTTACACCGATCGGTTCGGCTGTTGAGCGCGCGATTTTTATGCTGCGCGAGCGAAAAGCCCGGTACAAAGCAAACGGCATCTCTTACTACCGCCCCTGGATCTTTTTGATTACTGACGGAACCCCCACCGATTATTGGGAGAACGCGAAGCAGATGATCAAAGACGGCGAAGAAAAGAAGGAGTTTATGTTCTACGCCGTAGGCGTTGAATCTGCTGACATGAAAGTGTTAAGCAAATTATCAGTCAGATCTCCGCTTAAACTCAGAGGTCTTGCTTTCAAAGAACTCTTCGCCTGGCTATCGGCCTCGCTAAGCTCAGTCTCACGCTCAAATCCTGGAGACAGCGTGCCGTTGACTAACCCGGTGGCTCCGGAGGGATGGGCTGTCGTAAGTTGAACACTGCAAGCTGGACTTGGGTTGCAGCTGCAGCGCGCGGCACCGCACACGCGCGCATGGACGCCCGTCTCCAAGATGCGTACAAATGCTGCTTCATAGAAAACAGCGGCAGTCTTTTTGCAATTGTTTCGGATGGTGCAGGCAGTGCCATCAGGGGTGGTGAAGGCGCGTCACTGTCGTGCCGAACTTTATCCTCTCTTGTCCGCACGCATTATGAACACAACCGTTTCGCTCCGTCGGATGAAACTATCCATTCGTGGATCGACATCGTGAGAGCGCGAATAGACGAAGCAGCACAAAGCCGCGGGCTCAAATCACGAGACTTCGCGACGACGATTGTTTGCGCTCTTTCATATGAAGGCGGATCGACGTTCATTCACATTGGCGATGGATGCGCGGTTTACAAAGCTGTCAATTCAGAAGAGTGGATTTGCGCAAGTTGGCCGCATAACGGTGAATATGCTTCGACTACGAATTTCATTACTGATCGTCCGGAACCAATTATTCGTATCACCAGAATAAATGTGCAAATCGGCGTCCTCTGTCTGCTCACCGATGGGCTCGAGCGACTTGCTTTGGAGATCTCGGCGCAGCGTCCGCACCGGCCATTCTTCGACGGGTTGCTCCGTCCTGTGACCAGTAGCAAAATGGTAGGGCGCGACTCGACTTTATCCCAGCAGCTCGCTAAGTATCTCGACAGCAGTCCTATTAATTCCCGCACCGATGACGATAAAGCGCTCATACTGGCGGTGCGCAAATGATGGAACTGCTAGTCGGAGGACAAGCTGTCAGACTCGGACAACGTATTGGAAAAGGCGGCGAGGGCGAAGTCTACAAAGTCGAAGGGCTTGATTGCGCGGCGAAAGTCTATACGCTGAAAGACGACGCAAACAGAGAGTCGAAGATCGAGGCGATGATTCGTTCGCTCTCACAATATAATTCGCAATTTACTGCGTTTCCGTTGGCGATTGCGCACCAAAAAGATGGACGATTTGCCGGGTTCTTAATGAACCTGGTGACCGGACACAAAGCGCTTCACGAGCTGTATTCGCCCGCCGCGCGTAAGAAAACATTCCCCCATGCCGATTATCGTTTCCTAGTCAGAGCTGCGATAAATGTCGCGCGCGCAGTTGCGTCGGTGCATGCCTCGAATTGCGTGATCGGCGACCTAAACCATTCCGGAATTTTGATTTCGGATAGCGCAGAGGCAACTCTGATCGATGCGGATAGTTTCCAAATCACTGATGGTTCACAACATTATCTGTGCCGAGTCGGAGTGCCTGAATACACGCCGCCGGAATTGCAAGGCAAGAAATTAGGGGAAGTTGTCCGAACTGTTGATCATGATGCGTTCGGACTGGCGGTGATCATCTTCCAATTGCTCTGCATGGGACGTCATCCATTTTCCGGCGCTTACTCGTCTGGAGAGATGTTGATCGATAGAGCGATTCGAGAATACAGGTTTGTTTACAGTAAGAAGCGGTCGGTGGGAATGTCGCCGCCGCCCGGTTCTGTTGATTTCGCGATGTTTCCGACTGATGTTCGCGAGTCCTTCGAAGCAGCGTTTAATCAGAGTACGAAGCGTCCTTCAGCAGAACACTGGGTGCGTGTACTTACGGCACTCGAGAGATCGTTGCTGCGATGTTCTGCGCACGAGTTGCACTTCTTTCCGAACGGTGCGACTGCATGTCCATGGTGCAAAATGGAAAAACACCACGGCATGGTGCTTTTCCTTCGGCCTCTGATTAATACTGCCGGTTCTACGCCGGTGTTCTTCGATATCAAGTCGGCTTGGGCGGCAATACAAGCGGTTCCGATCCCGACGCCAAAAGAGCTCGAACCGCAGTTTGTCAACGTCGATATACCGGAAGTCAGCCGCAAGATTCTGAATTGGAGAAAAAACCGCAATATCACCGCTGGTTTCATTCTGTTGTTAGCCGGAATAATTGCGATCATCTTTCCGAGAGAGTGGTTCATTTGGCTTGGCATCGCGGTTATAGGAGCGCACAGATTCACTCATCGTTTCCCATATACGAAGCAGTTGCGTAAACGGTACGAGAAAGTGCAGGCGCAACTGGAGCAATACAAAGCTGAATGGCGAAAGCACACGGGCGTGGAAGATCTTTTGAAGATTCGCGCGTCACTCGAGCAAGTAAAGGCTGGTCTGGAAGAGTTGCCGCAAGAGTTGAAAGCGCGTGTTAGCGAGTACATGCAAAATCGGCAGTCGTTGCACCTGCGTGACTACTTGGAGCAGTTCCAGATCCAGGAGGCGAAGATCCACGGTTTCGGCGCAGCAAAGAAAGCGGCGTTGATCTCGTTCGGTATAGAAACTGCTGCTGATGTCACGCTCGAGAAGGTGTTGCAGGTGAACGGTTTTGGACCGGTGAATTCGCAGCCGTTGGTGAAATGGCGCGAAGAAATTGAATCTCAGTTTGAATACAGCCCCTATCAGAACCGTGTAGACAGTCAGTTCAGGCAAACGATTGATGCTGACATCGAAGCGAAGGCTAGAGTGCTGCGCAACCAACTAAGTAATGGAGCGAGAGTTTTGTCAGACGCAGTGCAAAACTTGAAAAATCGTTCAACGATGCCGGATGCGAAGATGAGCAAATTGAATCGAGAACGAGTTCAGCTCATGGTGGATTTGAGACACTTAAAAGAGCGCCTTCCGGTATCGGACGCGGCATGGAGAACTGCCAGACCAACGTGCCCGGAATGCAATGCACGCATGATCAGGCGCGTGCTGAAAAGCGGCCCGCACGCCGGCAAACGTTTTTGGGGCTGCCACCGCTATCCAAAATGCAAAGGGACGCAGAGCGCTTAGCAGTGACGTAACTGTCACAATGTCGCGATAAGTTGTTGAGTGAGACGATCTCCAGGTCATTTCACTTTGATTTGGCCGGACTGAATATTACTAGAGGGTATCTATGAGCTTTGATTCGGATGTTCAAACTTTTGTAGAACACCATAAAACTGCGGTTGAGGTCGGTGCCGGTATCTTGCTCGCTGGTTGTGTTGGAGTTCTCGGGTACGCTGGGCTTAAAGTCGGAAAAGAAGTGGCGATGGAGGCTCTGGACGAGGTTGCCCCGCGGAAACCAGACGTTCATATACCATCAGTCGATCATGTGCCGTCTGTAGATCATGTGCAATCCGCTGCTCGTGTAGAGCCGGATAGAGCCAATGAGTTGCTCGCAGGCATCATTCCTAGTTCGGAGGAGTTGAAGGTGAATCCTCTCGGACTGACGAAGTTTTTTAGTCAATCGCGTGAACTCCCCTCTTTTACGAAGGTGAATGCTAATCAGAGCGGTGAGGTACCGCCGTTTCCTGATTATATCCTCGTCTCGCGGGAAATCGATGTTTCAAAACCTTCGTCACTAACTGCTCGACTACATAGCCATCACATGATGCTGGGGCAGTTCGGCTCCCTCGATGACTTCAGCTCAATCACGAAAGAATGACTGGAGGCAAAACACCTACTGCTTCAGATCAGAACACGGCTCGGCGATGTCGCAGGTTGTATTGTCAAACAACAATTTGGCCGGTCGTCGTTCATCTAATAGTCCGCGTCCGGTGATCCATTCGGTTCTTCCGATGTTGACCGTTCCTGGACCTGTCAGAACAAAGGAGAATTTGCGCAGATTTGGTTCTCCTGGGCGCTGCCATAGTCTGTCTACCGGTATGTACGCCTCCACAAAGTCGTCGTGATGCCGTACCTTAAACCGTGATAGCGGAATTTCGAGTGTGACGAGATCGGGACTGTTTTGATCTGGCTGAAAGCACATCCGCACTAGTAGCGCAGTCTGCAGCTTTGTAGTGTCGCCCTGGTAGTTGAAATAAAAGCAGTAGACGCCTGGAGTTTTTAGAATGTTGTGTCCAATGTCATAGACTACGACTCCCGAAGAGCCGTTAACATCATTGGTGAGAGTCACCGAATCGTTGCCGACAAGATTGAGTTGTTGATTGTTGAAAGGATTGGTCACCACTCTCGCTGATCCGCCGCCGCATGCAAATGGTTGTGCGAAGCCGCGAAATTCATAGGCGAATGCAGCTGGAGTCGCGACACTCGCGATAATCACAGCGGTGGCTAGCTGTCGACATAGAATTGAAACTTTCATTCCCGCCCCTCATGGAGTTTTTAAACCAATACAAACTGCCATTGGTTCGCCGAACGACGCAATGGGCCCGACCAAAATTTAGTCTACCATACCGATTTTGTCGACTCAGAGGCACTTTTTGCCGTTGAGAGCTGCGAACTAGCAAGATCTAAATTTGCAACATTTACCCGAAACGCCTGTAGTAAACTGGTTATTGGCGTAGCTGTTTTCTGCATAGCCAGCTGGTGTCATTGATGGTTGATCGTAACTTCGAGTCTTTCGGCGAACCGACCCCTCAGCCGACCGAGCAGCACTTGAACTACCTCGAGATCGCTGAAAGTTCCGGCAAGCCTGCGAAGCCTCCTTATCCCGCCTGGACTCAGGCGGAGTGTAATGGACCGCCGGCTCAGACGGCGGCCGGCAATGATATGGAATCACTCGCCCTTTCTCAGCTAGGCAAGCGCATTGACGACGGATACGGCGCTGACGGGTGTGTGGCGGCCGTTGCCAACCATGTCCTGCGCCCTCATCTCGACCGTATCGGTCAGGGAAATACGTTTCCTCCGAAAGGAATCGCCGACACCGGAACGCTGCTCCGCTGGGCAAAGGCTCATGGCGATCTGGCTGAAGTGAAGACGGTGCCGCAGAAAGAATTGAAAGCCTCAGATCTGCAGCCGGGCGACATCATTATTGGTAGAAAATCCGATGGCGATCACTGCATGATTGCCTCCAGATTTCCGGCAAGCTGGAATCTCTCCTCGAACGATATCGCGCTGCTAGGCAATACCGGGCATCCTGATTGGGTTCCGGACGGTCCAAACTATCCGCATTTTCGCATGCAAGAGATCATCGGCTATAAGGCCGACGAGAAAACAATCAACTACGATCATGGCGGACCGGAAGGCTCCTCCCCAGCCAATCCGTATAATCTGCCGGGCGCTCAGTGGATTATCATCAGAATGAAGAAGTGAAACCTTCGAGATCGAAGGTTTTCCATATATAAGAAGCAGATTTAGTCATATCTGTAGCACTGCGATTCGACGACAGCACTCGTTGTGCCTGCTACCAATCTAATAACGACGAACCGATAACCTCGATACGATCGCTTCGTTTGCGCACTGTAATGTGACCATAACGTGGCGGAAATGTGGTGGCAACGTGGTAAAGCCACTATTTAAGCCATTTCCGCTACGTGCATTCCCCAGAGACAACGGCCGGTTTCAATGGCATCATTGAAAGTGCGCAACCGCAAAATGACTCTCGAACGAAACGCAATCTCGTTGCCGGCTTCCAATTTGCCGGCGTTTCTCCCATTCCCATAAGAAGAGCAGAACATGGAAAACAACAAACCACTCGAGCAGACAAATCAGCACAATCCTAATCTCAAGGCTGATGTTCATACAGTAAAAATGGCGTGGGAAGCGTGGGAACATAGCGGCAATGGCCGCAAGGAAGATCAAGCAGAAGCGACTCTACGGAGTGTTGCCAAATCAGATCCTGAAGCCTTCAAGATCGCGATGCATCAGATCGATAGAGAAAATGCTCGTGCAAAACAAGCCCAGCAACAGAGATTTGACCAACAGATGCAAGCCGGCTTAAACCAACAGGCTTGGATCGACGGACAGATTGCACAGAACCAGCAAAGACAAGCGCAAGAGGCTGCTTCCGCCGCGTCACCGCCTCCACCAATAGATCTTGGAACGGAAGTGGTAACGGCGCCACAACATAATGGTTATGCGCCTACGAGCGATTACGCTCCGGCCCCGCCCAATACACCTGGATACGAAGCTGGCAACGCTGATCCACCGGAAGAATTTCATGGTCTCAACTTGGGAATTTTGAAGATCGGCGGAAATGGTCACGGCTCAGCGGTCTTCGAGGGAAACATTGGTCTTGCAAAAGGTGGTATTACGGTCGGAAAACGACTCGGAGGCTACGCCGAAGCGTTCCCCTTCGCCAACACACCGCTGCACGGTAGAGCAGATGCCGGCATCGCATTTGGCGACGATGGCGCCAAGTTCTACGCGGGCGGCGGTGCTAACGTGTTCGGTATCGTCCATGCTGACGGCGACGGCGCTCTACAGTTAGGCAATGGAATTCGTGTCGATGGTGATGCCAATGCACGAGTCCTTGGTGTCGGTGGTTCAGGAGCGGCGGGCGCAGGTATTGACGAACGCGGTGTCGGTGGTTACGCCGGCGGCAATGCCGATGCAGCCGGAGTAGTCGGCGGCAGAGCCGGTGGTCGCGTTCAACTTGGACCCCACTCAGGCATTGCTGGCGGTGGTGGTGTCGAAGTCGCCGGCAAGACATTAGATGTCGGACCGTCCGCCGATGCATATCCGGACGGCACCGGTACTGGTGGCGTACACATCGAGCCAAATACGGTCGGCAACAGGACCTTCTACCCGACCGGCGACCGTGAAGTAGACGACACTCCGTAAACAGTCGAAAGCCAAGACAATCAACTCAATCCGCACCTGATGCCAGGTGCGGATTTTGCTTTCACTCCAGTTTATGCCCAAGCACAATGCGTTATTTAAAGTTTTTTCTCGCCACTTGCTTCAGGAGTTCAGCTTCCTGTGAGGTTAATGCACGGGACGACTTCAATTCTCGCATTAGTTCGAAGGTTTCTTTTGACAGCGGTATCATCGGCGAAGAGAACGATGCTCCATCGAGATTGTGTCCAGATTCGATTGCATTCAAAAGCACGTGAGCCTCGGCACTCGTCGTAGCGATTGAATCGAAGAGATCCTTGGACATCATGCCTGGATAGGTACGCGAGATTCGTTCCATCTCTGAATAGATCCAATCGCTGTTTAGGTCGAAAGCAACGGCATTACCGGTTTGAACGCAATAGACAACTGCATCCTGCGCAAACTTCACATTACGCGGGCTCATCAATCTTCTGCCAAATGCGATTGGTCCGAGATGTACATACCGTTCAGCGAGTGATAGAGAAAAGGTCTTGCACAAATTTTTGATGATTCTCTCTGGTGCTTGATCGCTGACAAGGAATGGAAGTGATTCTGCACAATCGAATCCGCCTTTCAGGATCATAAACTGTCGTATTGTGTAAAGTCCGTCCTGATTGTGCCAATCGAAGCTCGTCATTATCTCTTGCAGCTGTGGGCACGGTTCATTATCGAGCCAGACCTGACAAGCCAACATCTTGTTTTCATTCTGTCCGTAGTAGAAGTCGATCCAATGAGTTCCTTCTGCCAATAACATTTCCTGAATGGCGCTATGAAAGGCGTGCTGCCAGCGCAAGTCTTTTTGTCCGATGTCGCTACCCCGGCATGCGATGCCGCCTATTGTGACCGATCTCGGCACTCCATTGATGGTCCAATTCTGAGAATCCACGTACTCGTTCGGTTTGTCGAACAAAGCGGCTAACCAAACGTGAAAAACGCAGATCACGAAATTAGTCTGGGCGTCCATTATTGCCTCAGGCTGGCTGTTGCCCGTTCCAAATAAGGACTCCCTGATGCCTTTGCCATCGCACACTGAAAATATGGCATCCAACTGAATAGTCCCGTTAGCTAATCTGTATACTTCCAGTGCAAGTTTGTACTTTGAGTTTTGTGCGATGGTAACCAGACCGTCCTGCTGAGTGCACTCGATTCCGTGTTTGTGCAACAGTCCTGCTAGTAAATGCGATGTGTTCCCTATCAATTCCATGCGCGTCTCACGATGGTTTGTTAAATCGTTGGTTCAGTGGCCTCTTTTATACCCGGCCTTACAGACTTCTTGTAGGCTATGTATTATCGAAACTCTCATGAGGAACTCCCCCAATCGGAGACCTGTATCAACCCAGTTCTGACTTCGAAGCGCGCCTTCGCTTTTTGACGCGCACCCTTCATAGTGAGAAATTGAAAGTAGGAACCGAATGTTTTCTTTGCGCCGGACGTAAGATTATCGTTGACGGGGTGGTGACACGCATCGTTGACTTGTTTGCAGATTAGTAGGAAACGTTTCTCGAAATCTCCAGAGGCTTGCAATGTCGGACGACTTTGATGTTATACGGAATCGGATCGACAAGTGTGAGCTGTTGGAATTGCATGATTCAGACACATGGAATTCCTTTTTTGAAGACTGCCTGGCTCTTCTGAGTGATCTTGCTCCAAATACTCGTAGGCATGTTCTCGGGCGCTTGATGACTGGGGTTTGGGCTGAGTATCAGCAGAAATACAGACAAGCTGGTTTCTTGCCCGCGCCTACGTCAGAACGACTCGGTCCGATTCTTATCGCTGTTGCGCAGTTGGGTGAGACGGCTTGGATTGATTTTCTCAGGTACAACTCATTTTCTGACGAACAGAAAAATTTCGTGCGGGATTGGTTAGCTGCAAATCGAGACGTCTTCCGATTTTCTGTAGGTATACTAGACTTCACAAAGCTCAGCCTCAAGCTGTTTCCTGCTGATGACTGGGACAACGCGAGGTCGTTTTTGCAACCTTTGTTCGACGATGACAACGCTCTGGTCAGGGCTGCCGCTGCTGCGGCTTGGGGCGAGATGTACGCTGACGACGCGGTGAATTTGCCCCCACTATCATCTACGCTGATCGATCTGAAGAACAGAGAAATTGAACGTCCAGGAATTGCGGGGCCTTTTCTCGTCGCGATCTATTTTGAGAATCTCATCGACGTGCGTGATTGGATACTCGAAATTATTGCTAAGCGCAAGGGCGACGAGCCAGACATGAGAACATACAATGGAATCGATTTTTATGCGCATGAGATCTTGAGCGCAGATCCCAATGCAATTCGTCAACTAATAGCCTATGGCGCTGAAGATGTTGCTGTGATGGCAGCGACTGAGGAGGAGCATCCGATCGAAGGGATGAAGAGCATTCTCGAAGATCTCGTCGATTCCAACGATTATTTGAACTCTCGAATATGCTCATGGCAGTTGGCGAATATTTATGGCGAAGTTCATCCGAAGGCCACTACAGAAGGCTTTGTGCAGATCAAAGAGGAAGTCGATGTTCGAATTCTGTATCTATTCGATCCTAAGGAGCGTCCCGAGCGCCCGTATGCAGCAGTAATCCATCCTCAGAAATCACCCATGACCGATGAAGTCGCATGGTCCTGGATTGACAAATTGGTGCCCGTCGAGTCGCGACCCCCCATGGAAGACAATGACTGGATGCATCGCGAACCAAGATTCACCGAAAAAGAAGCAAGTTTTGTATACGGACCTTACTTTATAAATCTGTATGGTGACCCCAACCGAAAATTTTGGGACCGAGTTTGGGTCAAATGGCCGCGGCTCGTCTGACCGCTCGTCAACGGCTGTTCACCCTTTTCTCGATCAGATCAAACCCAAGACCATTGCATACGCGATGGAACGTTGAGTCCTAAAGTCGCCATCGCTTCGTCTAGTTTGACGGAGTTTTTGTATGCATGCTCGAGCGCTTGCACCGATTGTGTGCCCGACATATAACCGAGCTTAACCAACGACTGGCAGCGGAGCGCGTTATACAGATCCTTTTCTTTGATCAACCCGGCGGTGAGGAGCAATTTCCCGACTTTGATGTTCGAACCTGAAGGCTGCTCGGCGATTGCTTTTTCGATGGTCTCCTCAGTGGAAAGCCCAGCCTGCACTAGCATCGGTCCGAGTCGCAATTCGCTATCCGCCGTCGCTGCACCGGCTTGTGCTTCTGCCATTGCTTGATAAACTTGCACGTTCTGCAAGCAGACTCGCTTCAACGCTTCAGCTGCTTGATACGCTTTGAGAGTTTCAGTGCCGACGCTATTTTGCAACAACACCGCAGCATCTAAATGTTCATGAGTAATCAAACCTTGCTCAAGCAGAATTTGACCGAACTGCTTTTGTTTGAAAAATTCAACTTCCAAACACTCGACCATCTGCGCTCTCGATATTACTTGACCCATCTCGAACAGCTCACCCAATCTCAGCGACAATCCACTTGGTTGGGTGAAAAATTGCAATTCGAATAGAGATTGTTCGATCGTGATGCTACGCTGATTTGCGTACTTGAGCCCTTGGGAAGCTTTGTCCTTTTCGAGGTTCGAATCTTTAATTAGGAAGAGAGCATTTAGACTGGCCGACAAAATATTGAGCGAAATTATTTTCTCGAGCAGAAGAACTTGCCCGATCATCATTCCGGTCTCCGCCGCTTTTTTGATCGACTCGCCCAATTGCTCCGGCGTGATTATCTTGGCGGCAATCAGCAGAGATGTTAACTCGTTCGTTGCTGATACGTAGACACCAGTCTTTTTGTGAACCTCATTCAGCTCTTTGAGCGCCGAATCGATTGTGGTATTTCTCTGAACTGCCAGACGCAACGCTTTCATAGCTTCGTCGAGAGACAGTTTGCCTGACCGTACTCGCTTTTCCGCCTCGAGCGCCGGTTGCAGCTGCTCTTCCGTAGCAAAGCCGGACATAATAAGCGCTCGCTGAAACGGAACCGCCAATTCAGCGGCGATGCTCGACGCCTCGTCCAGATCGGCGCGTTTGAGCATGTTCGATCCCGACAAGAGTACGGAAAGGACGTCTTGAGCAGTATCTGTTTCCACGGTTTGTCCTGATGGCTTCGATTTCCTCTGTCTATGTACCCACCGGGCGCCAGTAACCGGCGGTTTGTGCTTTCGGCACTCTGGTATAGTCAGATGTCTGGAATAACCGACTGTATGGGGCGATCATGCCGTCGTTCGTTCGAAGTTAAAATAGGTTTGAACTTCCTATATAGCGGATAAACCTCTGAAATTTCTCCACCTATTCGAAAGATTGATTGTTTTGGCTTGCCTGGCGGTGCTTCTGTCCGTGGGTGCGTCTCCTTGTTGTGCTAAATCAGCTACAGCTCGCCCCATCCTGATGGCGCATTACATGCCATGGTATGTGAGCCCGCCCACGAGCTCCGAATGGGGCTGGCACTGGACGATGAAACACTTCGATCCCGAAAACCTGACGGACGGACGGCGCGAAGCCGCCTCCCACTACTATCCGCTCATCGGTTTGTACGACTCTAACGACCCGAACGCCCTGGAGTGCCACGTTCTTTTGATGAAACTGGCGGGGATCGACGGTGTAATCATCGATTGGTACGGGCGTGACGATTTTCTCGACTACGCGGTCAATCATAGAAACACTCTGCACATGGTCGATTTCGTTCGCAAGGCCGGTTTGCGATTCGCCATCATGTACGAAGATCAAACGGTTAAAAAAGAGATCGATGGCAACTTTCTCTCTGCACCAAATGCGGTGGCGCATGGACGAACGTTGATGAAGTGGGTGGACAAACAATGGTTTTCGAGTCCGACATATTTGAAGTTGAACAACCATCCGGTCTTTATGGTCTTTGGTCCACAATATTACAAAGACAAGGAGTGGAGCCAGCTTTTCAACGATCTTCACTCGGCTCCTTCGTTTTTCACGCTGCAGGATGCGAAAGTAGCCGCAGCGACTGGCGGCTTCAGTTGGCCTCAACCGAAGGATGGCACCGACGAGAGTATCAGTAAGCTCTCTGAATTTTACGAACGCTCGAAGCACTGGAGCGCTTTTGTTCCTTCGGCTTATCCTCGTTTTCACGACATCTACCAAGAAGCTGGTGTTCGCCCATCCTGGGGCATGATCGATGATCTATCCGGCAAGACATTCAAAGATACTTTGGATTTGGCAATTGAATCCAAGCCGGCGCTGATCCAATTGGTTACATGGAACGATTGGGGTGAAGGAACCCAGATCGAGCCATCGGTTGAATTCGGATATCGCGACTTGGAAACGACTCAAATCTGTCGAAGGAAGCTAGACAGGTCATTTCACTACACTGCACAAGATTTGCGGCTCCCTGTTCAGCTCTGCCTTTTACGCAAAGAGTATCGCGACAACAAGTCGGTAGGGAATGTTCTGGATAGAATATCGCGCGATCTATTTCGCGGTGACACTCACCACGCAAGACAACTGCTTAAGTCTTTCGATCAATCTCAGGCTAAACCGAAAGATGTTGCAGCCTCACACGTTTGAGAAGCTCGTCTAGATCTGCCTGACCACTTCTATTGTTTATGCTGTTGCGAAAATTGCGTTTGCAAAATGGCAAGAGTTCTGGTACATTCGCAATATCCCTATTTTTGCGAGGAGGTCACATGAAAAACGAAACTGCGTTTGCGGTGGTCTCCGCTTTGGCCATTAACTGAGCATACGGGCGTAGCCCTAACTCTGATCCCGCGCCAATCGGCGACCACTCCTGAATAGCTGAAATCAAGTTTTCACGAAGGAGTTTCACGTGGATCAGTACATGCTGGGATGGCCCCGCGCATGGGACCGTCTGTTTCCCGATGTCATAAAATCGGCAGTTCGTATCGTAGAAAAACATAAGCACCTGTGCATTGGGCTTGCTCCCGATGGGCGTTCCATCAACTGCCACATCGCGGGTAAGACATTGTTCGAGGCTGCATCTGATGCAGAACTTCCAGTCGTTGGTGACTGGTGTGTTCTCGGGGATGCATACATCGACAAAACCAATCGCCCAGCTGCGCAGCTGAAGAGAATTCTGCCGCGCAGGACGGTAATCACGCGGCTCGGTGCAGGACCGAAAACTGAGACGCAGGCGCTGGCGAGCAACATCGACGTGCTTTTCGTCGTCACGTCAGCGAATCGCGAATTCAATATCGGTCGGCTGCGCCGGTACATGCTCGTGGCTGAACATGGGTTTTTAACGCCCGTAATAGTGATTTCGAAAAGCGATTTGCTCGCGGAAGCAACCGACGACTTGCAAAAAGTGTTGCAGAGTTCTTTTCCCGGCGTGCAGTCGATTGCGACGAGCGCTGTTGATGGGACTGGAATATCCGCAGTCAGTGCCTTGATAAAACCTGGCACCACCGCGGCTTTCCTCGGCTCGTCAGGTGTGGGTAAATCAACCCTGGTTAATGCTCTGCTCGAAGTCGATGTTCAGAAAACAAACAAAATTCGCGAGAATGATGCACATGGTCGGCACACGACCTCAGGTAGTGAGCTGTTCTTTGTCCGTGATGGCGGCATGATTATCGATACCGCCGGATTGCGCGAAGTCGGGCTTGTTGCGGACGAGGGTGTTTTGGACCGTCTCATGCCGTCGGTGCAAGAGCTTGCGTCAGAATGCCGGTTTGGTGATTGCTCGCATACTTCCGAGCCGGGATGTGCAGTGCTCGAGGCTTTGGAATCGGGCGCTCTGCCCGTCGAGGAGTACGAGGGCTACAACAAGTTGCAGCGCGAGATTGCCTACACCAAACGCAAGTTTGATCAGCAAGCCGCCAATGCAGAGCGCGACAGGTGGAAGAAAATCACCGTGGACAACCGGCGGAGATACAATGAGCGATAACGCGGGAACGGCGGCTGCAAGCCGCCCCTACGGTGTATTTATGCAACCGTGCGTGCGGCCGCCAGTCCGCTGCTGCCACCAGTCTTGGTGCTTCAGCCAACACGACGCCAGTGTTCTCAGAACCGTAGGGGCGCGTTGTACGCGGCGTTGTACGCGCCCGTTGAAACGATCTCCGTTTCTAAAACCCAACGAGCATCCACGCGTGTTACTTGTTCACGTAATCCCAGCCGGAGTCTTTTAATGATTTTGAATCGGATTGACGTGTGGTATCAGACGAGGTGTGAGCAACTGGCTTCGCACCAGTCCTGCCGGCGGTGGCACCGCGCTTGGCTGGCGGAGCTGTCAGAACTTCTTGCGACATCACGTGCGACGTGGGTGCGCCGGTCGTCATCTTGGGCTGCTTGCCCGGCTCTCCGACTGTTAGCTCTGCACCTTGTGGATTGCCTTGCATGCTCATGAATTTGCGAATATCGGCGATATCGTGTTCGATTGCAGTGCGTTCATCGGCAGGTGGCTTGCACTTCAACGTGCGTTCGAAAGTCGCGATCGTCTCTTTGAATTTGTTCTGTTTCAGGTAGACGTTAGCAAGATCGCTCCAGGGCATCCAGTCGTCAGGGCTCAACTCGGTTGCTTTTTTGTACACCTGCTCTGCATCCCGCAGGTCATCAATCTTTCTATAGGCGACACCAAGGTTGGTGTAGAAATCAGGGTCGAATGGATAGAGCTGAATTGCGGCCGTATACTGTTCGATCGCCTGTTCATATCGTTCTGTGTTTAGATACTTATTGGCGAGATTGTAATGCGGAAGCGCGTCAGACCAAGCGGACTCGCTGCCTTTGCCGGGAAAGCCGTCGGCGAGACACGGCAACAGCGTGCTCATTGATATCGCGCAAATGATTAATGGTTTCCAAAATGAAACCAAATTATGTGGCGCCATTGTATGCGGTGCCGAAAATTTAGCCACCATTTTCTCCGCCATATGGATACCACCACGACTTCGGTGCTGTGTTGAACTCCCAATGAACATGCTTGGTCTCGCGAAACTGCTCCAGTCCTTCTTGTCCAAGCTCGCGCGCACCGCCGCTCAGTTTCATGCCGCCGAACGGTCCCGCATAATTGTCGGTGAGAGGATCGTTGATCCAGATTGTTCCGGCTTTGACTTCTTCGAGAAACATTTTTGCTTTCAGCGGATCGCTGCTGAGTAAGCACGCTCCCAACCCATAATCTGAATCGTTCGCTAATTGAATGGCGGTTTCAAAATTGTCGTACTCCATTATTGGAATGGCTGGTCCAAATGTCTCTTCACGCATGATTTTCATGCTGTGATCTACATGCGTGATCACGGTCGGTTCATAATAATAACCTTTGCCGAACCCGGTGGGACGCTTGCCGCCCGTGAGGATTTTGGCGCCATGTTGTTGTGCTTCTGCAATGTGCTGCTCTACCTTCTCGCGAAAGTTATTACCGATCATCGGACCCATATCAGTCGACGGTTCAATACCCGGTCCCAATCGAAGCGAACGCACATGTGCTACAAGCGCTTCGGTAAAAGCTTTCGCTTTGCTGCGCGGGAAATAGACGCGCTCCGTCGAAGTGCAGACCTGACCGGCATTCGTGAGCGCTGCGTATGCGAGAGCTCGGGCGGCGACTTCGGGGTCGGCATCTTCCGCTATAACGAAAGCATCTTTTCCGCCCAGTTCTAAATGGAGTTTTTTCATCATCGGTGCGGCGATCGACGCAATTCGCTGGCCGGTGGCGAGGCTTCCGGTGAAGGCGATAACAGGAACGTCTTTATGCTCCACCAACGGCTCTGCTACTTCTTTGCCATAACCGGTGAGAACATTGATCACTCCGGTAGGAAAATGGTCGAAGCAATGTTCAGCCAGATAGAGGGTCGAAAGCGGCGTCAGCTCGCTGGGCTTGATGATGACTGTGTTGCCGGCGGCTAGTGCGGCGGCGACTTTCCACGCCATGAGAAGCAAGGGATAGTTCCACGGAATGATACAGAGCACCACGCCGTAAGGCTCTTTCACCACGAAGTTCAACTGCGTGTACTCGCCCGAGGGGAGCAGTCTGCCCCTCTCGTGCCGTCCGAGTTCGGCATAATAGTCGAACGTGTTGCTCAGCCATTCGAACTCTTCATCGTTCTCCGGAATGGGCTTGCCTTGCTCGAGGGTGAGCAAATGTACGATCTTCTCTCTATGCGATCGCATCTTTGCTGCGGCATCATGCATCATCTGTGCACGAATGTTGGCGGAGGTTCTCTTCCATCTGTCGAACGCATCTTTCGCGGCAGCCAGTGCTGCCATTGCGTCTTCGGCGGTGCCGCGCGGGACGGAATCGATCGTCTCTTCGGTCGCCGGATTGATCACGTCAATCACGCCGCCACTACCTTTGGTGAATTTGCCATTGATGTAATGATGACGCATACGACAACTCCATTAAAAGGCCAACTATTTATTGCCCGGACCAAGATTATATTTGCTGATTTTACTCGACTTAAGCCGTGGAATCACGAGCCCATGCTACAAGCGTGCCACTTTTCAGCCACAAATTAGGAAGAGTATTCTTCTGTGCTCTCTCTCTTTCTAAGCGATTGCTACTGCGCTCGGCGCAGGGCCTTCGTGCCCATAAAGAGCACTCGAGGTAACCTATGGAAGCGCTCTTCGATATTGGTTTTGTTGTAGTTCCTCTCTTAGGGCTAGTAGTGCTAATCGTCGGCAGGTTTCTCACCGACGATCGCTGCGTAGTGGCAAACGGTGAATCTTTCGCTCAGCATAAGGTTGTTCATGGATGGGGCAAATATGCGGCGCCGGCGGAGCCAGATCCTGCCGTAGCGGCTAGTTCTACCTCAGCCAGAAAGACAACTCAGTGAAATCCGCGACTCAATCCGAGTTTAGCGGTCCAGACAGGTCGTCAGTTCAATTTTCCGCCTTGCTCAGTCCGGTTCAGCGTCGTGTCTCTCTAGTTTTCGCAGTGCCAAAGGCGCTTGTCGCATACGTGACATTGTGATTTCATATGCGCATGAATCTGATGCGCACGCTCGGTACTGTACTTCTGCTGTCTTGCGCACTGTTGGAGCCGTGCGCAGTCGCTGGAGAAAGCGCCATGAACGCGTCCGATCGCACGCTCTCTCAAAGCCGGGAGTCCGTAAAGGCGCCGGCTAACCTGGTGCGGGTTCCGCTCACCAGACAGTCTACGGACTTTACCTGCGGCGTGGCGGCGCTGCAATCGGTGCTCGGCTTTTACGGTGAGGACCTGCGTGAAGACGAGCTCACCGCCAAGCTCTCACCCAATGAAAAGGATGGAACAGACTGTCGCAAGATTGAAAGCTATTGTCGTGAAAGCGGCTATCAGACCAGCTTGAAGATGGGAATGAGTATAGCCGAACTGACGAACCTCATCGACCAGGGCAAGCCAGTCATCGTGCTTTTGCAGGCATGGGCGGACAAAAAACTTGATTACGGTAAGGACTGGAACGATGGTCACTACGTCGTTGCCATTGGGCATGACTCCGACAACCTGTTTTTCATGGACCCTTCCACTCTTGGTAATTACACCTATATCCCGAGACCCGAATTCCTGGAGCGATGGCACGACACCAACGGCAAGGAAAGGCTGGAGCATTTCGGACTGTGTATCTGGAAGGAGAGCGGCGCCGCGTATAAAGACGGTCAAGTAAAGAGGATGGATTGAGCGGCGCAATAACAAAACTACAAAGGGGGCTTGGCGAACCGCTCGCAAAAGGGTACAAAACTGTTGTTGGTTGCCGTGAGCGCGAAAGATGAGTAACGACCAGGACAAAAATGCCAAAAAGCCTGCCGGCGAAGGCGGAAAAGAAGAAGGCAAGGGATATCAAAACTATCTCAATTACTTGAAAGACAATAAAAACTCCAAGGTCAGCAGCTTCCTCGGCAAGGCCAGCGATTTATACAACGAAATCAGCAAATATTCGGAAGATGAAGCCAGTCAGTCCGGCGGCGCTACCGAAGCGACCAGGTCTGGCGGCAACATCGTCGGACCTGATGCAGTTATCGAGCAAGGCGTATTGACAAAGGCAGTCGAAATCGCGCGGCTCGAGTGGGTGAAGTCGAAGTTGGAAAGCGAAGATCCTGTGGATCTCTCGCAGAAGTACAACGCTCGTATGGCGCGATTGAATGACGAATACCATCACAAGAAGCTGTTATATCCCGCCATCAATATAGTTGGTTTCATGCTTGATAAAGATTCCAAAGCAGATCGCCTGCTCGTCTCGGAAGCCGAACACGACAAAGTCTTCTGCGTCGATCCAAAAACAGGCACCGTGATAGATGTCTTCGAAGCGTCGATCAAGAATTGCGTATTGGTGCTGCGCCGAGCCGATTAACTAGTCTAGGCGTGAGAGCTGTTCCACAGTATCAGTTTTGCGCGTATTTTCTCTTTGATGCCCCGCAGGTAGTCGCCTTTCTGAATTAGTGTTCCGGCGTCGTTGTTGAGAACATTCGCCACTTCCGCGCTGTTGGCCCCGTACTCCTGCTCGGCGATGCGAGAGGCAGTTTCAAATTCACCATGTGCGTCTTTCCACTGTTTCATGGCGTTATGGATGGTACCAGCGGCGGTGTAGCAAGTAATGGCATTGCGGCGCTCGATTCCGCCAAAGTGCAACCACATCTTGCCGGCGGCATCGAACAGTCTCGCGGCGCTGCCGTACTCGGACTGTTGCTCATAAACCTGTGCCATCGTACTGAGCGAAAGCGCGTATTCAGGCGTGTCTTGCTTTCTCGCTCTCGTCCAGGCATTGAGTGCATTCGCTAATTGTTGGCGCGCCTGCTTGAACTGGCCGCGCATATAACAGATCTGACCGAGCCGACTTTCCGGCAGCGCTAAGAGCTCTGATCGCACGGTGACGATCGGGATAGCGGTTGCTAACCCGCGCGAATAGCACTTTTGTGCCTCCAGGTATTTTCCTTCTTCGTAGTAACAGTTGCCCATGTCGAATACGGCATTGGCTGCGATTATCGAGGTTGGTCCATCAACTTTGCACGCTATCTGATACAGGC
Organism: Planktothrix sp.; assembly: GCA_036703195.1. GTDB lineage: Bacteria > Cyanobacteriota > Vampirovibrionia > Obscuribacterales > Obscuribacteraceae > DATNPN01. The sequence goes on along the minus strand of DATNPN010000038.1, from coordinate 268,819 downwards.
TCGAGAGCAGCTTCTCTGCCTTGTCGTACTGGTGGCTCGCCATATATCGACTGGCCCAGGTGCTCATTCCATCACGCTTTGCGTTGACCATCTGATCTGCCGGTGAGATCGTCAGGATGTACTTGGCGAACTGTTCTTCCAACGTTGACGGCGCTTTTTGCACCGGTGCTTGCGTCACCTCCCAGCGCACAATCTTCTGGTAGCGCGATGAGCTGTCGATATCTGCGAACACGACGTAGGCGAACATAACTGCGGCACCGAGAATCAATAATGCCGGCAAGAATATGAGCACCTTCTTTCGGCTCATCACGACGTTAGGATCGAAGCCGAACATCTTCAAATAGGTGACGTAAAAACGAGTCTTGGCAGCGTGCACGATGTTTTCGGCTTGCATCACTTTTGCCAGATCGTTGCCCATCTCGGCCATCGACTGATACCGCTTGTTAGGCTCTTTTGCCAGTGCCTTCAAAATGATTGCTTCAAATCTTTGTCTGACCGAGGGAGGGGCGTCCGGCAGATCGAGCGGCGGCGGCGGCTCGTTGATCTGTTTTAGCAGCGTGTCCACCGCGGTTTCGCCTTGAAAGGCCATGCGCCCGGTGAGCAATTCGAAAAGAATGCATCCGACCGAATAGATATCGGCGCGGTGATCGACCGGCCAGCCTTTGCACTGCTCGGGGCTCATGTAGGCGGGGCTGCCGAAGACTTCACCTGTCTGCGTCAGCTTGTCGATGTTTTCTCCCTCACGCGCGAACGCCTTCGCCAGCCCGAAGTCGACCAGTTTGACGATCTCTTCGCTGTGCTCGCCCCGCGTCAGCATTATGTTGCTCGGCTTCATGTCTCGATGGACGATTCCGCGAGAGTGAGCGTGCTCCAGGGCGGCACAGGTTTGCACCATGACCGCAACCACTCTTTCCGCGGCAAAGCGACCCCGTCGGGTGAGGATATCGTCCAGTGAGCTGCCTTCTACATAGTCCATAACCAGGTATGGCTGACCCTGTTGGGCAATTCCGAAATCGTGCACGGAGATAATATTGGGGTGGTTTAACCGGCTGGACGCCTCCGCCTCCAGTTGAAACCGTTTAACCACGTCCGCCCGGACGCTCAAGTGCGGAAATAGGACCTTGATCGCCAGAAGCTTTTTCATCAAGGCGTGCTTGGCTTTGTAAACCAGCCCGGCGCCGCCGCCGCCCAAATATTCGAGAATCTCATACTTGCCGTCGATGACCGTACCAAGGAAAGGGTCATCGCTTGGCGCCAGGGACTCTTGACCGTCGATTATGGTCCGACTGCCCGGAGCACGCGTCTGCGCCGGTCCGGGATTGCTCGCCTCTGCAGGGGCCGCCTTGGCGGTCGGAAGCGCAGACGGTCCCGCAGTACGCGGCTGCGACGAGCCGCCCGCGCCCGAAGAGAGCGCCTGCTGGTCGCCTGGCGCTCGATCGCTACTGGCTAAATCGCTTGTCAGTCCGGTTTTTTTGCTGTCATCCATTAGTCGGTCGCCGCCTGCATGGCGCCTCTTGTCGTAATTTACCCGCCAGGCGGTAAAATGCATGCACTTTGCTGGGGAATTAAAGCCTGTGCGGGTTGCCAATCGAATACCACTGTCCCTCCGTGGCGCTTTCGCCGCTTTGACTTTGGGCGGCTTACTGTCCATCGGCGCGCACGGGGCGAATTCCGATTTTTCAGGGTGGGAAATGATTCAGCGCAGCAGCTTCTCTGGTCAGCAGCACTGCTACCTTTGCAAAAAGGGCGTGCGCATCGAGTCGACGTTAATAGACACGATAATCGACTTCGACAAAGGGACAGTGACGATGTTCAAGGATTCGCTCAAGTCTTATTGCACCATGACGTATGACCAATGGAAGGGGCAGTTTGCTCAGAACAAGAACAAACTGAAGAAAGAGCGCGAGATCAAGAAAGGCATCACGGCGAAAATCTCCGGCGTCGAGGCGGTGCAATATCTGTTGCTGAATAAAGACAGAACGGAGAAGCATCTCTCCGAAGAGTATTGGACGGCTTCTCCGAAAGAGATTCCTGCGAAATTTACAGCACCGCTTTCTGAACTTGTCGGGTTGCCTCCTGAATTGGGTGTGCCACTAAGAGTGACGCAGCGCAAAAGAGATGGACGTACACTGAACGTGCTCGAAACTCTCAAAGTGACCCGTTCGACCTTTGGGCCGAAGCTCTTGCAGTGTCCATCAGGTTATAAACAGGTGAAAGATGCGGTGTCGCTCGTGCTCGGCGAGAGCGAATAATATCCACTATCTGTAGTGGCATGCGGTGTGCGCAAATTGTGCGTATACTTGTTTTGAACCAGGCAAAGATGGCGAGAGTCTATGGCAAGAGTGAAACGAGAGCGCAAGAAGAGATGGCGCCGGAGACGGTTTGCTCAGGCTCATCTCGGAGATGCGCCGAAGGAAAAGCCGCACTCTCCCGCGAGCATTCGCGTGATAACTTATGACAAAGAGAAGTTTTCGGAAGAAAAAATTGAGGATGTTAGTAAGCTTTCTGACTATCGAAAAAATCGCGGCAACGTCTGGGTAGATGTTGTCGGCATGGATGATCTCACGGCCATTCAGCAAATCGGTGAAATCTTCGAGATTCACCATCTGGTGCTGGAAGATGCGATCAACTTCGAGCAGCGCCCGAAGACTGAACAGTTTGACGACTGGGTTTTCATCTTGTTGAACGAATCTGGTGCCGCACCGGAGTTTACACATCGCCAGATCTTGATTGCCTTCACGAAAGAGTGTGTGATCACGTTTAGAGAAGAGTCGGCAAAATGCGTAGATACAGTCGTGGAGCGCTTGCGCAACAAGCACGGAAGCGCTCATCAGCACGGCGGTGACTATCTGGTTTATCTGCTCATCGATGCCGTAGTGGACACTTTTTTCCCGGTGCTTGAACACTTTGGCGATCAACTCGAAGATCTTGAAGACGAAATTATCTATAATCCATCTCGCCAAACGATCGCCGATGTGCATGAGGTCAAGCGAGAGCTGCTGGCGCTGCGGCGACAGATGTGGCCGACACGCGAGGTGATTAACTCGCTTTTGCGTGACGCAACAGAGTTTTTCGAGCAGGAAAGTATCATGCATCTGCGCGATGTGTACGATCACGCGGTGCAGATTATTGATTTTATTGAAACCTATCGAGAGCTGGGCGCTGATTTGATGGATGTTTATCTCTCCAGTATCAGCAATCGCATGAACGAAGTTATGAAAGTGCTGACCATCATCACTACGATCTTTGCGCCGCCCACATTCATTGCCGGCATCTACGGCATGAACTTCAACCCTCAGGCGTCGCCGTATAACATGCCTGAGTTGAATTGGTATTTCGGCTATCCATGTGCGTTGTTGCTGATGCTGTTGGTAGCGGTGTCGGTCACTTTGCTCTTGTGGTGGAAAGGCTTTTTGTCTGCCCTCGGTCCGGTCGACGCGCGCAAAAAGAAAGTGTAGCCCACGTTTGGCAACTTTCAAAATATGGAAAGTTGCTTGATATGAATTCCGGAGCAAGATTCGATCGCACTCGCCAGTACCGCTACGCTCTTTGGCGCCAGTGGGATTCGACGCTGCCATGCGTGGCTTTTATCATGCTCAATCCCAGCCAAGCCGATGCGGTCAAAAACGATCAGACGATTAGCAACTGTATTGCGTTCGCCATGCATCTTGGTTTTGGTGCCATGGAAGTCGTCAATCTCTTCGCATACCGCACCAGCGATCCCAGAGAGTTGAGACAGGTTTTGGATCCAGTCGGGACGAACAACGACCGTTTTATTCGCGATGCTTGCAAACGCGCTGACAGATTGATCGTCGCCTGGGGCAATCACGGTGCACTGGGCGACCGATCTGGAGCCGTCAAAGGAATTCTTGCCGAAGTCGATCGCGACAAGATCTCCTGCTTCGGTATCACCATGCAAGGTCACCCGCGCCATCCTCTATATGTAAAACGCAGCGCCCCGCTACAGCAGTTTTACCTTACGTAATCGTGGCTCGCGCAGCATCCGGTTTTCTGTGCGGCACCGAGAAGGCGATGTGTCAGTTGTTCACCTAGATCTATGTTGCGTTCCGTCGCTCTCATTCCGGACAACGCTAATCGCTCGAAACGCATACAGGAACGGGATTGCCGCGCGTTGCATTCGCAGTTGTCAATGATCGAGTTTCGCAACATAACTGTAGGCGAATTTTCGCAGAGGGGACTGCATGAATTTCGGTTTGACTGACTCAAACCTACCGTATGGGCGGCTTGCCAGCAGCCTGCCGACCCGCACCTACCGTAGAGGAGCGGCTTGCTGCCGCCTGTTCAGACGCTACTAGCGCTGTGCTGTCGCCGAGTGTGCCGACTTGAGCGCAGAAGCCGGCTTCGCTTTTTCGACCGGCGGCGCAGTCGTCGTACCATCCGTCGCCGCGCGCTGATTGATCGATGCTTCTACGAGCCCGACAAACAAAGGATGCGCGTTATCAGGACGCGACTTTAACTCCGGGTGAAACTGACAAGCGACGAAGTACGGATGATCAGCCAACTCGATCATCTCGACCAGATTGTTGTCCGGCGAAACTCCCGAGAAGATCAGTCCCGACTTGGCCAGCTGCTCGCGCAGGCTGTTGTTCACTTCATAGCGGTGTCTGTGGCGTTCGGAAATTTCATCGTTGCCGTAGACGCGTTCAGCAATGCTGCCTTTCTTCAGATGGCATGGGTATCTTCCCAAACGCATGGTTCCACCCTTCAGAACAACATTGTGTTGGTCCGGCATCAAATCGATCACCGGATACGGTGTCTTCGGATTGAACTCCGTCGAATGCGCATTCTCCATGCCTGCGACATTGCGGGCGAACTCGATGACCGCAGTCTGCATGCCCAGGCACAATCCAAGATATGGAACCTTCTTAGTGCGGGCATATTCGCCCGCCAAAATCTTTCCTTCGATGCCTCGATCGCCAAAACCTCCGGGGACGATAATGCCGTCTGCATCAGACAAGTACTCGGCGGCGCCGTGCTTCTCGACGTCTTCCGACAGCACCCATTTGATATTGACGGCTGAACCGAGCTTGGCGCCCGCATGTCTGAGTGACTCGACGACGGATATGTATGCGTCGGACAACATGACGTATTTGCCTACGATGGCAACGTTGACGGTCTTGGTCGGTCGCTTGACGCGATCGACGAGGTCCATCCATTCCGTCAATTCCGGCGGGTTGTTCGGCAAATGCAAGCGTTCTAACACGCGTTCGGCCAGACCCTCCTGCTCCATGAGCAGCGGTACTTCATAAAGGTGCTGCACATCTTTGCACTGAATGACCGCGTTGATATCGACGTCGGTGAACAGCGACAGTTTTTCGCGAATCGACGTAGACAACAGCCGCTCGGTTCTGCAAACAAGGATATCGGGCTGAATACCTCGGCTGCGCAAGGTGTCGACCGAGTGCTGGGTAGGCTTTGTCTTCAGCTCGTTGGTCGTGCGCAGGTTGGGAATCATCGTCACGTGGATATAGCAGACATGGTCGCGACCGATATCTTTACGCATCTGGCGAATGGCTTCGAGGAATATCAGGCTCTCGATGTCCCCGACTGTTCCGCCCACTTCCACAATCACGACGTCAGCGGCGGCATGCTGCGCCGCTTTTCGCAGGAAGTTCTTAATCTCGTTGGTGACGTGCGGAATCATCTGCACGGTTCCGCCCAGATAATCGCCCCGCCGCTCCTTATCCAGCACGGTTTTATAGATCCCGCCGGCCGTAACGTTGTTCATTCGGCTGAGATCGACATTGATAAAGCGCTCGTAGTGCCCGATGTCGAGGTCGGTCTCGGCGCCGTCTTCGGTGACGAACACCTCGCCGTGCTGGTAAGGGCTCATCGTGCCGGGATCCACGTTAAGGTAGGGATCCAGCTTCACGATTGTGGTGATTATGCCCCGCGCCTTCAGCAGTCGTCCTAGAGAGGCAGCTACGATGCCCTTCCCCAGGGAAGAGACAACTCCACCAGTAACAAAGACATACCTGGTGTTCATACCGCCTCCTGATTTTCGCAAGCAATGCTTTAATCATAACTATAAGCGATGTTTGCTGAAAGCGAAAACCAGGCTTTGTTTACCGGCTTTGCCAGATTTCGATGTTGGAAACCCCACTAAAGGCGCCAAAGATTTGAAAGCCGCAGGCTGGGCGGGTTTTGATTAGTCCTGACTAATCACCAATCTTGGGTACTTTGAAAAATGCTCCCTCGCGCTCCGGCGCTGTCTTCAGCAGCATTTCGTGGCCCGGCGGCGGTTCGACTATATCTTCGCGCATTACATTAATCAAAGGCAAAGCGTGTGACATCGGCTCTATGCCTGTTGTATCGACATTAGCTAGCTCATCGAAATAGCCGATAATCTTGGCGAGCTGCTCCGAATATAACTTCTTCTCCTCCTCGGTCAGGCTCAGCCTGGCGAGCTTGGCGACGTGCTCAACCGTCTCGGATGTAATCGGCATTCTGCGCTAGCCCCTCTGCTCTGGCTATTCGTCCACCTGTCGCCTTCTAACAACCATCTTTAAATTTGAACGTTGTATTCGAGCGCGACGGACAAAGGCATCCTATCATGGGATACCTGTCCAGACGATATATCGCCGTCCTTCATTGTTACCGACAACAAACCAGTGGCTGTATCGATCGTTTTACTATTAATCGCCCTGGTCGTGATTGTTCTCTCTGCAGAGCTGTTCACTAACGGAATCGAGTGGCTCGGACAACGGCTAAAACTGGGCGAAGGTGTGGTCGGCAGTGTCTTTGCTGCCGCCGGAACAGCCCTTCCGGAAACTCTAATTCCATTCGTTGCCATCATTTATTTTCCACATAGGCATGGCTCCGACGTTGGCATCGGTGCCATTGCGGGCGCTCCTTTCATGCTCAGCACCTTGACGCTCGCTGTTTGCGGGCTGGGTGTAGTCAGTGCGGTCAAGTCCGGACTGCGCGAGAACAAGCTCAATTTGAATAGTGCCCTGATTGCGCACGATCTAAAATTTTTCCTGATCGCATATCCACTGGCTATGCTCGGAACGTTAGCCAGCCCATGGCCATACGTTCGCTATATTTTGGCGCTCGGCATCTTCCTTATCTATCCGTTTTATGTGTGGGATAAGATCAAACACGAGCAGGAAATCGGCTCTGTGCCGGAGTCGCTCCACTTCGACCGCATTCTCAATTTTGGCAGACCTGAACACCTCGCATTGATAATACCGCAGGTGGTGACCGGCATAGCAGGCATCTTGATCGGTGCCTGGTTGTTTGTCGACAACGTGCAGATTGTCGCCAAGGCTGCCGGGCTGCAGCCCTTGATTCTGTCACTAGTGATCTGTCCCATCGCTACAGAGCTGCCGGAGAAGATAAACAGCGTCTTGTGGGCGAGAAACGGAAAGGACACTTTAGCGCTCGCCAATATCAGTGGCGCCATGGTTTTTCAAAGTTGTATTCCGGTAGCATTCGGTGTCGCATTCACTAACTGGAAGCTCGGCTACAGCACACTGTTTACGGGTATCGTCGCAATCGCTTCGGCGATTTTCTACAAGCGCCTGCTCGACAAGAAGGAGTTAAAACCCCAGCACCTTCTTTATGGTGGCATGGCCTATCTGATCGTGATTGGACTACTCGTCGGTTATGACATCATCGACACCACGCCGATATCATCGATCGGTCTGTGGAAATGAGCGGTTATTTTTGCGCGTCTTGCCCGTTCTTTTCGTCCGGCTTTTTGGACTTGTCGGTTGCCTTTTGCTTTTCCGACTCCTCGAGCTTTGGTTTTGGCAACGGCTTTGCTGCAGGCTGAGCCGGTGTAACTTCCGCTGTTGTATTTTCCAACTGCTTTTCTGAAACCACCGCCGCAGGTTTTTCCTTCGTTGCAGATTTCTCCGCTGCAGCCGGTTTATCTGCGGCTGGTTTTATCTCTGCTTTCTCCGTTGCAGATGGCTTCTCAGTCGCCGCCTGACTATCAGCGGCGGACGGCTTCTCTGCTGGCGCAGGCACCGCCTTCACGTTTGCTGCGGTACCACTCTTCGCCACCACCGCCGGTGGCTGCGTCGTGTCAGGCTCTACAACCGGCGTTTTCTTTTGCACGGGTTGCGCCGTGGCTGCTTCGCCCTCGCTCGTCGTCACATGTTGAGCGTGCGGAAGTGGTGAGTGGTGCAGGCTACTTGACTCGTGCATCTGATTGATTGTGTCCATGTCAGCTTTCGCTCGATCTGCATCCGTTTCGTCCGAGGATCTCTTGGGAGGATTGAAAAATGCGGAAAGCCACTCTACGGGTTTTCTCTTCGGCTCATGCTGAGCAGGCGGAGTTGTCGGTGGATAGCAGAAATCGATGATTACTTTCACCGAGGCGGCCACCGGAATGGCAATAAGCATGCCGAGCGCGCCAGCCATTGTTTCACCCACTATGACGGCAAATATCACTGCCAGTGGGTGCAGCTCGACTGCGTGCCCGATCGTATTCGGCACGATGACGTAGTCTTCGATAAGACGTGCTATCCACAGGCAAAGTGGAACCCCCATCGCATGCGCGATACCAAGTTGTGCCACTGCGAACACGCTGCAGATAATGATGGCAAGCATGGGACCGAGGACGGGGATGATCTCCAAAAACCCTGTGATCAATGCAATCAACAACGCGTATTTGAGGTGGAAAGCGCTAAAGATACAGAAGGCCACGACGGACATCAATGAAATCAGCCCGACTTGACCGTAGATGTATTTGCGAAACATCTTGTCCATCTGGGTCAACAGTGAGACAACCGTATTGCGCTTCTCGACCGGAATGAAGCGCATGAAGAAGCGTCCCACACGTTTGCTGTCGACCAACAAGTACACGGAAGTGACTGCGCAGACTAACATTCCCAGCAAGCTCTTCGAGATGAGCCCGCCGAAGTGCACGATGTCTTCGGGCTTTCCCACAGCATTCTGTAGTTGAGCAATAAGAAGATCGGCCATCTGATTAACGTCGATCGACCAGTTAAATTGGCTAGAAACCTGTTGCATCAGATTGACGACAATCTCTTTTCGGTTCGAGAAGATGCTCTCGGCCTGATCGACAATCATCGGCCAGAAATGAAACATGATGAAAACGGTAAAACTGGCAGCGCAAACGTAGATCACGAACACCGAGAAGATCGGTGCGAATCCCCAGCGTTGAAGCCACTTCACAGCAGGATAAAGAATGTAGGCTGTGATCGCACCCATGATGAAGGGCGGAAAAACTTCGCGCACATGGTAAACGAAGAGAAGAAACAGGACTGTAACCAGTAGTCTGAACATCATCTCCCCCTGCTTTCCTTTCTCCGGCTGCCAGCGTCAATCAGCTGCTCGACTGTTGATTAGCGAACAGTCGCCGGTTCTAAACTGGAGAAGTCTTTTACGCCTGCGCGCACCAGCTTCTTCAGCAGCCACGATGGGCGAAAACGCTCGCCGTGAACGGCTTGATACTGTTCTAACTCTTTCAGGCACCAGTCCAGGCCTTTGTCTTTAGCAATCGTCAGCAATCCATTAGTCATGCCGCAGCCCAGTTGCATGGCGACGTCCACGTCAGCCGCTTGCACGACATCTTCCTGCAGAGCGTAAGTCGCTTCGTTGAACATCGGCAGGAGCACGCGCAGCGCTTCGAATTTCTTGGACGACTTCGCTGGAGCTACGTTCTGGTTGGCTTCTTTGACGAGCTTTTCCAGCATCGGATTGACTTGCTTCGGTTCGCCTTTCTTCGCCGGTTGATCTTTGTCGTGGCGGAAGAATCCGGCGCCCGTTTTCTGCCCGAGCTGCTTGTGTTGCATGAACTTCGCCAAAAGCGGCGACGGCAGGAAGCGCGGACCGTATTCGCTATAAAGGAATTCGTTGACGTGGGCGCATACATCGATGCCGGTCATATCGAGCAAAGTAAACGGTCCCATCGGCATACCGAATTCGACAACTGCATTGTCCACTTCTTCCGGCGTGGCGATCCCTTCCTGCAGCACGTAAAGCGCTTCGTTGAGATACGGGAAAAGAAGCCGGTTGACCAGGAATCCGGGGCACTCTTTCACGCGCACAGCCGTTTTCTTGAGATTCTTGCAAAGCTCGACGGCAGCTTCGACTGTTTCATTCGATGTGCGCACGCCGGGTATGACCTCGACCAGTTTCATGAATTGAGCCGGATTGAAGAAGTGCATGCCCACTACTTTCTCGGCACGGCGTGTGGCTGAGCCGATCTCAGAGATCGAGAGCGCCGACGTGTTAGTCGCGAGGATTGTTCTGGATGGGCAGATCGAATCGAGGTGTTTGAAAATATCGACTTTGACGTTGATTTGCTCGAGCGCTGCTTCAATGACGATGTCGACATTGGTAAAACCATCGTAGCTCGTGGTTCCCTCAATCAACCCGAAAAGGCGGTCCGCCTCGGACTGAGTCATCACCTCTTTCTTGACGCGCGAGTCGTACATGCGTTTGATGTTGGCAAGACCTTTGTCGACGTACGATTGCTCTATATCTTTTAAGAGAACTTCAATCCCCGCCTGGCTGAGCACCTGGGCGATTCCGCCGCCCATGGCTCCGGCACCTATGACAGCCGCTTTCTGAACCTTCATACACAAACCTCGCACCGCGATTACGTTTTGGACTAGCTATGCTAGCATTTCCAAGAACTGGATTACTTCTAACTCAATTATTCCAGTGGCTTTGCGGCTATTTTGCCTCTGCAATCGTTTTGTTTAAGGATCGCGCATGGATATAATGACATCGCTTCTGCGCCGAACTCCCGCAGTCCCGGAGGGAACGGCTGACGCCAGCACGCCCAAACATCTGGGCTGGATCATGCTGGCGGCGCTCGGTATTGGTGCCACCATCGGTGCCGGTATCTTCGCCATGCCGGGCATCATCGCTGAAAAAGCCGGTCCCGCCGGTATCCTCTCATTTTTGATCAGTGGCATTCTCGTTGTCGCGGTTTCATTCTGTTATGAGCGCTTCTCGCGAGTCGTCACAACAGGTGTATCGGCGTACAGCTACGTGTACCACTCATGCGGCGAACTCTTCGCCTGGGTAGTGGCATTCGGACTTTTCCTCGAATACAGCTTCGGCGCATCAGCAGTCGCTATCGCCTGGGCTGAATATTTGAAAAATGCTGCCGGCTATACACTGGCAGGATTCTGGGGCGGTCCCACTCTCGTCAACGGCGTCTTCACTCCTGGCGTCAACATAGTGGCCATCAGCGTCGTGACCGCTGTCACGATTATCTTGATCTTCGGCGGCGTGAGCAAATCCGCCAAACTCAACTTCATTCTCGTTTGCTTGAAGTTGACACTCTTAGCCACATTTTTGGCCTTCGGCATTCGCCATGTCAATCCTGTAAACTGGACCAACTTCTTTCCCAAAGGCGTCAACGGCATGCTCGCTGGCGCAGCCACGGCTGTTTTCCCCTATGTCGGTTTTGATGCGCTGTATACCTTCGCCCGCGAATCGAAAAGTCTCAGAGATACTCGTATCGGCACCTACGCTTGCGTCGGCTTGGTAGCATTGCTGTATGTCACAGTCATGGCGGTCGCGACCGGCTTGGCGCCTTGCTTTCTTACGGGAGCAGATGGTCACCTTCTGATGGATCCGCAAGGCCAACCGATGGGCAACCCACTGTTCGTTGGCAGCGAAGCCGCAGCACCACTGGCGAAACTACTCGCCAATGCCGGCGAGACATGGGTATCCAAATTCATCGCTATTGGCGCGGTTCTCGGCATTTTTAACGTACTGCTCGTGCTCTGCATGGGCGGACCGAGAATCTTCAGAAACATGGCCGAAGACGGTTTGCTTCCTCCGATCTTCGCCAAGACAAGTAAGGGCAACCCTACGCTCGGCGTTTTGCTCAATGGACTGATTGTCGCATCCATCGCAGGTTTCGTTCCGTTCGGGCAGATTACCGACATGATGGTGCTCGGCACATTGATCGCCTTCATGTTCGTCGGCATCGGCGCCGTGCGGTTAAAACTCGTCCACCCTGCCATCGGCATCTTCGCCGCCCTGGGCTGCGCCGTGCTCGCGAAATACCTCAACCCGCTTGTCCTCCAGGTGTACTGCGTCAGCTGTCCCGTTGGTCTGATCATCTATTTCACCTACGGCTTTAAACACAGCAAACTGCGCCGACAACAAGAAGCCGCCGCAATTCCGACCCAGGTGTAGTGACCCGGCGTGAGCGATGATCGGTGCCTGGCAAAATCCGCGCGGTAACGAAGTTTCGAATTGGTGTGCGTATGACGCGTAAACGGATCGGATTAGTTCTCGCATTGTTCTTGTCGCTGGTGGCGGCGCCGGGCTTTTGTGCGAAGAAAATCATGGTGGTGCTGCAGCAGACGCATCGGTTGTACGGTCGTGCCACTGTCTATTTGGCGCCGGATGCGGTGAAGGTCGCATGCAACGATCGTGCGATCTCTTTCCTTGCGGCTGCTCCAAAGTGGGACGTGTTGACTTATCACGACGGGCGCAAAGTGATACACACATTTCCTTTTGCGCAGTGGTCCAAGAATGGACTCAAAACGGCGTTGGTTGGGTTGGAAGATAACGACCGTTTTAAGACGCAAACTCCGGTGCCGGCGCCGGATGCCATGTATGCTGGAGTAAAAGCGCAGGTTCTAGCGTTTCAGCCGCGCTCGCATGGGCATGGACGCATTGGCGATCTCTGGGTAGCAACTACGTTGCCTGTCAGCCCTGACGCCTGTCGAGCATTATGCGCCATTTGGGATATACGTGACACAGACGGCGTTCCGCTGCGTTTTCGCGCTGTAAAAGGGACGAACTTCGTCGTTAGCAACTACGGTAGTCTCAACGATGACCATGTGGTCGAAGAGTTGAAGACTAGCAAGGTGGACAAACTGCCGTACGATCCTAAAGTATTTGCCGCTCCAAAGGGCTACAAGGAAGTGATGGACGGCAAGATTTTTATCGGCAGTCAGGACGAGCAAGAGCTGCAAGAGATAATGGGCAAATGATCTCAGCCGCTGACGGAGTCGTTCGGCATCGCCGGGGCATATTTTTCAATCACCTTGTAGATGGCCAGACGCAAATCACTGCGCTCCGGTAAGCAATCGAAGATGCCGCAGCCTACCACCGAGCGTGCGGACGGATCCGCACCGGACGCCAACAAGAGCTCGACCATTTTTATTCGTCCGGCGCGCACCGCGTTGACCAACGGCGTATCGAATGTCGCTGTGGAAAGATTCGGATCGGCACCGTGAGCCAACAACAAGCGCGTCATCTCTTCGCTGCCCAAGACGGCAACTTCCATCAGTGCGGTGCAGTTGGTCTCGTTGCGATCGTCGACGCGCGCACCGCGCTCGAGCAGAAATTTCACGGCATCGACATTGCCGTTGACAGCGAGATGGTGCAAGAGCGTGTCACCGCGCAGGTATTTGGCGTTGAGAAGAGCTGGACGATCAGCGAGCATGATTTCGGCTGTATCGCGGTCATTGATGACTGCGTCGATAAACTCTTTGATGATCGTTTTGGACGGCGTTGACATTCAGGTGCACCCGCTTGTCGATCCCCGAGCTACTTCGCGTCCATCCAGTTGTCGCCTGCGCCGACGTCGACTCGCAGAGGCACTTTCAGCGGTTGACCAAGTTCCATCGATTGGCGCACCACTTCTGTTGTTTCTGCCAACTCGGATTTAGGAACCTCCAAAACCAGTTCATCGTGCACCTGCAAAATAAGCGTCGATTTCAGACCGCGCTCTTTCAATTCGCTGTCCAATTTGATCATCGCCAGTTTCATCAGGTCAGCAGCGCTGCCCTGGAGCGGCGCATTCACCGCCGCGCGCTCATCGGCTTTGCGCACCATGTCGCTGCGATCGTTGAGATTGCGGAAGAATCTTCTGCGCCCCCACAAGGTTTGCACGTAGCTATTGGCACGCGCTTCCTCGATGGTGCGAGTGTTAAAACCGCGCACGTTGGGAAAGCCTTTGAAATATTTGTCGATGAAAGTTTGTGCCTCTTTCATCGTGATTCCCAGACCGCGCGCGGTCGCTTGTGGTCCTTGCTGATAAACGAGCGCGAAATTCAGTGTCTTACCGACGCGGCGTTGATCGGATGTGACCGCGTCTGTCTCGACTTCGAACACAGAAGCAGCCGTGCGCGCGTGAATGTCCTGGTCGCGCTCGAACGCATCACGCATATTCGGGTCACCGCTCATGTGCGCCAGAAGGCGCAGCTCGATCTGCGAATAGTCAGCGGACAAAAGCACGCTGTCCTTGCTCTGCGGAATGAACGCGCGCCTGATCTTTCTGCCCACTTCAGTTTTGATGGGAATATTCTGCAGATTGGGGTTGGACGATGACAGACGCCCGGTGGCCGTAGATGCCTGATTGAACTCGCCATGCAATCTGCCGTCTCTCTGAGAAACCTGCGGAGGGAGCGAATCGACATAGGTAGATCGAAGTTTAGTCAGCTGTCTGTACTCGAGAATCTTGGGGATGATCTCATGCTCGTCTCTCAACGATTCGAGAACTGCCGCGTCCGTAGAATAGCCGGTTTTCGTTCTTGCCTTCGTCTTCAAGCCAAGCTCTTCGAACAACACTTTCTGCAGCTGCAACGGTGAGCCGATGTTAAAACTGTGACCAGCTGATTGATAGATCTCGCCTTCGAGGCGGTCGATGTCAGCCCCTAACTCGGTCGACAGTTGCGACAAGTAAGGCAGATCCAGGCAGACACCGGCTTGTTCCATCCTGGCCAGGACCGCACTCAGTGGCAGGTCCATTTCGTATAAAAGATATTGCTGATCGGCATCGAGTGGCCGCTCTAAATAGTATCGGGCCAGCTCCAGCGAAATACGCGCATCATCGGCAGCGCAGGAAGAGACGCGGTCCAGTGGCGCAAACGTGATTGTCAGCTGCTTTTTGCCTGTTGTAGGCGTTTCTAACGCACGCACCGTCGAATAACCAAGCAATCGCTCCGCCATATCTTTGAGCGAATGTTTGTCATCCGGATTGACGATATAACTTGCCAGCATCGGATCGAAGCTGAACTTAGTTTGCGCTGCACCTGCTATAAAAAGCGCGTGCGAACTTGATTTCGTATTGTGCGCGATTCTGGCGATGGTTTCATTCATCAATAAAGGCTTGATGCGCTCGTTCACCAACGACGTGGCAAGATAATCGCCGGAGCCTGTCGAATGTTGCAAGGGAATGTAGGCGGTGTTGACCTGCCACGACGATTTAGAGTAATCGCTGTCTAGATGCAGCATGCCATCAGGTCCCAGTTTTATACCCGGTGCCCACGCCAGCGCATAACCGAGGGCCTCGCCGTCAAGACCTGTCTTATCAGTCTCTAACTCCAGTGCCAGCGCGGGAAACTTTTCGATGGTACGAACCAATTCGATAAGCTGGTCTTCCGCCGTCACCAGTATCGGCTCGGGTTTGCCGACGACCTGCACGATCGGCTCTGCCACTGCGACTGCCGTAGCTGCCGCTGCGCCGCGCTGTGATTCGCTGTCACTGGCGGCGGTGCCTCGACTGTAGCCACCACGCCCGGTGCCGCCACCGCCGGCGGTATCGCCAACTGCCTTTATCGCTTGGATTTCAGGAACGACACCATCCTCGGCGAATCGGATCAAAATCTTCGGCAAGCGAGTAGCCATCTGCTTGAATTCGAGATCGAGAAAAAACTGTGCCAGCTCTTCCAATTGAGGCAAGCTCAACTGACAATGATCGAAGTCGAAATCGAGCGGAACGTCGGTGCGCATAGTGGCCAGACTTTTGCTGGCGAAAGCGCTCTCGCGCCCGTCGATGAGTTTTTGCTTCAAGGCGCCTTTTATCTCTTCGATATTCTCGTAGACGCCTTCGATAGTTTTGTAGCTGGTGAGCAACTTCACCGCAGTCACTTTGCCGATGCCTTTGACGCCGGGAATATTGTCCGACGTGTCCCCGCAGAGCCCTTTGTAGTCGGTCACTTGCTCCGGCCAAACGCCCAACTTTTCAAACACCTGTTTGCGTCCGTAGACGATTGTTTCATGTCGTTGCGGCACAGGAACAAGCACTCGCACCGCTTCATCTTCATCATCGACCAATTGAAACGCGTCATAGTCACCAGTGAAGACTTGTATTTTCACGCCGCGCGCAGTCGCCTGTCGAGCGACCGTTCCGATTACGTCGTCCGCTTCGTATCCCGCCACTTCGTAAACAGGAACGTTGAGCAACCCCACCCCATGCTTGATTAGCGGCCACTGTATCGAGAGATCGTCAGGCATTTCACTGCGTGTCGCTTTGTACTCTTTGAACTCCTCATGGCGAAACGTTGGCGCCGACAGATCGAAGCAGATTGCCAGCCCGTCAGGCTTGCGCTGTTCCATGAAATCGAACAAGGAGTTAAAGAATCCCAGAATGGCCCAGGTCGCCATGTTGTCGCTCTTGCGCCGCAGCCCTGAGCTGAACAGCGCCCAGTACGAACGAAAGGCCAGCGAGCTGCCATCTACGAGCACCAGAGTTTGACCTGGTTGCATACTTCTTTTACTCCTCCATCCTCAACGACAATCGTCGCTTGCTCTCGTATCCGCGCGCGCTATCTGTGCGGCGATGACTGAGCGGGCAGGCATTCGCTGATGGCGCTTCCTTCACACAGGCTCGGTGGGTCGATGCCCATAACGGCCGCGATTGTCGGCGCGATGTCTGCCGGGCTCACCTTTGCCGCGTACTTACCTGCACGCACGCCGCATCCCATTATAAATAACGGGACGTGACTATCATAATTATATGGTGATCCGGAAACGGTGCCATTCAGTTCGCTGCTGAATATATATCCTGGCTTGGGAAGTATATACAGCTCTCCGCTGCGACCCCAGTAGTAGCTCTTGCGCACGCGGTCGAGGAAGGGACCGTTGGGCAGCTGGTTGGTATAAAACTGAAATGCCGCATACGCTTCACCGATACCGGGCACGGAGTGGGAAAGCTTGGCGGCCAGCTGTTCTACGTCAGGTTGTCTGAATTTCTCTTTGGCGATGGCGTTGGCGTTGAGGTAGAGGTTGGGCGGCTCGAATGACTCGATCCACTCACCCTGACCGAGTCTCGAACTGAGGGCCGAATTGAGGAGCTGTTTGAAAACTTTAGCATCGATGCGCCCGCCATCCATGCCGCGCTCTTTGAGAAACTCCGGAATCGGCATGACGCCGTGATCGGAGGTGAACACGACCAGGCAGTTATCCAGCCCCAATTTTTGATCTATATATTGAAACAGCGTCGCCAACGATTGGTCCATGCGCAGGCAGAGATCTTCAGTCTCCTGGCTGTACGGTCCGAACGACTGTCCCAAAGGTTCTCCCGCGCCCAGACACAGTCCGAGCATATCCGTGTCGGTATGCTGCCCCAGTCCTTCGCGCTCAATCGCTTCGCGTGCGAAATCTACCACCATCTGATTAGCCCACGGCGTCATGGTAAACGCGTTGTAGAAAGCTTCGCTGGGAGAGGCACCGGCGGCGCCGAGCGTATGGGGAAACTCTTTGCCATCACCGGCGATACCGCGCTCGTGCGGATAGTCGTCGCGTGTAGAGGCGCCGTATTGTTCTTCCGGCAGCAGTCTCTGCCATGGTTTGCCGATAAACTTCTCCGAGTAGCGTTGATCGTTGAACGATTGCACCCAGCCGGGAAGATCGTGACCATACATGGATGAGGTGACAAAAGTACCTGTGCGTGTGTCCCACCAGTAGCCATTGTTTGCCAGTCTGCCAGCAAGAATCAGCGACGCTTCAGGCCGCAAACCTACAGTAAAAACTTTGCTGCGCCCATTTGTGGCCAGTTTCATCTGGTCACCAATGGTGGTGCCTTGCATGTACTTCGTGCCGGCCGCTTCGCCCGCCCCGCCTACCAGTTGCAAACCCTCTTCAGTGGTAGCCGTGGTCGGCTTGCCGCGAGCAGTGTCTTGCCAGCGGTCTGCGACAATACCCGTCAACCATGGATAAGCGCCGCTGGCAATTACTGAGTGCCCGACTGCGGTTTGCGTTGTGCAGTCCTGGTACTTGCATTCGACGAAGTTGGCGCCGCGCTCCTCGAGCAGCTTAAAGCCGCCGTTAGCAAAACGGTCGTGATAACGAGAGATAAAGTTGTATGAGAATTGATCGGCGACGATGAGCAAGACCAGCTTGGGGGGTTGCCCGCCGGAGTTCTGGGCCGAGACACTTTGGCACCAGGGTGAAACCAATAAGAGGATTGCTGCCAGCCAAAGAGTAGTAAGTCGCGTCATGTTGCTGATCGAGCCTTTATCCATACACCTGGCGCGTTTTGGGTGCCTGCTGCTGGTCGCGAGCGACAAATCATGGGCAGCAGTCTTGTCAAATGCTTCCAAGGTCTCATCCTCCGTGAGGTTTGCAGGGCTCATTGTACTCGGCTCGGGTAGCTGGATTCGCCGCAACAGCGGTGGGCTAGAGATTTAATTTCGCGGTCGTGAAATGTTGATGAAATTGTGCATCTTGAGATCGTTGCTATCGCGAAAACGCCTGCTGGGCCAAGGGATTAGCAAGCTATAAGTTTAATTGCTGTTTTGCCGCGCGACCTTGATAACTTTACGCAATTTCTGGTTTTATATTACGGAGGGATATCCATGTTGCAGACCGTGTCTAACGGCGGACGGAGTGTAAGGTATGAGCGAGCGTACAAAATATTTGAAAAAAGCAGTGTTGGCCACTGTCGGCGCATCTTCGAACGTAGACCGCATCAAAGCGGCTCTCAGCGATGTCATGCAAGACCTGGTCAAAGTCGCCGGCGATCTCGTCGATGACCTCGAGGACAAAGGGAAAGTGAAAGCCGAGACAGTGCAGCAATTCTTGAAGAACGTTCAGGAAGAAGCTTCTAAGCGCACTGTCGAAGCGGAAAAAGTGGTCACCGACAAAGTCGGAGTGCAGACCCGCAAGGCCGTGAAAGACTTCGGTCTCGTCACGCGGGCGGAGCTGGACGAGCTGCTCGAGCGCATTCAAGCTCTGGAAGAGCACACCGGCGTTCAGTCGAACGGCGGCGACGAAAATCGCAAGAGCCGCAAGAAAAATAAGAGCGAAAACAACTAAGACTGCTTTCTAAGCAGCTCTTTCACGCAGGTCTATAGCATGTCCGCCGGCACCGGCGGAATTTGCGGGACCTGCGTGTTGATTCCCGGCTCTTTCAGATAAGTGTCTTCGCTGAAGTCGTTCAAGACCGGCAGTGGACAACGCAATTGGAGCTCGCAGGCAAGACCCGGGCACGGTCCGTGCTCGCTCTCGTTGCACCAGGAGCGCTCCTCCGACGGGATCGGATTGCCGGTGGCGCCTATATCCGAGGCGTTCGAGCGCGTGGCGACCAGATCGCGCAACAACATGGACCATGAAACTTTGGGACTGTCCCCGCTCTCGATGGCGTTCTGGCAGTAGTAAAGGAGCTGCCCGCTGGGAATGGCGATGTTGGAAAACGCGTACTGCTTATATCCGTGACAAGCTGGCGTTGTCGTTGCCGTGCGCGTTATCGAACGCGAGTCGAGCACGATCATTCCCTGATGGAATATCTGCTCCACGGGCTTCTCCTGCAATAACGCCTTAAGCGATTTCCCCTCCGCTTTTGCGTCCTCTGCATGATTGCCGATAAATGCATCTACAGGCGCCATAATCTCCATGTTTCTCGAAAACCATGGCGATTTCGGCTCTTCATCTTCGCTCTTGTTCTTATTAGCGGCGGCATCTTGCGTGGCGGCGAAGAAATCATTCTCGCAGAGCGGCTCGTTGTGCGCCACGAAGACGAACTTCTTGCCGATGAGATAAGCGCGATGCGCAGTATCGATCTGATAAATGCCATCGCGGCAGGATTTGAATGCATGCTCGCACAGCTCGTAAGTGGCGCTGGCAGCCTTGGTAGCGTTGTAGATCGCCTGGGTGGCTCGGTTGTGAGTGTCACGCAGATTGGCGCGCTGCTGTTCGTCGTTGGCGATCTGTGCGCGCAACGCTTCAGTGCGATCCTGCGCCAAAATCATGATTCGCTTCGGATCGTCCGCTTCAGCACCACTATCGGAGACTGGTTTGCGGCGCTTCGATGCTTCGTCAGTCATTCGCGCCAACCGGCTCGTGACCGAGGCCAGCTCCTGTCTTTCGATGATGATTCTTTGCTCGGTTTGACTGAGGGCATTGCTCGACTGATTGAGAAACTGCTTTGCCATGGCTAACGAAGTTGTTGCCGCGATATTAGTGTCATGAATGTCGTAGAGGAAAGATTTGATCAGCGCAGTATTGAAGCCTTTGCGACCGGCGAGATTGCATTTGCCCTGAGCGTCTACGAAAAGCGGCAGCGCTGTCGGCGGATACGCGGGTCCTGCGTTGGGTTGAGTGGACTGATCGAAGACAGCAAAGGCTCGGCTGAGCGCAATCTGACCGACACTGCTCGGTCCGGTCTGGTTCATGATCGAGTACTCGCGCGCGCCCGTATCGCGTGCCAGGCAGCTGTTGACGATGGTCGAGGTCTGCTCTGCACTGTCGGTCATATCGAGATCTTTGCGATCAGCCGTATTAGAGAGAGAGTTGAGGTCCCATTTAGAATGAATCAACTCCACGGCCAGATCAGGATCGATAGCGGAGCCGGCTGATCTGAGCCAGTGGTACAGACCGACCGCCATGGCATCGCCTGGTTGCATACTCGGCATGACAGGATCGAGAGGCGGAGCCAGACTGCCCTTTCCCGGTACTCTGCTGCCTACCGCCTGCTGCCAATCGCCTTTACTGGTCCATTGCTTGTTGAAAAGAATGTCGTGAGCGCTGGCAAACTGCGGCGGAATTCCTTGTGGAAAATTGATGATGAACGCTGAAGGCGGAGCTTCCACCGTTGGGGCGCCGATGAGAGCACAAGCGCGTTTTACATATCTCTGCGGTTGAGACGAGCCTTTGGCGTGTCCTTCATAGTGAGCCTCCACCAGCACCAAATATGGTGCGGCACCACTATCGGTTCTGACGAAATCCGCGGTGCTGACCAGACGCGTCTCCTCTCTCGTAAAGATCGGATTGGTGCCGCGTCCAAGATAGATCTTCAACTCTACGGATGTGGCCGCTTGCGCCTCGCGATCGCTCGAGATGGCCCGATAAACATCGCGATAAACGGTATTATCCTGCTCGCTGTTGCTGCCGGTCGACTGGGGCACACTAGTCGGTGCGGTATCAACCTCGACCGCCTGTCTCAGCCTTTGTGCCAGCTCCGTCTCCACTTTATGCGCCAGGCTGGTGTCATGCTCTGCCATCGAGAGCATCGACTTCTGTCCCAACTTCTTTGCTATCTCGGAGTCAATCCTCAGGGTTTCATACAGACTCCCCAGCGAGATCACTCGCCCCTGGCGAACGCCAGTGGGGCTGAACCTGTCGGCGGGCAGATCGCACAGTCCGACCTGGCCAAAACTGGAGTGGTCAACGGTCACTTGCGACAACTCGTGCGCAGCCAGAAGAGCCGCGTTGTCGACCGCGTCTGCCTGTTTGTGGTGCACGGTGAAATTATTGACCATCGCCACCATAAGGACGATAAGGCAGCTGCCCATGAGAGTGAAGAAAGCAAGCGTCGCCATTGTCGAGTAGTCACTTTGCGGCGACTGCGCGCCGTCGTTTTCCGGGCGCCCGACTGGGCGCTCAGCCTGCGCCTGACGGGACGGCGGGCTGGAATGTGACTCGTTTGTTTCCGGAGGCTCTTGCATGATTCTGCCTGGATAATAGCACTATGTATATGTGGTGGCATCAACCGCTGGGGATTCTGGCGCTGATGATATATGCGAACATGCTACGATGCTGTTGAGGTTGATTCCAGCATGCTCTCCAGGCGACTCACTCAAGCGTTTGTTCACCTAACAATTTTGGCTGCGACTTTGCCTGCTGCCTGTGCCGATGCCGACGGCAGTTCGCGCCAGAGCGTCCTCAAGGAGATCCACGCTCTCACTGCCAGCCATTCCTATTTCAAAGCCGGAGCGCTTCTCGATAAGTTGCATCAGAAGGTCGGTGCCGATGACCTGGAAGTGACGCTGGCTGCGGCGCGTCTTTATCGCGACATGGGACTTTCAGCTCGGGCGCAAACAGAGTACGAACACGCGCTGCGTATCAATTCTGGCTGTACGGAGGCGGGCGTTGCTCTTTCCGAAATTTATATGCAAGGACTGAACACGCGCAAAGCGCTCGAGTTCGCCCGCCGTGCATACAACTCCAATCCGCACGCCACGTCCGCTCAAGTAGCTCTTTCGTCGGCTCTCATCGCTTCCGGCATGTTTAGAGAGGCAGAGCAAGAACTCGCCAAGCTCCTCAAAACAAGCCCGAACGACGCGCAAGTACAGTACGTCGCGTACAATTTGGCGCTCGAGCGAGGTCAACTCTCCACCGCGCAAAACCATCTGGAAGGGGCAGTGCGACTGGCGCCCAACCGCCCTGATTGGCTGATCGATCTGAGCGAGTTGTACAAGGCGCAGGGCGAATATTCCAACGCGCGCCGCATGCTGGAGAAGGCCCTGGCGATCGATCCGTACTCGCTCGATGCGCTCAACAAGCTGGCCATCATTCAGGAGTTTTATTTCCACGACTACGATCAGGCGATCGAACAGTACAAAAATATTCTCGTCATCGACCAAGATTCAGTCACCGCGCTGGCCGGGCTCGACCGCTGCAAAATCAAGAAAAATGACCTGGCCGGCGCCATGCGCTTCGAACTCTCCAACGTTATCGCCAATTTCTACGGACTGTTCGGCAAGACCAAGAGCGATTAGGTTGATGTATCTGGGAGCGCCGGCATCCTGCCGGCTCCGAAGCGGGACGTTTCGAGATAGCGGGTGCGCACGAAACGGTACGGAGACATTGCGATTACAGAGAGTAGCCGGCCGGATGCCGGCGCTCCCAGATCTGTTCTGAACCGGTCCGTTGTTACTTCACTGCCTGCGGTGTTAGGTATTGGCTGTGCTGGTGAGGACGCGCTTGGGTCCGTGAATCGGATCTTCGATCACGATTGTCTGGTCGCGTTGCGGTCCGACGCTGACGATGGCGACTGGTGCGTCGAGCTCTTTGGCGAGGAAGTTCAAATACTTCTGCGCTTCTACCGGTAGGTCTTTGAAGCTGCGGCAGCCGCTGGTCGATTTGTTCCAGCCGGGAAGGGTCTGGTAGATGGCTTCCATGTTCTTGAAGGTGCTGCCGATGCTGGGCAGATCTTTATATGTTTGACCTGTCGTTTTGTCGCGATAGGAGGTGCAAACTTCGATCGAATCGAAGCCGTCTAGCACATCGAGCTTGGTGATGGCCAGGCAATCGAGTCCATTGATGCGCACGGAGTATCTGCCCAAGACTGCATCGAACCAGCCGCAACGACGCGGTCGGCCGGTGGTGACGCCGACTTCCGCCCAGGCGGTTCCGGTCTGGCGCAACGATTCGCCGACTTCGCCCGCTTGCTCTGTGGGAAAGGGACCTTCGCCAACTCGAGTCATGTACGCCTTGGAGACACCGATGACGCGGTCGATAACCGTGGGACCGACGCCGGCGCCGATGCAGGCACCGCCTGCCGACGGGCTGGAGCTGGTCACGTACGGGTAGCTGCCGTGGTCGAGGTCGAGCAGCACGCCCTGCGCGCCTTCAAAAAGAATGTTCTTGCGGTTTTGCACCGACTGAAAGATCAAGTTGGATGTGTCGCACACATACTTGCGCATGCGATCTCCGTACACGGCGTACTCTTCGAAAATCTGCTTCGCATCGAGCGGCGGTAGGTTGTAGAGGCGCTCCAGAAGCACGTTCTTCCTCGGCACCATCCAATCTAATCTCGTTTTCAGTACGTCGCGATCGAGCAAGTCTTCCATGCGAATGCCGGAGCGAGCACACTTATCGGCATAGGTCGGTCCAATGCCGCGCTTGGTCGTGCCGATCTTTTGATCGCCCCGACTGTCTTCTTCGGCTGCGTCGATCGCCAGGTGATACGGCATGGTGACGTGTGCAGTCGCCGACACTTTCAATTTGTTGTCGTCCAGTCCTCGTTCGAGGAGCGCGTCCAACTCGATGAGAAATGCTTTCGGATCGATGACCATGCCGGGTCCGAGAACGCAGATGGATCCTTTGTACAAAATGCCCGAAGGAATGAGGTGAAACTTATAGGTGTTGCCTTGCTCGTCCACCACGGTGTGTCCAGCGTTACAACCGCCCTGGTAGCGCACTACCACGTCAGCATTCTTTGCCAGAAGATCCGTTACTTTTGCTTTTCCTTCGTCCCCAAACTGGGCGCCGACAACGATTACGTTAGCCAAATCTGTATGCCTCTCGAAACAAACTCACAATAGTGTTCGACGCGGCATGAAGCTGGATGCTTCACTGGGTGCACGCCGCGGCGAGAAAGGAGCTGTCATGCTGCTCCACCTTATCCCGGAATAGTCTAGGATACACGCCAAGAGCTGTCAAATTCCCGGCCCAATCGCCCGCTGTATATCGTTGTTATATTGCCATTTGCAGGCACGCGCTCAACAAGTTAAGATTCTTTACTGGTGGGCTTTATACGCGCTCCAGCCCGGCGTTGTCTGCCCTGCTCGACTACACTATCTTGGCTGACGCCGGTGACTTTTATGACAAACGTTTTTCATAGCCAGCTTATCGATAGGCAGCCGTTCGCCACCGAGCTTTTCAGCAGCGCGGTGCGTCAGGGCAAACTGGCGCACGCTTACTTGCTTGTCGGGCGCGCAGAAAAAGAAAAGTGGGATATAGCCCGCGAGATGGCTTGCTTCTTAAATTGTGCAAATGTGAAAGAGGGCTGCCAAAATAACTGTCTGCTCACGATCGGCTCGAGACAATATGAACAGATCGACATCTCGAAATTTTGTCAGAACTGCCGGTGGATATGGGAAGGAAAACACCCACAGGCATGGTTGACCCTGGTCTCCGATACTACTAAGAGTGGCAAAATTCCGGTTGAGAAAGCACGCCAGTTAAGTGACGAGTTAGCTAAAGAGTCGCAGTTTACGCGCATCGTCGTGATCGAGAACGCCGCCCAAGACAAGTTTCATCGCCCTGCTGCAAATGCTCTTTTAAAAACGATTGAAGATCCGAAGGTCAACTGCGTGTTTTTGCTCTTCGCGCGCTCGGCGGATGAGGTGCTCGCCACTGTCGTCAGCCGCTGCCAGGTCGTGCCGTTGCAGACAACGGAGATTATCGGCGCTTCCATTTTTAAGAGGGATTTGAGTGGCTACCCGCAAGAAACGATTGACTTGGCGCGTGAATGCATCGATCACCACATTCGCCGCAAAGATTCACAAGCATTAGCGCGCCTGCTTGATTTCAGCAGGCGCTTTCAGGAGTTGGTCACTGACGAATTTGTCGGCGCCGATGCCATCGATCTCTTGGTAACGCTGGAGCTGCAGCATATCGGCGAACGAGCAATTGCAAATCCGCGAATAAGCAATTACTTGAAAAAACTTCTCGACCTCTCCCAATCGAGCAAAGAGCAGCTCGATCATTATGTTTCGCCTAAAGTAGCTATGGAATCTTTTGCTCTGTCGTGGTGGCGCCTTGCCTCTGGCACGCCATTCGCCCATTAGAAGGAGAACGTTGTGCCGACCGCACCGTCCGGTGAAAAAGAACCACTCGCCAAGGCATTTTTTAGCCTGCCGCTTCTCGCTGTGCTCGTCCTGGGATTTCTTTTCTGGTACACCAGCATTAACATCGACAGAGATCTTAAAACGATAGTGAGCAGACCGCAGCCCGCCAGCGAGTTGTACACGACTGATCAAATTTTCGCTGATGTTGCAGCGCTTCCACCCTCGCAATTGCAGGCAGAGGGAAAGAGGAAGGAGGCTGCAGAGGCGGCTACGACTATGGTCACCGAGCACCCCTATGATGTTCCTTCGTTGATGGCGGCTGGCAATGTGCTTTGCCAGAATCCTGATAAGTCTGTCGCTGCGGAAGGGTTTCGCTTGCTGCGACGCTCTCTCTATCTCGCTCCGCAAAGTCGCTGGGTCCGTATCAACCTGGCTCGACAGTTGAATGCGGCCAAGCGATACGAGGAAGCGGAATCACAGTACGTCATTCTTTTCGAGGTGGCTACTGGAGCGTGGCTCCAGCCACATTACGAGCTTGCTCAACTGTACATGGATGAAAAACAGTTCGACAAGGCGGCCGAGCAGCTGCATTATGCGCTTCAGATCGACACCAAGCGCGGCATGAGCTATCGCCAGATTGCCGTGGCGACAGCTGCATCTGCCTCGGCCGACCAGCAAGACAGCGATAGTTTTGACGAGTTCAAGAAGGGCGTGGTTTTTGAGCAGAATGTCGAACGCGGTCCCTTGCAACGTTGTCCCGGCGAAGTGGAAGCGCTCGTCGTACTAAATGACAAAGATCCGGCAAAAGCTTTGGCGAAGGTGCAGGATCAGATCAAAGCATCACCTGATGACGGTGATTTGCAAATCGAAGCGGTGCAGTTGATGCTCGCTTGCAACAAGTTGGATGATGCTAAGACCGCACTCGATAATCTCGAGAAAAATGACAAAGATGATCCCGATGTGTATCTGACCAGAGCACAGCTTCTATTGATGCAGAACAACGAAACCGGCGCCAAGGCAGCCTTCAATCAAGCGATCAAGCTGTTGAGAGAAGGCAGCTAGTTGCTAATCCGCTCAGGTGCGTTCTTTTTCGATCTTGTTGAGCTGCTCGTACAGTTTGCGCTCTTCGTCAGTCAGGTTTGTCGGGATCGATATTTTGACGCGCACTAACTGATCGCCTTTCTGCTGTGATTTCAACTTCGTCAACCCGCGCTCTTTCAAGCGTAGCAGGCGCCCGCTCTGTGTTCCGGATGGAACTCGAATGCGCACCGGACCATCGAGCGTCGTCACCGTCGCTTCACCGCCGACAACTGCGGTGGCCGGCGAAATGCTCAAATCGCAGATCAGGTTGTCACCATCTATGGTGAACAGCGGGTGTGGTTTTACTTTCACTTTCAGATAGAGATCGCCCGCACCTTGACCGAGGTTGGCACCCTGTTCTCCGCCTGCGACACGGACTTTGCTTCCTGCCCGCACGCCCGCCGGAATTTTTACTTCCAACGTGCGTTGCTTCGCTCCGCCACCGCTAATTTGCAATGTGCGAGTGGTGCCTTTGGCCAGCTCTTCCACACTGAGTTCGATCTCTGCTTCCTGATCGATTCTGCGGCGCTGCGGCTGGGGCGCACTCTGTGTGCGAAAACCTCCCGGCGTCGGGGCGCCACGAAATCCGCCCGCTGCACCACCAGCGGTGCCGGCTTGTCCGAAGAGCATTTCGAAGAAATCGGAAAACGGCGAACCCGGTCCCATATTGCCAAAATCGAAGGAGAAACCACCAAAATCCGGCGGTGGTCTGAAATCTGCTCCTTGCTTGTAATTGGCGCCGAGCATGTCGTAACGCTTACGTTTTTCCGAATCTTTGAGGACTTCGTAGGCTTCAGCAATCTCTTTGAATTTCTCTTCCGCCTGCTTGTTACCCTTGTTCGTGTCCGGGTGAAACTGCCGAGCCAGCTTGCGATATGCAGTCTTGATCTCCTTCTCGGTCGCTTTTCTGTCGACGCCAAGGGTATCGTAGTAATCCTTGAATTTAACCAACCCGACTCACTCTCCGTTTCTTCAATACGCAGCTTCCATTATGGCAAGCCGATCGCGTCAGCGATCGCTCTCACTTTTGTTCCCTATCCAACAGTTTCACAATTTCCGCTTTGAACCAGGCGCCTATGTTGATTAATTTGGTTTTAAAATACATATTGTAGGGTAAGAGGAATACAGCGGTTTAGTGGCAATTTGGCAAAGCTGTATCATTGGGCTGACTTACGACCAAGGCCTCTGCAAACATGACCAAACGCAGAAAGAAAGGACAGTCAATCGTTGAGCTCGCCGTCGGACTGATGGCGCTCGTGCCCATCGTTCTGGTCGTTTTCGACCTGGCGATCATCGTTATCGGCGTGCAGATCAATGACTCGACATGCCGTGAAGCCGCTCGTGTCGCGGCAAGCGGCAATCCCACCGATGCCAACGCCAGGGCCACTGCCGTGGTGGCCAGAGCCAATCAGCGCTCGCAGAGCATGCTTTCCAACTTCACCCTGGTCAAGGTTGACGCCACAACCCAGGCGCCATGGCCGTCAATGAATGCTCAGCTGGCATCACTGCAAACCTACGGCGGACCTGTGCAAGGCACAGTCACCGTGCAGACCGAAGTCGACATCAAGCCGTTCATCGTCGAGTACGCCTACAACGGCAAGAGCCCCCTCAAATTCGTCTCGCAGCAAACGTTTCCCTTCACTTACGTAGTGCCGAACAGCGCCCCGACGTTGTAAGACAGGCTCGTGGCAGCGGGCGCATGCAATGCGCCCCTACGGTGCGTTTGGACAACCCTTTTGAACGTTTGCGCAGCCACTTTGAACATTTGGACAGCCACTTTGAACAGTCCCGAGGTGCGATGAAAAACAAAACCGGGCTGGCGCAGGCATCTTCAATCGCGGCTCTGATCTGTGCCGTCTGCGGGTTTGTCTGTTTCTCCTCGTGGGACGCTGAACAGAAACAGAATGACAAAAACGATCCAGGGCAGGTTTCGTCCATTGACGATATGGACGTTCCGGCACGAATGCCTGCGCCGATGCCGAAGCCTCCAGCGTACCGTGCCTATTACTCAAAATTGCACATGACCGAGGGCCAAAGGCGGGCGGTTAACTTCCAGTTCAGTCGCGATTATGGGCGGGGCTGCGTAAACGACAACCTACTCTACGACTAACCGCCTGGAGTGATGTTGCGATCACTGCACACCGCCTTGCGTCAATATGACTCTCGGAAATCATTGCCTACTCTGGGATTGCGCGATCGTCTTGGGGGTTTGTCAATGATCGAGTTGCGCAACCTAAACGTAGGCGCTTTGCGCAGGGGGGTAGCAAGTTCTTTTCCCTGCGTGCAGATACGCTTACTGCTGCCGGATATGCGCGGTGCAAACAAAAAGCGCCCGGCGAGCCGAGCGCTTCAATGCTTGTTGTACAACCAACTAGTCGTTGGCGGCGCCTGAGCCTTTGACCAGATCTTGCAATCTGAGCGGGTCCAGTTTGACGCCGGGACCCATCGTCGAGGACAGGTAGACTGCCTTGATGTAGGTGCCTTTGACGGTGGCTGGCTTGACCTTGTTGATCACTTCCACGACCGACGAGAGGTTTTGAATGAGACGCTCGTCTTCGAACGACAGCTTGCCGATCGGCATCTGCACGAGACCGCCGTCTTTCTCAGCGCGGAAGCTGACTTTTCCAGCCTTCAACTCTTTGATTGCTTTGGCTACGTCGACGGTGACTGTGCCATCTTTCGGGTTAGGCATCAAGCCGCGGGGACCGAGGACTTTACCCAATTTGGAGAGCATCGCCATGGCATCGGGAGTGGCCACGAGTTTGTCGAATTCGAGGAAGCCTTCGCCAATTTTGGCGACGAGCTCTTCGGAGCCGACTACATCTGCGCCGGCAGCTTCTGCTTCAGCAACTTTTTCGCCCTTCGCGACGACAGCGACGCGCACCGTTTTGCCTGTTCCACCTGGCAAATTAACGGTGGAACGGATCTGCTGATCGTTGAGTTTAGGGTTGATGCCGAGGCGGAAATGCACTTCGACTGTTTCATCGAACTTGACTGTCTTGGCTTTCTTTAAGAGCTTGATAGCTTCTTCGGCAGTCTGCGGCGTCTTCGCTTGAGCGCGCAGCTCATCTAGTTTCTTTCTCTTCTTGCTCACTGTAGGCATAGCGGAAATCTCCTTTTCCTCCCTCTGTGCGTAAATCGAGCGGATGGGCCGAGGTCGTTCACCACTCCGCGCCTGCCCTTTCAGGCATCAATTTTTTCGAACTGGACTAATCTTGGACGTTCAAACCCATGTTGCGGGCTGTGCCAGCCACCATGCGCTCAGCCGCCTCGAGTGTCGTGGCGTTGAGATCGGGCATTTTGACCTTGGCGATCTCTGTGATCTTTGCCTTCGATACCGTGCCGACTTTGTTTTTGTTCGGTGCAGCAGAACCTTTTTCGATTCCGGCAGCCTTCTTCAAGAGCTCGGATGCAGGCGGCGTCTTCAGAACGAAGGCGAAGCTGCGATCTTCGAAGACGGTGATTTCGACGGGAATGATTGTCCCGGCTTTATCTTGTGTCTTCGCGTTGTACTCTTTGCAGAACTGCATGATGTTGACGCCATGCTGACCGAGAGCGGGTCCGATCGGCGGCGCTGGGTTGGCCTTACCGGCCTGGATTTGCAATTTGACTTTGCCAACAACCTTTTTCACGGTGCTTGCTTCCTTTGGTTATGCGCTGAATTTATGATCTTATGGCAGTTTCCAGCCAGATTCCAGCAGTTTTACACTTTTATAACTTGGTTGAATTCCAGTTCTACCGGCGTTGCGCGTCCAAAGATGATGACCGAAGCCTTGATTCTTTCGCGCTCCAGGTTGACTTCCGTCACTTCTCCGGTGAAGTCGGCGAACGGTCCACCCGTGATCCTGACGTAATCTCCGACTTTCACATCGATGACCGCAGGTTTCTTGCCTTTGACACCGGAAACAGCCATCTGGCGCCGCAGAATCTTGCGGATTTCGGAGTCTTGAACTGGAATAGGTTTTTTGCCGGCTCCTACATATTTAGTTACGCCGGGAGCTTCGCGGACGACTCGCCATGAATCGTCGTCAAGGATCATCTCTACGAAAACGTAGCCGGGGTATTCGCGTTCCTTCTTTTCAACCCGCTTGCCGTCTTTGACTTTGGTAACCATCTTCTCGGGCACGATGACGCCGAAGATCTTGTCCTGAGAGCCCATAGTGACGACGCGCTTTTCGATATGCTCCTTCACTTTGTTCTCGTGCCCGGACGCGGTTTGTACCGCATACCATCGTCTCGATCCGTCTGTTTTGATGAAAGGCATCGCCTTACTTCCTCTCCTTGTTCTCTTTAATAGCCGCGTCCGATGCCGCCGCCGTGCATACGTGCCCAGTTTTCAACTGGTTGGAAAAATCCGGTCGCGACCACCCAGTCGAACGCCAAAACCATTACGGTCAGGAGCGCGACGAGGACCAATACGCTCATCGTTTCGCGAAAAACTTCGTCTTTAGTCGGCCAGGTGACCTTCTTGAACTCGATTACCACTTCACCCATAAACTGGATGAACTCCTGAAGCTTGCTCTCTCCAGCTTTGCCTTTGCCCTTGCCCGACTCGCCTCTACCGCCTGAGCCCTTGCCGGCCGAGCCGCCTTTGCCAGAGCCGGAACTCTTGTCGGGTCCTTTGCCGGAGTCGCCTGTGCCGCCTGAGCCGCCTTTGCCGCCATCACCGCTTGGGCCCTGACCGCTCTCCGAGGGCGTCTCCGCCACGAGCGCTCCGCTCTTTCCTTCGGTAACTACTAGGTTGGGTTCGGACGTTTGCACCGTGACCTCGCTGTTCGAACTGCTATCTGCCTGATTGTTGTCAGCCATCTGACTCACCCGGTGCGTATTAAACTCGCGCCCTGAAGGAATCGAACCTTCACCAAAGGTTTTGGAGACCCACGTTCTACCGTTAAACTAAGGGCGCTTATACCGGCTCCTCTTCCTGCATCGTATCAACTGATGCACAACGTTGCAGCAGCAAAAACGGCGTGCGTATCGGCGCGCACGCTTGATATCGCTGCGACTAGTGTCGTCATTTATTTTTTAGTTTCCTTGTGATCAAGATGAGTGCGGCAATATTTGCAGTACTTCTTGATGCTCAATCTATCCGCGTCATTCTTCTTGTTTTTCATCGTTGTGTAGTTGCGTCTTTTGCAGACACCACAAGCCAACGTGATGATGACTCGGTCGTCCTTCTTTGCCACGGTCCCAACTCCTTCAAAAACGCCCGGCTGGAATGCTTGCCCTCAGTCTATTTCAACGATCGGGGGCTGAGCATGCCCGGTCTGTGCAGTTTCCGACTGCTGCTGGCTTGCAAAGGACAAGTCCTGAACCAAGCCAGACAAAAAAGGCCCCCTGGGGAGGCGTCAAGCAACATTCTATTCCTAACCGCGAAAACCTGTCAACAAGACTACAATTGGGCTGAAATGAAACCAGCGCCGGCACCGAAGTTAGCAGTTTTTCCAAAGTTTTTCTTAGTATTTGCGGCTTGCCTGCTGCTCACATCCTGTGACGCTATGCACGGCGGTCCTGAGCCGGATACCTTGCGCATCAATTTGGGGGCGGAGCCGCCCGGTCTCGACTGGAACATCTCGACCGACTCCACCTCCTTCGACGTCGTCTGCAACCTGATGGTGGGGCTCACTCAGTACACGCCGCAGCTCAAGTGCGATCCCGCTTGCGCCTCATCCTGGGAGGTGCTCGACGGCGGGCGCCGCTATCTTTTCCATTTGCGCAAAGATGTCTTCTGGACCGATGGCAAACCGGTCGTGGCGGGCGATTTCGAATACGGATGGAAGCGGCTGCTCGATCCAAAGACTGCGGCTGAGTACGCCTACCTCTTTTATGATGTTGTGAATGCTTACGAGTACAACACCGGCAAGCTGAAAGATTCTTCAGCTATCGGCGTCAAAGCGCTCGATGATTACACATTCGAGGTGCGCCTGAGAAAGCCGGCGGCGTACTTCTTATATCTGACTGCAATCTGTCCTTCTTATCCGCAGCGGCGCGACGTCATCGAGCACTGGGGGGATCGCTGGACCGATCCCGAGCACATAGTCACTAACGGCCCGTTCAAGTTGAGTAAATGGGCGCACGAATACAAAATCGAAATTGTCGCCAACCCTCGATTTTTCGAAGGTCCGCCTGCAGTGAAGACGATCAAGATGTTTATGGTGAACGAGCAATCGACCGCGTTTGCGCTGTACGAAAACGATCAGCTCGATTACGTCGACAATCGCAGCTTCTCAACATCTGATGTAGAGCGGTTTCACACCTCGCCCGAGTATCACAACGTCGCGCTCCTGCGCAACAATTACGTCGGCTTCAATGTGACGAAGAAACCGTTCGATGATGTGCGCGTGCGCCAGGCATTTTCGATGGCGCTCGATCGAACAGCCTTTCCGCGAATTTTGCGGCGCCAGGAAGAGCCTTCGTACACGTGGATTCCTTCGTCGTTAGCAGGTTATTCGCAGAGCTCTCGAGTTGCTAACAATGTTCAACGCGCGCGTGAACTCATGGCGCAAGCCGGTTATCCCGGAGGCAAGGGCTTTCCGCAGGTAGATATGTTGTATCCCAGCCGGGAAGATACGCAGCTCGTTTGCGAGCAGATGCAAGATCAATGGAAGAGAAACCTCGGCGTTGAAGTAAGTTTGCAAAACGAAGAGTGGAAAATGTATTTGGAGCATCTGCACCGCGATTCGCCGCCGATATTCAGAGAGAACTGGGGGGCTGATTATCCTGATCCGGAGACGTTCATGAACATCTTCTGCAGCAAGAGCGGCAACAATCACACCGCCTGGGGCAACGCACAGTACGACGATCTGGTAGGTAGGGCGGCGTGCGAACAGAATCAAGAACAACGGGCAAAGTTGTACGCTCAAGCCGATAAAATACTTTGCGTCGATCAAGCGGCGATCGCACCATGTTTTCTTGCCACGCAGAACACGATGGTGAAACCGTGGGTGAAAGGGCTCCAGTTCAACAAGTGCGATATTCAGTTTTTCAAACACGTGAGGATCGTGCCGCAATGAGTTGTGAAAAACCTTCTTGTGACGCCTGTTCTGCCGCCGCTACCGTAGGGGCGCCTTGCAGGGGCCCGTTCATACACACCGGTTGTTGTTCGCTGCAGGAGGAATCATGCTGCAGCTGATTTTAAAACGCGCGCTTCTGGCCATTCCGGTGCTGTGGATTGTTGCCTCTTTGACGTTCTGTTTGGTGCGCATCGTGCCGGGCGGCCCATTCGATGCCGAGAAAAACCTGCCACCGGAGATAGTGGCGAACATTAAAGCTAAGTACCATCTCGATAAAAGTGTTCCCGAACAATATCTGCTTTACATGCAACGGCTTGCGCGAGGCGATCTCGGTGTCTCTTACAAATACGTAAGCCGCACTGTGGATGATATTTTGCGTGATGCGTTTCCCGTGTCGCTTCAGTTAGGCGGCATGGCGTTGTTGCTCGCCATTGCCATCGGAGTTCCACTCGGCACGATTGCGGCAGTGAAGCGAGGAACGCCCTGGGACTGGACCGCGATGTTTCTCTCTACCGCCGGAGTGTCTGTGCCCGGCTTCTTGATCGGCGCCTTGTTGATTTTCATTTTCGGCTTGTGGCTGAAAATTCTGCCGGTCGCTCTCTGGGAAAACTGGAGAAACATGATATTGCCGGCGGTGACTCTGTCGGTTGGTCCAGCCGCTTACCTGGCTCGACTCACCCGTGCCAGTGTCCTGGAAGTGCTCGAGAAAGATTGGGTGCGCACGGCGCGCTCGAAAGGTTTATCTTCACAACAGACTGTCTTCAAACATGTGTTGAGAAACGCGTTGGTGCCCGTCGCCACTGTGCTCGGCCCATTAACAGCGATTTTGATCACTGGCTCTTTCGTGGTCGAGTACATCTTCGCCATTCCCGGCATGGGACGTTTCTTCATCACGGCAGTTGGCAATCGGGACTACGATCTGATTATCGGAACTACGTTGGTGTTTGCCATCTTGCTCATCATCGCCAACACAGTCGTCGATATCGTTTACCAAGTTCTTGACCCACGCATGCGCCTGGATTGATAGGAGAAGCAGTAGGAAATGGCGCCACAAGTAGGATGGAGAGCGATACTGGATCGGTTGCGGAAAGTGCCGACAGCTCATCTTGCTTTCTGGATTATCGTCGTTCTTTTCACCATTGCCTTACTGTCCGGTTTTGGTTTTCCCTTGTGCAATTTTTCGTACGACCAAACCAGCCTCGATATTTTGCAAGGACCGTCATCAGTTCACTGGATGGGAACCGATGAGTTGGGGCGCGATCTGCTCAGTCGCGTGATTTATGGATCGCGCCTTTCGATCAGCATCGGTTTGACTATCGCTCTGGTGGCATTTGTCATTGGCACCGTATACGGTTCAATCGCAGGCTTCTTCGGAGGCAAGATCGACAACTTGCTGATGCGCGGTGTCGATATCGCGTACTCCCTGCCGGACTTGCTCGTGATGATTCTGGTCGGTGTTTTAATTGGGCGTGGAACCAGCGGCATTCTTATCGCGCTCAGTCTGGTCAGTTGGATGGGCACAGCGCGACTGGTGCGGGCACAGTTTCTCCAGCTGCAACACGAGGAGTTTATCGAAGCTGCCCGCGCAGCAGGGCAGAGCAACTTGCTCATTGTGTTGAAACATTTACTGCCCAATTCGCTCGGACCAATCATCGTCGCTCTTACGTTCACGATACCGTCGGCGATACTGTCCGAATCTACACTCTCATTCATTGGTCTGGGACTTTCTCCACCAGCCTGCAGTTGGGGCACCCTGGCCAGCGACGGCTGGCGCGCGCTGCGCGCTCACCCGCACCTGATCTTTTTTCCCAGCCTCTTCATCTTCATCACCGTCCTCTCCTTCAATTTCCTCGGCGACGGATTACGAGATGTCCTCGATCCCCGCACCCGTTTTAAGTCGTTTAAGTGAGTACCGCAGTATGGTCAATTTCATTCCAGAGCGACTCTCCTTGCGAGATGTCACCTTAGCAGCAGTCGATACTGCAGCTCATCAGCTCACCAGAATGGCTTTGGAAGAATGCATGAAAGAAGCTGATTTTGGTGACCATGTGATTTTGTCTGACAAGGAGATTTTGTCTGGGGTTAGACACGTCACTATTCCTTCTGAAACTGGCAGAAAGGATGCGGTGCGAATGGTCTGGGACGAGTTGCCAAAGCACGTCAAAACCAAATTCTTTCTGCGCATCGAATGGGACAGCTGGATCATCAATCGTGCGATGTGGTGCAATGAATATCTTCGCTACGATTATATTGGTGCTGGTTGGCCGCATTTGCCGG
Organism: Planktothrix sp.; assembly: GCA_036703195.1. Lineage (GTDB taxonomy): Bacteria > Cyanobacteriota > Vampirovibrionia > Obscuribacterales > Obscuribacteraceae > DATNPN01. The sequence continues at coordinate 232,959 of DATNPN010000038.1, read as the reverse complement.
GTCCTCACGTGGTTGGCAACGGCGGTTTTTCATTAAGAAGCGTAGATTTGATGCTCGCCTTGGCTAAGTTCGAATTGCCGTTTAAAGAACCCGAAGATGTCTTGCTGTGCAGACAATACAGACCCTATTTGGAAAAGCGTGGCTTTAGTTGGGCCCCTCTGCTTATTGCCAGATGTTTTGCTTCGGAGTTGACATGGGAGACATTCAGGAGTTTCGGTTTTCACGGCATGTTTAACTGGGTGTTTGTGTTAACACGAGAAGAGATCGAACATCGTCTCTCCTTTGCTCCGCAGTATGTTCGGAAAACGCCGCAGTATGAGCAGCTCATGAAAAACCTGGCAACTGGAGAAGTTTCTCCTGGCTTTTCCTGGACACAGGGCTAAAAGCTGCGTTTTAATACGACGACAATCAGGCTCGGGATCTACTAGAATTAACGCCATGAAATCCCAAAACTGTCTTGAGAACTCACCAGCGATTTTGGCGCCAGCTATTCGACCAATCTTGCTCTGCCTGACGTTGGTTGTCGTCTGCTTGCCGGCCGCTTTCGCTGATCTCCCTGCCACGACGTCTACAACGCCCGCTTCGACGTCGACAACGACCGCGTCAGACACGAGCAAACCGGCGACATCGCAGAAAAATTCGACATGGCAATCGGTTTCATCTAAAAGCAATAAATTTTCCGCTCTTATGCCTGGTGAAGTTCGAAAGGCGCAACAACAGTCAGAAAGGCACTTGCAGACGACGTATTTCTCGTCAGTCACCGACGGCACTCATGCCACGTATTACATCATCAGCTGCACTGCATACGGTGCGGACTACGTGAAGAAGAGAACGCAAAAACGGTTGATGAACGAAGCAGCGCATCGCCAGATTACGGGCTATTTGGGCAAGCTCATCAAACGCACGTATCACAAAGTCGACGGCAATGAAACACTCGATTACGACTTCGAAGGTTATGCGCACAGCCATTTGCGCGCTCCTGCCGGCAAACCGCGCGATCTGGTCGCACGCGGTCGCGTGTTCTGGTCTGGAGATATTGCCTACTCTCTGCTGTGCGCAACTACGAGACGCGCAGTCGGTGGTGATTGCGACCGGTTTTTCAACTCGTTCAAACCTGCAGCTTCTAATTGACCTGTACCTAAGCATCAGCAACATTCGATTTGTATAGCGGTTTGGTCATGCTAACATCAGAGTTTCACCCTCAGAGGACTGATCTGAATGCGCATATTTCGCTCCCTAGCGTTCTTAGCTTTAGTCATGATTGTGGCTTCTTCGAACTCCGGCTTCGCTCAACAGCCTCCAAAAGTTGGAGGAGGCTTGAAGATCAGCGCTTCCGCACCTCTGTACGAAAGATACTTGTACGCGGGTGAGATTGCTCGATCTAAGAAAGATCAGGCTACTGCCAGAAAGTATTTCGTGGGCGCACTGGCAGACTTTGAGAGGGTAAAGCCGGAAAAGACCAAGGTGCACATGTTGACCCGAATAGACCGGGACGTGATGTACGCCTATAGGCCACAAGGTCAGGCTCCACTCGCCGGCGACCCTTCGATCGAAGAGCAGGAGGCTGTCTTCAATAGGCTCTTGGCGCTGGACCAGAGATGGGGTGTGAAGGACGGTATTATCGCCAAGGCGGTTGCAAAACGCCAACAGACGGCCGAGGCAGAAGCGCGCGAACAAGCGAAGCAGGCGGGCGGTCCCAAAACCCAGTAGCCAGCGATTCACAACTGAAAGCCGCCGCGGTGGCAGATAACCGAATGGGGAAGTTTCTTCGCCCCCTTGTCCGGGTACATAGACTCAGACTAGAGGTTTGTCCCGGAGGCAGAGCGGGTGGCTGGAGCGAAATTCTGGGCTTTTGCGTTGTTTGCCGGCTGGGTCGCTGCTCAATCGCCGGCGCTCGCTGACGATCAAGGCTGGATCCTGACGCAGAAGAGCCTGACGCTCGGCGACCAATACGTGTACGTCAGCCCTGCCGGTGTCAAAGTGTGGAACCCCAACGCCGAATTCGCCATGGTCGCGCACGCTCCGGACTGGCAGATTACGCTGTACAACCAGAAAAGCAAGATTTACTACCAGACCTCTATCGAGAAGTGGAAGCAGGATCTCGCCTCCCACGGTCTCAACGGACAGTTTGGCAATGCCTCGTGGAACCGCGCCGCCAACTCGAAGATTTGCGGTTTGAAGGCGACAGAGTTTTCCATGGCCGGCAACACGATCAAGGGCAAGAAGGGCGTCGCGCACAAAATCGATAATGCCACCTACTGGACGAGCGATGACATCACGGTGCCGCCCAAACTGGCGGACCTGCTCGCCACCGCATACGGGTTGCCGCCAAGCGCCAACATTCCGTTGAAGTTGAGTTACACGGATTCTCATGGCGCCAAGTCTTTGCTCGACACGTATCGGGCGCAGGCTGCTCCGATTCCGATCAGCTACTTTGACTGTCCGACCGGACTTACTCTGGCGAAGAGCTATAGCGAAGTGATGATGAATGACGACCAGCGTCAGGTCCTCAATGACATGGCGCGTGAACTGAGTAGCGATACCAACTCGCCTACAACTCCGACTGCGGCTTCGTCGCAGCCTATGCAACGCACGGCATCCACGACCACGAGTGCAGGCAAAACGATTAACGTCGGCGGTCTTAATCTAGACAAAGACAAAGTGCAAAAGCTTCTGGATTCCTTGGGCAAGGGGCAACACTAAGAGCCATGAAGATCGCGGATCTGAGACCGAACTTGAAACTGTCCCACAAAGGGCTGATTCTTGTTTCTGTGCCTTTGATCTTCGAGTTGATCTTCCTTGCCACCCTGACAGCCTTGTTGCGCCAGGCGGAAATCGAAGTGCAGCGACAGGTGCGTTCGAAAGCGATCATCTCGCAAGCGAACACACTGTCCAAACTGTTCTACGATGCCGGCGTGGCCATGGGCGGTTATAGCATCACCAAGAGTCCGCTGTTCAGCGATCGCTACGACAAAATCGTCCGTCAGATTCCGCAAGACCTGGCGGAATTGAAGAGCCTTGTCGGCGACAACTCGCGCCAGCAGCAGATCCTGCAAAACCTGGAAGGCATTACAGTCACCGGCTTGAAGATACTGGGTGAAGCAAAGTCCGCCATCGACGACAACCGCGTTGACGTGGCGCAATTTCGCGCTCGCCACATGTATAAGGAGATTAGATCTCTCGCCGATAGATTGCAGGACGAGTTGCGCGGATTGACGGAAGACGAGCGCAAAATCGAAAGCGAAGGTCCGGAGGCTCAGAACAGATCTCGTGCGAGCGTAAAGGTCTTTCTTGTCGTAGGCGTTGTGTTCAACGTCTTATTGGCGGTGGCTCTGGCACTGTTCTTCAGCCGAGGGATCGGTAAGCGCTTGAACGTCCTCACTGATAACACAATTAGATTGGCTCGCGGTGAGCCTTTGAACGATCCTCTCACCGGCAGTGATGAAATCGCTCACCTGGACGGTGTGTTTCACAGTATGGCGGACGCACTGATCGAAGCCAACCGCAAAGAGCGCGCCATTATTGAAAACGCCGTTGACGTAATCTGCTCGATTGACGTTGACGGTAAATTCGTTGCAGTCAGCCCTGCTTGCTTCAATGTTTGGGGCTATAAACCCGAAGAGTTGATGGGCAGACGGTTCATCGAGTTGGTCATTCCCGAAGATCATCAAGAAACCATTCGTGCCGTGCGCGCTGTTCGTGCAGAGAAAGGAAGAACACAGTTTGAAAACCGCACGCGCCGCAAAGACGGCTCGCTCGTAACCGTGTTGTGGTCGACATATTGGTCGGAAACAGAACGTTCGATGTTCTGCGTCGCCCACGATATCACCCAGAGGAAACTGGCAGAAGAAGCGATCAGAGCTTCTGAAATGAGAATTCGTACCATCATCGAAAACATGCTGGTTGGTCTCATCATCATCACACAAGATGGCATGATCGAATCGATCAACCCCAGCAGCGAACGCATGTTCGGATATCGGGCGGAAGAGCTTGTCGGTAAGCATCTGATGACACTGTTTCGCGATTCGACTTTGTTCTCCACCAGCAATCAGAACGACTGCCGCAACTTCATGGAATCTCTTTTCCAGAAGTCGCTCAATCGCGTCGGTGAGTTCGATGCGTTAAAACAGATCGGCGAACACTTCCCCATCGAGATATCGCTCTCCGAGTTAGAAACAACGGAAGGCAAACGCTATCTCGCCAATATTCTGGACGTTTCGGAAAGAAGAGAAGTTGAGCGCTTGAAGAAAGAGTTCGTCTCCACGGTCAGCCACGAACTGCGTACACCTCTCACATCGATTCGTGGTTCACTGACACTGCTCAACGTCGGCGCCCTGGGCTCGCTTCCCGATCAAGCGAAAAAGGTGGTCGGTATCGCCGAGCGCAACACCATTCGTCTCATTACACTGATCAACGACATTCTCGATATAGAAAAACTGGAATCCGGCAAGCTGGATATGGTATTGGATACGATACCACTCTCGAATGTGCTAGAACGTTCGGATCAGGCTGTACGAGCCTTTGCTGAGCAAAATGGCATCCGTCTCGAATTCACGCCAACCAACGCGCAGGTATATGCGGATGGTGATCGTATCGTGCAGGTATTGGTCAACTTGATCTCCAACGCCGTCAAGTTCTCTCCCAAGGGAGCACCAGTGACGGTGACAGTGGAAGAGATTCCCAACTGGGTAGAGGTCAAGGTGATCGACCACGGTCGAGGTATTCCTGCCAAATTCAAAAACGCGCTGTTCCAGAGATTCCAACAGGTGGAAGCGTCCGACTCGAAGAAAAAGGGTGGTACGGGCTTGGGTCTGGCGATTTGCAAAGGCATCATCGAATCGCACAATGGCAATATCGGTGTAGAGTCAGAGGAAGGCAAGGGCAGCGTGTTCTGGTTCCGCATTCCGCCTGCGAGCTCGCGGGCGCAGACCGCCGGTCAACCCGCTCCTCAGCAAGCTCCTGCTCCCCAGCCGGCGCCTCAACAACAACAAGCTCCGCAGACGGTGCCGATGCCGCCGCCGCAGATGCAGATGCAACAGGCGGCAATGCAACAGCCCCAAATGCAGATGCAAATGCAGCAGCAGCCGATGCAACAGCCGCAAATGCAGCAGCAACAAATGCAGCAGCCGCAAATGCAACAGCCGCAAATGCAGCAGCAGCCGATGCAACAGCAGCAAATGCAGCAGCCGCCTCAGATGCAGCCACAGTATCACGTAGGTCAACACCCTCGCCCGTACCCGCCGCTGCAGCAACAGCAGCAGATGCCGCAGCCGCCGCACCCCGTCGGTGAGCATCCGCGCCCATATCCGCCGTTGCAGCAACAGGAGCAAATACAGCAGCAGCAGCAATTGTCGCAGCAGATGCAACAGTACCAATACGGATTGCCACCTCAGCAACAACCCCCCGGACAGGCTCCTCGTCCTTATCCTCCGACAGCGCAACAGCAGTATTCCAGCCAATCCCAGCTGCATGCCATGCAGCAGGCTCAGATGCAACAGATGCAACAACAGGGACAAGGGCAGCCGCCACCGCAGATGCCGCCCGTGCCGCAGCAAAATACGACAAATCCTCTTCCTGTGAAAGAGGAAAAACTCGTAAGTTAGTTGGTGTCCGGGTGCTAAAATCTGCTAGATGAAAATCTTGATTATCGACGATGAGGAAGATGCGCGCAGTATCTGCGGCATGAGTCTGCACATGATCGGCGGCTGTGATGTCGTCGAAGCAGCCAGTGGAAAAGAGGGAATCGAACTGGCTGCCAAAGAGCAACCTGATGTCATCATCCTCGACCTGATGATGCCTGAAATGGACGGCACCGAGACGCTGAGGAATTTGCGCAAAAACCCAGCGACGGAAGAGATTCCAGTGATCTTTCTCACCGTCAAGGGGATGTTTTCGGAGTTCGAGCGCCTCAAGTCGCTGGGCGCTCTGGCTGTGCTCACCAAGCCGTTCGACCCCATTCAGCTTAGCAACCAGATTCAAGAAATCCTGGATGCGGCCAAGGCTTAAGACAAGGAGAGAGTGGGGGTAAACCGCAAAACAATTGTGCCGGACAGCGTTATTGCTCGAAGGCTCGGGTATACAAGCGTTAGGGGAAAAGATAGGAGCTGGACGGATGAAAGTACTCATCATCGATGACGAGGAAGACACAAGATCCATCGCTAGCATGAGCCTGAGTATTTTGGGTGGTGTAGATGTCGTTGAAGCTGACAGCGGTCAGGACGGCATCAGCAAAGCTGAGCAGGAAAAACCTGATGTCATCCTTCTGGATATGATGATGCCAGTAATGGATGGTTCAGCAACCCTGATGGCGCTGCGCTCCAATCCGGGCACGATGAACATTCCCGTGATCTTTCTTACTGCCAAGGCGATGACCAGCGAAATCGAGCGGCTTAAACGAATGGGCGCCATCGGTGTGCTGACCAAACCGTTCGATCCCACGATCCTGGCAAACCAGGTTCGTGCCATTCTGGAGGGCTGATAAGGGCAATATGCAAGCGTGGTCGCAGACGTTCGGCCAACTGAAGGATCAATATGTCAGGCGCTCATCGGAAAGGATCGGCAAGATCATTGAGATGCTCGGGCTTCTGGCACAGAATCCCTCTGATTCCGAACTGATCACGCAGCTAGGTCGCCACTTTCACTGGCTTGCCGGCTCCGGCAGCATGTATGGGTTTCCTGCGGTTTCATCGCTCGGCACCGAGGGCGAAGATTACTGCAACTTGCTTCTCAAAGAGAAGGCGAAAAGCCCGCGTGCTAATGTCGAGAAGTTGAAAGTACTCCTGAATGAACTGGCGGCGCAGTTTAAAACCGAATCGACTCCAGTTACGGAGAACACCGTCAATCCGACCATCCGCGTCGAAAAAGACGGTTCCAAGTCAGAGATTGTCATCATCGACGAAGACCAGAACGATCTCGCGGTTCTGTGCAAGCAAGTCGATGACGCAGGCATGACTGTTCGCAGTGCCCGATCGATGTCTGCCGGTATTGCCGAGTTAGGCAAGCAGATGCCGGACGGTCTCCTTCTCGAAATTCCGCTGCCGGACGGCGATGCGTATGAATTAGTCGAGCATGTTCGCTCCTTGCCTGGTGGCGACGAAATGGCGATCATAATTGTCAGTAAGCAGACGGGTTTTCTAGACAAAGTGCGATCGATACACTGCGGTGCCGATGCACATTTTGAAAAACCAGTCGACATGAAGGCGATGATCAGAAGGCTTGGTTATCTGCTCGATAAAAAGCGGCAGGATGCGCCTCGCATTCTTTCCGTCGAAGATGATCCCGATCAAGCAGCATTTATTCGCGCCTTTTTGGAGTCGGCTGGCTATCAGGTTCGCACTTGTACCGATCCGAAAAATTTTGACTCTTATCTTTCCGCATTCAATCCCGATCTCGTACTGCTCGATGTGATGTTGCCGGGCATGACAGGCTACGAGCTGGCTCGTTATCTGCGGCAAGACGAACGACATGCGACACTGCCGGTGATGTTTCTCACTACCCAAGGCAACATCGAAGCACGCATCGAAGCGGCCAGATCGGGCGGTGACGATCACCTCGTCAAACCGGTTCCGCCTGCGCTTCTTCTCTCGACTGTTTCGGCCAGATTAGAACGCTCACGTTTTCTCAAAACGCTTTTGCACAAAGATGGATTGACCAATTTGCTCAATCACTCTTCCTTCATGGAACAAGCGCAGATGGTGGTGGCACAACAGAAACGCCATCCCGGAACGTGCGCTCTCATCATCATCGACATCGATTATTTCCGATCGATCAACGAACGTCATGGATATCCGGGCGGTGACAAAGTTTTGACGGCACTCTCTTTGTTGTTGCGCAAGCGCTTGCGTCAATCAGACATCATCGGTCGCTACGGCGGCGACGAGTTCGGCATCATCGCTGAAGGTTTGCAGTCTGTTGAAGCACTGGCACTGGCGTCACGACTGCTGGCGGACTTTGCTGCCACCAGCCACGCCACGCCACTGCACGCCGGCTTCTACGCGACCTGCAGCGCCGGCATCGCTATCCTCGATCCAAAAACAATGGACGTGGAAAAATGGATGGCATCCGCCTTCGCAGCCCTGGCAGCCGCCAAAGAGGCCGGCCGCAACTGCGCCATGGCCGTGTCCGGCGACAGATTTACCACAGCCAAAGCGTAAATAATCGTGGCACCGCTTGCGGTGCGATGGAACAGGTGCGACACGACCGCTGCAACGGCAAAGGACGCCCGCCGCGATGTGGAGCGCCACCCTCCCGGGTGGCAATGTTTTATTCGTTCGGCACCGCATACGGTGCAGCGTAGGGGCGCGTTGCAGGCGCCGGCTAAAACGGACGAGACTTGACCCCCACTTGCCGGGACTGAATCAATGCACCGCCTGCAATACCATTACGAGAACGTATCACAACCAGCCAACGCCCTTTAAAAACCAGTAGTCATAAGTATAAGATCTCTCTGCCGTCACTGTCCGTTCATGCATGACATCGCTCGAAAAGCAATGACACAAATTTGCATCTTGGGAGCTGGAAGTTGGGGCGCTACCCTGGGTGTGGCGCTGCGTCAAGCCGGCAACCAGGTGACGTTCTGGACGCAAGACGCAGGCAAAGCCGCTCTCATCAACCGCGACCGCCGTATTGAAAAGCCGATTGCCGTCGAGTTTCCGGACGGCACCATCGCCACTGACGACATTGTCGAGGCCACACGCGGTGCGGAGTTCATCTTGTTCTGCTGCCCCTCGCAAGCGGTCCGAGCAGTAGCCTACCGCCTGGAGGGCGCCAATCTCGACGCCCGCGAAAAGAAGCCTGTCCTGGTGAGCGCCGTCAAAGGTCTCGAGTTGACCACTCTGCGCCGGATCTCCGAGGTCTTGTCCGAGATTCTGCCTGACCTGACAGTGGCAGCGCTGTCCGGGCCCAACCTGGCCAGCGAAATTCTAGCGGGACTGCCGGCCGCTGCCGTAATCGGCTGCCCGTCGCTGGACACCGCGGCGTCAGTGCAAAAGGCGCTGGCGACGCCCAACTTGCGGCTGTATTCCAATGCCGATATTACCGGTGTCGAGTTGGGAGGTACCCTCAAGAACGTTATCGCCATCGCTGCCGGCGTTTCCGATGGATTAAGATTGGGCGCCAATGCCAAGGCTGCCCTCTTGACGCGGGGGCTGGCCGAGATCACGCGTATGGCGGTCAAGCTGGGGGCGAAACCCCAGACAATGGCTGGATTGGCGGGTATGGGAGATCTTTTGGCCACTTGCGCCGGACCCACTTCGAGAAACTACAAATTGGGCATGGAATTAGCAAAGGGCAGAAAGGCGGAGCAGATTTTGCAGGAGATGGGAGTGGCTGTTGAAGGTGTACCGACGGCTCAAGCTGTTTGTGAACTTTCGAAAAAACTTGGATTGGAGCTGCCGATAGCCGAACAAGTGGAGGCGACACTGAAGGGAAAATCTTCGCCAGAACAGGCGATTATGACCTTGATGAAGCGTCCGCTTGCGAGCGAATGATTTGACTGAATTGGAGAGCGAATCGTGACCAAACGTGTATTGATGTTTGCTTGGGAGTATCCGCCCCGAATCGTTGGCGGACTGGCTCGTGTGGTGTGGGCGCTTTCGAAAGAGATCGCCGAATGCTCCGGATACGAGGTGCACGTCGTCACCGCCGACCACCCCGGCAGCCCTGAACATGAGCTGGACGGCAAGGTGCACGTGCATCGTGTCAAAACGCAAACTGATACCACGCCTGATTTCATTTCCTGGACGGCGCGCATGAATTTTGGTTTGCTGCAGTACGCCATCAAGCTGCATCAAGAGTCGCCGTTCTCGATAATTCACGCTCACGATTGGATGGTGACGGACGCCGCATGGGTGATGAAATCCGGGTTCGGTGTGCCGTTCGTTGCCACCATTCACGCCACCGAAGCTGGTCGCATGCACGGCATTCACTCATCTCTGCAGAGTTATATTCATCAGATGGAGTGGCGGCTGACGTTCGAGTCGTGGGAAGTGATCGTTAACAGTCAACATATGCATGCTGAGTTGCAACGGCTATTCGGTGTTCCGCCGGACAAAATTGTCGTCATACCGAACGGCTGCAATCCTGATATCTTCGACTTCCCGTTCGATCCTAAATCGGTGCGTCACTTCTACGCCGCCGACCACGAAAAAATTGTTCTCTACGTTGGTCGCCTGGTGATGGAAAAAGGTGTCCAGCACATGCTCAGTGCTGCTCCCGCAGTTTTGTCGCAGTGCCCCGGCACGAAGTTTCTCATTGTCGGCACCGGCTATCACATGGACGAGCTCAAGCGACAGGCGCATGCTCTGGGCATTGCCCATCAAGTCAACTTCCTCGGCTATGTCAGCGATGACGATCTGAAGAGGCTTTATCGCATCAGCGACGTTGTCTGCATTCCCAGTTTGTACGAGCCGTTCGGCATCGTGGCGTTGGAAGGAATGGCGGCGCAAGTGCCTGTCGTCACTTCAGACGCAGGTGGTTTGCGCGATTTCGTCGAGCACATGGTCACTGGTGTTACCACATACGCCGGCAATACCAGCAGCCTCGCCTGGGGATTGTTGGAAGTGTTGAGAAATCCGGAGCTGGCCAATCAGCTGCGTGAAACCGCCCATGAAAAGGTGAAGCATATCTACAATTGGAAGGTGATTGCCAAACGCACAATGGAAGTCTACGACAAGGTATTGAGCGAAGCGGGACAGATAGGCGAAAGCGGAGTCTCTTCGCATCCGCCCCGTCCAGCTAAAGTATCTGCACCGGCCGTAGAGCCGACGGGCTCAGCCCGCCGTGGTTCGTAGGGGAATTCGTTTAGAGGATTGCGCGATGAAAGCTGTGATTATGGCGGGTGGATCAGGAACTCGGCTCCGTCCGTTGACGAGCGCACTGCCCAAGCCGATGGTGCCGGTCATGAACAAACCGATGGCCGAGCACATCGTCAACTTGCTCAAACAGCATGGACTGAAAGACATCATCTTCACTCTGTTCTATCTGCCCGACGCAATCAGCGGTTATTTCGGCGACGGTTCTGATTTCGGTGTCAGATTCAAATACTCGACGGAAGAAGGACGCCCCCTGGGCACCGCCGGTTGTGTGAAAGCGGTGCAAGATGATCTCGATTCCACTTTCATCGTCATCTCCGGCGACAGCTTGACCGACATCGACCTGACTGCAGCGATCAAGTTTCACAAAGAGAAGAAGAGCAAAGCGACAATCGTTTTAAAACGGGTGGAAAATCCGATCGAGTACGGTGTCGTCATCACTGACAATGACAACAGGATTGTGCGCTTCGTGGAAAAGCCGAGCGCCAGCGAGATCTTCTCCGATACGGTCAATACCGGCATCTACATTCTCGAGCCGGAAGTTCTTCTCTATGTCGTCATGGGACGTGAGCAGGATTTCTCGAACGACCTGTTTCCGCTGTTGCTGTTGAGAAACGAACCCTTATATGGATACGTCGCGGACGGATACTGGTGCGACGTCGGCAACCTCGCTGTTTACCGCAATGCTCATCAGGACTTCCTGGAAGGCAAGGTTAAACTGCCGATCAATCTGCCCCAGATTCGCGAAGGCGTATGGGTAGGAGAGGGTTCGGAGATAGATGCTTCCGTAAAGATCGAGCCGCCCGTTCTCATCGGCAAAAACTGTCGCATCGGTCCCGATTGCGAAATTGAGCCGTTTACAGTCATCGGCGACCATGTTGTCGTGCAAGAGAAGGTCTCGATGAAGCGACCGGTGATCTGGTCTAACTGCTACATCGGCAATCAAGCCGCTTTGCGCGCCTGTGTAATCGCCAACAAAGCGACGGTGCACAACGGCGCTGAGATTCTTGAAGGCGCCATCATCGGCACCGGTTCTGTCATTGGTCAGGAAGCAGTCGTGAGTCCTGATGTCCGCATCTGGCCTGACAAGTCAGTTGATTCCGGGGCAAAAGTAATATCATCAGTTATTTGGGGGACCAAAGCACCGCGCACCTTGTTTGGTGCTCATGGTGTGCGTGGTCTGGCCAACGTCGAAATTACTCCTGAGTTCGCTGTCAATCTGGCAGCGGCATATGGAGCCACTCTCAAAGGTGGCCCCGTCCTGGTCAGCCGCGATTACTGGCGCGTGTCGCATATGATCTCGCGCGCGGTTGTCTCCGGTTTAATCGGTGTCGGCGTCGAGGTGCAAAACCTCGAGTCGATGTCGTTGCCCATTTCGAGGTATTACATCAAAACTCAGCGCGCAGCGGGTCTCGTGCACGTGCGAGTCTCTCAGCGTGAGCCCGACAAGATGACGATCGAATTCTTCGATAGTCAAGGCGTTGCCATCACAAAAGCAATGGAACGCAAGATCGAGAACACGTTCTTCAAAGAAGACTTTCCTCGTGTGCTCCCCGCAGACGTCGGTCCGATCGGCTTCCCGAGCCGTGTGCGCGAGTACTACATGGATGAATTTCTCAAACATATTAAAGGTCAAGTATTCGAGGAAGACAAAATTCCCTTCTGCATCGTGCCTGGCTCTAACTACACGCGCGTCACTAAATCCGGTGGCATCGCCACGCAGTCGCCCAAAGTCGTTATCGATTACGCCATGGCCGAAACCGGTGTAATTTTGCCGGACTTGCTCGGACAGATCGGCATCGAGACGGTCGTGCTCAACGCGTCAATCAGAAATGTTCCGCCCAAGCAGGAAGAACGGATTGCGATGCGCAAACAGTTAGCAGACGTCGTGCGTGCACTGAACGCAGAAATGGGCGTGCAGATCGGGCGCAATGGCGAACAGATGACACTGGTTGACGAGACCGGGCAGATCATCCGGGGAGAGCTGCTTCTCGCCGTTGTTGCCGACGTTATTCTGCGAGACAAACCCGGTCGCGTCATTGTGGTGCCCGTCAACGCCAGCTCTGTTATCGAGCGCATCGCTCACCGCTACAACTGCAAAGTGGTGCGCACCAAGGCATCAGAAACCGAGATCGGCAGCGCCACTGCCAAGACCGAAAACGCAGTCTTGGGCGGCAGCGCCAATGGATGCTGCATTTTCCCTGAGTTTCAAAATGGGTATGACGCCATGTTCGCGGTCGGTCAGGTGCTGGAGCATCTCACCTATCAAGGACGCTCTCTGCATCAAGCCATCACGGATCTGCCCCAGCTGATCTACCAGGTAGATTCAGTGCACTGCCCGTGGGAGCGCAAGGGACGTGTGATGCGTTTGCTCGTGGAAAAACATCACGATCGCCCGATGGAACTGCTCGACGGAGTGAAAATCCAGACCCGCCCCGAGCACTGGATCCTCGTGCTTCCGGATGCAGTCGAGCCGCTAGTGCACATCTACGCCGACGGCACCGACCTGCAACAAACCTCCGCCGACCTGAACGAATACACGCAGCTAGTCCGCTACCTCCAACACGCGTAGGCTGAGCATCAGTCACGGGTAGAGCTCAAGGGGCTGTTAGGCTTGCCAAAGTATTACTTTTGTAATATGTTTATTACGAAGGTAATACCGAGGGATGGATGACACTTACTGTCAAATTAGCTGAACAAGAGCAAGCCCGGCTAAATGCCATAGCGACGGCGATGAATGCTGGCAGCCAAAGTGACGTCATTCGGGCTTTGATCAACGAGAAGTTCGAATCGCTGCAAGCGGATAAAACACTTCTTGAGCGCAGAGGTGGGCATCCGAAGCACCTACTGGACGGCGGATCGGACTTGAGTGAAAGAGATAATCGAAAGGCTGTGATTGGTAGAAAGCTGGCCGAGAAAGCTGCTAGGCGGGCTCGGTAAGGTGATTGTCGAAGCCCTTATAGATTCTGGACCGCTTGTGGCTTACTACAGCAGAAGCGACAAATGGCATGGATGCGCACGCAAATTCTTTGAATCTTTCAGAGGCAGACTTATAATTAGTGAACCTGTAGTGACTGAGGTCATGTGGCTTTTGTCCACGGACTGGCGGGTTCAAAACGAATTCTTGACTGACTTGCAAAATGAACTGTTGGTCATCGCTTCACTCATTCCTTCAGACTTCCAGTGCATTGCTGAGCTGAACAAAAAGTATCGCGACCTCCCGGGCGATTATGCAGATTTATCCGTAGTCGCTCTCTCCGAGCGTCTGGGATTGCTCAATGTTGTGAGTTTGCATTCAGACTTTGATATCTACCGTGCTTACGGCAAGAAAAATTTCAAACAGCTTTTTCCCAAAGGGCAAAAATTCAAATAGTTGGCCGATAGTTATTCGCTCTTCTTCAACTCGCCTACGACGCCGAGCTCTTCTAATGCGTCTTCCAGGCTCATCATGTTCGTCTTGGCGTATTGCAACGCTTTGACTGCGTCTTTGAGATTGACGTTGCCGTTGCGTAGTAAGAATTGACACCGCAATGCTGCCAGCAATGTTGCTTCGTCGATGGCGCCTGATACCACTAGCATCTTGCCGATCAAGGACGGATATTTCGAGCTCAGATCGATCGCTTGTTTGATGTCATCTTCTTCGATCAACCCGGACAGCTTGAGCAGTTCACCCAGCCGGACGGTCTCGCCGCCGGCTCTGCCAATCAATTTTTGCACACCCGAATCTGTAGCTTTGGATGGCTGTTCACCTGTTTGCGCCACGTACTGCAATGCGTCCGTCGCAGCATGAATGTTGAGGACTCCCTGACAGACTGACGTTTGCAGCTCGAGCGCCAGGCTCAATAACTCGGGCGTCACTTTACCCAACTCGAGAAGCACGTCTCCAAGCGGTTTTTCACTGGTTAATCCCCGATCGAGCGCATTCATGATGTCGCTTTCGGTGAGGATTCCCGAGAGCATCAACAACTCGCCCAATCTGATCGCTTTGCGCTCTGGCTTGACCGGTGCGGCAGCCTCGGCAGCCGGCGACACTACCGGGCGTTTGGCCGAGTGCAGTTCTAAAACCGCCTGATTGTGCGAAATCTTCTTGTCACGTGCCATGCGCTGCAACTCGAGCGCCTTGGCCAAAAATCCCTGATTGATAATGCCCATCAAAACAAGCATTCGTCCCAGCGGCATGCCCGTTTCATAACTGGTGCGCTGCGCCTCTTCCATCTGCGGCTTGTTGATTATCTTGGCGTCCAAAAGCAAGCTGCCAAGTCGGCTCGGATAGGCAACAGCCCCGCCCGGACGGTCCCAACCCGCTTTCTCCAATGCATCTGACAGAGGCAAACCCCCGCGCACCAAGCCGAAAGCTTTGCTGGCGACAGTGAGGCTGAGATCGCCTGACTTCATGAGCGCCTGAATTTCCAGCGCCGAGTCGAGCTCATCTTCGTTGATATGCCCTGACAAAACGAGCGCACGCCCCAGGGGCAGCCCGGCTTGTACCGCCAATTTCATCGTTTCGCTCAGATCATTCGGCTGCACGGCGTCGAGCGCTCTTAGCAACTCACCCAGCCTCATTTCCTTATTTGTCTGTCGTGACATCGGATTCCCCCAGACAACTGATCTCATCATGAACCACGCCCCCAGTCAACTAAACAGAGTATCGACTTTATCAATGCGGATTAAATCAACCGCTTGTGATCGATTGGTGAATCGACTTTTCAGCAAATAGCAAAACCGCATCAGCCCGAACAGGCTCTTGAGAGCGTGGCTGCCCGGCGATCGGCGATTCGTATTCTCAACATTGCTCTCCCCAGTCAACTGACTAGACTCTTCACTACGCGCGTTCAGTGGCGCGCATATCCGCCATCCATCAGCCATGTTCGAATCGAGCGTTCAGTCGCAGACACAAGAGCTCGCCGGTCGTCGTGCAAACGAGACCGGCACAACCGATACAGCCGCTCGCCTGAGAGAGGAAGCGCATGACTCGACGCCCCATTTCGCGGAGTTCGCGGGGCTGGCTGTGTTGCTTGGCGCCACCCTCTTGACCAAGGGTCGCTTCCTCGCCGAAGAAAGATATATTCCGCAGTTGGACGAAGCCGGGCGCTTGCCGCCAGGTCGATATCAAGTCGGCTTTGAAGAGTTCGAAGCGCGATTCATCACCAATGACAGACGGCGCTGGTTGGGCAATGGCATGATTCGCGCGTTGCATGAGCTGAAAGATGCCGGCGCCACACGTGTGGAGATCGGTGGCAGTTTTGTCAGCGCCAAACCGAATCCCAAGGACTTCGACATGGCCTGGCTAAACAAAAGTATCAAAGAGCATCGCTTCTCTGACGGGATGTATACGCCAAGGTTGGAGTTCGGGGGCGAGATTTGGGGTCCGGACAAGAAGTTTTTAGGTGTGCTGCCGGAGCGCGACAAAATCGTGGGCGTGCGCGATTTGCTCAGCAGAGATCGCGAAGGCAATCGATTCGGAACCATCGTTCTCGATCTGACCAAGCGACTGCCGCCCGCGCCACCCCGTGGGTTGGGCGGTTATACTGCCAATCCGTTTCTCGACATGTAAGCGAAAGAGTCAGCGAAGCGCAGCGCGCCGCCCGAGGGGGGCTTATGCGCAAGCTGCCCGGCTCCAGCGACGGAGCGATTAAATATTGCATTCGTATTCGCAACATTGCGCTTTATCCAGGGCTGGCTAGACTGAACATATCTGTTTATATGGCAGCTCGCTGCCACTCCATCCGCCACCAAAATAGAAAAATGTTTGAACCCAGCGTTCAATCTTTAACCCATGCGTCCGACGCTCCCGTTCGTGTCAGCGCAGAAACCGCGGACTCCTCTGAGGGTCTTATGGGAGAGTTGCACGCACACCGTCTCCTGGCAGAATGCGCCGGAGCCGGCATCGCTGTACTAGGCGCCCTCGCTCTCGCCAAAACGCACCTTTTGCCGGCGGCAGAAGATGTTCTTCCTCAGTTCGACGATCTCGGACGCCTGCCAAAAGGGCGATATACGGTGGACTTTGACCGCTTTGCCGAGCGCTTTATCGATACGACCGACCGGCGTCGAATCTTGGGCAACGGTATAATACGAGCGCTGCACGAGCTAAAAGATGCAGGAGCGACTCGAGTGGAGATTGGCGGCAGCTTCGTTTCCGACAGCCCATTCCCCGGTGATTTCGATATGGTCTGGCTGGACAAGAAGATCAACGATCGCAATTTCTCTGACTCGATGTTGCGTTCACAGGTCGACTTAGGTGGACACATCTTTCCAGCTGAGGCGAAATTCAATGACATCAAATGGGGCAAGTCAGTGAGAGCGCGTGATCTGATGAGCATGCACCGCGACGGTAGTCGGTTTGGCACCGTCATTCTCGATCTGCGCCAAGAGCTGCCTGAAGCGCCCCCTCTAAGCTCGGTCAAACCACTTCTCGGTTCTGGGCTGCAGCCGTTTTCCATGGCGGGCGCTTCGCAATCATCCTCCCTGACAGGACTTCTGGAAGAGTTGGGTTCGCCATCATTTACAGCGGAAAAATCGGCAGCCATTTCGCAGGCACTGGGATCGCGCCAGCTAATAATTTCCGAAGATGGAATGGTCTCTCTGGCAGGACGCCCTCGAGCGTTTAGTAGCTAGTTTTCCCGAGCTGCACCTTGCCTCGGAAGATCCAGTGCACCACTGCTGTGTAGCTGAGCACGCACGGCATACCGAGCAGTGCCACGATGAGCATGATGCCGAGTGTTTTCTCGGATGAGGATGCATTGTAGATGTTGAGGGTAAAACTCGGATCAGTCTGCGAGACGATCAGATTGGGATACATCGCCACTCCGAAAAGAAACGTCAAAGCAGCCAGAGTGCAGCATGAGGAAAGGAAGGCGTAGCCGGGTTTGCCTTTGAAGATGGCGCGAGGAATGTTGGCGATCGCCAGCACGTTCAAAAATACAACGCCCCACGCCCACGGCCATCTCTTGAAGTTGACGATGGCGTGCGGCAGCTCTACGAGCGTAAAGATTGTCGTCAACATATACATGACGATGAACAGTCCAAAAGTCGTCCACATCCATTTGTGAATCTGTTTTTGCAGATCGCCTTCTGTTTTTAAATATAGAAATATACAACCGTGCATGGCGCACGCTGCCATGGCAAAAATGCCGGTGACGCAGCTGTACGGTGTGAAGTGCCCCAAAAGACTGCCTGTGTACTCCATCTCCGCGTTAAGAGGAATGCCGGCAAGCATGCGTCCTACCATGGTGCCGAAAAGAAACGCGGCCGCTGCGCTGGAGAGAGAGAACATGAAGTCCCAAAATCCTCTCCATCTCGGGTGTTCGTTTTTGCTGCGAAACTCAATCGATACGGCGCGAAATATCAAGGCGCAGAGGACAGCCATAAAGATGAGGTAGAAACCTGAGAAAGCGAGGGCATAAGCGTTTGGAAACGCCGCGAACAGCGCCCCGCCAAAAGTGACCAACCAAACTTCGTTGCCGTCCCACAAAGGTCCGATCGAGTTGAGCACTATACGCCGATTTTCATCGCCTTTGACGAACAAGTGCAAAATGCCGACGCCGAGATCAAAGCC
The DNA here is from genome assembly GCA_036703195.1 of Planktothrix sp. GTDB lineage: Bacteria > Cyanobacteriota > Vampirovibrionia > Obscuribacterales > Obscuribacteraceae > DATNPN01. The sequence continues at coordinate 214,593 of DATNPN010000038.1, read as the reverse complement.
GTCGAGAATGAAATATCCCGTCAGAAGTACGCCGATGAGCACGAACCATATCTGGTGCAGGTTGAGCATTACGAATCTTTCTCCTTCGGCTCGGGCATTGGCGCTGGAGAATCCGGCGCCACGGATTTTGCTGTCTGCGTCAATGAGTATTCGCCTTTTAGTTCGCCGGCTTCTTTCCAGAAGCTTGTCTCCAGTCCTCGTGGTGGCACGGAGAGATCCATGTCTTCCTCATGATCATATATGCCTTCGGGACCGTGTTGGATCTTGGCGTTCATGACGTGAACCCAGACGGCGAAGAGAAACACATAGACGATGCTGAACATGATGATAGAGCTGAGCACGTGTGTGGCTGGCACCGCATGCGATACCGCATCTCTGGTGCGCAGCAAGCCGTATACAATCCACGGTTGTCTGCCCACTTCTGCTGCCACCCAGCCGGTTTCGTTCGCTGCATAGGCGCCAAGAACCGTGAACACGAAAGCCCACATAACTAATTTATTGTCGAACAGTTTACCGAAGCGGAGCAAAACCAAACTGCCTGTCGAAAGTAAAATAAACCAGCACCCCAATCCCGCCATCGCGTGATAGCTGAGGAATGGAATCAGCACTGGCGGCTGGTCTTCTTTGGGAAACTTATCGAGTCCGGTGACTGGAGTCTTGAGATCGTTGTGCACTAAGAAGGTGAGAAGATACGGAACAGCGATGCCGAAATCGACGCGCTTCTCTTTGTTGTTTGGAATGCCCATCAAGTACATGGGCGTGGGACCGGTGCCGGTCTCGTAATGCGCTTCCAGCGCCGCCAACTTGCAGGGCTGATTGCGCGCCACCGCGTCAGCCTGAAAGTGACCGGACACGAGCATGAGGCATGACGTCGTAGCCGCGTAAATTAGCCCGACTCGAAAGGTTTCTTTGGAAAATCTCAAATGCTTATTGCGCAGTATATAAAACGCGGCGATACTCAAAACCCAGAAGGCGCCCAAGATAAATGCAGCCAGCCAGACGTGCATCAATCTGTGCATGCTGGAAGGATTGAACACCATGGCCCAGAAATCCGTTATCTCCGCGCGCATGGTGCCGTTGGCAGTTTTCACCAGGTGGTAGCCGGCTGGCGTCTGCATCCAGGAGTTGGCGATTGTGATCCAGATCGAGGAAAAGATTGAACCAAGTGACACCATGATGGTGGCAAAATAATGCATGCGCGGTGAAACGCGATTCCACCCGAAGACGAGAATGGCCAGAAATCCTGACTCGAGAAAGAAGGCGAAAATGCCTTCAGCAGCCAGTGCCGAGCCGAACACATCGCCGACGAATCTGGAGTAGACGGCCCAGTTCGTGCCGAATTCGAACTCCATCACCAGTCCCGTAGCAACTCCGAGAGCGAAATTCACGGCGAACAACTTTGTCCAGAAGTGCGCCATGTGGCGATAAATTCGTTTTTTCGTAAAGACGTAAAGCGACTCGATGATCACCATGAAAATGCCGAGCCCGATCGTGAGCGGCGGAAAGAGATAGTGAAACATGATGGTGAGCGCAAATTGAAAACGCGACAGTTGCACGACATCGAGATGCATACTGTCCTCCCCGCTTCGCTGTGCTGATACTCATCAGCTGCGCCGGTAGAACTTTATCACTTCGTCCAGGGCTGATATAGCAACGTGATATTTAGATTGTCTGATTGATACAAAAATCACTTGGGTATGTTTCCGGTGATGGTTCAACCAGTGGTGTCGCGTCTTGGATGGGCAAATTAGCGTACTGATCGTTGAAGATCACCAGACCACCCTGGACGGTTTGGCTCTGGGATTGGCCAAGGAGCAGGGCATCGAAGTGGTTGGCACCGCCGACAACTCCGACGACGGCTTGGCAATTGCACGTGAGAAAAAGCCGGACATAATCCTTCTGGACTTGCATCTGCCCGGCACGAGTGGGCCGAAAAGCACAGTCAAGGCATTTTGCGGCGTGCTCGGCTCGCAGGTGATCATCTTTTCCGGCGAGAATCGCATGGCATTCATACAGGCAATTCTCGGATTAGGCGTCGCCGGTTATCTGCTCAAGTCGGAGTCGGTGGCGAAAGTTGCCGAAGCAATCAGGCAGGTGATAGACGGCAAAAAACCCGTGCTGTCATCCGCACTTGCCGGCGGCGAAACGAAAGTAACGCGCTCGGAGCAGGAAGTTCTGAAAATGCTTGCACGCGGCATGAAGTATCAGGATATCGCCGACAGACGGCAGGCATCGCCGGCCACTGTGCGCAAACAGTGTGAGCTCTTGTTGTTGAAACTCGGATTGGAGAGCCGCGAACAGCTGATTGCTTGGGCGGTGCAGAGCGGCTACGGCAACTTAGAACTCGAATCATGAAAGAGATGTTCGAGCAAGCGGTCACTGGGCTTTGCAAAATGCTTGGTTTGCCGCTGCCAGGTCCTGACTGGCGCCGCCTGCGCAGCGAACGACGGGCGCTCGATCGATTGATGATCGAGCAGCAGTTCGGCGAAGGGCGCAGTGCAGACGCGCCGCTAGAGTACGACGACATAGAGACGGGACGCGACGCTCAGCTCGCTGTTTATCAGACGATCTGGCTGCACGAGATGGCCCGCCGCTTGATGACGCGGCGCGACATCGGTGCTCAAGATTCCAGCATTACGATTACGACTAACACGCCAATCGGGCAGGTTCAGGATGAAACGCGCAACCTCATGAAGATGCTGCACGGCACGTTGAAGACGTTTGCCAACGGCTTCAACGAGATCACCGCCGACGTGCCGGCGTTTGCCCAGATGCGGTTCAGCGCCAGCGATGTGCAGTCGGTAAAGGAGCAGGTCTCCGGCAAAAAACAGTACGGGCTCGTGACCAAAGGCGCTACTTCGAAGTTGGCAGCAACGCGCAATGTCACGTTTTTCCGCGCCCGCATCTCTACGCCGAACTGGAGCCTGAGTATGCGCGGAATCAACGGGCGCGTCGAGTTTTTCCTCGTGCCTGCCACCGAGCTGTTTCTCCTTTCCCAGAGTGAAACGCCGACCAGGCTCAAAAGTGTCTTGCGTTTGAACGAGCGCATCGGTCCAGGAATTTGGACTCTCGATGGACTGCCCGCTGATCCCGACGAACTCTTCTATCTTTGCCGCACTCTCTTCAAAACTCTGGTGTTCGCCTCTTACCAGGGCATGAAGGAAGAGTTGGACGAGGGCGCCATGCTGCAAAATCTGGAAGGTGAAACTTTGCGTGCCGCTGTGCGCGAGCTGCTTTTGGCAGAACAGAATATGGCGCAGAAGATCGTCAGCCAGCAAGAAGAGATTCAAAACCGCATCGCAAGAGATCTGCACGACGCTGTCATCGCCGACATCATGGCGCTCAAGCGGGCGCTCTCCGGAGACGAAGCGCCCGGACCGCCCGAGACGAGCACTTCGCTCGATCACATTTGCGAAAAAATTCGCGAGATTTGCCACGACCTCACCCCTCGCGATCTGCGTGACTGGGGGCTGCAGACCGTGATCGAGGATCTGCTCGAACGTGTGGCACAACGCACGGGCGCAGATTGCTCGTTCGAGTGCGAGAAAGAGTTGCCTGAATTTCCTTATCCTGTGCAGCTGCACCTGTTTCGTATCGTGCAGGAGTGCATGAACAATATCGAGAAATACGCGGAAGCGACGCGGGTAAGCGTCAGAATCGACGTTGAGGACCGGTTTGTGCGCTTGACCATGCGCGACAACGGCAAGGGCTATGCACCGGAGGAGCCCGACCTCAGGAGGGCGCGCGAAGGCGGCACTGGGCTTTCGGGCATCCGTGAACGGGCCGACATGATTCGTTGTTTTTATCCTACAAAATTAAATGTAGAATCTTCGCCCGGAGAGGGCTCCGCCACGATTCTGGAAATGAAGCTCCTGGATTTGTAAGCGTCGGCCGCGACGGGTCACTCCTGAGTAGGAATTGGAAACTCGCCGGTCACTCTTGCGCGTGATTTTTTGTCACCAATAACGGGTCGCTGGAGCGGTTCGCTCGAAATTAATGATACTGCCGCTTGCTGCGGTGCCCTCCGTAAACTCCTGCTGGGCGGTGATTTGCGGCGATTTATACGCACTTTCGTTTATGTGCGAGCGCCATTTACGGGCAGCGAGTCTTTCACCATAATGGTGTCAGAGCCCATCTCTCTGGCTTTCAGGCGCAGACAGTACCCTCGGTTCAATGACCTCTCTTAAGGGAATAACCGTCATTGGCTGACTATAGTGGAGTTCATTCTATGTGGCAGGGGAAAGGTAGAAGCGACAACAAAAACCCGAACCAGAACCGCAAGGAAGAGAAGGACAGCGGGCGAAAGTTCATCGACAACCATCCTGCGCGTCAGGCGGCTGGTCAGAAAAGCACCGGCAAACTGGAAGTTGCGGGCGGCACGGGCGTCAGCCATTCTGACCGCGAAGCTGCACTTAATAAGCAAATCCTTGTTTACCATGAATCCCAACCGGCTGACACCGGCAATGACTGGATGTTCAAGCTCAAAGAGGACTCGATGCAGTTCTTGGCTGAGCAGCGCGGCGTGCAGTTGCACGAAATCTACCGTGAGTCGATTTACAAGAAAGGCATCGAGACCCTGATCGATAAGATTTTCGGTTCGCTGCAGCGATTTATGTTCGAGTTCAACCAGATCGCCGGCGGCACCGACCTGCAAGTAACTGGCACCATATCTGGTGACGTTACCGAAGTGACGCGCTACAACCAATTCCGCGAAGCTGAAGAGACAAAGACGTATTTCCGTGCTCGTCTCTCCACTAAGTACTACAGTCTGACCGTGCGCGGAGCAGACGGCTGTGTCGAGTTCTATCTGGTGCCGACCAACCTCGTCATCGCCTTGAGTAAAACAGAAAAAGAGTTTCATCCGATGGCTATCATGCAGGTGAAAATTACCGACGCCGGCATGATGTGGAGAATGGCTGACGGCGTGCCTCCGTGCGACTCGCTCGACGATCTCTGCATGTGGCTGTTCAGCAATCTGGTGCAAGAAACGAAAGCGGCATCCAGAGCCGAACGCGACGAAGAAGACGAATAACTTTCCCTCTTTAGCCCGTCATACCAGGACTCTAATAATTGGAACGGACTGTCTTGACAGCCCGACCGGAATGTGTGTTTTTCGCACAATCTGTAGTCATTAGCGCTTAAATTACTGCCAAGAATGGTAATTACTGGAATAGGTACTCTCGTGCCTTTACTAGTCGTGCCGATCAGGGGAGCTAAGCCGTTATGCCAAGCACGGAAATGCTGAAGAAGCTGCTTGAAGAGTTTGCCGTTACCGAGGCGCATACTCGCGAAGAGATTACCGCCATCAACGAACAGATCGCCGAACTTGAACGGCGGATTACGTCGTCCCAGAAGAAGCTTGAATCGGTGGCCCTAGACAGAGACAAGATTCGCACCATGATGTCGCATTATTCCGCCAACTTGTCGTCGCCTTCTCCTTCGGTTAATTCCAATGGCGGCAGAAAACGGAAGAAAGAAGAGGCCGTCGAGGAGATGGCGGCTCCGCAACCGTCGCCGAGAGCTTCGGCAACGCGCCTGAAAGCATTGCCGGACCCCACGCTCACGCCGGCCGAGCCTGCCACTCATGCGCGCCGCAGTCCGTTCTTGCCGCCCGAGACAACGCCGGCTCCGGCGCCCATGCCCGCTGGGACCGCATCCCAGCAAGAGACACAACCACCTTTTAATTTCAGCTTCCAACAGAGTCAGACGGCTCAAGAAGCGGCTCCGGAAACTCCGAGCCCGACGACATCCGGGACCGCCTGGCAGCCAGTCCCTTCCGTGCAGCCAGTGCCCACCCCGGCAGCGCCCGCTCCCGCACCCATGCCGGCGCCTGCGCCTACAGCTGCTCCCACCTCCGCTTCGGCAGCGCTCTCATCGAGTTCATTTTTCGATGACGATGACCTCGACATGGCAGAGCCCACGCCGGCACCAGAGCCGGCCGTCACTTCCACCAACCCTTTCCTGAAAGCGATTATCGCCAAAGGCGCCACCAGCTCTGCCACCGATCACGAGCCCATCGCGGCGCCGGCGCCCCAACCAGCTGCAGCCCCCGACCCGTTCGCAGACGATATGCAGGCGATGCAAGCCGCGCGCCAGGAAGAAACGAGCGGCAGCAGCAGCGCGTCGCAAATCTCCGACCTGGACGAAGAGGAAGGCGACGACACTGTCAAATCGATCAACGACGCGTTGAGAGGCTTGTTCAGGTAACTACAGAAGTTTCAACATAGATTGTTTTGTGTAGACGGGGCGGGTGTTTCACCCGCCCTTTCTGCGTCAGGCTTCAGCTATCGCCGGTAGGTTTCGAGCCAGTTCCCAATCGGCAGCAGCGATAAGTTGGAGAGCGCGCTCTTATCGGCAGCAGCGATATTTTCAGGCGGATTTCAATCGCCCCCAGCGATTGGATTGAGCCAGAGCGGCTTTAATCGGTAGCAGCGATATTTTCAGGCGGATTTCAATCGCCCCCAGCGATTGGATTGAGCCAGAGCGGCTTTAATCGGCAGCAGCGATATTTTCAGGCGGATTTCAATCGCCCCCAGCGATTCGATTGAGCCAGAGCGGCTTTAATCGGTAGCAGCGATATTTTCGGGCGGATTTCAATCGCCCCCAGCGATTCGATTGAGCCAGAGCGGCTTTAATCGGTAGCAGCGATATTTTCGGGCGGATTTCAATCGCCCCCAGCGATTGTGGGCAGCCTGGGCGCCATTGCGACTGACCGTGCAACGATATCGATAAACCCCGCGCCCGACTCGGCGGTTTCAGAACACCTATCCACAACCTCATCCGCACCATTCTTATTAGCTCAAACTAAGGCTACGCGCCCTTCTTACACCCGCCGCCTGGTGAGTAAACCATCATACAAACCTATATATGTCTTTGATAACATTTTCGCTCCGGGCACCCAATCAGCCCGCCCCCGATATAGATTGAAAGCAGGACAATGAAACAAGTAACGTCAATGATGGCTGGAGTTGTCGTCGAAATCCTCGTTAAGAAGGGCGACGACATCACTGATGGACAGGAAGTGGCGATCCTGGAGTCAATGAAAATGCAGCTGCCGGTGCAGGCGAACGCCTCTGGCAAAGTAAGCGAAGTGAAGGCAAACTCGGGCGATTTCGTCAATGAAGGCGACGCGCTGCTAGTACTCGAATAAGACGGTTAAGCGATGACGATGTTGGACACACTGCCGGCGCAAGTGAAGATCGTAGAGGTCGGACCGCGCGATGGTTTGCAGAATGAGAGCAAGCATGTGTCCACGGGCGACAAAGTGCGGCTGATCGAGGCGCTCGGCGCCTGCGGCTTGAAGAACATCGAGTTGACTTCATTCGTCAGCCCCAAATGGATTGCTCAACTGGCTGACGGACTGGCAGTGGCTCGAGCCGTCAAGCTGCCACCGGATGTGGTGACGTCAGCTTTGGTTCCGAATTTGAAGGGGTTCGAATCTTTTCAGCAAACGAGCCTGAAGCAAGCCGCTCTGTTCATGTCAGCCACTGAGTCGCACAGCAAGAAAAATATCAACAAGTCGATCGACGAAGCGATCGCCGCGTTGTCGGAAGTTGCAGTTGCAGCCAAAGCCGACAAGCGTTCGTTGCGTGTTTATGTCTCTGTCGTTTTTGCCTGTCCTTATGAAGGTAAGGTGAAACCCTCTCAAGTGGCGCGGGTGATTGAGAGATTGTTGGAGATGGGCGCAGACGAGATCTCTCTTGGCGATACCATCGGTGCCGGCACACCGAATCAAGTAGTTGAACTGGTGCAGTTGATTTCGCAGCAGGTACCGTTAGAGAAAATGGCGCTGCATTTTCATGACACGAGAGGAACTGCTTTAGCCAACGTTTTGGCTGGGCTCGACGCGGGCGTCAGAGTGTTCGACGCCAGCGTCGGCGGATTGGGCGGCTGTCCCTACGCACCGGGTGCGGCGGGCAATCTCGCCACTGAAGATCTGATCTATCTGATGGATGGGCTCGGTGTCAAAACGGGCGTCAATCTGGAAAAACTAGTCGATGCAGGCGCGCTGGCAGAGCAGATTCTCGGCAAGAAGCTGCCCGGCAGATATCTGCAAGCGGCGCTCGCCGGCAGAACGAAAGAACAAGAGAAGGCAGCCGCTGCACAGGCTACGGCCAAAGCGGAGGCGACAACAGGAGCATGATGGTGCAAGAGAAAGAGCAAGTACTCTTGGTCGAGAAGGAGCCGCCGTTGGCGTGGTTCAAGTTGAATCGCGGCAGCGTACACAACTGCCTCAACCGCCCCTTGCTGCGTGCTCTGATTGAAGCGTGCAAATCGGTCGCGAACGACAAGAGCATCCGTCTGGTCGCCATCGTCGGCGCCGGTCAAAAGGTCTTCTGTGCCGGCGCGGACCTGACTGAGCGCAAGGGCATGACCCCGGCGGAAGCGATCGATTACCTCAACTTGATTCAAGAGACGATGCGCACGATTGAGACGTTGCCGCAGCCGGTCATCGCTGCTATCAACGGCTCTGCTTTCGGGGGCGGCACTGAACTCGCTCTCGCCTGTGACCTGCGTGTCATGGTCGAGGATGCATCGCTGCGCCTGACTGAAGTTAAGCTGGGCATCATTCCTGGAGCGGGCGGAACGCAGAGATTGTCGCGCCTGATCGGCAAGTCGAAAGCGAAAGAGATGATTCTCACCGCTGCGCCGTTACCGGCAAAGCAAGGTCATGACCTGGGGTTGATCCATAAGGTTGTTTCTGAGAAACATTCGGGAGAAGGCGAGTTTAACGAGCCGTTGATGAACGAAGTGCGCGCCTGGGCAAAAGAGATTTGCACGGCGGCGCCGCTTTCGTTGCGTATGGCCAAACAGGCGATTGATGGTGGCTTTGACAGAGACCTTGAAGCAGGACTCGCTTTGGAAACGAAGTGCTATCTGCAGCTTCTGAACACGAAGGACAGACTCGAAGGGCTGGCGGCATTCGCTGAGAAGCGTCAACCCGTATACCACGGTGAGTGAGTTGAACTATCTAATAGAAACACCCACTAGAGAAGCGTTGCCGCTGCCTGTCACCGGGCTGGTTTTGTGCGGCGGCAAGTCGCGGCGCATGGGGCGCCCGAAGGCGTTTCTCCCGTATCAAGGTGGCACGCTCCTCGAGCACACGATCAATAACGTCAAAGATCTCTTCGCCGAGACGCTCGTCGTGGCGAACGAACCAGAGGCGTACGAAAACATCGGTGTCGACGTCGTCAAAGATATCCTTCCTTATAGAGGACCGCTGGGCGGCATTCTTTCGGGTCTGTTGGTGGCATCGCAGCCGTACGCGTTTGTCGTGGCGTGCGACATGCCGCTGGTCGATAAGAGATTGATTCGCGAGATGACTTCGTGCCGGCATGGCAACGATGTCGTCGTTCTCGCTCATAAAAACGGCATCGAGCCGTTGCTGGGGCTGTATTCGAAAAACTGCATCAAGGCCCTGGAAGAGTCGCTTTTCGAGGGCAATTTGAGCGTGCAAGAGTTTTTGTCCGGATTGAAAGCGCAAACGTTTATGTGCAACTGGGAAGCGCAAGGCGATGCCCTGCCACCGTACTTCAACGTCAATACGCCGCAAGACTACTCGCGCGTCTTGATCTCATCCAGCAGCGTCGTCACCACGTTTCCCGCGCGACGGCAGGCTTCCCTGTCATAGGGGCGCGTTGTACGCGCCCGTTTGACGAGTTAAAAAGCCGTCACGTGCATAGGGGTCGCTGCAAGCGACCCCTACGGTTCGTTGTGTGCTTACCGCAAAACCATGATAGAGAGCCGCTAGTCGTTAAACCACTCAGCTATGGCACGTGCAAGAAATACCTGGTCGATTGCCACATGTAGAACGAGACGATTACCCAGCCGAGCACGAACAGAATAGTCTGAAACGATGCTGAGCACTTTTCTGGGAAGGACCGTGACTGCCAGCGGATCAGGCGTTGGCTGAGGGAGCGGAAGATCTGGTCACGAACCGCGATCAGATCAGCTCTCAATTCCATTATTGATTGATAACGCTGATCGCGTTTTTTCAGTAAACCTTTGACGAGAATACGACGCAACGACGGTGGCAAGCGCAGTTGCTCGAAGACGCTGAAATCAGGCTCCTCGTGCATCTGTTTATACATGGTGTGCAGCGAATTTCTGCCGGTGAAAACGGGACGTCCGGTTATCGTTTCATACATGACGCAGGCAACGGAGTAGGTGTCCGTTCTGCAATCGACGTGCTCGGACATGCACTGCTCAGGGCTCATGTACTGCGGGCTGCCAGCCACATCTCCTGAGGCGGTGATCGACTGCTCCTGGCTGAACGAACTCATCAACATGGCAATACCGAAGTCAACGATCTGAACGGTTTCGATTCCCTTGATGTTTTGCAGAATGATATTGCTCGGCTTGATGTCACGATGGATGACGCCGTGCTCATGCGCATGGGCCAGGGCATCGCAAATCTGGATGAAAATATTGAGAGTGCGCGGAATCGTCAATCGATACTCATGCTGCAAAATGTCAGCGAGGTTTTTCCCTTCCACGTACTGCATCACCAAATACGGTGCCTGGAAATTTTTTAGAAGGCCATAATCGCTGACGCTGACCAGTCCTGGATGATTGAGACTGCTGGCGGCTTTCGCTTCTCGTTGAAAGCGCGCCAGGGCATTGACGTTGGATGCGAGCTCCGGCCATAAGATTTTGATAGCGACGGTTTTTGACAAGCCCAGGTGGACGGCTTTGTAGACTCCGCCCATACCTCCCTGTCCCAGCTGTGCTTGCACACGGTAGCGATCGTCTACGGCGACGCCGATTATTTTTTCGGCGAGCTCTTCATGTGTCAGGAATGGGGAAGGCGGTGCCTCAACCACTCCGAAGACCGAAGTAGTAACAGGGGAATCCATGGTAAGTGTAGAACCTGAATGAAACTGGCCGACGCTTAAAAGTGGGCTGGTCACGTCGGATCAGGTTTAGTTGTCGAGCATTGCATCTTTCATTCTGTTCCTAAAATGGGGGATGTCAAGTAAATATTTGGGGGCTGCATTCCTGGTTTGGTGGGGATTTCGAGAGATTGGCGCCGGAGCGCCTTATCCAGTCTTTTGCCGAAAGGGTGCCGCGTTGGTTCGATTAACGGCAGCTAATAAATGTGCGTGAGAGTTTGCACAAATCTGGCTGGTGAAGCCATTTTGGCGTGACTTTTTCGTGAAGTTAGAGGGTTCACGCCGAACAGTGTTTATGAACGACAATCCGCCAGCGCCACTTTCATCGCTTGCAGCTGCTCCAGGTCGTAGCCCCACTTACGGAGAAACGCATCCCATGAGCTGTCTGGCGAATCCTTTTCGCCCAGGCGATCATCGACTGCGGACGATAGTTGTGTCAGGGCGCTCTGCAACCCCGGCGCCTCCAGCTTTTTGATAATGCCGGCGGTTCTTGTCGCCACCGTCTGCGAGCCAGCCGCCGCCGCGGCGTCGCCTTTGCGCTCATGGATCAGTTTAGTGGCGGTGGACATGACCAGGTTTTTCGCCAGGAGTTCTGCGACGACATTGATCTGTTCTCGCATCGCTTCGATTAGCCATCGAGGCGGTGCGTCGGCGATAGCCGACTGGCCCGTAAGCAGCGCCACGAAAAATCCTCGCGCCTCTTCTACGTTGGAGAGAAGCTGGACGGCTTGGTCGTGCGCCTGCTCGTCGGTAACTTGGCCGTGTTCAGTTGAGTTGAACAGGTCATTGCTCTTCTCGATTGCCTGTGGAAAGCTAGCCATCGTTTTGTGGACTTCTCCTGTTTCATTCGCGGCTTCTTCCGAGGAGGCGCCCCGTCGTTTCGTCAGGCTGACGGCTCGTCAGCCCATCAGCCTTCGCAGGCGGCCCACCTAGCCTACCTGATGCGCGGGAGCTCTTTCACCGTGCGCTCTCCGTCCTCCTGCAATGTCACCGAATCTGGTGACACGTTGACGACGCTGACGGTTTCGAACTGCTCTCCCGCTCCGAGCGAAACGAATTTGGGCCAGCCGTTTTGCAGGCGCGCCGCCGGATCGAAGGTAAACAGGGCACGGCTACCCACAATTCCGGTCAACTGCATCTTGCCGACAATGGCAGGCTTGTCCGGAGGCGCCGGCAACTCGTTCGGGTTGAGAAGATCCTGCGAGGCACCACCTGACGCAGGCGGCGGCGGCACAAAACTTCCGATCGAAGTCGTCGGTGGAGGCGGCGGAACCAACCCCTCTCCCGTATGTCTCTTCGTCGTCACTTTGGTGGTTGTCGTCGTCTTCTGCGTCGACACGCCCGCTGAGCCCGAGGGAAACGGTTTGAAGCCACCGATATCGGCGAACGGATTAGTGCGTCCAGCGCCAAGTTTTGCAGTTTCGGTAGCTTGCCCGCGCGTGGTGGCAGGCAGTTGTTGACTGAAATTGACACCGGAAGTGGGTGCGCTGGCAGCGGCATCAGACGGCGGCGAACTGCTGTCCGCGGCGTGCGCGGCAGCGACGCTCAGCAAACTGGAAATCAGCAAAATCGTTATCGGTTTCATAGCAAAATGCTCGCTTAAGGCAAATAATAGAGGGACATCAAAAACGACATGACCGGTCGGTTCGGTGGTAGTTCTAGCTTCTTCGCTTTCTCCGCCGCTGCGTTCTGGGTGATTTGCTGCGTGTCGTCTTTCTCGGACGCAGTGGCGACGCATACTTGTTTTACTCCCGTTACGCGTTGATAGTTCTCTAGTTCTTTCATCAACGCAACGATCCCATCATAATCACCAGTGACATAAACTTGCTTGATCAGCTGCTTGAGCGCAGTCTGGTCTTGCTTGGACGGCTGCTGATTACTGTTAGCCGGCTGCTGCTGCTTTTCCGCTGTCTTAGAACCGACACCGATCTTGCTGCCAGTTTGAGCAGCTTTCTGCATCTCTTCATTAGCGGTGTCCAAATTGCGCAAGACATCAGGCTCGGGAGTCTCAACCGCGATCAGATCGACGCCGGCCTGTTTGCACATTCTCTCCAGATCGATCATGAACAGATCGAGCTCAGGTGCTTTCGGCACCGAACCGCGCAGCATCTCGATTTCGCCTTCCAACGTCTTGCGGTCTGATTCGGCTTTTTTGCGGTCGCGCAGTTTGGTTGCCAGTTGATCGTTTTCTGTTTGCTTGCTCGTCACTTCGGCGCGTTGGCTCTGATCCTCCTGATAGGCGGGCAACACGACATACGACGCCATGGCGCCGGCCGCCAAAAACGGCAGCAGTCCGATCGCTAACTTGATCGATGATCTCATGCCGCACCTCTGGCACTACTGCACATGACTGGCTGCCCTCTTGATCTGCGCGAACGGATCGTCTTGCGGGGGTGCCTGTGTCTGTGCGGTTTTTGCACTCGAAGGTGCGAGCGGCTTATCGGCAACTTCGGGTGTGCCGTCTTTGCTGTGCATGTTGGCTAGGACGGAGAATGCCACCTGGTCCGGATGTTTGTCGTTGCGCGATGCCCATTCCACTGAGGCGTTGGAAACGCCGGGGTTGGCGCCGAGATTGACACTGAAGCTGGAGACGCTGCTAAAATCGCGTGCAGTTCCTTCGATGTGGGCGCCGTCTGCCTTAAACATGATCGCTTTGATGCGCACGCCATCGGGAGTTCCAGTCCTGATCGCTTCGAGATAGTCGGACCAGCGCTCCGATTTTTTCACGATGTCGTCGAGAACGCGTTTTTTCCCCGACAAAACGCTGTTGTCCGCGCGCAGCTTAGTGAGCTGTCCCAGCAGTTTGTTGTTGTCTACAATCTGTTGTTGAACTTGTTCCATCGTGCGCTGCTGATTGGGAATGTCGTACTGAGTGAAGAACGCCCAGGCCATGAAGACGAGCAGGCACAGCCCCAAGCCGCTCAGCAAGAGCGGTCTGAACCAGGGAGTGGGACGCTCTTCCGGAGCGATGACTTGTGTCGACCGCTCATCGTAGAGCAACGGCATGCGACCGTCTTTATTGAGGTCGAGATCGACCGTGAATGAGGGGCTCCATCCCGTCTCAATCGATGATCCAATCAACGCTGCCAGAATCGGGCGCATGCGATCGACGATCAGTTCAGAGTCGAACACCAGGTCGCGCATGGGATCCGCTACGATGGTGCGAATGTTCATGCGCGCCGAGAAAAACTGGTCGATCTGCGGAATCATACAACCTGGACCGGTGAGGATAATCTGATCGACTTTCACTTCGCCCACTTGCGACTTGTAAAACTCGAGCGATCGTTGCAACTCATCGGCGATGTCACTAAATACGGTGCGGGTGATCTGCGCTGCTTGTCCCATGCGCGGGTCCGCTGGCGGAGTGCCGAAGAGAGTTATCTCCGGCAAGAGGTCCAACGCCTGATCGAAATGCACTTCCAAACTGCGCGATACTGCTTCGGTTACGGTATCCATGCCGAGCATGATCGAGCGCCCGAACAGTGGCATGGCGCTGCGCACCACGTTGATGTCTGTCGCGTCGTGACGGATGTTGACGATCATCGACAGGTGACCGGTACTACCAAGATAACCTGCCAGAGCCAAACTGCGGATCACCGAGAGTGACGAAATGTCGACGCGCCCGAGCCGCACGCCTGCACTGTCAGCCATGCGCCAGTACGATTCGATGACGCTGCGCTGAATCGCTGCCAGAATTACATCGACGCGGCGCACGCCGTCGGCGTCAGTGCGTTCGGTGGCCGGCATCTGCGACCAGTCCAGGTTGGCGTCTTCGATGGGAAACGGTACGTGGTTGGTCGCCTCTTGCGTCACCACGTCAGCGAGCTCCTCGGCCGGCATCCCCGTCGGTACCGGCATCAACCTGATGACGATCGCCTGTGCCGGCACTGCCACGTTGACGATGGGCGCCGGACCAGAAGGCGCGATGTTGGCGGCGCTGAGCAGATCCATGACGACCGAGCCCACGGTTTCGGGATCGGCGATCAGTCCTTCGCGAATGGTGTTGGGCGGCGTGGGCTGACAAGCGAATCGCACCACTTCAATACCGGCGCGCGTTTTGTCCAGCTGGATCAGCGTGATGCTGTCGCTGTTGATATCAAGACCGAGCGTGGGTCCCTTTTTCTTGTGAAAGCTGAACAATCTTCGCCCTCTTGGCTCCCGCACTTTAGCCCTAACGCCCTAATGTAGATTGTATTCCAATTGGCGGCACTGCAGCCGAAGGCGGCGTCTCCGCCTGCGACCAGGGGAAAAACATGGCGATAAAAGCGCCGGCTGCCAGGGCCGGGCCGAAGGGAAACGGACTCGAGAGGCGCTCTCCGCCAGAGATTAGACCGACCATCGAGCCGACGAACGCCCCCACCAAGCCGAGCCCGAGCCAAGGTTTCATATCGAATGTTTGCGTGGCCAAGTCGCCCTGATGAGTAAGAGTGAACAAACCGAACACTGCCGCCTCGAGCGCGACAAACCCGATTATCGCCCCCAGGAATACGCGCCGCTTTCGCGCCGCTAACTCCCCCCGACGAGCTAGCTCGATTGTCAAATAAGTAACGCCCAAGGCGGTGCCGATCATAAAACCGTAAAACAGCGATTGCGCCAGGGCCGAAAGCCCGAGCCAGGCGGCTATGACAGCCCCCATCACGGCGTCGCCGCCACCCATCACTTCAAACTCGTCCTTGATCTGCGGCTCTTTTTTGATATCGAATGTGGTATCAACTTGCGGGTCGAACTCTTCCCTCTCTTCTTCGCTCTCGTCTTCCTCTTCTGGCTGCTCGTCGGGATGTCCGTACCTCATTATGTACAGTTTTAACCCATAAAATGCGAGGAAATCGAACAGTATATAACTGACGCCGACACCGGCCAGCGCCGAGGTGAGAGGTTCGCCGAAGCGCTCGATTCTGTGCAATTCCGGCGGAAAGAGCAGGCGCATCTGCACCACCATCGCTGAATAGATCAGACCGATGATCATGGCAGGATAGGTGATCTCGTGTGGTATCAGCTTCTCTTTGAAGTCGGTCGCTGTCACTGCGATGAGAACGCAAGAGAAGAACAGGAGCCCAAGCCCTTCAAAATTGAATCCGAAATATCTGATCACCAACACGAATACGAACGCTGTCCCCAGTTCGACGGCAGGATACTGCCAGGCAATCTTTCCCTTGCAGTATCTGCATTTTCCGCCCAGGAGCAGCCAGGATAAAACCGGCAACAGATCGAGAGGGGCCAGGCGGTGCTGGCAATCGGGGCAATGCGAGGGCGGCCAAAACCAGTTCGCTTCCTTCAACGAGCGCAATGCCACCACGTTGAGGAAGCTGCCCACGCACAAACCGATCAGGGCGAGAAGAGCATCGCGCGCGATGGAAGGGAAGCTCATAAATTGCATGAACGCATCCATGTTTAGGGAAACTCGCGTTGTTCAGTGACGACGGATGCCAACACCAGTAGTAGTGTCACATAACCCAAAACATAGCAGGTTATGAACGAGAGCAGCTCGAGCGATGCGTGCTGCCCATACATGAGGATTCCACGCGCTTTTGTCAGTGACGCCAGATCTGGCAGGAGCAAGTAGACAGTATCGGTCAAACTGGAGAAGGCCGGGTTTTGCGACATCTGTCCCAGACTTTTGAGGGAGTCGCCGAAGTGCCCGATTAACCAGAGGGCGAGAGTGAAAACGACGCTCATCAGGGGCGATGCGAAGGTGGCGAAAAACGTGGCCGATGCGATTATGAAGAGCAGCTCGATGTAAACAATGACGAGCGGCAACCAGATCGTCGCGAAGGGCACGCTGAAATTTTCCAGTGTCGGTGCCGAGGAAAGCCAGACCAAGAGCCCGAGAAACGCCCCCATCGCCAGAACGATAAGCGCCAGCGCAGCGGACAAACCCATGTATTTGCCGAGAATGAACTGCCATCCCGTCACCGGTTTGGTGAAAATTATGTATACGGTACGCCGTTCTAACTCCTTGTATACAAGATTAGTGCCCGCGAAAACGGCGATGATACCGCCGATGAGCGAAATCGTCGCCATGCCGATGTCTTCGAGAATGCGCACGTCCTGACCGACGGACAGGCTCCCTAATAAAAGTGACAGCACGCCGATGACGAGGGCGAAGAGCATGAACGCATAGATGATTCGTTCGCGCACGATTTCGCGAAATGTATTGATCGCAATTGCCATGATCGCGGCCCACTGCTTCACGATGTTTTGCCCTCGCTCTCGTCCGAGGTTTGAGTGGATGGCGCTGCGGTTTTTTCCTGCGCACCTTGCGCTTCCGCCTGGGCAATCATCGCCATGAAGTACTCTTCCAGATCCTTGTAGGTCGCGGTTGCCGAGATCGCTCCTACTGTCTCCTCTGCTACCAATCTGCCTTTGCACAGCACACCGACGCGATCGCAGACTTCGTGCACATCAGGCAGCAGGTGCGAGTTGAAGAAGATAGTCTTGCCTTGCTCTTTCAACGCCATGATGATGCCGCGCACGTCGCGGCGTCCGATCGGATCGAGACCCGACATCGGTTCATCCCAGAAAATGATCTCCGGATCGTTGATGAGCGATTGAGCAATGCCGAGCCGTTGCAGCATGCCCTTCGAATATTTGTGCATCTGCTTGTCAGCGTTGTCCGACATTTTGACCAGCGCCAACAACTCGTCGCTTTTCTCTTTCAGTTTCTCTCGTTCCATCCCGAACAACTGTCCGATGAATGCGAGAAATTCGCGCCCGGTCAGATGCGTATAGAAATATGGATTCTCAGGCAGATAGCCGATTTTGCACAGCACGGTGCGGTCGCCCGCCGGCAGTTGGAGAAGACGCGCTTGTCCAGATGTCGGTTTCATCAGACCAAGCAAAATCTTCAGCACCGTCGTCTTGCCGGCACCGTTTGGTCCGAGCAATCCGTAAGTTTCGCCCCGGCTGACCGTGAGATCAACCCCATGCAGAACACCAGTGCGTTTGCGAAGAAAGCTGCTGAATACGTCTTTGGTTAGCTTCGACGCTTCAATAGCTGCATCCATCTGGCATTAGCTGCCTTTCTGTCCGCTCTGCTTCTTGTTTTGCGTGATGATTTTGTGCAGCTCGGCGGTGGCGGCTCTCAGTCTGCGTGATACTTGCATCTGGGAGATGCCGAGACGGCGCGCTACTTCAGTCTGGCTGAGATCTTCGTAGAAAGTCAGCTGAACGACTTCCCGCAGTCCTTCTCGCAGTTGCTTGATGGCTTCGGCGAGCATAAAACGGTCTTCTTTGGCCAACTGATTGGCTTGATAGCGACCATCAACGAGAGTGTCGATTAACGACTGCTCGCTGCCTGCGTCATTGGACAAGGCCTGGTCTAACGAGATCAAGGTGCGACGGCGGTCGACTTCATAGGCTTCGTTGACGCGGCTGACCGGAATCTCGAGCTCATGTGCGATCTCGACATCTGATGGTTCGCGTCCCAGACGGGCGGTCAAGTTTTGCACCAGTCTGTTGATGCGGAAAGAGAGCTCCTGAAGCTCGCGCGGGGCGCGGATCATGGCTGTCTTATCACGCAGATAGTGGCGGATTTCGCCGGTAATCAAGTGGGTGGCGTAAGTTTGAAACTTGGCGCCGGCATCTGGTTTGAATTGATCGACGGCTTTGATCAAACCGATCGAGCCGACCTGGATCAGATCCTCGACGGGGTCAGTCGAGCGTCGAGCCAGACCGTAGGCGATACGTTTTACCAGTGGAAGCGACGCCTGAATGATGGCATCTCTCAAGGCTGGATCTCGGCTGTCCGAGTAAACGGATAGCCAGTGATGGATCTGGTCCTGTCCCTTACCAATGTCTATCTTGGGGCTATGGCCGGACCCCACGGCGGGCTGCTTTGCCTGCACTGTTATTTTGCTCACTGACTAAGATCTCACCACGCAACTAGTATTCATTATTGTAGGGCTTTAATCCAGATTGTAAAACAAAAACAATCCGAAACTGGTCCTTGAAAATGCGGACTCTATCAATTTAAACGGTCCAGGTTAGATTTAGCTTTAAATCTCAGGTTAAAGCCGACTGCTTGGCAGGACTGCCTCGCCTGCTTCAGGGCGACTGGTTGCCCGTCTCCAGCTTTTTTTCCTCAATGCAATTGATTGATGATGGTAAAAATTGGCAGATACATGCCAATAACCACCGACCCGACAATTCCTCCGATGCCCACAACCATGATCGGTTCTAACAAGGAAGTCAGGGCTTCGACGGAGTTCTCCACTTCCATATCGTAGAAGTCGGCAATCTTGGCGAGCATGTCGTCAAGCTTCCCGGTCTCTTCGCCTACCGCCACCATCTGCGTCACCATCGGCGGGAAGAGGGGCAGTTTGGACATCGGCTTGGAGAGCGTGCCGCCCTGGCGCACTTCCGAATAAATCCTCTCAACACTCTTGGCAATCACGGCGTTGCCGGCTGTGTCTTTGACGACGTCGAGGGCGGACAGCATCGGAACGCCGGCGCGTATCAAGGTTCCGAACGTGCGGCTGAAGCGTGCTATTGCTACCTTCTTGATCAATTCGCCGAATAACGGCAGCGTCAACATGATGCCGTCTATCTGAATGCGCCCTGGTTCTGTCTTGTAGTAGCGCCGCAAAAACCAGACGCCGACAATACAAGCCACTATGAAGAGAAACATCCATATAGAGCGCATGTATTGAGAGAGTGTGACGAGAAACTGCGTATAGGCGGGCAGATCGCCGCCGATGTTTTTGAACAGTCCCTGAAAGATTGGCAAGATAAATGTCAGCATCGCCCAGAAGACCAGGACGGCAACGATCAAAACCACGGTCGGATAGACCATGGCGCCGCGCACCTTCGTTTCCAGCTTCTGGCGCGCTTCGAGAAAATCAGCCAATCGCATGAGGACATCGGCGAGGATACCGCCGGCTTCACCAGCTTTGACCATAGAAACGTACAGTTTGTCGAAGACGTCCGGATGTCTCGCCATCGAATCGGAAAGCGAGAGACCGGACTCGACAGAATGCCGCACATCATCGAGCACAGCTTTCATCTTTTTATTGCGGCACTGCTCGACGATGATTGTCAGGGAGCGCAGCATGGCCACGCCAGCCGAAACCATAGCCGCGAACTGCCTGCTGAAGACGACCATATCTCTGAGAGCGACTGTTTCGAACAACTGTGACGCTCGGTTGTATGCATCTATGACGTTTGGGTTCACTCTCAAGAGATTGGCAGTGCCACCACTTTCACGGGCTGAAATCTCCAGTACTTCCAATCCGCGCGACGATAGACGCGCGCGCAACAACGCCGATGAATCGGCGCTGGCGGTAGCTTCTTGCAGCCGCCCTTGACCGTCGCGAAATTTGTAAAGGAATTCAGGCATACAATCTAGAATCTACCAAAACCTTTGGCACCTGATAGCGGCGCTTTCGTTGTCGATGAAAGCAGGCGTTCTAAATCTTCAGGTCGCGTCGTCTTGGCCATCGCTTCAGATGGGCTCACCTGCCCTTCCTTCACCAGTGCTGCCAGAGAGGCTTCCAATGTTTGCATGCCCAGTTGCGCGCCCATTTGCATGGTCGAATAGATCTGCGCTGTCTTCGCTTCTCTGATTAAGTTCGCCACTGCCGGTGTGTTGATCAAGATTTCGGCGGCCAGCACGCGTCCTTTTGTGATCGGACTGCCGCCCGCTAATTCAGACAGTCTCGGCAGCAGCGTCTGGGCGATGATGCCGATCAATCCATTCGAAAGCATGACACGAACCTGTTGCTGTTGATCTGCGGGAAACACATCGATGACGCGGTCGATACTTTGCGCCGCTGAACTGGTATGCACGGTGCCGAAGACGAGATGACCAGTCTCGGCTGCCGTCAGTGCCAGGTGAATGGTCTCCAGGTCGCGCATTTCACCGACGAGAATTACGTCCGGATCTTCACGCAGGGCTGAGCGCAGAGCGTTAGAAAAGCTTTTCGTGTCCAGACCCAACTCACGCTGGCTCACCACCGATCGTTTGTTGTGATGGAGAAACTCAATGGGATCTTCGATGGTAAGAATATGTTCGCTGCGGTTTTCATTGATCCAATCAATCATCGATGCCAGCGTGGTCGATTTACCATGTCCGGTCGGCCCTGTGATCAAGACTAAGCCGCGCGGCTTTTGCGCGATCTCGCGCACCACTTGTGGTAGCCCCAGCTCTTCCAGTGACGGGATGCGCGATGATACCACTCGCAAGGCAGCGGCGTAGTTGCCGCGCTCTTTGTATACGTTGACGCGAAATCTGCCGATGCCTTCGATACCGAAGCTGCAGTCCAGTTCGTAAGTTTGTTCCAGTTGTTTGCGCTGGTCACTCGTGAGAATGGCAAAGATCATACGTTGTACGTCGATCGGGCTGAGCGCCGGCAATGATGACTTGATCAGCTTGCCGGACACGCGCAGTATCGGCGGCTGATTCGGCTTCAAGTGCAGATCCGAGGCGGCTCTGTCGAATACGAGCTGTAGCAACTCTTGCATCTCGATGGTCATCGTTCAGCTCCTTTTTTGCAAACCGCTACGCGGCGCTAGCTGATGAATCGTTGTTCGACTCTGTATCGACACCATCGACATCGACAGATGGCTCCTCTATAAATGATCTGGCGCTGCGCGGACTTTGGCAGTATGGGCACATCTCCCAATCGCCGGTCACTTCTGCAGCACAGCCTCGGCACGCCGATTCGCGCTGGGCTTGTTCTTGTGTCAGTCCGCATTTCGGACAGCTGGCCCAGCCTTCTTGCTGCAAAGTGCCGCAGCGCGTGCATGATACTTTAAGATCGTGCTGGCAGAATGGACACTTGATAAAGTCGTCGCCAACGGGATTGCGGCACTTGGTGCAGAGCTTATCGTCAGCGCCCGTGTCAGCCAGAGTGACGCGAATCACCTCTTCGACGGTAGTGTGTCCCTGGCCGACAAGGCGCAGACTGTAATCTTTTAAGGGAATCATGCCGGACTGCTTAGCGGCAAACCGGATCATCGCCGTTGTCGAACCGCGCGCTGCCAGATCGCGAATCTCGTCGTTCATGCGCATGACTTCGTAGACGCCGATTCGGCTCTTGTACCCCGTATTGTTGCAGCCTTCGCAGCCTTTGCCACGTTGAAACACCGGCAGTCCATTTTCCATGCGCAGATTGAAATACTGCACTATCGAATCGGGAATGTGCTCCTGTCCCTTTTCTATCAGTCCGAGATATTCGAGAGTGCTGTGATCGGGCTGGTATGCCTCTTTGCACTCTTTGCAGATGCGTCGCATCAGACGTTGAGCGATGACGCCCACGGTTGCTGATGCCACCAGATATGGGTCTACTTCCATCTCTGCCAGACGGGTAATAGCGCCCGGAGCATCATTGGTGTGCAGGGTGGTGAGAACTAAGTGACCGGTGAGCGCCGCTTCCACTGCAATCTTGGCTGTCTCTCTGTCGCGGGTTTCACCAACGAGCATGATGTCTGGATCTTGACGCAAGAAAGAACGCAAGATACGGGCGAAGTCCAAACCCTTTTCCCGCAAAACTTGCACTTGGGTGATGCCGACCATCTCGTATTCAATCGGGTCTTCTGCCGTGACGATGTTGACTGCTGGCGTGTTTCTCTCTGCCAGAGCCGAGTACAACGTCGTTGTTTTTCCAGAACCGGTCGGACCGGTGACGAAGATGATTCCGTACGGTTTGCCGACCATCTCGCGCACAGTGCCTAAAGTGTCATTTTCAGTGATCAGTTTGTCCAGACCTAGGGTCGTACTCGACTTGTCCAAAATACGCATGACGACCTTCTCGCCGTGTTTGCTCGGCATGGTCGAAACGCGGAAGTCGATGTCTTTTCCTGAAAAACGAACGCGTATACGTCCATCTTGCGGCAGGCGGCGTTCGGCGATGTCGAGGTCGGCCATAATTTTGTAGCGGCTGACGAGCGCTGCCATAATCGCTTTGGGCAACGTGCGATCGATAAACAGCACGCCGTCCAGGCGATAACGCACCATGATGCCTTTGTCTTGCGGCTCCACATGAATATCTGAACAGCCGCGCTTGATCGCTTTTGCCAGAATCTGATTGGCGAGGTGCACGATCGGCGCATCTTGCGCTTGTTTAGCCAGGTCGAGATCGTTGACGTCGTCATCGACGTCGAACATGACGTCGAGCGTACTCAGATCGACTTCTGTCTCGATGAATGTGTTGTCGGCGGCAGCGAGAGCGCTGGTGGCTTGCTCTTCCTGGCGCTTGGCGTAGACCGTCTCCATGAAGTGTTGGAAGTCGTCTTCCGTGCACACCATCGGTTTGATCTGAATGCCGCGCAGTCTATATTTGATGTCGTCGAGAGCGAGAAGATTGTTCGGGTTGACCATCGCCACGACGAGACGATCGCCGTCTTGCGTAATCGGCACAACCTGATGCTGGCGAATCAACTTCTCCGGCAGCATATCGAGAGTCTTGGTATCGGTGGATGTTTTGGCGAGCGAAATGTAGTTGACGCCGAACTGCAGCTCGAGGGCGTTTTTCAGGTGGGATTCGTTTGCCAGTCCTAATCTGGAGAGGATCAGGCTGATCGGTTCGCCTGTCTTCATGCGCTCGGCTTGCACCAGTTTGAGCTCTTCCAGCGTAATCAGCCCGTTATCAACCAGGAGCTCACCGATCTCCTTCTTGATTAGTGCGCCCATCGTGCCAACCTCGTCGCCGTGTCTCCAACAAACATGGTTGCTCTGCCCCTAGTAAATGGTGCCCGCAAATCTCGGCCCGGTATCGCCAAATGGCACCGGAGGGTTGGTCCGACCACCCGACAAAATAACGGCAGATCCCTCATTTTCTTGCCCTGGCCAGGGCTTTGCTAAACCGAAGTACGGCTTTTGCACAGAGCAGGGCGGGTCTGTTGCTCGACTTATTTGCAGTCTAATCGACATAAGATTGGCAGCTAATTTATTGCCTAGATCCGTGTCCCAACCGGGGAGAACGCCATTGTGCCCGTTAAACAGTGAAAGCGGCACCCAGCCCGCTTTTTCGAAATTTCATGCCCGGTTGTCATTGTCCGCGCGGGGGCACGGATCTAGGGGTGTTCGCACAGACCCGGGCGTTCTTTGACTGCCCTAGAGCTATGTTGCGATCCGTGAGGCAACTCCACCACTCAGTCAAGTGCTGCAATGGTAGACAGCGGAAGGCTTCTCGGTACTTGACGCAGCCGTTGTCAATGAGCAGTGGGCGCAACATAAACGTAGGCGGATTTCTGGCAGAGGCAAGGGCAAATTGGCAAGGACTCACGGCAAGGTAAGCGTGCTCAATTTCAACGTGCCAAAGCGCGATTGCATTGTTGGACAGGACGAGCCCGTCCCAGCCAATCGCTTACAGAATCCAGATGACGACGTTCTCCCCGAACTGATTGGGAACAGTCGAGAGCAAGCAGACAATCTCTTTGCTGGATGATTTGACTTTGATATGACCGTCCTGGGGCATGCGCTGTTCTGCCAGGTTGAGGCGCGCCATCATCTTGTATCGGGCGACGAGCGCCGTGAGAATCGCCTGCGGCAGCTTGCGATCGGTGAACAGGGAGCCGTTGAGACGGTACTGCACTGCGGCTTGTTTTTCGCCGGCAATCAAATGTATGTTCGAACAGTGCCGCTTGATGGCGCCGCCCAAGATCTGGTTTGCCAAAAGCACGATAGCCTCTTCCTGGGCGCGTTTGGCTAGATCTTCCTCGTCGAAGTACTCGGGCTCTCTCGGCGGTGATTCAGTCGCGGTCAACGCTCTGCCACCGTCATACTCGTGCGATGACTGGCTATGGGCATGCGCGTCAGGTTGCTCGAGCTGTCTTAAATTCGAAGTGATAGATTGGTCGCCTTCGTCCGGCTCTTCCGTCATTTCGTCGGCAATCGGCTCTTCGTCTTCAGTCTCTTCGGCCGCCGCGTGTTGGCTCATCTTAGTTTCTGGTGTAAACGCGGGCCAATCGCCGGTGATCGAGTTTGAGTTTTTGCTCGGCGCTGTCGCTTGATCTGGAGCGGTCGTTGCTGCCACCGGAGCCGCGGCAGAAGCCACCGGTGCCGAGGATTGAGGAGCAGCTGCGGGCGGCGAAGGTGCGACCACCTGCGGTGCAGGCGCGACCGCCACCGGCTGCTCTACCGGAAGCTCATCCACTTCGTCGGCTTCGTTGTAGGCGTTGCGCAAGAAGGCGAGAAAATCATCTTCCAAACAGACGACGGTCTTGACCTGCACGCCGTTTAGATGCGATTTGATGGCGTCGAGAGCGACATTGTCACTGGGGTCAACCATCGCCACAGTCAGCCGATTGATGTCCTGCGCGATCGGTACTGCACAGTGCTCACGAATGACGCGTTCTGGCAGCATGTTCAAAAGCGGTAAGTTCGGTTCGTACTTGCGTAGCGTGACGAAATTGACGCCGTATTGCAACTCGACCGCGTTTTTCAGTTGTGCTTCGCCCGCTAAATTGAGCCGTGACAGGATCTCCTGGACGGAATCACCCGTGGCGCTGTGCTCGACGCGGACCTGCTCCCACTCTTCCGGTGTGATCACACCGTTGTCTACCAGCAGATCGCCAATCTCCTTGCGGATTAGAGCCATAATCAACCTGTCGCCGTCGCCTGCTCGAGCTGGAAAGAGAGAGAGAGAGAGTAACTAGCTCGAGACGTGTGTCTCCCTTGGTCTGATAAAACTTTTCCTCGTTGCCTGCGCGACAATCTGGGGTAAGCCAAATCAGCCGCTATCTTCGTGCCCTAGCTCAACCTTTGCTAAACATCGTTACTATTTAGAAATTACCATGGCTTAACTAGACTCGTCGCTCAGCCATTTACTATATCGGCGTGAGAGGTTGAGCAAATTTGGACACGCATCGGATGACGAGGAAAAAATTCGGTTTTGCCATCGAGGATGGTGGCTCATGCGCCAGCGCGGTCTCTCTCCCCTCTTCTTGCTTGCGTTCTGGTGATCCTCGTGTTTAAGCGCTTCCTGCCCTGGTTTGTCTTAGTCGCACTGCTCAATTTCGCACTGCGCTTCACCGCGATCACGTTCGACAGCCTCTATCTGGACGAGTCGTATCAGAGCATGTACGAGTCGACCGGGCAGCCTCTGGCTCAGTTCATGTCGTATCGCGGCGAGCCGATTCTGTTCAAGTTCGACAAACCTCATTCGCTGCCCGATCTTTTTCAACACTTTCGCGAAGTCGATCCGCTCTGCCCACCTTTGTATGGTGTTTTGCTCAATCGTTGGCGCCTTGCGTTCGGGAGCTCTGACCTGGCTCTGCGGGGCTTTTCCACAGTCTGGTCCGTTCTATCCAACATCACCTTGATGACGATGACGGCAGTTTTGTTCGGCGGACCGACGGCCATTTTTGCCGGCATGATGCAAGCGCTCTCGCCGTTCGACGTCACCTATGGACAAGAAGTCCGTATGTACTCGCTGGAACTCTTTCTTGCCACATTTTCCACTGCCATGATGGTGTGGCTGATCCGCGACAGCAAAACGAGGTCGCGCCTGCTCTCATCGGCATTATATGCGGTATCAGTCTGGGCCCTGATAAACACCCATTATACGGCCATGTTCACTGTCGTTTTTCAGGTGCTTTTCGTCATGGCTGCGTGCTGGCGCCGTAGAGACGTGAAGCTTCTGGGCTGGCTGGCTGGCAGCGGCGCTCTCTGCCTGCTTCTCTGGTTGCCGTGGTTCGGATACTTCTGGCAAGCGGCGTCGCACCGCAACGGCAGTTTTTACGTCAGTCGAGCTTTCAGTTGGATGTGGCCAATCACGGCACTCTTTCTGCGTATCCCGCTCAATTGGGCATGTTTCCTGTCGAGCAGCCACCTGCCATGGTTTCTCACACCTTTATATCTGACATCAGCGGTGGTGCTGACCTTTGGTATCGCATACGCCATCAAGCAGGTGCGCGTGGGGCAGAAAGATGATCCATCGATTGGCGTCATGCCGTACTACCTGCTGCTTTCGTGGATATTGGTTCCCTCATTGATTCTCTGGGCTCTAGATGTCGTAGAAACCCGCAAAGTTTTAGAGTTCAGCAGATACCTGATCGCGATCACGCCGGGCGTATACATCCTTGCCGGCATCGGGGTGGTGCGCCTTCTCAAACGGCGGAAGCCGGGTATCATGCTGTTTCTTCTCAGTCACGCCTTCCTCGCCATTGCCAGCATCGCCTACTATCATGCGGTGCCTCAACGCCGAGATTGGAGATCGATCGCTCGAGCGGTGGAGCAAAAAGTCAAACCCGATGATCTCGTCTTCGTCAGCCACTACTACAACATCGTCTGCCTGGACCGCTATCTCGATCGACCGTATCGCCAGATCGGGCTCAGCCCGGAAATGGGCGCCCAATACACACAGAAGGTAATCCGCTCTTTTGCCAATCTCTCCTGCTTCTGGCTGGTGGCAGCCGAAGGCGGAAAAGCTATCGTACCGATGCTTCCCCGTGAGTTTAAGCCAACTGAAGAAGTCAGGTATTTGCACGACTTGCATCTGTTCAAATACGTTCGCTCGCCCAAGCCTGATCAGTAGCTAATAGATAAGTGTTGGCAGCGCCCGAGCATGAGACTCTGACGCGGCAAAACTCCCTTATTTAGATCTCGGGTGAGGGTGTACATACTATAAGTGGCATAATTGCCTAAGAAGGCATGCCGTTGGCGTGTCAGTTAATCAAGGCGCTATCAACGACATGCGACCGACGCTCAAGCTATCTCAAAAAGCTTTGATATTGGTGGCAATACCACTGGTATTTCAGGTGGTGTTCGTGGCAGTGCTTTTGAATATGCTCAACGAGAGCGAGAAAGAGGTGCGCAGAGAGGCGCATGCGCACGCGGTCGTCGGGCACCTCAATCGCCTGCACGTCGCTTTGATGATTCTCGCGGGCGGACTTGTCGCCTACTATTTTTCGCACAACGATACAAACGTTCGTCACACTTTCGAAGCGGAGAAAAGTATCGCACCTGAGCTGGCGGCGCTCGATGAGCTTGCTAAAGGCAACCCGCATGAAGCCAGTGCCATCGCCAGCATCAAAGTGGTGGCAGCGCAGACAATGTCCATCTCGGAGCAGATTCGCAAACTCGGTGACGCAGGCACCATGCCCGATGTTATACAAATCGCCAAATTGAAAGATCTCGTCAATGATCTGCGCTTGAAAGTTTCCAGCGTCATCGAAGACGAAGCGATCATCGAAGAGCAGAGTCCGCGCCTGCAATCTAAGAGTCGCGAGATGACCCAGCACACGATCATCGGGTTTATGATCTTCAACATTGTCCTGGCGCTCGTGCTGGTCGTCTATTTCAATCGAGGAACGACGCGCCGCTTGATGGTCTTGCTCGACAACACAATGCGGCTTGCCTCAGGCAAGGAGCTTAATCCGCCCCTGAAAGGATCGGACGAAATCGCCCACCTCGATCGCACGTTTCAGCGCATGGCGGCCGCGCTCTCGGAAGCGTCGCAGAAGGAGCGTGCCGCCACCGAAAACTTGCGTTTGATCCTCGACAGTATGCCGGTGGGACTGGTGGTGCTGACGACCGATGGCGTCATCGAGTTCGTCAATCCGACGCTGGAAAAAATGTTTTTGCGCACCAGCGATGAACTGCAAGGAAAGAGCATCGATATGCTCTTTGGCGAGACGGAAGACAGAATGGACCTGGCCAGAATCGCACAGATGCATGCCGGTTCGATCGATGAGTGCGATGCGATCAGAGCGGATGCGACGTTGTTTCCCATCGAGATGTCCGTCAGTAAGTTTCGCACTTTTACCGGCAATCGGCTTCTGATCACGATGCTGGACGTGACAGAACGAAAAGAGGTAGAGCAGTTGAAGAGAGAGCTGGTCGCCATCGTCAGTCACGAGTTGAAGACGCCGCTCACGTCGATTCACGGATTTCTCGCATTGCTGGCGGAAAACGTATACGGGCAGTTGAGTGAGCAAGGCAATCAGCGCGTTGCGTCGGCACAGCGCAGTGTGGACCACCTCATCAATCTGGTGCGTGATCTGCTCACCGTCGAAAAGTTGAAATCTGGGCGCAGCGAGCTTGCCTTGACGAAGTTCAATGTCTCGCTGGCAGTCGAACGCGCCGTCGAAGCAGTGGACGAGATGGCGAGAGAGAACGACATTAGTTTTGCCATTACGCCGTGCGACATTATCCTCGAGGCAGACGAAGACAAGATCACACAGGTGGTGATCAACTTGTTGTCCAACGCGGTCAAATACTCGCCGAAAGGTGAAACGGTAAGGATTGACGCGCACAACAGCAAAGATTGGATGGAACTGCGAGTTACCGACCTGGGGTGCGGCGTTCCGAAGGATGCGCAGAAGCGAATTTTCCAATCGTTCGAGCAGGTCGATTCCAAGAGCGACGAGAAGATGGGGGGAACCGGTTTGGGTCTCTCGATATGCAAAGCGATCGTCGAGCAGCATTCCGGACATATAGGAGTAGACAGCACCGGCGAGTCCGGCAGCACGTTCTGGATTCGCATTCCCATGCTGCGAAGCCGTGCTGCTGGGAAAAACAGCGCTTCACAGAGACAAGACAAGGTGGCGGCAAAAGAATCTCAGTGAAACGGCCGCTGGCGCGGGGTATTCTATTGATGCAGTCGCTCGATCACCCCGTTTAATCTTTCATGGCTAAAATCCTAGTAGTCGAAGACAACCGTGACCTGTCCGCCATGATTACTGATTGGCTGACGTTCGAGCATTATCAGGTCGAACTGGCATACACCGGAACGGAAGCGGCTGATAAGCTCATTCATTACGCCTACGATGCCGTCGTTCTTGACTGGGACCTTCCCCACAAAAGCGGGCTGGAGATTATGCGCGAGTTTCGCGCCTCCGGCAAGATGACGCCGATTCTGATGTTGACAGGTAAAGGTGACATTCAGGAGAAGGAAGCCGGGCTCGACGCGGGAGCTGATGATTATCTGACGAAACCTTTTCACATGCGCGAGTTAGGCGCTCGATTACGTTCGCTTTTGCGGCGTGCATCATCGGCGCCGTCGAATGTGCTCACTGCGCGTGATATCAAACTAAACCCGAGCACATTCGAGGTGACCAAGAATGGCGAGACGATTGAGTTATTAAAACGCGAATTCGCGCTGCTCGAATTTTTCATGCGCAATCCCAACCGCGTCTTCAGCGCCGACGCCATCTTGGACCGCGTCTGGAAATCCGAGTCGGATTCCACGCCGGAAGCCCTGCGCACTACTCTGGGAAGATTGCGCAAAAAAATCGACTCTGAAAAAGGCGACTCGCTCATCAAAACCGTGCACGGCGTCGGTTATAAACTGCAGATGTAAATCTACGTACTGGGCGACCACTCTCTTTCGTTGGACGCTTCCATGATCATGCCCGGGTACTGCGACGGAATTTCTCCGTGCTGAACTTTGGTGCTGTGAAACATCATCGGATGTTTAACCATGCTCTCTTTTTCGCTCGCACCCTTATAATCGCCCGACAAGGCGTCATCCGGCAGGTGGGCTGAACGCAACATCTGCCGCACACGCTCGAGCTGTTGCCGGCTGTTTTCCGCCGTCGTCGAATTGAAGATGTTCTGATACGTCTTCTTACCGTGGGCGAGATCTTCAATGTTGTTGTTCAGCCATTTGTCAAAACCATGTCCGTCGTAAAGCGAGTCCAGAAGCGTCAAGCTGTCGACCTTGCGCGAAAACTCACCGTTTTTATATATCTCGCTTTCGGCAGGGTTATAACCAGCCGAGTGCGAAATGATACCAATATGATCCACATCCGCTAGAGTTTTTCCTCTCAACTCCGGAGTTTTATTGAAAATCTCTTGCACCATAGCCGAGACAAAATTCTCTTTGCTGAAATTGCCCTGATTGCTGCCTCCGTCTCTTCCACCCGAGCCCGCATTCTGTTGCCACTCAGGCACGATCAGCACCGTATTTGCTGGTGCTTTTGCCATCTGTTCAGCCAGATTGGCTTTGTCATAGGCACTTTTGGCGGTGTCATACCAGCCGTGGTCGTAAACTACCAGATGCATCGGTTTGCTCGCATCGAAATTAGGCGGTAGCAAGACCATCGCGTCTGCAGTGCCATGGTCTGCGGCGCGATGATCGAGATGATTCATCTCGTACAACTTGGCGCCGGTTTTCTCTATTCTGCTGCTGACGTTCTTTTCCAGTTTGTCAGAGGCGAATTGTGTGCCGGCTTCGGCGCCGCGGGCGATACCACTGCCAGTGACTGCCTGGCTGCCGGTGACAGCCGCTTGCTCTGCCGAACCGACCGCCCCCGCCGCTGCGGCTGCCAAACCGGCCTCGGCTGCGGCTGCTGCTACCTGAGCGGCTCCTTGCTCAGCCACTGCGGCTGCGCCGATGAAGAGAGTTCTGCCGGGGGGCATCAGCATGATCGGCAAGACGCCTTTTTCTTCCAGGCGGGCCGCCAGAGCAGCCCAGTCGACTTTGCTCGTAACACTGTCCCGCATGTGTTGCGGTAGCATCGGGCTGAAGTCCGGCATCTTTCCATCGTTGAATTTCACGGGTTGGATAGCTTGGTTCTCTATGTTCATGTAATTAGGTTCCGGAAGGAAGAGTAGCTTGATTTCGATCAGGAAGCGGCGGGGTGGGGTGCTATCAACCGCAGCTCTAGGTTGGCTCGCTCTATGTGAAAAAGTCGTGCAAGAGTCTGCCCTGAGACGCAGCGAAACTCTTCCGTCTGTGCCGCTTCTGCCGGTTGTCGAGCATTGCATCGCCCAAAAACGATTTTGCGTAAAGTCAGGGTTTGGACTATTGTTCTCTTAGAGCCGCACTTGCAGAATATCGGTGTACTGAGGAGGCGGCTCGATGAGCGCTTTAGGCAGGTTGATGCAAGAAGAAAAAGATTCTGCCGCGCAGGAAACGCCTGGCGGATTTGCATTCAAAGAGTACAAAGCAACGATTGCGCACTCCGGTTTTTATCTGGTGAGGGCCGGCGTCGCAGTCTTCGGCGTAGTGTGGCTGACCCTGTTATGCAGCGACTTCTGGTTTGGCACCCACGTCACTGCGTACGGAATTCCCGCTGTTTTAGCCGCCCTTCTTGTGACGCATTTACTGCTGCTCTTTCAAGAGAGCACCGCGGGATGTGCCATTTTTTCGTTTATGAAGCACGGTGTGCCGATCATTGTCTATCGGCGCTGGCTGCGCATCAATGATCCGTTATGTGCGCCGGGTATTAGATTCGGCAATCGCAACGTCGCTTGGAGCGCCATTGACCGCGTGGACCTGACCTTCTGGGGAAATTTGGTAGTGCGCTCGAGCATAATCTCAGGTGAGCCTGAGTCTCCTAACAAGGTCTGGAATACGGTGAGCAAGTTGACACAGCAAGATGTTGTTTTAAAAATTCCGTTCGCAATCGCAGATTATGACGAGCAAACTGAATTAGTCGAGATGATCAAACGCATGCAACCGAATGTGGTGATTAACGATCGCTTGAAGAAACGGCTGCAAACAAAGGAGTTGAAAGCTGCCACCTACATACCGTTGTTTGGCGTTGCGTTCATGCTGATAGTGCTGCTCGATGTCGGCTATAGCACATTCTCTTATCTCGACATGTTGAAAGGCTATTACCTCGCCGATACAGCTGGTATCGCGCACGATATCACTAAAGGAACGGCAGAATTCAACGATGCAGAAAACATTCGTTTGCATCCGTTGCCGATCGACTTTGTTTCTACGCAGTTTATGCTGAAACCGCCGGTTGTGGGCGGCATATATGATGCGCGCTCCTTAGCGCTCTGGTCGCTGGGGCGCAGAGAAGAGGCCATCGATGACGTAAAAAAGGCGCTGAAGAGCTCACCGAAAAGTGATCATCTGAATCTTCGACTGGCGCGCATGCTTGTGGCGGAAAATAAAGACGAAGATGCGCAGGCGCTGCTCAAGAAAATGATGGAGTACAAAACGGACTCGTTTGTTCCTCAAATGTACGTGATTGCGATGAAACAGAGGAAATCGAGCGCTAGCAACGATGCGCGTGCCGCCTACAATGAATACCGGACTGCGCTCAGCGATGATCTGTTTAAAGACAATCCCCGTTGGCCGCCAGGCAACAATCTTATACTGCACGACACTTGGACAAGCGAAGACATCGATTTTGTCTACGACCGTCTCTTAGGCAAGCCCCTCAAGTAATACTCGTGGCAGAACGGCTCTCGTAGATGTCCCGCTCCGCCGCGCGCCGGGGCCGCTCGGGACGGTGGCGTTCTGGTTTAAGCCGCCTAGAGTCATGTTGCAAATCGTGCCCAAAGCTTTGTCTCGCCCTGAAGCCCGAAACCCTTGTATTGCCAGTGATTACGCCAGTTGGGTGCGCGGTTGTCAATGATCGAGTTTGGCAACTAAAACGTAGGGGGTAAACGGCGGGAGATGGGGGGGCGGAAACTAATAGAGCGTTTACGCGCTCACGACTGCTTCGCATTCCTCACGTACGGGCGCGCCAATGCAGGTCGGGGGGCTCTGGGTGGCATCAGTCCCTCTGTACGGCGCAGGCGGACACACCGTAGGGGCGCATTGCCTGCGGCCGGAGCGCTATAGAGTTTCAGTTCGATTTTGCATCCAAGCCCTTAGAACTGGAAGTAAATAAACTTCGGCGAGCTGTCGGGGCTGAAGATTGTCAGGACGCACATGAGGACGACCATGACGCCGACCTGAACTGCCCACGGCGGGCTCTTGTAGAACTTCTTGTCGTTGAGCCAGTTGACCACGACATGCGAGATCATCAATGCCGGAATGATCAAGAACAACGCCGGAAAGATAATCGGGTCGCGAATCTGCAGTATGGCGAGCTGGCTGGCGCTGAAGTGAAGCAGTTCGACAGGAACTTGCATCATCTTCCACAGCATGTCGCCGGCAATCTTGATCGAATCGGCTCTGAAGAATACCCAGCCGACGCAAACAAATTGGAATGTGATGATTACGGAAGCAACGTGATACCAGGTTGACTTCAACACAGTCGCGGGAACGCCCACTTTCTGGGCGAACTTGGTGTACTCCTTGTGCCCCATCAAGAGCAAGCCCTGATAAGCGCCCCAGGCGAGGAAGTGCATACCGGCGCCGTGCCACAGTCCACCAAGCAACATAGTGATGAAGAGGTTGCGCATAATTTTCGCTTCCGAACAGCGCGAGCCGCCGAGCGGAATGAAGAGGTAGTCACGCAGCCATGTTGAAAGGCTGATGTGCCAACGATGCCAGAAGTCTGAGGCGTTGGCTGCCAGGTAGGGCAGGTTGAAGTTGATCGGAACCTTATATCCGAACAACATCGCCGAACCGCGCGCGATATCGGTGTATCCGGCGAAATCGAAGAAGATTTGGAAGGCGAACGCGTAAGTAATCATCCACAAATCGATGGACGAGAACGACTCAGGATGAGCGAAGCCGGCCTGAACAACAGTAGAGAGGTTGTCGGCGATGAGCACTTTCTTTGCCAGTCCCATCAGGATCAACTGCATACCTTCGTCCAAGTACTCCCACTTGAATTTGGCGGGAATGCTGAGCTGCGGAATGAAGTCTTGATACCGTTTGATCGGTCCGGCAATCTGTGTTGGGAAGAAAGAAGCGAAGAGCGCGAATTGAGGAAATGAGTTGACGGTTTCTTTTCCTCTATACACTTCAAAAGCGTAGTGAATAAACTCGAATACGAAGAACGAGATACCGAGCGGCAGAATGATATGCAAGTGCGGTTCGCGCCAGTTGATGCCGGCGGCTTGCAAGGTATCGTGCACGGTGGTGAGACCAAAGCCGGTGTACTTGAAGATGCCGAGAGTGATCAAGTTAACAGCGATAGTAACGCCGAGCCAGAGTTTTTTACGCTCGGGTTGTTTGGCGATAAGCGGTGCCAACAGGAAGTTTGCCACCGTCAGTCCGAAAATCAGGAAGCCGTATAGCGGTTTCCACGACATATAGAAAATGTAGCTCGCCACCAGAAGCAGTGGCACGCGCACTTTATGCGGGAGCAGCCAGTACAGCAAGAATACCGTTGGAAGAAAAACCAGATATTGCAGACTGTTGAATAACACGTAACTCTCCTTTTGCTCGGACTGAGCGCCTGAAGCGGCTTTCTAGCCAAGCTCACATCATAGAATGCAGATTCCAAGTATGTCCAGATTGACGGTTTTAGAAAAGGTTGTCATAGAGAAAAGCTAGAATATTTTTAAGTACACGCCGTAGACGCCGTTCCTCGCCACTGGGCTTGGAACTACTGCTGGTGGAGCGCCAGCTGCCTGGCTGGCAGCGAAATCGCCTGTCAATGTCCGATGCCAAGCAGTCGCCCGGCGCTTCACATGTGGGTCTTGCAGCCCGAATGACGACAATCGCGCGTTGAAAGTGACAGCGAACCGTAGGGGCGCCTTGCAGGCGCCCGGGCGGCTGCAAGCCACCCTTACGCCAAATCCCCGGCTTGTCTGGTAAACCCTTCGGGAATCAGCTGATAGCCGCCGCCGTAGACGGTTTTGATGTACTTGCGGTCAGCCGTTTCCAGGCGCGTGCGCAGATGGCGGATGTGCACGCGAATCGTGTCGACATCGTCATCTGGCGAGTAGCCCCACACTTCTTCCAGCAGTTTGCCTGTCGAGACCGTCTGCCCATGGTGCTGCATCAGGCAGTGCAAGATCTCGAACTCCGTGGGCGTCAGTTTGACGATGCGATCGCGCACTTTCGCCTGCAAGTTTTCCGGAATGAGTGTGATTTCACCTGCGGTGAGAATTTCGGGCAAAGTGGCCGAATGCGGCACCGAGCCCGAACGACGGAGCAGAGCGCGCACCCGCACCTGCAACTCGGGAATCTCGAACGGTTTCACCAGATAATCGTCAGCGCCCGAATCGAAGCCGCTCACCTTATCTTTGGTCATGCCGAGCGCTGTCAGCATGAGAATGGGAATCGGATGAGTGTTCTTGTTCTGCCGCAGCCGCTGGCAAACGGTAAAACCGTCCAGGTCGGGCATCATCACGTCCAGCACGATGAGGTCAGGATGATTCTGCTGCGCGAGCGCCAATCCTTTTATGCCGTCACTGGCGGTCGTGCACTGGTGACCGAGCATCTCCAGGTTAACCTTGACCAGTTCAGCAATCGCCGCATCGTCGTCTATTACGAGAATCCTTGACAATTTTCTCTCCGTGCCTTGTGGCCTACGCTGGACTTACGGTTGCTAATTTTACTGGAATATTTAGAGGTTTCCCTCCTCTAACTACCGTCAGTGTTACCACTTGACCTGGCTTCTTCTGTTCAATAGCGGCGAAGAGGTCATCGCTAGTGTGCACAGGCGCATTGTCGACTCTCGTAATAATGTCGGCGAGAGAGCGATCATAGACCTGATAGGCGAACGGTCCGTCCCTGTAGACGACCATCTTCGGTCCGCTGATGCCGGCGCGCGCGGCCGGACCGTCCGGGTCGATGCGGACGACTCGCAGTCCCACGTTTTCCGGTTCTACTTCGATGCCGATGTCGGGGCGCACGACGCCGTGATGGACGATTAGCTCAGGCACGATGCGCTTGGCTGTGTTGACGGGGATGGCGAGCCCGATGCCGGAGTTTTGTTTGACGTTGTTGGGGCTGATAATCGCGGTGGTGATGCCGATCATCTTGCCGGCTGAGTCGAGCAGTGGTCCGCCCGAGTTGCCCGGATTGATAGCGGCGTCGGTCTGAATGATGCCTTTGATCAGTCTGCCGTTCTCGGTTTTGATCGTGCGGCCCAGGCTGGAGACGATGCCGGCGCTCATCGTGCGGTCGAAGCCGAACGGATTGCCTATGGCGTAGACTCTGCGCCCGACTTCGAGTTCTGACGAATCGCCGAATGTTATGACCGACAGTTTTCTTCCCGCCGGAACATTGATCTTCAGCACTGCCAGGTCGTTTTCGGGGTCGTCGCCCACGAGTTGCCCGGGGTATGTCGAGCCGTCATAGAGCGAGACTTTGATTTTGTCGGCACCATGAATGACATGAAAATTCGTCAGGATAAATCCGTCGGGGCTGATGATTGAGCCCGAACCGACGCCCTCTTGCGGCACTACCCGATAGAACATATCTTCGGAGAAACTGACCGAGTTGACGTTGACGACGGCACGATTGGCGTTTTTGTAGACGCGGATGTTCTGCGCCTCGTCCGGCGAAATTGGCGTCTGCGTCGATTTGACGATTGTCGTCACAGTTGTTTTCGTGTGCGCTTGAGAAAGGGCCGGAGCGAACGCTGCCGTTGCGATCAATATAGAAAGGATTGGGGTGAAACCTTTATACAGTGGCGATGCCATTTGTTTCTCCTGAACGATCACGCGCGTGAAGCATCTAATATTTTGGGACGGCTTGCCAAACGTTTTTCAACTCTAACGACGGAAAATTTGCATTCTACGGTACTTGCTCTGGCGTCGCTTCGGTAGACGGAGGCGGCGTGGCTGGCGGCTCTTTCTTCTTGTCCGTAATCTTCGGCTCGGTTCCTTTCATCAGGCGCTGGAGATTTGACTTATGTCTGTACGTCACGTAGATGAAACCGAAAACGCAGTAGCAAACATACGGTATGGGTGAGTGCAGTAGTGCAAACCAGAAGGGGCACGAGAAGACGCCGAGGATGGAAGCGACACTAACGTACTTCGTGATGAACAGCACCGAGATCCATACGAAGAATGTAAACAATCCGCCCAGTGGACACAGTCCGATCAGCGTTCCTAAACCTGTGGCAGCGCTCTTGCCGCCTTGAAACCCGAGAAAGACCGACTTGCTGTGCCCGACCAGTGCTGCCACCGCCACTAGTGGCGGCACTACGTGCGGTGCAAAACTCCAATCGCTCGCCATCACTCCTTGATCGAGGAAATGCGCCAGCGCGACTGGTGCCCAGCCTTTGAAGATGTCGAATAGAAAGACGAAAAGACCCGGTCCCTTGCCGGCTGCGCGCACGACGTTGGTGGCACCCGTAGAGCCGCTGCCCACCTTGCGAATGTCGACGCCTTTCAGTGCTAGCACCGTCCAATATCCGGTCGGAATGCCTCCGATCACGAACGTCAGAACAATGAAAAGAGCGGCGGTGAGCAAGAGTCAGTACCTCACTTTGTTTCTTTCTTCGCTCGAAGAACAATTCTGATTGGCGTGCCCTGAAAGCCGAATGATTCGCGCAGCTTTCTCTCCAGGAAAGATTCGTAGCTTTTCGTCATCAGTTTGTCGTCGTTGACGAAGAGCACAAAGCAGGGCGGACCGGTCGAAACCTGCGTGGCATAGTACACCTTCAACCGGCGCCCACGCTTGGACGAAGGCGGTGGTACCAACGCTACTGTTTCATTGATGATCTGATTGAGCAACCCGGTGCCGACACGCTTGCGCGTCATCTCTCCGGCGCGTTCTACCGCTTCGACGATTTTCGTCACGCGTTGGCCGCTTTGGGCGCTGGTAAAGATCACTTCCGCCCAGGACAACATACGCAATGTGGTATGACAGTTTTCGATGAACTCATTCATCAAGCGCGATGATTTATTTTCGATCAAGTCCCATTTGTTGACCACGATGACAGCGGCTCTGCCAGCCTCTGCGATCTTCGCTCCGATCTTCTGATCTTGATCGCTGATCTCCTGGGTGCCATCCAAAACCAAAACAGAGACATCAGCGCGCTCGATCGCTCGAATCGAACGCACGACCGCGAACGCTTCAATGCCGTAATCGACCTTTGATTTGCGGCGAATGCCGGCAGTGTCGATCAGTGTAATTTCGCGGCCCTTATGCTTGATCGTCCAATCGATGGCATCGCGGGTGGTGCCGGGTTGATCGGAGACGATCATCCGTTTTGTCCCGGCCAATTGATTCAATATCGATGATTTGCCGACGTTCGGGCGCCCGATGATGGCGACGTTGAGCGGCTGCACCTCTTCGCCTTCGACATCGGGCTCTTTTGCTTTGGCGCCGTTGGTGCCTTCTCGTAATATAGTGACGATTTTATCGAGCAAATCTCCGACGCCGCCTGTGCCGCGCATTGCTGATAGTGTCATAGGGTCCCCCAATCCTAGGCTGTAGAACTCAGATGCATTGAGCTCTTCCGCCGGAGTATCGATTTTGTTGACGGCAAGAACGATCGGTTTTTTCGTTCTGCGCAATAAGTTGGCTACTGTCTCATCGGAGCCGTGCAGCCCACTTTTGCCATCAACCATGAAGACGATGACGTCTGCCTCGTTGACGGCCAGATTCACCTGGTCGAAAACCTGCTCAGAGATGGCTTCGCCGGCATTGGGAATAACTCCGCCGGTGTCGACCAGGAGGAAAGTCTCGCCGTTCCAATCAGTTTCTCTGTAGAGGCGATCGCGCGTAACGCCGGGCGAATCGTCGACAATCGCTTGTTTGGCGCCGACGCAGCGATTGAAAAAGGTCGATTTGCCCACGTTTGGGCGACCGACGATGGCAACGACATGCCTGGCCATAAGAGCTACCTCAACCAGCAGGAAGACCGCGCCCGATATATCCGCGACGCTGTCCGCCATCTATATTAGCGAAAGCGGCGGTTTCTTTCTCTGGTTGTGACAACTGGTTACTGGGCTGGCGGGTTTGGAACCGCTCCTGGCGCTCCGCCATCTCCGCGCTTGCCGAACTTCTTGCCTAACTTCGGTGCCTGCGCGTCGAGGTAATGGACCAGAGTGTCTTTGGCGGTGTTCAAGTAGATAGCCGCTTCCGTGTCGCCACCGAGATCGGGGTGTACGCCGGGGCTGGCGATCTGGGCTTTCCATGCCGCGATCACCTGCGCTTTGGTCATATCTTCCGGACGAACGCCCAGAATCATGGCTGCTTTGCGGATATCAGCCGGCACTGCGCGGACGAATCCGCCGCCGCCTCCGCCTGGTGTTTCTGCCGGTGCGGCTTGCGGTTGTGCCTTGCCGCCCACGAACTTGTTGCGGCTGCCCATGCCTGCGGCTG
This sequence comes from Planktothrix sp., assembly GCA_036703195.1. Classification (GTDB taxonomy): domain Bacteria; phylum Cyanobacteriota; class Vampirovibrionia; order Obscuribacterales; family Obscuribacteraceae; genus DATNPN01. The sequence goes on along the minus strand of DATNPN010000038.1, from coordinate 174,893 downwards.
CAGCTTTATCGGCTGCTCCGCTCATTTCGCGGGCTGCGTGCGCTTCGCCCGGCATGTCGGCTGCTTGCTTGATCCTTCCTTTTATCAGCTCTCTGAGCTCGTCGCCGGCGCTCTTCTCTTCTTCCGTCGACTCTTCGGCAACGACGCTTGCGTCTACGTCTTCAATGACATCAATCTTATCGAGGTCGACGTAATCTTCAAGATCGTCGAATATATCGAGAGCGTCGAGGTCTACGACCGGCTCTGATGTGGAGAGGTCGCGTGGGTCATTAAATGCGTGCAAGTTTTCCGTCGTGACCGTGAGCGCTTCTTCAGTGCCAAAGCCGTATTCGTCAGCGCGGAACGTCTGCATACCGGTATTGCTTTCGTTGCTGTCGTACTGAGTTACCGGCTGGGCTTGATTGCGCCCGGTCGAGCTCTGGCGCTCATGAGATTCGCCCTCGAGCTGCAGATTAGGCTGTGGCTCTTGGCGGCGGTCGCTCAGTTCGAAGTCGATATTGGGATTTGGTTTGGGCGGCTGGCGGCGCTCCGGCGCTTGCTGAGCTGCGGAAACCTGGGGCTGTACGGCGGCGGCCGACGTTTGTGGTGTTGCTTGTGTTGACATCACTTCCTGTCCGTTAGTCTGCTCAATGCCCGGGGTCGCCTGAGTCGGGGCCTTTTTAGCCTCGTCCTCAGCCGCCGACGCAGTTGGGGTTGAGTTTGTTCCCGGAAGCACTTCTACTTTTGGTTCAGCAAGTTGACGACCCACATCTTTGAGCGACGATGCCGCGTAGTTATAAACGTTCTCTACATCGCGCCAGGACAACTCTACCAGCGGATTGTATGCGCTGGCTACGTACGGTCCGGTGCGAGCCACATTGAAAACCCCTTCACTGCTTCGCCCAGCCACCGCCGACTGATAAGGTTTGTGCTCTGTGGCGGATGGGCTGGAAGCTGCTAGTGATGAAACTTGCTGTGCCGGGGGCGCTTCGGCGACTGGGGCAGGCTTCGCCTGGACGGGGCTGACATCAATTGACGGGTGACTTTCGCCGGCGCCATTGCCGCCTGAGGACGGTTTAGCCGTGAGACCGGAGAACAGTTCTAGCTCTTCCGCCACGGGTGAGGCATAGCCGCGCTCGTCCGCGCCGTGTGGCTCGTAAGCGTGCACTTCATGCTGCGCCACCGCGGCTGCCACGGGGGCGGGCTGCTCGACGGGAGCGGGCTGCTCGACGGGAGCGTAGACTGGCTGCTCGACAGCGGCATGTACGGGCTGTTCGACGGCAGCTTGTACGGGCTGTTCGACGGCAGCTTGCACAGGCTGTTCGACGGCAGCATGTACGGGCTGTTCGACGGCAGCCTGTACGGGCTGTTCGACGGCAGCGTACACGGGCTCGGGCTGCTGAACAACTGGCTCCGGCTCAATTGGCTGCGCTTCGGGTTCTGTCTCTTCGGGGACATACTGCCCGTGCGCAGGAATCTCTTCCCCGTACTGCGCCGGTGCTTGTTCTTCCGGGAAATACTGATCCATGCTGCCTGCGGGCGTCGGCTCGGCGCTTTCCGATTGCGGGGCAGCGCCCACCTTGAGGAAATCACCGGTATCTCGCGACGTCGGCGCGGCGTAAAAGGGAGCGCTCTGCCCATTGGGCTTGTATTTGCGCGCCGCTTCTTCGTGTCCTGCCTGAAAACCCTGATGATAAGCGGTTTGTTGCTCTTTTGCTAATTGCTCGTTCTGCGCTTCCAGGTTCCAGATGGTCTCTTCCAGCTCCTGTGTGCGCTCTTCCATCTCGCCGATCTTGCGCTGCAAAGCATCAATCGAGACTTCGGCGAGGTTTTCACCGCGAGCGCGGTGAATCAAATCCATGTATTCGGAGTTGCGATACAGCGACGACCGCGTGATACTCGCCTCTTCGGCTACGGTGTACGCATTGATGTCGAAACCCTTGGTCCTGAGCGCCTGTATCGCGGCTAGAACCAGCTCTTTATTGGCAACTTTTTTGGGATTGGACTGGTCCTTGACCATCTGATTCATCGAAATACGTCGAAGTAGCGTCGAACGAGTATCGGCGGCGTATACTTTGTTCGCCAAGTACGGCCTTCCACATTTTATGTGTTCCCACTGAGCCGCGAATTAACACCGTAGTTCTGATTAGTTACCAGGGTACTTTTCATCATGCCAACTCTCCACCTCTATGTCAGTGGTCGAGTGCAGGGTGTTTTTTATCGGCAGACGACACGCGAAAAAGCGTCACAACTCGGACTGTCCGGCTGGGTGCGCAATCTGCCCGACGGCCGTGTCGAAATCGAAGCATCAGGAACGCAAGAACAGCTGCAGTCCTTGCTCGACTGGGCCCACGACGGCCCGCCCCACGCCACAGTCTCCGAAGTTCTCCACACCTGGTCGAGCGAAACCAAGCACCAGGGCAGCTTTCGTGTGATGTAGCGCACCCAAACAATCTGGGAGCGCCGGCATCCTTGCCGGTTCCTGTCTATCTCACAGGGCGGCGCGACCGCCCCTGCGACGCTGAGCGTCTCTGGCGGCTCCGAGTGTGTGCTTTCGAAAGTGGTTGATGACCTGCTCTCGATCAAAACACCCGGCGAGCGCCTACAACGCTCTGCCACCACCTTCAAAATCTGCCTACGTTTATGTTGCGATCACTACGCAATGACAACCTATTGGGAAAAGTCCGGAAATCTCACCCTGGCTTGGCTCGGCGGGCACAGAGAGTACAAATATCCAGATCGACGAATCGCAACATCGATCTAGGCGAGATGAAAGGTGGTCCCAGGTCAGAGTTACGGAGGTGAGATTCTTCGTGAACCCGGTCCATCGAAAATCTTGTACGCATCGCCAGCGAGACTGGGAGCGCGTTCGCCGTCGCCGGGCACCGGCTGTGCCTGACGCGCCGGAGCTGCTTGCGCTGTATCATCCGCCTGCGGGCTAGACCTCTCATCCTCCGCGGCAGATTCGTCGCTGCCGCCCATGCGGCTCTTCGGCGCTGCCGATGGCGCAACTGCGGCTGATGGAGCTGGAGATTGAGCTGGAGCCGGAGCTGGAGATGGCGCCGCGCTGCCGGCTTTCGGACGCGCCGTGCTTCCGCCTTGATTGACGACTTTGACGCGCACATGCATCGGACGCCCTTTCACTGCGGCTGAGGCGGCTTTGATGTGTTCGACCTTGCTCTCGATGATTTTCAGCAAATGGTCAGCACGAACGCCGATAGTGATATCGTCTGTCTCCATCGCAACGGGAAACGATTGCGACGAAACACAGGCAAACGTTGGCAGGTGGCGCTTTTGCAGCTCGTCCAGTAGGTTGGACCAGAACTCTTCCAGTTCTATCGCTGATGCAAAACTGGCGTCGGCGCTTGCGTCTTGCCTTGGTGGAGGCGTAATCGGTAAGGCTGAAACCACCGGGGTGGGCGCCGCTGTATTTTCGTTCTGACGCGGTGCTTCGCTCACCGGCTCAGGCGCGACGTTAGCAGCCGGAGCTGTTGCACTCGCGGTCGGCGCTTGCGTTGAAGCCGGTTCTGCCGCTGGTGCGGACAGCGCTGTCGCTGCCGCGACCGGGGCTTCTGGTGCTTGTTCTACTGTTGCAGCAGGCGGGGTTGCGACGGGTGCTGGCGTCGGTGGTGGTGGTGAAACTGCCGTCGGCGCCGGTAACTGAGGAGGTTGTGCCGCTGGTGAAACTGAGGTCGGCGCCGGTGCCGGAGCCGGGCGCGCCGGTGCCACTGCCTGCGGTGCACGGGCTGCTGTCGGCGCCATAGGTCGTCCACTCTGTGGGGCACAGAGCTCAGCTTCCAATTGGGCTACACGCGATTCTAACTGCGTCAGTTGCAGAATATCGTTGCGATGGCAGAGAGCGACGAGACCGATTTCCAGGTTCATCGCAGGCTGGCTGCTGCGCTTGCAAGTTTGTTCGAGCTTATCCAATTGCTCGACAATCTGTGCCAGTTCCACCCTCTCAAACCTTGGAGCTTGCTCTAGCAAACCTACGATGTATCCGTTCGATCCGAGAATGAGTGCCTGCGCCTCCTGCTCAGCGTTTTTGCCGGATTGCAGATAATTCGCTTTCGCCAAATTGAGAAAATGCTTCGCTAGCTCGAGGGCGAGCAGCGCGGGCTCTCGCCCTTCCATCATGAGAGTGTGTGCGGATTCGAGCACTTCCTTGCCATTCTTCTCCGCCACACCGGCGCTGATTTTCAGCAAGACGTCTTCATTGATTGCGCCCAGCAATTGCAGAAGCGAGGTAGCTGAGACCGGCTGCCCAGGCGCCGAAAGCAGACTCGCCTGATCGAGCAAACCAAGCGCATCACGCAGTCCGCCGCCAGAGCGGCGTGCCAGCAACTCGAGCGCACTGTCTTCGATTTCAATCTTCTCGATACTGGCAATGTTGCGCAAATGTGCCACCAGATCGGGCTGATTTACTAGCCTGAACATTAAGCGCTGGCAGCGGCTGACGATCGTTGGTGGCACCTTGTGCTCTTCCGTGGTAGCAAGAATAAAAATTACGCGCGGCGGCGGCTCTTCGATGGTTTTCAGGAGTGCGTTGAATGCCTCTTTTGTCAGCATGTGGCATTCATCAATGATGTAAATCTTGTACTTGCCGCCCTGCGCCACCAGGGGTGCGCGCTCGATCAGCAGGCGGGCGTCGTCAACGCTGTTGTTCGACGCGGCGTCGATTTCGAAGACAGACGGTGATATGCCCTGCTTGATTTCAACGCACGATGTGCAGGTCATGCACGGAGTGTGGGTCGTGCCGGTCAAGCAGTTGAGCGATTTGGCCAGAATGCGTGCTGACGACGTTTTGCCGCAACCGCGCGGGCCGGTGAAAAGATATGCATGATTTATGCGATCGTGGGTGATCGCATTTTTCAGCGTTTGCGTCACGGCAGTCTGCCCGACCAGATCGGCGAGTGCCTGTGGACGGTACTTCAAATAAAGTGGTTGATACGACTCCACGGTTAATGAATCGCCCAGCGCATGAGGACTTATAACCACTCAATCCTAACCGATCTTGCGCACGCACTGGCAGGGCTCAGATGGAGAAATTTTAAATATCTTGTATTCTATTCGCGATTCGAGCGAGGCGGTTGGCAATGGCAAGAAAAAGTGTGTTTTCGGGATCACCATTCGAAAAATCGATCGGTTTTTCGCGGGCTGTGCGTATCGGCAACATCATCGCCGTGTCAGGAACGGCCCCAATTGCTGAAGACGGCAAGACCGCTTGCCCAGACGATCTGTACGGACAGACCAAGCGGTGCATCGAGATCATCGCAGCGGCGATCGAACAAGCCGGCGGCAGTTTGTCCGACGTCATTCGCACTCGCATTTTTCTCACCGACATAGACAGGTGGCCGGAAGCAGCTAAAGCGCACGGAGAGTATTTTTCAGACATCCAGCCCGCCGCCACTATGATCGGCATGGCAAAACTGATCTCGCCCGATTGGTTGATCGAAATGGAAGCCGACGCGGTTGTGAAAGAATAAAGAACGTCTTTCCTGCGGCGCTGGAGCGCCGCGCTCCGGGCGCGTTGCACGCGCCCGCTCTTCGAGCGTTTGTCGTTGCCAAACCGGAAAGGAGAGAACCGGATATGGTCGGTATCCGGTTCTTTGGGGTGAGCTAGAGGGACTCTCGAAAATCAATGAGCTTCGGCTGAGGCGGGACCTTGCGGTTTTTTCAGCAGCAGGACTGCGAAGCAGACGCAGAACAGCGTGCAGCCGAGAAGGAAGAAGGCGTCGTTATATGCCATCAAGAACGACTCTCTGCGCACGATGTTGCCGAGCATCTGCAGAGCCTGATCGTGAGCTGATACCAAATCAGCACCACGCGATGTGAAGTATGCAGTCAGCGAATTGATGCGATCTTGCAAAGCCAGGCTGCCTTGAAAGATGCTTTCGCCTATGCGCACTGAGTGCAACTGCTCTCTGCGTGTGACGAACGTGGACAATAAAGCGATACCGATGGAGCCGCCCATGTTTCTCATCATGTTGAACAGAGCGGAGGCGGAGCCGGCTTGCGCCGCTTCGATACCGGATGTCGTCAACGTCGACAATGGAATCATAATCAACGGCTGACCTAATGCGCGCACGAGCAATGACATCTGCATCTGCGGTCCGGACGAGTCAGCGCTCATAAAAGCGTTCATCAAACCGCTGATTCCGAAGAGCACCAGTCCAAATCCGAGCATCAAACGCGGGTCGATTTTCTTCATCAGTTTTGGCACGAATGGAATGATTACCAACTGCGGCAAGCCCATCCACATCATGACCTGTCCGATCTGCATGGCGTCATAACCCTGAATCGAAGCCAAGTACACCGGTATCAGATAGACCGAACCGTACAACGCCATACCCAATGCAACGTTGGCGATCGAACCGAGACCGAAGTTGCGACGTTTGAGCAAACTCAAGTTAACCAGCGGTTTTTTCGCCGTTAGTTGGCGCCACAAAAACAGGCTGCAAGCGATTACGGCAATGATGCTCAACTGTACGATCATGGTGCTGCCGAACCAATCTTTGCGGTTGCCTTCTTCAAGCACAATCTCGAGACTGCCCAATCCAAGCGCCATTGTGATGATGCCAAACCAATCTCCGTCTTTCAGCAAGCTGAAGTTGACTTTGTCCTTCGGCATCGCCCACATCAAAATTGCTACGAGCAAAACGCCGGGAAGAATATTGAGGTAGAAAATGTACTGCCAGCCAAACGTGTCAGTGAGCCAGCCGCCGATAGCCGGTCCAATTGAAGGCGCGAATGTGGCTGTCACCGAAAATAGTGCCATGCCGATCGGCTGTTTTGATTTCGGCAAGCTGGTGAGAATAATGTTGAACGCCATCGGGATCAATGTGCCGCCGGTAAATCCTTGCAATGCGCGAAACAAGATCATCGAGGGTAAGTCCCAGGCACAGGCGCAGCACATCGAGAAGATGATGAACAGACAGGCGTTGCCGATCACGTACCAACGAGGCGTGAAGATTCTGGACAACCATGGGGTCAATGGAATGGTGATTATCTCTGCCACCAAATATGATGTGGCGATCCAGGTTCCTTCATCGAGACTTGCGCCTAACGCTCCTTGAATATCTTGCAGCGAGCTGTTGACGATCTGAATATCGAGCACTGCCATGAAAGCGCCGAGAGCGGCTCCAATTACGGCAATCCAAGCCTTGAGCGGAACCTTATCTTGGTTCGCTTCCGCCTGTTGTTGTTGTGGCATCGTCACTGTAGCCGCTGACATTTTCTTGCACCATATTTGATTCGGACCGTTGCCAATCGCTAACTACTTAGCGATGGCAACTGATACCACTGCTGACATTCCGGGGACGAGCAATTGCTCATAACCGTTCTCGCTGTCTTTGTCGAACAACACTTTGACTGGCACACGCTGCACGATCTTCGTGAAGTTGCCGGTGGCGTTGTCTGTGGGAAGGAGCGCGAACGATGTTCCGGATCCGGGCGAGACACTATCGACGGTGCCGACGAAATCGTGGTGCGGAAAAGAGTCGATCTTGATACTGACCTTTTCGCCGGGGCGCATACGTTCAAGCTGTGTTTCTTTGAAGTTGGCTACCACCCACGTGTCATCGGCAACAACTGCCATGAGCTGTTGTCCTGGTTGAATACGCTGACCTTCCTCGACAGCTTTCTTGCCGACGCGTCCATCGACCGGAGCAATAATTGTCGTGTACGAGAGTTGCAACTTGGCGTTATCCAATGTCGCTTCCGCTTGAGCGATCTGCGAATTAGCAACCTCATAGTTGAACCTATTCACTCGAGTTTGATTGTTCGTGGCTGCGGCCTGGGTCACTTGACCTTGCGACTGCAGGAGCTGCGCTTTGGCGACGTTGACCGCGTCTTGCGCTTGTTGTACACCGGCGGTGGCAGCCTTCAACGCTTCTTGCGCACTTTTCACAGCTTCGCGTGCAACTTTCACGTCACGTGCCGCATTGTCGCGTTGTTGATAAGTGACTGCACCTTGTGCGGCAAGAGTTTGATACCTGATGTTATCTTGCTCGGCGCGCTCTTCCTCAGCTTGTTTTTCGGCGAGAGTGGCTTCAGCTTCAGGAACTTGCGCCGTCGCCATCGTCACCGCTGCCTGCGCTTGCTTTATTGTCGAAAGCGCATTGGCAACGTTGCCGGCGGCTTCGGTGTTCTTACCACTCGACGTTGTCGATGCCAACGAAATAGCCGCTTGGGCGGACTGAGCCTGGTGCTCGGCTACGCCGAGTGCTGCTTGGGCTTGGGCAACGGCGACTTGATAATCGCGCGCATCCAAAACTACCAGGGGCTGACCAGCTTTGACATGTTCGTTGTCGTCAACGAGCACCTTCTGCACTGTACCGTCAACGCGCGAGCTGACGGCGTGAACGTGAGAAGTTGTATAAGCATCGTCTGTGTCTTCGTGCGACGTGAGATACTGCGTCCAGTGATAACCGCCGACGGTGGCACCCACTAATACAGTCAGTGCGAGAGCGCCGATCAACAGTTGTTTTAAACTGAAGCGCCCATCTTTGCCGGGTTTCCCTTCGTTATTAGTAGATTGCTCGGTCGCGGGCGCAACTGTCTTCGGGACAGTAATCGCTTCGGCAACGCCCGCATCTCTTCTGAGACCGATTGAATTTTTGCCGAAAATGACTTGACCAACCATGACCCCATTCCTCCTCTCCCTGGAAGTTCGACCTCAAGAAGGTCAACTAACTAACCAGTTTGTTAGTACCAGTATAAGGCTGTTGGCGGGCTCTGTCAAGTTCTGGGTTGAATGGCGGAAACCCTGATGGGGTGACTCAGAAGGCAGGTTGACGGGAGGTTGGTCGATCTGATATACTAACAAGTTGGTTAATCTAATATTTTTCGCAGGCGGGACATACCATGCCAGTCGAATCACCCAAAAACAAGACATCAGCGGGCACTCGTGATGCAGAAGCGACCAAAGCCCGCATTCTTGACGCTGCCGAGGAAGAGTTTGCCCGAGCTGGGCTGCTCGGTGCGCGAACAGAGGCGATCGCTGCCAATACCGGCGTCACCAAGGCGATGTTGTACTACTATTATGGCGACAAAGAAGGGCTGTATCAGGCCGTGTTAGAGCGGTGCATGGCTCGCCGCATCGCCTCGCTTCAGAAAGTAGACTTTCATGGCGCAGAGCCGGAAGAGGCGCTCCGTCAATTCGTCACTGCTGTTCTGGATGAGCAAGGTCGCAATCAACACCTGCCCGCCATTTTCTTCTACGAAGGATTGCAGAACAAAGGCAAGTATTACAGCCAGATCGGAATCGCATCTTTATATGGACCATTGCAGTCGATCATCGAACGCGGTATGGCCAGTGGAAAGTTTAAGCCTGTAGACGCGTTGCATGCGTCCGTCAATATCATCGGTATCTGCGCGTTCTATTACTGTTCGATGGAAAATGTCAAACACTTGTGGCCGGGCGGCACAGATCTGAGCAGCGACGAAATGCGCGAACAACATAAACGCACCGCCATTCAACAGATCTTCGGCGGACTGCTCGCGTAGCGAAAAGCCGAAGGGTTGAACGATGGCGCTGAATCCAGACAACTCAAAGTTATTGAAGATTACTCTAGGCATCATTGTCTTAGGTGTGATCGCCACGATTGCTCTTATCGTAATCGCCTTCAATAACTACAAGCAACGGCACAATCCTGATAATATCGCAAAACTTGCTGCATCAATGGTGGTACTGCCTGATCCATTGCCGCAGGGGTGGAAGTATTCGTTTCTGTTTCAAGGGATCCATGACACTGTGGATGTGCGGCATGGAGACACGAAATCAGGGTTGCAGTTCGTCAGATTTTCCAAAATTCAAAATCCGAAGAATCTTTCGGCCAAGCAGATGATTGAACAGCTCACTAAATCAACACTTCATCTGGTCACTTACGAATTAGATTCTGAGGGGGACGAGATCATGGGCAGACAAAAGGCTCATTATGTTCGCGGGCTGCGCCGCTCGGCAGGAATTGCCCAGCCAATAGAACTAGCTTTAATCCAGCTCAATGATGGAAGCTTTTTGGAAATCGAAATGATCGAAGATAATTTGAAAACCTACGAGCCCAGTCTCGTCAAACCGATGATCGATGCAATCGAAGGCATTGTTCAGCCAGCGACGTCGAATAACAAATGACGCTGCCACGGTTCTTGCTTCCAGAAAGCAGCTTGCCAAAAGGCTTCCTCAAAGCAGGTTTGCCAAAACGCGCAAACTGCCTTACGGCGTCGCGTTGAAGATCATCAAGCTGACGACTTGCGGCTGAAATTGATTATGGACGCGCGAAATTTGGAAGCTCACTTGACTCATCGGATAGACGTAGTTGCGGCCGCCCGTGCCACCAACTCGGTTGTCTGCCTCGCTCATGATAAATGCCGGTTCGCCGAACCTCGATTTCACTGTTTGCAATTCATCGCCGAGCGTAACACCGAGATCGAAGGGAATCAATGATCTATCGAAGACGCGTACGGCAGCGACCGTTCCGTGTTTGATGAAAAGTTGCAGCTCCGTCTCTGTAGAGTTCGGTTTTTTCACTGTCCACACAAACCAAACTTGTTTAGTATCTGTATCGACGACTTTTTGCTGCGTAATCGAGCCGTGGGTGTTGCGCAACGCTTTCACTGCGTCTTCCGCGTTAGCTCCGAGTTTGACGAGCGGTATGCCGCTGATCACTGTGGGAACCACTTGCGCTAATCGCTGCTGCGGTGCCTGCTGCTGATATTCGTGCAAATATTTGTACTTGCCGGGATTCTCGATCGTCACCGTTCCGAACTCGTTTTGATTCGGTGTCGCGCTCACGCCAGGCGTGCTTAGCGCAGGCGGCGGCGGCGGACTGCCTTGCAGCAGGGGTGCAGTGCCATTGTTGCCCGCCAGATTTTGCGCGTTGCCGGCAAGTCCGGCCGGTTGATATTCAGAAACTCCCTCGCCGGATGGTATCGCAGTTGGTGCAGAGTCACGCTGCGCCATAAGTGTGGGCGCTGACGATTTCTTCGCTAAGGCATGCGCTTTCAGCGTAGACGCAGGAACAGCGCGCGTAGGCACGTTGAGATTGCTCAGGGCATCCATTGACTGCATCTGACTCTGCATCGCACCAGTTGCTGAGGCGAGGTTATTCACCGACCTGGACAGCGCATTGAAACCGCGATGTTGCTCTGCCGTGTCATTCTTCCCATTGTTAGCCTGATAAGAGAAACGGGCGCTGCCTCCTGCTGCCGCCGTAGTGCTGGCCGGCTTCTCCGCGTCCAGGCTCTGACGTTGTTTCGTTTCCTTGTTTTTCCCAGCAATGGCGCCGGCCGTTTGAGCACGAAAATCTTTCGCTACCGGTCGATCGTCTGTCATCTGATACTGGCTGGTAGACCGGTACCACATGGCGCTGTTCTGGTTAGGTTCGCGTCTTCTCTCTGCCACTGACTGCTGTGTAACTCCATCAGACGCCATGTCATCGGCAGCTTTGAATTTGTCCGTTACTTCTGGCTCTGCCATGGCAATTTTCGGCGCTTCTTCGGCTTTAGCTGCCGGTTTGCGCGCGACAGCCTTTCTGCCTTTATCTGCCGGCGGTTTGATTGCCAGCATGTAATCAAGCTGACTGGGGCTGGTCGCCGGCTTCTGCCCACCATAACTGGCGATCAACGTCTGCTTCTTATCAAACGCCAACTGCGAGCATCTCTGATAAATCTGATCCAACAACTTGATACCAGCCAGCGGAGACGAGACTGCATTCACCACTGCTGGTATCATCATCGATCGCCCGGCTTTCGTCTCGACGGTGATCGGAGCACCGTGCGTGCTGACTCCGAGCGCCGACAAAGTGAAGGCGGTGCCGAGTGTTATCGATAGTGCTCTGTTAAACGTGTGCATCAGACGCCGGATTATGCCTCCTGTTTGGCCCCGGAAAGTTTAGACTCCCATTCGTCCAGTTCCTGCTGGTTGATCAATCCTCTTCGCGTAGCGAGGTACTGAGCGCGACAGCGTTGGTTGAACTCGGTCTCTTGTCCCTCGCCGCGTCCCGGAATGCCGAGCTTGGCGTAGAGCGATTTCAGCCGAGACTGTACGGCTTTTTCTGTCAGGTATAACCGTTTTGCTATCGCGTGGTCGGTCATGCCGAGCGCGATGCAGACAAGCGCTTCGTATTCTGCCGAGGTCAAGCTCGTGGCCCGGTTTTGCGTGCGTTGGATGACACGCGCGATGCCGGGGTGAATCCAGCAATCGCCCGAAAGTACTGCTTTTGCGGCTTCAACCACCTGTTCGTTCGAGGCGTTCTTCAGCACATAGCCGAAGGCGCCGTTGGGTGGCATTATCTTCCATAACTGCCGCACGTACACTTCATCGGAGAAATTGGACAGCATGACTACGCCAGTCTCCGGCGCCTTCTGCAAAATCTGCTCCGCCGCCTTGATGCCTGAAAGTTGCGGCATTTTGATATCGAGAAAGATGAGATTCGGCTTGTGCTTCAACGCCATGTCAACGGCTTGCTGCCCATCCTGTGCTTCATAGAAGGGTAGCTGGTCCGACAGGTTCTCCGTCAGGAGGTTTTTGAGCCAAGAACGGTCTCTTTCTTCATCATCGACAATCAATATGCTCATTTATTTCACCCGTTGATCTGTTCCGGTTCGATCGTGATCTTAAGCCTTAGTTCGGTTCCTGTGTGAAACTTCTCAGGTTTTGCCCACTCGACATTTGCTCCGATTAGCTGCGCCCTCTGCCGGATATTGAGCAGGCCGTGAGAGTCGCGCCGAATCAAGCGTGGATCGATTCCCTTACCGTCGTCAGCCACTGAAATAATAAGATCGCCATTAGTCTGTCCGATAGACACTTCTACTAATTTTGCGCCGGAATGTTTTTGCACGTTGTTGAGCGCTTCCTGCACAATGCGGTAGAGCTGCAATCTGGTGAAATTGTTCAACTTATAATCGTCATGACCATCGCCGTCGCTGAAATTGCTCTCGATGCCGGTCTCGCGAGTGAGCATGACAGCGAGGTTTTCCAACGCCGGCTTAAATCCCATGGTCTCGAGAACCGACGGGTGCAGGTCATTGATCACGCGGCGCATCTCAACGACCGCGTGGTCGAGCTTTTCGCGCATCTGTGTCGGCACCGGGTTGTCGCTGAGCTCCGACGCCAGTCTATCTGCCATGCGCGCCACTGATGAGAGTGCGGGCAATGTTTCATCGTGCAAATCCTCGGCGATGCGCTGCCGCTCTTCTTCCGCGCGCACCTGCATGGACTCTCGCGCTTCAGCGAGCTCTCTGTTGCGCTGACGCAAGTCCGTATCGAGATATATAAAAGTACCAAGGCATGCCCCCAAGAAGAGCACTGCGATTGGTGATGCAACAGGTATGTTCAAACGAAATAGTTGAAACGCGAGTTGCGACAGACAGAACAAAACCATACCGCTGACGAGAAACGCAGTCACTCTGCGGCTCATCGTTAGTATGGATGCAACAGCTCCAAATGCCGCGCCGAACAACAGCAACAGATGATGAGTGATATCAGGCGGACAGCTGTATATCATCTGGTTATCCAGGACTGTCTCGATGGCATTTGCATGCACATTGAGATCAGGTTGCGACTCCTGCAACGGAGTTCTGTGTCGGGGTGCTTCGCTGCGTCGCTGAGTAAATGTGGTTCCAACCATAACAATTCGATCGCGAAACGGGGAAGGGTCGAACTCATGCTCGAGCAGATTGCGAAACGACACCGTCGGAAACTGAATATTGCGGAAACTTATATACAAAGGTTGGTCGGAATGGGAGTAAAGATATCTCGAGTTAGGTCCTACGCCTTTGAGCTTCGACCACAAGTCGATGACAGCTTCAGTGAGAGACGGCATCGGCGCTAAACCTTCGGGATCGAGCGGATTCTCCAGCGTTCCGTCGGAGTCGCGATAATTGATCGGCATGCGGCAGACCAGCCCGCTCGACTCGCGGGGCAGCTCGTCGTATCCGTACGATGCATACTTGAGAAACTTGGATGGAAGCTCTGCCGGACCGTCCAGACTGCCAAAAAGCCCAATCACAACATTCTGATACCGCTGCAAGCAGTTGATCAGCTCAGGCGCTGCAGCTCCGCGCAAATCCAGGTCCAGCACCACAATAGCCGGATTGCCCGCTTCGATTTTATTTATAGCTTGCGCCAAAACGTCCTGCGAATCTTTGTCGCTAAAACGCACGAAAGAGAGGTCGTACTGTGAGTCATCATCGTAATCGACGAGAGCGATGTCTTTTGAAACTACCGAATTGGGCCAAGAAGTAGAGAACCAGTTGCTGATTTTGTAATGCCATTCGAGCATGTTGAGCTCCATGCTTTCCAGCATTGGAGATTCAGCCAGCAATAATGTTGCCAAACAGCCCGCCATAGCGCCCCAAAACAACCGCTGGAAAAGCAGCCTATCCCGCCCCTGAGCCCGGAAGGTTGCAGGAAGCAGGCGTTCAAAGGGCGCCAGCGGTAGCCTCATTTTTTCCTCGAACAGACTTCTCTGTTCCCAGAGTAGTGTAGCGCAGCCAAAACGGCAAATAGATAGGGATTACCCTGATCTATGTTTGCCCGCTACACCCCGGTTGTAGTCGCGTATGAGGCAGAAAACATATCATTCGTAGCGTTGGTTGCGCACCCGTGGATCGCCAGTAGATGACTGTTTGATAAAAAAGTGCGGCCGAGGTGGAACTTATCGAGGCTGAAACGCGCCCATACGACCGGGATTAATGACAATGTCAGAGGGAATTATGGTTAGTCAAAAGCAAACACAGGACTTGCTAGTATCACCGAAAGGCGCGCTCTGGTTGGTCGCGGTGGCGCTCGTTATCGGAATGATCGCATGGGCTATGGCAAACGGACCGCGTGAGCCGCAGACCTCATATAACACCGATCAGCCTGGTCTGTATAACGCAGGACAGTACAACACCCCCGTGCCCGGTGGACCGTCGGTCAATCAAGGCGCACTCGAATCGGCTCCGCCTGCCGGTCCGGTCACAACTAGCCCTAATTTGAAGTAGCTTGGAGGAAAGCACATGTTGAGATCGTTTTGCCTGGGCGCACTAGCCGGGTTTTTTCTGGGTTCTTCCAAAACCGGCATGATGATGCGCTCGAGAGTTGATGGATTTTTTAGCGAACTGCTCGGCGACAATCAGTCAGAATTGAAATTGGCTAAAGATACCGATGAATTGTCGGACGAGAACGAAAGCTCTCGCGGCAACGGTCGCAAGCTCGCCGAAATAGGCGGCAGACGCGGACGTGGCGTAGCCGAACACAAAGTCGAAAGCAAGGAAGCGCCGAAAAAACGTGCGCCGAAAAAACGCAACGAAGAGCCTGCCGAATCTGAACAGAAAGAAGATGATGGCACCGCACCTGGTGAAGGCGGAAAACTTCCGCTAGACAAAGCTGTCGAGATGGCAGAAAAACTAAACGCCAAGCCGACAACCCCTCCAGACGAAGAAGCGCCAGCTGTCTAAATTTGGCTCTGGTAATTTGAAACCTCCGAGATCTCGTATCTTTCGAGAGTTCGGAGGTTTCGCTTGAGGCGCCGCTCTGTGATCTCGACAGACGATGGCTCAAACCACCGAGGGGCGCCTTGAACGCGGGCGCCTGCAAGGCGCCCCTACGGTGCTTTGTGACCGCCTGGATGGACTTGTTCAGTTCGCGACCGCGTTAGTCGCCGCCGTGAAACTCGTCTTTCGACATCAGTTCGGTCTCTTGCGGGTCTTCTTCGATGTAGACCGGCGTCAGTGAATCGGCTTTGGCGTTGTGACATTTAGGACAAACAATGTCCTTGTCGCTAGTCGTGTATTCAAAATTCGTGCGGCATTTTTCGCACAGGTACTCGCCGGTGCGAGCATGTTGACGCTGGGCGGACTTAGCTGTCGGAAACAAACCTTTTTCCACAGCACCCAATTGTTGATCTTGATCTGCAGGTTGCATTGTTGCGTCTCCGGCTAACTGATTTTCAGCAGTAACGACCGGATGAGCCACATTAAAGTTCCAGCTGAGCCGGGTCAGTTTTTGAAAGTTTTGCTTCCATCCCGCTCGGCACATACAAACAGGGCTTACGCCAGCGCAACGTAGCGCGGCGCCCTTGGACGTTTCCTGGTTTTGGGCGGCTTGCTGGCTAAGACCTGCGGGTCCGATTCGGAGGAACCAGGTCTACATCCCAGAGCTAGACAACGCCACTGACGCTGGCGCGTCGAGCTGCAACTTCAAGGTCTGCCCGGATTGCATGTTGACGTCGGAGCCCTTTCTCAGCAGTAAGCTGTCCGCCACGCCGAGCGCCCCGCCGATTACTGTGCCTGCGACGGCACCGCGGCCGGTACCATAACCATGCCAACTCGAGATAGCACCAATGGTGGTGCCAGCCAATGCGCCAGCACCTGCACCGATGGCACCACGAAGGGCAGCTTGCTCGACTTTCTTGGTCGTGCCTTCGCCCTGGTAGACACCTGATTGCGGTCCCACTTCGCTGTATTTCTCCAGTCCGCCGATAATGTGGGCGCTGATTGGTGTTTCACTGCCATTAGGCATGAGCAGCTTGTCGAACTTAAAACCAAGGGTGCCCGACTTGCCCATGCGCTCGCCGGCTTTCGCGTCGGTGATTCGTCCTTCCAGCAGCGAGCCGGCGGGAATGACTGCGCTACCGAGATTAACATCTTGCGCCAATTTTGCTTCGATACGATCGCCTGTCCGCGCATTCTGACTGGAGAGCGAGGCGCCGAGCGATACAGGCAGCGTCATGCCGGCAGGAATGTAAACGACCTGCCCCTGACGATAGTAAGGATAGGAGCCTGCTTGTGTAGTTGTAGTACCGGCTTGTGGAGCTTTTGAGCTGCCTTCGAGTTGAGCGATATACGCATGGACCGATGTGGGATTGCGCAATGCTGTTTTCATATTCGCGGCCCATTTGTTCGCCAGCGCACTTGCAGTCAAACCCGATCTCTTCGCGCTTGCCGCGTCTACCGAGCATACATAGAAACCGCCGAGAGTGACGATCGGCTGACCGTTGACGTAGGTCACTGCCACCGAACTCGGTCCTTTATTAGTAGCGGCGACAAGAGCGTTGTCCATGTTTTTCTGCATGGTGCGCGCTCTTTGATCGGGCGACAGTCCACCCGACGGTGCCAGTCCGGTTATGACCGGTGTTCCACCCAGCCGAACCGAGGCGTCTGCCAGCGCCGGAAGCGCCATTTGACTGCTCAACGCCACAGCCACCAGCACTTTTGCATACGCTGCAACCGATTTTTTCATGCTCAAATCCTCGCTGCCAAAACTCGCAGCACTAGCCTAACTCAGTCGACGCTCGGGTTTTTGCTGTGTTCCCGTCAGAAAAGTAGGCAAGAAGTTTATTTGTAGATAAGGTAAGCGGACGGGCGGGCAACACAGAGCGGAGCGCCCTGGCGAGAGACGGAGATACTATCGCATGATAAGGTAGTAAGAGTGGAGCGCAGGGGGATCGAACCTATCATATGCGCTCCGTCGGCTTCGTTCCTCGCCTCCTCCGCGCCGCAACGCTTCACTCCGCACGGCTCACTCGCCGCGCTCCGTTGCGCTAACTTTGATTAGTCAACTGGAGTTGCCGCAGGCACGAGGGTCTCTGGTTCGCCGCGCTCCGCTCGCTAAATTCTGCACTGGCATAACAGCGCTTGTAGGAAAACAAGGGTTCAAAGTTTTGGCGCAAATTTTTCGAGAACAGAATGAATTTCTGTTCGGTTTTTGGTTTGCGCTAAATCCATCCGTCTCGGGTTTACCCCAGCCGTTGTAATCTGTTCTTCCGGCAGATTAAAAGTCGCTGTGGCAGTAGCCTGGTTGCATGGCTTGGTCAATATGCAACGAGGACACTACAATGAGACGGCTCGCACTATCCAGTTTATTGGCGCTTTCGGCGACTCTGGCGATGACACCGCGCGCGCATGCGGCTGGATTCATTGTCGTTGATCCGACATTCCATCCTATCGTACCGCCGAACATCGTGCGTCCGATTCACCGCCCGGGACACCCGCTTCCGGCGCCGGGCGGTACGATGTTGCATGGCAGTGTTTCTTTCGGACTGCATTTGCAGAGCGAAGATATCAAAGTCGAAATCAACGATCAGGTGGCGAAGACTTATATCACGCAGACTTTTGCCAACGAGACGGATCAGAATCTGGCAGGCACGTACTTGTTTCCGCTGCCCGAGGATACGACGTTCAGCTCTTTCTCTCTTCATATTGATGGGAAACCTGTGGAAGGGAAAATTCTAGAAGCTAATGAGGCGCGCCAGCAGTATGAAACCATCGTGCGCCAGATGGTCGATCCCGGTTTGCTCGAATACGCTGACTACAAGACGGTTCGCGCGCGCATTTTCCCGATTCCTGCGCATGGAACCAAAAAAGTCGAATTCGAGTACACGCAGATTTTGAAAGCCGAAAATGGCATGCTCAAATACAATTTCCCGCTCAAGTCAAAAGGAGAGAGCGGCGAAATCGACAACGTGAACGTCAACGTAAAACTGGCTAGCAAGCAGGGTGTGCGCACAATCTGGTCGCCCACGCACGCAATCACCACGACACGTGACGGCGATCATCACGCAAAGATTGCCATGGCCGCAAAAAACTCGATCCCCGACAAAGATTTCTTGTTGTATTACAGCGTCTCCGACAAGGATATGGCTGCCAACCTGCTCACCAACAAGGCGCCCAATGAAGACGGTTACTTCCTGATGACGCTGTCGCCGCCCTTGAAGAGCAATCAGGTTGTTGCAAGAGACATCGTGCTCGTGGTCGATACTTCCGGGTCGATGCGCGGCACCAAAATGGAACAAGCAAAGAAAGCACTCAAATACATCGTCAATGCTTTGACTCCTGAAGATCGTTTTAGCATCGTGCAGTTCAACACTGATGTCGAGGTTTACAAATACAGTGTTGTCGCCGCTAACGAAGCTAACAAGAAAGGCGCGATTTCATTCATCAATGACCTAGATGCTCGTGGTGGCACCAATATAAGTGGCGCGCTGCAGATGGGGACTTCGATGCTCGGCAGCAAGAATGATCGCCCGGCATATATGGTGTTGATGACGGACGGTGAGCCCACAGTGGGAGAAACAAATTGGAGAGCGTTGGCGAAATCGTTCGCGCCGAAGCGTGATATTCGCTTGTTCGATTTTGGTGTCGGCTACGACGTCAATACGGCGTTGCTGAACAAATTGGCAGAAGAGCATCATGGAACCGCCCAGTACGTCGAGCCTGATGAATCTCTCGAAGCGACATTGTCGAGTTTCTACCAAAAGATCAAGAGCCCTGTGCTGAGCAATGTGCACATCACATATTCTGGAGTTGATGTGAAAGATGTTTATCCGCGCGAAGTGAAAGATATCTTTGCCGGATCGCAAATTTTGCTGCTCGGTAAATACAAAAATGGTGGCAGCGCCAGTGTGACGATCAGTGGCGACGTAAATAAAGTCGGTAAGACTTACAGCTTTCCTATGAAGTTCGCGCAGGAAGATGCGAGTCACACTTACCTGCCGCGCTTGTGGGCAATGAGGCGCATCGCGCATCTTACTGATGTCGCTCAAGAGAATAACAACAGTAAAGAAGTCGTCGACGAGATCGTTGTGTTGTCGCAGAAGTACGGGATCATTTCCCAGTACACATCCTTCCTCGTAACAGATCCAAGCGAAAATCATCGCTGGGCGCAGCCGTCCGTGGCATTCAACGGACCGAGCGGGTCGGGTATTATACGCCGGGGAGGCTTTGCTCCTGCGCCCAGTGGAGTCGCTGGGGGAGCCGCCGGTGGCGGTGGTGGCGCGCGTCTGGCGTACTCGCAGAACATCTGGCGCCAGCAAAGCGACAACAAAGGTCGCGGCATAGCTGTCGACAGGTTTCAAACTCAAGGAATGAATAGCACGCCAGCGGCAATGCCAATGTCTGACTTGTCTGCGAATCTCATGGCTTCCAAATCAATGCCTATGGTTGGTGTCGATGCAGTCAAGAAAGCTAAGCAGAACGAGAGTCTCAAAGTCGCATCAGTGATGAGCGAAGAAAAAGACTCGAGCGGTGCCATGAAAATTGTTGGAGACAAAACCTTCTATCTGCGCGATGGATTCTGGACCGAGAGCGCCGCGCTCGACGCTCACCATCCGGCGCTCGAGACAATCGAGTTCGGCAGCAAACGCTACTTCGATCTGATCGGTTCTGTGCCTGGTATTTCGAAGTACCTGTCCGTGGGCGATCAAGTGATCTTTATATACAAGGATCATGGCTACAAGATCGTCAAAAGTGGCACTGCCACCACGACTGGTTAACTGACCGCGCGCTAGAGCGCGCCTTGCGGAGGGGAGAAGCCGGTGCTGCCACACCGGCTTCTGCGTTGCTGTTTCTGTCGCAATTTCTCTTGACAACGCCTCGAAACTGCGTACACTAGTCGATCGAATCCTGTGTTTTCAACTTCGCACTGCCACCTTACTAACCGTGTCCATTGTTGTATTTGCGCCCGGGCGCAATTCCCTTTAGGAAGCTGCCGATCGTCGTCCTGGTGATGAAGTTGAAAGTGAAAGCAATACTCCTGGGCTTAGCCCTTATCGCGCTGCTCTGCGCTGTTCCGTCCGCAATGGCCAGCGGACATAAGGAATCAGCCTGGTTCAGCATCCATTTCCAACCGGACGCGGTGCCAGTCAGCGACTGGACGTGCCTGGAGCCGGAGGGGCGCTATTTTACTAGCCTCGATACCGGCGAACTCGTCAAACCCTTAGTACAGCAAGAATCGGTTTCGCTCTTTCCCTGGAACTTCCGGGGCAGTGACAGTGCCGGCGGCGGGGGCGGAGGTTCGCTGCAAGATAATGACGCCGCGAAGTCGGACGGCAACTACGTCACCATCAGCAAATTGAACTTGCTGCTTCAACGTACCGATGCCACCGATGTGCACAATCTGCAGGACAAGCTGTTCGGAGTGATTCGCAATATGGTCTGTGGATTGCTTCTCGTTTTCATGTCGGGTTTTCTTCTTGTCTTTTCGGGTTATTTCCACGACGGTCGCAGCAACAAGAGCAAAGCTGCCATTTGGGGATACATCCTCAGTCTCGATTTAGGTTTCATCGTCTGTGCCACGCAAGGCTTCTGGTCGCAGGATCGAATTTTGAATGTCACTACCAGCGGTGTGCAGCATCCGGAGCTGACCATGCTCACGCTTGTGGGCTGCGCCTGGTACACATTCTTGCGCTCGCAGAGCCAGAATAAGTCAGGGTTGCCGTCGTAGGTTTTGCAGTTGCACTGAAATTGAGAACTCGTCCTCTGCCAAAATCAGCCTAGAGTCATGTTGCGATTCGTCGGTTTTGAAATGATCCAGGAGAAGTGCTGAAACCTCTTGCTGCTGGGGCGATTCTGGCTGCGGGATCGAGAGATGTCATTGCGCACTGATCGCAACATAACTCTAGGCAGGTATCCACAGGATGGTCCGCCCTAGTAAAACGTTGTCAGAACCGTTTGCTGCAACTGCACTCTGCCATGGCACACCTTCGCTGTTTGAGATCTGGGGTAAATCCTGGAAGTTTCACCAATTAGATCCCGGATACTTGCCGGCTCTCCTGAGCTAGTCTCAAGGTGGGCATTTCCACTTTTGTAGGGATGATATGAAAAAGCTAGCGTATTCCGGCGCGGTCGCAAGCGCGCTGTCGATTCTCGTCTCTCCGTTTGCTTTGGCGTCCGGTTGGATTGTGGTTGACCCAATTACGCCTGTTGGGATTCCGCGCCCGCACCCGGGCATCGTCGTGACGCCGCCGCATCCGGGCGATCATGCGCCGCCTCCCCCTGGGCATACAACATTGCACGGCAACGTCAGTTTTGGTTTGCACCTGCAGTCCGAGCAGGTCAAAGTCGACGTTAACGGTCCTGTCGCGCGCACCTCGATTACGCAGGTATTCTCGAACGACAGCGATTCCAACCTCGCCGGCACATATCTTTTCCCGCTGCCTGAGGATACGACCTTTAGCTCCTTCTCACTGCAGATTGATGGCAAGCAAGTCGAGGGGCAGATTCTAGAAGCTAATGAAGCGCGCACGGAGTATGAAACGATCGTGCGTAGGATGGTCGATCCGGGCTTGCTCGAATATGCCGGTTATAACACGGTGCGCGCGCGTATCTTCCCGATTCCTGCCCACGGAACCAAAAAGATCGAGCTGGAATACACGCAAGCGATGAAAGCGGATGGCGGGCTCTATAAATATAGATTTCCGCTCAAGGCTGAGCAGAACGCAGAGCCAGCCGACGACATCAAGATTGACGTCAAGCTTGCCAGCGATAAAGGTCTGCGCACCATCTGGTCGCCGACGCAGACGATTGCCTCCACCCGTGATGGCGATCACAAAGCGACGATTTCGTACGAAGAGAAAGACGTCCTTCCGGACAAAGATTTCAACTTGTACTTCAGTGTCTCGGATAAGGAGATGAACGCCGATTTCATGGCGCAGAAGAAGGCTGACGAAAATGGTTATTTCCTGCTCAGCGTTGCACCGCCGGTAGAGGCGAAGGCGATTGAGAAGAAAGACATTATTCTCGTTGCGGATACGTCCGGCAGCATGGAAGGTGAGAAGCTCGAACAGTGCAAGAAGGCGATGAAATATGTCATCGAGCAGCTCAACCCGGGCGATCGCTTCGGTATGGTGCAGTTCAACACCGACGTGGAAACGTTCAAGTCACAACTGCTCGATGCCACAGCTGAAAATAAAAAGTCCGCTCTGAAGTTTGTCGATGAATTAGAAGCAAGAGGCGGGACCAACATTGGTGATGCAGTCGCTTCTGCAGCTACGATGCTGAAAAACGATGATGGGCGCCCAGCCTATATCGTGCTCATGACCGATGGAGAGCCGACGGTTGGTGAGACAAACGTCGATAAATTGCTCAAGATAGCTGATACCAAACGCGATATCAGGCTGTTTGACTTCGGAGTCGGTTATGACGTCAACACTCGACTCCTCAACAAATTGGCAGATTCGCACCATGGGGTTTCTCAATATGTAGAGCCGGCAGAAAACCTGGAAACAGCGCTCTCTGCCTTCTACCAGAAGATCAAGAGCCCGGTGCTGAGCAACGTGCAAATTGCATACGAAGGTATCGAAGTGAAAGATGTCTATCCGAAAGAAGTAAAAGATATCTTCGCCGGCTCGCAAGTCATGTTGATGGGTCGCTATAAAAATGCCGGCGACGCTAAAGTGAAGATCAGCGGAACTCTCGATGGAAAGTCGCAGTCATTCACGTTTCCCGTGAAGTTTCCGGCGGAAGAGAGTGGACACAGTTATCTCAATCGACTGTGGGCGATGCGCCGAATTGGTTATTTGACTGATGTCGCTCAGTCGAATGGTGAAACCAAAGAGGTGATCGATGAGATTGTTGCACTGTCGAAGAAGTACGGCATCATCTCGCAGTACACGTCGTTTTTGGCTTCGGATCCGTCGGAAAACAGCAGGTTGCCGATGGGGCGACCGATGCCGACGCGCGCTATGTCGTTTGCGCCTGATAGCGCTCATGCGACCATGTTGCGCGGTTCGATGGGTGGTGCAATGCGTAAGAGCTATGCTGCTGCGCCGGCGAGCGATATGCAGGTTCAGAAAGCACCGACCGTTGGTCGCCATCAGCACTATGTCGCTGCACTTCCACTACCTGGGTCGCCGGCTCCGTTTGCGGGGCAAAGCATTGCCGCGCCGGGAATGGGTGGCAGCGCCGACTCCTTCTCGTCGCCCGCTCAGTTTCAAGCTATTGATGGGCGTCCAATTATTCGTGACTTCAGAAATTCTTTCACCGGACGCGATGCAGTTGTTGCTGCAAAAGATACGAGCGCGCTGCAGCAGTCGAGTTCGTTAGATAACAAATCCGGTGCAGGCGTGAAGGCGGTCGACGACAAGACGTTCTACCTCGTGCAAGGATTCTGGACAGACAGCGATTATGATGCGAAAACCCAGAAGCCGGAAGAAGTAGAATTCGGCAGCAAGCATTACTTCGATTTGATCGCGGGCGATCCCGATCTCGCAAAATACTTCGCCGCCGGCACGCAAGTTCTGGTCGTGCATAAGGGTCACTGCTATAAGGTAGTCCAACCGGCAACTGCCACTGGTTAGGAGAATCCAATCGAAATTACGTCCGAAGGCAACACGTTATTTCACAGTGACTCTGGAAGGGCACCATTGGCGGTGCCCTTCCGCTTTTTTGTAGTTGAGTTCGGATCTGGGAGTGTCACCGCTGAGTTCTTGTATTCTCGGCCCGACGTCCGGAAGGGAATTAACCCGAGTTTAGGTGTCTGTGCAAAAACTGCGATTTGCAACGCGAAAAGTTTTGTTTCTAAGCCCCGAAAACGCCTTTATATGGGACTCACGAGAATCTAACAGTAACAGACTATTTTCTTAAAGCTACTGTAAAGGAACGGTTGCTATGATTTGCCCAGTTACCCCTTCGGAATTCCCGCCACATGTTCACTTTAGCCAAGCCGACTACATCGTTTATAGACGCGGTGATCAGTCCAGCGGAGCTAAAGAAGTTGAGCAACGAGCAGGTGCAAGCCCTTTCGGGCGAGATACGTCAGGAGCTGGTCGAGAATCTGTCCAAGACGGGCGGACATTTGGCGTCCAACCTCGGCATCGTCGAGATTACTCTCGCCCTGCACAAGGTATTCCGCACGCCGCATGACACTGTTTTATGGGACGTGGGGCACCAGTGCTACATTCATAAGATGCTTACCGGACGCCGGGGCAACTTCAAAACTCTTCGCCAGTACAAAGGACTGAGCGGTTTTATCAATCCGCTCGAATCAGAACATGATGCTTTCATCGCTGGGCACAGTTCTACTTCGATCTCACTCGCAGTTGGCATGGCGATTGCGCGCGATCATTTGAAGAAGGACAACAAAGTCATCGCTGTCATCGGAGATGGCGGACTGACGGGCGGTATGGCGCTGGAAGCGATCAACCATCTCGGACATATACAGCGTGATGTTCTGATAATCCTCAATGATAACGAGATGTCGATTTCGGAAAACGTCGGTGGCTTCTCTCAATATATGAAGCGCATCAAGGAGACGTTCTTCTATAAAGACATCAAGCAAAAGCTTGACCTGATCGAAGGTCGGCTGGACGAAGTGCAGCTTAATTCGCAAGTTTGGGATCTTATTTTGTCGGTGAAAAAACAGGCGAAGGAGAGATTCGATACACCAGGAATCGTGTTCGAGAAGCTGGGCGTCAACTACTCCGGACCGGTTGACGGGCACGACATCAACGCGCTGGTGGCCGCATTCGAAGCCGTTAAGGGCGAACATTCCCCACAAATCATTCATGTCATCACTCAAAAAGGCAAAGGTTATGGACCGGCCGAAAGCGATGCGATCAAATACCACGGAGTTCCTGCTTTTAGTTTGGAACCCTCCCTTAAAGAAAAGGTAGAACCGGCACAGCCAGCTGTTCCTAAGGCGAAGACGTACTCTGATGTGTTTACGCAGGCACTGATCGAAACGGCAGCGGTAGAACCGAATCTGGTGGCAATCACTCCGGCTACTGCTGAAGGAAGTGGATTGGTTAAATTCGAAGCCGTCTATCCTGAACGCTTTTTCGACGTGGCAATTTGCGAACAACACGCGGTGACAATGGCCGCCGGTATGGCGAAAGCAGGCTTAAAACCGGTTGTTTCTATCTACTCGACGTTTTTACAGAGAGCGATGGACCAGGTCATTCACGATGTGTCGATCATGAACTTGCCGGTTTTGTTCGGTATCGACCGTGGTGGCTTAGTGGAGGACGGCGAAACGCACCAGGGCGTGTTCGACATTGCGTTCTTGCGCAGCATTCCGAATTTCACGGTGCTGGCACCGAAAGATGCAAGCGAGTTGCGCAATATGGTATTTACCGCTGTGCAAGAATCGTCGGGACCAGTGGCGATTCGCTTCCCACGCGACAAGGCGGTTGATGCGACAGCAACGCCGCCGCTGGAAAAGATCGATTACAGAAAATGGCAGCTCGAACATGCAGGCGCATACCAATCGCCCGTGAAGGAAGTATCGAACGGGCGCAAGCAGATCGTGTTGCTCGCCTACGGCGCCATGGTGCAAGTAGCACGTAAGGCGCTTCCGGCGCTGCAAGAAGCGGGCTGCGATGCGACTATTGTCAATGCGAGATGCGTAAAACCGCTTGACGGAAAAATGTTGTCCGCATTTATCGACGACACTAATACCCGCATCGTAACTTTAGAAGAAGGACAACTCGCCGGTGGATTTGGATCTGCAGTTCTCGAGTTCGCCGCGCAAAAACGGCTGCGCAGCCTCTCTTCACGGCAAGCCGAAATCGTCTGCCTGGGCGTATCCGATCACTTCGTCGAGCACGGCAGCCGCGCGATTTTGTTAGAACAAAACGGACTCTCGCCCGAAAAAGTAACGCAGTTCGTGTTGGATTTCTGGAAGTCGTAAGGGCGCTCGTGTGGAGCACCAGGCTCCGCCTTGCTTTTTACCTGTTGCAAACCGGACGCATGTAATGCGTCCCGCAGTAATTTGGGCCACCCGCGGTTTGTTGACAGCGAGATGCCTGTCAGGGCTCTATTCCTTCTGGTGCAGCTTTGTGAGCCGCGAGCCAGCCCAACCCATTCCTGGGAGGAATGGAAAAGGGCGGAAAATTATTCCTGGGGGAATGGGATAGGCGCACAACCCAACTGATTCCTAAGAGGAATGGAAAAGGGCGGAAAATTATTCCTGGGGGGAATGGGGTCAGCTACACCTCGCGGCGGCCTTCCATGGCGCGGGCGAGTGTTACGTCGTCTGCGTATTCTAAATCTGCGCCGACCGGCAAGCCAAAGGCGATGCGCGTGACGCGCCGTGCCAGTGGTTTTAATAGATGATTGAGATAGAGCACAGTCGCATCACCCTCAATCGTCGGATTGATAGCCAGAATGACTTCCTCCACATTTTCCACACCGACGCGATTGATCAACTCGCGAATGCTGAGCTGTTCAGGACCTTTTCCGTCTAACGGTGAAATCAGTCCGGTGAGCACATGATAGGCGCCCTTGTACTCGCGCGTTCTTTCCAACGCAATGACGTCCTTCGACTCAGCCACAACGCAGATGACATGCGTGTCGCGCTTTCCGTTAGTGCACAACTCGCACGGATCAACCGACGACAGGTGAAAGCAGTGACTGCAATTTTTCACTTTCTCTTTCGCCTCGACGATAGCCGTGGCAAAGTCGACCACGGAATCGTGGCTCATGCCGAGGACGAAAAACGCCATGCGCTGAGCCGACTTCGGCCCGACACCGGGAAATTTCTGAAACTCTTCAATTAGCTTGGCAAGTGGGGGTGTGAAATACATCAACTACAGAATGACAGATCAATGGCGCCAACCGCCGCGGTTTCTACCTAAAATCCTGGGAGCTGCAGCCCGCCCAAAGATTTGCCCATCTTCTGCTCGCCCAGCGCCTTAGCCTTGTCGCTCGCATCTTTGATGGCGGTGAGAATCAGGTCTTCAAGAGTCTCGACTTCGCTGGGATCGACCGCTTCCGGCTTAATTTTGACAGCGGTGAACTCAAGCGCTCCGGTGCAGGTAATCGTCACTGCGCCGCCGCCCGAGGTTCCCTGGACCGGCGTTTGTGCCAGTTCGGACTGGAGCTTTTCGAGCGCCTGTTGCGCCTTTTGCATCTCGCGCATCATCTTCTGTAAATCGGGCTGCTGCATATCTTCACCTGCTATTGCCGGGCTTCCGTCTCAATCGCCTCATTATCTCATCCCGGGGATGCTGCAACCCGAGCCGATTCAGGCTCGGTAAATCTTTCTTAAGGGCGGGCTCTTTTGCTGCTGCCTGCCCAATCTATAGATCTACACTGATAACCTGGTCATCGCCCTCATTGTCCTTCGTGGACAAGGACTGCCTTTATGCAAGATTTCGAAACGACCGCTAACGACGCGGATTCTGATTCAGAACAAGACGAACGCTCGCAAGTGCGTGAGCGCTTGTCCAACGTCGGCAAAACAGTTCTGCGCCGCTTCATCCTATTTTTATCGTTTGGCCCCGGGGTTCTAGGTTTCTTGTGGCTGCTTGGACGAATCTTAAAACGCTAGGATTTAGCAATCCTATAAAAGCTCTCGAGCAAAGAGTTCCTGGTTACGTCGAGCGTTACGGGGGCGACCAAGACGAATTCGGCTATAGGCTGGAGACTTTTGCGCGATGGGAGCCGATTTTTCGTTTTCTCATGGAAGACTACTTCAAAGTAGACTTTCAGGGACTGGAGCACATTCCGTCGGACGGACCAGCTCTGGTCGTCGGCAACCACTCCGGGCTTTTACCCTTAGACGGGGCCATGATGTCGGTGGCGCTGGTCAACAAGCATCCGCAGCCGCGGCGCGTGCGCTTCCTGGTCACAGATTGGTTTTTCACGTTGCCCGGCATCAAAGAATGGATTGTCGAGACAGGTCAGGTGAGAGCGTCTCGAGATAATGCCATCAAGCTCATACGCAACAACGAGCTGGTCGGCATATATCCGGAAGGTCTGCGCGGGGTCGGTAAGCCGTTCAACCAGCGGTATCGCCTCATCGACTTTCATCCTGGTTTTGTTCAACTGGCGATTCAAGAACAGATTCCTATTGTTCCGGTTGCCACCGTCGGTGGTGACGAGATATATCCTAATTTCGTCAACGTTAAATCGCTGGCTCAACTCGAACGCATGCCGTTCTTCCCGATTACGCCCGGATTTCCCTGGTTGCCGTTTCCGCTGCAATTCATGCCGCTGCCGGTGCGCTGGAAAATGTTGATACGGAAACCTATTAAGTTCGACTATCCTCCTGAGAAAGCGAAAGATAAGCGGCTCTGTCTGAAATTGGCGCGTGAGATTCAGTACGACATTCAGCGCGATTTGAACATGCTCCTGCGCGAGCGCAAATCTACGTTTGCCGGTTGGGATGACGACTAAAGTGGAGTAGAGTGATGGCGCAATTTGCAGCTTTCTACAAAGATTACGTGAAGGATGCTTTCAGATCCGAGAATCAGTTCGGATTTGATGTGCGCATGGTAGCGCGCATCGAGCCGCTGCTGAAGTTTCTCTACAACAACTGGTGGAAAGTCAACTTCCAAGGTCTGGAACGCCTCCCAAAAGAAGGTCCCGCGCTCATTGTCGGTAACAGTGGTGGGTTGGTGCCGTGGGCGGCGTTGATGCTCCTGTACGCGCTCATGTCCAACAAAAACAACCCGTACCCGCGCCGCGTGCATCTCGTCGCTGACCTCGATTGGATCAATGACGAGCGAGTGTACACTTATTTAGTGCAACTTGGTTTTGTTCCGTGGTCGGCGGACAATCTCAAACATCTCTTCGCTAATGGTCAGCTGGTCGCTGCTTTCCCTGAGGGGCTGCAAGCTTCGGCGAAACCATTCACCGATCGCTATCGCATTTTAGATTTCGATTGGACGCGTTTGTTGTCTGCTGTCGAGGAGAATGTTCCGATTTTGCCTCTTGCAACTTTGGGCTGCGAGGAAGCGGTGCCGACGATCGCTAATCTCGATTGGCTGGCGAAATTCCTCAATATGCCTGCGTTTCCGGTGACACCATTTTTTCCGTGGTATCCGTTTCCCTTGAATCTCGGCTCGCTGCCAATTCAATGGCGCATGAGTCTGCTCAACAACAGCGACTATCCGCAAGGCAGCAATCGCGACACCATCGAAGAAACCGCCAAATCGCAATCGCGTTTTATCGAAGGCGAAATTCAGGCCGAACTCAATCGCCTGCTGCGCGCGCGAGGTCGTTAGCTAGCAGCATCGCCACCGTCGGCCATGCCAATGTCCATAATCAGAAACCTTCTGTTTGGGCGTTTCGATGATTATGGATTTTGAGTTCCGAAAAAATCCTGAAGTCGGCGTGCGAGGTCGACCTGTCTATTGAACAGGCGAGGATTCAGAACAACCGGGGAAGAACTAAGCCGTGCGCAGGGACTGCACTTCGTTGAGGATGCGTTGCATGGTCATTTGGGCGCGGTACGCGACATACGGGTTGGCGTCTTCTGCGAGCACGCGCAGCACGGCGAGGGGTACCGTGTAGCTTTCCGCCATGCGATGTCTGACGTCCGAGTTCTCGTCTCTAGCCAACCGCCAAGTAGTTTTGAGCGAGATGTTCGGGTTTTCGGCGACGGATGCGCGCACCTGTTCGTTGGGGTGCATCGACAGCCGGGCTAACGTTGTGATGTGTGTGCGTGGATTCTCAGCCACTCGCTCGAGCAGGCGCCCGTCAGGGTCGCGCGCGAGATGTTCGAGAACCGGAGGAGGCGTGTTCGGATTTATCGCGAGCAACCAGCGAATCCGCGTTGCTTCCTCTTGTGCCGCTTTCTTGCTTTCTCTTTCTCGCGGCTCTGGCTTTATCTTGGTCGCGGACTGGGGAACACCATTCGTAACTAGCACTATAAGCGCCCTCCCGGAATTTATCGAAGAAGATGGAAACAGCTGCGGAAATCCGTGTCTGGAACTGCTTCCATACGGTTGATTCGAAGCGCCATTCAAATCGAGCTCTCGCTCGAAAGACGGGCAATCGCCCGCCAGCGTGCATCCACGCTTACTTCTAGTATTGCGCAAAGTAAAGAGGTGCCCCTATAGGGGTCCCTATAATCTTATATAGGCAAAACCTGTAATCTGGCTTACATTTTCGGGAGACGGACCCTGCCGAATTCGGTTTTATGCCAGTACGAGATATTTTCATGGCATTTTTATGTCGTGGTCGGATAATATCGTCGACCGTTCCTATATCTAGCGGGCGTCCTTCGCCGGCTGCGAAACTCTTAGTCTACAAACCAAACTTCCTATATTGAGGATACTCACGCGTCTTTCACATTGTTGCGTGTAGTTTAAATGCATCCGGAAGCCCCTTAACGGCGGGCGCACCGAGCGTTTTTCCACCTCGAGTCCGTAGGAATTAATCCTGATCGTCCCTAAGTTGTCACTTTCTCGTCCTACTCTAGTCTGACCTCAAAAGGCTTTAAAGCCTCCCCAATCCAGTTTCTTCGTCTTTCCGTTTTAACGCGGCCATGGGCCGCGATCTCTGATATTGCTTACGTGATTGGGGTTTTGCGTGTTTTCCCCATTTGAAAAACCGAAAAGAAGATCGAGAATTCTGCCAATGACACAAGCATGCCACGTCTCCAACCTACGCATGCCACAAGTCCGACCTTACAATGGTCGTACACTCCCCCCAGGTGTGTTCTAAATGCATCGCCACGAAGTTCAGCAACAAAATTACCAAAACGAAGAGTTTACCCAGCAGCCGCAACATCACGCGCATGCGCGTTTGCACGGCGAGTACATGGATCACACGCATCCGCGCTTCCAGGCAAACATCGGGATGGGCGGATACGGCCAGCACGAAGCGCTGAAGCGCGACATCGAGCAGAGCATTGCTCGCAGCGACATGCCGCGTGCCTCTTCTGAGCTGAATATGCTCAAGCACAGTGAAAACCGCGGTATGTTTCATCGCGACCTGGGTCAAATCAACAACGACCTGCACCGCCGCGGCATCTTGCCTGGCATGGACCTCGTCGACGGACCGCAAGGAACAGCTCTGGTCCAGGATAGACCGCCTCCGATGCGGTACGGCCCCGGCTACCGTGGCACCCCAGGACGTGGCGGCTACGGGCCGCAAGGACCTGGCGGGTATGGACCGCAAGGAATGGAAAGCTACGGACCTCAAGGATCGGAAGGCGGCATGCCGCCGGAGATGCCGTACGGTCAACAGATGCCGGAAGGCTACCGCGGCGGACCGCAAAACTACACTACTCGCCGTGTCGACGCACAACGGTGGCGCAATCCGCAGTATCACGGTTGGGGACACAACCCGGGCCACACCTACGATGGCGCCGGCAGAGCTGACCCCGAAACATTGCAACGCAGCGCTCAACTTGTCGGACAGATCGCACAGCAAATGGGCGTCGATCCCGTCACCGCAGTAGCCGCGATGCTCGTCGAGAGCGGCGGCAACCCGCACGCTGTTGGTGATCGCGGAACCAGTTTTGGATTGTTCCAATTGCATAGAGGCGGAGAGTTGGGCCGCATGAGCCCGCAGCAAGCCTTTGATCCAGTAACGAACACGGAAGTAGCGCTGTCAGAGTTTCGTAAACATGGTCGCGGCGATCCGGGTATGGTTGCTGCTGCCAGTCAAAGACCTAAAAACCGCGCCGCATATGCGCGCTTGGTAGACGAGGCTGTTCCGGAAGCCCGACGACTTCTCGGGATGGGCTAAAACGCGACCGGACGTAAGACTTCCAGAGCACGAAAAAGACAGGCTGCGCGCGACAAGACCTCGCAACCGCAGCACCGCGCATGGTATACGAGGCCGTTCGGAAGTGCGAAGACTTCCGGACTGGGCTAGAATCTGCTTTCGACGAGGGTGTTGCGCTGAAGGGAAGAGTCAAAACTGGCTCGATAACAAGGCACGCCAGCCTGAACGATCAGAGGGTGCAGCTAAATCGCTCGTGCGTAGCGGGCAATGTTACCGAACATTCTTGCCACGAAGGAGACCGGCGTGCCGCTTTCGAGATCGCGAATCTGTGCGATCCGCTTGTTCAACTGCGCCCGCCTGAACTCTTGCCACTGCTTTTCTGTCTCTGGGAGTGGCTCCCGCTGAAGCCGCTCGATAGTTTGTTGTGCGCGTGATGCGACAAACGGATTGTCGTCTTCAGTCAATGCACGCAGAATCTGTTGAGGGATATTGTGATTCTCCGCCAACTGGTAGCGAACATCTGGATCTTCATCTTGAACCAACCGCCAAAGAATGCTGAACGGTGTGTTCTTGTTTTCAGCCAGAGCTGCTCTGACATCGGATACCGAGCTTGCCAAAAGGAGTTCCAAAACGTTTACCGGTGTATTCGGATTAGTTGCTACATGCTCGAGCACAGAACTGTTTTGTACGCGTGCCAGCCCTTCCAATATGCTGGGCGCGGTGTTTGGGTTGCTCGCAATCATATGAGCGTTGTGCTTGAGTTGTGCCAACGAGTCTGCAACAGATCTCGTTGGTTGAACGTATCCGAATGAGAGAGAGCCTACTGAAACAGCGTCAGGTACAGATATTTGCATAAATACCTACTCCAAAGTTTAGAATCTTGCCGCCCACACCACTTTTGTATTTGCATTGACAAAGTGGTAACGAGAATGTATCCGCGTGCTTCAATTTTTCGACAAAATTCTGATGGATGGCGCTGTTGCGACAGTGAGCCGGCAGGTGGAAGCTGATAGCGCGACAGACTAAATCCGAGAACGCCGACGCCAGCGCCGAGTAGCACTGCGCTTCAGCGCCATTCTGGGCGTCTTGCCCACGCTCAAAAAGCAATTCTCTTGAGCATCAAAGCTGCCACATATGGTGGTCGATAATCAGGCAAACATCTAATTCCCTGCGCACTGCAAGCGGTTTGCGCAGAGAAGTGGAAGTCACAGCGCTGTGACTTCTGTCTACCTCTATATATCTCGCGTTCAACGTCCTACTTTTGCAATTATTCAGTAAAGCTACGGTTAGCAAGGCTTTACGGCTGGCGGCTTCAATTCCGTTTGATGACTTTCAGCTACATTGGAAACTTTGGCTTTTGTCGATTGAAACACGCAATTTTCCAACAGGTATGTTGAGAAACCGCATAAATTAAGCGATTACTAGGGATAGCAGCAATAAACTTATAAGTTTTCCCAACATCGCAACTGCGCCACAAGAGCTACGATAGAAATGGCGATTCGCTACGTTCGCGAAATACAAATGCTCGCTCGCCCCGAAGCGCAGCCAAAGGTGCTACATGGACAAACCCGCTGATAATTTAGCACGTATGCGTTGGTTCCTCGCGGTAAATCCCGACACGCAGGCGGATGTACTGGAAGAACTAGCCACTGATTCATGTCCAGCACTGCTTGAACGAATCGCCGAAAATCCAAGCGCAAACCCGCAGACACTTGCATTCTTGGCGCAGCATGAAGAGCCATGCGTGAGACAAGCTGTCGCGGAAAACGTGAACACACCGGCGCACATTCTCAGTGAACTCGTACACGACATTTCGTCAGACGTTCGCTACAGCATCGCCGAAAATGCGCAGATGCCCATCATCTTCTTGCACTCTCTTCTCGACGACGAAAATCCGTACGTCGCTTATCGGGCGCGCGTGACCATTCAGCGCATCACTCGCAGTATGCCCGCCGATCCTGCGCAGTTTCCCAACATCACGCCTAAGGACAATAAAAAAGAAAACATGGGTTGAGGACTAGATCCATGTTGCGATCCGTACCTCTGTTGCAGGAATCTTTAATTGTCTGCGAACCATGTCCCGGGCACTGGATCTCCGTGAGGACGCTCTCCTGCCATCCGGACGTTCGCGAGTCGCAGTCCATAAAACAAAAGAGCAGCACGGATCGCACCATGGCTCTAGAAATCACGTGACCATAAACTCGAGTCTCGTGCTCCACAAGCGGGCGAACCGCTGGTTGAGCATTAGTGCCGTGATGCTGGTCCGCCTTCGGGTAGACCCTCGATTGGCTGCCTGGAGTCGTGTCCTTTCGTCAAAACGATTGCTACCAGTTAATCGGAAATGGCCAAAAGCGATTCCTAGTAGTTAATTGCTTTGCCTTTCGTCAAAACGATTGCTACCAGTTAATCGGAAATGGTCAAAAGCGATTCCTAGTAGTTAATTGCTTTGCCTTTCGTCAAAACGATTGCTACCAGTTAATCGGAAATGGTCAAAAGCGATTCCTAGCAGTTAATTGCTTTGCCTTTCGTCAAAACGATTCCTACTGGTTAATCGGAAATCGTCAAAAGCGATTCCTAGTAGTTAATCGCTTTGCCCTTTCCTGGAAACGCCTCTTGCCTTGATCCAGGATTCTCGACCCGTGTCGGTTTGATCACAACGTCAATACATTCGCCTGATATGAATGAATCAGGGCGTTTTTCAGCGCTCGTGCGGGCGCCCCGGGCGGCGGATCGACATATATATAAGGATGGATATGCAAAACCTCGAACAATCTGCGGCCACGGCGACGGCGCCTTTGGCTGGGGCGCGCATTTTGCTGGTCGAAGACGAGCAGGATCTGGCAGAGCTCGTTGCTGACTGGCTTGCCCGCGACAATCACCAGGTGGACGTGGTCAGAGATGGCGAAGAGGCGCTGTCTAAGCTCGAGGCAGACCGCGGCGAATATGAGCTGATTATCCTCGACCTGATGTTGCCTGGTTGCAACGGGCTGGAAGTCTGTCGCGCTTACCGCCGCAAGTTCGGAACCGCTCCTGTTCTCGTTCTCACCGCTCGAGACAGCATCGAAGATAAGGAAATCGGTTTCGGAGCTGGCGCCGACGATTATATGACGAAACCTTTTCACCTGAAGGAGCTATCGGTGCGGGTGGGGGCGCTGCTTCGTCGCAGCATTCTGCTGCCGAACAAGGTGCTGCGCGTGCGCGATATCGAAGTCGATACGCATGAACGCAAGGTGCGGAAGTCCGGCGAACTGGTGCATCTGTCGCCACGCGAGTTTCATCTGCTTGAATTTCTGCTGCGTCATCCCAATCAAGTTTTCAGTTCAGAGGATCTGCTCGACCATGTCTGGGCGCCTGATTCCAATGCGATGAACGACACTGTTCGCGGTCACATCAATCGCCTGCGCAAGAAGCTCGACACAACCGAACAGGCGCCGTTGATCTCGAACATCTACGGCTTCGGCTACAAACTCAACCCCGATTCGCCGACAGGCTCGTAGTCGGCTCTGCGTCTTCGCCTGTGGAGCGCCGGGCGCCGCTTGGCACCGGAGCGCGAATCAAGACTGTCTACACGGAGGGGAGCCATCCAGGAGGATGGCGCTCCACAGGCGCAAGTGTGGACAGCCAGGTCGGATTAACCCTTGCGGTAAATGTATCCGGAAAATGATACCGTCGAGCTGCACCGACCGCGATTGTCGTAGCAGAGTGTCACCGCCTGCACCAGCATCGTGCGATCGTTCACCATCGTGAAGCGTAAGACGTCTTCGTCGTATTCGTATACCTTGGCGCCGCTAGCTTGCAGCTCTTCGCTTCCGTAGGTGACGATGTCTTGCTCGAGGACATTTTTCGCCAGGGCCTTGATGCTGTTGAGCATCAACTGTTGCGTGGCGATATTGCCACCACTGGTGATGCCGCCTGTGCAGCTGTTCATACTGAGGACGTATGTGCGTTGGGGAACAATGGTCATGCCGGGTTCCATTGTTTGACCAGGCGGAAGGAGGCGCGATGCGTTTTCTTCTGTGATCTTGACCGGCGGCGGGAGCGCCATGTCGCTGGGATAGTTGAACTCAATCGTCACCGGGTCGAGCGAGATTTTATTGCCAGCTGCGTTGGCAAACGAGAATGCCGCGCGACCGATTCGTCCCGGTGCGTTCAGTCGTCGCTCGAGACTGATCTCTTGTTTTAGGGCTGGAACTGTGGGCTCCGCATATCGTGCGTTAGCAATGCGCAGTTCGCCCGCCCAAGTCCCTTGCCAGTTGATCGGATACGATCCGGCGGATGCGGCTGTTTTCTTCTCCGTTGTTCCGCGAGTGTCCATCTTCGGCGTCAACGCTTTCAAGTCCGGCAGTCGCGGTTCATTCTGACCCGAGATCTGCTCGATACGCCCCTGCAACAAGCGCGTTGGTTCGGCGTATGAGGGAGACGTTGTGCATATCGCGGATGAAAGTGCGATTATGATGGCGCTGGCTGATCTACAGGAAAACCCAGGACCGCAGCTGCCATCGTCGAAGCGGGCGCCTACAAGGCGCACCCTACGGTGCGGGCTGGGTTGCGCCCGTGCAGATGTTGGATGTCCGGCGTCCTCGCCAGCTATGAGTCGCGCCTCTTCGTTGTATCTCCAATAACGCAATATCACGTCAGCCTACTGCAACGTTGACACTCATGTTCCAGCTCTTCCGCAATAGGAACCGTCAATCCTTTGATCAATCCGACCGATTGCGGGCGAAAACCAGGGAAGACCTGCGCGACGTGCTTGTTGCCTGCGACTCCTTCCAACATCTCTGAAAGCACTGACCGGTAGTCATAGTTGATCGTCAAACCAGCCGGTCCCAGAATATCATGCGCTTGATGATCCAAGCCCGGCCAGTCACCATGGACGGTGCCGCCGTTGACGGTCGGACCTAAAGCTATCATGGCAAATCCGCGACCGTGATCTGTTCCTAACGAACTATTCTCATACGTGCGCCTGCCAAACTCCGTCATGATCAGCGTGGTGACGCGGTTTCTCTCCGGCTTGATGTCCTTCTCTAACGCAGCCACTCCAGTTGCAAGCTGAAGCATCAGCTCTGCTTGTTGACCGGTTTCACTTCCTTGGAAGAAGTGCGTATCCCATCCGCCGAGATCAATACAGGCGATCTCCAAACCGACATTCGCTTTGATCAAGCGCGCGATCTCGCGCAGCCCTTTGCCGAAATCAGTGTCAGGATAGTTAGCGTGCGTGCCCGATGCTACGCTCGGCGTCTGCAAACTCTCCACGCGTTTTAACAACGACAACGTCGATTTGCCCGGTGCGCTCAGAATTCCAACGTCTGCGCCATACAACTTGGCGAGCACATTGGCCACCGTCTGCGGATCGTGCGCTGGTGATTCCAGCTTGATGTCGTTGAGCGACGAAATCGCGCTAGCGTTTGGAGCGCCGCGCAGCGACTCAGGAATGGCGGGACCGATCGCAATCGCCGACAACGGCGCCTCCGATTGGTGCCCGACTATGCGCAAGTGCCGACCGAGCCAACCGCCTGTGAGTGGTTTTCCGTAAGCCTCTCCATGTTCCATCTGATCCTGGGCATCGAAATGCGATCCGGATGGATTATCCGATCCGACTGACTGTACGATGCCCATCCGACCCTCAACGAAAAGCGGCTGCAGCGATTGTAAGTTCGGATGCAGCGCATACATGTCGTTAAGCCGCACCGACGAGTTAGTCGCCTTGCTGGGCGGTTTGATGGCGATGTTCGGGCGCATCGAATAGTAATGGTCGTCCGCATACGGAACAATCATGTTCATCGTGTCGGCGCCACCACGGAGAAAAACGCAAACCAAGGTATGCGATCCGGCGCTCGCGGAAGTGGTATCACTTGCCAGAAGCAGGTTGCGCAAAAATGA
The DNA here is from genome assembly GCA_036703195.1 of Planktothrix sp. Lineage (GTDB taxonomy): Bacteria > Cyanobacteriota > Vampirovibrionia > Obscuribacterales > Obscuribacteraceae > DATNPN01. Next base: position 136,874 of record DATNPN010000038.1, on the reverse strand, counting down.
GCGTCGTGTCTGTTTGCTCATCTCAATACCTCTGAAACGCCGGGCTTGCCAAAATCAACCCGACCAACTCCGCTTTGCGCGCGACATCGTCAGTAGCGATCGGTTTGAGGTACGGCGCAAATGCAGCAAGTTCTTCTTTATTAGGCGTACGACCAACAAAGTAGGGAAACAGTTTTTCTAGTCTGAAATTGTCGTCGTATTCCGTAGCGGTCGACTTTCGCGGTTCTGCGATGATCGAATTGCGGGCTGCAACACTCGACGCAGGGGCGCCTTGCAGGCGCCCGGGCGGCTGCAAGCCGCCCCTACGGTGCGTTTGTTGCTCGTCCGACGCAACTGCGGTTGCAAATCCGGGCGGCTGCAAGCCGCCCCTACGGTAGGTTTCGCCCGAGGCAATTGCTGTAGCAAGTTTTTCCAAGTCGACCTGCGCAGCAGGAACGCTGCCAGAGGCGAGGGCGAGAGCGAAGTTCCAGCGCCAGAGCATGCTTGCCGTCCAGTGCTGCGCTTTGTCGGGATAGCCGTCAGGTGTCGGCCACTGAAACGGACCTTGTCCCATACGACCGAGATATCCGAGCAATGAATCATGCGCGTACGTGTCGGCGCCAGTCATGCGCAAGCAGCTGATGATGTAGTGCAACGGTCGGCGCAGTTTGGTGGCGCGCGATTCTTGAAATTCGCTCGACGTCAACAAGGCGCGCATCACAGATTTGATATCGCCTTTTGTCCGAGTGAACGTGGTGGCGAGGCTTTTCACAAGCGCCGGCGGCGGATCGTCGCTGACGAAACGGACCGCTAATTTGGTGGCGATATGGTGCGCAGTCGACGGATACGCACAGACGATATCGACAACGCGGTCGAGATCTCCCTCGCCACCACCGGCGGGAATGGTGTGACCGAGGACATTTTTTTCGCCGTCGTCGTGGCGGTCTTGATCGAAATAAACTTTCGCGCGTTGCCACGGCGTGTGCAGATGCCAGCCGGTCAGGCATCGTGCCACCTCGTAGACGTCCTTCTGCGTGTAGCCGCCGTTAACGCCAAGCGTGTGCAACTCGAGCAGTTCACGTCCGTAATTTTCGTTGGGTATATCAGTGGGCGAAGATTTCTTGTTCTCGTTGCCGTCGAGATAAACGAGCATCGCCGGCGATGTCGTTGACGCGCGAATCAGGTCCCTGAAGTTTCCCAACGCATGCGCGCGCACAACGAGCCGGTCGTCCGACGGCTTGAGATAGATACAATCGCCTTTGTCGATGTTGATGTTGAGGTGGTCTGTCCAGAAACCCACCATCACTTCGTAGAGTTGTCGTTTGCTGTAGACGGCGCGGACAATCGTGTGGCGAACAATCTCATCGCGCAAAACAGGCTTCTTGTACTCGTAGCACGTGCCGGGATCGAGTTGCAGAGTTTCGAATCTTTGCGCGCGAAATTCGCAAACGTGGTCGTCGATCTTTTCGGGTTGGAGTTGTTCTTCGATCCATGCGTTCGCGCCCATCTGCTTTGCCCGATCGTACTCTCCCGGATACGCACCATAAGCGGCGCGCGCCAGCAAGTGGAAAATCGGGTCGACTTTTTTATCGTGCGGAATCTCGAGCGTATCGGGTATGGTTTCGCCCATCCATCCAGTGACACCACTGACGATGTGCTCGCAGCCAGACAACGGAATCGCACTAGCCGCCACGGCCGTCGCCTGTAGTATCTGTCGGCGAGAAAGTTTCATGTGCAACAACCTCGCGTGGAAACGACACCGGGTACGCATCCATGCTCCGGGCGCCTGCATGGCGTGCCTACGGTGGCAGGTCGGAACCCCGTCGTAGGGGTCGCTTGCAGCGACCCGTTGCAACGCAGCCGTTTATCAATTACTCGTGTGCACAACATCGGACTACGCTCCGACGGTGCCGTCCAGGGTTATGTCGGTCCGTGGTTCTAATCGCGGTGCGGTGATTTTGGGCTTGCGCTTTTTGAACTTGACGATGTTTGCTCTCAACGCGCATCCGGCGCCGATGATTAACGACGAGGGCAAAATCACAAACCAACCTAAAAACGGCAACAGATACGACAACTCGAGAACGACGCCGCCGCGAATCGTGGCGCGCCAGGGCGCTCCTTCGTCGGCTTTGGAAGGCAGGCGATGTCCGATTGTGGTGACGAGTCCCGCGACGCCGGTCGAGGCGAAGAGAATCGACAGACACAAAACAGCGATTGGCGCCATGCCGGAAAATGGTCCGGGCAGTTTGCTGGCGAGGTTCATGAACAAAACCGTCAAGCCTGCCTGCGGCAGCCCGCAGAAGAACGGAATCAACAAGCCCTTCGACGTATCGCTCGTGCTCGCCTCGACGATGCCCGGCCAGACTCCGCGACAAAGCAACCACAGACCCGGAAACGCCAGCATCAAACCCAAAATCGCGAAAACCCATGCCATCGTGTCCGCTAACAGCATATTCGTAGCCCTCGAGATGAACTGGTTATCAACCGGAGATAGACTCTCTCGGCTCGGTAAAAATCGCCTAAAAGGGAAGGTTTCCTTATTCTATGTGCCCAAGTCGGCGGTTTTGGTCACAGGCGGGTATAAAGCTAGCGCTACTGGACTTTGCGATATGTTCTGGCCGACACCACAGGATTACAACGAAGCGATACAGATTTCCGACAGTTTTGATGACCCTGATTTGCGAAAAGGGAAACCAGAACTGAACTCGATCGGTTTGCCGCGCCCGATCACCGGCGCGTTTGCCAGTGTCTATCGTATTCACGGTGCCGGCAAAGACTGGGCGGTTAAATGTTTTCTGCGCGACGTCCCCGGTCAGCAAGAACGGTACTCTCAGATTGGTAAATTCGTACACACCGACGACCTGCCGTACACGATCGATTTTGAGTATGTCGAGCGCGGTGTGCGCGTGCACGACAAGTGGTATCCGATTCTGAAGATGGAATGGGTCGAAGGTCCAACCGTCAACCAGTACGTTCTGCAAAACCTGAAAAATTCCGGCAAAATCGCTGGACTGGCCGAGCGGTTTCACGCCATGACGAATCGACTGCATGATGAAGGCATCGCCCATGGTGACTTGCAGCATGGCAACATGCTCATCGTTAAGGACGATATCGTGCTTGTCGATTACGACGGCATGTTCGTTCCTAGTTTGATGGGTGAGCACAGCAACGAGCTCGGGCATCGCAACTATCAACATCCTTTACGCGCGGCTGAAAATTTCGGCGCTTATCTAGATGATTTTTCCGAATGGTCGATTTATGTTTCTCTCAAATGTTTGAGCATCGATCCTGACCTCTGGTATTCGCTCGGCGCTGATGACGACTGCATGCTGTTCAAGCAGGCTGACTATCTAAAGCCGGAAAAGTCGCGCGCGTTCTCGATACTCGAATATCACAGGAGCGATGAAATTCGTGCGCTCGCGAAAAACTTTCGTTTGTGCATGCATAAGTCAATGACGGATGTTCCACAACTGCGCACCGTATTTGATGACATCTCTTTGCTGCCACCAGTGGAGATACCAATTCTGGCGAGTCCTATTAAACAATCGCGGGCGATGTCCTTTGAGGAAACCGTTGGGGCTAGGGAGATTCCTGCTGGTGTGGCGTTGGCTGAGGAAGGTTTGACACTGGTCGTGTCGGACACCGACGTGCCGATGGAAATTGCGGTCCCGAGCAACTTTGTTGTGACGCACCGCAGCTTGCCGGCGAAGGTAGAATCTAGTAATAACGAAGTCGCACCTGCTCAGCAGCCGGCAGCCAGTTTGCCTGGACAGGCATACCCATACTATTTTGTATTTGCGCCTAAAAATTCTTGGCTGATTGCCGTTGTCGGCTTCTTCATTTTGGTGGTGTTTGCGTGCTTAACCACAAACGGTACCGGAGTCTCTGCTCCTCATAGTTCAGCGCAGAATTCGTACGCCGCCTCATTAGGAAGCGCTGATACGCAGTTCGCTGAGAAGAACTACCAGGCGGCTGCGGATCAATACAAGCAGGCGCTGAATGATTCGATCACAGCATACGGCTCCAGCAACGTGCACACGGCGCACGTTATGCTGTCGCTGGCGAAAGCCGACTTGCAACTGAAAGAGTGGGACGCTGCCAGCGATAACGCCACTACAGCCGGGAAGACTTATTCCAACGCATACGGCTTCGGAATTAATTCTCCTGAATATGTCGAGAGTATGCTGACGCAGGTGCAATCAGATATCGGCAAAGAAAGGTATGAAGACGCTGGTAATCAGATAACGCAGCTATACGACCAACTCCAGGGAGCATCGATTCTGCCGCAGTTTTCTGAGCAGATGCACAACGACTTGCAACTTTGCGTTAAGCACATCACTGGCAATACCATAAGCGAAAAACACTTTCTTATCCGCGCCCCCATCTACCTCCGCGCCCTCAGCCGTACTCCTGAGGCTATCACCCCAACCGCTGATTCAACGCAACCCGCTCCGTAAGGAGCGCGGCGCTCCGGCGCCGCGCTTTTGCAGCACAACTTCTCTGCGCGCCTGGAGACGCGCGCTCCTTACCGTTCGAGCGCTAGCCACTCACTTCCAGACTCCTAGCAATCTGCGAATCACAACAATGTCAGCAGTGTGGTATGCATTATGATCGGCTATTTGCATAGCCTCGCGCAGGATGCTCTGTCCGTCTCCGTGTGGAATCGGTTTATAGATATCCGATTGTTTCATCAGGTTTATGAACTCTTCGCGGTCGCTATCGATCTGTTTGACTGATTTCTTCCATGCTGCGTCGTTAGCCGGGGCTGCTTCTTTTGGCCAGTATCCGTCCGGCCAATCTGGCGATTCGTGCGATGCATCCTTGCTAAACTCCAGCATATCCCACTGCGCGATACGTATGTGTTCAACGATTTGCCAAATACTGTAAGGCAACTTATTGGTGACGACGCCACGCTTCTCAGCTGGTAATCTTTTGATAGCGTCCTTAAAACTCGCATGCGCACTGCCGCCCTCCAAGAGTTTGACAAGCTCCTCGATAACTACATCGTGTTGTTTGACCATGCTCAACCTCGCTAGACACTATCAGATAGTTGCGCTGCCCTACTTACGCGCGTCTTCAGCTATCAGTCGGAGTGTGAGGCGGATAGCTGTTGCGCTGGCACTGTAAACCTCATGGTACACTGCCGCCTCTCTTTGTGTGTCCGGAGGGGCTGAGAAAGTGGAGTTTCTGCTGTCCAATCGCTCGGACGATCTTGTGCCTGCCGATCTGCGCGGGAGTCAATAGCTGAGGCTACTAATGTGCTATGCTCAACTGAGTGAAAACTTGACAAAATCGTGTGTTTTCGCGCGAGGCAACCGTCCAGTAGACGTCGATGGAGTCGACAAAATGAAGACTGATCGTTGGATCTTTCGGTTACTCTTTCTCATCACTGTTCCACTGGTGATGAGTGGTTGCGAGAAGCCGGCTGAGCCGCCAAAGGCAGTTGAACAGCCTGTTCAGCCGCCTCCATCTTATCAAATCAGCTATTCCGGCGACGGTGATCAAGCCGGTACTCAGGTGCAGGTGCTTTCTCTAAAACGCATCGGCGACAAATGGATGAAAGTGAAGTTTGCCGTGATCAACGACACAGACAACGCTTTAAACGCGAGTACTCTCTTCTCCGATCCGCAGCATACTGCGCGAAATCAAGACTCAAGGCAGGCGAGCGGCGTTATGTTGATCGGCGAGCCAGGCATCACCAATTATCTTGTTACTCGCGACTCCGAAGACACAGCGGTTTGCAGTCAGTCTATCGACGACATCAAAGGGAAAGCAAAAGCCGTGCTCTGGGCCGAATGCGCTGCTCCACCCAGCGATGTGCAGAAAATGACGGTGTCGGTGCCGCATTTCGCGCCAGTGAAAAATGTGCCCATCATTCCTGACACGCCGGCAAACCGGAGTCCTATCGGTGACGGGCAGCAGATCGGCACGCGCGTACAAATCGAATCGCTGACACCGGTGAAAGGGAAATGGCTCAAGCTGCAGTTTGACATAATCAATGACTCTGACCAGCCGCTTGTCAGCAAATTCCAAGACCCATCGCAGAAAAAGGACAGCGGCACCGTCAGCGGGGTGACGCTGATCGACCAGAGCGGCAAGACCAAGTATTTCGTTTTGCGCGACATGAAAGACGCACCAGCGTGCAGTGTGAGCTTACCTGATCTGGCGCCGAAGTCTCGCGTCGCTGCCTGGGCGCAGTTTCCTATGCCACCGGCAAGCGAGAAATCGCTGACGGTGCTGGTGCCATATTTCGAGCCGGTAGACGGCGTTGCAATAACCGACAATACTGACACTGCCACTACAAGCAGTACCACCTCGACAAGCAGCGGCCAGTAAACCATTCTCCATTTAATGCTTGCTTGTCTGCTGCGATTGTTCCTTCAAAGTAAACGGAGCATTTGGCAAACCTGCCCACTACATAGATTTTTTCAAAGCGAATGTTCCTATCGTTGAGGAAACCGTTGATGGTTGCGGATGGGTTGATATGGATTTGATACTTGCGTCGGCCTGACAATGCTGACGTCCGTTACCACGTGCCAGGCGAACCCACCTTACAGTTTGCATCTGTGCTGATGCACGGCAGCATTGTTGCGCTCTCCCCGAAATCATTACTAATTGCTACTTGGTGCCCAAAGTCTGCTCGCCAAATGGTTAGCAGCGTCAGCGCCACCCGTTATTAGAGGTATTCTTCATGCTCGAACAGCTGCAGCCGATTTCTGATTCAAGCACGCCAACCAAAAGCACGAACAGAGGAGACCTCACCACAAGGGTGTTGTCCGGAACGAGTGACTGGAGCGTCCCGTCGAATATGCTGGGACTCGATCAGGTAGTACCAAGCTCATCCCAAAATGAGAAGGTTTCTGATTTAAGCATAGCCAATCCGTATGCCTCGGATTCTCCTTACCAGTCGCAGACCAATGCCTCTTCGGCTGCGGAAGCGGTTGTCTCAACGCCGGTATCTACAGATTCGCTGTCCATGCCGGTTATTGGAGTGCCGACAGCGGCGCAGTCTATCGAAAGCAGCGCCACGAACCCGCCATCTATGGCAGACGCCTCTGTGAATTTATCAACCCCTGCGGTCGGCGAACAGTCTGCGGTGGCGCCCACCAGCAGCGAAGTTGCGTCGACTATTGCAGCCAACAACAACACTCTGACAGCCGGCGAAGAGTATTCTATTCTTTCCGCGATTGTCTCCGCTCCGTCTTCGGCACCCACAGACACGTCCGGGCCGTCTGGCTCTGGCACGCCAATCTCCGGACCTGTCGAACCGACTGGACCAGCACCCGTGGAGCCAACCGAGCCGGTTGGCAATCCGATCGAGCCAATTTTAGGACCTCTCAAGCCAATCGGTGGCCCGGTCAAACCGGTTGGACCGGCCCCGGCGGAGCCAATCGATACGCTCAATCCTGCTCCCAATCAGCCATTTGCTAATCCGCTCGAGCCGAGCAGCGGTCCCATAAAGGCACCAGTCATCGGTCCAGTTCTCAGGCCCCAAATGGAAACCCAAGATGATGACGGCGGCGGCGGTGGTGGCGGAGACGGTGGCGGTGATTACGGAGACTTTGGAGGAGGAGGCGGTGATTACGGCGGAGCCACTGGCGGCGGAGGAAGTGGCGATGGCGGAGCAGTCAGCGTAAACAGCGGTGATACCGGTGCCGGTGCCGTACCTTCCGCTGGCGACGGGCCTACGACATCTGCTCCAACCGCAACTGATACTACGGGCGGTGACACACCACCAACTACTAGCGGCGAAGGGCCTACGACATCTGCTCCAAGCGGAACCGATACTACCGGCGGTGACATACCGCCGACTACGACCGGCGACGTCCCACCGACTACGACCGGCGATTCGCCAGCGTCGAATGGTTTCAGCGCCGGCAGCAGCCCTCCGGATTTAGGATTAGCTGACGGACCTGGAAGCTTGACCGTATTCCAAGCGGGAAGCACCCAAGCGCAATCGGGTCTTTGGGGCAGCATAACGGTTGCCACTTCTTCCGACACCAATTTCACATCGTACATTACAAAAACTGGCGATAACACATACTCTTTTCAGGATCAATTCGGCGATCCGATCACCATCACCCAGAGCCAAGACGGAAAGAGCGCGACCATGAGCTTTGACGGTGAAAGCACCACATTCGATAGCACCAATAATTCGCTCACGTTCAATTCTGGAGATGGTTCTGCTCCTGTGGTTGACTATATTTCGAACTCCGGAGTAGCCGCTCAACCGAGCGACAATGGCACTGCTTACCTGTATCCGAACATGGGTGTGACTAGAGATAACTCCGGAGCATCGAGTATTGAGATAAATGGTGGCAGCCTTCCGGACATTTTTGTTTCGGCAACGGGACAGCTGAGTCTTGTCAGTTCGGATACAACCGCGAATCCAACTGTATCCAATGCTTTTGCCAATGCTGACGGTACTCAAACCGCATTGTGGGGCGAGTCCAACAATCCAGCTTTATCAGTTAATCTTGATGCTTCTGGGTGGCTAACTATAACTCAACCGGACGGTTCGGGCGGCTCTACCGTTAGCACTCTCAGCCCCCAGAATGTCCTCACCGTTAATGCCGGCGGCACGGATAAAACATACAATCCCCCGATCTTGCCACAAGCACCGACAGCGCCTGCTTCTCCTTGAGCGATTGCCGTATGTTTGCACGGTAGGGAGCGCTTGTAGCGAGCCAATTATGCGGATTGGTTATTTTTCGATCGAAAACGTCCAGTTGTAATCCGTCACGTTCTTCGCCTGATCCGCGAGCTGCAGGTGCACTTTTACTTCGTCCGTTTTGAAATCTTGTTTGGGCTTGTACTCAATCTGCCCAGCATTGATTTTCGTGTCTTTCGTCACATCTTGCTCGTTAACCCACAAGCGAATGCTCTTCGTATTAATGCCGGTTCCTTGCCCGTCATCAAACATCGCCAGAATGGTATGGCGCCTGTCATGAGTGGTACCGTTCGGCGGCGGCGCGAAATTCGTGGCAGTGGGTGCGCTGCCGTCGATGGTTATGGTTTGGCTCGACGTCGCAGTGATGGTCTTGCCGCCCTTCTCCATGGTCACGGTCGCATGCGCATGGATTTGAGTGTCCTTTTCCGTGACTGTGTAAGTCGCGGTGTACTCTCCGGGCGCTGCTTCATTCATAGGCTGGACAGTCGCGATTCCTTCGATGGCGAGCGTGCACTTCGCGCCAGGTGTTCCTTTGACCGTGACCGTTAACTTTTCGTTGTCTTTCAACATCGCGGTCTGACTGAGTTCAACTCTGCCAAGCTTCGGTGGAGTGCTGTCTGGGACTACCTTCTCAGCCGTGCTCGGTTGATTGAGCCCCGTGTACGCCAGCGCGCACAAAAGCTCAACTGCAACGATTCCGACCAACAAATTTCTTCTTCTCATCGCCCGACCCGACGGTTTCCACATATGGAATGTACGCCACAGCGCCATTCTTGGCTTGGGATTTTTTTAATCGCCCCGCCGGCGCCAGATCCTGGCAACCTGTCTCGCGGCTGCTCACTCCTATTAAACCCGGCGTATACTCGAAATAACCGCTGGAAAAAGACCATGAATGACGATTCACAAACACGCGACGAGCGTTACTTCTCCAAGTTCGAAGAGCGTGTTGCCGAACTGATCGGAAATCAGAATTTTGCGGAACTCTGGGCTATGGCTGTCAGCGGTCCAGCAATAATTACTGTACGAATTATGGATTCATTTTCAAGCATAGATTGGCGTCCGCCGGGTCTTGATTTGCACGTATTCAATGAGCTTTCAGTCCGCTGTACGAAATGCAACCTACAAGAAAGGCCGAGTCGGGCGAGGCGCTATCCAAGGTCTGTGAAAATTGCGCCAGGTCCGTTTTTGTGTGCTAGAGCCACTGCCGATGGTGAATATCTCTTCGCGATGGATAGTGATGCCTCGAGCATTTTTGTTTATCAGTTATTTGATTTCACAGCCATTGAACAGATTAAGGTAGATGTCTACAAAGGAAAGCAATGCGCGGTAATTGGCTTTGCTGTGAGCGATTATGGAGACAAGATGGCAGTTTTGCTCCACGAGCCGAATACAGTCAAGACCTCGGTGCGGGTTTTTAGGCTCGAGGACGGTAGAGTCCAGCGTGACAGCATAGTTGATCTGAAGATCAAAAGAGTGGGAACCCAAATTCCGCAGCTCGCATTCTCTCGCGATGGCAAAACCATCGTGAGTCTCACTGCCGGGTTCGACATGTGCTTTATCGATTCGGACGCCCAACTGCAACTTGTCAGTTTTGAACCTTCCGCTCGGTATGAAGAGAAATCTGCGCGAGACGTTTGTCCTCCATTTGAAATCCACGATGGAGCGAGCTTGACCGCCTGGCGCAAGTATGGAGCGCTTTGTTTGCGACACACTGAGTCAGGGGGACTGTCTGTTTCCGATGATAGGACTTTGATCACAGCGTTGCGAGCTGCCTGGGTTCTGGTGTGGAAGGAGCACTGCTTCGAAAGTGCATTTTTAGTGGCGCCGAGTTCAGCCGGCAATTATGCTGTTACGACTGACGGCGACTATTTGCTCACTATCGATGACAGAAAAATACTGAAGCATGATTTGCACGAAAACCAGGATTTATCGTCGAAGCTTGAACCGGATGGAAGTCATTTTGAGATGTCTGGTCGTTCTCGCCAAATCGGACTATGCGACGACCATTGGCCCCGCCTCGCGGTCAGCTCGGATGGAGGTTTGGTTGCGATCGCCACGCCGCAACTTACTAGCGTCCGCTTATATAGGGTCAAGGAGGAAGAATTTCTTGGGGCTGTCTATGGATTGATAGACGGGTCATTGGCGGATTTGCGTATCACGAGCGGTGGAGATCTGATAGCAGTCAACCACAACGGGATAGTTCAACAATGGGAAGCGGACCGCAACGGCATGATTTGGCCGTGGCCACTGCAACTTTATAGTCTTCTCTCCACTGTTTTTACTCATCATAACGCTGTCAGGTCGCGTTCGGACTACTACGCTTTGGACAGAGGTTGGTTATCTCCACAAGCGCGTGCATATCTCGGGGTTGTTGATGTGCTGCTGGATTATCATATTCGAACCGTGTCGTCCTGAGACGCTCCCCAGGGCTGGCCGTTTAGGTAAAACGCACATTCCTCATCATCGGAACGTTGCTGGAGTAGCACCCGCAAGCCGCGTGACGTTTACTATTACTTGATCGGTTTCGACACACTGTTGCCACTGTAATAAATCTGCCGCACGTTGGAAGGATCGTAGAACACGCTTGGATGTTGGCTGCCTTTCATATCTGCCCATTCGTTATTGTTGACCCACAGTCCGGTCGCGTCTTGAACGAGGATAGCTCCGCGCATCGGGAGGACTGTTGAGGCAGGCTCGAAATTCTCGATGTGATTGTGGGACAGCACCAGTTTGTTGAACGAAGTCGCCCTGATTGCGGGCCCCGTTGTGGCGTTCCATATGTTGTTTTCGAACAAGATGCTGTTCAGAGCTTCATATTTAACCGGTGTTCCACCGACTTCTGCGGTGAGAAGAATCGTTGCACCATCGGTGACACCGAGGCAATTACATGAGTCGAATTGATTGCCGCGAAACACGGTGTTGCGCGGACCGGTGCCTTCGCTCCAGTTAGAATCTGTGTCGACCGTCAACTGCACCGCGTTATGTTGATTGTGATAAAAGCGGTTGTTCTCGACGAGATTGTCAGCCGTTTTCAGCAACACGCCCCGCGCGCGATTTTCGTGGAAATCGCAGCCGCGAATTATGATGTTGTTGCTATGGTACCGTCGATTGAAGAGAATCGACTGCGGATCGATTTTCACCGGCAACGGTTTGTCGAAAGTAAGTACAACCTTGCTCGCTTTCCAGTCGACCTGCACGTTGGTCAGTTTGGATTCGAATTTTGTCGGTGAGTAATCTGGATTGCGCAGCTCAACCAGGTCGCCAGCAGCGAACGGACATCTCCACAAGACCATGTTTGTCAAAAGCAGCGAATGATCATTCATGCGCTGAACCCCACGCCGAAACTGATCGTGAATGTTGACGCAATCATCTCCCATGTAGCCGAAATCGCAATTCTCTAATTTGAGAAAACCTTGTGAGTCATCAACGTGAAAGCCATCTGCTGTCAAAGTGATCGGTCGGCGATTGTTCGGAGGAAACCCGATAGTGCAGTGCTGAAACTCGCAATGATGATTGTCGCCGCCCATGACGAATCCCTCACCAGGAAACGAAAATATGGTCACATCTCGCACCGACAGATGCGTGTCGCCGCCTAAGACGATTGCATGCTTTTCGTAAACGTAATGGCGTAGCAGGTACAGTTTGCCGACATTCACCGCCAGAGGATACGTCGGGTAAACACGGACTGTCTTTGCATCGAGGCGTGCGAGTTTCTTCGGTCCGAAATTGCCAAACTCGGGTCCATCACCAGGAACTCTCAGCCTTTCATCAAGCTCTAACATCGTTGGCCAGCGTTTAGGATCAAGTGGTGCGTTCTCTTCGAACCGCATCTCGAACCACGATTTATCCGGCGCAAGCTTGGTAATTCTTCCAACTGAGGCGAGCGGATCTTTCTTCCAGTCCCAGTCTAGATTGAAGTTGCGAAAGACACAGCGGTTGGTTTCAGATATGCTCATACCGGCGCCACCGAGAATGGTGTCGAACAAAAATGTCGACCCGTTGCCGTCAAAGGTAAAATCGTGCAAGTCTTTGAACGTGATTGTTTTGCCGGAGGTAATGCGATAGACACCCTTCGGAACAGTCAATTTCGCCGCGCCCGTCTCACGACATTTCTGAATCGCAGTGTTCAGCGCGGCAAGGTTCCTATCTACACCGCCACCAGATGCGGTGCTTGCCCCTGCGGCAACGCAACCGAAATCTGCCAAACTCACCACTGCCCCCTTAGGGTTTTTGGGAGCGTCAATCGTAAAGGGTTTCGCCCCAGTCACATTCGGAACCGGCTCCCCGCCATCCGATGCTGCGCCGCCATCCAACCTCGCTTCGGCGTATCCATTGCCGTGGATTATGCGCAAGTTCTCGATGCGCTCCGATCCTTTCGTGTGAATACCAACATACACGCCGTAATCGTCAGACTTGGGTCTTATGCGCAATATCGCTGAACGGCGCGTTCCTGGGGCATCGTGCCATGTCGTCCAGACATCAGCTCCTTGACCAAGTTTTCCAGAACGAGCGAATACATAGAAATAAGTGTCATCAGTCGGGCGATCAAAAACTTGATAATCCAACTTCACCACATAATCCTGCCCTGCTTTCATCACGCCGGGGTCGATGGTGATGCATGTGTTCCATGGTGCGTGGCTCTGCTTCGTGTCGGCGTTGAAGCAGTTTACCCCTTTCGCATCTTTCGCCAAACGCGTGAACGTGACTTTGCAGTTGGTGGCTTTGCCGTTCTTGTCCGCCAGCCTCCACGCGACATCGTCGCCCGCGAATGTTGCGGACGACGACAACAAAACCACCAACGTGGCTACGATGAATTGCGCGAGTTTCAATTACGCTTCAGTCAGCTTTTTCTCTTTGAGGGTGCGCTCGTACTCGGCGATCGTTTCGTCAAGTTCCTTGCTGCCATGTTTGGCGGCAATCTCTTTCAGCTTCGGAACATACTGCGCCAGCATTTGTTCCATATCGGTTTCGCGCCCTTGCGCCTCGAAGCATCCGGTCATGAAATACATCACGCGCAAGACCGGTTGCGACAACTCATTGTCGCTGGCTTGCAAATTGATTTCCAGCGCTTTCTTGAAGAGTGGCTCGGCGCCTGCATGGTCGCTCTCTTCTTCCTTCAAGTTGCCGAGGTTTTCGAAAGCGGTGGCAAACGTTTCTAGATCGCTGTCGCTGTACTCTTCCGAAAATGGCATCTTCGCTTCGAGAATCTGAACGGCGCTCTCGAACAGGGGTTTAGCCTTGGCGCGGTCTTTGCGGCCATGCCAGATGACAAAGCCGAGATTCGAGAGTTCCATCGCGGTCTCTGGATGTTCTTCGCCGAACACCTTCTTGTGCAGATCGACCGACTTGGTGAACGCTTCTTCCGCCTCGTCGAACTTCTCATCGCGAATACAGACGCTGCCGAGACGGTTGAGCGCACTCGCTTGTTCCTTCTCAGAGTGTTTGCGCGACTCCTTCACCATGTTGCGGAAATGCTTTCTTGCCTCTTTGAAATCGCCCTTCTGCAGCGAGGCGAGCCCGAGTTCGTGACTTAATTGAAATTGCGATGGCACGAAAGTTTCTCCTTATTGAACTGTGTCGATGAAAAATTGTGTGGCAGTGTTGCTCGGATTAGACTGGTGTCGGAATACTCATTAGCAACTCGCGCTCGTACTCCTCAATGAGCCCGTTGATCAGAGAACTGCCGCGATCTGCGGCGAGTCGTTTAAGGTGCGGAATGTGTTGCGCGAGCAGTTCGTGCGCTTCAGTCTCTTTGCTCTGTGCTTGCAGGACACCAGTCAAATAGTAAAGCGTGTGGATTACATTCTCGGTCAACTTACCGTCGCTTGATTTGAGAAGTAATTCGAGCGCAATTCGGAACAAGGTCTCGGCGCCTGCATAGTCTTTATCCCCTTCTTTCAGCGTGGCAAGCGATTCGAATGCGTTGGCAAAGCTATCCAGTTGAACACTGTCGTATTTATCGGAGGACCCCATCTTCGATTGCAACTTCTCAACACTATGCTCGAGAAGCGACCTTGCATCGTTTCTGTTCTTGTTGCCTAGCCAGAGTCCTGTTGCTAGATTGCATTGGGCAAGCGCTGTCTCCGGAGCATTCTCGCCGAAAGCGCTTTTGTGCAGCTCAACTGATTTTTTGAGGGTTTCTTCCGTTTCATCGTATTTTTCTTCGCGCAAACAAACATCTCCAAGCAGTTGAAGTGCTGATGCCTGATCCTTTTCGGAGTGTTTTCGCGATTCTTTGACCATATTGCGAAAGTGCTTCTTGGCCTCCTTTAAGTCGTCCCTGAGTATGGCTGCTTTGCCTAATTCTTCGTTTTTTTTGAATTGTGATGACATGAGATTTTGCCTTTTTTTGAAACGATTGAAGTTGGCACAGGGATGGAGATTTCGACGCAGCGGCTAGTACTATCCGCTGTCTGTGAGCTGCCGCCAGTCCAGCGAAACCCTTAACAGGCATTGATCCTATATCGAATTGTCGGTGCAAAAGCGCGTGGCTACATAAAACTGTCCTTATACATGGTTACAATGGGAGCAGCTTTGGTGGGGAGAAGATGCGGTTCTTTTTAACAGCAATAGGAGCGTTGTTGATGGCGACGTCGGCTTGCTGCGCTGCGGACCGCGCCAAGGCGGAGGCGGCTCTCGCTCGCGGTCAGGTGTTGAGAGACAAGCATTTGGCGCATGAGGCGCTTGGCTATTTTCAACTTGCGAATCGGCTCGATCCGACCTGGTGGGACCCGTACTACCGTGCAGCCAGCGTGCTCATAACTCTGGATGACGCAGCTGGAGCCGTTAAGCAGATCGATCGCGGCGTGCTGGTCGATGCGAATCACGCGGAGTTGTACTACTGCCGCGGGAGAGCGTATTTCGATCTCGGGCGCATGGCAAACGCAGACGTTGATTTCGATCACGCCATTCGGCTGTCTCCGAATGAGCCGAACATGCTGATTAGATATGGCGATTTCGAGTACGCTCAATCAAACTGGAACAAAGCGCTGAAGCTTTTCAATCGGACAATCGCATGCAGCACTCCGGCTAAGAATGCGTCCGAGAGCACCAAACAAGCTTTTGAGCCTATTGAAGCGCTCGCTCTCAAAGATCGAGGCAACGTTTATATGCAATTGGGGAAGTACAGCGAAGCCGTCGCTGACTACACCGCCGCGCTCGAGAACAAGTACCTCAACGTTCAGCGCGAACCGATTCTGAGCGATCGGGCGAAGTGTTACGACAAACTCGGCGAGCATCAACTTGCGGAAGCCGATCGGAAAAAAGCGTCGACGAAGTCGGGCGATATGTTTAACGATCTGATGAAGTGAAGGCATGGTGATGCGCGCGCTCGCGCGGATGTTTTCGGCTTTCATACGCGCGCTGGCGCAGATTGAGGCGAAACTTCGCTGTTTAACGGTGGCGATCTGCACGCTCGCGCGGATGTTTTCGGCTTTCATACGCGCGCTGGCGCAGATTGAGGCGAAAAGTCGCTGTTTAACGGTGGCGATGCGCGCGCTCGCGCGGATGTTTTCGGCTTTCATACGCGCGCTCGCGCGGATTGAGTCGAAAAGTCGCTGTTTAACGGTGGCGATGCGCGCGCTCGCGCGTATGTTTTCGGCTTTCATACGCGCGCTGGCGCAGATTGAGGCGAAAAGTCGCTGTTTAACGGTGGCGATGCGCGCGCTCGCGCGGATGTTTTCGGCTTTCATACGCGCGCTCGCGCGGATTGAGGCGAAAAGTTGCTGTTTTACATTGATACCTTACAATGGGGAAGCTTTGCACCGGGTGAAAGATGCGGTTTTCGTTAATCGTGGCATCGGCAGTGGGCGCGGTCATATTCGCGACGTCGGCTTGCTTCGCCGCTGACCGCGCGGGCGCTGAGGCGGCAGTGGCTCGCGGTCATGCTGCGCGCAACTTGCATCACGACCGTGAAGGGCTGCGCTGCTTCAGGCTCGCCATGCAGCTCGATCCGACCTGGTGGGAACCATACTTTCGCGCAGGCAACACCCTGCTAACACTGGATAACGAAGTGGGCGCGATTAAAATGATCGATCAAGGGGTTAAGTTGGACCCAAATCACGGAGAGCTGTATTTCACCCGAGCCAGAGCCTACTTCGACCTTGGGCAGCGGGCAAAAGCCGAGGCTGATTTCAATCAGGCAATTCAACTGACCCCCAACGATCCGAATTTCTTCATTAAACGCGGCGATTTCTATTTTGCTCAGTCCGATTTCAACAAGGCGCTGAAGGATTACACGCGCACGATTGAATTCAGCACGCCGGCGAAGAACGCGTCCGAGAGCGATAAGGCACAGACTGAGCCGCTTCTGGCGCGTGCATATAAAGATCGGGGCAATGTTTTGATGAAGTTGGCGAAATACAATGAAGCGGTCGCCGACTACACTTCCGCGCTAGAGAACAAGCATCTCGAATTTCCACGTGAGCGCATTTTGGCGGACCGCGCGCAGTGTTACGACAAACTCGGCAAGCATCAACTCGCCGAAGCCGATCGCAAAACCGCGTCTGTATCCAGCGGCGGCATCCTGCACGATATGTTCAGGTAGTGAAGTCGGATAAAATAGTTAGCTGTGTCCGTGGGCGTGAAACAACGCGAAAGTAAAGGCGGTGTCCTCGTTGAGAAAAATCGCAGTCGTGATGGCCGCGGCGCTTTTAATCATGGCTCCCGCTAGATGCGCCGACAATCACAATCTTGCCGAGCAGGCGATTGCTCGCGGACGGGCGTTGGAGAAAAACAGCCCCACCCAAGCGTTCAAGTGTTATCAGTTTGCGAACAAGCTCGAGCCGCAAAATTGGCAGCCGTATTATTACATGGCGATGAATTTAATCAGCTTCGACGACCCGCCTGCGGCGGCGAAGCTCGCTGAGCAAGGAATAGCTGTTGACTCTAAACAAGGAGAGTTGTGGTTTGCGCGGGCGCAGGCATACGCGGTGATGCATGTGAATGATAAGGCTGACGAATCGTACAGTCGTGCCATCGCGCTGAAGCCAGACTATTCATACTACCTGAGGAAACGCGGCAATTTCGAGTTTTCGACCAATAGGCGCGCGCAGGCTGTCAAAGACTATTCGCGCGCAATCGAATTGTGCAAGAAAGAGGAACGTCATACAGGAGAGCGCCGGCAGGAAGCGGGTGCTGCAGCTGCAGATGCATACAACGATAGGGGCGACGTCTATCTCGCATTAGGTAAATGGCAGGCTGCTGCTGACGATTATACACAGGCGCTTAGCGTGAAATACTCTGATTTAGCGCGTGGGCGTACGCTTACCAATCGAGCGCAGTGCTACGACAAGCTTGGCAAACACACCCTCGCCGAGGCCGACCGCAAATCTGTCAACGCGTCAAGTACGGACGTGCTAAAAGATCTCATGCGGTAAACGGCGCCTGCAAGGTGCCCTACGGTCGGTAGGCAAGTATCCACAGTTCGACCGTATCGGTGACGCCGAAACCTTACGCATGAGTCCGTGTACGGTATAAAACACCTTAAGGAGCGCGGCGCTCGAGCGCCTCAAAGAGTTAGTGGCGGTCACGCCCGAGCGCGGTTCGATCGCGTGTTAGTACATTCGCAGTCTTAAAGCCAGCCTTCTCTGCGGCTCTGGAGAGCCGCGCTCCGTCCGGTTGTTCAAGACCGGAATCGTATGCCAACCCGGCAATTCGGGCGCCCGTCCTAGCGGAAAGATGCTACTCGGTATAGAATGGATGTACCGGGTTCCCCTTTTCAAAAGCCATGCGAAGATTCACCGTCTTCCTAGCCACCGCATTGTTATGTGCGTTCCAACCCGCTATCGCGGTGGAACCGACAGCCGATGGCGCCTACCAACAAGGATTGAAGTACCTCGACCGTGCTGATTTCCCTACTGCCCTGCGCTGTTTTCATCTGTCACTAAGCATCGATCCGACCTACACGAGCTCATACTGCAAGGCGGGACAGACACTGGTGCAGACAGAACAGCCGGAGAAAGCGATCGCCTTGCTCACTCAGGGAATCGCATTGTGTGCACCAAGTTCTCGGCTTTTCTACGAACGCTGTCAGGCTTTCTATTGCGTCGGAAAGATGGATCTGGCGCTAGCCGACATCGATCGAGCAATCGAGATGACACCGGAAAACCCTTACGATTGGGTCAAACGCGGGCAACTCGAGTCAGCGGCGCACGACAATCAAAATGCGCTGCGAGACTTCAACAAAGCGCTCGATGCGATAAAAGTATGGAAACCTCCAAAGGAGATCGATCAGTTTGAGCTGGGTAGAACCCGCTGCACGACCGAGCTTGAAATCGGCAACATCTATCAAAGCATGGGCAAGTTTTCGCAAGCCGCGGAGGCGTACAGCGCAGCGTTGGCGGTTCCGGAGGTGGTTATGCATCGCGAAAAGGCGTTGACCAACCGTGCCGAGTGCTACGAAAAGCTCGGCAAACGCCAGCTCGCCGAAGCCGACCGCAAAGCTGCCGCCGATTCCAGCTCCAACGTCTTCCACGATTTGTTGCGCTGATCGGTCGTCGTCAGTTGGAATGGACCGGCGCGTTCAAGCGGGCGGCTGCAAGCCGCCCCTACGGCGGGTGTGTCGAAGTCAGCCGGACATGCGTGTTTTGACGGCGTGTCGTAGGGCCCCTTGTAGGCGCCCGGTGAGATGAGCCCGTTTCAGTACCGTACAATGTACATCTGCCACAAGCAGCCAATCATGCGCCATTCGACCTTCGTACCGTAGATGGGCGCCTTGTAGGCGCCCGGCGCTCCACGTCGCGGGCCAAAGCCTGCTTTACGACCGGTTTTGCAAACCTGACATAGTGGCGCCTTGCAGGCGCCGGTGCGGCGAGCCGGTGGCAATAACGTACAATGTACGTGACCACAACATCCATCTTTTATACATGCGTTCTTTCGTTCTTTTCATATTCGCTCTCCTCACCGCGGTTTCACCAACCCTCGCCGATGCGCTGCCGTCTGCCGACAAACTCGCCTCGCAGGGCGAGTTTTACGCCAAGCATCGACGTTACGACGAGGCGTTGCAGTGCTTTCAACAAGGAATCAAAGCCGACCCGAAATTCGCCAAAAATTATTGGCTCGCCGCGCGCATGTTGGAAGGCGTCGACCGCCATCAAGAATCGATTGACCTGCTCAGCAAAGGACTCGCGGTCTGCCCGCCTGACGGACACATGTTCTACTTCCGCTGCAACGCATACTACGCCGTCGGTAGCCGGGACAAAGCGCGCGCAGACATTCAGCGCGCAATCGAGATCGACGCGCACGACCCGTACTACGTCATGAAACGCGCCGATCTCGAACTGGACGCCCATGACAATGAAAGCGCATTGAAGGATTACAACAAAACGATCGATGTCATCAAGGCGGACAGCTCGGCAGACAAAGCTACGAAGCGCGATCTCGCAGGAACGCACGCCATGGTAGAAATTTTCATCGCGAATATTTATCGCAACACGGGCAAGTTTCAGCTCGCTGTCGATCATTACACAACAGCGCTCAACATGCCGGCTTTGGTCACGCATCGCGAGCACACGCTCACCGACCGCGCCTCCTGTTACGACAAATTAGGCAAGCACGATCTCGCCGCAGCCGATCGAAAAGCAGCGGCGGTGGGATCGAACGATGTGTTGAACGATCTGATGAAATAACGTGCGGTTGGAACTGAGACGCCCTCGTTGCACGGGTCGCTGCAAGCGACCCCTACGGTTCGGCGAAACCCGCATGTGGAGCGCCGGGCGCCGCCCGGCATCGAATGGCGCAAAAACGAACTCCAACCGCGATGGATATACAACTGCTTAATCGTTGGACAGGAGCCAGGCGGACCCTGGCGCTCCGTACGTGTTGTGAAGTCACGTGATGTGCGCTGGCGCTCCGCACGTGTTGTGGTAGTGCCTTCGGCTGCGCGCGGGTAATAAAGGTACAATATCTTTGTCGGCACACAGGGTCAACTCATGCGTCGTGTTCTCACTGCACTGGCAATTGCCTCCGCCCTGGCTGGTGCGCCCGCGTCCGCACGTGCGCCTACTGCAAACGACATGTTCGAGCAGGGTGCTTTTCTCTTTAACCATCAGCGCTATCATGATGCGTTGCAGTGTTTTAAATATTCGATACAGCTCGATCCCACGTTTTGGAAACCATACCAAATGGCTGGCGAGACATTGAATGATCTGGAGAACTCGGGCGAAGCAATTGAACTTTTGACGAAAGCGATCGAGCTCTGTCCGCCAAACGGAGAGCTGTTTTACACGCGCAGCAATGCGTACTACTGCACTGGTCAGTTGAACAATTCGATCGCTGACATGGACCGTGCGTGCACGCTCAACCCGAAGAATCCGCATTTCTTCGCGAAGCGCGGCGATTTCAACACTGCGGCTAAACGTTTTGATTTGGCGCTGCGCGATTACAACAAAGCCGTCGATCTGAGCAAAACCGAGCATCAAGAAAACGCAGCAGCACGCAATGATATGGCGGCGTTGCGTGCGTCTGCGCACAAAGATATCGGCAACGTGTACAGAAATCAGGGCAAGTACCAGCTCGCCGTCGACCAGTACACGCTGGCGCTGAATGCGCCTGAAGCGACGTTTCACCGCGATCGCGTGCTTGCGGACCGCGCCGACTGTTACGAAAAACTGGGCAAAAAAGACCTCGCCGCCGCCGACCGCAAGCTCGTCCAGCACGACTCCAAAGGTTACCTCGACGATCTGATGCGCTAAGCCTTGCGGAGCGCCAGGCGCAACCGGGCACCTCAGCTCGGCGGCGGCGCGCGTCTCCCGAGCCGTATGCATGGGCTGCATAAAATCGACGCGAAAATATTCACCGGGGGGATACGGAGGTGGCACGCGCCTGACTCAAATCTCGCGGTGCCTTTCGCGTTTTGCCCCCCCTACGTTTTAGTTGCGAAACTCGATCATTGACAACCGCGACGCGGAATCGCCTAATCGCAGGTTGAGCAAGCGTTTCTGGCTGCTCGAAGCTGGCACGAACGTGTGCACGTTTTGCAACACGACTCTAGGCGACTAAAAACGGACCATCCACTTAAGCAGCGAACGATTTTCACTTCTTCATCGAAGGACTAGCGTGCGGCGCCCGGTTTTATCCGCCGCCCTGGCACAGCCTCGCCTTGCACAGGCTTAACTCCCGCCGCGTCGGGGTAACCTAAATATATGACTCTTTCCAGCTCCGTTGCACAGGAGCGCCGGGCCCACAGACGCATACCCCACGCCATATCCGTGGCGCATGATCTCGCCGAAAAAGATCGCAAAATGGCAGCGGCCGGTTCGGAATCAATTGTAGATGAGATGCTGAAGTGAGCAAAGCAAAACACTCGCAACGCATCCCCGGCGCGTTTCGTCGTGCGCCAGTTGCCAGTGCTCTGGCAGCTGCCCTTTGCCTCGCACTTGCATCGCCTGCACGCGCCAATCCGAATGATACCAAATATAGTGCTATGTTAGACCAGGCAAGTGCGCTGAAAAAACGAGAGCGCATTCGCGAAGCTCTTAGCCTTTACCGACAAGCGGCCGGACTGGAGCCAAATCGGTGGGAGGCTTACTACGCCATCGGCGACTGTTCGCTACTTTTGGATGATGATAAAGGCAGCATCGCAAGTTTAGAACAAGGGATCAAACTTGCTCCCACCGAAGCCCAACTTCATTTAGGTCTTAGCAGAGCGCACTGGGCGGCGGGCGACTCGAAAGCCGCCCTGGCAGACTTGAATCGAGCTATTGCTCTCAAACCCCACAGTGCCGATTTCCTGGGGGAGAGAGCGGAACTGTACCGCGACATGGGCGATAAGAAAAGCGCGATCAAGGATTTCAACGCTGCTATCAAGCTGGTTGCGCCACCGAACCCCAACTACTTCGCGATGCTTCTAATGCGCGCGAAAGTATACGAGAGCGTGGGCGACTACCAGTCCGCTCTGTCCGATTTAACGCTTGCCGCGGCGGATAAGGATTTTCATATTGTGCGCATTCTCAACGAGCGCGCCAACTGCTATGACAAATTAGGAAAACACGACCTGGCTGAAAAGGACCGAGCCGAAGCCAGTCATAAAGGCGAGTTGAGGGACCTCGAGTAGAGTGCTTTGCCGGTGTCTTCTCCGATACTACTTATATGCATGTATGATCTGATTATGCGCAACTTCCTCGTCCTCATCTTTTGTTTGTTCACAATCGCATTGCCTGCGGTGGCAACCCCGGCCGACGACCGTGAATTTGTTCTCGTGATGCACAATGGGAAAATCTACGAAGGTCATCATCAATATCGAGATGCCTTGCGATGTTTCGAACAAGGTCTGCGCCTCAAACCCGATCGCTGGGAACCATACAATGACGCCGGCTCCGCCCTGATTGCGCTTGATGATTGCAAGGGCGCGATCGATGTACTGACGCGCGGAATCAAGATTAATCCGCAGCAAGACAGTCTTTACTTTCTTCGTAGTCAGGCGCATATGTGGATGAGCCAACCGAAAGCCGCGCTCGCAGACCTTGACCGTGCAATCGCTATTCGACCTGATTACCCGGTCTACTGCCGACGGCGAGCGGAGGCGCATGAAACCCTGGGCGCTCACGCGAATGCGATTCGGGACTGCACTGACGGGATTGCGTTGTGCGCGCCTGCTAAGGCAACCGACACCTCAGCGGCAAAGCCTCAGAACCCGGCGCTGTTCGATCTGTTGGCACAACGCGGAACCATTTATCAGAGAACAGGCAAGTTTCAGAACGCAATCGACGACTACACTGAATATCTGGCCGCTCCCAAGCGCTGGCGAGGCAATGCCCTGCGGGTATTGCAAAACCGAGCCGAGTGTTATGACAAACTGGGCAAACACGATCTCGCCGCCAAAGACCGTTCTGCTGCAGCCAATCACAAGGGCGACGTGCTTGAAGATTTGATTCATGATGAAACCGTCGGAACCGGGCGTTAAATTCGAGATTTCGACGTATTCCCCTTGGTGACGACTTGTACGCGCGGCGTGCCGCGGATCTGGGAGCGCCGACGTGCCGCGGCTCTGGGACTGTCGGCATGCCACGCTCTGGGACCACCGGCATCCGCCCGGCACCGAAGCTCGACAATCCGATACCGGCTCCTGGAGCCGATGCGGCACCGCCCTGCACCGAACTTCGACAATTTAATACCGGCTCCTGGAGCGGGCTCGCCTCGACCGTCGTTGGGTCGCCTTGCAGGCGCCCGTTTCGCGCTAAACTATCTATACAAATGTACGTTCTAAAAATGCGCAACTCCATTCTCACAATCTTGTTTCTCATCACCTGCGCATCGCCCGCGGTGGCAATCCCTGCTGACGATAAAGAGTACGACGCCGCCATGTCCAACGGAACAGCATTCAAATCTCACCGCCACTATCGCGATGCCTTGCGATGTTACGAACAGGCTCAACGCCTGCAACCTGGGCGCTGGGAACCATACCAAAATGTCGGAGCATCACTTGTCGCCCTGGAAGACTTTCAGGGTGCAGCCGATAAACTAAAGCAAGGACTGAAATTAAATCCAAAGAGCAATGACATCTACTTCTCGCTCGGCGAAGCGCACGCAGGGCTGGGCGATTTGAAAGCCGCAGTCGATGATCTGAATCACGCAATCGCTATCAAACCGGATTACTACGGCTATTTCGAACGGCGCGCGCAATACTATCAAAGTCTTCGCGACTACCCCCATGCGATTCAGGATTTCTCGACTGCAATCGCGATGTGCGAGCCAGCCAAAGCAACGCGCACCATGCCTGCAAGACCGTTGAGGGACGACATATATAGGTTATTTCAGCAGCGCGGCAGCTCGTACGTTAAGTTGAGCAAGTGGCAAAATGCTATCGATGACTTCACGATGTACTTGAAGGGTCCGGCGCGCGACCAGGGCAGGTCCGTGCGCGTGCTGCACGTTCGAGCGGAGTGCTACGACAAAATCGGCAAACACGATCTTGCCGCCAAAGACCGCGCCGCCGCCGAGAATCACAAAGGCGATCTGCTCGAGGATTTCATGCACGACCAAACCATCGGCACCGGGAAATAATTGTGGTTTCTAAATTCATCACTTCTATAATTTTCTGTTTCCTTGCTTCCGCGTCTCCAACACTGGCGACGCCGGCTGATGATAGGGAATACGACGCCGCCATGTCTAACGGTCATGCGTTGCAAACGCATCGGCAGTTTCGCGATGCGTATCGTTGTTTTGACCAGGCTCGTCGCCTCAAACCCGATCGCTGGCAGCCGTACGACGGTGCCGGAGCGGCGCTGATTGCTCTTGATGATTGCCATGGCGCCATGGAAATTTTGAATCGCGGATTAAAGGTCGATCCGAAGCAAGCCGATCTTTATTGTCAGCTCGGACAAGCGCATTTTTGGCTGAGCGACCCGAAAGCTGCGCTTGTGGAGTTCAACCGCGCC
This sequence comes from Planktothrix sp., assembly GCA_036703195.1. Classification (GTDB taxonomy): domain Bacteria; phylum Cyanobacteriota; class Vampirovibrionia; order Obscuribacterales; family Obscuribacteraceae; genus DATNPN01. The sequence continues at coordinate 111,848 of DATNPN010000038.1, read as the reverse complement.
GTCGCTCTGCAACCTAATTCCATGGTCTACCTGGGAAAACGCGCGGAGTCATACGAGTCAATTGGCGATCATGCTCACGCGATTCAGGATTACACTGCCGCGATAGCAGCGTGCGCACCTGTTAAAGCGACGCGCACCACTCCCGCAAAACATCAGGATTCTGGGATATTCAGATTGGCGTCAGAACGCGGAACCATCTACCAGAGGACGGGCAAGTTGCAAAATGCTATCGACGACTACACCTTTTATCTGAGCGCGCCCATCAGGCAGCGAGGCAATGCCCTGCGAATGCTGCAGGATCGAGCGGAGTGCTACGACAAACTCGGCAAACACGAGCTAGCCGCCAAAGACCGTTCTGCCGCAGCCAATCACAAAGGCGACGTGCTTGAGGATTTGATGCATGACGAAACCCTCGGAGCCGGGCGGTGAATTTGTGGTTTCGCCGCATTCCCCTACGGCTCTGGCTCTCCACTGCTCTGGGTGCGCCGGCATCCCTGCCGGCACCGGGCTCCACGCCCAAGACTGGCTTCTCTAGCCAGTCCGGCACGGCGAACCGTAGGGGCGCCTTGCAGGCGCCCGCTTTTACGCAAATGCCTATCATCACCTGTATGATCTAACCAAATGCGCAAATTCATCGCGATCACAATCTGTTTCTTTGCATCGGCGTCTTCAACGCTTGCGTTAACGGCTACCGATAAAGAATTCGCCGCCGCCATGGCTAACGGAATAGACTTGCAGAAGCATCGCCACTATCACGACGCTTTGCGTTGTTTCCAACAGGCTCGCCGCCTCAAACCTGATCGCGTTGATGCGTACGACTGCGAGGGAATGGCGCTTATCGCACTGGATGATTGCCGAGGCGCGGCCGATATTTTCACCCGCGGCATCAAAATTGATCCGAAATTTGAAAATCTCTATTGTTCGCGAAGCCAGGCGTATTTCGGTCTGGGCGACATGAAATCCGCCCTTGCAGACTTAAACCACGCGCTCGCTCTCAAACCTCAGGTCTTGCCCTACGTCGAAAGGCGCGCAGAAACATACGAATCTCTGGGCGATCACGAGAAGGCGATTGAAGATTACACCGCAGCGCTGGCACTGTGCGCACCTGTCAACGCAACGCGCACCACTCCGGCAAAACCCGCGGACAAAGAGCGCTTTAGACTTGCGTCAGAGCGTGGGCACATTTATGAGAGGCTAGGTAAGTATCAAAATGCTATCGACGACTACAACTTGTATTTGTCGGCACCTGAGCGTCAGAGAGCTAGTTCTGTACGCATTCTCCACTGCCGCGCGGATTGCTACGACAAGCTCGGCAAACACGATCTCGCCGCCAAAGACAGGGCGGCGGCTGAGAATCACAAAGGCGACGTGCTGGAGGATTTGATGCATGACGAAACCCTCGGAACCGGGCGATGAATTTATGGTTTCCGATGTTGCACCGGCGCCGACAAGTGGAGCGCCAGGCGCCGGACTGGCACCTTGGCTCACTGACCAATACGACTTGCGTAACCTGTACCGAACCGTAGAGGCGGCTCGCAGGCGCCCGATTCTGTGCAAATGCCTGTCCCAACATGTATGATCCAACTAATGCGCAAGTCCATCGCCATAATCTTGTGTTTCTTTGCCTGCGCATCATCTGCGCTTGCAACTCCGACTGACGATCAGGACTTCATAACAGCCATGATCAATGGCGGACACTTCCAACAACAACACCGCTATCGCGATGCGCTGCGTTGGTACGAGCAGGCTCTCCGCCTAAAACCTGACAGCTGGGCACCGTACCAGAACGCCGGGGCCATGCTCATTCAACTTGATGATTTTCAGGGCGCCATTAATATATTGACGCGCGGAACCAAGGTCGAACCGAAGCGACCCGAGTTCTACTGCCTTCTTAGCGAAGCGCATGTGGGGCTGGGCGATCCGAAGGGTGCGCTCGCAGACTTAAATCAGGCAATCGTTCTCCAACCTAATTGCGAAGCGTATTATGCGAAACGCGCGGAGGCGTACGAGGGGCTTGGCGAACACGATAAAGCGATACAAGATTACTCCAAAGCGATTAGGCTATTCGCCCCTGTCAAAACAACGCCCACCGCTCCCGCAAATCCTTCGGACAAGGGAATGTACAGGCTGGTCTCAGAGCGTGGAACCGTCTATGAGAGGACGGGCAAGTTTCAAAATGCTATCGACGACTACACTACGTATTTGTGTGCGCCCAGGCAGTACCAAGCCAATTCCCTGCGCATACTGCAGAGCCGAGCGGAGTGCTACGACAAAATCGGTAAGCACGATCTCGCCGCCAAAGACCGCGCCGCCGCAGCGAATCACAAAGGCGACGTGCTCGAGGATCTGCTAAACGACGAAACCATCGGCACCGGCCGGTAAATTCGTGGCGTCGCCGTGCTGCTGCCCGTGGAGCGCCGTGCTGCTGCCCGTGGAGCGCCAGGCTCCTGCCTGTGGAGCGCCAGGCTCTTGCCTGGCACCTGGGCTCGACTGTCGAATATCGGCTCCCTAACCGGTTCGGCACGACCCAACGCCGTCTTGCACGAACCGTGGAATAACCTAACATAACCACCCCGGTGCCGCCCACCTTGCTCAAACTCCCCCTCGCCCTCTTCTTACTCACCTGCGCGGCAACATCGCCGTCACTCGCTGCTGCCCCCGATTTCAACTCCTTAATGGGCATGGGACAAAAACTGGCGCAGCATAATCACTACCCCGAAGCGCTTCGATGCTTCCAGCAAGCGCGCCAAATCGCGCCCAACAGATGGGAACCTTACTGGGAAATCGGCGACGCCGAACTAACCAACGACGACTGCAAAGCAGCAGTCGAAACTCTCACGCGCGGCATCGAACTCAATTCAAAGAGCGGCGATCTCTACTTCACTCGCGGCAAATGCTATCAAAATCTGGGCGAATTAAACCTAGCTGTTGCAGACCTCACTCGCGCAATCGCCCTCGAACCCAAAAACGCACACTTCTACGAACGGCGAGCGTTTTCATACGCCGCGCTTGGCGAGTACAAAAAGGCGCTGGCGGACTATAACAAAGCCATCGAACTCGATGCACCGATCAAGGCTTCTAAAGGCGTCGCGGCGAGAGCGCCCTACAAAGAGTATTACGTGTGTCTCGCCGACCGCGCCCGTATCGATGCGAGGTTAGGCAATTACCAAAAAGCAATCGACGACTTCACCGCCGCGCTCACGGCTCCACCGACGCAGAGCGCCAACTCCATGCGCATTCTTTACGAACGCGCCGACTGCTACGACAAACTGGGCAAACACGATCTCGCTTCCAAAGACCGCACCGCCGCGACGAACCACAAAGGCGACATTCTGGAAGACCTAGTCCACGATCCAACCCTCGGAACAGGCAAGTGATGTTCCAATTTCCACTAAAAGCGAGGCTCTGCAAACCCGCCGTAGGGGCGGCTTGCAGGCGCCCGCTTCGACGCGGCGGTCGTCTACACTGGCACGTTCTAACAACGCGCACTCTCACCGCGATCATCTTCTGCTTCGCCGTCTGCACATCACCCTCCCTCGCCCTCCCACCCGACGATCGCGAATACGCTCTCGCCATCAACAACGGCAACGAATATCAATCGCACCACCACTTTCACGACGCCTTCCGCTGTTTCGAACACGCAAAAGAATTACAACCAAAACAATGGGAACCATACTTCCATGTCGGAGACGTGCTTATCGCTCTCGACGACAGCAAAGGCGCAGTCGACGTTTTGCAGCAAGGAATCAAAATCAATCCGAAACAACCAGATTTATATTGCACGCTCAGCCAAGCACATTACGGAGTTGGCGACGTGAAAGCTGCGCTTGCGGATATGGACCGTGCGATAGCTCTCGACAATCGACGCGGTCCATTTTTCGAGAGGCGCGCGCAACTCTACGAGATTTTTAACGAGCACGAGAAAGCTGTTCAGGACTACACTTCATCGATGGATCTGTATTCGCCAAGCAAATCAAATCATGCAGCTGGAACAGCACCTCAAATTGACGAGGTATTCAGATTGGCTGCCGGGCGGGGCAACGTTTATATGAAAATGGGCAAGTATCAAAATGCCATCGACGACTACACCTTGTATCTCAAGGCGCCGGCGGCAAAGAAGAGCAATATCTTGCGCATTCTGCACAGTCGAGCCGAGTGCTACGACAAACTCGGCAAGCACGATCTCGCCGCCAAAGACCGTTCAGCAGCCGAAAACCACAAAGGCGACATCCTCGAAGATCTCATGCACGACCCCACCATCGGCGCGGGCAAATGACTCTTCTAGCTGTGGAGCGCCACGCGCCCGCGTGGCATCGCAAATGATGCCGTTGACGATCACAAAGGCGCTAATCTCCAAGATTTAATGCATGATGAAACCATCGGCACCGGGCGGTGAGTTGTATGGTTTCGCCGTCACGGTCCGTTCACCGGCTCGGTCGGCTAACCCAGGCAAGTGTCTACTATAACACTTGATATTCGTGTCATTCTGACAACCGCGAACAGCTCCGCCGCCCAAGCCTTTCCAGCGTTTTCTCGCGACTATGCTATCCTTGTATGGCTTGTCTTCTAACCGACCCGGGCGAGTGGCGGAATGGCAGACGCGCTAGACTTAGGATCTAGTGTAGCAATACGTAAGGGTTCAAGTCCCTTCTCGCCCACCATCTAACTCTCCGCCGAAAGGCGGTTTTCTTTTTGGGGGAGGCAAAACGCAATTATCCGATCAATAACCGATCAAATTTCCAAGCGACCTTTCGCTCGATTAACCGGCTTGCCGGCAAGATAACAAATCGCAATCAACATAATCGCGTAATTATAGGTCTCGTAACGCGGATGGAGCTATTTGCAGATGGCACTACATGTGGTGGCATTCCGCAGTCGGAACAATGGCTAGCCGGGCCACTGCCATTTTGAGCAATTCGTCAGAACGAAAATTCTGTATACTTGATGGTTTTCTGCCCCTTCTGAACGACTACACGCCGGATGCCAAGCGCCAAAGAATTAGACGTCCAAGCTGCTTTTAAGAGAATCGAACTCGCCCGCGAGCAAGGTCAAAGGCTCGATCCCAGCTCATCGCATCCATTTCCGGCTCGAATGCCACTCACACTCGCTGACTATCTGGTCGAAAGCCTAACTAGTCCCTCTGATATCGTTCTTGACCCGATGATGGGATCGGGCACGACGATAATCGCGGCACGTAAGTTCAATCGAGCGGCGATTGGAATCGATATCGATCCCATGGCTGTTCTGTTGTCGCGCGTTGCAATAACCAACTTTGACTCGAACACGCTCATGAAGGCCCAACAGCGTGTTTTGGAACGAGCATCAGCGCGGCTCGGTAAGCGTGCGCAACTAGAAAAGCAATTTGCAAATTACTTCAGCCAGGATGAGAAAACATTCTTAGACTACTGGTTCCACGAGCGATCTCAAATGGAACTATTTGCTCTTCAACAAAGTATTGGGGAAGAGCGCGGGAAAGATGATCGCGATTTCTTGTGGCTCGTGTTCTCAAGTTTGATTATCGCGAAATCCGCCGGAGCTTCATATGCCCTTGATCTTTCACATTCGAGGCCCCATCGGAATCTGGACAAAAACATTGTATGGCCGATTGAGGGGTGGAGCAGTCGTTTTAATAGGGCATTGAAAAGACTGCCATTTTTGGATAAATCAGTGTCGCCGGCGGACGAACCGTTGCTATTGAAACGAGGTGATTGCCGACGAACGAGGCTGTCTGAGTCGTCGGTCGATTTTATACTGACATCACCGCCATATCGCCAAGCTATCGACTACATGCGAACTCACAAGTTTAGCCTTGTTTGGATGGGACATGCCCTTTCAGACCTGACCGACGTGCGTTCAAAAATGATTGGCACCGAACGCGGCTTATATGAGCGAGATGGAATTCCAGACCAACTCGAACATCAGATTGTTAGCAGGCTTCCCTCGTCGTCGCATCAGGCAGTTACGCGGCGCTACCTGTCGGACATGCAAGCCTTCCTTAACGAGGCGTATCGGGTGCTTAAGCCCGGAAAAGTCGCCATCATTGTCATTGGTCCTTCAATGATTTCTGCTTCGCGTTATGATGCGGCAGAGATTGTTTTCGATCTTGCTCGCAACGCCGGACTCACCGAGGTTTCCGCCGTTCGACGCCGGCTCAGTGCTGCGCGGAGGGCCTTGCCGTCTCCCGGCAAAGCCGCTGCGGGAAACAACCTGCGCAGGCGAATGAACTCTGAATTCCTAGTGGCAGTACGCAAATAGCGGAGGGTATGTGAAGCCTGAGGCTGTTGCACCACTCGGATTATCCAAAAGCGATGGACTAGAAATTCACACCGCTATGATGGCTGGCGATCCCACAGCTCAGGCGCGCCTTGTAACGCTAGTGTTGAAACCGCTCGTAAGGTACCTCAACGCAAAATTTGTCGAGGTGAAGGATCAAACACTCATTTACGATGCGGCTACTGATGCGATTCTAAGCTATCTAAAGAACCCTCAGCAGTTTAACCCAGCGAAACGATCTTTGTCCGGCTACCTGAAAATGTCGGCTGAAGGAGATCTCAAGAATGCACTCGACAAGGAGCAGCGCCGCTTGTCGAAAATAACTCCCCTGGACGATGTCGAAGAATCCATTTTCGCTCGGAATACTGATATGGAAGCCACAGAAAACGATAATTCGGATGTTCCATCTTTGGTGGGCGAAGAACTCCGTAAGACCATCAGCGACCCAATCGACCAAAGTCTCGTAGAGCTTATAGCTAACGGAGAGAGGAAAACCAATGTTTATGCCGAAGTACTTAATATCATGCACTTGCCCATCGAACAGCAGCGCAGGCTGGTGAAACAGAATAAGGACAGGCTGACCAAAAAACTTCGGCGACTAGGAGTGAAACTAAGTGAAAATTCGAGCGAACGATAAAGCCTTAGATAGATTCCTTGAGCGTGTTTCCAGTGATGACATGTTCATGGCATCAACGCTTTCCTCGTATTGCTCGTCAAATAAAATGACCCAAGAGCAACTTTGCAAACAGCTGGAATGCACTCACGAAGAGCTGATTCAGTTGGCTCTTTGTCGCAGACCTCGACCGAATACAGATGTATTCAAAAGAGAGGTTGAACAAGTGACGCGGCATACCTCTGTAAAACCGATTCTGCTCGTGAGATTACTTAGAGAAGTTGCCGCTCTGGAATCTCTACGCGGTGTTAGCGAGATTGGTGATTCGGGACACGGCTTCTTGGCGGCCGCCCGAGACCGTGATGAAACCGAGGCCGATGAGGGACCTGAAGAATGATTCAGCACCGGCTACAAACGATCGCAGATGAGTTTTGGAGTCGCGTTGGTGATTCCGAACCCTTTCCTAGAATGTTGGAAGACGCATTGATCTGGTCACTGCCATTGTCGGTAACTCAACTGCCAGGGCTGAGTACCAAGAGTGTTCAGAGTTGGCTGTTGCAACGTGAAATTCAACTGATGCTTGCAGCACAAAACAGAGCTTTGCATGCGTGCGTTGTTGCATTTCGAGGTTCCGGTTTCATTTTCCTCGACAGCGACAATAACCTTAGCGAGCGCAGATTTAGCACAGCCCACGAGATTGGTCACTTTTTGCTTGATTACTGGGAAAAGCGCCAGTTGGCAATTTCCCGTTTCGGTCCGTCAATTGAAGATGTTATTGATGGTATTCGACCAGCAACGGTAGAGGAGCGCGTACACTCAATGCTTTCAGAAGTCCAAATCACCCCCTTCACGCATTTGATGGAGCGCAAAGCCGATGGGCAGCTCGGTTGCGACAGCTTACAGAGATCGGAACTGCACGCAGATTCTCTTGCTCTGGAACTATTGGCACCCTACGAAACGGTGAAGGACCGTGTCAACTCTAGGCGAAAACAAGACCGCCAGACTTACGTTCAGGAAATCCTAGTCGCCGATTTCGGACTTCCGCCGCAAGTCGCACAGAAATATATGAAGGCGTTTCAACTCCAAGAAGCCGATAGCAGCTCGGTTCGCAAGTGGCTGGGAATTTGATGTCGCACTTTTGGAAATTCGACGGAATAGTACGTGGAGACGATTGAAAAGCATAGTTGAAGGCTCTCATGACAAAATCGGGAAAACAAAGACAAACAACTCAGAGTACGAATGACACCATATCCGATACCGGCGTAGTTCGCGAAACACCTCAACTGGAAGAGGGTGATTTTCAATCAGCATTTGGTGAGAGCCTTTCGAAGGCACTCGATCTCAACACCTGGGGACCAGGTGAAGATCTGATTTCATTATATAGCCGTCTTGAACAAGAGATTTCCGACGCTACCAAGCAAGAGGATCGTTTGCGCGACCGGATTCGACATGAAATCTATCCCCGGCTAAAAACAAGGCCTGATGCTCCAAAGCAAGCAGGAATTTATCAAGCAAGTCCCCATGATATTGAGCGAGTCCATAAGGGATTGCTCTTCAACGGCACAGTTGAAGCCTGTGATGGAACCTGCGTAGCACACGATACGTTGCCAATTACGATAGTCCAGATCGGCGTCTGTTTAGTGTCCTACAGTGGCGATCAAGGCGCGTGGGTTCAAAGGCTATTTCGTCGTGATCTGCGCGTGGGAGGGCTGGATCCAATAGAGGAGACTCTAGAAATTCTTGAGCGTCGACGCAAACGAGCAGATGTAGATGTGACTACCAAGCGCGATTCGTTGAGTGAATTAGCACGGAGAGGCATCATGAGCTATGCGGAGCGAGCCGTTTTGCTGGAGAAATCGACAGCACCATGGCGACTGGGTCATGGTCATCCGGCGCCTTACGAGCTGATGACTGGTTCCGGTATGGCTGAATTACTCGATAAAAGCATCGAGCTTCTATCAAGGCTTATTCTCGACCACAAGAAATTCTTATTTGTGCCAAGCACTTCGAAGCGGTGGTTACTCACTCTCGGCAATGCCTTGCGACCGCTAGAATACGCCATTATCGACTCTGCTGAAAGCGATTTGAGACGGCTGATCGACCAAGGCCACTACACCGGTGAATGGAAAACTGTGCTCCCGAAAGTTAAACAGTTTGTCTCTGATGCAGGGTCCAAAACTATTGTCGGAGCGTATCGCGCGTCCGCCATAGCACCTCCGCAGTTATTTTACGCACATGAAGATTATGTCCACGAGGCTGCGCTGATTGCTATTGCAGATAGCGCACTCCAAGAACATCGAGGCTTTCCTATGCTGATTGATCTGGCCGATACGGTTTGCCGAGCGACTTTTGGTTCTGAAAGTCTTATGGCGCCAATTCAGCAGGCTTACACCGACGCAGGCGAGCCTCTTAGCTATCAATCAGAACGCAGTACGCGCAGATAGAGGTTGAAAAAATGGAAGAAAAAAGTCAAGCGATAACATCAAAAAAGATCAACGCAGATGAAATCTTGCCGGTGCCGGCGTTCGCGTTGCAGTCAATAGACCAGCAGATATCAGATGCTGGCGGCGAATGGAAGCCACCGAAAGACGCCGAAGGCAGCGTAGGACGAACGATGTTCGATGCACCAGGTAGCGAAGATGGTAGTGTGACAGTCTTGCTGCCCAGAGATCACATCAGCGAACTGCCGAGCCAAACCCTGGTCAGGGTAAAAAGTGCGGACGGTCGCTCATACATCGGTGTTGTCATCAAAGGCCCGTTTGCCGAGCCTGACGGACTCAAAGCCGACGCGCCGATTGTAGTCACGACAACGGTCCACGGCGGCATATTCATGCCGAAATTTCACGGACGAGTGCAAATCGAGCTTATGGCGGAGGAAATCGAAAACGGTGTACTTGTGCCGCCCCGCCGGCGTCCGCTGCCTAATAGCTTTGTATTCGCGTTAGATGGCGAGGAGACCGCAAAAGTGCTTCAAGCGGATGGCGAGGTGTTGCTGGGACTCGCTGATGGACATGACGACATCGAGGTGCGAATCAGTTCTACAAAGAAATCCGTGTTGCCTCGTCATACAGGAATTCTTGGCACCACAGGCGGTGGCAAATCGACTACCGTGTCCGGCTTCCTTTCCCAAGTGACCCAGGCTGGAATTAGCAGCATCATTATCGACACCGAGGGGGAGTATACAGCCATTAATGAACCAACTGACAATCCGGGAATGGCACGGGCACTGGCTCGGCGGGGACTCACCGCAACAGGAATTCCGAACACACATGTGCTTCACCTTGTAGATAGAGGAACAAGCAATCCAGCCCATCCGCGGAAATCTACGTTTCGCCTTGATTTTTCGGAGCTATCCCCTTATGCCGTCCAAGAAATACTTGAACTCACCGACGCCCAAGAGCGTCGCTTTCACCAAGCCTACGATGTTTGCAAACAGCTTCTGCGAGAATTCGGCGTATTTCCCAAGTTCCGAGATCAGGCAGAGGAAGACGAGGCCCTGGAGATTGATGAACTTGAGACCGGCTATCCCCGCATGACCTTGTCTCACATGCTCGACATCGTCGAGGTGTTCCTGCATTTCGCTGCACAAAATTCGGGCACCTCGCGTCCGAGATCTACTTCGTCGCCCGTTGGTTCAACTGGTCCGAACTTATACAACTCTGTTTTCAAGAGTAATACAGACCGGGTTCTTCAGAAGGTGCAAGCGACCAATCCTGATAGTCATGACGTGAGTTGGCGAACCCTGAAGTCCAAGCTATGGCGTCTTCATCGCTACAGAGTTTTCGATAACAAAAATGCGGACAGCTTGAACTACGTGGAAATGCTTCAGCCCGGGAAAGTATCCATTGTTGACTTGAGTGACACAGATTCACCACAGATTCGGAATCTGGTAATCGCACAGCTGCTGAAAGGAATTCAGCGACAGCAGGATTCAAATTATCAAGCAGCGCAAAAGCTGAAAAAGGATCCGACACCGGCTCTAATTTTCATCGAAGAAGCGCACGAATTTCTGTCGGAGCATCGAATCAAACAAATGCCTGTTCTCTTTACTCAGGTTGCGAGAATCGCTCGACGCGGCCGAAAGCGCTGGCTAGGATTGGTCTTCATCACCCAGTTGCCGCAACATTTACCCGATGAGGTTCTTGCATTGATCAACAATTGGATTCTGCACAAAATTAGCGATAGCAACGTTGTGAACAGGCTCCGCAAGTCCGTTGCAGGCATCGACAGCAGTCTCTGGAACAAGCTCGCCGGATTGGCCCCCGGTCAGGCAATCGTGTCATTCGGCAGTTTAAGACGTCCGCTGCTGGTTGCGATGGACCCAAGTCCCTGCAAGCTACAGATGGTGGACTGACGCCGGGCTGGTAGTTCCTAGTTCTTGAAGGCAACCGTCCCGCTCGCGCGATGGTTGCCTTCATCTGAGCTAAAACCACACTCCGCCTGCTTGTCGAACTTTTCTCTTTTCGTCGGAATAGATATTAGAATCGATGGTTGCCGAGGCAAAGGGAGCCGAAGTGCGGATCTCAAGCGCTAAAATGAAAATGGTTTTCATTGCAGAATCCACAACCATCCGTAAGTATGGTAATTCATGGAGGAGCCGAAATAATTGACCAAGAAGCTCATTCCGACCCTGCGCGGCGACGAATACCAAATCCTATGGTTTTGGTTGCAGTCCTGCAAGCTTTTTAACCCGCGCACAAAAGTGGTTGCGGTTGAATTTGAATCAAACGATGTAAAGGGATTCGATGATGTCGTTGCCCACTTTGGCGGGCTCGTTGATCAGCTCGGACGCCCGCACATACGAGATTGTTATCAAATCAAGTTCCATGTGACCGGAAATGGTTCCATCACTGGCAAGGCGCTGTGCGATCCTGCCTTCATCAACGCGGAAACGATCTCGCTTTTGCAACGTTTGCATGCCGCTTATAAGAAGGATAACGGCGATGCTGCGGGTTGCAGCTACATCCTGCTGAGCCCTTGGCAGGTCCATCCTGACGACGTGCTGGCGAAGGTGTTCGACTTATCGGACGACAGCATTGATTGGGATCGGCTTGCAGAAGGCAAAACATCGAAATCTGCAACGGGAGCGCTGCGCCAAGACTGGCGAGACCATCTGAAACTGGCTTCCGATGAGGAACTCAGACAAGTCATATCCAGGCTGCGTTTGTCCCAAACAGGTTCAATTGACGACCTTCGCCGGCGACTTAATGAAAACCTGATGATGGCTGGATTACGACCGATTGATCAATCGTCTGATGTTGATCCCTATCAGGAAGTTGCACGTGAACTGCTTAAACAGGGTGGAAACATCAATCTGACACGCCAGGATGCCGAGGAGATCTGCAAGAGAAAGAATTTGTACGAGGGTCCACCCCTTTTTGCCGAAGATCGGAAGTATCTCGGCGTGCGGACATTTACTCGATGGACAGCCGGTCTCGAAGACCGTTGTGAAGATATCCTTGACCTATGCGATTTCTTCGTAGATCGCAAGCTGGTTGCCGGACACACTTGGAGCGACGTGAATCGCAACATCAATGAGTTTGTGGACCGGCATGCGCAACTCGGCGCGAAGCTCGATTTCGAACTTCATGCACTGCTTTCTGTCAGCTTCGCCCTAGGGTATGCCTTGCCGGCCAAACGGCGCGTCGAAAGCGCAGTCATTCAGCCACCACGCAACCGCTGGCACTCCCATGTGCCCGGAAGCACCGCACAGGACCTCTTTATAGTGACTCCAATTTCTCAAGCGAAAGGCGGAGAGGTAGCGGTCTCGTTATCCGTTACGCACGACGCGAGCGCGGAAGTGGCCAAGTTTTTGAGTACGCAGAATCATTACGCGCAATCGCACATCCGTTTTTCTCCTGCCACCGGATACGGTTCAACAGCTGTTACAGACGGCACTCACGCATGGCAGCTCGCACAATCGTTTTGCACCCAGGTAAAGCAGCTTGTCGTTGAGCACGGATATACGAGAGTGCATTTGTTCTCGGCAGCGCCAGCGGCACTCCTGTTCTTTATTGGTCAACTTTCGCACGCTCTTCCGCCGGTTACTGTTTACGAATACGAATTTGGCGCGGCAACACCCACATATTTCGCAGGTGTTGAAGTGCCCGCAACAAGCTCAACGAGGTAATCTCATGCAACTACCCACTTATTTCACAGATTTTCTCAAGGAAATCAGACTGACCGACAACCAGGTCGATGATTGCATCACCGGCCACAAGACGCTCCGCAAGCGTCTCAAGGAGTACGAGCCGCTTAAAGACAAGATCGTCAACACTTTTCTACAAGGCAGTTACCGCCGCTCCACTGCCGTTCGGCCTGCAAATGGATCTCGTGCCGATGTCGATGTCGTTGTCGTCACCAACCTTAAGGAATCGGATTATCCAAAGCCGGATGATGCAATCAACCTGTTCATCCCATTTTTGGAAAAATATTACAAGGGAAAGTACGAAATTCAGAATCGTTCGATTGCAATCGAATTAAGCTACGTTGATCTGGACTTAGTGATAACCTCGGCTCCAAGCGAAGCTGATAAGCGCGCGCTGATATCTGAAAGTGTTAGCGAATCCCGTTCTCTAGAAGATGCTGTTGATTGGCGGCTTGTTGAGTCCTGGCTTTCGATGGAGCGACGCGGCGAACTCCCCGAATACGTCGTAAAGCAACGGCTGATGGAAGCGCGCGCGCAGGCGGAATGGAAGCTAGCGCCCCTGAGAATACCGGATCGCGAGCGAAAAAAATGGGAAGACACCCATCCGATCGCACAGCTTCAATGGACGGTGCAAAAGAACAAGGACTGCAGCACGCATTACGTCAACGTGGTGAAAGCAATGCGGTGGTGGAAGAGAATTCACCCGGATCTTCCGAAATATCCGAAAGGATACCCCCTTGAGCACCTTATCGGCCTACATTGTCCGAATAACATCAAGTCCGTCGCCGAAGGCGTCGTCCAGTCTTTAGAGGCTATCGTTAACGCCTACGCGAATAACGTTGCGAATGGCACGGTACCTTACATACAAGATCATGGCGTTGATCACGACGTTTTTGGTCGCGTCGATGCAGCTGACTTTGCGAAGTTCTACGACTGTATCGAACAAGCGGCAGCAACCGCGCGCGCTGCCTACGATTCTGATTCCATCAAGGAAAGCGCCGATTTGTGGCGCGACCTGTTTGGGTCTAGGTTCCCCGAAGCGCCGGATGACGACAAGCGTTCCGGGTACAAAGGTCCCGCGATCTTCACGCCTCCGAGTCAAGTGTCTCAGGTAGGTCACCAACGATACGCATGACGCCGGCGCTCACTGACGATCTGTTGCGAGGAAGACGAGCGCTAGAAGCTCGGCCGTCAGTCAAGCTCGTCACCGACTGGGAGTGGCAGACTCCACTTGAACGGTGGGGTCTGCTCGTGCAGATCGAGTTGAGCGGACTCGCAGCAGTTCCTAACGTTACGGAATGGTTAGTCGTCGCGGACGCATCGTACCCGTTTGGCGAAATTGATGTTTTTCCCTCTAATACCACATACGGTATCACTGCAACTTTCCCTCACCAAGAATACAATGATGCGTTTGAGGGACTACCATGTAGGAGCGGCAAGATCTGCCTGAGCGATCCGATCAGCAGCTTAGGTCGCGGGGCTGCTATATCGGAACCATTTACCGCCGATGAGAGACTTGTGTGGCATCTGGACCGGCTGTCCGAGTGGATTAAAGCCGCTGATTCCGGCGACCTTCAACGAAAAGGCGAGCATTTCGAACTTCCACACTTTCCCTCGTCCGGTACGATTACGCTCGGGTTCAACGAAACAGAAGATTCGTTCCGTCAATGGCAGTGCACCATCGCGACCGAAGGCTCAGCGTCCGTAGTCATGGTTAATGCTAATTCGGCCGTCGTCACGGAATTCAGAGAATACGGATCCAACTTCTCTCATACACCCGAATGGGGAGCCATAATACGCTCAGCCGACGTGACGCGCTCCATCTGGCTGCGGCTGCCAGAGATCCCGCTGGTTCACGATTGGAAAGTGCCAATGACTTGGAGCGAACTAGATAGCGTTTGTAATAAACACGGCGTCAAACTTTTTCCGACTCTCCAGTCGATAAGCAGAGGAATACGCGACGGCAAGAAGCACCTGTTGCTCATCGGTTTTCCTATTCCGGTGGCTTTCGGTCATCCCGCTACCCGACTTCATTGGCAAGCCATCAGCTTGCCAGTCCTTTCGAACGGGAAAAGCACTGCTCGCGGTTTTCGCGCCAACGATCAAGGCTATTGGCGACGCGATATGGAAAAGGCATTTTCGGCCGGGCAGAACATTCACTGGCTTGCAAGCTCTAACTGGAGCAATCTGACCATGCAAGCACGAGGACGCTTGGTTAGTGACGTCTCTGACAAATCGATCGCGATCATCGGCTGCGGATCGCTCGGCTCAAGCATCGCAGAACTATTAATACGGCTCGGGGTTCGCAAAGCTCTTCTCATTGACGGTGACAAGCTACACGCACCGAATCTATCACGGCACACCCTTTCATTGCACGAAGTTGGCGAAAACAAGGCCATGGCTCTGGCACGAAGGCTGAATACAATCAACCCGTTTGCGATGATTACATCGATATCCACAAATCTGTCCGAAGCAAAACCCGTGCCGAATGAGCTGACCAACGCCGACGTAATCATCGACTGCAGCGGTTCAGATGCGGTATTGCGAGTGTTGTCGAGAAACCAGTTTGATCCATCGAAGTCATTCTTTTCCTTTTCGATGGCACGCGGTGCCAGTAAGTTGTACGCCTTTTGTGCGGCAGGCGTCTCATTTCCGGTAGAAGATTTCCATAGAGCTACACAACCGACCCTTAAAGCAGAGGCCGACAGCCTAGCTGGCGAAGATCTACAATGGGAATCAGCTGGATGTTGGCACCCATTGTTTCCCGCTCGGCTAGACGACATTTGGACTTTATCGTCTGCTGCAATCAAGTGGATAGAAAGCCATATTGCGGTCCATGCATCAGTCTTTGAAATTCTTGCCGACCCGCGGTTGACGGTTCTGTCGGCACCGAATATGGTGCTGGCATGAAGCTCATTGCTCCCTCTGGCGTATCAGTCGTGCTGCCGGACAATGTCCACTCTGAGTTGTTTACTCTGTCAAAGAAATCATTTCCGCTAGAGACTGGCGGAATAATCTATGGCAGCTATACAGACAACAATCGGTGTGCATCAATTGCCGGCATAACTGCGCAGACTTCAGATTCGCGCGCAGGCCGCACATGGTTCCATCGCGGAGTCAATAGGCTGCAAAAGTTCCTCAACAATCTCTGGAGCACGAAGCTCTATTATTTGGGGGAGTGGCACTTTCATCCGAGTGGCGCGCCCCATCCAAGTGGCCGCGATCTGAGTTCCCTGAAATCCATCGCCGCTTCTAGCAAAACCAACTGTAGCGATCCACTGATGCTAATCATCGGTGGCACCACATCAGCGCTTACCTTTCGGCTTTTTCTCGTCAATGCCGATGGAGACTACGTGGAGCTAAGTTCAACTGAACAGCAAGGCACTTCATTCACCAGCTCGTGATCATAACAGGTTCTGTATCTATGCTGATTGCGCTAAATGCTGCTCGATCACGGTAACCGCCAAAATGTCAAAAATGCCGCCGGTATCTGTGTATTTAGGGTCTGCGTCATGTTGCCACCAAGACAGCTTCCATATCGCTCGTAATGTTCGCCAAGACAGGAGGTCTCAGAGCCTGCTCAATGAGCGCGGAGGCAAGCCCTTCTTGCTCTCGCCAAGCTTTAGAAAGCCCTGTCTTCAGACTGTCACACAACAGCATTAGTTGATAGAACTTCGCGACAATCCGTTTCTGTTCCGCTACCGGAGGCAGTGCCAGTATTAAATCAAGAATGTGCTCTCGCGATACATTTTTCATAGAACTGCTGGTACCGCCAGCAACTCTTTCGTAATAAGCGCGCGCAAATCTACATGAGTTGTAGAGATTTATGTAATGCGGATCTACACTTGCCACCAAGCGCAATCTCACAATCTTATCGCTCATCAGAAGTCGTGGAGGGACATCATCGACAACGACGCTGCGAGCCACAAGTTCAGCAGTATTGGCCCGGGATATCAGAAAATCGCCCTTCTGTACCTCGGCTTCTTTTCGAGGAGGTAGGTCCGCAGGAAGTGCCTTATTTTCCGCCGGCAGAAATTTCCCCCAGGACACAGCACTTACTTTAAGAACACCCCACTCCTCGGCGGACTTAGGCCGGTTTTCGCACGATGGGCTCCACCCGGCCTCGCTGAAAGCGACAAGCTCACGCAGCCTAATCCAGCTCCACCCCCGCGGGACGTGATATGGAGGCACAACTTCGAGTTGTGCCGTGTTGACTTTCGCGCGCTTGCCAGTAGCGATTTTGCCAATTCCTTTGACCACCATTGACTGTGCACGCTCCTCTGGTTCGCTCTCGGCATCCTGCGTCACCAGCTTCCCCATCACCGCCAGCTGAACGATACACTGCTTGAGAGCGTCGATACTCCCTTCTGTAGTGAAGAGAACATCAAAGTTCTCTTTCACCAAATTCCAGCTTGCTCGGAAGTTATCCGGATCCGTTGCCTCAACGAGCGCATTAAGGAGAGTTTTCACCAGCAGAGTGTGAAGAGTTTCGGCGTTCGTTTGCTGGCTTTCGAGCCGGTCGCACAGCCCCATAAGTTCTTTGACTTTGCCGACGATTCGATATTGCTCCGCAAGGGGCGGGACTAACACGACAAATGCCAGAAGGCTATCTTGGTTCAACTTCGGCATTTTGACTCGATTTTCAGCAACCTTCACCTGTTGAAGAAATAATGGAGACAGTATTTGAAGCAACGCGAACTCAGGTACCAGATCTGTCTCAAGCGGATACATGTCTGCACTGCACAATCCCTCAAAATCGACCAAAGCTGCTTTAGACAGCGACGGACGAATCTTGGAGTATAGGATTTGTCCGGGATAGAAGCGATGATTGGGGCTTACTATACCTGACTCTCTGACAGTGCGTCGTTCAATTAACTTCCCGGTGCCCTTCTCTATGCTGTCGGGAGCTACTTGTTGGTGATGCGGATAAAGGTCTGGCGACACGAGCTCAGATTTCACGACAGCGACCTGTCCGAACCTACAAATTTCCCATCCCTGAGGCAGGAAGTGCTTGTGTTCATTTTCACCGATTTCTTGAAAATCTTGTCTCAGCCTCTTACCAGAAACCCTATTCCTTGCCTTGGCGCGTTTCAACAGCTCACTCGCAGGTTCATCTTTCGAGTCTTGCGGGACGAACCTACCCATCAAGGCGAGTTGCAAAATCAACTCACGGAGTTTTTTCACTCCGTTGACGGAGGCAGCGATGAGCGAAAGATTTTCAGTAAGCAACGCTGTCATTGATGCGCCTCCAGTGCTACAGCTATGGCAGCCTTAAGCTGGTCACGGACCGCCGCGATCTGGGCACTCATCTTCTGATGGTTCGCAAGGAGTTGCTCCGGATCGTGGGACTCGGCCTCGGGCGAATGCGGATTCTTAGAGTCTAGGTTGTAGTTGCGAGCCTTGATCGTCTCCGCGCTTACCTTCCAGGCAAACTCGTTTTCCACACGAGTGGCAAACCCGTCTGTCACGCAGCCCCACCACGATTCCTCAGGTCCAAATTCGTCGAGGCAAATGGGTTTCGTCTTGTTGTAGCTCTTCACACCGGCGGGATATGGGTGATCATAATACCAGACCTCTTTGGTTGGCGATCCTTTGGTGAAAAACAGAAGGTTTGTATTGATGCCAGTGTAAGGACTGAAAACGCCCTTAGGCAGCCGCACGATCGTGTGCAGATTGCAGGTCTCCAACAGCTGTTCCTTGATGCGCGTCTTGATGCCTTCGCCAAACAGTGTTCCGTCAGGAAGCACAAGCGCAGCTCGGCCGCCCGGCTTCAGTAGGTGCATAATCAATATCAAAAAGAGATCGGCGGTTTCTCGGGTCCGGTACGCGGCCGGGAAGTTACTTTCAATACCATCTTCTTCCATGCCACCAAAAGGCGGGTTTGTGAGCACAACGTCCACACGCTCTTTTGGTGTATAGCTGATTAAGGGTCTAGCAAGCGTGTTATCGTGCCGGACGTTGGTCGGCACGTCTATGCCATGCAGGATCATGTTCGTGGTACACAACAAATGCGGTAATGGTTTTTTTTCTACTCCGAATATACTTGCTTGAAGACGCTTTTCGTCCTCCGTGGTTTTCACTTGCTTTCGCATGTGCTCGATAGTGCCACTCAGAAAACCACCCGTACCGCATGCCGGATCGAGAACTTTCTCGCCGAGCTGAGGATTTACCATGCGCACCATAAACTCGGTAACCGCTCGCGGAGTGTAATATTCACCCGCGTTCCCGGCGCTTTGAAGATCTCTCAGTATCTGTTCATAGATCTCGCCGAAAGTGTGGCGTTCCTGGGCCTTGTTGTAATCGATTCCTTCCTCGATTTTATTGATCACCTGCCTGATCAACTGACCGGATTTCATATAGTTGTAGGCGTCTTCGAAGACGCTTCGAATAACGTATGCTTGCTGATTTTTTCCAGGCGCTTCGAGATTTTGTAATGCCGGAAATAGCTTGTTGTCAATGAAATCTTTTAACTCATCGCCAGTAATTCCCTCGTCGTCTGCCGCCCACTCGCGCCAGCGCAACTTCTCGGGTATGGGCGATTTGTAGTTGTCGTTCAGCGACTCCCACTCCTTTTCGCGGTCATCAAAGATTTTGAGGAAGAGCATCCATACTAGTTGTCCGATCCGCTGTGCGTCACCGTCAACGCCGACATCCTTTCTCATGATGTCCTGAATTGATTTGATTAAACCCGTCGTGACCATCTATGCTCCTGCCTTTTCGCTTGCGTACAGCTGCTCTTCCAGTTCCTTTATTGCTTTTAGGTAGGCTGGCTTACCGCCAAATGCTTGAATTATTTCCAGCGGCGTACCCATTTTGTTGAATGGGTCCAACTGAAGAATGTTCATGTCTTCCACCTGCTCTATACCAGCATCGGCGTACTTGTCGAGCAGAGCTTCCAAAACGCGGCGAGTTTGCGCGCCGTACTTACCAAAGTAATTTCGCTTCTTTACGTTGTTGGCGCGCTCAGCACGAGTCATTGGCGGCTGGCCAAATGCTACGTGGCAGATGAGATCGAAAGGATCAAGAGACTTACCGAGCTTTCGCTCGACCTCCTCTGCAAGCGGTTCCCACATCACGCCTTGGGTGGCAAGTTCATCTATCACAGCACGCTTCCGCTCGGCGGACTTCCACTTGCGAATGAAATCGTCTAGAGAAGCAAATTCCTTCTCAACTCGTCCGCGAGTGTAGTCGTGCATAGATTGAGTTATCAGCGCGCCGTCGGGACCATGATATTGGATGCGCTCGTTTACAATCGAGACGGGAACGTCATCGACGTAATACTTGATGCTACCACCACCTTGATTGTCGGTTCCGCTGGTTCCAACGACGCGAGCACCGCTATTGGTACCATCGCCGCTTTCGTTTTGACCATCTTCCGGTTCAGGTGGTACCGGTGAACCTTCCAGCGGCGGCTCATAGATTTGTACGGGATCGCCATCGAATGATGGGTCCGCGAACAATTCTGTCGCGCGTTTGAAGTCCATAATTGTGAACCAATACTTGTCGTAATCCTCGTTGATTCTGGTTCCTCGGCCGATGATTTGCTTGAATTCAGTCATAGACTGGATCCGCTGATCGAGAACGATTAACTTACACGTTTGCGCATCGACTCCGGTGTTGAGCAACTTCGAAGTCGTTGCTATAACTGGATACCGGCTTTCTGGATCAATGAAATTATCGAGCTCGGCTTTGCCTTCGTTGTCATCTCCGGTGATGCGCATCACGTACTTCCGATTTTCTGCAGCACGTTTAGGATTGGCGTTGACCAATGCGGTCCGCATTCGCTCTGCATGCTCAATGTCTTCACAAAATACAATCGTCTTTTGATATGGCTCGGTCGCCTCAAGATATTCGGTGATCTTACGCGCCACCAGTAATGTTCGCTCGTCGAAAACGAGCTTCCGGTCAATGTCGCGCTGGTTATATACGCGGTCTTCGATCAGCTCGCCGTGTTTGTCGGTCTTACCTCGCTCCGGACGCCAGCCTTCGAGATCCTTATCAAAATCAATGCGAATAACTTTGTAGGGCGCAAGGAAACCATCCTCGATTCCTTGCTTCAGGCTGTACGTATAGATGGGGTCGCCGAAGTAAGCGATGTTGGACACGTCCTTCGTCTCTTTCGGCGTCGCCGTCAATCCTATCTGTGTTGCCGAACTGAAGTACTCCAAAATCTCGCGCCAATTAGAATCTTCCCGAGCGCTGCTGCGGTGACACTCATCGACCACAATCAGATCGAAGAAGTCGGGAGAAAATTGCTTGTAGATGTTCCGCTCTTCTTCGGTCCCAGTTACAGCCTGGTAGAGTGACAAATAGATTTCGTAAGCCTTGTTCACTTCGCGATTGGTAATTTTAGTCATCGCAGGACCGAACGGCTTGAAGTCATTGTTCTTGGTCTGATCAACCAGGATATTCCTATCCGCTAGAAATAAGATGCGCTTCTTGCGTTTTGATTTCCACAGACGCCAAATAATTTGGAATGCGGTATAGGTTTTGCCCGTGCCTGTCGCCATAACGAGTAGAAGCCGATTTTTTCCGCGAGCCACTTCTTCGACTGTGCGGTTTATCGCGGTGACTTGGTAGTACCGCGGGCTCTTCCCCGACCCATCATCATAGTAAGGGGCTTCAATGGCCGCTTCGACATCTGGCGAAATCTTTTTCCAACTGCAAAAGCGGACCCACAGATCAGCTGGCGAAGGAAACGCGTTCAGCGCCACCGAGCTTTCGACCGGATTCGACTTTCCGGTTCTATCGTGGAACAGAAATGCATCTCCATTGCTAGAAAATGCAAAGGGCAAATCGAGCATCTCTGCGTAACGGAGCGCTTGCTGCATTCCATGACCAACGGTGTGATTGTTATCCTTCGCTTCGATGATGCCGATTGGCACGTTCGGTTGATGATAGAGCACGTAGTCAGCCCGACTACACTCGCCACGAGTGTGCATGCTTCCTCTCACGATGATCCTACCAGCTGTGAGCCGGACTTCCTCTAGAAATTGAGTGTGTAAATCCCAACCGGCTGACAGAATTGCCGGAGTGATGTACTTACTGCAAATGTCGCGTTCAGATAACGTTTTCTTGTCGATTGTCATAAAAGGTCTTGCCTAGTCGCCCTCATCCTCGCATGAGTAACTTCGTTAGCTCTTGCACAGGCTCGTGCAGCGGGCCGCTTGAAAACGTGTTGTCGCGGTAAGGGAGCAGGGAATTCTCTATTTTAAAGGTTGCGTCCCAAAAATACATGCAAGCTGTCAAGGAGAGGTGGTGTTTTTATTCTGATTCCGTCGCCGCTTCTTTCCATGCACGCTAGAACACCTTTGCCCCGTAGGTGGATTTGTGCAGAATGGCGGTTGTCCAAAGTTTCGCACCACAGGGCAGATAAGTTAGTTGAGCCATACTTTTTCAAATTGCCAAGGCGATCTGACGACACCGCGGCTGCTCCCGTGCCTGGCGACCAGCCTGGCTCGAACCCCCATCGTCAAGGCAACCCGCTGAGGCGGGCGGCTACGCCGGACTTGACGACGGGACCCTGGTTCTTCGCCGTTCAGGCATGAGGGCAGGGGTGCCCGCCGCGAATTAGGCGGATTGGAAGCCGCAGCGCATGCCGGAGTATGTCGGTCTGCAATCAGCAAGTCTTGGCTATTTTCGCTCTTCGAGTTTACGGGGGCGGCGCCACCGCGCGTCAAGCGACTATGTAGAACATGAGCCGCCAGCACCTGATGGCGCTTGACCCGCGGAGCCACCCCCGTGCCCCAGTGTCCGGCGAAAAGCCGATACACACTCGGAGGTACTACTCATGCAAGAACTACAAAGCTCGACATTCGACGACCGGCTTAATACAAATCGTGGGAGATCGAAGATCGTTTCTAACTCTCTGCATCATCATCCGAGTCACTCAGCCCGAAAAATTCAAGAGCATCGGCTTCCTCGATTTTGCGCCACTGCTCCTCGATTTGAGCTACCAAATTTTCACTTTGAGCTAACAGATTCTGAACCTGCCGCTTCGTAATGGTGTGCTCCGTTCCATCTTTCGTTTTTCCGCTCCGATGGATTATGTCATGCCGTATCGCAACTGCTTTGTATAGATCCTTTACCGGCGGGAATTTGATTCCTAACGTAGACAGGTAGAATGTTTGCACTTTCGGCAGATTATGCCACATCGTTGTACGCAGGTAGTCTTCAACGATTTTTCCTATATGTGAGTGTTTTACAAACAACTCGTTGAGCGCAAATTTTTGCTCTCCGAAGTCTTTGTTGGTTTCTACGAACTTCTTGAGATACCACTGATTCCGCGACACGATTGAAACGAAAAAATCGGATAGATATGTTTCGAGCGCCATGATTGCGCTTGCATACAGCAGGCGGAGAAAGTGCTGTCTGTTTTCAGCCGGGATCTCGACCTCCAACAGTGACTTGGAAGAGCTGACAGTCTCTTCAAAAGACGTTCTTGCCATTTTCGAGGACCATGGATAATCACTTGAATCCGGCTCATATTCAGGATGTCCAGCCCACTCATCGCACTCGTTGTTTAGCTCCTCGGCTAGCTCATCAATAAGGTTTTCAGGAACTACGCCCGTAAATTCACCATGCAACTGGTCGGCAGCGTCGTACGGTCCGCCATGTAGCCAAGCATACTCGCCGTCTACCCATGGAGTATTTTGCGCCGGGTCTTCGAAATTGTGGGAAAACCATGTGCGCATGACCTCCAGCTTCTTCTGCTTTGGAAGAGAGCGCAATTCGCTGACGCTGACAGTTCCGTCGTAGTGTGCCAACCGGTATCGTTTAGATTCTCTCGGGGCTTTCTTAGCCATCTAATTTCCTAGCTCAGCGTGTCTTCCGTTTTCAAGGAGCACTTTCCTCCAAGTACTAAGCACGGTTGCTTGAAAATCATAAGTTACATTGACTCCCATCCGTAAATGAGAAAATAGCACCTATCCCGGACTGGCTTGTAAGGAGCGAAATGATCGCCGAAGAAGAGAGTAACCAAAGCGCAGCACTTCTCGAAAAGTTTAAATTCAAACCGATCGAAGGCGTCTACATTCTTGGCTGTACTGCATCAGCTCTCTACATTCACGCTCAACAGCAGAGAGCATTTAACTTGGTTTGGGCCTTGAAGAGAGAGGGTCGGATTAACGATGGCTGCGAGGTAGCAGTCGTCGGTGGTGGCATCGCCGGTCTTACCGCTTGCGGCGCGCTCGCGGCCGCCAAGGTCAAAGTCAAGATCTTCGAACGTATGCACCGGCCGCTTTGCATTCAACGGGGTAACTTAACTCGATTTGTTCATCCGAACGTTGCAAGATGGCCCGATGATACCTCTGGCTACCCCATAACACACTTGCCTTTCATGAATTGGCGAGCTGGTATCGTCGGTACAGTGAACACTGAGTTAGAAAGACAATGGGATGCCGCGCGCGAAGTATTTAAGAAGAAGGGATGCCTGGAGGTTTTGCTAGGGCAGGAGGCAATTAACGTTGCTTGGAATGACAGCGACAAACTTGTCAGCCTGACGGTGAACGGTACAGTGCGTAAGTTTCGCTCCGTGATATTAGCCGTGGGGTATGGCATTGAGCTTTCAAAGCATGGTACAAGCTCTTATTGGCACAATGACGATTTCGCTCAACCCGTTTTGGGTCCAGAAAAGCAGAAAAATTATTTAGTATCTGGTATCGGTGATGGTGCCCTCACAGAGGTTCTGAGACTCAAGCTTACTGACTTTAACCATCACAAATTCATCGAAAGTGTAATTTTTGATCCGAAACTCAAGGCAGCAGGCGAAAAGGCGAAGAACAAGAACTGGGACCTCTGGGAAAAGAAAGGCGAAGAGCTCAAGGCGGAGTTTCCGAAATTCTTTTACGACAAACCTGACACTATGGCTGAACCAAAAGTACGGCAAGATACTAAGTTAGTTCTCGTGGGTAGTGAGGATGAACCACATGCAGATCGTCCTCCCGACAAGAATCCTGCTCAAATTCTTCATCGCGTCTGCGTAAAGCTACTTAGGGACGCGGGCGAACTCGATTATAGGAAAGGCAGATTAAAAGATTTCGAAAATGAGGAAGAGTTCAAGGACTATACGATTGTGCAACGGCATGGATCGGAGAAATCGCTTGTGAGACTTTTGGGATGTAACAACGAAGACGATACAAAATACAAAGAATTGGTCAAAAGTTGGAAAGACAACGATCAACAAGATCCGAAGACCTTTGTGCCGCATTATGGGAAGGGATTCCTGGCAAATGAGCTGATGGAGAGCCACTTCGAAAAGTCGTATGAGGTGGGAATTAGGCTGACAGGCAATAGCGAAGAGGACGCCGCAAAGATCAAATATATTCTTGAAAAGGCCGGCGCACAAGAAAAGGCCGTAAACGGCGAAAGCGAAACGCCCTTTACTTGCAAGCATGGCGAATTCACCTTAAAGCTCCAGCCAGTGCCCACGATTTTTTATGCCTATCCCAAGGGGGAACTGCTCACGAGGTATCACGTGCCTGCTCAGTTTCCCAACGGTGTCATTTTAAGAACGGCTCTGAAACGCGTCCTTGACCTTCTGTTTGATG
Organism: Planktothrix sp.; assembly: GCA_036703195.1. Classification (GTDB taxonomy): domain Bacteria; phylum Cyanobacteriota; class Vampirovibrionia; order Obscuribacterales; family Obscuribacteraceae; genus DATNPN01. The sequence continues at coordinate 86,266 of DATNPN010000038.1, read as the reverse complement.
ACGAAAAGTTGCCATATCATCTCTATCGAGTGTTTCTGGCAGACAATTTTCCGGAGAACGATCCAGAGCGATCGATCGATCAGTTTGTCAATACGGACACATGGCTGTACATTCTTGACCAGCGCAAAAAGGGAGAGTATCTGGAGGTCATATGTGCAGAAGGCATGCATCAGGCTCATACATTGTTGCGCGTTCCGATGCTGATTGAGGTCATGGGCAACAACTGGCCAACGAAAAGTGTGCACGGGCTGGGCTGGGCAGTCAAAAATACATCAGCGACAAATCTTAAGTCCCAGAGGGGAAACGAGCTGCTTCAACGTTCTGTCTAGCTCAAACGGCCCGTGCAGTCTGCAACGACGTCACGTCTCGCGTGTTGGTCTCATGTAAAAGAAATATTTGCGCGGCGGGTCCAGAAGTGAGCACGCCGTGCGGAAACGCTGTGATGATGCGACTCTCGCGAGCTGATTTGTCAAGCCGTGGAGAGTTAGTTGGGGAGCCAGTTTCAGCGCTGTTTTTGTGTTGAAAAATATTGAACATTGAAGAGGGCTTTTCTTTCCTCAGTATTTTGTTCCTCGCCATTGAGGATAAAGCAGATCAATTGAAAGTGGGATCTCTTGTTTTAAGTGTTCGCTCGAAACATCTTTCCTGTTACGTTCAAAATGTTGTGTTGTCGCGATTTCTGACATAGGAGTCAGTAGGGTTTCGAATCCCGACACTTTTCCCGATATTTTGTCGGGATTTGGACCGAAAATCGCTTCAATTATTAAATCCCGACACTTTTCCCGACATTTTGTCGGGATTCCATGGGTTGAATGCGATAATTATTAAATCCCGACACTTTTCCCGACATTTTGTCGGGATTCCGCCTCAGTCAGCCAGACACCCAATAATCGCGACAGCGCAGAGAGCAACACATGACCAGGAGCGGATTCAATCAAAGAAAGCTCATGGAATTGTCCATCGAGGTTATGAACCGCTCCGTTCAAGAAACCCGAGAAGACGGAAAGGCGAGCCCTGCGGTTGGAGCTGTTCTGTACATGCCCGATGGGACGACCGAAACAGCATATAGAGGTGAGCTGCGTGACGGCGATCACGCCGAATTCACGCTGTTAGAGCGCAAGAAGAGAGACGTCAAACTAGACGGCTCAGTCCTTTTCGCAACACTTGAGCCATGTGCTCCTGGTGCTCGCGCGCATACAAAACTGCCGTGCGCGGAACGCATAGTTCTGGCAAGGATCAAGGAGGTATGGGTAGGCATTGAAGATCCTGATCCCAAAGTAGATGGGAAAGGCATATCGTACCTCCAACAGAACGGTGTTAAGGTTCACCTCTTTGATCCCGACTTACAGGACATGATCAGAAACGCAAACGAGAGGTTTATTTCGGATGCTTTGGAACGAGCGGAGAGGGCCACAAAGAAGGCGGAGCAAATCAGTCTGTCCGCATTCGAGCAGACTGAGCCAATGGCAGCGATCGCAGACTTTTCGAACGAAGCCCTACAGGGATTCCGATCGGCCGCGAACATTCCCGATCAAGTTGGCTCAGACTCGTTCAATCGCCGACTATTACAACTAGGTCTCTTAAAAGAAGAAGGTGGGAAACTCACACCAACCGGCTACGGAATTCTATTGTTCGCGAACGCGCCAAGGGATCTATTGCCTCAAGCGGGATTGCTCGCAACAGTTCATTATCAGAATGGTGACATAGAGAAGCAGGACTTTGACGGACCGATGGTGCTAATTCCTGAACACGTCGAGGAGTGGTTGAAGAGCCGATTGCCGAACGTTCTTACTCGGACTGGAATGAAACGAACCGAGCAGCCGGTGATTCCATTTCAACTGCTCCGTGAACCGATAATTAATGCGATGGTTCACAGAGACTACGAGATCAAGGGCGCGAAGTGCCAACTAATTATTTCACCGGACAAGATTCAGGTCATGAGCCCTGGTGCACCACCTTTGCCAATCACACTCGGGCAGATGAAGTCTTTTACAGCGCCAACGCTCAGTCGCAATCCCCAATTGCACTACGTCTTCTCTCAGATGGGGTTGGCTGAAGAACGCGGTCTGGGCATGAAAACCCTCAAATCATTGCCTCAGTCCCTCGGACTACCAGTTCCAAAGTATAGTTTCCACGATCCATACTTGATGCTTTATCTATTTAGCAACGCAGAAAGCGTCGCGGCCACAGTTGAGCCCTCTGCGTTGGAATCGCTCAACGATGACGAGAAGACGGGATGGCAATACCTTACCTCCAGGATGATTACTACAGGGCCCGAATACGCAGAAGCCCTGGGATATGATGAACGGAAAACGCAACGCCAGTTCAAGAAATTCATCGACCTTGGACTGATTCGACGCATCGGACAAGGCCGCGCATCGCGCTACGAAGTGATCACGCGCTGATGTTGAGGAACATCAATGACACGCACCCCGAAGCAGCAAGTCAAACATTTCCTCAAAACAGGACATTGCGATGTCCTTCCTTTGGGCTGGCCTGGTGATTGGATTTCCGCGGCGAAAAATGCTGACCATGCCATGAGAGATGCGTTGATAGCACAGGTGAGAGACAGAGCGCAAGGTTTGCCTGTGCCAAAAGCCCCCGTAGTGGATTTCCGCGCTTTTACTCGAAACAAGGTCTCGCCCATGGTAGTTGGTCTCTTTCGAGATAGTGAGCGCGCGAATGTTCTCGAAATGCTGGAGAATTCCGTTGTCTTTCTCGCCGGTGATAACATCGAAGATGTAATTCGGCATACGAGATGGGCGCATACTGCCTGGACACTCGCCAATCTGTATCTGCTAAGTATCGGCGCGGAGCTCATGAGTGCAAGTGCGCCCAGGCTGGTCGGATTAAGCGAGGAGACAACGTGTTATGTCTCCCACGATTATTTCGATAATGAGGAGCGGTTTGCGGATTTTGTTGTGCATGAGGTGGCACATGTCTTTCACAACTGCAAGCGCGCCACCGTTGGGTTGCCCGAGACTCGAACCAAAGAATTCCTGCTCAATATTGACTTCCATCAACGGGAAACATTTGCGTACGCTTGCGAAGTGTACAGCCGAATTCTAGAACTTGCGGAAACTCGAAAACAACGCATGGCACTTCTCGAAGCAGTTTGCACCGATTTCGTAGTACCCGACCAGAATGCGGACATTGAAAAATTCCGTGCCGCAGTCAGCGCGGCAGTCAGAGCGAGAAATGGGTGGAACAAGATTCTACAAATATGCGCTCCAAAATTATGAATCTTCGTTGTCACCTATGCGTCCCTTTCGAACTGGCCCGCAGACTCTCAGAACCACATTTACTCCTTCGTTTCTTGTGGAAGAGGTGCTTCCCATGTCATCCATGAAGCTTTGAGCTGCCGCATTCGGCGACTTGTCGTATAGATAGAAGAACGGTGTTACGCTTACTGACAAATTCTGCTTTTCTGCTGGTGCTGAGAGGAATATCTGATAGCAAAAATTGCCAATTGCCAACTTCATCATCTCTTGCTGAAGTCAATCAACGCTATAGCCGAAAAGTAGCTGACGTGCGCGGACCCACTGACGTAGTTTGTTCATGCGGTGAGTCTCAGTTGGTTCTCTTGCACATGACTAAACCGAGACTCATGATTCAGTAATCGAATTCTAACTGGCGAGTAATTGACCTACCCGATATCCTGAGTCAGGACGAGAACTAATTGGACAGTGACATGAATTTCAAGCAAGAGTGCAGCGAATTTTACGACGCCAACTATAGAGCGTCTGTGAGAGCGCGATTTGGAAGGCACGGAAGGCAAGTAGTTTGGGGAAATCCAAGTAACACGACGTGCCGGTTTTGCAAAAAATCCAAACCCGAAGTTTCGTTCGATTCGATCGCTCACGCTATACCCGAGAGCATCGGCAATCGCCATATTGTTACGACGTTCGAGTGCGACTCATGCAATCAGACCTTTGGCGATGAAATCGAACACCATTTTGGACTATGGTCGAACTACGAACGTGTCATCGGCCGGGTGCCGGGAAAGCGAGGAATCCCAAAGCTCGACCGATACGACTGGCATATCCGAAATACCGATGAGGGCGTCACTGAGTTCGGCGTTTCAGACGAACTTAAAGTTGAGCGAGACGAGTCAGAGGGTCGAATTACAATAACCGCTACTAGCGCACCCTATGTCCCTATCGCCGTACTCAAAGCATTCCATAAAATGGCGCTGTCGTTGATGCAGGAACATCATGCGAATCGTTTCGACCGGCTATGCAGCTGGATATTGAATCGCGATCACAAGCAGCTCTCTGCAAGAATCTGTACCACGGTAATTTTCACGACGATTCAAGGCGTTTCGATCGAGCCCGGCGAAGCATATGTGTATAATCGTTCAACCGCCGACCAAACCCTACCATTCATAACGTTCTTGGTAGGATTTGGCTTTAATTTCTATCAAATCTTTTTGCTCGAGGATAGTCAAAGTCACTTACCGAGCTTTGAAGTCTCTCCATTCCCTATTCGGGACAGCCGATTGGCGCCCTCATACCCGAAAACCTTCGACCTGAGCGGTACCGCACCCGTAATAGGCGGAAGCCAGAGCGCAAGCTTCATCTACGATCCAGCCACATTTGTTGAAGGAACGCAATGACCATTTTGTTGCAAAGATCTTTCGGCCCGAGACCAGCAAGGCGTGTTGGCGCACAAGTCGTGACATTAGTTCGGGATCTAACCGAAGTAGATGAAAATCTGGCTTATGTTCCCCTCGAACTCATATGGGATGGTGCCTTGACGCAAATTGTTCGGTCACCGGATCGAGTCGCTTTTCTCGAGATTATGTCGGGCGCAGAGCAACTGTACATTGGCAGCTGTGATTGAGGCGCCGCCTTTTGAGAACGGAATCAAGTGGTCAAAATGCAGATGGTCGCTTGAACCGCATTCTACGCACTTTCCGTTATCTCGCTTCCATACCTCTAGTTTGACTTGGGTCGGAATCAACCTCGTGTGCTCAAATGGCTGAGTGCTCGAGCTGCCTACTTCAATCTGATGCTCTCTTAATTTAAGCTCGAATTTGAAGACTTGTCTTGAGCCTGACGTCGCAATCCAACAATCAGTTAGGTCGAAAGCTCCGTTGTAAGACCAGATACCGTCTCGGATCTTTTCGTACACACGAACGATTTCGGCTGGACGAACGCCGCTTTTGAAATCATCAGAAGCTTTTTGAAACTTTCCATTTTCAGTCAACTTTCCGGAGCGGAGATTAGCTTGCTGATCGATTGTCTTAGGATCGATACCAGCACTGCGAGGGATATCATGCCCTTCGTAAATCAAAACACAACCTGAATTGCGCACCTCGTCCTTGTACGGCGCGTTTGGCTGTCTCGACATGAGGACGATTGAATAGCCTCTGCCGGCGTTAAAGTTCATTCCTTTTTGCAAACTCAAATGTTCTCTTTTGCACATCTCGATGTATGAGACGATTTCATTGATGTCCATTATCTGTGCGTTCCATGTCTGAGTTCTGAATGTGCGCGGCGCGGTAAAAGGATTATTGCACGTCAATGGATCGGATGATGTAAGTGAACGCTACCAATGTGCCCAAATTCGGACGCGTGAATGATTTGTCCGCGGGATGTCATAATGGATTTGTTGCGCAGCGTGCACCGAGGTAGTATTGAGCAACGGCACGATAGACGATCTTAAGAGCGATGCCCAAAGACGCAAGGAATTGGAACGGTGTTGTGCGGAGTTTCGCAAGATTGTACGGTCCACCGAGCCTATCGATCGTAAAGAGTGCACCGACGCGATCATTCGGTTCTATTCACACTACGGGCGTCCGGTTCCTAAGATCATCTGGTGTGAGAGCCCTTGGCAGATGGTTGCGTTGCATCTCCTGTGCCAGCTCTTTCCCCTTAAGAAATCACTGTGGGATCACCGTCACGAGATTGAACAAGGAATTCGAATGCCACTCTGGCAGACAGCTTTCGGTCAAGCAAATGCGCAGCTGTCGGCGAAGGACATCATGTCCTTCAGACCCAGGTCCGCTGTCATCAACGAAGCAGTCGACTTCATACAGCCGGAAACGTTCGAAGCTCATTCTATCTACGTATCGTCTCTAATGGGTTTCAATTGTTGGATTCCGTTCATTGGCAATTTAAGCGACGGTCAATTCTCGTGGGTCACTCATCTTCTCGATGATCTCGATCGGCAGTTCTCCCACAGCCAGTTCGCGGAGGCTTTCGAACAGCTTGTGAGGATTGCCGATGAGCAGCGGGCGTGTGTTCAACAGGCGGCAAGTTTCAACAATTTCGATTTGGATGCGTTGCAGTCGGCGCTAGCAATGTGCGGTGCTGGCGCGAGCAAGGAATCGGACAATGATCAAGCGGCTACACGAGAAAAGGGTAATCTCAGCGGTCTACCGTCCAAAATCTGGGTCGAGCCTAATTCGTCTCCGAATAAACATAGAGTATATGCCGAGTTTGTCTTGAGCAAAGTTTGGTGGGCCTCGTGGCAGATTGGAACTCTTCCTCTATACGATGCGCTCTCGGGTTGTTTCGCTCGTTCACCAATGATCGAGCGGCAGCGCAAGCTCCTTCGCATAACATCGGACCTTGCAAGACTTGCCAGTGCGTACTCGTTTTTAGAGCACGTTTGTTTTGTTTGTGAACGACCGACGCAAGACGCGCGCGACGAACACGCACGTTTCACTGCGAAGCCGCACCCGCTCTTGCGTATAAAGACGGTTGCGAGTTGTATTCATGGCATGGTGTGACGGTTCCGGAGCGCATTATTCGCTCGAGGCATCTGCTCACGTATCGACAAATTGAAGCAGAGCCCAACGTCACCCTTCGCAGGGTGATGATCGAACAATATGGAACCGAGCGTTTCATTCTTGACTCTGGCGGAGAAGAATTCATGACTGACGAATTCGGCACGCTGTACGCGAAGAGATTTCCAAATGACGAGCCCGTAGTGATGGTTCGTGTAACCAACAAAACCAAAAATCCAGACGGCACCTACGACAACTACTTCCTGCGCGTGCCGCCATTCATCAAGTCTCCACGAGAAGCTGTCGCATGGACGTTCGGCATGGCGGCCGATGAGTATAAGCCGGAGGCTGAGACGTGAGTGTACTAGTCCTTCTGGCGATCGCGATTTCGAATAAGGGTTTAGTAAACACATGCGTCACTAGATCCGTATTAAGTCTCTGGTCGACATAATTGAACGAGCACCATGGACAGAAATGCATCGGCGAAGTAGGATCAAAATTGGAGTCGATTGCCATGGTTATTAGCGACCAAAAAGACGACGCTTTGAACAACACGGTTTCGTGCCATACAGAGCATACTCGTATAGTCACGCTGGCGTGGTAGTGCTTAAACGCTTTTCTCTACCGTATCAAAGACCAGCATCGACATGAGGTGTTTGTCATGGCAGATGATGTCTCCAAGCTTTGTTCTGATTTTTTGCGGGAATGGTACCCCGGCCTTAAGACTGCGCACGCGCGTGAGCTGGTTGCCGCCTACTTCGGCTATAAGAGCCATGCTGCTTTGCTGTCGGATAAGGGAAATTCGCTGGAGTTTTTAGAGATTGCCGCTGTTCTCATTCCAACTGAGGGCATTGTCGACGAAAGGCGCGAGTGTCTGAACGGGCTGATTGAAACTTTGCCGCGCTCCGACAAGCTTACTGATGAATTAACGACCTTTCTGCAGGCAGAAGCAGTGTTCGAGGGCGAGGTTTGGGACTGCGCCGATATCGGCGAGTTTCTGATCGAGGAATATCTGCCTCAGCATCTCAGCCCCGACTTAGACTTTGAACTCGCAAAGGAGATAGCGTCGACCAACGCGACTTTTGAAGATATCAGCTACGACTGGGCTGATGTCCAAGAGTCTCAGTATGGCATAACGGTTACCGTTAGCGGCACTTACTCCGGATATCATCACAGCGATGAAGAGTTCGCAGGAGACCAGATCGATTTCGAGGTGATTGTTTTCCTCCGATTCTGCGCGGGGCGTATCGCCTTTGAAGAACCTGAGATTTTTGTCGAAAGTGCGGTTAATCGAGACTATCTGAAAGAAGAGGCAATTCTGAGCACTTGAACAGACGCTGCGTCAAAATCTCGAACTGAGGCGCCCAGCAATCGGGTTTCAATCCCGATAAAGATTGATCTGAGCGGTTTTAATTGCTAGATTTGAGCTCCTGAATAAAGCGATCGGCCAGTGCGTTGACTTTCTCTATTTCAGCCGAAGATGCACCACGATCGTGCATGTATTCAAACACTCTCGGCCAACTGCCTATGTATTCATCGCACTCTTTATCAGTCAGCTTGCGATTGCGCTCTTCATCGATTGCTTGTTTCGCGTTCGGTGATAACTTCCAGTCGTCATTAACCAGTTCATTCGAGTAAAGTTGATGTCCGCTTCGATTGTAGACCTCAATACGATCTGCCATTGTTTGCTGCTCGACAGCCTCTACTGAGTCGAGAAGCTTGCGATAGCATTCGTCGTGATATTCAATCGGAACATACCGTCCATGTCCTCTCACAATCTTCTCTTTTTCATACCGCCTGTTGATTCCCCAGACGCTGTAACGTTCGTGCGCTGCGACAATTCGAATAGTAACTGAATAACCGCTGCCCTTCGCCAGTTTGACAAGCTCGGTAAGGCTGTGGCTGTCTTTAAAGACTCCCTCTAAAACTATGTTTCGCCGAGTCTCAATGCTGCGCGATAGAAGTTTGTTTTTCCAAGTTGATGCATCATGATGTGTGCGTTCAGCTGATCTCGTATCATCGAGCACAACAATTTCGTCGAATTGCGGATGATAAGCTCTGAGATCGTCCGTGTTGACTGTCACCACGTTACCGTCTTTGAATTCCTTCACAGACAAGTCAACGAGGCCACTTTTGCCAGCCCCAGTCTGAGCCGCGATGATTAGCATTCTTGGCTGTTCTGAAGACGACGTGCCAAGGAAGCTTATGGGCTCGATGATTTTAGAGTAAATGCGTTCGTGCTCAGCAAGTTCCAGCTGAAAGCTGCTGTCCATTTACTGCAGTTCTCTTCTTAAGAAGTGGTGCATAAAAATACAGCGCTTTGTTTATAACTTCCGTGTTGTCTATGCCAATAGACAGCTTATCGCGCTTCAGCTCTAGAACTTGCCTTTCGAGAGTTTCAATCTTCTCCTGATTGGGAGACTCAACAGCTTTTTCTTGAGCCAATTCTTTGGCACAGAAAGCCAATGTCTCTGCCAATACTTCAGCGGCTACTTCGCAATCGATTTGCAGCTCGTCAATCGTTTTCTTTATTAGTGGTTTGGTGGCCATGAGGTCCAACTTTCCCCTGCGGAGGCTTCAATTTAATCTTATAGGATCGAGCTTGGGCTTTCAAGAGCCCGAATCCCCGGAAACTCCCAGTACACTGGGCTCAAGCTAATTTAATCGACGGGTTCACAAGCGGAAAGTTCCACCCCTGCTGCCTTTCCGGTCTTCCTGTAAATGGAGTCCGCGATTCCCTGCTGGGCCAGCGCTTTGCTTGCTTCTGGCATGATCGTTTCGATTCTGAGGCGTGTTGCTTTCCTTCTCTGCGCATACCGACACGGACTTGCACTTGCTTGCCAGCGTCTTGAACGGGGTGAGTGCCAAGCGAACGCATCGATATTTGACTGTAAACCGCCGATGCGAAATTTCTAGTGCGGGACGCACGTCACCACCAGTGTTCGCCAACGCGGTCCAAAATCTCGTCCATTCCCAATCCTTCATCTTCTAACCGTGCGATTTCTGTCAGGCGATCAATCTCACGGTCGACGAGATAATCAGCCATGGATTCATATGCCCTGGGATATATGCATCACAACCGGCGACGGCTGCGCAACAATGCGCGCCGGTGCGAACTGAACCGCCGATTTTCCGCGCTTTTTCACCGCCGCCGACATCAGGTTGCCTCTAAGCTCTAATTTCTTTTTCGCCGGTGCTGGGACCATGCCTTTATTGTGCTACGTCGATATTCGTAGCCATAAGACCATGTTGTTCTGTACGGAGGCCCCTTCTTGTCCGTTCTCAGCTGCCTAAACCAAGAAAGTGATAAACCTGCCAATGCAGCCGCAGCTTTTTCATCGACCCATTCGTCATCGTTCAAGTTTGCGTCTGAAGCATAAATTATCCCAGCCTCTTCCAACGCCCGAACCGTCAAACCACGAAGGCTGGATGCATTTTCTACCGCCTCCATAATACGAATCGCTGTCGCATTTTGATCGCCCAATTCTAGCCACCGCGCCAACGTTGGCAGAATCTCTATGTCTCGCCAATCCACCTCTAGTGCGAGCCACTCGGAGTAAGGGATGCCGAGCCCTGTTTCCATCATGAGCTGGTTCCAGTGCTTTTTGAGGTTGAGAATTCCTTTTGGTGTCCAGTGCTCGTAAAAGACCCATTCGGAACGGTGATAGGCATGACGATACTGACGAGCGCGTCTCGTCACAATTGTTAGCGCGATTGGTGAAAGCTGCACTTCGATTGAGCTTGATGGTTCAAAGTGTAATCGCGACCACTCCCCCGTTGAATAGTTGATTTCGTCCCATCGCATTGACAATATGTCGCCCACCGACACTCCGGTTAGAACTAACAAAATTACCGCATCGCGGCTGCACTGTAGCCGGATTCGGTTCAGTTTCGAAAATAACTTGTTCAGGTCTGTTTGTCCCACTGCAACGGTCTCTTTGCTGCAAAGGTCGATATTCCATTCGGGATATTGAATCGGTTCAACCAGATAGTTCTGCTCCGACCAGTCGAGGATCTTCTGTAATAGAGCGCACGCTCGTCGTGTCACTGTCTCTGTTGTACGCGCTCGAAAATCTGTTCGCCAGGCCGATAGTGCGCTGGCGCTAATCGTTCTTAGTTCTACCTGTTTCCAAAACGCCAGATAGTCTTCGATCATTTTCTTAGCTTTACTAACGGATTCGCTGGGGATGCAGCTTTTACTTTGGGCTTTCAGCCATTGCTCACAGGCTCTTTCAAATACTAATTGCTTCATGGAAACTCCACTGGCTCCATTACTTGGGACGGCACGAAGTTTCTAGCACAAGATGCAATCTCTTTCTGTCGCTCGGACGACGCTGAATAGTTGTGAATTTGGTACTATTTCCTGTTTTTTGGATAACATATGACAAGCATTCGATGTCCGAATTCCGTTGGCCGGTTTCGGAATGGATCATGTTGTGTCTTGTGAACACGAAAGTGGTGCCAACTTTGCTTATTCGGCGCAGTTTTATGCCAGATTCGGTTTGAAATGATGTCTCTTAGATGGTTCGTAGAGCATCAAAACAACTCGATATCAAAATATCTGATGGTCATTCAAGAACTGGAGACCGGCGCTACTATTGCGATGGAACAATTCGAAGCGGTAGGTGAGATCTTCAAAAACGTTCCCGGCTATTTTTCCGAGTAAGAATGCGGGCGCCAGCAATCGACAACTCTTCATAACTGCATATATCTCCGTCGCTAGCTACATCTCAACCAATGGCTCAGATGAGACACCATCGAATCATGCTTGAACGTTTTCTTGCATAATTGGCCCGAAATAAGCCGAGGTTCACGGCTCGGTCATGGGGTGCGGCGATGCCGCTTGGAAAAGTTCATCAACTTGGAACTTATCGAGAATACGAAAGGGACGGATTTAAGTATCAAGTCCGCGGCCGATAACAGGCGAGCCAAGAACTTGCTAAGATCTCGAATCTCGCAGGGTAGGATATGGTCAAAGTCATACGAGATCCAGTACACGACCTCATTCGCATTGATTGCCCGGTCGTGTTGAAGATAATGGAGACGCCAGCGTTTCAACGACTCCGACGGATTCGGCAGTTGGGATTGGCCTGTCTGACATACCCTGGCGCCGAACATAGTCGATTCACACACTCTCTCGGTGCTTACCATTTGGCGATCCGCATGGCCGAGAGCGTTAATCAGAACGCATCAACCGAAATCATTGACTTGAACGATCGGCAAGCGCTGGGAATTGCAGGTAGAGGTCACGACATCGGCCACGGACCTTTTAGCCACCTCTTCGAAAAGGTCACAAAGCAATACATAGGCAAAGATGCCGCGCATCATGAAAATTGGGGTAAACGGATTCTTGACGAGGATGAGGAACTGCAGAAAATCACTAGCGATCATCGTGAGATTTTTGACGTCGTCAACAAGATTTTCAACAAATTACACCAACCAGTAATCTGCGACATCATAAGCAGCGAACTGGATGCAGATAGATTCGACTATCTTCTAAGGGACAGCCTTATGACGGGCGTTAAATATGCAAACCTCGATTTGGCATGGATCCTGAGGTGCCTAATCCCCGCTGAGAAGGAGATTCATCGCAGCAAGAAGAACATCTTAGCGCTTGACGCCACCAGGGGAACTAGCGTTGTAGAAGCTTATGTTTTGGGCCGCCACTACATGTACAGGCACGTTTACTATCACAAGACTACGAGAGCCGCGGAGCAGATGCTTCGCAGAATTCTGCAGCATGCGACCGACGAGGTCGCTGCAGGCAAGAGAAAGTCTCCCCATGCATTCTTTGACGAATTGGCAGCAAAGAGCGCTTCTGTTGCCAACTATCTCAAACTAGATGATTTTCTATTACTGGGCTATGTGGACGAATGGGCCACTGGGAACGACGATTTAGCGAAGGCCTGTAAGAGACTACAGAGGCGCCAAGTCTTCAAGACTCACGTCCATCATGATCATGATAAGGATGCAGAACCAAAGCTCGAAGCCATCCGTAAAATCGCTAGGAAAAAGGGCTTCAACCCTGACCTTTTTGTCATTCCAGACGACCCGAGTGACATTGCCCTGAAGTCACCGGACGACTACAAGAAGAAGGGGGAGGGACATAAGTATCAGCCTCTTTACTTTATAGACGGGGATCGAAAGCTGATCGAATTGGCTGAAACAAAGAGCTTTGTTAACGACTTGGAGTATGAAGAGCGTCGTGTCTACGTACCTGAAGAACTCTTAAGGGATGTCAAGGATGTATGGAAATGAAAATATACGTATTATAAGGATGGCTGTAAGGAGGCTTGCGCAAAAGTCAAGATGAATGTTGATAAATTAGGCGCCTTATTGCACGTTTCGACTGTTGAGCAGGGGCGTCTCCAGCCGCTTGTTTTTCTTGCGCAGGCGTTTGGTGATTCATACGGCTACTCCTTCGATGTCCACCACTTCAAAGTATTTAGTCCGGCTTTGGAGGCCGACTTAAGTTGTTTGTCGACTCAACAGACTGGTGCTACCTCGACCCTCACTGAGTTATCTTCGTTTATCGTGACGAACGTGCTTGCGGCCAACCTCTCGGAAGTAGAACTGGCGGCCGCGCAGGTCTATTTTGAGCAGAAGGGATATTCGACTCGCGAAATCGAAGAAGTTCTGACGCCTGATGCGCAGTTACTGGCGGGAGCTCGAAAGCTAATGACTAAGTTGGCTTCATACGAGACCAGGTCTCTGACGGCCACCGCAGCCAGATAGTTTTTTTCTGCCTACTAGGGCATCTGCATCTTGTAGCCAATCTGCTTGTAACCGGCTTGTCGTTTCTTGAACATTCTGTACATCTTTTCGATGTGTATGTCGACATAGTCGTAGATTTTTACGATCGACTTTCGTTCGTGTGCGCGATGAAGTCTTCCCACGTATTGCTCAAGCCGTCCTCGGAAGGAAATGGGCATAGCAAGAAACAGTGTATCTAAGCGGGAGTCGTCGAAGCCTTCTCCAATGCACTGACCGATTGCAAGAACTACTCGATCGTCCTGTGTCGCTTCAAGTTTTTTCGTCAGTGCGTTCAACTTTTTGAGGCCAAGACCACCATGAAAGACGATGATGTCCTTGACTCTGCCTTCCAATTTCTCATACAGTAGTTGCAAATGCTCCTTCCGTTTAGTCAGAACAAGTGGTGCTCGTTTTTCCGCAATAGCATGCAGCACATCATCAACAATCGCCTGATTGCGCGCTTCGTCGATCGCTAATTCGGACATTATTTCCTGGGGCCCATAATGCAGTCCATGTTCCGGTAAGCGAGTATTGGTATTCCTGACCACAACAATGTGCTCGGCGATACCGCTGTCGATATCTTGGTGGCGTATTCGATGCCGAATCGGCCCGCATTGCATTGCTATTATTGGATGGTGCCCGTCATATCGCACAGGCGTAGCCGTCAGACCAATAACCCACTTCGCTTTCACTTGACGGAGCACTTGCTCAAATTCTACAGAACCAACGCCGTGGCATTCATCCACGATGACTTGCCCGTATTCCGCTACGAGATCATCGACGGCGCCCTTCTTAGTTAGGCTCTGTACAGTAGCAACGTCGATGATTCCTGTCGGTTTCTTCTTTCCGCCACCTATCTGTCCAATTGATGCAGCCGGCAACTCCAGAAACGAACCAAGCCGGTCTTTCCACTGATCCAATAATTGCTGTCGATGCACCAGTACGAGCGTGTTAACCTTGCGTTTTGATATGCAGTAGGCCGCGATAACCGTCTTGCCGAACCCAGGAACAGCCGAGAGTATGCCCATCTCAGTGTCGAGTAAGCTTTGTGTTGCTTTTGTTTGCTCGTCCCGAAGTTTCCCCTTAAACTTGGCGCGAATTTTCCTGCCAGAAAAGCGCTTATCGTCGAGATTGTATTCGACGCCACTTTTGTTGAGGAGGTCAGTCAGATCATCCAAACATCCGCGCGGCAACGCCAGATGCTCTGGAAACTCTTCTGCACAAGAAATGATTCTTGGTGTCTTATAGTTGGATAGCCTTAGATTTTGGTTCTTGTAAAACTGCGGGTTTTGAAATGCTGCAATCCTCTCTATGCGATTTAGGTGACTTCGCGTTAGTCCGCTCTTCGCAATGTATACAAAATTGCTGAGAGTAATGTTAACGCGAGCCGGCAGCGGTGAAATCAGATTTGTGTCTTCTTTTCGTCTCCCAGAGGGAGGAAGCGCCCAAGGATCCGCCGTCTTGTCGCCGGCCTCCGTTTCGCTCGGTCGGTCAACAGGCATGAGAGCATTTCGACGGGTGGCATCTAATACGAACGCTTCGACAACAGATCCGCTCATCCGGCTTATCGACTGCAGGAATGCCCACTGATCAATGTAAGGCACCATGGATTCGTCGAGGAAAGCAGAGTTACCACTCGATAAAGAAATCTTCTGCAGGGGCAGCGCTATTAGATTTCCGTATCCCTTCTGAGGCATCGTGTCTTGGTTGGGAAACATTCGATCATACGAACGCAAGCTCAGCTGTCCTGTATCTCTTTCAGCTTTTGTGATTAGTGCTTCGGCTAGCCGGCGCGCCAATGCAGCTGATATTGGTTCTTCGAAAAAGATCCATATATGTGCACCTTTACCTGAGCGCGATCGCTCCAGATACGCCGGCACGTTCAAATCATGCGCCGCATTCATCAGAGCGCTGGCATCCTCCTCCCATGACCACGAAGGATCGACGGAATCCATGTGATGTGCCTCCGAATGCCGCTCTAGTTCTCGTTTGGGTAGTGGTACTTGTTCTGACCAAGGCTCATTCACTTTCGTGCATCTGGCAAATGTTTTCTTGTACTTCTGATCGAGATCGATGGCAACAAACCTGCACATCTCATTCTCCATCATAGGGAAGACTCCGATGGTCGTCTTACCTTGAAGATGTTCCTTTAAAATGCCGTCCGTCAGCGGCTGGTCTCTACATGTCGGTGGACCAGGGCACGAAGTTCTTCCATGAAACTCTTGATGCTCTCGCGCCGGAGAATAACCGCTCTTGCCAGTGCTACGGCTTTCCCACCTCACCGCGTACACATCTCGGCGTGAGGCAAAAAGTTCGGCAAACAGAGCTATCTTTTCTTGCGCCGACAGCTGTGGTGCTTGAGCTGGTGTTGTTGCACTCTCGTGTGCTTCGGGCATGGGACGTTGATTTACCGTGGCGTCATTGTGTGTCAAAGCCGGACCGAGCAAGTCGATGGTCAACTGCATTGGTCTGGATGGCGTGTCGGACAGCGCTGGTTGGCGGTTCTCACACTGTTGTTTTAGCCGCGTATTTTCCGCCTCAAGCGATTTAACTTCCCGCTGCAAGTTCTGAACTTGTCGCAAAGCCTCCACGAGCCGGTGAGAATTCGTTAGTTCAGATTGCTCCAGCCTCCCCTTCAATTCCTCAAGTTTTTGAAGCGATAGTCGGAGTTCTCTTTTGGCTACTTCGGATTTGCTCAATTCTCTCCGCAAGGAATCGATTTGCTCATCTGCCTTTTGGAGCAGTGACGGATCAGCCTGCTCGGAAGATTCCAGCTTGGATTTCAAAGCTTTCACTTGCTGAAGGGCTTGCTGTAGCAAATCGTCTCTTACCTGAGACATCTGTTTGGGAGAGGTTCGAGTTTTCTTGTCTGGCATTTTGAGGTTAGCTAAAACCCTGTATATGCTGCCTTTTTGCCATATTCTTGCAGAGAAGGCGCAGACCAGCAATCGGCACGTGTTCATATTCTGTCGCCCGCCCGCCCCCCTGGCATGTGGTGCATTTTGTCTCGAGGATTAGGCGGTTGTAATCTCCCTGCATCAAACCTCCGTGAATCACAAGGTCGCGAACTTTCTTACTTCCCGCTTGCGTTTTGAGGCGGGGGTGCTGTGCTGATCCCAACTAAAGCTAGCCCTTCATGAAATGGAGCGCGGCAAGCATAAGCAGTAGTCGCTATTTTCTTGCCGCTGGTGTCTATAAGATCACATTGAAAGCTTACTTCAGAACGAAACAACATCACGCCGTCCGAAAACTCATCAAATGCAACGTCTTGTGCGGTGGGGTCGATTACGAACTTGCCGTGTCGGTCAATGAAGCCATACTTCTTCATCATCGTGTTGGCTCCTCCGGTTCCCACTTTCGCCAGCCCTTCAGAAAAATGCTCTGCAGGATACGCTTTGATTTTAAATTGGGCCGTACCTTTGGAATCAACATAAACTGCGTATTCGCCGTCATCAAGCCCATTGATGGGCAGCAGCCCCTCCGAGAACTCGAACGGTCCGGGTAAGTCTTGATAATAATCGGTGTACTCACTTGCTGGTTTCCATTTCTGACCCGCTATTAGTTCGCGCGCATAAAACGGACCTGAAGCTCCTTTCAAAGGCTTATAGTCTTTCTTATTGTGCTTCAGGTAATCCTCGTAATCAAAAACTGTTTTGTTTGTCTTATCAATGAAGAAGTGGTGATGCCAAAATTGCGATAGACGCCGTGAATGGGCTTTAGTAGGCAACCGCCCACTCACTATATGTCCCCGGACGATGACCATGTTTGCTCAAAGATTGTTTTGTTTCGTCGGAGTAAATGTTGATTGACCATTCGCGAAGCTTCCCTCTTCCGGCTCCTTGAATATTAGTTCGGTGAAAGTAAGTCTGCAAGGGGCGCATCTCCGGATGGTTCCACGACAGTTGTTCGCCTACCTTTGCGAGGAGCGTTCCAAGTGGTGAGAAATAATCCTTCTGTGTTTGACTATTTGCTCCATGTCCGACATATCCGGTTAAGACATTGGCATTCCCATCGATCGGTCCTCCAGATACCTGGGAAACTGCAGTTGCTTTGCGCTCCTTCCAAGTCGCGAGATCGGATACGCAAACCACATTTATCATTTCACGGGGATGACGAACAAAGTTTTGATCCGCTTCGCTCAAGGACGTTTCCACATTGTCAAACGGATTCGACTTTTCGCCCTTCCATGAATGAGAATGGGCAAGAAGCCCAAAGAGAATCGGCGCAAATAGTTCTCTGAAGGGGCTGCCGTTCGACGCCTCAAGGTTCCGTTTCAGGTTTGCTGCGAATTCTACAGCTGCGTATGTGTCTCGCTTCAAGTGTAGTCTTGCATTCGAATGCGGCGACCACTCCTTCGGCAAGGTACAACTTTTTGTCGCGTAGGATGGGAGGGTAGGACGGTGTTAAAACTAATATGTCAATCTGTGGGCTTCTGTATTGGTGGACGTCAAAATACGGCCTTTCGTCACGATTTGGAAGTAGGATGGGAGCCAATTCCGCAGTAGGTGCGCCCAATTCGCCTCACCTTGATCTCCCGCTGTGCCGGGATCTTCCTTCGCGTGCGTGCCTTATGTGGGGATCGCTCCGCGTCAATACATGCAGCTTTTCGAGAAACTTGAAAGGAAAGACGCTTTCGGAAATCGTAAAAAGTGGAAGCCGAATGAAGCAATACTTCGCTATTTTGAGCCGGAAATAGCGTATATTAATAATGAGCGGACCTGTATTGATCTGTCCATCGAAAACAATGAACTGGTGAACACAAGCGGCATGCTTTGAGGTGTTTTATGAGCCCACAAGACTCAATCATTCAACTCTTGAAAGACGGTATCAAGAACGTCGAAGCGAGACCAGATTGGATGGAGCAACTTAAAGATAAAGAACGCGTTGTTAAAGACATCGTCAATCAGCAGCACTCAGAGCGCCCCGCCGTTCGTAGCGCCTCGTCGATAGATGCAGCTCCGAAAGAGTCTGATTGACTTCGGATTTTATCGCTCTTAGTGCCTCCATCCGCGGTGCTAAGCTCGAAACTTCGTATCTACCTCGAGCCATCCCATACTCAAGACGATGTTATGTGTTGGTAGCTTGGACGCATCGCTTTGAAGAAGCAGACAGCGATCTGTCGAACGCGCGGTTGATCGAGCCGATCCGAAAGAAGAAAAAAGACTTAGCATTTGAGCAGACTCTCCGGCAAAATCTCCGACCACGGCGCCTGGCTATCGGGTTTTCATCCAAATCAAAATTGTCCTAATAGCGCTCTACGGCACCGGGTTGTTGGGACAATGAACTGCAATACAAGAATAGCCTCAAGCACATTCGGGCGGAGACAGCAGCTGGGCCGCTATCCCTAATCAGCGATGGGATGTCATAATCGATTTGTAAACAGCGCGCGCTGAGGCTGTGTTGAGCAACGGCACGATAGACAATCTTACAAGCGACGTCCAACGACGCAAGGAATTGGAACGGTGTTGTGCGGAGTTTCGGAAGATTGTACGGTCCACCGAGCTTATCGATCGAAAAGAGTGCACCGACGCGATAATTCAGTTTTATTCACACTACGGGCGTCCGGTTCCGAAGATTATCTGGTGTGAGAGCCCGTGGCAAATGGTTGCGTTGCATCTCCTGTGCCAGCTCTTTCCCCTTAAGAAATCACTATGGGATCACCGTCACGAGATAGAACAAGGAATACGAACCCCACTCTGGCGGTCGGCTTTCGGTCAAGCAAATGCGGAGCTATCGGCGAAGGACATCATGTCCTTCAGACCCAGGTCCGCTGTGATCAACGAAGCAGTCGACTTCATACAGCCGGAAACGTTCGAATCTCATTCTTTCTACGCTTCGTCTCTAATGGGTTTCAGGTGTTGGAATCCGTTCATTGGCTCTCAAAGCGACGGACAATTCTCGTGGGTCACTCATCTTCTCGATGATCTCGATAGGCAGTTCTCCCACAGCCAGTTCGCGGCGGTCTTCGACCAGCTTGTGAAGATTGCCGATGAGCAGCGGGCGTGTGCTCAACAGGCGGCAAGTTTCAACAGTTTCGATTTGGATGCGTTGCAGTCGGCCTTAGCAAAGTGCGGTGCCGCCGCGAGCAACGCATCGTGCAACGACCAATCGGCTACACGAGAAAAGGGTAATCTCAGCAATCTACCATCCAAAATCTGGGTCGAACCTAATTCGTCTCCGAACAAACAAACAGTATATGCCGAGTTTGTTCTGAGCAAAGTTTGGTGGGCATCGTGGCAGATTGGAACTCTTCCTCTATACGATGCGCTCTCGGGTTGTTTCGCTCGTTCACCAATGATCGAGCGGCAGCGAAAGCTCCTTCGCATAACATCGGACCTTGCAAGAGTTGCCAGCGCGTACTCGTTTTTAGAGCACGTTTGTTTTGTTTGTGAACGACCGACGCAAGACGCGCGCGACGAACACGCACGTTTTCACTGCGAAACCGGACCCGCGCTTGCGTATAAAGATGGTTGCGGGTTGTATTCATGGCATGGTGTGACGGTTCCGGAGCGCATCATTCGCTCGAGGCATCTGCTCACGTATCGACAAATCGAAGCAGAGCCCAACATCACTCTTCGCAGGGTGATGATTGAACAATATGGAACCGAGCGCTTTATTCTTGACTCTGGCGGAGAAGAATTCATGACTGACGAATTCGGCACGCTGTACGCGAAGAGATTTCCAAATGACGAGCCCGTAGTGATGGTTCGTGTAACCAACAAAACCAAAAATCCCGACGGCACCTACGACACCTATTTCCTGCGCGTGCCGCCATTCGTCAGGTCTCCACGAGAGGCAGTCGCGTGGACGTTTGGCATGGCGGCAGACGAGTACAAGCCGGCGGCTGAGACGTGAGTTCCTGACGCCGAGCGAGCTTAGAGTGCATCTGATTTTTGCAGACCGCCGAATATTTATCGGGCTGATGCCGGCACCTTGCAATTATTTGCCTCGAGTATGCTCGCGAGATCGTTGAGCCTCTGTGCGTCTGCGCCGCAGCCGTTGTTCTTTAAAATCTGCGTTGTCCGATTCATTTCCACGATCGTAAGCGTGCTGACCGATCTTCCGGGCTTGTCTATCAGCGCTAAATATTCATCGCAGAACGTCTTGACCTTCGCCTTTTCCCTTGAGATCGCGTAAAACTGAGCGACCTTCAAAATCTGCTCGCGGACGATAGTGCTATCTTCGCCATCTTTGTCCTTGCATATTGCTAGGGCCTGATCCAACAGCGCGCCACCACCTGCAATGTCATCAGCATCACGAAACTTCGAAGCTAAGGTGTTGATTCCTTTAAGAATATGGTCGTCGTCATCTCGGAGTCTTTCTGGCGTTCCTAATTTTAGTGCTACCAGGTAGCAGTCGCTCGCGCGAGACAATTGACTCTTTTCCGCAAATCTCCGCGCTATTCCGTCTAGATCCCATAGTTGCGTTGGCGATTTACCGCGCATCTCTATCGCAGCCTTCCATTTTTCGGTTGCCTTGTCGAATTGATCTGCGGCAATATAAAATTCCGCGGTGCGGAGCATGCCTTCGAAGGTATAGGTTGGAGCGCCTTCTTTTGCGATCCATGTTTCTAGCTCTTCAGACAATGCCGCTTTCTCAGCAGCGGACTTGGTCATCGCAATGCGGCGAGTTAAGAGCTGGTCCACATTGCCCGGCTTGCCGGTGAGTTTAGCTTCTGAGATCAGCTCGTCAAGTGCCGCTAAAACGTCCTTCTCGCCAGGCGCACGTCTGGTGTCAAAGGACAAGAGTTCAGCTAACGCAGTCCTATCGTCCCTTTCAAACCCATGAAACCCCTGCCAGAACCGTTCAAACCCGAAGATCATACGAGCTCTGATTATTTGCATAAGTATTGGGCGGACCTCGTCAGGGCGCCCGCAACTTATAAGGCGGTTGGAGATGTCTGTGAAAGAGGCGTACATCTTCGGACTATCTTTGTTATCGGCGTTAGCTTCATAAGTGAGAATTGCCTGCTGAAGAAGGTTGTAGCCAGTTTCGCACTGGTCGTGTTGAAACGCTTCTTTCATGCTGCTTGTGAGTTCCAATACCTTGTCGAGCGCGCTGGGTGGTGGTTTTTGCGTGCGTTGAGCTGTATTGCTCAGCCACTCGGACACAAATGACGAGCGTGCCGCCATCTCTTGTAAGTACTCTGCGCGAAACTCGTCTGCCTCTTTTCTTTGATTTGCCTCGCGTAAATATTTTTCGTAGAGCTGAGCAATCGGCGTCAGATTTTTCTCCAAAACCCAATTTTTGCTACTTTTGCAGTAATCCATTCCTTCTTTCAGTACTGCCATGGTCTCGGATGTCTTGCCGTGCTCGTGGAGTGCTTTTGCCCATTCTGCGACCGTATGCCCAAAGGTGTAGGTAGGGGACATCTTTTCGGAGTCGAATGCAGCTCGATAGAATTTGTCTGCCAACGCAATGTCAGCGTCAGCAAGGTTATGTGCATAGGGTTCAAATGAGCTTGGAGTCTTCTTCAGTTCAATGGATGCAGAAGCTAAATCGAAGTACTCCTTCGCAAGGGGAATGCCCTCGTCATACATTTTGTTTCTCAGAAGAAATTCCGTTTGGCTTGCTAGCGCGCGGACGTATTCAGGTTGACTTCGTTGTCGCGCAAGCGACGTCACGTCCTCGTAATACTGCTTCGCGTTCTGCGGTTGTTTGCCCCAATCGTAGATGCGACCAAGCAGTAATTCGCACGTTTCAATATTTTTTGACTTCGGATTCGTTGTTCGCAAGTCTTTGAGGACATCGACAAGCACTGACTCGGACCTGCTGTATTCGCGGTTTTGTGCGCAAGCATTTGCTATATCTGCGATTGATTCAAAACGATCGTCGGCTGTGCTATTTGGTTGCGCCTCAATCAGGTTGAGTTTCTGTTGAGCCAAATACTTCTGCACATCGCTCGGGCGTGTGTCTTGGACGAAGCAATGTAAACCTCTCACCGCGATGAAAAGCTGCTTTTGTTCAGCTGTCCGCAATTTGGCAGCAGCGATGAACATTTTGTCCAGGCGCGGCCGCGCTTGCTCGAAACTTCTGTCTCTCAGGGACTCCTTGGCGGACGCAAGATATGTGGCACAAGCTTCCGTAAAGTTGCCGTCGAGCATTTCTTGGTCGGCTTGTTTCTCGAGCTCACGCTCATGACCGACGCTGCCCGCGGTGAGCTTGTCGTAGATCGAAAGGAACCTTGCTGGTTCTGCTGTCTCCGCGCTGACTGAGAACGCCGCAAGCGAAGATCCAGAAATGAAGGCGGCTAACACGTACTTCAATGTTATAGGAATGAGCGAGCGTTGCATTGTTGATTCAGCCTGGATTGTGCCAGCGTGCCCGCGCTTAAACGGGCTTTTCTAGTATCTATTCTACGTCGTCGTTGTTCTGCGTGCTGTCGTCGCCTGCCGTCACCAATCATTCGTGACGCTTCCTATCACCGGTCCGCTAAACCCATGATAGGGGTACCACACTCCTCGCCAGACGGAGCAAGCCCGGCTGATGTGTTTGTTTCGTGCCAGAAGTTCGCTCATGTCAATGTCTTCCGCAATCGCGATTAGCTTTGGAATAGGTTTATCGCGAAAGAATTCTTTCTTGATCAGATACAGGGCGTCGTCTAGATCATACGCGGTCACCCCGAATGATGACTGTGTACGACAGTCCATCCAAAACCCAGTCCGTTTTTTCGGCTTTGGAGGACGCTCGAATTCGATCCAGTATCTATTCAGAATGTCGGGTTCGTTGGACATGACGTTTCGAGCGGTTGTCTTCCGTTACTAGTCTCGCCTACTTTCTCCAAGTCATTTGCAATGCCGAGTGTGTTCATTTCCCATTGCTCGCGCCCACCCATGTGCAGTCCCGGCGTCAAAATCTTTGAGCAAGGCGTCCGGCAATTCGGGTTCAATTTGTTAATGATGCCACTATATGTGGTGCATAGCTGTAGCGCCGGTGATCTGTCGCCGATCGGCTATCCGTCCGCATATATCGACCAAAGTGCCTCCGTTAAGAACCACCCGAAAGCATATCGATCGGATATCAAACAGCCCCCTCCAGCAGCATTTTATGATTCTCTTCGCGCCGTAAGAATTCGTTCGACAAGCCTGTATACCGTCGTTCCGAAGGCGCGCGGCCAATCGGCACAGGGTGGACTATCTCGCTCTTTTGCTCTTTCGATTGCATGCGCGATCCGCTCTTCTGTAAACTTCCTAGCTTCTACTCCTTTGTCGTTGCCGGGCAAATGTCGCTCAAGTTTCTCCGAGCATTGACGAGAGCTGGCAATACTTGCGTCCTCAAAATGAAGTAGGAGCCAATACTCAAATTTCGGATTGCTCAGAGCAAATCCATAACGCTCGCTCTGTTGCGACCATTCAAACAGAGGAATCAGTTGCTCGTCAGTCCAATCGTCCTTGTCCACGACAAGCCACGCCTCGTCAGTTTTCGAGAGCCCGCTCTTTTTGATTCGCTCCTTGAGCCGCGCCAATACCTGTGGTGGTGAAGAGGATTCATCGCCTGGGATACACTCAACTCGCACAACAGTATTTCCAATGTTCAGCAACGCAAAATACTGCGGCTCCGTTTTGGAGCCTTCAACCGCAACGCGAAAAAGCTTGCGATATCGGCGTTCGCCCAGCGGGCGGCTGAACTGTCGTCTCGTCCTTGAAGCCATCAAACGCCCTGCTTACACTCATTCTCGTGCCAAGCATGCACGTTTCGACCATCAAAAAACACGCGCGGAATTCCGCCCAACCTTCCCTGCAAATAGCTCTTGCGAATGTCTTTGTCATATCTGACATCCTTGAATTCGCTGAACGACATTAGGCTGGAGCCACCCGATGTCGCGCGCTCCGTAATCCACATCTCATCCCGTCGGACCAAATCTTGATCCATAAGTAAAACGTCGTGAGTGGTGAACAGCAGTTGCGCCCTGCTTTCCGGAGAGCAGCTAGATAGATATCCCTCTAAGAGATGCTGCGTGAGAAGCGTATGCAAACTGCGATCAAGCTCGTCGATTACATAAACCTTTTTGGAGTTCTTGACGCACAAATCAAGGAACACAGGTAGCAAGTCGATGACTCGTCTTGACCCGTCCGATTCATATTCCATACCGAACTTCACGCTTTCACCGCGGCTATTCGAGTGAAATGTCACAAGCTTTTTCGCAATCATTTCGCCGTCGCGACGAGACAGAGCAATCGGATCTCGAAGCATCAGCAACGCAACGTCGCCGTCTTTCAGGTTTTCATCGATGTCTGCAAGCAGCTCTTTGGGCAAACCAAAATCGTCCAACCGAACAGCATCAAAATCAAGATTGGTTATCCCCGTATCCAAATGCGCCAATGCGTCTCTCATTGCGCACAACGTTGGACTGCCGTCTTCCAGGAATCTC
Organism: Planktothrix sp.; assembly: GCA_036703195.1. Classification (GTDB taxonomy): domain Bacteria; phylum Cyanobacteriota; class Vampirovibrionia; order Obscuribacterales; family Obscuribacteraceae; genus DATNPN01. The sequence goes on along the minus strand of DATNPN010000038.1, from coordinate 61,409 downwards.
TCAAAACGACCGAATCGCGAGTCCGGTGCAACGAGTTGCAGATCGTTCTCAAACCAGTCATATACGGCTCTGAAGCGTTCGACCTTTTGCGAAATTGAATTAGTCAAAAAGAGTTGATTGTCTCTTGTACCTTTAAATACAAAGTGGAGAGCCTGATCTTTTTCAAGACTCTTGTCGAAAGTTACTTCTGCACCAATCCGTTCATACAAAACTTTTTCGCTGGAGGCAGATATCTCTACAAGCTTCTCCTCCAAGACAGTTTTCCTGGTTACCGCGAAACTGAACGCGTACATCTTCTCATCAGCGAGTAATTCCAATGCAAACCTCGCCGGCTCAGCTGCATTCTTTGGATCGAGCAAAAACACTTCTACTGGAATAGCGGAGCTTGGATGAGTACCGCGTACCACCAAGTTTTTGACAAAGCTAAGAGCCTTAAATAGGTTCGTCTTTCCTGAGGCATTGCCACCGTACACAACGGCCAGCGGCAAGACCCGCGTTCTGTATTTTTCAACTGTCGGAATCCGATCGCCATGCTGTTTTTCTTTGCTGGCGACCATGGAAATCGAAGCTTCTTCTTGGAAAGACATCCAATTCTGCACAGAGAAGCTTACGAGCATAAGAATACCTTCTATGAGCTATTTTCTCTTTAACTATAGCATAAATGGACCTATTGTCAATAATTGCGACACAAGGCGAGACATTTCCTCGTCGTATGCCGGAGAGGGGGCTCTGCAACGCCTTAATTGTGCAGGCGCCCCTGCACAATTACAACCGCAAGGTACTGTCGCGATTCCAGCCACTGGAAGACTCGAACGATAAATCCCGACACTTTTCCCGACATTTTGTCGGGATTCTCCGCTATCTGAAGCCCAACTATTAAATCCCGACACTTTGTCGCGGAATCACGCACCCGCCAGACTCTGCAAAGGTCGGGATGTTATCGAGACACCCAATGGCTCTTAAAACTGTGTCCAGCTCGCTACCATTTTAGTAGCGAATTCTGCATTGTTTTAAGAGGCATTGAATCACTCATATGTTGGCTTAGTTCCGGTCGCCCGAGGCTGGACGCCAGCCTGAATAATCGCGGCGATCACTTCCAAGCCGACCGGCTCGAAATTCCACACCTCGACGCTGACATTGATCTGGCGGACCGACACCTTCCACCGGTTGTGAACATGGCCGTGAATCAACCAGCCGCCGTCATCGACCGGACGCTCTTCGAAGTATCGCTGATCCGGATCGGCTTCATTTCGGTAGGGCAAGTGATTGAGCAGCACGGACGCGCCGGCTATCTCAAGCCGCAGTGACTGTTCGATCGACTGAAAACCAGCATCAAGATAATGTCGATGCCATCGACCGGAGGAATCTTTCTTCTGCCAGCACTTGTCGTGGTTGCCGGGCACCAAAATCTTGGTGCCGTTCAAACGCGACACAAGGAACGGAACTAAGCGAACATTCATCGCAAAATCGCCGAGATAATAGACCAGGTCAGTTGGTTCAACGACGCGGTTCCAAGCGGCCTCCATCCCAACATTCATCTCGTGAGTGTTGCTAAATGGGCGATTGCAAAACTTGATGATGTTCGCATGCCCGAAGTGGTGGTCAGACGTGAACCAGACTTTCATTTCTCCTCCTTCCGCAATGTCCGTTTCCTGCTACTCAACGCAGGCGGATACGTAAGCACCGTATGTGGTGCCCTTCAGCTGCGCGAACCTCGCACTGTTGGTTTCGGCGCAATATGCCGCAGCTTCAAATCAAATTTTAACTTGTTGATTTAGATGCATAAACCTCCCACAAGCATCAACCACCGCCGGTTAGGCAGGTTCGCCGTGAGCACAGTTGGACAGATTTGAAAAGCTATTCCGGTCTGAACACGACGAAGCGACTGCCTAGCCTCTATTAGCTCGCAGTTGGATGCTTGTTGGTATTGTCAGACGCGTATTCATAACGACCATCATATCATAGGAATCTTCCGTCGCAATGCCACCGCCCACAAGGCTGTCTTGTACACTGTTCGGCAGGATCGCGTTCTTAGTTGAGCCACGTGTTCGCGAAATCAAAATTCCACATCTTTCTTGCGATGCGAAGAAATGACAACTTTGGACGCACTCGTCTTCTTCGTAGTTGGGTCTTCCTCTTTTTCAATGATTTCGCGGAGTGTATCGGTAATTCCCTGCATTGCGGAACGCAGGCGCTCGGCTTCCGAAATAACATAGCCGGCAGTGACATCATCATCCATCTTGTGATTCAACAGCGACTTCACTGTTTTCCATGACAGATCTAAACTTTCCGCCACGGTAGCAAATGTGCGCCGCAGATCGTGCGGAATAAAAGTGGACTCTCACCGATCGTTCCTTATATTGTGGCGAAGCGCAGTTGCGTAAGCAGCGAGCCGCGGAAGCGCTGGAAAGCACCAAAACCAAGCTCGATAGAGTGAGAAGTTCGCTCGGAACGATGGTTCCGACTCAGCGTTCTTTCGGTGAAACTGACGAGCAGTTCAAAACGCGGCGCAACGCGATGCAAGCAAAACAAGATTCGCTGCTTGTTCCGTATGTTCAAGATGTTGACGCGGCGACAAAACAGTTTAGCGACGAAAATGCGCTGCTCGAGTCTTGCGTTTCTGCTCGCCGAACTTTGATGGGATATTAAAGCTTAGCCTTGAGATTGGTCGCTCGGTCTGGATGGATACGATCCTGAGGCGCCGCCTCTCCGTAACCAGAAATATATGTCAAGCACGGTTAAGCGAGAATGCCTGTAACAGGAGGCAAGCCTGAGCACTTGAGCAGACCCTGCGTCAAAGCCTCTGAACACGGCGCCCGACAATCGGGGTTTCAATCTATATAGAAGCAAATCTAACTGAAGAGGCTTGCGACTCAATATCAAGCACGGGGTGGCATGAGATAATATGCCGATATTGATAGTTCTACGGTAGGATCTCATGAGTAATAAGTTATTTGTCGGCAACCTCTCTTTCAAACTCGTAGAGGCGGATCTAGAAGAAGCCTTTAGCCAGTATGGAAAGGTCGTATCGTGCTCGATCCCTACCGATCGTGACACGGGTCGCAAACGTGGATTCGCATTTATCGAGATGTCTAGCCCCGAAGAAGCCCAGGCGGCAATTCAAGGGTTGAACGGTAGAGACATGGACGGACGGCAGTTGGCTGCCAGCATCTCGCAACCCAAGACTGGTGGCGGTGGTGGCGGCGGCGGACGCCGTTATTAATCGAAGCCTGAGCGACGTTCGCTTCAAACCATAGCGACCGGACACCATCCGACCGACGTCAAGTGGCGTGGTTGAAAAGGAACGCTTGCGGGTGAGAAGGACTTCGCCGTTGGATCGATATCAACGCAAGCGTTGCTGCAACGGCGTGCTTGAAAACTGTGCTCGCGTGCGAGCTTATTGAGCTCGGCAGCGATGGCCGAGTATCGAAAGGCGTATTCGCTGGCGCCGGACGGTCCGCGGCAAAACTTTGTATCGAGCGCTCAACCGCGCGCCATAAGATCATGGGCTCCATGATCTTGGAGTAAACGCGTTTGTGTTTCGGCAGCTTCCAACTGAAAGCTGCCGTCCATTTACTGCATGTCTCTTCTTAAGAAGTGGTGCATAAAAGTTGGGAGACTTCGAATCCTTTTCTTCAGCCAATTCATTCGCGCAGGATTTCCGTCAATACTTGTCGCGGCCACTTCGCAGTCGATCTGAAGTTGGCAATCGTTTTTTAATTAGTGGTTTTGTAGCCATTAATGTCCGTATTCCCTGGCGAGAAGCATCAATTTAATCTATATAGGATTAGCCTGGGCTTTCAAGAGCCGAAACCCCGGAAACTCCCAGTAGAGCGCGTTCGTCTGAATCACCCACGATTACGTTTGGCCGGTGATTGCTCCTATTTGATCGTTAACGCTCAATGCTCCGCCGGTGTCGGTGTTGCCTGAAAGCGTTATGCCAGACACATTGCTACCTGATGCAGAAATGTCGGCAACATCGGAATCGGTGAATGTATTGTCGGCAACGGAAACATTCGAAGCACCGTTCCAGAATGCGACGGCGCCAAATGTGGAGTTTGTACTGCCATCGCCTACGAAGTCGTTGCCAGAAATTGTCAGATCACTGCTGGCTGCCCCGGGATAGGAAGGTGGCACCTGCACGACGACCCCGGCAGATTTACCCGCTCCCTCATCATCTAGATAGTTATCTTCAACCGTGCCGCCCTGGACACCCTCGAGATCGAATTCATTGCCCCACTGTTTCGGTCCGATGCCAACATTATTTATCGCCGTATAGTCTGAGATGGTGGCACCGTTGTTGCCTATAGCTGAGTAGCTGTCATCTCCCATTGCGGCTCCGGCAGTGCTTTCCGTCATGTTGCCCTCAACAGTGACGTTCGAGACATTGTTGTCCTGCCCATTGTTTTGCCAGGCTGCGACTCTGATGTAGTCGGCATTGGTGTTCTCAACAAGGTTGTCGGCTATCGTCACGTTATTGATTGAATTGCTTACCGCATTAACAACCACGCCGTTGTCGAAAGTCGATTGAGACTGAGTACCGCCATCGACTGTGACATGATTAACGTCGACATCCGAGCCTTGTACGTTTACGGCGACACTCTGCATACCGCCGTACCTGGGAAGTGTGGAATTGCCTTCAAGGGTCAAGTTTTCGATTGTGGCACCATCACCGGTGACATTTATGGCGCGATTGCTATAACCGTCATCCTCGGCGTTAGCCCCGTTGTGCGCTGTGTCGGTAGCCATAAGAATAGTATCGCCTGATTGACCAATGAGCCCGGCCGAACCAGTAACCTCGATTTGACCGTCATGATTGTAAGTTCCGTTTGGTAAATAGACGTTCTTTCCTTGCGCAGCTGCGGCAGTGAGTGCGTTGTTCAGGGCTTGAGTATCGTCAGTTTGACCGTCGCCCACAACACCGTAGTCCAGGGCGTTGACCATAGTGGCAGAGTCGAAAGGTATTTGCTCGGTGGATCCATAGTCTGCTGGATTCGTTGACAAAGTGGAAGCCGATTCCGTTGCTGAGGTCGATGCACTGCCATCAGACCCAGTGGAAGAGGTGGTGGTGCCGCTACCGGTGTCAGAGCCAGTGGTGTAGGAAGTGGTGCTGCCGCTGCCGGTGTCAGAGCCAGTGGAGGAGGAGGTGGTGGTGCCGCTACCGGTGTCAGAGCCAGTGGAGGAGGAGGTGGTGCTGCCGCTACCGGTATCGGAGCCGGGGGAGGCGGTGGTGGTGCCGCTACCGGTGTCAGACCCAGTGGAGGAGGTAGTGGTGCCGCTGCCGGTATCAGACCCGGTGGTGGTACTGCCCGCGCCACCGCTATAGGTCGAAACGGCAGAATCGCCGGTTTGGCCGAAGTCATTTTGCATAACACTCTCAGCAGCGGTTACGTCAGATTGAGAGCCTCCTTGTTGACCAAGCTCAAAAGCAGACGCCTGCATAAGGGACTCGCCATCAGGAAAATATCCTGACTGCCAGTTTTGAGTGACAAGATTAAGGTACTGGTTGTAACCGTCCGCAGACATCGAGTTTTGCGAATCGGTTAGCACCTGGGCAATAGTGGGATCGCTTTGCTGCAGCTGAGAAATGACCGGGTCGCTAGATGTGGGAGAGCTACCGATCGCATCGGAAATGGTGCCAGCGCTTGCAGCTGCTTGAGTTGCCGTTCTCGCGTCCGCTCCTGCAATCGTGGGTGACTGTTCGGAACTGGCGCTTCCGGCACCCGTTGCCGAGCCTGCATCTGATCGTTGCTGTTGGTACCCGAATATTTTTCTCACCGCATGATTCCAGAGCTGCTCTACGTTCTGATGACCACCATGAGTATCCGATTGCGGTCCGGATCCTAGCTCGCTCTGCGCTGATTGCTGGTTGCTTTGCCCGTATGCGCTCCCCAATTTAAGCTCGTCTGCTTGGTTATCGCCGCTGGAAGCAGCAGCCTCTCTACTAGATGGCAAATCGCCGAATTGATGCAGCAATTCTCCAGGTCTGATGTTCGATCGAAGTTCCCGGGACTGGTTCTGGTCCAATTCGCGGTCCAGTTGAGCCTTTTGTGAGTCCATATCGGGCGCCTCGCAATTATGAAACTTTTGGGGTGGTAAATATGGCCAAGTGTCTCGTTAAAAGGTCACAAGGCGGACACGCAATCCACTATCGCCTGCATAATGTTCCAAATCCATTACAGCGTCGGCTTGGACGGCCGTAGTAGATGAATATCTTTTCGTCGGTAGGAGAAGGGCCGCCATGGAGATCTATACAATCGGTTTTACGAAAAAAACGGCTGCTCAGTTCTTCGGGTCTATAAAACAAGCTGGTATCAAGCGTCTCCTTGATGTGCGTCTAAACAATTCTTCTCAGCTGTCCGCATTCGCCAAGAAAGAAGATCTCGCATACTTCTTGCAAGTGATTTGCAACGCCGAGTATGTGCATCTTCCACTGTTGGCACCCAGCCAGGACATGCTTGATCGATATAAGAAGCAGAAGGGGAGCTGGACTGAGTACGAAGGCAGATTTATTGAATTGATGAAAACGCGCCGAATCGAAGAAAACCTCGACAAGGGTCTTTTCGAGGTTCCGTGTGTTCTGCTTTGTAGCGAAGCGACTGCAGAGCACTGCCATAGGCGGCTTGTCGTGGAATATCTGCAGCAGCGCTGGGGAAGCGTGACTGCCCGGCACCTTTAGCTTATTTTCCACAATTCGTTGCGACCGCTGGTATTGTTTCCCGGATAGCTTACTCTTCTTGTGCTAGATAGATGACTCTGTGTGGAATCGAAGCAAAGAATTCTTTCTGCGAGGTGAAATCTTGCAGACTGATAGAGAGGCTCCTGGATTTTAAGAAGAGCATTACCTCCCGCTCCGGCCAAAGCAATTTTTCGGTGAATGAGTTGAACCCGCGGCCTTTGAGCGCACGCTCGTGCGCATCGAGTCGGAAAATCGCTGTTTTAAGGAGGCGAAGCGCAAGTTCTTGCGCATGAATCGATCTTTTGTGCGCACGCTTTTGCGCACGTCACTCACACCTTGCGAGATGCCCAACCTCGCGTTTGGAATCTGAGTGCCACTGCGATCGACGAGATAGCTGCTGAAGCAGCCATGGCAATCCAGGCGCCGTTGGGGTCCATGCCCATCGAGCAGACCGTGCGTCGAAGACTCCTAAGAACGGCGCCCTTGGAGCTGTGGTGCCGCCAGGGAGATCCAGGCTCCTCTGAGCTTTAGGCGCTAACGGGAGTGAGTGAATGACCTCAGCCTGCGGTATACCCAGTGAGGGTGGATGTGGAAGCGACGCAGCAGTGCACTTTCAACGCGCTGTTCAGGGCGATTCCAATGGTCTCAAAACTTTGCTGCTGCACATGATCAACAGCCGATCCATTGAATGGTCGACGACATATTGGAAACAGCACGAAGCCATCAGGCGGACATCAACTGATTTCAGCCACATACGACAACCGTGCGTCGACGTGCCGAACAGGGCGCCTAGTGATCATCGGTTTCATCCTAAATAATTCTTCTCTTTGAACTGGACCTGCTCGATATGCATGGTGTATGCAAAAGGGATCTCGAAATTTGACGCACTGCCTGCAAAACCACTTGCAAGATGTAGAATTTCAATGGTCGGGCTCATGACTCTCGCATGCATTGATCCCGTTTGCGCCGAGTTAAAACTGCGGCGAGAAGAAGCCATAGCATCGTCAAATGCTGTGTATGAGAGTGGCAGTTGACTGGAGTCGGTTTCAAAAGCTGACTGCTTACCAAACGACGAAGGAGTATTGATACTTGAACAACCACGAATCGGTGATCAACAAGATCAAAAAACTGCTTTCACTTGCCGAAGGCAATCAGAACGAGCATGAACGTGACGTTGCTATGAAATTTGCCATGGAGCTATTGGCGAAGCACAATCTGACAATGGAAACATTCGACGGAAAGCCGGCCCATGACAAAATTGAAGAGGTGCACGGCGACTTCAAGCTCGAGCCGTGGATATTGACCACTCTCGAAGCAGCCTGCACGCTGTACTACACGGATTTCTATATCTATCATGATGCTCAATCAACCAGGTTCGACTACTGGACCGGGCGCATGATTACGAAGTATCGCAATACTCCCGTGTTTGTTGGCAGAGCCGAAAACATCGCCGTGACGATCGAAGTGGCGACATGGCTTCTAAACTCTGTTCGATTAGAAAGCAACAGGCTGTACAAAGACGCTGCTTCTCGGCGGAGTTTTAGAGTTGGTGCGTCCGACCGTCTATACATGCGTGCGGAAAAACTTGTGCAAGAGGAAAAGGCGACGCAAGAGGCGGCCGTCGGTAATGCGCTGGTCGTGCTGAGAAATAGTCTGCAACGCGCCAATGACGAGTACATTCGTTCTCTGCATCTGCACATGGTAAAGCCGCGACGCTCGAGTGTTTATCAAGACGCATACGCTGCGGGCGACGAATATGGAAGTAGTATGTCATTGGCACCTGGAAAAACAGCGCCGCACAAGCCTTTGGCTATCACGCAGAGGTAGCATACTCTGCGTTCGCAAGATTTGCTGCGTTTGGATTAACTTTCACGCGCGCGCGTTGGTGCGTGAGGTAGCAAGATAACGTGGAATTGACGGTTAATCCAAACTACCCGGCGCGTTGCAAGGGAGATGTGCGGGTCGGCGGTAGTATGCGGCTGAGCATGGTTGCTTCGGATGGCACGGAGTATCCGATGAACATCGTGTTCAACGAGATCAAAGAGCCGGAGAGAATAGTTTGGCTGCAAGACTGTTCTGAGCATCCGCAAGAGTGGCACGAACAGGTTAATAAAAATCGCCCCGGTGCGGCGGGCAATATCGGTCAGATGCTCTTGACCATCACGTTTGAAGATTTTGAGGCCCAGACCAAGATTACGGTGAGAATGCAATTCGAAAACGCCGCCGACAGAGATGCACTGATCGATATCGGTATGACGGAAGTTGGAGTGAAAGCTTTGAAAAACTGGATGAGCTTGTAGAGGAGTGATCAGTCGGGGAGACAGAATTCTACGACGAAGGAGGATTTGTCTCTATTGGAAGATCGCAGAAACGACGTCGTTTCAGCGAGGTATTCAAAAGCTGCGAAGCGGGGGGGCGCAATGCAGAATCGTACCTGCAGCAGTGCTGGGGCAACCTGACTGCCAGGCACCTTTCGGTGATCGTCTCAGGAGTTAACGAACACATCAAGCGGGTGAGGCGAGCTCGCGCGCACAGGACTCGCGCCGCATAGGACTTATGGATATTTAAAAAGTTGATAAGGGACCATGTGCTGTGTAATGGACTGTGGGCTCTGGCAAGCTCGGCAAACTACTTCTTATCGAGCCAGTGGAACCAATGTCCGGCAAGAGAGTAAGATCTGTCGAACGGGCGAAGTGGGGAACAGAGCTATGACTAAAAAGAACGGACCGGAAAAGAAGAGGCGCTTCGATCGCCGCGCGATGGAGACTGTGTCAGCGAAGGTCAACCAACTGATGCAAGGTCAAAATTTCGCGTCGTTAGAGGAGGCAAATATGTTTCTCATGGAGAACGCTTGCGGTTTGAAACTCGATGAATTCGCTTATCAGCCGAAAACTTCCCTTGAGCAGGCTCAATACATCATGTGGGACGCATTTGATGAACCGTCGAAGAAAAAACGAATTGCGATGGCGGACCAGGCGTTGGCGATTAGTCAAGACTGCGCCGATGCGTATGTTGTGCTTGCTGAAGATCGGTCGCGAAATATTGAGGAAGAAATCGGATTCTATCGAAAGGGTGTTGAAGCTGGTAAGCGAGCCTTGGGAGAAGAAACTCTACAGAGTTCGGAGACACATTTTTGGAGCGATCTAAGAACGCGACCATACATGCGCGCCATCAATGGGTTGGCCTGCGCGCTACATTCCGATGAGCAATTCGCTGAAGCCATTGCATTGTGGAAAGAGCTGTTGCGGCTCAATCCAAACGACAATCAGGGCGTCAGAACGTTGTTAGCCCCGGCTTTGGTCGAAGCGAACCTCCTTGCTGAAGCCGAAGATCTGTTCAGAGCATATGCTGGCGAAACAAGCGCGCACATGATGTATTCGCGTGCTCTTTGCAGATTTAAGAAATACGGTGATAGCCCGCTTGCCAACGATGCTTTGAAAGAGGCCATGGAAGAAAACTCACACGTGCTGGAACTTTTATGGGGAGTGCGCAAGCTTCCCAAAAGACAGCCGGCTTCGTACTCCCCCGGAAGCCCCGAGGAGGCAGAGGGTTACGTTGGAATCGCCATACACAGCTGGATCCATACTGATAGGGCAATCGATTGGATCGCTGACTTCATCAGTCGCGCTATTCAAAAACGCCGACTCGCCAACACGTTTCCGGGACTGATAGCTGAACCTTCCAGTGACAATGTTGTCGACATTAACTCGCTCAGGCGTCGGTGAGAAGCGGCGCGTTCGCAAGCCGCTACTCAATCACGTACCCGTCTCGATAGCAAACCTCGTGGGTGAAAGAATTGAATATTGTGAAAAGCGTTCCATCGTTCAAAGTTTTAGACAGCAAAATGCAGGAGGGCTACAAGCTAAGTGACCGTGATGAGCCGGCTGCCGCGCTTGTCTGGTTTGAAGTTTGGAACGACGTATTGGCTATCTGCGACAAATCGAATATCAAAACCATTGGCGAATTCGACAAACGGTTTAACGGAACCCAGCTCGTCTCCAATTGGGTTTCTGACTATCAAATGGTTTTATGGAATTCCGGACTGAAAAACGCGGAATTCCTGAGGCAAGAGATTGCCTTCTGCGAAGAGCTGCTCCGAAGGTTTGGGAGTGAAGAGTCCTTGCGCGATGAAAATGCTCGTCGGTACATTAGCGAATGCTACGCTGAAATGGGGCAAAGCGGAAAGGTCGACGAACGGTACGAGGAATGGTTGGGGGTTGACGAGCACTGGGGTTGGGGGTGGATCGGTTGGTCCGATTGCTACCATTTTGCAAAGCGTGATTCTCAAGATATGGAAAAAGCAGAACGCCTTCTGCGCAAGGGACTCTCGATTTCAGAAGTTAGAGATCGCGATGACATTACTGAACGGTTGGCTGATTTACTCGAGACTGTTAAACGAGACGATGAAGCCTCTGAACTGCGCAGTCACCTGACTCCAAAGCTCGAATGGTCTGATCGGTTTGAGAGCGATAAAGTTGATAAAAAATTTCTCGAAGTGATTCAGGCTGCGTTGGAGAATTCTCAACCCGAGGCTCGCGGAATTTCGATTGACACAAATCCAAACAGACCGTGTCCATGTAATAGTGGCAAGAGATTCAAGAAATGCTGTGGACGCGGATTGCGATAGACAAGGGGCTCGTGATGAGAAGCGCACGTCGACATGCCGACAGAGCGCCTAGTGATCATCGGTTTCATCCTAAATAATTCTTCTGTTTGAACTGGTCCTGCTCGATATGCGTTGTGTATGCAAACGAGGTCCCGAAATTTGACGCACCACCCGCAAAGTCGCTTGCTAGATGTAGACTTTAGGCGGTCGGGTTCATGACCCGCATGCATCGATCCAAGTGCGCAGAGCTAAACCTCGGCTGAAAGAAGCCATGGCATTGCCCAAATCTGTGCCGCGAAAATGGCAGCCGTTTTTGCAGGATGCTTGTTTACTAAGCGACGAGGAGCACTGATACTTGAACAACCACGAATCTGTGATCAACAAGATCAAAAAACTGCTTTCACTTGCCGAAGGCAATCAGAATGAGCACGAACGTGACGTCGCTATGAAATTCGCCATGGAACTGCTGGCGAAGCACAATCTGACAATGGAAACGTTCGATGGACAGCCGGCCCATGACAGGATCGAAGAGGTGCACGCTGATTTCAAGCTTGAGCCGTGGATAACGACTACTCTTGATGCAGCCTGCAATCTCTACTACACGGATTTCTATATCCACCGTACTGTTGAATCAACCAGGTTCGACTACTGGACCGGACGGATAGTTCGGAAGTATCGCAACACACCCGTATTTTTCGGTAGAGCCGAAAACATCGCCGTGACGATCGACGTGGCGACATGGCTTTTAAACTCTGTTCGATCGGAAAGCAACAAGCTCTACAGAGACGCGGCGTCTCGACGAAGTTTTAGAGTCGGTGCGTCCGACCGTCTGTACGTACGTGCGGACAAACTTGTGCAAGAGGAAAAGGCAACGCAGGAGGGGGCAGTCGGTAATGCGCTTGTCGTGTTACGCAATAGTCTGCAATGTGCGAATGAAGAGTACCTTCGTTCTCTGCATCTGGAGACGGTGAAACCGCGCCGCTCGAGTGTTTATCAAGACGCGTACGCCGCGGGCGACGAATATGGAAACAGCATGTCGTTGGCGCCTGGAAAAACAGCGCCGCATACGCAGTTGTCCATCACGCAAAGGTAATGTCTCGATGAAGTTTATGTCTGTTGAGGCTGGCTTCGCAAACACCGTATCTAATAGCAAATAATTCTCCTTTAAGCAGAGTCATGGCACGGAAGAAAAACGAACGTGGCGGAAAAGATTGCGGACTTCGAACCGTGGTTAGCCAAGCGCGTTTTGGAGCAATTGTTTAAACGGCATCCTGAACTGCGCTCTGAGATTCTCAAGTTAGCAACCGACGCTGCAAATAATCCGGATGAGTTTTCGATAGCGGCGGAAATTGAAGAAGTCATAAATGACCTGGACGAAGGTGATGTTCTCAAACGGTCCGGCCGACGACGCGGTGGGTATACCTCGGAGCCGGAAGCCGTAGGAGAAGCGTTGACTGAAGCTATGGAACCATTCTTCGATAAGCTTCAGCATCACCTGGAGTTGGGCAACGACGTCGCTGCGCTCGCGTTCTGCAAGGGAATTGTTCTTGCCATGTACCGGTTTAGTCAATGCGATATCCACCCGTTGCTCGAACTCTATGAGGAATACCCAGCCGAAACGGCTGACTGGGCGGCTCGCCTCTGGCGCACTGTCGGCGACGTCGACAAGGCTTCCATGCGCACATTCGATCTGGGGCGAGAATTTCCAGAGGACTTTGCAAAGCGCTATGTTCCAGACTGGGAGTGGTTGATCGACGAAGGCTGAGTTGTGTCCTGTTGTAATGAATAAAGGAGCGGTCGCTCTGCGGTATGCAAGCCGAGATGAGTGAATATGGTTTACTACACAATAAACTAGTACTGCAACCGCACGATAAACTAGCGATAGTACGACGTAATAAACTAACAAAGCCGCATCGGGAGACGAGCCTAGGCGGTTGAGCCGACCCCGCGTCGAAATCTCTGAACATTGCGCCGGGCAATCGGGCTTCACCCAGCGAAACTTGTCTGCTTGAATCTGATGACGTGAATCCGCGCCGTCCTCACGTTCGATTGACAAAAATTCTTGGTCGTGGAACACTTAAGTGCATGCTTAACTATTCCGACCAGCTTGATGTGGTTTTCCAGGCGCTTTCTGATCCAACCAGGCGATACATGGTAGAGCAACTGAGTCGGTCGCCGGCATCGGTGAGTGAGCTGGCTCGACCACTTCCGGTTTCGCTGCCCGCGGTCGTGCAGCACCTGCAAGTGCTAGAAGCCAGCGGACTTGTGCGCAGTGAGAAGAACGGACGGATTCGCACGTGCAGAATCAATCCCGATGTTCTCACTGCCGCGCAGTCCTGGATCGATCAGCAGAAGGTCATTTGGGAACAGCGATTCGATCGGCTGGAAGAGTTTCTTCAAGAAGAGCCCACTGAGCCCACCAGGAAGAAAGCTAGAAATAAGGAGAAGAAGAAATGACTGCGCAGAAATCCAAAGTCAGCGTTGAGACAGTCGATCGAGATTTTGTCTTGATCCGCATCGTTAATGCACCGCGTGACCGCGTATTCAAAGCGTGGGTGGATCCTGAGCAGTTGGCTAAATGGTGGGGACCGCGCCAATTCCCGGCACGTTGCACGGGAGATGTACGGGGCGGCGGTAGTATGCGGCTGAGCATGGTTGGTCCGGATGGCACGGAGTATCCGATGAACATTGTGTTCAAAGAGCTCAAAGAATCGGAGAGATTGGTTTGGCTGCAAGACTGTTCTGAGCATCCGCAAGAGTGGCACGAGCAGGTCAATAAAAATCGCCATGGCGCGGCGGGCAATATCGGTCAGATGCTTCTGACCATCACGTTTGAAGATTTCGAAGGCAAGACCAAGATGACGGTGAGAATGCAATTCGATAACGCAGCCGACAGAGACGCGCTGATCAATATCGGTATGACAGAAGGTTGGAGCGAGAGCTTTGAAAAACTGGACGAGCTGCTGGAGGAGTGACTGGACTAAATTACGTTCGGCGGTGCAGACAACGTTGGCGCCAAGTACAGAAGTTCACCAAACGGCCTGCAATAAGAGAAATTCGCAGTGCCACGAATTTTCCACATTTTTGCACTACCTTTTAGAAACGCTCGAACATTACCACTTCTAAAGAACAAAGGCGATGCTTATTGGTTCGTTAAGAACCTGTTTGAACCAACCACTTACATCGTAGCAAACTGTTCTGAGATGTTTTCGGTGAACTTTGTTTGGTTGGCGACCCACAGTATTAAATTCACTGCTAAAACGAGGACCGCCTATGGCTCGCAGACTCAATTTCCACAAAGAAAATAAGCAGACAATGGCCAACGATCAGCGAAGATTCGGTATTCGCGATACTTCGGATTGGTTGTCTCTCAGTTTTCAGAACTGCAGAGGTTCGTTAACAGAGCGTGAATTCTTGCTGCGGCATGAGCACTCAATTGTTCGTTTTCCTGGCGTGGTTAGAGTTCGCAGATCGCTACAGCACGTTTTTGTTGAGCGGCGCCTGCGCGGTCGAAAGTATGAGCAATTATTCGTACAGCCAGCGGACCGAAACGGAATCGATGTTGCCTTAAATGTTGCCTGGAAGGCCTCGGAGGTACCTAGTCCTGCAGGGTGATTTTTGGTAATATTTGCACGTTTACTTCGCCGGATTCCCATTGTACGCTGGCTCAAAGGTCACTGTTTTTGCAAGCTGTGTTGCCATTCAAGTCCAGCCACACAGATAATGCAGAATGATCCGAAGCTTGCGGAATTTTATCGCGCACCTCATGCGAGAACTCGGCGGTGACGACGTCGTCTTTGAGAGCTGGCGATATGAACGCGTGGTCGATTCGAAACCCCTGATGTCGCCTGCGAGAGTCCGCTTTGCCCTTATGAGAGTACCAGGTGAAGTCCCGCTGATCGCCGTGCGTTCTGCGCCACGCGTCTTCACCCCAAAGTTTCGTCAGTTCTTGAAAATCGTGCCAGCAAGAATAGCCTGTGCCATCAATTCCTTCCATGCCGGTGTTGAAATCTCCGATGATCACGAGCCGCTCATGAACCGTCTCTGCGGCGAGTTCACAGAGGTAGCGCCACAAAGTCGCTTTCTTCTTGTTCTGGGCGAAATAGACTCCAATCAGCACAAATTGCTCAAATTGGATTTTTACACAGCGTGCATTATCATCTTTGTGCAGCGCGGGCTGAGCGATGACTTCGAAGTTCTCGCGCGCCGCTATGAGCAGCGTGTTCTTGTTGCGGTCCAATATTGGGCAAAATTGATAGATCCAGCCGCCGTCCCGAAGCGCTGATTGCAGCGATGCTCCCTCAGGTTTATGCTGAAACTCAGTGATGACCATTATGTCTGCGTCACGGTGTGTAAGCCATTTCTAGTATTTGAGGGAGCCGCTTCGCACTACCGCCTTGTCGAATATTCCAAGTCAGGAGATTCACTGCTGGCATTTATTTTTCGTCATTGTCGTCCGCGCAGTTGTTTGTCCCTGAAGTTTGCCCGGGAGGCAGTCGATCTGAAATTAATTGTATTCCTCTAGAGATTCAATTTGACCGGCCTCGGCCGTATTTCCTCATTGCTATCTCGCGACCTCATTATCCGGGTGGCTCGCAATCGATTGATTCCAGGACATTGTGCCCGGAAATGCCAGTGTAAATGAATCACCCGCGGGATGCCATAATGAGAATGGGGCATCCGCAGTGAGGCTGTGTTGAGCAACGGAACGATAGACAGTATGACTAATGATGCCAGCGACGCGAGGAGTTGGCTCGGTGTTGTGCGGAGTTTCGGAATATTGTCCAATCCACCGAACCTGTCGATCGAAAGGAATGTACCGACGCGATAATTCGGTTTTATGCACACTACGGATAACGTGGGATCTTGCCAGGCTTGCCAGCGCGTATTCGTTTTTAGAACACGTGTGTTTTGTTTGCGAGCGACCGACGCAAGACGAACGCGACGAACACGCGCGCTTAAACTGCGAAACTGGGCCAGCGCTTGCTTTCAAAGACGGTTTCGAGTTGTATTCATGGCATGGTGTCACGGTTCCGGAGCGCATCATCGAATTGAGGCATCTGCTCACGTATCGACAAAGTAAGAGTGCTGGCACTGATCAAGAAGTTGCGAGGTGACGAGCTAACTGTGCGCCAACAAAGCCTTCATGAAGCTGGAATCGACGTATCTAAACGATTGAGGCACCACAAAATTCTTCTCAATTTCGGCAGGGGCGATGTGTCGGTCGAACCGCACGGTTTTGCTCGGGTCGATTGCGATCGCATAGGCTGTGTCTGAACCAGCAAAATACTCAAAATAATCGGCTCTGGTTATACCGGCGACTTCCTTGGTCCTGTTCCATACAGAACGCACCGAACCGCTTTGCACCTCGGACACTTTTACAATTCCAACAATACGTTTGGCTGGAGAGCTAGCGTAAACAACAATGTGCGTGACGTCCGCGCTCATTGGACGTCTCCGGTATTCAAAGTGCTTGGTGCCGGCTAGGAGTCTTTCCGCATAGACCGGCTTAATCGGCAAGAATGCTACCTTCGAATTCTCCCAGTTTTGCCATTCTTCGAAACTGCTCATCTGTTAATTTCCTGATGCTTTGAACTGGACCAATTACGTCTAGCGTTTTCAGCGTGCTCAGTGTTATAGGATTGATAAAATGTGACTGAAGGCGGAATAAAATAACCAAGCATCCCTTGTGGCATATCTCTTCGATCTCGTTTCGCGTATACACGGTCCTTTTGAGTACCCGCTCTAAGATGATATCAGCATCGTCAAGCCAACCTACCGATTCGACGATACCGAGTGTAGTGCATTGTTGCAAGTCGTGCGATCTATAAAACACTAGTACGTCGCCGGGTCGTATCGATTTTGTCTTCGCGCGGCAGAGATAGGCTAGCTTGATTGCATTTCCAGGTAATGGCCCGACGAAGGAGAATTTCAGCTGCCGATCGCTTGCATCGGGAAAAAGCAACTCATGGTATTCGGGTTGAATGGGTACCAGAAATTTTTTAATCGTAGGCCCGGCTTTAAAGTGCGGCGCGAATTTGATGTGGTACTCAACCGGAGAAAGCGGTGAGCTCGGCGGCGTAAGGGGCTGATTTTTGACTAGTACCTGATCCTGGTTGTCATTTATACCTATTGATTCAAACCCAAACTCTCGAAGAAGTTCAATTAGCTCGTGGTGTTTGTCTTTTGCAGTGACGTAGATCTTCTCGAAATTGTTTTTGGTTGAATGGCGGAATGCGGCTTTCAACAGAAGCTCGCCTATCTTTTGTCCGCGAACATTCCCTTCGACCTTTAGGGTGCAAAGCTTTAACACACGCCCCGACAGCTTATGTGTAGGTGTGACTTGCGGATTGGACTCTTCTTTATAAATACCGATAGCTCCGAGGTTGCCGCCATCGTCGTGTGCAACCCATGCACTTCTTCCCTCCTTGCAGCATCTCACGAACCATTCGTCAAATTCGGGATAGTCGTTTCTGAGGCTGTCAAAAAATTTCTCGGGGAGCTCGTCCCTGATTTGATGCAACTCAACAGAGTCGAGATTCGGCAATCTTATTGGCTGATTGGCGAACGCTGCGCCGAAATATGATAGCCCTTGTTCAACTGTGAGAGTGCGCTCGCCAAGGCCGAGCTTGCGAGCTTTTCGATGAAGTCTTCTGTCTTCGGTTATGAGAAAGTGAACTGCATCCTTGAGAAGCGCAGAGAGTATGGTGCAGTCGATCACATCGTTATTGCCACCGATGTGCACATCTTTTGCCGCAAAGAGGGCGGTGTCGAGCTTTGGAGGACTATTGAGTTCAGTATACTTCTTTAATTTGGATAGCTTTATGGCTTTTCGTTCCTCGTCCTTGTCGTTCAAAATGTCTTCAACCGAGGCAGGATGAATCAGCACATGGACATCATTAGTCTGAAGCAGCGCCAAAAGTCTTGCAGCCGTTTCATCAACCACCGCGTGCTCTTCAAGCGAGATGACTATATTTGTGTCAACAATTACTCGGGTTGCCAATTTAACCCTCTCTTGATTGAGGTTTTGTATCCGGTACTGTTATCTCCACTCAAGCCCATGACTGCTTTGTTTGTTGCCCTATAGCTTATTCTTCGTTCGCTGGGAAAATGACCTTGTTGGAATTGAAGCAATAAACTCCTTCTGTGATGTGAAATCCTGAAGACTGATTGATGAACTTCTGAAATGAAAGAAGAGCATAAGCTCTCGCTCCGGCCAGAATCAACTTTTCTGTTAATGAGTTGAACCGGCGGCCTTTGAGTTCCGCTTCGTGTGCGTGCTTAAAAATAAGAGCGCGATAGTCATCATTGTCGGTACATTTACGTCTTAGCTCGACCGCAATGTCGATATCGTTCACCCTTGGGATCCCGAGAGCATGCTCCCGAATAGCACCACCCTTGTTATGCTGTAGAGAAAGTTCGAATTCGAATTGCAGAGGAGTACTCGTTCCATAGATTGAGATAAGATTGATTCGGCTGATTTGCGTTTTATCGGTTTTGCTAGCGTTGCTTGGGCTAAGGCATTTCCCTTGATAGTTGCTGCGTAGTAGTTTTTGCTGTCGCACTCTACGAATCCGTCTTCGCATGAATCACGAAGAAGGGTGTCCGCGGCGCGCTCGTTCCTCTGCAGCTGTGACACGAGAGATGAGACTGAGAAGGAACTGTCCATAAATTTGCGCAAAAAGTCTCAGACCGCGGCCGCAGGTATGCCGCCAATGAGTTGGTCTTTCTCAGTTCTCATCATCCCTCGCGCCAGTGTGCCGCCCGGAAATCCTACACGCCGAGATCTGAAATTCTCTTGAGTGTCATACTGCCAGGATTTTCGGCTAGTTAAACTTGGCATCCACTGAGTTCAAAGTGCATGTATTTTGCAGACCCCCAAACGGGTGATGTTTACAGTATTCATATAGATGAGATACAGTAGGCACACTTTGGTGTCCCCGGTCGGATTATTTTGGCGGCGTCCTGTTTTCACAGAACGGTCGGCGGTCGCGCGTGTGGATCTCGCGAGTGCGAAGTGAAGGCGGCGCATTTGGTGTTGTTTTGGGAAGGATTTGGAGCATGAGGAAATTAGGCTCGGTGATCGCATTAGCCCTGGTGGCTATTACGAATATGCCTGCGGCGTGGGCGCAAGCGATAGAAGCGCAGGCGCAAGTAACAACGGCCCAGACGCAACGCGATATTCGCCCGAAGCCGTTCCCCGTGCAGATGCTCGTTGAGACGGTCAAAGGAACGGACATCGATTCTATCTTGCGTAGTCGGCACTTATCTGCCTACACGCCGGCGAAGCCGTTGTTCAAGGTTGAGGGCGACAGCGACTGGTTTATCGTTTCAAAGCCCAATGATACTTATTTCCACTTGTATTCTGCTTTCAAAAAGATGATTGCTGAAAGCAACAGGCGAAGAGATCGAAAAGTTCTTTGGGTGGAACCTGATGGGATTGTCATTCCAAAACGCTTGGAAAATGCATTCCAGGGTTTTTACAAAGACAAAGAGGATGGTGCCCAAGATTATTACGACATTGCGTGGACGATTCCGAAGGAATCCGCTAATGGATTGTGGTTCAAATCGCCAGACTTTTCTCAGTTGGGAGACGCCCTTCAAAGGGTGACCAAATCTGTTGATGAAAGCGATGACAAAATTTGGAAGGTAAGAGTTGCTCATCTTGACCGCGGATATGATCCTGCAAGTGCGTTTTATCAAAGAGAAACTATCCATCCTAAATTTGACTTTGAGGTTCCTGAACTGACTGATGCCAACAGCAGCTGGTTTGCCGTCGATCGGAACGAAGCAGGAACGCCAGTCGGACCTAAACGTCATGGCGTGGGCACATTGGGTGTTTTAGCCGGCAAGGACATTGGCTGTATTCCCCAGGCGCCGATCGAAGAGATGAAGATCTCTCATTCTGTGATTTTGCTCAATGCGTCACCGTTTTGTCAGGCGGTAGACAAAGCGATTGCAGATAAATGTGATGTAATTTCCATGAGCATGGGTGGACTGCCGTCTCGCGCGTGGGCGGCAGCGGTCGACAGAGCGTACAATCATGGCATAACCATTTGCGCTGCCGCCGGGGATTGTGGACTAACGCTCGGCCGCAATCACGATATGGTTTGGCCCGCGCGTTTTTCAAAGGTAATTGCCGTGACTGGAATCACGTGCGATGGCCAGCCATATTACAAATATCCGAAGTTCAATTCTCTACAGGGCAGCTTTGGTCCGCCGTCTGAAATGCGCCATGCAATCGCTGGCTGGACTCCAAACATTGTTTGGCCAAAACATGGTCAACCACCGGACTTAAATGGACCCGGCACGTCGGCAGCCACACCTCAAGTTGCTGCCGCTGCCGCGCTGTGGTTGCAATATCATGTCTACAATCCGAAATCTCCCGACTTTCAAGATTTCGAGCAGGCGCGCTCGGATCCGAACTTTGCATGGCAGAAGGTAGAGGCGGTCAGAACTGCCTTGTTCGCTGCGGCAAACAACACTGACTATCCAAAGCCAAAACCAGAAATCGATGTTTGCGAAGAAGATCGCCATAATTCGAGCTCACGCCAAAGAATGTTAGATAAAGCCAGAGAGCCCTGGAATAAAGGAGACGGCTATTTCTTTTTCGGTAATGGCGCGTTGAAGGCTGATGATGCGCTTTCGATCAAGGTAGAACCTAAGTCGCTTAAACGGAACATCGAAACCTCTTACGAGGAAGTGCAGCTTACAGAGTTTTTTGATTACCTCAGCAGCTTGTTCTCGCCGATGGTGCATCCCGCTGAAGAGCTACCGCACGGAGTGCAAAACCTCTTGGCGCAAGAAATCTACCAGATGATGGTGTCAAAGCATGACAGAAGGGTTGCGCCTCATGAGTTGGCGGCGCACAAACATTTCGATCATGCACTCGCCCAGCATTCCATGCGAAAAGCCTGCAAAATGCTGAGTTTGGAAGGGCAAGAAGTTTTATTGACTTCGGGCCAGAATCGGACGGTCACAGTCAATATTGATCACGCACCGACTCCTAGTCATATACATGTAGCCGCGAACGAGACCTATGAAATATCAGCGGGAGAAAATTGGAGCAAAAACCTTCAGGCATCGAACGGAAATGCGGCACAACCAATTGGTGTGGTGCAGCGTGTCCCGGGTGTTGCGTCGTACAAATCTGCCGCTGGTCACATGCAGCTCGTCGCATACCTTGTTAGCAGAGGACCGGATGGAAAGCTCTCATGGAAGTATTACCGTTGCCAACCCTGCGCCGCGAGTACTCGAGTGACCTTTTCGGAGGATGGCGAATTATCGTTCTTCTTTCACGATGGACCTGACCACAACTGGTTTTCCAACAAGGCTCAAGTTGTGGTGCGGAAAGTATGAGTTGGCTTTGGAAGCCACAGGGGTGCAGACCATGGAATTGCTGTGGAAATTCCCACAAGCAGTCAGGTCATCGAACACTGATCGCAACTAATTACGAACCAGGCGTCCGACCTGTCACTCATTCCCACTTCGTTCGTACGTAGCAGCAAAGGCATCGGCGGCACAAACATAGGCATCGTTGTCGTCCAAAATTACAAGCCAATCATTCTTTTTTCCTACCTGCTTTCCCCATGAGGTATCAAGTGAGAACGGCATTTTCATTTGCAACGCCTGCACAGTGGTCGGAAGCTTCACGAAACGATCCTTCGTGTTTGGAACAGCTTTGTATTTCGACGCAAATGTTTTTTCACAAACTGGCCACTGTTCCCCTTGTGTGCCAGTGACAACCCAGTTGCCAGATTTTGCATTTTCCGCTCCTTCAAGCGTTTGGATGACCGCGTCGGCGGTTAGCCTAACTGCCTTGACTTCAACTGGCTTCTGAATGTATGTTCCGAGTTTGCTAGATCGATTTGGCTCGTCGCTCCGATCAGCTCCCGCTTCGCCAATGCGCGCGGACCATAGGCGGTGCTCAGCTGCCAAAATGTTTTCGGCGTCGGTGACGAATCGCTGGAAATCTGGTTCAGTGCGAAGCTTTTCTATCCTATGCTCAAGAGAGTTTAGGTGGTGTGCAGTAATCCCGTACGAACTGCTGTGTTCTAAAAATTTCCGAAAGTCTCTCCAGCTTAAGATCCCGATGGTGCTGGCGATACAAACTGCAATTATGTTCGTGATTACCAGGTGCTTGTTTTCGGCATCGCCTGAACACATGAAATATAGTGCTATGGCCTGTATGACGACGATAGTAATTGAGCTCACCCAATAACGTGAGGAAAATTGCCTGGCTTTGAGGGTGTAGTAAGCGACTTGATCGCGAAATCGACTTTCTGTGTACAACGCGATTCGTTCTGTAAGAGCAAGACTACGCATATTCATCATCTCGCCCAGGGGCTTGTTGGGCACTTGTTCCACTGAGATTAGGCCAATCACCTCTCTGTATCTCTGAGATGTCTCGTCTCTGTCGCGATTAAACAATTCTTCTGCTACTTCGTCACCGACTGCGTATGGTGGGCATCTAGTCATGTACCGCCAAGAGCTAGTCTTGAGCTGTTCGGCGAGGTTGCGACAGTCAAACCAATTTCTGTGCAATGGAAAGAAAAGAAGAATAAGGGTGATCGAGGCAGCCAGAATCACGAAAATCTTGTCGAACAAAATAAGGGTTTGGTAAATGTTGTCATGTTGTACAAACTCGATCATTGATTTCGCTTGAATCAACTGCGGATTGGTTTCTTTGAGATGTTGAAAGCGCAACACAAGAGTGAGATCGATCGCTGCCGGCATCGCTAGGGTGACTATGTTTGCAGTCACCAGCCTGAAGTAACGCTTCTGCCAGGTGGTGGCAGCTCTACTTGCCTGAGCATAAAGCTTTGGGAACGTTGCTTCTGTCACTTGCGGCATGTGTTAGACCCTGGACATCAAAACTGTCCCTGAAGACGACACTGAGTCACCAACTACTATTACTAGCCCTCTTTGGAGGTGTCTCATATAAGTTGCAGTTTTCGCCCGCCAGCTCTTAACTTGACTAATTCTAGCAAGACCAGTCAGAGCGCTATTTGCAAAAGCCTAGTAGACCGGTAGGTCGGAAATGGGATTTCTCTATCGGGCAGAGGAAGAAAACTAACTCCGGAGAGGCTCATGGGCTTTTCGGTTCGTCATTGCTGTGTTATGCTTGGGGAGGTCTTGTGATCTAAGTCGCGAGCTCAGGGTGCCATTTGACAGTTTGCGTTCGGTCGGATGACTGACGCGACAAAATAGTCTTGTTCTGGTGCGATTCGTTTCCCAGCTCAGGCGGTTGATATGCGATGCCGAAGATTCTTGTCGTAGACGATGAAGAGGACTTTGTAACACCCATCGCCGCTTTCCTGGCGATGGAGCAGCACGAAGTTGACGTGGCGTCCTCAGGCGAGGAGGCCCTAGCAAAGCTCAAGACTACAGACTTCGATCTCATAATCTTAGACTGGATGCTGCCTGTAATCTCTGGTCCAGACGTCTGCAAACGCTATAGAGAGAACGGTGGTACAGGAGCCGTTCTTTTGATAACAGCCAAGCGTCGAACAGAAGATAAAGAGATAGGGCTGGACGCAGGTGCCGACGACTACCTGACCAAACCCTTTGATTTCAAGGAATTGGGGGCTCGTGTTCGTGCACTCCTTAGACGGCTCGTTGCGGCGCAAAAGAGATCCGGTCAATTTTCGGCCATATCTGATTTGACGGAACAGAGCAATTCAGGGCGGCATCCTGGTCTAGCCGATTCTACTCAGTCCATGCAAAGGTTGCCAGTCGTGTCCGCGCGCCAAGCGCAGTCGGCTGCTCATAAGCACGCGCTTAACAACACATCGTCCGCGGATCACCTCTCCTTAATCAAGGACCGGATCTTCATAAGCTACTCCTCTTTCAATCGGGATGTAGCTTACGCACTGTGTTCTGCCCTCGAAAACCAGTCGTTAAAATGCTGGATCGCTCCTAGAGATATCCCGCCAGGAAAACGTTGGCCCGGCGAGATTATTCGTGGTATTCGCCAAAGTGTCGCTGTGGTTTTCATTTATTCCGAACACACTAACGATTCGGATGATATCGCCAGGGAGTTGGAAGAGGCGAAATCGTTACACGTGCCAATCATCAGGTTTGTTCTCGATAACAGCGAGATGTCTGATGACATCCGATATCTCGTCAAAATCACTCAATGGTTTGATGCCACCGAGGGTGACTTAAAAGTCAAATACAACGAGCTAGCAGAATACTTGCACTCAATGCTCGCTGTCACAAATTTATCAAACCCGCTAGGGACGGGTGCTTTTCGTCGCAGTGAATCCGGTAACATCCAGTCCGCTGCTCGACGCCCAACCGTTACAGGCTCTTTTCCAGCCATTACGCCGCAAGATGGTTTTCCGATCTTTGCGAGATGCGAAACTACCATGCCCTACCCCGGCTCGGAACAGCATCAGGATGTTCGTGTTGCAGCAGCTGTATCGCCGGTTGCAATTGATGAACATTCGAGTGAGCAGCGGGAGAGGGCGGCTCGCAATTCCGATCAAATCACGCTAATGCTGAAGGATGGTGCTCGATGTGTTAGGAGCTACAGAAAAACCGAGCTTGAAATATGTAGCCCCATTAACAGCGTTAGAGTTGCGCGCAACGTGCCCTTCTTGATTAATGCTCAATGCGTGGTAACAGAGGTTCAGTGCTACGCGTATCTGATCAATCAGACTCTGACGCTTATTCCAGTTGACCAATTTGTTGAACAGTTTGAAGAAGAAATTACTCGGGCTCGTCGCAACGTGGAAAAGGTATGGCGGCGTCTAAGGGAGCCTACTAGTGCAGGTTTAAGCATACTGAATAACAGACTGACGCATTTCCTTGAACTTGATCACGATTGCCCACTAGAAATAAATGGGGAAATTGCTCTCTATAGATGTGGCTCAGTTGTCTATGAACGTGAGGGCATCTTATGTGCGGTCAGCAAAGAAGAATTTGAGAACTTGCTGCAGTCTGTCGACTGAGCCCTGACATCGCAGCGGAAGCCGCGCGTAAATGCGATTGAAGGTTGCAATCATGTTCGCCGTTCGTCGCGTGCGCAATGGTTCATTTATGTTCGATTCACGATGGCGATAAGACGGTGACCTTGGTCTGAACTCTAACGACTTCGAGACAAACAAAATGAAAACCTGGCGAATCCTGACGATCGATGGCGGCGGAATCCGTGGAATTATTCCATGTTTGATTTTGAAATCAATTGAGTCTCTTACCGGCAAACGAATTTGGGAGTTATTCGACGTCATTGCAGGAACCTCTACTGGAGCCATTCTCACGCTAGCGTGTGCCGCTCGCGATTGTCATGATGGTGGTTCCAAGCCCGCGTTCCAGCTGGATACTATTCTCAAGATGTATATGGAAGATGGACACAAAATTTTTCCGGATACGAGATTTAGAGACCGAAAGGAGCCTGGATTGGTCATCGCTCGCAACCTCCTCGGCAATGCCCTTTTGTACCCTGACTCGGGAATCGAAGGAGTCCTCAAAGATACCTTCGGAGAACAAAAGCTTAAAGACGTCCTCCGGGACGTTTATATTTATGCTTATGACATAAGCCGTTCAACGCCAGTGATCTTCAATTCGATGCAAGCTCGCAAGATTGACGCATTGAACTTCCCTATGTGGCAAGTCGCCAGATGCACATCCGCAGCGCCAACGTATTTTTCGCCTCCGATTATAACCATTAACGAAACTCAGGTAGGTCTTGTTGACGGTGGGGTTTGCGCAAATAATCCGTCGGTTTTCGTTTTGTCAGAGGTTCGGGCGACACGAGCCAAACCGGAGGACGATTATCTGGTAGTGTCTATCGGATGCGGCCGTTCGGAAGGGCGGTTAGACTTGGTCAAGGCTCGCAATTGGGGATTGTGGGGTTGGAAGGACAAGCTGATACCGCTTATCTTTGAGAGTAACTCTCAAATGGCAGACGTGCATATGGAGAAGCTGCTTCCTCCGGCAGAATCAGGCAAGCGCTATTACCGGTTGCAAGTCCCTATTACTGAAGACTCTATAGACAGCATGGACCGGACATACCTCCAAACGCTTCAGGAGAAGGGCTCTTCTCTTCTGGGGACCGAAGAACTCTCTAGATTGTGCAACCGATTGATAGCGCTTTCTGAAAATGAGGCGGTCGCACCACGAGTCCAATTGCATGCCGCTGACGCGCCGGGGCTGGCAATCAAAAACGTTATCGTTGCGCACCACAAGTCAACCGAAGCCGAGCCGCAAATCGGTGAAGCGCTGGAAGATCAAGATTGCTTGCCCATCGAACGGACATTCCCGGGTGTTAACATTCAAAAGGAATTGGATGCGGCATCAGATTCCTTCAGCCGAGCGGCATTCGCGCTTGTAGTAGTGAGTGAAGCATTTGCGAAAGAGAGACCCCACCAGTTAGCGTGGCTGGCCGCCAGAGCCCTGCGAGGCTCAATTCCTGTGGCGGTGTTGTTCGATAAAACTAATTCTGACGCGATAGTAGCAGCTGTCCAACAACGCCTAGGTGAGTCAGTGGATCTCGATGATGTTCGGGCCTTCGCGAATCCACGGACCAATGGCGCAGCCGTCTACGATCCAAAAATCCTTCCCGCACTTTTTAAATCTCTTACAGAGAAACATGCATTGGCAAAAGTATAAATGGCGCATCGGATTGCAGAGACTGAGAGTTTGATTCACCAATTTCGCGACGATCAGCGCACAGATGATTCACTGGGGGCATGTATCGCTAGTATTAATCGGTGCACTCTCACTGCGAGAATGCTAGAACGACGGAAACTTAGAGGGCTCTCAAGATTTGCTGGATATGTGCTCGAACATTCTTGCTTGAACGACGTGAGCATGCATTACAAAAAATGCGTTCGAAAAGTAATCGCTAGCTTGCCGACATGGGACTCCCTTTTGGAAATGATTGAATCGCAAAGTTCAGAAAGCTTTGATCGAATTGAGCCAGTCTATTTCCGTCCGCTCGTAATCAGGTTGTTGACCTGCATGGCGCGACACGACGAGAAGGGAAGGGTGGGCCTTCGAGACTGGGTTCTAGAACATTATTCGGAACTCGCCACTGGAAAACTCGCGCACGATCTTCGCGATTGGATTCCGAACGAGATTGTTCAGGACTTTGTTGCGAACAGGACCCAAATGAATGCTGGGTTAGAGAAGAATGCGGCTGACATCGATGCTGGCGAGTTATACACCGAAAGTCGTATAGACCTAGCTCAAGGCAAAACTGGGCTCAAGGGATTGTTCTTGGAGCCATCTTCTCGGGACCAAAGTCAGCAAAATTATGCCTCGAAGGAAATTGTAATCACAATCGAAACTGCCGAGTACAACAGCCAGGTTTCCACGGGCTCCAGAGAGGGGTTTACATCGCACGTGTCACTCACTCATGGGGCTTTTGCACCTAGTCAGCCCATTACGATTGATGTCTCAGTGTCGGAGCCGTATGCGGCTCAGCCGTCAGAAAGGCTTTCGCTTTTGACGGATCAGCTTAGCTCGATGACTGCGTCTGCAAACATAGTTGCAGACGCAATTTCCAGCGCTGCTCCGTGGGAAGCATATTTGGGGCAAATAGCATTTGATTACAAGAAGTGGGCGTTGAATCCATATCGCGAATCTGAATTGTATCCAGGACTTCGTCTGCCCGTGAGAAGAAATGTATCCAACAAAGACCCATGCGCTCAATTTCTACGTTCCCCGAAAATATTCCTGTCAACACAGTGCGGTTTGTAGGCGATCAAACCACTGATTCATATCAAATGGCTGCCTTCTGGGAAAACCAAGGCCGGATTCGGCTTGAGCAGACCGTTGTGCAATCGATGTTGTCCATCGCGACACTTCCCCCATGTGCCGCCACGCATTTGATTGGTATGCCCTTGGAATATGCTAGCGGTGGGATCCGTTTTAGGTTTGGTGTTAGCTATGAGTCAAAATCATCTGATTAAGGAGTGCGACTTTTAACGAGGACAACATTGTTGAAGCACAGCTTCTTGCCAATAGCATTCGACCGACCCAGTTGATTATTTTGCAGGAAGCAATGAGCGTTGGTTCGACCCGAACGCGAGGTGACCGCGAGCAAGCTTTTCGGCTGCGATCCTTCGCAGCACAGTTATTCGGGGATGGCGCTGCCGTACTGCTAGTCGTGCCTTCCGATCCGCGCGAAGCTTTCTCGCTGATAGGTGAGAAGCTATTGAAGATTTATGCAGCGATTTTTGTGGAGAGACGACTTGGCAAGCTGCTCGATCGTGTTGGCGCCTTGAGGGAAGCTGTTTTTTCTGCTCATCAGAGAAACGACCCTATCGGTGCAATGGAGGCTGCTTATGATGTTTCGGTAATGGTCAACCCAATCGTGGTGGGGGGCGATTCTCTGATCGTCCCGTATTTGTCTAAAGACAGCCAATCGGCATCCGAGAAATGAGTAAGATATGTGTATTGGCAGATATACCTCCGGAGTCTGTGCCCGCAATGAGCCAATCCATATTGCATTTTTAATTGACGTTCTTCAACAGCAACTTCATTTTGGTGTTCTGTCGGTCTGTCGTCGCCGATTTTGATGATAAAATTTGCCGTCTTCGAATTGCTCAAAGCGTTCAGGGGGTCCCGTGCGAAATTCGATCTGCTTGATTCTTCTTGCGACATCAACAGTAACGCTGGCGTTTGAGCCATTAGCGAAGGCAGCTGATACGAACTCAGGTTCTTCTGGCGGGCACGTGCTGTTGGCACTGTCGAAAGGTGCACATACACTTTCAATTGTTGACCTACTACTTTGAAAGTAATTGCGACCGCGCCCGTCGGGGAAGACCCGCATGAAGTCATCGCATCAGATGACGGACAAAGCGCTTATGTTTCCAATACAGGTATCGGCAAGTTTCACGTCATCAACGTGATCAATCTGGCCAAGCCGACAGAAGAAACGGTTATCGACACCGGCGCATTGCTTGGTCCGCATGGACTAGCGTTTACCGATGGAAAACTCTGGTTCACCGCCGAGGGTGCTAAAGCAGTCGCTCGTTATGACACGGCGTCGAATAAAATAGATTGCATTCTCGGAACCGGTCAGAATCGCACACACATGGTTGCTGTTGCACCGGATCAACTGACGTTCTACACGACCAATGTTGACTCATCAACCGTCAGCATATTCGAAAACGTTGAACTTCCACCGCCCGTCACTCCGATGGGAACAACAATGCCCGGGGCCAAGCCGCACAAGGAGTGGCTGCAGACGGTTATTCCGGTAGGCAAAGGAGCCGAGGGTTTTGACGTTTCGCCGGATAGAAAAGAACTTTGGACAGCCAGTGCGAAAGACGGAAAGATCTGCGTAATCGATCTTGGCAGTAAAAAAGTAACTGCCGAATTCGATGCCAATGTGCAAGGTGCAAATCGTCTCAAAATCACTCCTGATGGAAAGAACGCTCTTGTATCCAGCCTGCGGTCGGGTGATTTGACCGTCTTTGATGTAGCAACACGCAAAGAAATCCATCGGATTAATTTAGGACACGGTGCGTCAGGAATATTGATCGATCCGGACGGTACGAGAGCGTTTGTTTCGTGCACGCCGGATAATTACGTTGCAGTAGTTGATTTGAAGGATTGGAAGGTAACCTCGCACGTCAATGTCGGTGATCGCCCCGACGGATTGGCGTGGGCGAAGAAGTAGTTGAAACGGGGCTGCAAGACCCTTTGCGCCAGATTTCATTGAGATGACAACTAAGCGAGCGGCTTGTCCGCTGAGACTGGCTGCCCTTGCCAGAATTGCTCACCCGGCCTTATCGTAGTTGTATAGACAGTCAAGTCAGGCGGCTCATTTGAGAAGTGCCTATGGCCTTTCCAGATCAAAGCATCGGACAGCAGCCACCAAGGCCCTCTTTCAGCCTCGAGGAGTTGGAGCGGCTCCGGACTAGGCTGGAGAAGCAACATGTGTCCCCGGAGAACTCACTCGCGGTGAGGTTTCCGGAAATCGCCGCTCAGCTGCATCCCGAACTCAATGGCTGCATATCAGCCGATATGATACCTTCGCGTTGCGGAGCCCAATTCATATGGCAGTGTCCTGAATGCGCTGAACACACCTGGAAAGCCACCCCGCAGAATCGCACCAGCCATAAAACCAGCCGCTGTCCCTATTGTTTGCACCGAAAAATTGATTCAATGAGTTCCCTTTTGGTGCTTCGGGCGGACCTGGCAGCCGAGTGGGATTTCGAAGGCAACGGTTCGCTTCGGCCAGAGCACTTCAGTCCGGGATCAGACAGACTTGTATCTTGGCGCTGTAAAGACGATTTTCGGCACTGCTGGAAAGCGAAGATTAGCCAAAGAAATATCGGCTATATGAACTGCCCATATTGCTCTGGAAAGTACGTCACTGATTCAAATAGACTTTCCATCTTATTTCCGGAGATCGCCGCCGAGTTCCATACGAAAAAGAATCGAATGCTCTACGCTCAGTTGGAGGTCAATCAACCATTTTATCCTCAGAATAAGCGTCTGGCACCGCAAGAACGTCCGAATGCGAACAGGCGACTTAGAGCGAGTGACCTTGCATTCGATACAAGCGAGATCGTTTGGTGGTTTTGTAGCAAAGACAGCCGGCACGAAGATTGGAGAGAGAGAGTTCGAAGCCGGACTTCTGAGGGCTATGGATGCCCGAGCTGCTCGCACAAGAATGTCGCACCACATGATTCGCTGGCCGCAAAATACCCGAAGCTTTCCGGGATGTTCCATTCAGCCCGTAACGCTCCCGCCACCGCGAGTTCGATTTCTTGCGGGAGTGAGAGAAAAATGTGGTGGCAATGCCTCAGAGATCGAACGCACGTGTTTCGTTCAAGCGTCAAGTCAATAGTCAGATCCTGGGACAATGGCAATAGCGGGTGCGCGATTTGCTCTCATCGCAAGGTCGGTTCGAAAACTTCGTTGGCTGCTGTATATCCTGAGGTGGCTTCTCTCCTGATTTATACTGTCGACAAAAGGCTTTTAGCGACAGAGGTATGCGCGAATAGCAATCTGTATGGAGCCTTCCAATGCAGAGTCAGTGAGGAGCACGTTTGGACCTCAAAGATTCAGAACGTAGTCGAATGTTTTAAGAAGCGCGGGAGGAGTGGATGTCCATTTTGTTATGGGCTGCGAGTAACGCCCAAAAACAGCCTTGATGGCTTATACCCGATTGTGGCTAAACATTTAGATCGGCGTGAAGAGACGATCGAAAAGTCCACAAAAATTAGCCCCGGCAGTCACAAGGTCGTACCATTTCGTTGTTTGGTCAATGACACCCATCGCTGGCGGTCCGAGATTCGCGAAGCGGTGAAGCGTTTCAAAAAAGGCAAGCTTGTTTGCCCATTTTGCCAATAGAACAGACTAAGCCGCGATGACTTATTAGATCAAATCATCGGGTTATCGCCTTTATGCAGTATCTCAACAATGTGGCAGAGGAGTTCATCGGACAAGGCTCTTGTCCGATAGGTTGACCGATTATGACCAATGTTGGCCTATATCGACCAATACCTTTGCAGCGTTTATGGGTGCACCGTTGCATGCCATATAAAGGTATGGTATACTGCTGAAAGTGAGCCGTAGTGAAACTCGGTGGCGAAAAACCTACTCATCCGGTGGCGGAGTGCGGTTATTTCGCACCCTGGCATGATAACTTTTCACCAGATAGACATCAAAACCGCATGGACATACCATTGCCGTGAACTTTGATTTTGCGACTCTCAAGCTTCTTAAGGATAACCACCCCGCCTGGCGACTGCTATGTGCCGAACACGCGCCATTAATAGCCAGCTTTCTTTATAGAACCTTTCTCAAAAGCAACATTCGGTCGATCAGCGAGCCGGACCTGGTCGAACGCTTGGAGGATGAGCTATTTGAAATCAGGCAGGCTCTAGGAGCGAAGTCGTTTCCCAAGAACGCGCGATTCTATCTCACTGAGTGGACCGCAGCTGATAAGCGGTGGCTACGAAAGTTCTATAAATCTGATTCCGACGACGCATTTTTCGATCTGACACCGCACACAGAGAAGGCAATTTCGTGGTTGCAGTCTTTGCAAGAACGCAGTTTCGTTGGCACCGAGTCGCGCTTGCTCACGGTGTTTGAACTCCTCAAACAGATTTCTCAGGGGAGCGAAACTGATCCGACGGTGCGGATCGTGGAGTTGCAAAAGCGCCGAGATCAGATCGATACAGAGATAGAGCAGCTTAAAAGCGGTATCGTACCGCTTTTAGAAGACAGTGCCGTGCGCGACAGGTTTCAGCAGTTCGTTGGTGTCTCTCGTGAACTGCTCACTGATTTTCGGGAGGTAGAGCAGAATTTCAGGAGTCTCGATAGACAGACTCGAGAAAAGATTGCGCTGTGGGACGGTAGCAAGGGCACTTTGATCGACGAGATCATGGGTGAACGAGACTCAATAGCTGGTTCTGATCAGGGACGAAGCTTTCATGCGTTTTGGGACTTTCTCATGTCCAGTTCGCGGCAAGAAGAGTTCGCTCAATTGCTAGAGCGTGTTTTGGCACTGCCAGCAGTGGCTCAGTCCAATCCTGACTCGCGCACCCGGCGCATTCATCACGACTGGTTGGAAGCCGGCTCGGACACACAGCGAACAGTAGCGCAATTGTCGTCACAACTTCGACGTTTCCTCGACGATATGACGCTGCTCGAGAATCGCCGCATCTCGGAGTTATTGAGAAGTATTGAAGCGCGCGCCATCAAATTCCGAAACAATCCGCCCAAGGGTGACATTTTCAAGGTGCGCAGCGATTCTGCCAACATAGAATTGCCGATGGCAAAGCTGCTCTATAAGGTAAAGGTGAAAGTCAAGCTCAAGAGCGCCCTGCCTAAGGAAGAGATCGTCGAAGTCGATCCATCGGCGCTTTTTTCGCAGGTTGTGATTGACAAAGCGGTTTTGAAGCGCAACGTTAGAATGGCTTTGCAAGAGCGCTCTACGATTCCGCTTTCTGAATTAGTGCAACTCCATCCGCTTGAAAAAGGGTTGGCGGAGCTGATCGCATATTTCCAATTGGCGACTGATTCTTTCAAGCACATCGTCGATGCCGACTGTGTCGACATTACACGGTGGTGCGACGAATATGGAACCGAGAGAGAAGCATCCTACACCCGAATTGTATTTGTGAGGTAAGAACGTGACCCAAGAAGTTGTTACTATCGACGCGTCGCCAAATCAATTCGATTCGAGTCAAGAAGCTGACTTGTCAACCGTTGTGATTCATCTACTAAAAGGGATTCTCTACAACGATAGTGACGCTGAGCAATGGCGTGCGTTGTTAAAGCTTCAGTCTCGTGTCCGTGATTACGTCAAAGTTCTTGGGCTGGACCTGCATTTGGACGAGGCGGAAGGCTATGCCTTCTTGCGAACTATTAATGAGTCGGACGACGCGCCATCGTCGATTCCGAGGTTGGTAGCGCGCCGTCGATTAAGCTTTCAAGTCAGTCTAATTCTCGCGTTGTTGCGCAAGAAAATGCTCGAACTTGATACTAAAGGTGGTGACACCAGACTGATAATCTCTCGTGATGACATCATCGAATTACTCAGAGTGTTTCTTCCCAGCGGCACAAACGAAGCCCGAATTATTGACCAGGTTGATACGAGCATCAGCAAAATCGTTGATCTCGGATTTTTAAGACTGCTCAAATCGCAGTCAGCGCACATCGAAAATTATGAGGTGCGTCGAATTTTAAAAGCATTTATTGATGCACAATGGCTTGCGAGTTTGGACCAACTGCTCGAAGAGTACTCTGCCAGATTGATGAAGGATGTCGAAGATGACGATTGAGATGATAGATGCGAGCGATATCGATCCTGCTGGCTCCGAGCAACTATGGTTGCCGTTCGAACCTTCCAACTTACCTGGTTGGCGCCTGGAAAGAATCGAAGTCTACAATTGGGGAACTTTCGATAAGCAAATATGGACCTTTTGGCTCGACGGGAGCAATGCCCTTTTAACCGGTGACATTGGTTCAGGCAAGTCAACTTTAGTTGACGCAATCACTACTTTGCTCGTGCCGGCGCATCGTGCTGCATACAACAAAGCGGCTGGTGCTGACACGAAAGAGAGATCTGCGCGTTCTTATGTAATGGGTTACTACAAATCCGGACGCAACGAAGCAAGCAACTCCGCTAAACCTGTCGCACTACGAGATCAATCTTCGTATTCGGTAATTCTCGGCGTTTTCAAAAATCGAGACTACGATCAAGCCCTGACCCTCGCTCAAGTCTTTTGGATGAAGGAAGCGAATGGGCAACCGGCTCGATTTTTTGTAGGCGCGGATTCCGAACTTTCTATCGACTCACATTTTACAAAGTTTGGCACTGACATTAGCGGATTACGTAAGAAGTTGCGAACTGCTCAAGCCGAGACCTTTGAAACTTTTCCAAATTACTCGGCGTGGTTCAAGCGTCGTTTTGGTTTTGAGAGCGACCAGCCGTTGGAGCTGTTTCATCAAACTGTCTCTATGAAATCCGTAGGCAACCTGACCGAGTTTGTTCGCAATCACATGCTGGAAACGTTTGATGTCGATCAGCGCATCCAGGCGCTGATTACGCACTTTGACGATCTAACGACTGCGCATGAGGCGGTGCTAACTGCAGAGAGGAAGATCAATCATCTAGAGCCTTTACTTGAAGATGCGCATCTGTGCCTCGACCGCATAGGCGAAACGGACGAACTTAAGATTTGCCGCGACAGTTTGAAACCATTTTTTGCTCAGCGCAAACTTGAGTTGATCGATGACAAACTGCAAGCGCTCGATGAGGATTTCACACGATTGGCTGCTCGCGTCGCCAAGTTGCAAATCGTGCAAACCGCACTGAATGATTCGCGCGCCGAAGTGAAAAAGGACATGGCGGAAAACGGCGGCGATCGCCTTGAACAGCTTGCTCGATCTATTCAGAAGCTCGAGACCGAACTACTCGAACGGCAAAGGAAAGCATCACGATACGATGAGCTCTGCTCGAAGCTTGACGTGAAGGCGGCAACTGACTCAGAACAGTTTTCTCTCCAGAAGAATAAGATCACACGATTGGAGCAGGATGCAAACGAACGCGAAACCGGATTGCAAAACGACATAAATGAGCTTTCGGTTGAGTTGCGAGAAAAACGCAAAATTGGAGACGCTCTTCAGGGCGAGATCGCAAACCTTCGTTCTAGAAAAACAAACATTCCCGTGAATCAAGTGGCGCTGCGCAGCGCAATCTGCAAGGCACTGAATTTGAACGAGAACGTAATGCCGTTTGCCGGTGAATTGCTCCAAGTGCGTGATGAGGAGCGTGACTGGGAGGGCGCTGCAGAGAGGATATTGCACAATTTCGGTTTGTCTATTTTGGTTCCTGAATCGCACTACCCTGCCGTGCATGACTGGGTTGATCGAAATCACCTTCGCGGACGGCTCGTCTACTTCAAAGTTCGCAATTCGACCCGTCGCGATCTGCCGGAATTAGGTCGTAATTCGCTCGTCAGAAAGATCGCGGTCAAGCCGGACTCCATTTTTTATGATTGGTTGGAGCGGGAGCTGGCCACCAGATTCGACTTCGCCTGCTGTGAGTCTCGCGAGCAATTCGACCGAGAGATAAGAGCGGTCTCGCGGGCTGGACAAACAAAATCGCACGGTGAGCGTTATGAGAAAGACGACCGGCACGATATTTCTGATAGAAGCAGATACGTTTTAGGGTGGACGAACGCAGCCAAGTTGCATGCGCTTGAACTGCAAATGAAGCAGTTGGTGTCGCATGTGAATAGCATAGTCGAGTCAATTAAGGCGAAGCAGTCCGAGATGGAAACCATCAAGGACAAGCTAAGCTACATCGCAAAACTCGAGGAGTACACCAGCTTCGAAGAGCTCGATTGGCACTCTCATGCTCGCGAAATCACTAAGCTCTCTGAAGAAAGAAAGCAACTCGAGGCAACTTCGGACATTCTTTTGCAGCTCGCGGAAAAACTTAAACAGCTTGATGTTCAAATAGTTAACGCTACCGAACAGTTGGAAAGTGCCAAGGAAGAACGTTCGAAGGTCGCCGGGCGCATTGAGATCACGCAAGAGACTCGAGCGGAAACTTTGATTGTTTTGGCGAGTTCGACCACCGAGGAATTTAGCAAGCGCTTTCCAAAACTTCAGGAAATGTGTTCGGTTCATCTTAAAGATCAACCGTTTCGCGTGGAGAATTGCGACGCGAGGGAGCGAGACTTACGATCAGCACTGGACTCTCAAATAGAGACGCTGACTCGTGATGTGAACAAGTTGAGAGAACTAGTGGTTCGAGCGATGTCTAATTACAACACGACATTTCCGCTCGATACCGACGCAATTGATGCCAGTCTGCAATCGATTCATGAATACGAAAAAATGCTTGCAGACTTAAAATCCGACGGTTTGCCCCGTTTTAGACTGCGCTTCAAGGCGCTTCTCAACGAGAACACTATTCGAGAGATCGCGCAATTCAACTCTTATTTGATAAAAGAACGTGACGAAATAACCTCACGCATTAATCAGATAAACGAATCGCTCAAGAAGATTGACTATAACGAAGGGCGATACATAGTTCTAGAGCCGCAGCCAACCATGGACGCAGACATCCGCGATTTCTGCTCGGATTTGCGTGCCTGCACTGAAGGAACTTTTACCGGATCAGACGATGAAGCTTATTCCGAAGCGAAATTTTTACAAGTCAAACAGCTCATTGACAGATTCAAAGGGCGCAGTGGACAGTCCGAGCAAGACAGGCGCTGGACCATCAGGGTCACTGATGTTCGCAATTGGTTTACTTTTGCCGCTTCGGAGCGCTATCGCCAGGATGATATTGAACATGAACACTATTCTGATTCAGCTGGAAAATCTGGGGGACAGAAGGAAAAACTGGCTTACACAATACTAGCTGCAAGCCTGTCCTATCAGTTTGGTATAGACACCGGGAGTAAACGCTCTCGCTCTTTTCGCTTTGTCGTGATTGACGAAGCGTTCGGTCGTGGTTCTGACGACTCTGCACAATTCGGTCTCAGTCTCTTCGAGCGACTGGGACTGCAGCTGCTGGTGGTTACTCCGCTTCAGAAAATACACATCATTGAACCGTTCGTTTCCAGAGTCGGATTCGTGCACAACGAAGATGGCAGCTCTTCGAAAATTCGCAATTTGACTATTCATCAGTATCAAGAAGAGAAAGAACGCCGCTTGAAAGACTCTTCGCCTGTTTCACTCTCTCTTAGGTAACTCCTTAATCTGGAAGCGAATCGCTGGGACAAAAATTAGCAATGACCTGGACAACAAGCGCCGATATTCGCAGCCAGATTGAGCGCTTATGGGAACGCGGCGTTCTATTGACGGCGGCGCTTGGCGACGACAATCTCTTTCCCCAGCGACTCAAGCTGCGCTCACCGGGCTCCTCCGAGATTAGTGATAGTTTCGAGGAAGTTCGGAGCTGGATCCGCGACATAATGGCGGTCGAAAAATGCAGAATCGTCATGCGGGAATACAAACATCGTGTTTTTGGACAAAACAAACTTCCAGTTGAAATATGGATTGATACCATTGAGGATGCCGTATCTATCATTGATAAAACTGAAGAGTTGCATCGCTTTCGCGAGATTGTCGATTTGACAAAAGAGCGGCAGCCACTTCTTCTCCCATGGATTGCTCGCAAACCGCTTCGCGCCCTGTCTTTCTGCTCTATCTGGTCTAAGCTGCTGAACGTGATTGACTGGATGAGCGCTAATCCTCGACCGGGAATCTATTTGAGACAAGTCGATCTGGCCGGAATCGACACGAAATTTCTGGAGCAGCAGTCTGCAATTCTCACCGAACTTGTGACTGTAGCTTTGCCAGATGCATTGGTCTCTCCGGACGGTCTCTCTTTTGCGGAAAAATATGGTTTTTCCGAACCGCCGAATTTCGTCCGGTTTCGCATTCTCGACCCATCTGCCTCGCTCTTGCCGAGTTCGCCCATTCAAGATCTGTCTCTTGATTTTGATTCTTTTGTGGCTCTGGACCCCAGTATCGAGAATGTATTTGTCACCGAGAATATCGTCAATTACTTATCGTTTACCGAACTGCCTCGGTCCATGGTTGTCTTTGGCGGCGGCTACGGGCTGACAGCAATTTGTAGAACGCCATGGTTGAACAACCGAACCATCTACTATTGGGGCGACATCGATACTCATGGATTTACCATACTGAGTCGGGCGAGAAAACATCTGCCTGGTATTTGCTCTATCCTCATGGACGAAGCAACTTTGCATCATTTCGAAGCGCTATGGGTTGCCGAACCATATCCATCAAAGCAAGAAATCCTTACTGGACTAACTTCCGCTGAATGGGAGCTATATCAAAAACTTTCAGAACGCCGCTACGGATACCACGTTCGTTTGGAACAAGAGAGAATTCCCTGGGGACACGCGTGGGCGAATATCACCGCACGATTGCAGCGTCCTGCTGCCACTCATGATTGAGTTGGAAGCAGTGCGCACGCGTTTTGTCAGAGTACAAGCCTCTCAGCCGAACTCTTAGCTAACGGCGGTCGTCTCAGCCGAAAACAGTTTTTCCAAATTCGACAAGCGCGTTTGTCCGCCGGGACGTTTGGCTGCGTTTTCGAGTGCCTGAATGCGATCGGCTTCGGTCGCATCTGAGGCAGAGGGAATCAACTTTATCGTCTTCTCGGTCCCGCCTGCTCCTTTCTGATTGACAATATCGCAGACTTCTGCCCATCCAAGTTCGCTGGTGAAGCCATATTTTTGCGCCAACCGAACGCCGCCGTTGACCCACTTACGGGACAATGCCACTTGTACATCTTGGAAATCACTGAGCGCTTTTTGCAGGTCTTTCACATGTTCGACATGCTTGTGTCTGGCGTCTGTGAATCCGAGCAAAGCGCTGAAATCCGCGTGGCGGATGAACGGTTCGTTGACTGTAGCTTGTGATGGATCTCCAGCGTTGTTGATGATCTTGCTAGCATATGGACCAAAATCTTTCACAAAGGTGCATGGATCTTTCTTGTACATGGCGCTCAGTAAAGTGGGAAGCTCGCCCACGTGCTGGTTCCATTGACGCATTCCGATCGACCATCCATAACCGGCGTCGTCCGTGACGACTGTTTCGAGGTTGCCTTCGTTGCCTGCCACGGCAGCGACGATCCGATCGGTCAACTTGTTCTTGTCGAGAAGTTTTTGGAACATCGCAGGATCGATCGCGTCCGGACCTTGCTGCTGTGGTGCCGCCAGGCAGGTCCACGGCACATCGCTCAGTGGCGCTGGAACCCGCAGTTGAGGGTTATTCGTGCGAAGGTAGTCTACTGTTGTGCGGATCGTGTCCTGCTGTGCCTGCGGCAAGAACAGTGGCGACCAATGCATCTGGTCCGCAATGATGCCGATGTTGATAGTTCCTTCGGGTGTGGTCGTGGTCGCCTTTTTGTTGGCGTTAATGCTCAGGTTGCCCTGTTTGTCGAGAATGATATCGTCGATGGTGTCAACCGGTCCCTTTTGTATTGCGTGTGGGTTCCAGGCTGGCTGTCGGTTGAAGTTCAGGTCGGTTATTGTGAGTACCTGACCAGGCATGACCACGTGTGCCCGTACTTGCGCGGCGTGGCGCAAAGTGGCTTGTATTTTCACCATCTCCGGCGTGGTGCCGGCTGGTGCTTGATCGGGCGGTGTGAGCGTACTGGGTTGTTCTGCGCTGGCAGTTGCAACTTGGGCACTCGACTGCTGGGAGTCAGCTAGGAGATTGTTGCCGGTAGTTTTCTCTGCGGATGCAGCAGCAGCG
This sequence comes from Planktothrix sp., assembly GCA_036703195.1. Lineage (GTDB taxonomy): Bacteria > Cyanobacteriota > Vampirovibrionia > Obscuribacterales > Obscuribacteraceae > DATNPN01. The sequence goes on along the minus strand of DATNPN010000038.1, from coordinate 21,402 downwards.
GCGGGAGCTGGAGCGTCGTCTCCGCCAAACTGTGCGCTCATGTCAAAACGGGTTTGAGCCATGGTTTTGAACCGTACGATTTGTATATATGGAATGCGCGATGATCGCTATGAGTCTCCCACGTCCTCGCCGCGCTGGGAATGTGGAGAATACGCTACATGGGAGTTTTACGCATCGTCAGGCATAGAAGGCTCCCGTGGCATGCGCGCGCTCGCGCCGATTGCCTCGTAAAGTGGTGGCTTTATGCTTGATGCGTACGAGCGCGCGGACAAAAGCTGAAAGCATCTGCGCGCTCGCGCCGATTGCCTCCGTAAAGAGGTGGCTTTATGACTTGATGCGTACGAGCGCGCGGACAAAAGCTGAACTCATCTGCGCGTTCGCGCCGATTGCCTCCGTAAAGTGGTGGCTTTTCGACTCGATGCGCACGAGCGCGCGGACAAAAGCTGAAAGCATCTGCGCGCTCGCGCCGATTGCCTCCGCAAAGTGGTGGCTTTTCGACTTGATGCATACGAGCGCGCGGACAAAAGCTAAACTCATCTGCGCGCTCGCGCCGATTGCCTCCGTAAAGAGGTGGCTTTATGTCTTGATGCGTACGAGCGCGCGGACAAAAGCTGAAAGCATCTGCGCGCTCGCGCGGATTGTCTCCGCAAGCACCGAGTTTCTGCCTCAATGTCGTGGAAGTAAGTCAGGAATTTACACTTAAGGCTCATTTGCCAGCTGGAAGCAACGAATGTCCCAGCTAGTGAGCATCAGACTCTCGCTCTGAATCAGCGTATGCTTATACAACTATTCGAGGAGCAGGGTGAACGTTCGCGATTTACCGGCAGGTAGTTCTTACCCGGTGGAAATAAGAGATCTCGTGCATTATCTCGGCGCCATGAGATGAACATGCCTTGCAACGCCTCGTATCCAACTAATCGGCGATACAAGGCATGTCGTGTCTGGGTTTCGCACGTCACTCACACCTTGCGATCTGCCCAGCCTCCGGTTTGAAATCTGACTGCCACCGCGATGGACGAAATCGTTGCCGAAGCAGCCATTGCTATCCAGGCGCCGTTTGCGTCCAGGCCCAGGCAAACTGCCAACCACCAGGCGAGTGGCAAACGAACGATCCAGTGCGAAACGATCGAGATCCACATGGTTACTTTCGTATCGCCTGCTCCCTGTAGCGCTCCACTGAGAACGGAGTTGATCGCTTGAAACACTGCGCCGGCAGCATTGATCTGTAAGTAGCTCGTCGTGCAGTCGATGGTGGCTGCATCGTGCGCGCTCATCATCAATGCTAGCTGGCGAGCGAATACAAACACGCCTGCAGCTACGGTTCCCATTAAGCCAACCGCAATGGCGGTCACAATCCAGCCCGCCCGAAACGCTCGGTCGACGCGTTTGGCGCCCAGGTTTTGCCCGACGATAGAACTGACCGCCATACTCAAAGCCATCTCCGGCATAAACAAAAGTCCTTCGATGCGCATGCCGACGGTCCACGCTGCTAACGCCGCCGTGGGATGCGCCACCTTCGAAAGTACAAAGAACAGGCCAAGGACGCTCAATGCCCAGCTCAAGCGCTGCATCGCCGCCGGCAGTCCGATGGCCACAATGCGTTTGAATGTGGAGACAGACACGGGCAAGACGTGTCGCAAACTGGCTTCCAGTCGCGATTGGTGCACAAACAAGATAGCCACAATCGAACCAACCAGCGCTCCGGCGACTGCCGACCCGGCTATGCCTCTAACCCCTAGCCCGGCGATTGGCCAGTTGTAGACGACGGTCAAATAATCGCCCGCTACGTTGACCACTACTTCCGTGCAGATGACTACCATCGCAACGCGCGCGTTGCCGGCCCCCCGGAATGCGGCATTGGCAATGCAGGCTAAGCTGAACGGCACCAGATATAGTGCATATACTGTCAGATAAAGATTGCCCTGCATCGCCACTTCCGATTCCCGGCAAAACAGTGGCACAACAAACTGCGCCGTCAGAATCGCCAGCAGGGTGAGCACAAGACCAGTCAGAATCGATAACGAAAGAGATTGCGCGGTGGCAAACTCTGCATCCGCGAAATCTCTCTTGCCGAAAGCTCTGGACACGATGGCAGTGGTGCCCACGCCGAGGGACATGAGAAAGACTTGGAAGATGAATATGATCTGCTCCGCGAGACCGACCGCGGCTTGGGAAGCTGTTCCTAGCCGCCCAGCCATTTGCACGTCGACCAGATCGACAACAGATACGGCGATTGTCGTGACCAACAAAGGCCAGGACATCACCCAAATCGCGTTCCAGAGACTGCCTGATACGAGCGGCGCCTCATGAGCGCTCGCCGTGATGCGGTCTACAGTGTCAGGCTCGGCTGCAAGCGAGGCGCGATCCAATTGCTTGGAACTCTTTTCCATTGCTGATTACCTTATATATGTGAGTGCAAAACACTGCCGACCAATCTGGTCGGCTTCATTGCGCTCTGGCGGTAATCAACTGACGAATCAATACTTATAGGCGAGTAAGCAGTTGCGAGAGCAACGAGCCAACAGCTCAAGCCTAGTCAAAGCAATATCGATGCAACCGAGTGAACGGCTCAGCGAATGACCGCAGGCGCTGACAATGAATAGGTGGCACGCATCGATAATCTCCAATAGGGCTTCGAGCATAATAATTCAGGACGCTTGACTTCGCAATAGTTTTGGCGGGTTTGTAACTGGAAGATTTTGCAGCAGCTTCATTTTACTTCTCTCCTCATGCGGAGCCGCCCCGAGCTCTTTTCGTCTGCCTTCTTGAATCCCTGCTGTTCGAACATGCTTACGGTTCCTGTCCAGGCAAAAGCATCTGGCGTGCGTTGTCCATCCTTATACGGACTAGATGGATATCCCTCAAGTACTTTTCCCCCGCGATTTGAAACAGCCCTGAGAGCGTGTTTCAGCAGAGTTGTGCCAATGCCCTTGCCGCGGAACGACCGTTTTATGAAAAAGCATGGAACAGACCATACCTGGTCGGCATCACTGCATTTCAAACTCGGCGCTCTGTCCAAACGAGCATAGTCAGTCCGCTTGCCATATGAACACCACCCGACTGGTTCATCATCGACATATGCAAGCAAGCCATTTGCTTCTCCGCTCAGCACCAACGTTTTCATTCGGTTTTTGGCTTCGTCGCCCTTTATGTCTGCCCATTTCTCCCCCTTTCCCAGGCGCCACGACATGCACCAGCAACCGCCGCACGCACCAGTGGAACCGAACAATTTCTCAAAATCGGCCCACCTTTCCGGTACGAGCTCTTTTACTTCAATCTTCACTTTCTTCCTTTCCTTTGCGTTGTCTGAAAAAGGTAATGCATCGTGGTTTGCTCGATGCTGACAAAATCAGCTTTGCGCAACTGCCAGCGCTTTTGCTCCTCGCGTTGTGCGAGTTAACTTAGACATGATATTTGCAAACGCAGAGCAACCCGAGGCGGCCAAGTTCTACCTTGCTAGCCGGATATACTCATACAAAAGCATCTATTTTATACGCAACGGGTTAGAAGTGGCTAGTTACTTCGAGATAAGCGAAGACGATGCCCTCAGATTGCTTCTGAGATGGGAACAGCGGTGACCGCATGGCGCAGCGTGGCTACAACTCTCAATCTGAGGCTAGCCAGATTAATGTATGGCGTCGGCGTTTGAGCACCCCGATGTTCAAAAGCTAAGGCAGGCAAACCGTGATTGTTTCGACGAAGAAAGCTCGCAAGCACAAGCAACAGCCGGCATGATCATTGAGCAGTTTCTCCAACGTATCGAGTCCGGTGTACACTTGCAGAGCGCAGACGCTTGCCCGACTGTCAAATCTAGGACACAAGATGGACACACAAATATACTTTTTTCCAGGAAACAATCAGCCAGAGCAGGTTGCGGTTGCCAGTGTAGGAGGCAAAGCACAATCTTTAATAAGGATGGTTGAATTACAGCTTCCGGTGCCGCACGGTTTTGTCTTAACCACCTCTTTCTTCGATAGTTGGTTTGCTCAAATCAAAAGGGGACAAGCCTGGCAGTCATTCCTTGCTGCCAACAGTGATGTCGAACTGAAATCCGCATGTGACGAGCTAAAAGACGAAGCGAAAGCGTTGAGTTTGTCGGTCGAACAGAAGCAGATCATCGCGGAAGCTCTCGAAAAATTTACGCATGAGCGGGAATTGTTTGCCGTGCGATCCTCTTCACCAGAAGAGGACCTTGAGGGCTCATCATTTGCCGGTGGCTATGAAACGATTCTTGGTGTCAACAAAAACGGTATCGAGGAGGCGATAAAGAAAGCTTTTGCATCATGCCTCGATCAGCGCGTCGTTGTCTATAAAAAGCAGCACGGCTTCGATTTCCGCAGTCCTAAAATTGCTGTGGTAATTCAGAAGCAGATTGCGTCTGATGTAGCTGGGGTAGGCTTTTCGCTAAATCCGATTACGAATTCGTATGACGAAGCTGTCATTACTTCCAACTGGGGACTGGGAGAAACTGTCGTAGCCGGGATTGCCACACCAGACACGTTTATTGTCGACAAAATCAAAATGTCGATTCTACAAAAGAGTATTGGAGAAAAGGAGACGTCCATCTGGCTTAAACCTGATGGCGGAACCGAAGAACACGCCGATTTGCGTCACGCTGAATCGTCTTTGACCGACGATCAAATCCTGCAGCTTGCACAATTGATCGGTCAAGTAGAATCGAGCTATGGACGTCCGATGGATATTGAGTGGGCGTTTGCAAATGGCGAGATGTTCTTGCTGCAAGCGCGTCCGATCACAACATTCGTACCACTTGCGAACGAGCTTGTGACGGTGCCCGGTTCGCAAAAGCGCCTGTATGCAGACGTGACAATCTGTGTCCAAGGACTGTATAAACCTCTTTCAGTGCTTGGCACGTCGTTTTTGAAACGAGCTGCTTCTCAATTAACATCTAAAGTACTAGGTCAAGATATAACCAAATCGATCGATAATTCCTTTGTCTACATTGGCAACGGTCGTATTTACGCCAACATCTCGAATCTGTTTGAATTTGCCGGGCAAGAAAAGATATTGAAATTCTTCGAGAACGTTGACCCATTGACGGCGCAGATAATTGGCTCTGTCAGCGAGGAAGAGTACCGCTCGCACAATCCGAACATCAAGAATTTGCCCCTGCATCTTTTCTTCCAAGTTACTACATTTGGACTGCATGTTTTGGAAGCGCGGTTTCTTCCAGAACATGCACAACGGCATGTAGTGCAAGAAGTAAAAGCGTTCAAGCAAGAGGTGCATAGACTTACTGCGGAGCCTCTTCCGCTGGTCGGATTTGTTGACGCGCTCGGTGATAGATTGAGAATCGCCGTTCTAAGTGCGGTTGCGCCGGCATTTGCGACATCCAGAATAGCATTGGAACGCATGAAAGCAATCGCTGCTGGTGAAAGCTTCGTTGACGACTTTAAGTCGTTGGAGCGTGGTTTGCCGCACAATCCGACCACAGAAATGGGATTGGCTCTATATTCCATGGCGCAGCTCTTGCCGACAGAAATGAGCGCTGCGGAAATTGCTTCTCGCCTGGCAGCAAGAGATTTACCAAAACCGTTTCTCGACGCATGGGACGAATTTCTTGTGCTGTATGGTCATCGCGGGCCCACCGAATTGGATATGGCAGCACCGCGATTTAGAGACGATCCATCGACTTTGGTGGCGCAGATTGCCACTTTGCGCAAGTCGGCATCGGCAGAAGATAATCCACAAGAGCGCTTTGACAAAGGTCAAATGATGAGGGCTGAAGCATTCAATAGAATAGGTGAGCGGTTGCATAACCGAGGTTGGGGTACACTTAACACCTTTTCCGCGTTGTACAGAGTTTACGAAACGCTTGCTGGTTATCGCGAGATGCCAAAGTATCTCCTGATTTATTGTCTAGATGCAGTGAGAACGCGAGCCTTAACGCTCGGCGAGCAACTTGCCGCAAATGGTCGATTAGATGATGCAAAACAAGTTTTCGATCTTACGCTTCAACAATTGGAGGCGGCTCCGAGTGATAAGACAATGGACTTGCGCGCTATTGCGTCGGATAACAAAGTCATCATCAATCAATTGAATCTGGTGGCAACTCTCCCAACCGTCATTGATTCACGCGGAAAGATTATCTCTCTTCCACCGGTGGAAGCCAAAGACGGGGAAATAGTAGGCACTCCGGTTTCGTCAGGTGTGGCGCGGGGCCCGATTAAAGTTTTGCATTCGCCGGATGAAAAACCGCTTGAGCGCGGTGATGTTCTGGTAGCTCGCGCCACCGATCCTGGCTGGACACCGCTGTTCGTTAACGCTTCCGCTGTCATTCTTGAAGTCGGTGGCATGTTGCAGCACGGTGCTTTAGTTGCAAGAGAATACGGCTTGCCGTGCGTTACCGGTATAAGCAACGCCACGACGCTCTGGCAAGACGGAACAATGGTCGAAGTTGATGGCAGCAGCGGCAGAATCAGGTTGATTGAACAAACGAAATGACCAGCGGCAGCCAGTTTGACGCCCACACTTTTGCTGTGGCAAGTGACTTGCTTCGTCGGTCTTCAATTTATTTTGGACAAAGTTTTGGTATTACGCAGAACTTGCGTAACCGTTCGATCGAGAACATCATGATCGAACTCGCTTCCTTTCAGTAGGTTTCTCTCTTCCTGAAACGCATCGGCAATTTGCTCAACAAATGCGCCGACTATCTTTTGAAGAGAAGCGAAAGAAAAGCCAGTGAGCTTGCAGAGTCGCTGCCAATCTGAACTCGTTATGTGCTTGAAGTCATAGTGGTCCCCAACCTTCATGCACATATCATCGGTTAGCTCATCATAAGCCTGCGTGCACAATATGTCGTAAAACGGCGCGAGATGCGCATTTCTATGCACGTCGTACAAAATTGCGAAATTCTTTCCGTGTGCATCGTTGTTTCCAATCAAGTAATTGAAAACTACAGCTCGCATGAGAAGTTCCCTATCCTTTATCGGAATGTGAGTCGACATCAGCAACTCAAAGCAGTCCTTGAATCCTGGTCCGCCCAGTCGTTGGTATTTTTCTCTGAAACTGATGGCCTGACAAAAATCCTCCTGATGTAATCGAAGTATTCTCTTGTCGCCCTCGTACTTCCGATCATATCTATCGACCAGGAGGTATGTCTCCTTACCCGCACGCCCAATTTTCACTCCGGGCACAGGCAAAGCTAGGCGCGCAGCGGTCCGAAGGCAAACGTACTCGTTTTGAACACTGCCTGGAAATCTTGAAATTGTCGGCTTCAAGATGTGAGTGGTTGGAGTACCCTCGAGTGGAACGGCAATTTTGCCATCAACAATGCAGACTGCAGCTTTGTCTTGAACGCCCGCAAGTGACAATCTTAGCCCCTCAACTCCCAAAAAGAGTGGCTTGAGCGGGAGTTCTTTGATGTGTTTTTCGAGTTCAGACTCCGACAGCGGTCGCATTTCTATTTCACGAAAAGAGTCCAGCACAACTGAATCTTCCGGATCATGAAAGGAAATTGCACCAGCGCAGTCATGACCAATAGCTCTCAGCAGGCTGAAAGTGCTTTTCGGATTAGCGCCGAATTTTTTTCCGATTGCTGTTTTTACTGCTTCGCTTTCCGGCAACAGCCCACCAAAGTATTTTTCGCACGGCATGTTTCCGAAGCGGTTTTCTTCCACCGGCAGGCTGAAAGAAATTTGATTGGCACCATCTTGATACTCGAATCGCAGCTTACCGTCCTTCGTCTGCTCCAGCTGACCGACTGGTTTTCCATGCAATCGAACCGACAGTATTTTCAGTTGTTTCATGACCCGCTTGGTCCGTGTGCAGTTGATGGTGGCTTAGCATCAACAACTATTCCAAGCATTCGCGCCACTTGGAGAGCTTTTTCGAGTTCGCACGTTGGTTTTCCATGCTCGAGATCGACGATAAAGCGAATACCGGTACCGCAGGCGCCAGCCACATCAGCTTGGGTTAGGTTTAGACTTTTCCTAGTCTCCCTGACTGCTCTCCCGTATTGTTCGGCGGTGGTTATGCGCATCTTTGCGATGTTCCCGTGCGGTAAAATTAGTCTGGGCTTCGTCGTTATGAAGCATAAAATAGCCCGTACGGTAATATTAGCACGATCTGCTTCCGAATGACCTCTAAAGTGTCCCGTACGGGAAAGTCCCTAAATAACCATTACATAGGGTATATGGGCTATTATGAGGCGGTGAATTTGAAATGGACTAAGGACCCGTTGACGAAAACAATCTGACGATGGCACAAAATCGTCTCGATGTCCTCGCGATGTAATGAAAGCGCGCTTCAACAAGGACTGGTCCGCGCGAAATCAGTACGGGAAATTACAAGAGATGGGAGGGCTACGTTGCAGTTCGAAGCACAGCCAACGTGCGTCAGCTCACCTTCAAACGGGGCAAAAGCGAAATGAAAAAGTCTCTCGACCAAACTGCAACGGCCTGGTGATCCTTGATAAACGGAAGGATGTCTTTCTTTGCGAGATCTATGTCCAGACTCGAAAACTTTTGGTCGAGCAAGTTCAGTAGATCTTCTCGTTTCATTGATGCTTTCGACGTCCACGAGCCAGTCTGTCGCAACCGCTGCTCTAAATGATCCAGGTGCACCGGTATATCACGCGCGATATACCAAACAAAGTCATAATAGTCGCGGCCTTTGACGCGTCCACTCAGCCGTTTTCTAACAAGCACAGCGTGTATCTTGCCGGCAAATAAGTCTGGTTGCTTGAAGGTCCTAACCGAAAATGCGATCGGCTGCAAAAGAATCTTTGCTTCCGTTTCAAATCCACCAGGCGGATCGGTATCAACCTCGATTTTTATTTTCATGCGCTCATTGTGGTGAATCCTCGCCGATATCTCCTCTGGCACATCGAACCTGATCAGATGTTCTTTCGTTTCAGCCTTGATAAACGCTGAATCGATCGATGTTTCGATGTTCTTGATCCTTTCCTCCACATCAACCATAAAACCCATCGAATTGAGTTCAACTTTTATTGCATCAAGGTATGGCTGCAATTCAAAATCACTACGTGGCTCAAGCAAGGAGAAGTCTATGTCTTCAGAGAACCGGTCTAGTCCGTAGAGAGTCCGCAAGGCGGTGCCACCATAAAACGCAGCGTGTTCAAAAAACTTCGCGCGCCATAAGCCGAGAAGGGCAATTTCCTGAATGATCTCCTTGAGTGCGTTCTCGTAATCCTGACGAGTCTCGCACCGGTACTTGTCGAGCATAGATTGTATGGCTTGATTCACATTGCCTCCATTAGCGCCACCAGGCTTTTGCTCTTGTAATACTTATTCAGCAGAAGCAACTGTTTCAGATCGAAACGCTGCCAGCTTTCTGGATCTATTCGAAGATCAAATTCGAGGAAATTCTTGACGCTCGAGCTTGTTGTTAGGGAAACACCATTTGAGATAATGTAGTCACAAAGAGCCTTTTCAGGCGAAGCGATTAAAACTGGATGCTGTGCATCTATCCAGCTTTGTTCTATCCCGTGCGGATACTTAGCCGCGGGTAAATGCTTGTAAGTGAAAAGCCCGATGGGTGTATTGAATTCCTTGTTCTTCTTTGAAGTCACACTTGTGACAATTTCCACTCGCTCGGGAATCAGTCCGTGATAGGACAGCGCGTACTCCATCGAGATACAAGACGGTCCGTAGATAAGGTTTGCCAGGCTCTCTTTCGCAATCGGTTGTTGCCTGATTCTTGGACCGAATATGTACAGACCCTTCTTCACTCGAACAATAGTTTCAGCCTTCAAAAGTTCATTTATCTTCTGTGGAACAGCTTCGTACTGCGACAAAGCTGAGACCAGTAGAGGATGATCGAACTCTTCTCGTCCGATGGCTCTGCGCAAGTCGAGTGTACTGAGTCTGGTCACTTTCTCGCCATCCAGCTAACTATTGTAAATCTAACATACTGGACGATAGCTATGCCAGTGCTGTCTTATAAACAGATATATTCTATCATACTGGATAATTAGGGAGTTAGATGATTGATATATTAGATATTGTCTGATATACTGGGCTGCTTGGAACGAAATCCAAACCTGAAACTTAGAACTCGCTGTGCCACAGCCTGAGAGCCTTTGGAGGTGTTCGCCTTTTAGGCTACTTCCGCGAAGCGGCTAACTTTGAAAGGTAACCGATTGAACTTTCCTCGGCGGCAATGAATCGCTGCTCCGGAAATAAGTCACCGCCGAGGCGTGTCAAAACCGAGCCAGGATTCATTTCAATGAAGAGATCAGCGCCTAGCTCAACCAGGACGGATACGGAGTCATACCAACGCACCCCATGAGCAACGTTAGTTGCTAGATCTTCCGCAATCGCTTCTGCCGTGCGTAGAGCGCGAGCCTTGACGTTGCCTACATACTTAACTGATGGTGGCGCCATATTGAACTTCTGCATTTCCTGTTGCAGAATATCCGCTTCTGATCGGAAAAGCGCGCAGTGAGATGGCACCGTCACGGGCAGTCGTTTTACTTTGCGAGCGCCGGATTGCAATGCTGCTTTCTCCAGCAAATCAAGCCCTGCATTGCATCCCGAAACAACGATTTGCAGTGGTGCATTTATGTTACTTAGATAGACGGGATTGGATTCCGTATGGATGCGCGCAACCAATTCGGCAACCCTTTGTTCTGTCAATCCTTCGATAGCTGACATGCCATAGCCGGAAGGAAACTTGTGTTGCATAAGTTGCGCACGTTTAGTAACTACCGTCAGTCCATCGGCAAAATTGAGTGAGTTGCAAACGACTGCTGCGGCGAAGGCGCCCACCGATAGTCCTGCCACCATATCTGGTGTGACGCCTTCTTGTTGTAGAGCATTCGCAACGGCAACACTTGCAATGAACAAACAAAGCTGCACAGCAAGTTCGGCATTTTGCGTGAACTCGGAATCGAGCGTGAGCACATCCTTTTCGAGGATGTCGCTCGCCTCTTTTATTGTCGAGTGTACGACGGGATGAGCGGGCAAGCTATGCAGCATGCCGGGATATTGCGAGCCCTGCCCGGGAAAAAGAAAGGCGATACTCATGCGGGCACGTCAGATTGTTGACCGTGGACAACCAGCGCACCTGATACTGACTGTAAGGACCAGGGATTAGCGCCAAGGCATGGACCGTTGATTGTGCGCAATAAGATAGGAACGCCTCTGCCGGCGGTAGCAAATTCGCTCAGGTGGAAGGCACAATTCGGTGCTTCGATGAGCAGGTCAACCGACAGCGAAATTTCTTGCACCGAACGATGAAGCGACTGTGCGTACTCTTGGCTGATAGGCTGTGGTGCGTACAGCACGATGTCCAGGTCACTGTCTAGCGAGGTGCACGCCAACCCCGATGCTAACTCGAAACCGACGCTTCCGCCTGGACCCCATTTGACTTCTAAGTTGCTCCATCTTTCTTGAAGCAGCCAAAGACTTCGGAAAGCAGGAAGCGTTTGGAAGCGAGCGTTGCTAAACAGATTCCCGCACCGAAGTTCAAATGGTGGCACAATTTGCTTGACATAATTGAGATCCACAAAAGTGGCCCAGCGCTCATTGCGACTGTTTCCTCGTACTCCAACAGCAATGATGCCACTATGCTGCGGCTGCCGCCGTGCAACTACAAAGGGCGCTGCTATTAGCGATTGGTGGACCCAATCAGGAGCTGAATCAACGCCATGCAGTACATCGGGACTTTGCAGTTGCACTAAGTAGTGAGGACGTACTTGCCGCACGTCGATCTGATCTATCACGACCATTGCGCAAGGATTGCCTTTCGCGTTTCAAGCGTTGCAGTGCGAGCCGTGGTGGCGCCTGATGACCAGCGCACACTGAGATCGCTCGGTCCCCGTCTGGCGTCGGCTATTGCTTTCAGAAGCCGTTCTTTGACCATAGCAATATCTGCGGATGTCGGTTGTTCGGCATTTTCAACTTGGAGCAAATCATGCAGAATTCCAAGCCTGGCGAAATCTTTTATGTTGTACGAGAGCGGCACGATTGTCGCTGCGAGTTTATCCAACTGGTCCACTGTGCGCATCGTCACGCGTGCCGCCGCCTGCTTATGCATCGCATGAATAACCACGTGCGGATCGTCGAGGGCGAGAATTCGATTTGCCTGGTATCCGTGAGTCAAGAAGCCTCCGGAGAGAGCTTGCCCTACGACAAGAGCAACTATTGGGTGACCGGCAAAGCGAGCGGATGCGTAGGCATCAGTTGCGACAGCGGCGGCCAAATGAATACCTGCTGTCTCTTCGCGTCGTCCGTACGCCTGGCTTTTCACATCAACGATGGCAATGATGGGCCGACGCTGGCCGGATTGGTAGCTATCAACGACCTCCTTCACGCAGGCTGCAAGCGTGTAAGCTTCTTCCAATCCTACCTCGCCTTCGCGAGCCCTCGGAAAACGAGCCGTTGGATCCGGAACCACGCAGAGAAATCGTGCAGTTTCGCTGCCCAGAGCGGCATCGGCGATGAGGACAGAACGAGGTGTGTCCGGACTCAGTATTCCCGACTGAGCTGTCAGAGCTTCGAACCAATGTCTGCCACGAGTACTGAGTGTAGTGCTCGTATTCATTCGCTGACCTCTCTGTTCCAAGTTTTACGCAAATCCATTGGGTTCCATTGGTGCTCGGGATTCAGCTCCGCGATTCGTTTTCTGAAAAGATCAATTTGAGAACTTCGATGAATCTTCGGTATCCCAACTTTCAGAAAAGCTCTTACTTGTTGGAATATCTCGAGTGTGTCGTCTTTAACAAGCCCATCACATAGCCCCGTCAGATAGCGCTGTTCGCCGCCATCAATTGCCCAGATGAGAGCTCTGTCGCTGGAATCGAATTCATCTACGCCGCCTTCTTGCTCGATCACTTCCGGACCGTTTAAACCGAGCCGACCTTCCCGCGTCATGATGATGTAACTAGCTAGTCCCGCGACTAATGATATACCGCCGAAGCACCCGACGGTTCCTGCGATGATACAGACAACCGGGGTATGCTTTCGCAGCGCCAGCAGCGACGAGCATATTTCTGCTACCGCTGCTAAGCCAAGATTGGCTTCGGTTAGCCTTACGCCACCGGTCTCGAGTATCAAGACGGCGTTAGTCTTGATACCATTCTCGTTGTCGCGACATGCCAGATCGAGAGCCGCGCAAACCTTGGCGCCGGAGACCTCTCCAACTGAGCCGCCTTGAAACGCTGATTCGAGTGCGATTACTACCGATGCCTCGCCGCTAATCTTGCCTTTCAAAACGATACAACCATCATCAGATTGAGGCGTTACGTTTTGCGGTGCCAGCCACGGGGATTCCATCCGATCGAATGGACCAAGCAGTTCACGTCCTGTATTCGGGTCGAGAATTGCATATGCCCTTTCGCGTCCGTTCAGTTCGATAAAGCTGGCGCGTTGATGTCCTTCTCGAACATCTGTCAAAGTTGTTGCGGTGCTATTCATGTTCGCTAGACTCCACAGCTTGAGCCAATCGAAGCGAAACAATTCCGGGAGTGGCACCGGCATCATTGATCTCTATAGAAACAGCACCATCATATTTTGCGAAGAAACTATCGAGTACCGCTTGCCATTGTTTGGAGAAACCGCTGACGCTGGTGCGAATGCAAACCGTGGCTTCGGAGTTATCTTTTGGTTCGAGTAGGACCTCCAGGTCTCCTGAGCCAACGACACCGACGTGCGCTCGAGCTTTGGCTTTGCTCTTTGCTGGAAAAGTGAAGTTGAGCGTTTCCATAAATTCTCCGGTGAAGTATCTAATCTGATATCCGTGCAAGTGTTTGTTGTGCCACCGACATCGATTCGAGAGAATCGAGAAACATGGTGGCAGCTAACAGGTCGGCGCTGCCGCCGGGCGATGCATTGAGTCGCAGCAGCTCGCTGTCTAGGTGTGCGAGGCGCGCCAGTCCCTGAGTGACGCTGGTGCCGCCCAGCATTAGCACTTCTCGAGCTCCGTTTTGTGCTGTTGCGAGCGCTTTTATGCCGCCTCGATAAACAAGGCAGGTGTCTTCCAGCGTTGACATAATCATTAATAACGCATCTAGTCGGCATGTAGCTTCCGGAGCTCCGGCAGATCTGCGCTCTCTCAAATGCGGAAGACCAGCGTTGATCACATGCGGAAAACCTTGCTGAGCCTCGGCTATGGCACCGTCGATTCCGTATGCGCGTTTTACAAATTGACCGTGCGAATCTGTGTGCGGTGCACTTTGATCGGTCAAAAGTGCAATCTCAGCTGCGGTCGCCGCCACGATTCGCGCGCTCGTTCTCAGATCGTTCATAGCTGTTGCTGCGACGAGAAGACCAAGGCACCATATCGCGCCACGATGGGAATTGCTTCCAGCAGTCACTTGATACATCGCCCACTCAGCACTTCTGCCGTAGTTGGCCAACTCTTCGCGCAATCGGGACGTCGGTTTGGCTTTGAAAGCAAGGCGCGCCATTTTTTCGAAATACGGTTGAAGCGCAATTGCAGAGTCGATCATCAACTGCAGTGTGAGATCACTGTGCGCTCCAGAACCTCGCTCATCTACGAGCGCCGGCTTCGGTGTAAGTCTTGCCTCGTCAATGAGCACTGTGCTGGCTAGCTTCCCGAGAAAATGCGCACGCTGATCTACGTACGGTGCGATTGGCTCTGCAAGTGGCTGGAAACAAATATTGTTAACGGTATTGATCATTACCAACTCCGGAATTTTGACGGCGGTTGATAAAGACCGCCCGACCATTCGACCAGGTCTTCGATGCTTCGTGCGGCTAGTAGCGAACGCTTCGCTTGGAGCGGGCTAACGCCGAGATCTTCCGGATATGCAACTATCTGCTGCTCTCGCAAGGTCGCCACTTGCTTGCTGTCAGAGCGCAATCCCACGTCAGTGACGCCGGCGACCGCAGCCAGCGCCTGTCTTCGCTCTTCCTGCGTTTGCGCCTTGTATAAGTATGCGATGCCTTGTTCGGTTACGACATGACTAACATCGTCGCCATAAATCATTACGGGTGCCAACGACATGTTCGCTTTCTTCCCTACCTCAATGGCGTCCAGCTTATCCACAATCGTTGGCACGCCGCCTTTCTGAAAAGTTTCGATAATCTGGACAACGATCTTGCGCCCGCGCGATATTGGCGTGTGTTGCTGAATCAGGTCTAGCCAGGCGTGACTCGAATGTCGCCTGCCATGCGGATCATGTCCCATGTTTGGTGCGCCGCCAAAACCGGCCAGCCTTCCTAATGTGACGGTGGATGAGTTAGCATCTCCGTCCATTTGCAATGTTGCGCCAACGAACGCGTCGATTGCATATTGCCCAGCGAGCTGACAGAGAACTCGATTAGATCTAAGATTGCCGTCCTTCCCTACGAAAAAAACATCAGGGCGAGCCGCAACATAGCGTTCCATTCCCACTTCACTGCCGAATGAATGCACGCTTTTTACCCAACCAGACTCAATCGCCGGTATCAAGGTCGGATGTGGATTCAGCGTCCAGTGGCGGCAAATTTTTCCCTTCAGTCCCAGTGACTCTGCGTAGGTAGGCAGTATCAGTTCAATTGCTGCGGTGTCAAAACCGATGCCGTGGTTTAGCGATACAACCTGATGGCGCTCATAAATTCCGCGGATTACCATCATGGCCATGAAAATCTGCAGCTCAGTGATGTGCCGGGGATCTCGTGTGAACAGTGGGTCGACGGCAAAGGGGCGATCGGATTGAACGACGATATCCACCCATGAACCAGGTATGTCGACGCGTGGCAATTTGTCTACTAATTTGTTGACCTGCGCAATCACTATTCCGTCGTGAAACGCAGCCGCCTCAACAATTGTTGGAGTGTCTTCTGTGTTTGGACCTGTGTAGAGATTGCCTTCACTATCTCCCTGCTCCGCGCACACAAGAACCACATGCGGTGTCAGATCTACAAACAGGCGTGCGTACAATTCTACGTACGTGTGAATCGCACCTATTTCCAGTACTCCGTCCTCGAGAAGTTGAGCCACTCTCAAGCTCTGTGGACCGGCGAAAGAGAAATCAACCTTTTTCGCAATGCCTTCTTCGAATAATGTCAGATGTTCGGGTCGACTGATGCTCGATATGATGATGTGCAGATCGTGCACCACTTTAGGGTCGACTTTTGCCAGTGAGCGAGAGAGGAAATCTGCATGCTTCTGATTGTCGCCTTCGATAACAACCCTATCGTTCGGGTGTATCAAAAGCGCGATCGCGTCGAGAATCCGTTCGGTCGGCAAGACGTGGTTGTCCAGCCATGGTTCGACAAGATTGAGCCGCCGCTGTTTTTCCTTGCGGCGCGTTGCCCAGTCCATGTTTGCTAACCTGTCAGGTAGTGTACTGTCAATTTCCGTCGGGATGGATGGCATCGATAAACCTGTCACGACTGCGCTGAGGACTTAGGTTCTGACTCTTGACACCGAGCACCGGAAGGTAATAGCTCGCGGCTAAGTTTATAGCAATTGCATGAAGCATACGAGGAGTCGGTCGCATTATTTGCATCGACGTCGGTGAAGCAGCGGGAGCAGAAACGCTGGCAAGCACAAATAATATGCGGTGCCTCTTGGTTTCGCGGTTTGTCGGACATTAACTACAAAAACATGGTACACATACATCCTCACTCGCAGGCACGCGTTGATGTCTGTCTTCCCGCCCGAAATAGCGGAAGACAATTCGTTTGCAGAGTTTCGCTGATAGGAGGAAGAGCTATGGACCGGCAAGAAGCAGTTGCGACCATGTCTGGTCAAGCGGTTCGCATCGCTCGACCGAATGGTCCGCTAGCCATTGAGAAGATCGACTTGCCCCCGTTGCAAGGTGATCAAATTCTTGTAAAAGTGTCGGCGTGCGGCGTTTGCCACAGCGACAGCCTCGCTGTTGAAGGGCACTACCCGGGGCTCAATTACCCCATCGGGCTCGGTCACGAAATCGCCGGAACCGTTGATGCTAAAGGACCCGACGCCGTGAGGCTCAAAGTTGGAGACAGAATCGGAGTTGGTTGGCACGGCTGGCATTGCGGGCACTGTGAGGCATGCCGGAGCGAGGACACCATCTCATGCTTGAATATGAAAGTTCCGGGCTTCACATTGAATGGTGGCTTCGCACAGTACGCCATCTTTTCCGAATCGGTTTGCGCATCGATACCAGACGGTTTGAGTGATTTCGATGCGGCGCCGATGATGTGCGCCGGCGTTTCCGTGTTCAATGCATTGCGCCACTCCGGCGCGAATGCTGGTGACACGGTAGGAATTTTAGGCATCGGTGGTCTCGGACACCTCGCCGTACAGTTCGCGAAGAAAATGGGTTTTTATACAGTCGCGATTGCGCGCGGCAAAGACAAGGCGACACTGGCCACCGAACTTGGTGCCGATCTGTATCTCGATTCGAGTTCAGATGATGCCGTCGCGTCGTTGAAAGCATCAGGCGGAGCAAAAGTCATTCTCGCAACTGCGTCCAGTTCGAAAGCAATATCGCCTTGGATTGGTGCATTAGCAATTGCAGGAAAACTGGTGCTTGTCGGCATCGACAGCGAACCGATTCAGTTTTTGCCGTTGCAACTTATAAAAGGACATCGTTCGATTATGGGATGGCCGGGGGGAACGCCAAAAGATGCTGAAGAGTGCATGCAATTCGCAGCTCGCTTCGGTGTTCGACCGATGGTCGAGAAGTATTCATTCGAAAACGTCTCTGCTGGGTACGAACGGATGATGAGCGGCAAAGCCCGGTTTAGAGTCGTCGTGGAGGTCGCTGGCAAATGACGGAAAAGGTAATGACTACGTGTGACGTTGACCAGGCGATTCAAAAGCGGCATTCGGTCAGAAAGTTTCTGCCTAAACCTGTGCCCAAAGAGTTGATCATCGAGTCTTTGGAATTGGCGCAACACGCTCCTTCGAACTCGAATATTCAACCGTGGCGAGTTTTTGTCGCTGCCGGCGATGTTCGTGATCGGCTGAGAGAGGCTTTGCTGAAAGTTGCGAGTGAGTCAGAACCGAATGTTCCGGCGCTGCCCGAGCACTACAAGCATTACCGTTCTGAATTGGGGCTGCAAGTTTACGGCGTCGGTATGGGAATTCCTCGCGACGACAAAGAAGGCAGGCGCAAAGCCGTCCTGCGCAACTGGGAATTTTTCGGTGCGCCGATTGTCGGCATCGTGTGTATGGATAAAGAACTCGGCAATGCAGATGTCTTGGGCGTCGGCATGTATCTGCAAACCCTGGTGCTAGCCCTCACCGCGCGCGGACTGGCTTCGTGCGTGCAAGTGGCGCTGGCTGGATATCCGGAAATCCTATATAAGGAGCTTGAAATTCCGCGACAATTAACTATTTTGTGCGGAATCTCAATCGGTTATCCGGACCCGGATTTCGGTGCGAACAAACTCAACATCGGCCGCGCGCCGCTGGAAAGCAACGTCACGCTGCTTGGGTTTTAGGGTCTGACCTTAAGTCCTTTTGTCCCACCGTGAATCATGCGGTCAAAGGAATGCTCGAGTCCTTTGGTTTCAGCATTTCAAAAGTTGGGCGAAAGTTTTCAGGTTTCATCGGACAAAAGGCTGTAGCCAATAAGTTGGCCAATCATGGCCGATAAGGGCCAATATTGACCAATAAGTCTGTTATCCCAGAAGCAGTCTTCCGGATCATAAGCTGTCACTGTCATCGCCCCGCTTCCAACTTTGTCAGCCTCTTCAACAAATCGGTACCAAGCGAACGCATCGACATCTGGCTGTATAGTCCTGCACAAAGCACTGCCCAAAGAGCAAATACAAAAGCGTTCACGGGCGCATCTAGAATCGCCTGAATCAAAATGAGTATGAATGAGACAATTTGATTGGAGGACTCGGGAAAAAATATATTCAGACTCTTTAAACTGACGAACAATGCACTCGAACACACGGCTATCGTGCCAGGTATAAATGAGAAGAGTAGAATTGCTGAGCAAGCATACGTGAGATTCAGCGAACTGATTGAAATGAAATTCGCCACCGTACATCGGCTCGGTGATTCCTCCAGCGCGTGCATTGCCACATAGATTTGATTAATATGCATCAGGAAAGACAAGGGAATCGTGAAAATTATAAAGACGAGCAATATGTAAAAGGATGGCGATATTCCGGGGTGCACAGTTCCAGACCTTAGAATTTCTGTGTGCTGAATCAAACAATACGCGCTGAAGGTTATCGCTAAGCCGAACTCAATCAAGAGAGTCGGAGCAGACCAGAAAATAATGTGGGACTGCTTCTTCCTTGCCTCGCTGGATGACGTCTCAAGATCCATTTGTTCATTACCAAGGAGCAGAGTCAAGGCGAAAGATCGGATCAACACTTCGTATCTTGCCAGAACTAGTAATAGGTCTATCGCCAACAGGAGGACAGTTTGCGCGCCAACCGGAAAGTTCTGTCTAGCGCTCCATGAAATCAGGGCATAGCTTGCGCCATACATTAATGATGGAGCTAGAAAAAGCAGAAGCAACGGCCTCCAACTTAGGCGCGTGAGTCTAATAGCCCGACCGGCAAAATCCGGCGCCGACATGGGTCTGTCCGGGAGTGTCATCTTAAGTGGATGGGATGAGCGCGCCAACTGCAACAAATGATTCACGAAACCACCGAGCTCAGAACTTCGCAAGAAAGCTCTATATTCTAGACACAAATGTGCCCAAAAACATTGGCGCCAAATGAATTGCCCAGGAGTTGACCAATGCTGCGGAATGCGAGTAGGAGAGCCGGAAGCTAAATTCCTCGACTCTCCAACTCAGTGTTCTGATCATTATTAGCTGTGGTGCGACCGACAAAGGTTTACGTAGTAAGCGAGCTAGGTCCGGTCGGTCGTTAGTAAGCTATGGGTTGGCGGACATTTCCGCAAGCAAGTTGTCCAACCAGGTATCGCCTCCATTTTGTGCTTGCGCAGTACCTTCGTATGCATTGGTTCGAGCAAACGCGCTTCCTCCATCGCCATCGTTGAGTGCGCTGGCGAACCCGTCGACTCCAAAATCAAGCGCTTCAGAAGTGCCGCCTTTGTCGATGCTGATGGATACTCCGTTAGCACCGAAATCGGCTGCCCCGGCGAAGCCTTGGTCGAAATTCATCGCAAAGGCCGCGCTGCCGTGAGATCCGACGAATGTAGTGGCATCGGCGGAGCCGTTACCATGGTTGAAAGCATCAGCAGTGCTGTGTCTGGAATAAGTGTCGGCATCTGCCGAGCCATTTCCGTGGTTGCTCGCGTCGGCCGTGGCGCCGAATGAGCCGATGTGGGTGGTGGCATCAGCGGAGCCGCTGCCATGGTTGGTGGCGTCAGCTGTGCTGTGTCTGGAGTTAGCATCGGCCTCAGACCATCCACTGCCATGGTTGCTGGCATCAGCGGTGCTGAAGCGACCTCTGGTGTCGGCATCGGCCGAGCCGCTTCCATGGTTGTTCGCGTCGGCGGTGCTGCCGAATGAACCGATGTGGGTGGTGGCGTCAGCGGAGCCGCTGCCATGGTTGGTGGCGTCAGCTGTGCTGTGTCTCGAGTTAGCATTGGCATCAGCCGAACCGCTGCCGTGATTGTCGGCATCAGCGGTGCTGAAGCGACCCCTGGTATCGGCGTCGGCCGAGCCGCTGCCATGGTTGTTCGCGTCGGCGGTGCTGCCGAATGAACCGATGTGGGTAGTGGCATCAGCAGAGCCACTGCCATGATTGGTGGCATCAGCTGTGCTGTGTCTGGAGTTAGCATTGGAATCAGCCGAACCGCTGCCGTGATTGTCGGCATCTGCAGTGCTGAAGTGACCTCTGGTATCGGCGTCGGCCGAGCCGCTGCCATGGTTGTTCGCGTCGGCGGTGCTGCCGAAGGAACCGATGTGGGTGGTGGCATCTGCGGAACCGCTGCCATGATTGGTGGCATCGGCGGTGCTGTGTCTCGAGTTAGCATTGGAATCAGCCGAACCGCTTCCGGTGTTGCTGGAATCAGCGGTGCTGAAGCGACCTCTGGTGGTGGCGTCGGACGAGCCGCTGCCGTGATTAGTCGCGTCAGCGGTGCTGCCGAAAGAACCTACTTTGGTGGTGGCATCTGCGGAACCGCTGCCTTTGTTAGTAGCATCAGCAGTACTGTGTCTCGAATTGGCATTGGCATCAGCCGAGCCTTTTCCCGTGTTGCTGGAATCAGCAGTGCTGAAGCGACCTCTGGTCGTGGCGTCGGACGAGCCGCTGCCGTGATTAGTCGCGTCAGCGGTGCTTCCGAAGGAACCTACTTTGGTGGTGGCATCTGCGGAACCGCTGCCTTTGTTAGTAGCATCAGCAGTACTGTGTCTCGAATTAGCATTGGCATCAGCCGAGCCGCTTCCAGTATTGCTGGAATCAGCAGTGCTGAAGCGACCTCTGGTCGTGGCGTCGGACGAGCCGCTGCCGTGATTAGTCGCGTCAGCGGTGCTGCCGAAAGAACCTACTTTGGTGGTGGCATCTGCGGAACCGCTGCCTTTGTTAGTAGCATCAGCAGTACTGT
>DATNPN010000034.1:0-39757 GCA_036703195.1 Planktothrix sp. | reverse complement strand
GCGCGTCCGCCATGCGTTGTAACCCGAGCGTGATGCCTGAAGTACACGGCACATCACAGCGATCGGATATTTGTTCTCATGGCTTCGAATGAAGGCATACTTTACAGCAGCGTCTTGGCGAAGTATGCCGCCGCTTTTTTTAGTATCTCGTTCTCCTGTTCAAGCTCTTTATTGCGCTTTTGGAGCTTTCGCAGTTCTTCATCAGAGCCTTTGCCTGACCCTTTCTCGTTCTTCTTTCTCCACGACTGCACCCAGCCGTACAGCTTCCATTCTGGAAGATCCAATTCCCTGGCGACTTCGGCAATCGACTTGTCTCCTGCGAGTGCAAGCTTAATCGCCGTCTCCCGGAACTCCTGATTATATGTGGGTTTCTGCTGTTTTCTATTTGCCATTTTGTCTCTCCTTTTGACATTTTAAGCCATTGGAGCGACTCAGCTCTAGTTACTGTCCGTTAAACAGGGGGAAGGTCAAATCTGTGTCCCGTCGCGTCTCCGTGTTGGCGTCAATTAAGCTGGCCGCGCAATACCTCTACACTGAGAAATTCGCCTTCCTTAATGATTTCGTTTATGAAACCATTGAAAGTCTTAGCTCTGGAAGAATTGAGCGTGAACGAATGCTTTCGGTTACTTTGCTCCAAACGATTGAATAGCTCTTGATGCTGAGCCGTTACGCGAAAGCTCATCGTATTGCCGGCCACACATGTGTTGAATGCCAAAAGCTTTTCTGTGGTGTCGATATAAAGGGTCTCGTATTGCATTTTGCATTTCTCCAACCTGGTCCATACCGCAGTATACCTTCGAAATCGTTCGGAGCAAGAAAGATGGAGGACTTGAACCATTACATAAAATCACAGATCCGCTAGCGTGTTCGCGCTTGTGAAACAATTACTGAAGTTGCATTACAACCTTATCCAGACTGTCGGTTAGACGGTCCATAGACTGAATGATCTGGTCATTACCAGCCCGATTGCTCATGGTGCTGTGCAGATCTTTAATCGCACTCACTACTTGTTCGTTTTGATGTCCAGAACTGAAAGAGCTGTCGACCCGATGGGCTTGCGATGACTTATGGATTGGCTTCATCTGCGATTCCAAAGTCGGGTACGTCGGACGCGCTGTGTCTCCGAAGCCCGCATAAAAGTCGGTCGCTCGTTTGATTGTCTTGGCATTAGCGTGCGGGGGCGCATAAGGAATTGGCAGATACCGATCAGGTTTATTGCCGCCCGGGCGTATGTTCAGCGTTCTGTCCGTACCGCGGGCGCTATAAAGGTCGCTCCCGAATGTAGCGTCTGGGCTATTGTTGACGTTTCCGATTTGTCCTTGAACCCCGGCACCGTGCAAAAAGAAAGTTGATTGAAGCGACTTAAGCCCGAGATGTCCAGCGGCTGCACCAACGCGGTTTCTATAATCGCTCGCTTGCTTGGCATAGTCCCGAAGGCTACCTGTTGGCGGATAATGGAGTGTCCCATCGGACGTGCGGATTAGCCCGAGTGGGCTAAACTGCTTGAATACGCCGATGTTTGAAGAGGTTGCGGCAGTACTGCCAGAATCGTCTTTACTCCCAAGTTTGTCGGATTGAGATGCGTCAAACAGAGAGGGCGTCGGCGTGCCGAACTCAAACTGCGCGCGTCTACCTTTGCCACCAAATCGCGGTTCATCAAATAATGAGGATGTCGGCGGCACAGTCTCGCTAACTGAGTACACGTGCGCTTTTGGCAAGCCAGATGCATCATTATCTGGAGATTTATCCTTATCCTCTGATTTATCTTTATCATTTGACTTGCCTGAACCGGACTTAGAACTTGATTTCGAGCCATGTAAAGCATTTTCCCTGTCCAAAATGACGCTAGTTATTTCCGCCGCTTTCTTTTTGAACACGTCCGATAGATTGTCTAAATTGAGCTTGGTGTCATCGATTGACTTGGTCAGTGCAATTTCCTCTGCTTGGATAGACAGCGAAAATTCACTATTTTTCGAACCAAATTCAGATATGCCAAATGCTGATTCTCCGCCATTTGCAGAGGCATATATACCCGTCTGCTTAGACAAGAGTTCGAAATTTCTAACATCCGATTTTAGCTCGTAGTCCTTTACGGTCGCGTCATCTATGTGCGCCGGCACTCCGGGCAGAAATACGTTGCCGCCTTCATCCTGGATCTTCTTCGCAAGCGACACCAACGATACATCGCGGTTGGCAAATTGCTGATTTGCTTTCGAAGAAAAGTTTTGAAGGGCGGATTCTGAACTCTTGAGAGATGCGATCATTCCCGCTCGCTGCACATTCTCCTGCTGCACGAGACTGGCACTTTCCCGAAGTGCTGTAGAGTAGTCACTTTGTGCAATCTGTTGATTGTTCGGTTCTTGCTTGATTGCCAAGTTGCTTTGGTTCAATGCAACGTTTCGTTGTCCCAAGTCCCGCGTAGCACGATCTCTTATCTCTTGCGCGAGGACGTAATCGTCGCTCCCTGGCCGCGCAGTTTTCAAAACAGAGTCGGCGCGAGAAATATCAGCTTGAGCCACATTGACGCCAGACAAAGCCTGCTGTCTGTTTATCTGATTCAACAACGAACGCCCGGCAAGCGTCGTTGAGTCAACTCCAGATCGTCTTGTCTCGGCTTCTAAATCGAACCCGCGTTCGGTTTGAGCGAGGAAGGATTCCCGCTGAGACTTGGCACTACGAATCTCGTCCGGTGAAGCACCGCTTGCGACAAGATTTTTGATGATTTCGCCGAATTTGTCTAAAACGGGTGC
The DNA here is from genome assembly GCA_036703195.1 of Planktothrix sp. Lineage (GTDB taxonomy): Bacteria > Cyanobacteriota > Vampirovibrionia > Obscuribacterales > Obscuribacteraceae > DATNPN01. The sequence continues at coordinate 37,007 of DATNPN010000034.1, read as the reverse complement.
GCTTGCCGCCGATAGTCCAGATTTGGTGGTGAGGTCGTAGCTGCCTTTTATCACGCTCAACCGCGACTGCTCGATCGACAATATTTCGCGAGCGATGTCGAGCGGTTTTTGCTTGATTGCGGCTTCGTCCTGCGCTGCTTTCAAAATCGCAGCCTGGACGTGCTCTATTTCCGCGGGGTCGATACGTTCACCGCGAGCTTGCCGATTCTGTAAGCCCGCAAGTTCAGACCGCCTGAGAGACGTTTGACGTTGAGCCGCGGCCAATTGCTGAGGGTACAGCTCGCTTCGCTCAGCGGTTAGACGGGCTTCTTGTCCTAGCGAGTTATTGGCAAAACGCCCCGGAGACAATTCTTTGAACCGAGCGTCCAGAAGATCAATCTGCTGGCCGGACAGCAATGCGCGTTGAGACAGTGTGGTATTGTCCGTGCCAAATTGACTCAGGGTTTTATCGATGTAGGATAGTTTCTGCTGTACCGACTGCGCTTCTCTTCCTTCTAGCCCTTCGATGTCAATTCCGACGCCCGCGGCGCCGGTTTTCACCAAGTTTGTCGACAGGGGTTCAGATCTCAACTCTGACTGCTGCGAAGCCTGGGGAGTCGTTTTCGGTTTGTAGCCGATAAGCCCAAGAACGCCATTTCCAAGATTACGGGTAAAGTCAATAGCTCCCGACGCAGCTTTCGTTGTTAAGCTCTCAGCGCCTGCCCCAAGTATGCTGTTCAAAGAGCCCAAAGTGCCCGAGAATTCACCGATATTTTCTTGCGCCCGTACATACTCGGGCGACTTCAGAAGCTGCTCTTGTGCGTTCAAACCAGCCCTGCTGGCTTCCAGATAGGAAACACCACCCGAAGTATTCGCCGCATCCCGGAAGCCCTGCAACCGATTCTGAATAGCTACAGGGTTCTGCGATCGCTCTTGCACGTCAGCAAAAGCTTGGTATCGCTTTAAAGCTTCGGCGACTTGAGCGCCATTGGTTGCTCGCCCTATTGCAGGCAATGCGTCGCGCAGAAGAGAACCAAGAGTGGTGTTGCGAGCATTGGAACTGCCGGCCAAAACGTCTTGCAAATCACGATTCAGGCGACTCGGATTGTCGAGAAGCTCCGGACGTTGAGTCGTGATAGCCCCGCCTAACGCGCGAGCAATTTGCGCAACGTCGTTGGGTCCAGCATTGATACCGCGCTGTGATAAAGCAGCGACGATCCCCCGCGTAAACGTCGCTTCTGTTTGCCCACCGATGCCCAGCGGAAGAAGAACGCTGCGAGCCGATTGCTGGATATTCTTCGCCTGTCCTTCCTGAAATGCTAGCTGGTCGGAAATATTTACCGGTCCACCGTTGGCATTAATTGTGCGGCTAGTTGCCTGTAGGACAGATTGAATGGACAAAATCGATTGGGAGTAAGCTTCACCAGCCGCACGGAAATCACCTTCCTTCGATTTGAGACCTTCGAGGATCGGGTCCGTTATCGACTCAACGGCTTGTGCAGCGATTGAACCGGCAAACGCTCCAGCTGGACCGCCAACGGCGCCGCCCAGGACAGCGCCACCAACTCCGATTGCTCGGTCCAAGACACTCCCGCCGCCGATGCCGGCCAAAGCTGCCTGTGTAAGAACAGAGGGATTTTTTAAATTAGCCGGGTTGAAGAGCGACGGCGTTGCGGTCTGTATTTTCTTATCGAGGGCTTCTCGCAATCCTGCCAAGTTGGGAAATTTGTTTGTGAGTTCTTCAGCCTGCCTCTGCAAAACATTTTGCTGACCTTGTTTACCGCCACCGAAGAGAAACCCAAGCAGCTGATCGGGGCTGTTATTTTTGCCAAAGCTGTTAACCAATTTCTGGACTTGCGCTTGCTGTTGCTGATTGAAACGCTCCGCTGCCTGCGCGCGTTTATCTAGCTCCCGGATGAAATTGTCAGTGGTTTTTCTATCGGCTGCTTCCGCGGCAGCGACGCGCTTTGCTTGACGTGCAGCATCTTGAGCGTCAGCTCTGTCACGTGCGGCGTTCTCGCGCTCTATTTCTTTGATAATCTGATCGCGCCGGCGAGCTTCCGATTGGTCGAATTTCTGGCGAAGAGCAGCTCCACGTGCCAGAACTGTTTCGAGAGCCTTGGTGTCATCAATGGGGCTTTGGATGGCTCCCTGTTGACCGTTTTGTTTGAGATTGACAGTAACAGTGCGCGAGCCCTGCTTCAATAATGCCAATGTTTCCAGAAGAGACGCATCGACTGTGCCTTTCTCCAGACCAACCCTGATTGTTCTCGTATTGTCCGACATTACCTAGCTTCCACGGTGTTTGACCGCGGAAGTCTAGGTGGTCTTGGAGATACCTTTTTAGCTCCTTATATTCTGCTCACTCCGATTCAATAAGCCGGTGCTCGACTATCCTCTCGAAACGATCGAGCATCGCCTGTTCTTCCTGAGTGAGGGGCCGATGAGTTAGGTCTAGTATCTGTTCGATTCTAGCCAAGGTGGTTCGCACCTCTACCCAATATTCCTTAGGCACCTTTTGCGCGTCGCCGAATGAATCAAATCGTTGGCTCATGCCAGCTATTAACCGAAGTATTTCCTTTTCGACACGCGAGCCATCCACTCTACACCTCCCATTCCCACGCAGCGGTTAATTACGGCGTGCACTGAGTATCAGCCCGCCTGAGCCAGCGTAAATTGCGGTGCTCTGGTCGGACACTGATAGGCAGTAGGCATCACGCTTTCGTCCCACGGCTTGAACACCAACACGGTACCGCCGTTTGCTGTGAGCGTTAATTGATTGCAGCCGCTGTTGCCGAACCGTTTAGCAGTCTTGCGCACGGTCCTATGCAGCCATGCCGTGTCTATCAATTCCGATGGGCGCAGGACAAGTTCGCACTCTTCCCGCCCAGTTAGATAACCTAACGCCTGGCTTTTATTGATAGAGCGTTCTAGCACGACTGGGACGTCTCGGCCGTCGACGGCAAAGCGCTTAGAGAACCATCTGGCTCGATCATATTCAAGCGTCCACGATAATCCCCGCTCGTTCTTGTTCTTGATACATCCACGGTAGATGGTAATTTCTTCGGGCAGCCGGTCGAATATCCGGCGTTCCTCTGTGGTCATGAAATATTTCTGCTCCGTTCTCTCGCTGGACAGGAACATCAGCCAGTCACATAAAGACAAGTGCACAAATTCTGCGTCTGTCCACAATTCACTGAGTGTGCGCCAATACTGCCGGTCGGTCATGGAAAGTGCGACAGACGCGAAGGTCCAAAGGCGAGAAGTCCGGTCCACTCTCATTATCTGACTTGTCCAGTAGTTCAAAGTACGTCCCATAAAGCACCTCCTCTAAATGCGTACTTAACCAGCGAGCTCTTCCTGGCTCTCAACGACGTAGCTTGTGCTCTTGCGGAGAATCCGCTTCAGCGCCGACGGTTTGACAATAACTTCGAATTCCGTGTTACCCTCGCTCCGACTGATCGTTCTTGGGCTGCCGCCCATGTAGGCGAAGATATCATTCTTGCTGACGGTCGCTACTGCAACAAGCGGTCTTTTATGGAACGAAAAGCGTGTCGCAAACCATTCTGCCGCAGTCTGTGATAAGGTCCAAGAGGCGCCGCTTTTATTTTGGCCCTCGACATACCCTCGGTAGATGGTCACTTCATCAAGCAGTGAAGCCAGATATTTTCTCGAGTGCGCATACATGAAACACTCGCGCCGCGGGCGTTCGCTTGCTAAAAGCCGGTGCCAAAGAGCCCTATTCTCACGGATGTTCTCTGAATTGACCCAAAGCGCACCGAGGATTCTCCAGTACTGTCGGTCCGTCATAATAGGGGCGTATCGTTCGAACACGTGCACACGATAGGGTTTTTCGTAAAGCCACATCATCTGACACCAATCCTTAGCATCAATCGCGTCAAGAATTCGGAGCTTTTTGCTCTGCAAGAAAAGGTTCAGGCGACGATTGTTTGAGTCGCTGTCGCTGTGCCAGGAACCGAATGCAAGTGGGTGCTTAACGTAGTACGTGTCTGGCATTGAGTGTTCCATCCAATTTTCAAGTTCGGGATCTAATGAGTCTTGAACGGTCGTCCAATTGTGCAATCGGGCGTCCACCTTCTGTCGACGGATCGCTGGGTCGACGTAAACCACTCCACGAAAATCTGATAGATACTTTTGAGCTTCGGCGTGTAATCTCTCTACCCTGAGCGACTGCCAAACAGTGCCATAATGCGGGTGTTCCTCCGGTATAAATCTCTTATCAGCGGCAATGAGTTGGTCCAGCTCCATGTCGCTGCATTCCAGGAACATGCAGAGTTCTGGACGCTCCCATACCGGCCAGAAGTGGCGTTTCCACGTTACTAAGTCCATCATCCTTTCTCCGCGTTCTGGGACCTGCAATCATTAAGGCGGCATTGCGCCGCTCTGACAAATTAAACCGGCACAGGTTAATTGTTTAAAAGTGTCGTATAGTGAGGCACTTTATTTTGTGCCCGAAACAGCTTGCTGGATAAGCTTTTTCAGACGCTGTCAAATCATACTATACGACACTCCGCACCATATGTGGTGCTGCCAATTCCGAATTACTGACTGGCATTGCCTTGCACGATTTAATGAACGATGCGCCAGTCGGTAAGGAAAACCGGCCGCTGCAGCCCCTAGTACAGCATCTGACGCATCATTTCCTCGGCGCCGAGAAACTCTCTGGCTTCGCCACCGGAGAGCCGATAAATATCGCACAACGCCGCGTAATAGTCGCCGTATTTCCTATCCGGGAATCTCCGCACAAATTCCTTTTCACTCGAATCGTAAAGCCCTGTACCCGGATCTTCGAGTTCATCTAACTCCCTTTCGCTAAAGAAGACCAATGCGTCGCGCTCAATGCTTCCAAATTCTTCGATACTATCTTCAACAACATGAGATATCGGCACGACTTTCTGAGCTGCTCGCCCGCGCAGTTTGTTCAATAGACCGTGAGAACCAGGTGCGGCATAACCGAGCTTCATCGCAAAAGTGAGAGCATCCTTTATAAGGGAAAGATCGTCGTTGTCTAAAGTGTGCGCGAGATTTTGCATCATATAGAGTGCTCCATTAGTAGAATCGAGGAACGCTTAGTCAATCCGGACTTTCTAATTCTGTTCAAACCCCAACATAGAGCCGAGGAGCAGTTGCCCTTGGCGGATACCTCCGTAATAAGTACGCGCTTCCTTCGGAGAGAAGACTTTGGCAAATCGATTCTCCCGCTCTTTCAGCGCTGCCGCTTCTTCTTCCAAAAATGTCCTTTCGTCGGTAAAACAAAGAAAGAATGCCTCGAAATCGCAATTGTCTGGCGTGAGAACTCGGCGGCTATTAATTGAAACAACATTGGAAGCGGCGAGCCGGGTCGTTCGCCCGCGAAGCTTTTGCAACAACTCATGAGAGCCGGGCGCTGCATAGCCGTGTTTTAGATAGCAAATGCCCCATTCCCTTAGTATGTCCAATTCATCGTCGACGAAATCTTGCATCATATAGAGTGCTCCATTAGTAGAATCGAGGGCGCTTGGCAACCAGCAGATACAACCATAACACGGGCTGTTTTGCGGTTTTGGGCGATTCAAGGTTTAATGATGTAACTGATCGTCTGCATGATTTCGCCCTGTTGCGGAGCGTTTTGCAGACTAGCGTATACCTGGTACGAAAATACTTATGCTAAGTCTGGAAAATTAAATCAATCCTTGAATCCGCGAAAGCGCAACAATAGCCAGAATATGCAGAGTGAGACGAGTATACTCTGACTTAAGTTTTTGGCAAAAATCCAACGGTTTTGTAAGGTGGCTACATTCGTGAATTCAGCAGGATATTGAAAATGAAGTGAGCGTGAAGTGATAAGAAGCTGATAGGCAATAGGGTTTTCAGCGACCTAGAAAAAATTTTTGATTTTAGGGCTTATTGATTTTTCTGATTGATCAGAAAAGCTTTCGACAACAGGCTCTCTGAGAATTCGGAATATAGGCACCGTATACGGTGGCAGAAAAGAGTGTCCAAAATATCCTCGAATCGAGCGCGGCACATCGACTACCCGTCCTAGTAGGTGTACTAAAAAACCCACCCATGCACCGAGTCCGGCTCAGGGTGCGCTGTTATTCCATCGTCTCGACAACAGCCACCCCGCGGCCTAGTTTGTCAAAGTGTTCGCGCGCCGCTTCAGCCAGCTCTTTATCATCTGTCTCAAACTGCCCCGCTGGAATCAAATTGAAAGATAGCGCCCTTCAACGTTCGCGGATTACGAACCCGGCTTGGAATAACGAATCGCAGACAGGGAATCCCGTGAACTCGATACCGCATTTGAACTGACCCTCCATTAACGCCCCGAAGTATAGGTGCCCCGAAGCACACCCGCGAGCTTTTGCGTAAAACGAAAAACCTCACAGCCGGTAATGCTGCGAGGTCCTTCCGATTTCGTCACTATCAATCAGTTATGGCGAATTCGCCGTTTGTCTCACTCTCCACATTTGTTACGGGTCAGATGATCGTGAGTATATCCATTCTACACCAAGCTATTCCAGTACGTAACAGCCTTAAGCGAGCAGCTCGTACAGCCGCGTCCGCGAGATATTCAACGCTTTGCACACGTCGGTCTTCGTCTTGCCGGCGTCGATCATCGTGCGCGCAACTTCTATCGTCTCCGGGCGAATGCGCGGCTTGCGTCCGGTGAGCTTGCCATGCTTGCGCGCTACCTCTAACCCCGCGGCTGTGCGCTCACGGATTTGGCATACCTCGAGTTCGGCGATGGCGCCGATGATGGAAAAGAAACAGCGCCCGATAGCCGTGGTTGTATCGATCTGTTGTGTAATGCTCTGGAGTCCGATGCCCTTCGATTGGAGCTTATCGCTAATTTCCAACAAATCTTTGAGCGAGCGAGACAGGCGGTCGAGTTTATAGACCACCAGCACGTCACCAGGCTGCAGGCTGTCTAGCAGCATATTGAGAGCCGGTCGTTCGCGCTTCGTGCCACTCATAAACTCGACTTCGAATAATTCGACGCCCACGGCTTTCATCGCGTCGATTTGACTGGCCGCATTTTGGTCGTCCGTGCTGCATCTGGCGTACCCGATCTTTGTCATTTGCTTAACCTCTAAATTCTGTCGGTAATTCCCGTTCGCCCCTTTAGTTCGCGAATCTCGCATATCTGTCAGCGATTCTTGCCCAAGATTTTATGCGTCGGTTATCGCTCAGCTGCATGGCGGCTTCGCTTGCGACGCGGGCGGACTCTTTATTGCCAGTCGCTCTGAAATCTTTCTTAGCGGCTTCGAATTCGCTCATCATGGCGACGAGTCCGGTCATTTTGCTTTCATACCTGATGGTTACTTGCATGTCTTCCGCTCTCCGTTGCCCTACACTTCTACCTTATTTCAACTATGTGGCACGTTCGTGGAATGACACCGCCTGTAGTGGCGTCCTCGCAATAATTAAGCTAAATATTACGACCGATTGGCAAACGGTTAGCGCACAGACTTAACGGACGGTCGAAAATCCGCAACGACGTCGATGAGCTCGGCATGCTGTTCTGTACGCCAAGACGATGGGTTAGAGGACACTGAAATCGTTACATTGACGCGGCGACAATTCCACATCGTTGCCATGACGATTAGATAAGGTGCAATTACACCTGAACGAGAATGACAATGGCTAAGCAACATAAACCAGCCGCCGACCGTATTGCAAGGTTTGAACAGCTGTGGGGCAACTACATCGATAAACTCGCACGCATCCAAGAACTTAAAGAACAAGGGCGTTACGGATATCAGATCAGAATGCCGCGTAAAGCACTCAAAATCGCGAGCGACAGACTCAAAGCCGAGTTTCCGGAAGAAAGTAAAGGTCTGGTACCGTGATGACTTCCAAACTCCTCCGCAAAATGATTCGCGAGAACCACGAATACGGCACCGGTTCTGATGACGATATCGGGATATATTTCAATGGGATACGGTTGGCAATGGTTGAGGCGTGGTTCTGGCGATATCGTGGGAAGAAAATGCCCGGTCGAGCCAAGCGAGCCATGCGGCGACACGAAAAGCGGTACGCGCGGCAATGAAAAGCACAGAGCCATATTTCTCTAGATTCATTCCATGTGCGTGCTGTTGCACTCAGCAAAGGCGCGGCTCAATCGAATTGATTGCGCGCTGGCTGCCATTGATACTCGCGTGCGTTCGGTGGCTGATAGTGAGTCACTAAACTCAAAAACCTCGCCGACGAGCGAGGTTTCAGAGCATGTCGAACACACGGGGAAAACTTTTAGGTTACTTATTCCGATTGCGGTGCGGCCCGATCATGCGCAGCTTGAAGTCTCGCTAATTGATGATTGGCCTCGTCCACCAGCTGGGGATCGAGTTCGTGTCCCGAATTGCGCGATTGAACAATTGCAGAAAGTTTCTTGTCCATTTCTTGCCGAGCTTCGCGATACGTCGAATATGGCAGTGACATTTCGGAGATGTGCTGGTCGAGTTCGGACTCGGAAATTGAGCTTTTATCGAGTTCCGCGACCGCGTTGGTTATGGCTGAAAGTTGATCCGACATTGTTTTTCGTCTCCGAGTTAGTCTCAATCAAGTTTAGGATACTTGCGACAAATGCTGACAGCAACGCCCAGAACTGAGCCTGCTCTGAGCGTCAACTGCTATTTTTATCGGAGGTCCGAATTAAGTCTAGGCTCGGCGTCGTTGGTCTTGCGCATTCGCGATCACCTCGGCTACCAATTTTGCATATTCGCTCGCCTCGGTCAAAGCCGCGGGCAAAAGCGCTGTCATGCCCTGGTATCGGCAAGCTAAAGTCAACTGTGACCCCGCTATCTGCCGCAATAAGCCGAAAGTTTTGAACTGTCTATCCAAGGCTCTAGTCGCAGCGTCGAGAGCCTCCACCGGAATCTGAACCGCTAGCTCGTCTGACTCTCTCAGACTGCGCCTGACTGAATCAATTGATACGACATTTACCGGACACATATTCTTTTTGCTCCCCGCTTTTCGGGCACTCGGTCAGCTGTTCTTTGATGGGCTTCCTTAAGCCGCTCCAGATATCGTTCAGCATCGTTCAATTCGACAGCTGGATCGCGTCCCGAACGATAAGCGACTAGAATAGCCAAAATCTTGCTATTCATTCGAGTCCGCCGCATGAGATAGCGCATGAGCTCATATGATTTGCCTGTAAGCGGTAATACCGGCTCGCTGACGGAGTTATCGTCGAGTTCTTCCAAAGTAGTTAGCAAAGCATCAAGCCGCGCGCTTGTTATTTCGTCCTTCATATGATCCCTCCAAATTGATTCAGTAGGCGATGACGGAAACAACGGCGTCATTTCCCTGTCCAAGAAAGCTCATTTGGCTGAGCGGCCTCGAACCGTGATAAACCAGCTTTTCACCAGGGTCGATCAGGTAATTACCGGTTGTCGCATCGTCGTCGAAATTGACGAACACACCGCCAGTCGCGTCGTTGTTCACTGATACCACAACGTGCCAGTAGTCGCGCAGAAACGAGACCGTTTGGGGCGATGTGGTGGATTGCTGATTGACACTAAACACTTGGTCCTCGATATAATTTGCACCTGCAAAATATAGGGGCGGAATCCGCATTCACTAAACTTCGGGTCCTTCACGGGATACACGACAAAGGCGAGCTTTTCGGCTCGCCTTCGTTGTTTTTCCAATGCCAAAAGGAAAACTGTTTTTCTAACCTGCTTTGCGCTGCTGCTTTTCAGCTGCTTGTTCTTGATGCTGGCGCGCCGCCGCTTTGGAAATAGCGAATCCTTCAGCGTCCTGAAAGCCAGAATTCGCCTTGGCACGGCGTTTCGGACGTTCTTTAGTGAACTCTGGAGAAATCGGCTGAGAATACTCATCGACAAACGTGATACCGCGGCTGATGGCATTGAAATCTCGGCTAGCACAGAAGGCCGCACCGGCCAGACGCTCTTCCTGGGTCTTGAAGATACCTTGACTGTTGAATTCGTACATCATCCCCTCAACGACTTCTTGGGTCATGCCAGTTGCGGCGCGGGGCTTCGGAGAGCGGGGGAAGCGCGCCGCAATAGATCCATTCTGCTCGGCTTCTACGAGATCTTGCCATTCTTGCGATTTCCATGCGACCAGGAATTTCAAATTCGGCATTCCATGCACGACGAAATAATCCAGGACTCCGGTTGGTTTTGGGTGATCGAGTTTGTTGTTATCTGACATTTTGATTTGACCTCTTGCGATATGGTGTGCGGCGAAGTGTAGGACGCTAGCTATTTCTTCTTTGCAGCTGTTGCGGAAGAAAAGCCGCCGCTTTTCGCCCTAATAGAAGCGGCCGGTGAAAGCCCGCCGACATGGCTCTGGAGCAAATTCGTGAAAAGGCTCGACAAAACACGAGTATCGTCAATGGAGCGGTCGCCGTTCCAACCGGATTGGAAGTGAGCCCGAATCCGTCCGCGCATAAGCTCCGAGGGAATATCTGCTATTGAGGACAGCTGGTTCAGCGAGAAGCCGCCGACTAGCGGTTCATCGGGACCAGCGTTATCGATGCGCTCGAGGTTTTCTAAGACCATCGTTTGTGTCATGTTTTGATTCCTTTGTCTGGAGTAGTTGCAGGGCAACAGTTGGCGAATTCGGTCAGGACGGGCAGCCAATCGTGCACGTCTTTCTCCGCCATTCCAATGGTGATTCGGAGATGTTGAGCGATGGATTCGCTCGAGAACTTGCGAACAATCGCGCAAATAATGCCGGCTTCTTGTGGATCGGCCGGGTCGAGTTGCAAGAGATTATCAATGCCCTCCACACAGCACCGCTTCAGAATTGATTCGATGGTCTCTTCACCAAACACCTGTCCGACAGTCGGCAGAAATTTCGCAAACGGAGCGCTGAAGTCACTCCAGGATTTATCTTTGTCAGTCACGGTTATGGGCTCCTGCCACGACACTTTCACAAGTGACGCCTAAGATGCACTGCATGTTATTCCGCAGTCCGAGCAAGGATATCCTAGGCTTTGAGTCGCTACCGCTCGAGGAGAGGTGTGCGCTGATAAAGCAATATGCTGCGTCGAATAAGACGCGTGGCAAAGTATTTTGGTTTTTAATTCTGGTCGTTCTGATTAGCATGCGACTCCTGATTCACGGTGCTTTTGGGACGTGAATTAGCCCCAGTCGGCCATTCCGCTTTCGTCTTGAACGTCATTGGCGCCTTGGCTCCAGTCGCTCATTCCACTTGCATCGTCGAAGTCGATTTCTTGGTTTCCTGGACCGTCATTCCCGCTGAAGTCGTATTCGTCATCGTCGCGATCTTCCTGGCGTTGGGCGCGTGCCATTCTATCGGCGGTTTGCACTGTCGCCAACATGACTGCGAGGTCCGGCACTTTTGCCTCTTTCCACGACGTCCCGCTCTTCATAAATTGAGTGGTATTGTTGGCTGATCTGTATATCTGCGCTAACAACATGAGCCGCCCCGATCTGGAACCGAGCGGGTTCAATTCGTTCTCCTGCAACAGACGCAGTCGCTCATCCGAGATGCGTTTTGCATGCGTGTGGAGAACTCTCTTGAGCTCGTCGTGCGAGATCTTTTCGTTGAAGAGCCGCTCGTATTGATCGGCAATTAAAGGCAGCGAGCCATCGAAATAGATCGTGGCGTAAATGATGGCTTTCAGCTTCTTCGGGTCTTTATCCGGTCGAAGGGTAATAACTTCAGCTTTATCGGTTGTCTTTTTCTTTGCAGGCATTGGCGTGATTCCAAGTCGGGTCGCGCCAAGTATAGGAGACGGAATTTTTTTTTTGGAAAAATTTCTATGAGGTGAACGCCGTCGCGGAAAAGTGGCGCCCCGACTGAGCGCAATTCTGAATTACCCCGAATTGCTTTAGGTAGGGTATTTAAATTGATTGGGAATTTAAAGCCGACTGATATCGGCGATCATTTATATATTCGACCAAGAATTCGCCAACGCATGCCGGCTCATCTTCCCGACCGGCATACTTCGGATCAGAAAAGAATTCCTTGATTGCGACTACCGTCCGCCATCGTGGCTCATTTGCCATCATAGCGATAAAGGAGATTGACATGCCACCGTATCTGCCGCGCGAAAGTAGGCAGTATTTGCGCGGGCTCTTGTATTCTTGCGCTTCGTGGCTTGGGGGCATCGGTCGACACTTCCGGGGTAAGGACAAACAAAATTGTAGGTCGTTTGTGCATGTATGCAATCTATGCAAATTGCCGCAAAACACGTGTTGCACAATTGAAAGACCGGCTCTGTGGGAAAACTTGAGATGTATGCAACTATGCAACAGAACACATATAGATTGCAGCAATTCGCATTTTCTAATTTCGTCCTGGTTTTTGAAATAGCCTTGAGGTTAAAGAGAGACTGGGCATTCACTTGCAGTACTGAGCCTATGAATGCCATTGTATACTTGCATACATCGCGGAGTTTGCGTCTCTGTTTGCCTGTTGGGTATGCAAAGGCGATTTTTCCGCAATTTGCATAGTTGCACCCCTGCGGACGCACTTATGATTTCAATCCCCGCGAACGTCGCTACCGCTGGTATCAAAATGCACTTGCACAAGTCGAGGACCAGTCGCGCCCTCGGGCAACGGGAGAAACGGAGCCGCCTCATGCACCGCGTCAATCGCCGCATGATCGGCCGTTTTATTGCTAGACGACTGCGTTAATTCGACAGTATCTACGTGTCCGTCCATCAACACGTGAAGCGTCAAAATTACTTCGCGCGTATTTAGATTCCGGATTGAAGGCGCGCGCTTGTCCCATGCGATCTTAATTCTACGATGCAAATCGGACTCGAACGGCGTCCAGATGTCCGCCGCCGCCGCCGGCGTGGGCGTGGGCGTTGGAGCCGGAGCCGGAAGAAGAGCAAGTTTAGCGCTCACCACACCCAGATCGCCAGTTTTCACGCCGAATGTTTGGGTGACATGAACCCATTTTGAGCCACTCGGAAATGTCAGGATCTTGCTGTTATCTAGGCTCTGCACCGCATCTAATACAGTCTTATCGTAGTCGGTATAGCCGGAAGTACGTACAATTCTTAGTTTGATGATGTGCCGGTCATTTCTTACCTCGCAAAAAATCCAGGCGCAGGTGCCCATCGGAAAGCGCGGCATCACAGTGTTCCTATCGGGGTCCAAACGTAATATGCTATCGTCAGGATGACGCAGGGTTTCTTGGACACCGTAAGCAACGGTCCGCGACACTCGGTCGCGCCACTGCGCCCACTGGTCCAACAGCTGTGGTTCATCCGATTCATTCGTTGCAACGTCTGAGACCGGTGCGGTAGCCATCCGATTATTCTGGATTTCACCGCTGGCTTTGGAGACGTCTGTGCTCTGAAAGTCTTTCTGAAAACTAGGTATGCGGGGAGTTGGCATGGGTCCCATCGTGTCCATCTGTACGGCGGGAGTTATATCCGAAGCGCGTGAGGGCATGGGTGCTCCACTGCTAATCGGTGCTCCCTGCGGACCGACCTTTGCCCCAATTAACCCAAGGTAATAGTGATCCGAGTCAGAAGACTCCGAGAATTCGACTAACTTAGTCGTCGAGTCGGCCATGAAGGTCATATACAAATCCAATGTCGGCGTGCCTGCAGGTAAAGCTGGGAGCACAAACGCGTCTAATGAATCAACGATCGATTTGTCGAAGCTCTCGGATTTGCTTGTGACCAAAATCTTCGGTTCAATGAGTTTTCCATTTGCGTCGACCGTTAGTCTCACAAGTGCCGTGTCCAATGATGCTGAAGCATTTGGACTCCATTTTGACTCGATCTTTTCCTTAACGCGGAGCAGATACGGCTCCAGCGCGCGGCGCAAATCCAGTCTCCTCTGATCCTCCGTTCTAACGCGATCAGCTTCTGCTTGCTTCTTCTTTTCCAGGAATCTTTGTTCTGCACCGCTGAGGGGATGAGGGTTTTCTTCAGCAGACGTCGGTGTCTGCGTTTGTTCCGTGTCGGAGAACGCGGGTGAAATGAAACATGACACGAGAATAAGCTGCAAAGACAAGCGCAAGATGACATCTTTTCTCATACCGCCCCCGATATAGCTCGCAACTTATTTTAGATGATCTGCCCATAAAACCGCTAACCCAGGGTACATAATTGTCGTCGACCGCATACATCCAAGCCATGTCATTTAAACCCAACACAACGTTAAAAGTGCTTTCGCTAACTTCGGTGATCCTATTTGGCACTCCTGCAATTGCCAGCAAATGCTATGGCGAGCGAGATTGTACGGCTTGTCGCAACTGTAGCCGATGCATGAATTGCAATTCCGGCGGCACGTTGTGCGGGGTTTACTACAGTTCTCGGGGCGAAACGCCACCTTGGGAAAAGCGCAATGCCCCATCAACCCACAAAGCGACAAACACATCACCCGGCTATCGACCGTCATCGAATAACACTCACCAGCTGATTGGCGCGCCTCATGGCGTCGCAGGCAGTTTTGTTTCGGCTCCAGCCAAGGGCTTTCAAGTGGACGCAAGCATTGATTCGCAGCTTGAACAACTTGAACTCAAGATGTACGGCTCGAAACAAGACAAACTGTCAATCATCAAGCGCATAGAGAAGCTTGAGACCGACACGAGCGGCGCCCCAAAGCAAGGGCTTATCGTAAACCGCGTTAGCGCACTCCGAAAACAGCTCGGTCCCTGATATAACCTTCGGTACCAAAACGGTCAGTTCGGTCAGATCGCTTCAAACGCCGATTTTCGATCTGACGCCCGAATTTGTGGCGCAGTTGACGCTTTGGTCAGTTGCGTCAGATCGGTCAGTTGAAAATTTGTTCTTTTAGAGAAAGGAAAAAGTAATGATGGATAAGCTAATGCAAAGACACTACCTGCCACAGAGAAGGACGAAAGCGATCTGACCGATCTGACCGAACTGCCAAAACCCCGCTACAGCGAGCATTTCAGCGCGTCAGATCCGCCCAAGTCGAAAAGTCGGGGATCTGACCGATCTGACGCCTCGCCGCGCTAGAATCAGCCGAAACGCCAACAAATAGGATTTGTCTCAATGACCACTGTAAGAATTGAGCTTTATGATTCTGTCCCGATATCAGGAGAGATAGTTCAGACCGAGTTGTTCGCTGAAAAAGCCGCGGGAGGATTACTAATATTCGAGACTCAAGTTCGCGCAAACTTTTCGCCTCCGACAGCCGGAGATCCGGTTTTAATTATCGAGACCCGTGACGGACAGCAAGCGATCAGACCCTTCGAAAACGACTACGACGGTAATACGGTTTATCAACTTCCAGACTTCTTTGCGGCCCGCACGGCTGAGGTGATTTTCAAATTTACCCATCAGGGGCAACTTATTGCGGAGTCTAAGGCGCCCATTAAACTTCTTGGCGCCATTGAGTTTCGCGGAGGAGAAATCGACCCCAAATCTTTCACCAATTGGACCCAGCGCACTGATGACGATTTTCGCTTTGTGCCGAATGAAGACGGAGAGTTTGATCTGTACGTGCGTCGTTACGTAGCCGATACGAAAGACCCGCAAATGTTGTACGCCAATCGAAATTTATTGCTTAGACGCGAGAGTCCGGTCAGGGTTGGAATATTGCGATTGAAAACGAAGCGCGTATATCCGTTCGACGCAAACCGACTAAATTGCGACGTGTTCGCGCGACGCGCACGGACTCACGATGATTCGGTGATCGAGTCCGTGCATAAAACTATTACTGATGCAGACCTTCAAGCGCTCACGCGATTGGTTGTTTACGAGAGCGTCAAACCCCACTTCGCCGTCTGGCAAATCTTTAGCCCTGAGTCATCGATCGAGGAGATTCGAAATTTCTGTCTGAATCCAGTTTTGTCGTAATCAGAGATCTCCGCGACATATGGTCGCCCATATTCCCGGAACAATTGAGCTCGGGCACTTTCCCCATTCAGAATTTCGGTAAGTGAAGACGTAGGCGTGAGTCCCTCCAGTCTTCTTTTGATACTTCAGTCCCAGCTGTCGCAGCGTCGGGCCCTCAGTTTCCAGCTTATTACTGAATTCCTTCGCCGTACTCGGGTAGGACAACCCAAGCATGCTGTTGTCCCATTCGCTCTTCTTCCCCGCGATTTCCTTACCGGTTGCGATCCAAGTGCCGATCAAATCTCGGTCCTCTGACACCGTCCAGTGAGCATTTCGCTCAACCAATCCGATAAGTTTCGAAATAAATGGATCACAGTCGAGTTTGTCATTCACATACTCGGCGATTTCAGCATCAAAGATGTTCGACACCGTTCCTGCTGGCCACTTCATGTGCCTTTCGACAGCCAGCATAAACTCGGCGGCATCTGCCATGCGCGGCAAACGGACGTCAGTCAATTTAGGTAGCTCCTCCAGAGCACCCGCCACAAGGGAGAACAAGGCGCCCAACAGCCCAGCTAACTCGTTTTCGAGATGTGCCAATATCTGCTTTTCTGTCTTACGATTCTCCTCCAAGATCGGCTCGAGCTTTACCTTCAACGTCCGCTCAGCCAGGTCTGAACGAGTAACGACATCGCGGATAGACGTGACGATTTGAGGGCGACGAAACTTATACAGGAACTCGTCCCCGTTTGAGTATAATTCCCTTGTACGGCTGGCACCGCCCGTCGCGATCCTACACATCGCATCACTTCTTTTGGGACTGATTTTGCTTTCATTGTCGATGACAACTACGTGCTGATTTCGACATGCAAGAAAGAGACCCTCTTCTTTATCCGGCGGAGTCATGAGATCTGCTTCGTTTGGATCGAGAAGCATTTTTATGACTTTCGCCGCAAAACTCTTGGCGCTTCCTTGCTGCCCTTGGATATTCAAAATCATTTGTGGTCCGAGGCTGAAGGAAGAAGCGAGAAACAGAACGACGCGCTCGAAGTTACCGTCACCAGCCAGATTCATAAACTGTCGTAGAGGCTCCAAACTCTGGCCACTCTCTGGTAGTGGCAACGGTTTCAGACCACGCGGGTGGAAAAACTTTACAGGGCACTGATTGGCGTCAATAATTTGCCAACTCCCGTTGCTGATCTCGACTACTTTGCCACCATTGGCTAGGTCAACGTACACGTTGCCATCCGAATGGGCAACTCTAACCATCGCGTCCCTGGTGTTGCGAGTCAGACCGGCCACGTGGTCGCTGACAACTTTCATCGCGTCGTTTCCCACCAGGCATCCTTCGGTCTCCTTCATGAACAGCTTTCGTAGATAGGCTCGCGTTTCGCGTGACATTAGAGGCCAGGTCTCGTTTTCGAACGTAGCGAAAACTTCGCCGGGCGGGGTGAGGAAAAATTCCAATTCCCCCATGCGTTGATATTTCTCGACGCAAAAGAGCAAGATGGCTGCAGACCTAGTGTCTGATTCCGCACCGCCGGTGGGCTTATTTTGAGCTGAGGAAGCCGCGTTAATGTCAACTTTCATTATCTGTGTGACTTTTGCGGCGATCGCCTCGGCATCACCTTCAACGATATTTTTGTCCACTTTGATATCGGCGTTTTTTGCCAGCTTGCGAACATCTTTCGCCACGCCCGCGTCTCTCTTTCGTTCGAAGGTTCGCAACAGAGCCGGCCGCCAAGCTGGCGACGTAAGCTCCTGCGTAATGCTGCTAAAGCTGAATATGGAAGCTGGAAGATCGCGACCTTCCAGTTCTTGCGCCAAGTCGTCGCTGCATGCGTAGATAATCAGACGAGTTGATGCTGTTTCTTCGCCGGCGGCAGCTCTCACTTTGAAGCCGTATTTCTTGGCGTCGTGAAACAATGAACCGATTGTTCGCGGGTTGTCGTGATTTTGTTCGATGCAGTCCCATTTATCGCGGCACTCTTCTTCATCCCAACTAGGCAGAGTGGCGGACCATTCTATGAAGAGCTCAAACATTTCTTCCAGGCAGTCGTTGGACGCGCCGAAGTGATGTAGTGAGCACATCGTGCTGAACCAAGAGGCGTATACATTGAAATCATCCGGGTCAAGGCACCTGAGTGCGGTGCGGATTTTTTCTATGGAAGACTCAAGTTCGCGGCCGAACTGCTTTCGTTCTCTACCTGCAATTGTTTTGACCGGCTTTTTCTCAACGATTAGGGCTCGCAATCTATCGTCCAGTTCCGGAATGTCAATGTCGAATGGTGACAGTCCTGTTTCCCATCGATAAATCGGGGCACGCTCGGGAAATCGGTCGTCGGCTAAATCATCATCTTCGCCCGCTTCTGACTCGTCTTCGTCTTCCCTCGCTTTACTCTTAAGTTCCGATGGTTCTACAACTATGAATCCGTGTCCTTTTACGTCCACGTTATCGAAATTTCCCAGTTTGATATTGAGCGACTGATCACTAGCTAACCGCGGGGCTTTAAATAGGCTGTGACTACCATCACGAGCTGTGATTGCTTTAGGTCCTTTTGGAAGAAAGCCGGATTCCGCCTCCAGCTCCATAACATTGTCGACGCCGTCGGCTCCATCCTTATCCTTTTTGGTGTCTGCGTCTATTACGATGAAGCCGGAAGCGACACAAGCGACACCGATGTTTGCCTTCGGGTGTTCGGTCCACCACTCTTTGATTTTTGCGGCATCCGTGGTGCCATCCTTAAATCCATGACTACCCTTAAAAGGTATTTTCATGCCGGGGCAAAGTGGAAATACTTTCCAGCCGAGTTCAGCATAGGCAAGCGCCCATTGAAGGATTCGTGTCGGATCATTTTTTCGAATGCTTCGGAGCTGTGTAAGCTTTTCTATTGGCATACCTTTATCTAATTCGGCTGTGCGCTCATCAGTTTGTGATTCGGTTCTTTCTTCGTCTTCGCTAAACATGTCGGACTTTCCGCTCCCGGTTGGTAAATTCGGCCGCGTTTGAAATTACGGCCGCCATTCAACCGAAAGCGTGCGCAAAGCGGAGATGTTTCCTAAACTTACCCATGAATTAGTTCGTCCTTTGAGAGCCTCGGAATTGCCGCCGGGGCTTTTCGTTGTTCAGTTCTTCCTGTTGAATGTGCCAGCGTCGGTCAAAAGCCCCGCTAGGAGGCTGGGCATAATCATCCGCGCTCTTACGTGCGCCTCAATTGGTCCGCGCAAATCGCTCGCCACCAGCACAATCTCTTGCACTGGTTTATGCTTCTCAAACAAAGTGAGAACGATCGCCAACAATTCCGCGACTGTCGCTGTTGGTGGCATCGCGAACCTCATAAATTGGCCGGGCTTCGGCACATCGACTATCATAAACTGCCGCGGCTCCAGACCGGGGTCTTCGCAAAATGCTGTCATGATGCCCTCCTCCGTATCGGAGCGAAGTTGAAAGAACAGTTGACTGAATCGGCCTGTCGCGAGTACGAAAATCCCAACGACAGCGCAGCAAGGATGAACGTACCGTTGCCGACGTAGTGTCCGATTGCGTGCTCAACGGTATGCTTCCACTTGTATGACCAGCTATCATTTCTAATGGTTTTGGTCTTAGCCGCGTTTGCTTTCAGCCACTCGCGGACCAACATGCAAACATCGAACTGCTGTACAAGAGCTTCCCGAGCGCTCTTGTGCCTTCGCTCTTCGTCCGCGAATGATCTTTGATCTGGATACGGGCAATAAAAACCGAACTCGTTCAGATTCGGCTCACGTTCCATAATATGACGGAACACCCTATAAACAGCCAGTTCGCTCGGATCGTCCGATTTAATTTGCTGCCCTTGGTGGGGCGATGTTAATATACTTAGACAACGGTCCATTTCACAGTCCTTTGAATCGCCGCTTTATCCCTTGGTTTTCGACGCCTCCAGGATGTGAGCGGTTTTTCTTTTGATGGGTTTCCTATTTGACGGGAACTGGTCGCTTCACTCTTTGATCCCATAGTTCGGCGTCGCTCTTTTTTATAAGCCGATTTTTTGGACCGAATTCGTGAATGTCAGGACCAAGTCCCGCTCTTATCCAATTACGCAAAGTCTTTTCGTGCACTTTCTTTTCCGCCGCCAATTCTTTTATCGTCATCCACTCGCTCATTAATACCCAGCCTCCAGTTGAGGGTGTCCTCTAAATATAGGAATGGGTGCTCCCAAAACATTCCTCAAGCTTCCAATCACTTCCAAAAGCAATTCGAATTGCAGCTCGCAATTCGTTTCATGGGACCAGCGAAAATACTGCGGTCGTCGCGACGCGCAGTTTGCCAATTCCTATTTGCGTATCCGGTGCCCAACTAGGCTACAAATTTGGATTTCAGTCGGTTGTGCCTTACTCGGCTGACTCTTTGCTTTTGAGGAATGCCCGCCGACCCGGACACCTATTAAAGAGGATAAGCCACGAGGTTTTAATCAGTCAAATTAAAGCGTCACTCACCCTCTCACTGAACCGAGATTCTTCCTGCCCCATTTCTGACAATATTGTCGATCGCAGTATTCTTTGTCAGCGCGGCCGCCAACAATGGGAGCGCGACAGTTTGGATTGCGACAGAAGCGCTGGTTAAACGACTCGGCGCATATCAGTTTCATCGCTGCCAGTCCGATCGCCTGCCATGGAGTTGCTACCGTATTGAATGGCACTAAGATCCATTCGCCATTGAACTCTGTCGAGGTCAATGAAATCGAAACACCGGCGGTCATCATTTGCACACCTTGCTTGAGAATGAATCTTGCTGCCTCGCGCTTCGCCCTATGAGGATTGCGATGGTACTGAGCGGAGATGCAACGACCTTGGAGCGGGACCGTATATAAGGTAACGGGGTAAGCGATCTGGTCGATGTTGTGTCGGTAGTGCTCATCCGCAAAATCAAAAGCTGGCTGGTCATGGCCCCACTCTCTAGGCGGAAAGTCAATCGTCACGTTAGGATAGCCGGGAGGACAGTAAGTCTCATCCTCAAACACCTTAGACCACGCGTCGAGCAATTGATGTTGGTCGTTTTCCGACTGACGGACGGCCACATTCAGATCTCTCAAATATCGCACGCTCGCGGCCCTCGTCAGAAGCGTTTGGGCTGATTCGATCGCATTGACGAGATGACCGCGTTCTGAGATCCAGTCTTCGGCTCGTTTGAGTGTCACGACCGCACAAATATCGACGAACAATTGATCGCGAAAGTCCGGCAAGTCCAAGCGGAACACATTCCGACCTCCGACCTGCCAGTAAATGGGCTTCTCAATCCCGCTAATCGCTCTTTTGTCGGCAGTTTTGCGTGCCATATACGCGCTCTATACGAATTATGGGCTGACGGGGCTAAGCAACTAATTTTACACGGGCTTCTTGTCAAGTTATCATGGAATTCATCGGACTGCAAGACCCTTCGAGGAGATGCATAAAACTATGTCTAAGGTAGAGAGAGCCCCGTTAAACGAAATGGATGGCGCCATCCATTTATATACGGTTGATGACATCAGCCGCATGCTGCAGCTCTCTTCGAGAACCGTTTGGGACTTGATAAAGACGCGCAAGCTTGGACATGTACGGCCATCACCAAACGCTGTGCGTGTTTCGAACTTGCAGTTGAAGGAATACATAGCAGCGATGAGTGTTTGCGCTAAACCGGAATAGCGCAGATCTGATCCAAGCGACCATGCCACGCTTCTATCTAAGAGATGGAGAGGGTATTCGTTCACCTATTCGCAAGAGGTAAGGAAAATGATAACAGGACAAACAACGGTAAATGAAAAAAGTACTACATCTAAAACGATTGAGAGCGATAAAAAATGGCCTTATCTCAACTTTGAGTACACGCTTAGTGCAGAGCAGCAATCATCCATCCAGCTTTTCTTGAGGGCATGCCCTTTTGACAAGATGACGGAGGAAGGGAAGCAAGTATGGCAGTTACTTCACCGACTCACCTATTCATATCAGTTTGAGATGTCGTCGACGCCGAAGCACGATTTGCTTGCTGAGGAAATCGACTCCACGAATTTCTTTCACGATGGAATGGGTTGGAAAACAGATGACGGAATCGTCGCATACGTCCACGGGAAAGCAACGCCGAACCGGAGCCTGCTGATCCCGCCGGTTTCTAACGACAATGCAATGAGTGCGGATGCAGACAGTTAACTCTTACAGCACACCGCGCCCGAGCGCAAGCAGACAACCACGGTGACGAGAATGAGTAACAAAAGGATTGATGACGACTACCAGTTTTTGATCGAGAGCGTATGGCTCACCCATTGGGTGAAGAATGATGAGCCCTATACGCCCCCAGAATTGCCACTTGCGCAAATGGATGAACGCGATCTCGTGGAAGTTCTGAAGTCAGCGCTACGCGAGTTTGGTCCTGACGTCAGCGAGCGGATTTTGCAAGGATGGGTCGAGCGTCGGCGGGAGCTGCAAGCGCTAATCAAAAAGGTTGAGTCGGTTGCGAACGCAGGCTCGCGCGCAAAATTGTTATACAACCTCCGCGACGTTATTGTGCTCTTTGATAGCGAAGTTTTCGTGCGTTCTATAGCCAAAGTTGCCTCGAAACTGCAAAACGTCAACGTTGATCGGTGCATCGACGTACTTACGCATATTTCGCTGCACGAACTTAGTGACGCTGACTTTGCCGCCAACCAAGCGTTCGACCAAGATAGCGGGGAAGTGTTTGAGGACAAACTCGTTTATTGCGCATGGATTAGTCATTGCAAGCGATCATTGGGAGACTCATGAGCAGTCCCCCACTAAACCGAAACGGAGACGTGAATGAAGGAAGACGATACAGAAGACGAACTCGAAATGATGGCAGCGCGTTTGGACTCAATTCCTCGGGGTTCTATCAAAGACGTCGCAGCCTGTGGGCGCAGTATTTTAGCCCGGCTTGATCAGATGTTTGAACAACGTTCGTTGAAGCCCTCTCCCGAACTGCAAGCGCTAATGGACCGTCTGAGTCTCGACACTGAGCTCATGCTGATAGATCGCTCATCGGAGGATTAGTGATGGAGCAATCACTGATGGGAGTGCCGGATCGCTTTATGGAAGACGATGAGACCGCGCGCAT
Organism: Planktothrix sp.; assembly: GCA_036703195.1. Classification (GTDB taxonomy): domain Bacteria; phylum Cyanobacteriota; class Vampirovibrionia; order Obscuribacterales; family Obscuribacteraceae; genus DATNPN01. The sequence goes on along the minus strand of DATNPN010000034.1, from coordinate 14,177 downwards.
GATCGGCATGTCCGTTCACTGGTTGAAGAAAGGCAGACGGGAAGGATTCGGGCCGCCAGTGACACTTATCGGTAAGCGCGCGATCCGGTATCGGTTAAGCTTGGTTATGGGCTGGATGGATCAGTGCGGCATCATCGAAGTGAAGTCAAAGAGAAAGTTTCCGAGCAATCATCGAGCCAACGATCGTAACTGCGACTGTTATGCCTGCGATTTATAATACTCATCAGTCAGGCTTTGCGGCAACCGTCGCCAATTCCATCAACTTATCGTCGACCTTCTGTAACGCGGCTCGCAACGTCTCTATTTCTCGTCCGTCGTAGCCGGCGGTCACATTGTGTCTTAGCGAATGGTTCATCAAATGTTTCTGGGTAATATATGAAATCTCTACCTTTTCACAGCAGGTCTTGAATGTCCGGCGTAAGTCATGTTCGCTCCAATCGCTCTTTCCGATCCTATCGCGGCTCGCTTGTACGGTTTCTCTAATGTCGTCGAGATGCCCGAGCTTTGTCGGCGCCGAGAAAACCCATTCTTCCTGTTCTGACGAGCGCCTGTCTCGGCAACGCTTCAAAAGCGCCTCGATTTGCGTGCTCATTGGAAGCAAGCAATCGTCGCCGTTTTTTGTACCGGTAAGCATGAACGTCCTTTTATTGAAGTCCACATTTTCCCATCGGAGCCGACACGTTTCGCCATGACGTGAGCCACACAAATACTCGAGCAAAATTAGGTCTGCGGCCGCCTTGTTTGCGAGACTCGTGATTGACTCGTACCAAGCTGGCTTCATCTCGTCGTTTACGTATGTCTTACAGGGTCGTTCGTCGTAAAGCAGCTCCATTTCTCGCAATACGCTGACGGGATTGTGTCGTATGATCGGCTCGTTGTCAGCATCTTTGTAATTCTTCCGACTGAACGAGTACATCGAGCTCAGTACCGCCATCGCTCTGTTGGCCGTGGTTGGCGTGTCACTCAATTCTTCTTGATGTCTAACCTTGATCATCGTTTCTGTGATCTCAGTCATCGGAGTATCCAGCCAGTCGCTAAGCGCGGCGTTTATTATTTTTCGATAGCCTTTTAGCGTCTCGGGCGATTTTTTCTTCCTTAGCTTCCCTTTCTTAGTGTTGGGCTCGGGTAGGTCTGGCCTGCTGTAAAGGGTCGTCCAATCATCAAAAACCTTTCTCAGTGTTAGTTGTTGGATGACCAGCTGTTTCTTTTGTTCGTTCCTCGCCGATTCCTCGGTTTCGGCCCTTTTGCGTCGCTCAGCATTGGGGTTAACTCCTTTATCGAGCTGACTTCTAATTTCCGTCGCCTTTTGGCGCGCATCCGAGAACGACATCAACGAGGCGTCGCCGATGCGGACGGTCACATTTTTCTTTTGACCAGCTGGCTTCGTATTCATATAAAAGGTACGTACTATTCGTCGGGCTCGCTTGGATTCGCGAATTCTGACGAGAAATCCGGACGGCTCCTTGAATCTATGGTCACCAAGCTGAGTGGTCGTTTTGATTTCGGCTGCGGAAAGTTGTCTATGGGTCACAGGTTCACCAAATAATTTTGGGGTATGCAAAAATCAACCGGGTGATTGGTAGGACAATGGTAGGACCAAAATTGTCGAAAGGCAAATTATAATCTTGGCAACTGTTTCGAGTGTTAAGAGGCTGCAATAGCTGGCAGGAGTGGAATTTTGGCGATCTCGCAATATCACTTGGTATCTCTCGGTAACCGTCCATATTCTGGTATCCGGTTGACTCAAAATCAACCGGGATCAAACCCGTGTCGGTTCGACTCCGACCTTCGGCAGACTTTCAAAAAACAACAACGCGTACTTCCGGGCGGGAATTTCAGCTTGGGACGACATCCGTATTCACCTGGTGAATATTTTCGCGTTCGATTTTATGCACCCCATGCAGATGGCCATCCAATCTAGCCGAGAACACATTCAGCTCTCGCACATCCAGAAGATAAATGGTATTTCGGCCAGCACGTGCAGCATGCTGACGGCGATGTAGATCTCGTTGACTGTGTTGTAGTCGATGCAAAATCCAAACCAGAAAAACAGCGTTGCGCTCAGGCTCAATCCGATCGCTGCCAGAAGAAACGGTCGCAATGATGGTTTGGTTGTAAGAACTGGGATACGATCGAGGTTCCAGCGCTTCCATGATTGGTTGGCTATCGGAATGCCGATAACCCAAACGCCGTAGTGCACCATTTGCAGAAAACCAAAAATTGCCAGCAGCATAGTCGTTGATGCATTGCTGAAAAGTTTTGAACCGATTACGTTGCCGTTGAGCATGCCGGCTAGCTGTCCGGAAGGGTGCGCGTCTCCTGATCCGTGCAGAACCCAAATCAATGCAGCCAATGCGACTGGAATCGAAAGCAGAGACCAGTGATAACCGCGCAGCCAACTCTTGCGGGTGCGACGCAGTTCTCGCTCTAAAATCCACAAACCCAGAAGTGGGTGCATGTAGGTAATCGCAAGTGAAAACCCGGGTGCTGAGAGGAGATTAGCTAGAGTGGCGAGCGCTGCGTAAGGACTGTTCGCCAACAATAATGATGAAACCTTGTTCGATTTCGATTTGTATCTCAACACCGAAAGTCCGAGCATCCAAAAGATCAAAGTTTGGTTGAATGCGAGAAGTCCTACCTTCGCGATTGCCGGCGGCAGCACGTCTTGCACGTAGAGCCTCGTCAATATGACTTCGAAAACCCAAAGCACAAGCGCGCCGCTAAAGGCTGTCGCGAAAAATCCTTGCAACGGTCCAAAACGAGAAGGCAATCGCGACATGAAGTATCGTAATTCTGTCCAGTGGTGCGGTGCACCAAATGCGCAGACTGTGAGCAGGGTAAACCAGATCGGTGTATACCCTGCCAAAATTGCGAAGCAAGCCACCAACAGGATCACCGTGACGGCAAAGAGGTGACGCTCTGCCAGCGGAGTTGCAGCTATTCGTGGTGGTGTTGCCAAAGTTTGCATCAGCAAATCATCCTGCAAGAACTGGTCGCAACTACTTCTTTCGCTTTGAAACGCCTGCTGCAGGCGTGGACTTTTCCGAAATCTGCGGGTGCGTGATCACCGCATCTTTTGCGATCTTTGCTAAGGTTGTATGTCCCACGACTTCATCAACTGTTTCAAAAGCGTCGATTGCTCGGTCGACATTGCGCATAGTCTTCGCTTTAACATCGCTCTTTTGAATCACCACACTTTTCGCAAGATTTTTTACTGCCACCACTGTCGGTATCGGAGCGTTCATTTGTGCCCAACCAGACGAGTCGGCGGAGGTTTTGTCTGCGTCAGCGGTGGAATTGAAGTAGGCGCAGGCACAGAGCGCCAACAGCAATGACATGCCAACTAAGACAACTACCCTTACACTCGTGCCTTTCGATCTGCTTGATTTGTCCATTTAGTCGCTCCTTGAATTTGCGGTGGTGGATCGATGCCGGATCAGGCAGAATTTAACCTCGGGCTTGCCGGGGGCTCCGACAATTATTTGTCCTTCTTTTCCGTGGTTGCCGGTGGTGTCTCTGCTTTCGCCGGAGTGGTATCTGCTTTTGCAGGCGAGGTGGGTTTAACGGAGAGCTGCGAGTATCTGAGAATGCTGCCTTTGCTTATGCTCTCCAATGTCGTACGTCCCACAACTTCGTCTACCTCCCCGGGCGCATCGCCGCCTCGTTCTACGAACCGCACCGTCTTTTCTTTGATGTCGCCCTTTTGGATAACTACACCCTTATCCAGATCTCTCAATGTCATTACAGCCGATACCGGATTGTTCATGCGCGAAGCCCAACCGGAAGAGTCGGCATTATGTGAAGCCAGAGCGAAGCCGGTGAAATAACTCCAGGCACAGAGCGCTAATAAGAATGACAGTCCTGAGAGGACAACGACTTTGACGTTCGTGCGGTTCACTCTATTTGTCTTTTCCATTCAAAGGTTCCTCGAAAGCTGCTTTCCCTAAAAGTAATTGCTCAGTGTCTTGACCAGCCGGAGCCGTCCGAGGACTCTCCGCTGTTGTCGGTGCCGGAAGGGTTGAAATGAGTAAGATACGCAAATGCACATAAGGTAAGGACTAGAAGCGCGACTAAACCTATGGCAAGTCGCGTAATTAGCTGCCGTTTGCTCATTTACCACTCCTTAACGAACCGGCGTTAATGGTTGGTCCGCATTGCCGTTGTTGCTCTACTGTCATGTGACAATGTATGCAAATCACCAAGGGCGAAATCCGGGGTTATCGAACGTCATTTCTTGTGAGTCTAGATTAGCCTTGTAAGCAAGGGCAGCGATGACAAGGGCGAGTAGCAGCGCGATTCCAACGATTATTTTTATATTCAAACGCCGTTTAGGCGCCTTCGATGTCTCGGTCGAAACGGTGCTTTCTGGCTTGACGGATTCCTGATTGTCTTCCTTCACGATGTTCTCCATCAGATTTACCGACACAACCATATTCTACTGACATATAGGCTGTGGTTTAATAGAGGAGTCCTGTCGGACATGCTGTTGGGGTGTCGCCAAGTGGTAAGGCATCTGGTTCTGGCCCAGACATCCGAGGTTCGAATCCTTGCACCCCAGCCATATTAAAAATTTGCTTTCGAACATTAGCTGACGCGGCGCCGTTTGCAGGGAGCTTTATCGCTCTTCATTGGCATCGCGCCCCCCGCACCTCTGATGGCATCCGGGCGCAGCTACAGCCAATCACCGCGTACGTGAGCCTGAAGAGAGCCTTAATGCCTAGCCCGACAACTCGTCCTCTATTCGTTCGTACTCAGACGAGCCGATCACCCAGAGAAACGTTTGCAAGTCATGATAGTTGCGCGGTTTGAGATCCGCGATCTCTTTCTTCAAAACGTCAGCGAACCGCATTAATCGTTCGTACGTTCGGTAACTCGGCTTGGAAGAATAGTCCAGATCGAACCCTAGTTGATCCGCCGCGAATCTCATTGCTGACGGCTTCATAATCATATGTTGGTTCGGCTGCGCGAGATACGGAAAGATTGTTAGCACAGGCCAGGACAAAACGCGCGATTTGATCCTTGGTAAGTCGCCGACGGCAATGATCCACTGAACAAATTTCTCTTTTTTCGAACCTGGCTCATAGAGAAGCTGATAGAGTCCTTCGGCAAATGTCTTGGCACCAGCTGTGGTGCGCAACGCATCACGCAACGCCATTTTCTCGAAGGAAAATAGAAATGTCGTGCGAGATTCTACGGCTAATGCGCGTTTCGCGATTTCGAAATAGTCGCCGCGCTCGAGCAATTTGGCAAACTCAGCTTGATTGAGCGTGCTTTCGAACAGTTTGTGTGCCGCCCATTTATAGTCGTGCTCCCACTCCATGTAGCGTTGGTCCCGAAAACCTTTCGGAAAGAAGCGCATAAACCTCTTTTTGTATTTCGCTAAAGCTTTTGTATTTAGCTGGTCTAGCTTGCTTTTCGGATTTGTTGCCATAGAATGCCGACGCGAAGGGAAAGTTCTGTATTGTCCAGTGGGTGGCTGTTTTGAGCCAGCATTTCATCGTACCATGCGATTCTCTTGAAATTCAGCGATTCGCGGTGCATGCTGTTAAATCCATGAACAACTCTTCATGATCAACCGAGCTCATGAGTGTGGAAACGTGCGCCAGTCCAGTGTATCCTGACAATCAATATGGTCGGGTGTCAGAGATGAACGTGCTTCAAACTGGTGTATCAGTCGATCGATCTGCCACCGCAGAGTCGGTTGCTGTGCGCACTTATCGTAGCTACTTTGCTTGGCTGCTGATCGGCGTTGCCATAGCTGCAGGAATTTGCTTCCGAATCTGCGACCTAGATAGAAAGGTATTCTGGCAAGACGAAATTGACACACGTTGTTATATCGCTCCGCGCAATCTAAAAGTGGAGCTGGGGTATGTCTTCTCGAAGCAGGAGCTTTTGCAGAGGGTAGAGATAGACCGTTCAAAATCAGTTGTGGATGTAACGCAGAACCTCGCATACAATGCGGCTGAGCAGCTGCCCCTCTACTACGTGGTGGCACGCTCTTGGGTTGATATGTTAGGTGATAGCACATTGAACCTTCGGTTATTGTCCGCAATTTTTGGAATTGCCGGCATTGCGGCTGCTTATTTCCTTGGTCTCGAGCTCTTCGAGAATCGCTTGGCGGGCGGATTTGCCGCCGCTCTCACAGCTGTTTCGCCGTTTCTTTTGAACACAGGTGGTCAAGCTAGGCCATACTCGTTCTGGACCTTGACGCTGGTAGCTGCAAGTGTGGTGCTTCTGCGCACACTGAAAGCCCCGACGCCAAAACGATGGCTGGGTTGGTTTGCGATCTTGACTGTGTCTCTCTATTCGCATCTGTTTTCGTTGTTGTTTCTGGCTTCCGTGTGCGTGTGGATAACAATAAATCGTCGCTGGTCGAAAGGTTTTGCGCTGTCGACCGGAGCATCTTTACTGTGCGTAGCGCCGTGGGTGTACATGTGGGTTGATCATCACACCCCAAGCGATCGCCTTGTGCGCGAAGGGCTAACACTCTGGGATCATCTCGGCTGGTTTATACGCTTGCTGGTGAGAGGCTTTCTGTCGTGCAAGGCGGTGCTCGGATCGTCAGAAACTGTAATCGTAGTTGGACTATTTGTAGCTGCGATAGTGATTGTATGCAGGAGTTTTTCACCTAGATGCTCAACATTTTTGCTGTGCTTGTTACTCGTACCTATGGCCGCGCTGACGGTGTTTGGACAATATACACACCAGCTTGTTTTAAGTGTCGATCGCTATGATCTGCCCTCGTTGCTCGCGGCACCGTATTTTGTGGTCGGTGCCCTTTTTGCCCTTTCGCGCAACCGAGGTGTTATCGGACGAACGCTTTATGCTGTTGCGGCAGTGGCATTTTTAGGTATGGGTTTGTATTCCTGTTGCTCCGACTTCCTCACCAACACCTGGCACCACCGTGATGCACAGATGCTTCAACTGGCAGAGGCAGTCAATGCACAACCCGGTCATTTGCTCGTCACTGACGCCCCCGGTCCGGAGTTGGTCGTGGTTGCCGGAATGTTGAAAGACGATGCTAAAGTCATGTCGCTGGAGACGTATGACCTGTCGCCTACTTCTTGGACAGGCGGCTATACGATGGCGCATGTCCAACGAAAAGGTTCGCACAATTGGACGGCAGAGTATTACGCACCCGGACAAGCACCGGTGTCGCTCAATCAATCTAATTTTCCTGAGTGATGAATCGCAAATCTGTCACTGAAATTAAAACGCCGAATGTCGCAGCCCTTGATCTGAGTGCTGCATTGTCGAGTATGGCGCTCTTGGATGAAGACGAATACGCGCAAGTGTTCGTGCGCAATGCAGACGCGAGCTATCAAAATGCTTCTCACATCTCTATCTCGTCATCCCGTCTTGATGGCGTTCGGCTCTCCGGGTGCAACCTACCCAAGTCGAGGTTTGTAGATGCTTATTTCGACAAGTGCGACCTTTCCAATGTAGAAATGAAGTTGGGGCGTTTGACGCGAGTGCGTTTCACCGATTGCAAGCTTACCGGATTGAAAATTTCGGAAGGCGAGTTTCACGACATTGTTTTTGAAGAATGTCTATGCGACATGATGCAAATTTTCGGAAGTGAATTGAAGAATGTGTCATTCAAAAACTGTCGTCTTACGAATGCCGATCTTCGTTCGTGCAAGTTGAAGAACGTGAAGTTCGAGAACTGCCAACTGCAAAAGAGCGAGATCTATGGTGCCAAATTAGATAATGTCGATTGTCGTGGGACAAGTTTGCAAGGACTGAAGGCAAACGCGAGCGATCTGAAGGGTCTGGTCATTGACTATCAACAAGCGCTCGATCTGGCTGAGTATTTTGCCTCAGTAATCGGAATTCACATCGTCAAAGATTAGGTTTCGCTTCGCAACATGGAGCGCTTTTCGTGGTGATCTGCGCTACCTTATTGTGGAGGATTGTCGAGGTTTGGTCGTGAGCGCTTCGAAACAACGGACATGGGCAGCAGTAGAATTTCAGATCGCTGCGGAGAATGAAGAGCTAGCCGGATGGGTTCTCGTTGATCAGCTCGGTGCGGCTGGCTGTGAAGTGACATTTATTGCGGGCACCGATTTGGTTTTGATACGCGCCACTTTTGATGACGGCGAAGCAAGCTTGTCTGAAATCAAAACGGCACTGCAGCAGCATGGATTAGAAGCGCAGCACCTTCAACTTTGCACCATCGAGGAGGAGGATTGGCTCGCCAAATTTAAAGAAGGTTTCAAACCTTTCAACAGCGGCGAGAAACTCATTGTTTGTCCACCATGGGAAAGAGAAACCGCTGAGGCTGGCGCCGCTGGCCGAAAGGTGTTGATTGTCGAGCCGGCGATGGCGTTTGGAACTGGTTTGCATGCGACAACGAGATTCTGCTTGCGGGCAATAGAAACTCAACCGGTTGGCGAGAAGATTCTCGATGTCGGCACGGGAAGCGGCATTCTCGCCATTGCCGCAGTTCTTCTGCACCCTACCGCGCATGTTGTTGCCTTCGACAATGATCCAGTGGCAACGGAAAATGCCGAGCTCAATTGTCGATACAACAACATTGGCGATCGGTTGCAGTTGTTTACCGGTACCATTGACTTGTTCGCTGGACAGCGGTTCGACAGCATTCTTTCCAACATCACGTGCGAAGACATAGTTGCGCTTTTGCCCGAATACCGAGAACTACTCGAGCCCGGCGCTATCGTAATCTGTGCTGGAATTCTGACGGAAAAACGTCCATTGCTCGAAAAGGCGCTCCCAACCAGTGGTTTCTCCATCGTTCATTGCGAAGAAGATGGCCAGTGGACGGGGAGCGTTCTGCGTAAAGCCTGAGCCTGTCTTGATCACGCCCTCTAAAAATGCTGGCTGACGATCTTAATTAATCCGGTAGCGCCGTCGTGCGCGATGTCTCCGGAAAGCCCCATGGAACTTGGGTCGTCGGCACCCGTCTATATCCTCGGTGGGGCCAACCTGCTATAATAGAACGTGGAAAGCCCAATACGCGGGCGTTTCCGGTGAAACCTGAAAACAGAATAGCCGAAGCTCAGCAAACGCAACACATGGGGGCGTTTAGATTCGACAGGGTTGTTGGGTCGTATGCTGCATGCCGGGGTAGCATGGGTCCCCGTTAACAAACTAGGCAAAACAACAGATGCCAATAACATCTTCAACTTCTCTGCGAAGCGCTCTGTCGCTCTCGCAGCCTAACTTAAACCTTAGGCAGGAGACTCGCTAGGAGCTTGATTACCCGCTCCTAATCGGGTAAACCACGGTGATTGCCGTTGCACGAAATTAGTGATTGATAGTGCAGCGTAAGACATAATCACGATCCCGGGTGGCCGTTCTGGCCACTTCCAGCGGACCGCAAGGTGACTGGGAAAATTCAGAACTAAGCGTGTAGATGTGTGCTTCTCTCCTTCTTTGGACGCGAGTGCGATTCTCGCCGCCTCCACCATTTTCAATTAGAACGGGCTTCAAAGTGTCACAGGTTCACTCTTTCTGGCATTCGCTTTTCGCGTTTGCAGGCAGGTGTGGCCCTTTTTGTGGCCCGTCGATTTATTTTTGGGAACTGAAATCACCTGGTTTTCGCTCGGATTTTTGGGTGACGTAAAATGTCATCTATGTGGACAGAACCAGAACACGTATCGACGCTAACAATTCCTGAGCCAGCACCTTTCTATTGCCAGCTTGATGAAGATCACTTCTTTAAGTGGCTGCAAGAGATCGACGGTGTCACCCAAGTGCGCGGGCACGCTGCTGGCTTGATGGTCTATTTGTCCGTCCCTGCACTCTCTGAATCAGCGTTGCGTGATTTGATCGGACTTCTATTTCGATATGACGTGCCGATGTCTTTTTTGCGTTCGCAGCTTACTCCGGAAAACGAGCACTGGTTCAAAGATCCAGAAAAATATTGGTATGAGAAGATCTTTGCAGAGGCTTGATTCAGCTGGCGTTGGCGTTGAGTGACCAAAGTGAATTATCCGCGCTTTTGCTCAAGGTAATCTCTGATCAGGGGCACCATCTCTTGCGCGAGTATGGTGTACTTCCCGGCATCGGACGCGCGTTCTCCTTTGAAGAGGATTGGCGGCCACCCTTTGGCGAGGTCGCATTCCTTCTCAAAAACCCACATTGTTACATCGCCGCCTACGCGCGCATTGCGTCCGTAGCACATCTCGCCAGTGTGCAGGAAAGCATCGATTTGAAGCGGAATCATGCAGTTTGTAAAAATGACCCTCTCGACCAATCCTGAATCCATGAGGATCTGACGCGCCTGATCGCGTTCGAGCTGCAATTCGCGCTCGAATCTTTCCTCATTCTCTAGTTCTTCAGGAAAAATCCAGCTCATTCGTCCGCCTCTGAATAATCCGGTCAGTGACTCTCTATTGTAGTTTACAATGGCAGCGAGCCTCTAGCTCATGCCTTTGCTTGCCGCTGTTGGGATGGTGTTAGCAGTTGCTCCATGCGCGCTTCGTTCTCACGAGATGTATCTTTGACGAATCGTGCATAGTGCTTGAAGGTCGTTTGCAAAGTTGAGTGCCCGAGTACGTTAGCAAGCCATCCAGGTGCTACGCCGCTTTGCAGGCAAAGTGATGCAAACGTATGTCTCAACTGATACGATGGGCGATGGCGTAAACCGGCTTTTCGCAGCGCACTCCGCCAAACGTGATCTAAGTGTTTGTCGATTGGCTGGCCGTTCTTAGTCGTGAATACATAGCCATCGAGATTTGCTGTTCCTCTGCCTTTTAGTTGTTCCAGCGCAATCCTCACAATGGATAGCATTGGAATAATTCGCGAACTCGATGCCGTCTTTGGAAGATCTTCAGAGCCGCGCACGCGACCCTTGTTAATGCGAATTTCACCGCGATTGAAATCGATGTCTTTCCAGCGTAGAGCGAACAGCTCATTGGGTCTGGCTCCGGTCCATGCGAGACAGGTGAAGAGTGGTCGATAATGAGGAACGATTTTCGAAATCGCAAGATCGAGTTCTTCCTTGGTGAGCGGATCTATATCGGGTTGCTTTTCGGTAAGTGGGCGGACTCCAACCGTCGGAGTTTCAGTGATTAGTTTTCGACGGAGACACACTTTCATGATGTAGCGGAGCAAACCCATAAGGAAAATGTCGCTTCTTATTGCGACTTTTCGAATAAAAAAGATCGCCGGAACAAAATTCGGCGATCAAAGAAGAGAAATGACTGTCAACGTCGCGCTTGTGTTTGCGCGGTTGTTACTACAATTGTCATCGACACTTCGATTTTCTGTCTCTAGGGAAATTACTGATCGCGTTTTTGATCCACTTCCTCCTGTACTCAAAGTTCCGTTCTGGTGAATGATTCCGAGTATTTGCAGCGGATTTTGCAGACTGCGCCAGCTGATCCTGTACTCAAAAGCCGTGCCATACATACCATTCGGGATATTTAGAGATTCTCTTTATCTTGCCTTACCGAATGGTGTGCCACCATCGGCTCGGCTTGCTTCGCTGCGACACTTGCTGGTATCGCTTTCGTCCAGAGCCTGAAAATTGGAAGGACCCGGCTTGACCGTTCTGCTAACATTCAACTCGCGACGGCGGCAAGTCTTTTTTCACTTGCTGTACATCGAATCGCCGTCGCCCGAAATAAAAAGAGCAGAACGAGTCAATGCCCGACCTCATGTCGGTTCTTAAAATGCTTAACCTGCGCGCGATTCCGAATAAGAGGACCGGATTCTCTGGATCTATGCGATCACAGCGGTTCCAAAAACGCTAGCTGGGAGCGCATTTCGGGATAAGAAGAACTTCTCTTTATCTTGCCTTACCGTATGGTGTGCCACCATCGGTTCGGAGGCATTATACGGTCACACTTGTACGAATTCGAGCCATGGCTGATAATTGGCAAAACTGTGTCGCCCTGTGCTGTTTCCATGCCTGCCTCCGCTATGCTCCTTCCCACCAAACAAACAGAACTTTTCAATGGTTTGCTCGACGACAAGGTAACCATATTTGCTGATAGGACGCATTGGCAGAACCGTTGCATTGAGGTAATTCCGGAATGCGTTAAGCGCTCTCATGAAGCGTTCGGAATGAACTTGCCTCATGTGAGTTTTTATTTTTTCTCTAGTCATGCCGATTTCACGAGCTACTATCAGGAACTATTTGGATCAAAACCACGGTATGCATGGCAGACCGGTACTGGTTCTTACATAAAAGAGCAGGGCATTGTTCTCATCAGCGACAAGGGCAAGAAAAGTCGAGAGGAAACGGAACTTGGTCTCGTCATGCACGAATACAGCCATGTATTATGCCGGTCCCGCTATGCAAACCAACAGAGCTGGATTCCGACTTGGCTAGACGAAGGCTGTGCGGATTATCTTGCGATGCCCTGGTGTCAAGAGCTGTTCAAGTCCACTCCCAGTGTTATCAGAGGTGAAGCGAATGCACGCAGGGTAGCGACGTATCAATCCTTCGGTCGCAGCGTTTATACAAAGGCAAGAGCTGGATATGCGATTGCGCGCTTGATGGTAGCCGAGTTGATGCGGGACCAACAGCTCGACACGCTTGCATATATCTTCGACGAGGCTAAGCATCGTAACGGGGCTTTTGCAGACGTTATAAGAGAAATTTGCGGACTTACTCCCAAACAGCTTTACGAGAAAGTTCTCGCTGATTGTGAGGTCGACCAGGCGTCTGTCGCCCGTTCTAGAAAAAGTTCGCAGCAACGTCAATCTTGTTGGATTCCTTGGGCATCGCGTAAGGAGATGCCATCCACATTTCATGAGTGTTTATTCGATTTGTACTTTTGGAAGCTTGAGCATTATGGGCGAAACTATCGTGAACACGAACTGAATTCTTATAAGTATCCGAACTGGCGAGAATTTGCCGTCGCATACTTGCATTGTCTGAGCAAGACGAATTGCGCGCGCATGAAAAAAAGCGAGCGTGATGAACTTCGTGCTATGCACAGACTAGATCGTTGCGCTAGGCTTTTGACATACGTTTCACCAGAAGAGATTGTGCCCGCCCTGTGTCAGCCACTGCCTTTAGAGACGACAGAATATTTGAGTAAATGCATTGATAATCTAAACGATCTGGTAGTTCGAAAAAATCTGCGAAAAGAGATGTCGAGGTATCTGCAACGCTTTCCTGCAACTGTAGACACCACACCTACGGAAGCATTCACAAACGAATTCGAGACGTTCACATCCTATCGCTTCCATGTTTTAGGCGGAGATGAAGACGCAGCGACCTATGACAGATGGCCGCAACTGGCCAAGGCACTTGTACGTTTGCTGAAGGACAGACCTGCCTCCAGATGGAGTAAAAATTTGCAGCAATACATGCAATCGTTGACCTTGCATGATGAGCATCGATATCTCCTGGGTCATATCTCCGACGCCGACCTTAAAAGCCTTTTGGAGTGCGATTTACCGGAGTGTCTGCGGCAGTATTTGGGTGGACAAAAATGTCTGATGAACTGACTGCAACTTCCGTGGATCGAATTTCGCTTCCGGAAATGGCGGACGATCTTTCGTGTCACAAACAGACGCTCTTCAAGATCGCGAAGCGGATGGGTATTGAGCCGGTCAAGCGGCGCGATTTTGATCGCAAGAATCAGCTTGAAGAGGCGCACGTGATTCGCCAAGAATTTTTGAGTCGAACGCGAGCGAGCGAAGCAAATTCGGATGGTGGCATTGGCGAATTGGTCGCTGAGGATGGAGTGTTCTATCTCGTTCAGCTTGAACCAGAGCATGATCCTGGACGAATCAAAGTTGGCTTTACGACAGACATCGATGGGCGACTTCGGAAGCACCGTAGTTCTGCGCCGTTTGCTCAGTGTTTAAAAACGTGGCCTTGCCAGAGAATATGGGAGAGGACCGTTATTGACTGTGTGACCACCGGACTAGAAAAGTTACACACTGAAGTGTTTAGGACGCAGTCTATAGAAAGCGTTATCGCTAAGGCTGAGCAGTTCTTTGCGATTATGCCGAGGGTCACCTGCTCCATTGACGGGAATGGTGAAGACTTAGGATGACTGCCAGTCGAGTTACGGGACGTCTTATAAATTCAGAGAGCGCGCCTCTTGACAAGATGACAAAACGTAAAATCACGCTAGAGTTAAGCTACGGGGTTATTCGCGCTGATGCCTGGTCTTACTAAGTTCCCTAATTTTGAGAAACCTCCGGTCATCGAGGTCGTGCTGTCGGCCCAGTTCGTACCTGTTGACGGA
>DATNPN010000024.1:0-284074 GCA_036703195.1 Planktothrix sp. | reverse complement strand
TGGACTGTCCCAAGGTATTAGATTTTCCGCCGGTTTTTCTATCAATTCAAGAAATATGCGCCCCGCGCATATTTTCGACTCGAAAATATTCCCCCCGCGCATAAACTCATTTAGCGAGCCGATTTGTAAGATAAGCGGCGGATTTTCCGTTCACTTCCGAACAGATGTTAGATTTTCCGCCGATTTTTCTATCGGGCTCGAGCGAACTACCTCTCGCCGCCCCAAAAGCGAAGGGCGCGTTGTCCGCGCCCTGTCGACTCTTATGCCTGTAGCCGTACGTCCTATCGCTGTTCTATGGGAACGTACTTGAGATTGCTCGGTCCGGTGTATTCTGCACGCGGTCTGATCAAGCGGTTGTTGGAGTACTGCTCGAGGATATGCGCGGCCCAGCCGGACATGCGACTCATCGCGAAGATCGGCGTGAACAGATCTTGCGGGATGCCGAGCATGTAATAGACCGATGCCGAGTAGAAATCGACGTTGGCATTGAGTTGTTTTTCCTTCAACACCATCTCTTCGATTTTGCGTGACATCTCGAACCATTTGGTCTCGCCGAGCTTTTTGCCCAGCTCTTCCGACATTTTGCGCAGGTGCGAGGCACGCGGATCTTCGGTCTTGTAGACGCGATGTCCGAAGCCCATGATTTTGCCGTGCTCGGCGAATATCTTGCGTACTGCGCCTTCGACTTTGTCGACGCTGCCGATTTCCAGAAGCATTTTGATTACTTCCTGGTTGGCGCCGCCGTGCAATGGTCCTTTCAGGGCGCCGATGGCGGCTACCGTCGCTGAGTAGATATCAGTCAAAGTCGCTGCTGCTACGCGAGCCGCGAACGTCGAAGCGTTGAGCTCGTGGTCCGCATGCAGAATCAAAGCTATGTCGAGCGACCGGGTCGAGACTTCATCGGGTTCTTTGCCTGTCAGCATATAGAGGAAGCTGGCGGCTGTGTTGCCGGTCTCTTTCGGAGCGATCGGCTCGCGTCCGTTGCGAATGTTGTCCCATGCCGCCACGATTGTGGGCAGCTTCGCGGTCAAGCGAATCGCTTTGCGCACGTTGGCTTGCGGCTGGCTGTCTGCGGCTTCGCTGTCGTACATCGACAACATCGATGTGGCGGTGCGCAAGACCTCCATCGGGTCAGCCTTCTTGGGATATGCTTTTAGCGCCGTGATCACTTCCGCCGGCAGAGCGCGATTGACGCGGAGCTCACGAGAAATAGTCTCGAACTCCGTTTTCGTGGGCAGACGCCCGTTCCACAAGAGGTAAACAACCTCTTCGAAATTGGAATGATCGGCTAAATCATGGATGTCATAACCATGATAAATCAGCCTGCCTTCTTTGCCATTGACGTCGCAAATTGAAGAACTTGCGGCTACGATGTCTTCAAGCCCTGCCTTGACCATACTCATACGGTGCTCCGAGCGGATTTAGTTCTAATTACAGGGTGTTATACACTAAATGACAACCAATTTTATTCAACCATAGCCTTATCTTCATGCTGTCTCAAGGTTTTTCGTCGTTGATTCGGTGCCTGGGATGAGCCACGGGGCCCAACTCAATCGTGCCTCAGCGCTTTTGCGGCAGATTCGTGCCTTAGCGCCGACGCGCCCGGACTGGGCGTCTGCATCAGATCTCCTCGCCCTATTGGCGATGGCTCAACTTGTCAATGCCGGATTGCGCCCCTCCGCATTGCCTGTCGGCGATCTGTTCTTCGGATCGAGAGTGGCAAAAACGGACAGCACGTTGTTTGGCAACGCGCTCACTCGCCTTGCTGGGCGCTGCCCTGCCGACGCGCTTAGCGCAGAGATTATCGCTATCGCGCTTTCTGCGAAATATGCTGAGTTGGTGTCCGACCCTTGCATGCTTGGCTGGCTCTACCAAATTCTTCTGCGCGAAGAATCGGCCGACCTTCGGCGCGGCAAAGAAGAGATTGAGCCGGCACGGATCGCCGCTGCCACTCAATGGTTTACGCCAGAATGGGTGGCGAGATATTTAGTGGAGGAAACCGTTGGGACTGGGCGGAGTCCGCTGAGAGATCGCGAGTTTTGCACCGTTCTCGATCCTGCTTGCGGAGCCGGTCACTTGCTGGTCGAGCTTCTCAAACAGCTCGCGTGCAGCAATGAGTCGATCGAATCTGCTTTAAAGTATTCAATTTATGGTCTCGATATCGACCCGTTCATGATCGAGCTAGCGGGCTTCGCACTTTATTTAGAGTGCCGAAAGCTCTCCGCAACCATAGCCGACTTCAGCCTGCCAAACCTGTACATAGTGGCTGATGATGCCTCCATAGGCAGCTTGTGGCTCGGCACGAATGAGCCGCAACGACTGCTCTCGCGGTCGCCATTTTCAGACAGCACTGGAAAACTTCCCGGCACGTTCGACGCGATTGTGGCTAACCCTCCCTATCTCAGCCATCGCATGATGCCGCCGCCTATCTCGGAGTTTCTCAAAACTCATTACCCGGCATCTCAATATGATTTATATGCTGCCTTTTTCAGTATGGGTATCAAGCTGCTTGCTCCAGGTGGTCGCCTGGCGATGATTTGCCAGCAGAGCTTTCTCTCTATTCAGCGCTATCGCCAACTGCGTGCAGAGATGATAGAGCAGTGCAGGCTCGAATCAGTCGCACAATTAGGACCCGGAGCTTTTGCCGCGAAGGCGGGCGAGAAGGTCAACAACGCCATTGTTGTATTGAGCAAGAAAATTTCTGGCACCGAGGGCGGTGGCGCAATTCGCTTTTGGCGATTGCTCGATGACGGTGATAAGGAGAGAGCAGAAACCCTCGGGTTGAGCAACTTGCCCGCTACCGAAGTTGAGTCTGACTACATAACCACTCTTTTGCAGTCCGTCGAAAATGCGCCTATTGCCCTGTGGTCTCCGCGTGAGATCAACAGTTTGTTTAGTAATTGTGAGCCCATGCAAAACGGCAAGAACGGCATCGTCTGTACTAATGGGCTGTTCACCTGCGACAATCAGCGCTTTGTAAAACGGTTCGCCGAAGTCTGCGAGCACGAGCGTCACGAATATGTGTCGTACGATAAAGGAGGCGGCCATAAGTGGTACCGCACCACTCCATTGATGCTGCATTGGAGAAAGAACGGCAATGAAATCCGTCAGTTTCGCAAAAGCCGAGGACAGGCATATGCGCTGCCTGGCGAAGAGCACTATTTCAAGGTCGGAGTTACATATTCCTACATCGGTACGCGCGGTTTTAAAGCGAGAATGCTGAGTCCAGACTCCATTTTTGACATCGCCAGCTCAGCGGTCTTTTCCGATTCTCTGGACCATGTATATATGCTGGGTTTCCTCAACAGTGCCCTTGCCTGCTTCATGCTGGGAGTTCTCAATCCGACGATCAACTTTCAGATAGGCGATTTGCGTCGCCTTCCGTTTGTGGTTCCGAGCGATCGGGTGCAGCAAGAAATTGCTTCGTTGGTGCAACGTGCTATCTCACTCGCTCGCGTTGTCGAATCTTTCGATCCGGACTCACCCGTATGGTCACGCAATGTGCTGCCAGATCCAGAGAGTGAAACGGCTCATTATCGAGAGTACCTGCGTATCATCGATGAGCTCAACAGCGAAGAGCGAACGATACAACAAAGTATCAATGCGACCATATTCGATCTGTACGGAATCAGCGAAGCTACTCGCGACTTGGTGCTGAAAGACCCTTGGGTCGTCCGTTCGCATGGAGATCTGTGCAAGCCGCTCTCTCTGCAAAAGTGTCGCGCGGTTGCGGGCGAAGTGCCGAGAAAGATGGAGGCATCTCGCCGGTAATGCGAAGTGGTGGCTAGCCCCGCGGTTTCAACCACTTAGTAAAGACCGGAACCAACTGCGGTCCCGACAATAACACGAGCATCAGTCTGGAAAAGTGCACCGACAGAACGAGCGCGGAATTTGCCTTGATTTCGTTTGCCACCACTGCCACCGAATCCAACCCACCCGGAGTAGCCGCCAGGTAAGCGCTGGCGCCATCCAGCCCAGTAATGCGCGAGAATGCGATGCCGATAGCAATCGAGCCTGCTGCCAGGAAGCAAGATGTTCCAACCAGTGGAAGCATCAAGCCTTTGATCCGTTGCAATACCTCTCTCTCGAACTGCGAACCGATCTGCATGCCGAGACAAGCGTAAACCGCCGCCAGCACGGGCACCGGATATGCTACCGGAAGTCCGTGCATTGTGGCTGCTACACTCAGCGCTAAGGGCAACAGCAGCGTTCCTGCCGGGATGCGAAAACGCATAGCGACAAGCCCACCGATCGCAGACGCCAGCGCAGCCATTAGCGTACTTTGCACTGTCGCCGGTGGCACCAAACTCAGTACCGCGCTACTTTGTGCTGTAGCACCATGAGCGGTGGCGGTACTGTGAACGATTAACGAGGTTCCAACGCTTAAAAAGAGAATGATGATCAACAAGCGTGTGTATTGCATTACCGATACCAGGCGCGGATCGGCGCCAAAGCTCTCACTCATGGCGGCCATCTCGCCGGCGCCTCCGGGCAGCGTTCCTAGAATGGAAGTGGCGGGATTCAACTTGCAGAAGCGTTGAAAGTACAACGCATTCAAAATGGTGAGAAACTGCATCGATAGAACAACAAGCATCACAGGCAGCCAATTATGTGCCAGTGCGAAGAGCGACGACAGTGTGAATGAACCGGACAGACTAACGCCAATCATCGCCTGAATAAAGAAGATGCCGTTGCGCGGCAATCTGACGCGCCCCCACCCGTTGACCGAGAACACGGCCGAGACAAACATCGGTCCGATTAACCATGCGGCGGGAAAGTGAACTGCCCTGCCTGCCAAACCGGCGATTGCACAGGCGCAGATCAATAGAATGGGAAATTTTTTTCTGTGCTGCGGTTGATTAACCTGCAGCTTTCTTTCGTCAACCTGCTCGACAGCCCCTTTCTCATGGCAAGATTGCTCCGCTGTCGTCATTTCGTTTCACCCGAGGTTGCCTTTAATCCATTTATAAAAATGCGAATAAGCCGCTCAAAACTTTCATCTCGGCTAGTCGGATTTTTGAATGCGCCGGAAAGTTCGTGCATGACAAAACCGTGCACGACACTGCGGAAGGCGCGCATAGCGTGAATCGCTTCGTCGCCCTCTAATTTGAAACCAACGAGCACCGGCAGAATGGTTTCTTCCACACTTCGCGACGCCACCAGGTCAGGTCGATCCGCGGGTGGCGTAGGAACTGTCGCCGCATAGACTCCCGGCGAGTCGAGCGCAAACTGGCGAATCACGTGCGCGATCGCCAACACCGCATCTTCGCCTGATTTGCCGACAGCCGCCCGCGCGGCTCGCCGCTCAATCTCCTCAATGCCCTGGCGCCCGAGCTGCCAGCGAATCTCATCCAACCCCGCAATATGGCTGTAGAGCGAGGGCGAGCGAATACCGAGCGACGCTGCCAGACCGGTCATCGACAGCTTATCCAAGCCCTGCTGATTGGCGAGCGACGCCGCTTCGTCGAGAACGCGGCTGGTATTTAGAGTGCCTTTCAGTGGAGACTTCTGGCTCAATTTGGCTGCCTAATAGTATTAGGTGATATCCTACTCCTATTAGCCAAGTACGTCAAATTTAAGTCAGCGAAAATCGGGCATTCCGCCGGAATGGCACACTGGTTGCGGCTTTAGGCGTTATTTCGATTGCCAAACAAATACTTGATCTCGACAACCAAATTGGTAGAATTGAAATGGAAATCGGTTTCATTTCCATGGCTCTTCACCGACGTGGCTTAGATGAAAATGAAAGCAAATCGGGCGATATTGGCGTCTCTTTCTCTGGTTCTTTTTCTGTCGAGCAGCGCGTTCGCCACGCCGATGTTGAAGGCTGGGACAACCGACTCGTCCAACTATGAAGATGCGATGGGGGTCGACTGTCCCGAACCGCAAATTCCTTCCGAGCTCAAAGAAGACTGCATGAAGAGCTCATGCGTGGCGCGTTTCGAAATCAACGCCGACGGCAAATCGTCTGTTAAAATCGTCAGCTCATCAGGCTCCGAACAAGTGGATGATGCCGCGCTCGACACGCTTCGCCGCTGGAAGTTCAAACCGGCGACGCTGGATGGCAAGCCAATCGCGTCCAGCCGCAGGATTAGAGTCGAGTTCGAAATCAATTAGGTTGAAACAGCCGAGCGGGGCGTTCTAATTATAAATTTCGTTGCTTGCACGTCTGTTGCAGGGCTTGGCTTTCCACACTGGACCGCGCTGCTCGAATTCGAGGCGGCGAGAGATCTCTATTGCTTTCTCAGTTCCTACAAACCTTAACGTCGAGGTCTGCCATGCGCAGACCTTCGTAAACGCCGAATACGTCCGTCTCTGCAAAGGCGTCGTCAACGATGATTTGAAACTGCAGATTGATGCCTCGACCAGTCACGGAAGTGTAGCAACGGATTTCGCCTTTCGATCGTTTTGGCTCAACCGCCCACTAACCGCGGGTTCGGGTTTATGATGGTGTTAGGACACCGAGTGGAACATCGCAGATTGAAAGACGATTCACCGTTCATCTGCAGACTGACCGCCAATCAACAGCGAGAGTACGAGCGCTGTCTTGAACGGCTGCTGAGCCCCGGACACGAGCGGGCGTCTGTCGAAGCTGCGGTGCGTGGTTTTTATGCCTGCGCCGGTTTGAGCAAGCCGTTCGTTTTCTGGTGCGATAGTCCCTGGCAGATTTGCGTCATGCCGTTTCTCCTGCAGATGTTGTTGCACAGATATCCTTCGCGCGATCGGGAAGAGGGGCTCTCGCAGCGTTACTATCAAGAGCTTTGTCAGACGCTGACCGAGCCCATGTGGTCAGCAGCGGTTCATAAGCTGACGCAGCAATTGTCACCCGAAATCGAACGCGCTCTGGGCGAACCGGAGGATGAGGAAGCGCTTGACCCGAAATATGTCAAAGCGTTCAACTGGTCTTTGATTGGCATGCCCGTCTACAATCGGCTTTTCGATTACATCGGCGCCAACATGCGCGACGCATATGAGACGAGCCGCCAAAAGTTGTCTTACTTCCTGGAAGCGCGTTTGTCGGAAGAAGTGCGCACCCGCGTATTGCCGTTCGAGCAGGTGACGAATTGGCTGTCAGGTTCGTTATGGGTCAACCCCGGGAGAGCGTTCGCGGACACCGTATCACCGCAATCCAACCGGTCGCGTCGATTGTATTGCAGTGATGTGTTGGCTCAGCAACTTTCAAAACAGGTCGGCGGCACCATCTGGGAAGACATCGTACGATCATTTCCCACCCGCACTATGAGCGGTCGCGCCGGTCCAATCAACTCCAACCTGAGCCGGCACATCGGCATGGTGCTTGGCGCTGAGTTGTATGATGTGTGGTCCAGTTACGCCAACAACAAAGCTGCTTACTTCAATATTCTCAATCGCATTTTTGCTGATGAGATGTTTGACGCCACCACTCGCGATGTCATCTCAGATCTGGACAGATTTTTCTCCGGCGTCTTTGCGTACGCGTTTTTTGGAAAAATTGTTTTCTTGTGCAAGCAACCCGCGCTTAAAGTAGACGAGCAAAATCGCTTGCACTGCAACGATGCTGCAGCCATCCAATTTCCCGATGGATATTCGCTGTACGCGCTGCACGGGATCGAGGTCCCGGCGGAAGTGATTGAACAGCCGGGAGTGTTGACGACAGATCTCATCGATCGGCAAAGCAACATTGAGCTCCGTCGCGTTCTTATCGATCGGTTCGGCATTGGAAAATATCTGGAAGACACAGGTGCCTCCAAGATTGACGAAAGCGAATTCGGTGCCCTGTACGAAAAGGGCATGCTCAACGACGAGCCGATAGTCATGGTTCGAGTGCGCAATTCAACGCCCGAGCAAGACGGCACTCACAAATTCTATTTCCTGCGCGTGCCGCCAGACATCCGCACAGCCAAAGACGCAGTGGCTTGGACATTTGGCATGCCCGGCGACGAATATCGTCCGGGCATGCAAACCTGACGTTCCTCCGTATCAGCTCGAGCAGTTGCTGAGTATTCTCTTCCAGCCATTCCTTGCGCCTGCAGTTTCCAATAAGATGCGGCGAAACTCGGGCTTGCCTCTCTTTCTAGTTGCGAGTTTTAGGCGGCTCGTTTTAGTTGGTGCATTTTTCAATATGAGACTGTACGTTTCGCATAAAGATGCGAACAGCTCGCGCTTTGATGTGGCGACGTTGAGTAGAAATACCGTTGTGCGGGTTTGGCGCAGACCCGCCATCTCGCGTTTGCATTTGCAAAGAAGATGTGCGGCTTGATGAACTACAAAGTCTTCAACGTCGGTGTTCAGATAGCGCGGCGACACGAAGCATTTCAGTCCCTCTGTGATTCCCACTTCGCCCAACGTGTAATTGCCGATAAAGTCGGAGCCGCTGCTTGCCAGATAAAGGTTCGCTAGAACCCATGCGGTATGCAGCTTACTCGTCGTGTATAAAGCGGACTCGATATTTTCGTCGGTCAGGAGTGTAAAACAATCGACTATCATGGAAATAATCACTTCCCGATCAGCTTTGGGAAACAAACCGAGGATCATCGGTGTGACTTTGTCTCGCACCAACGCAGGAAACTTGATGTCTGTCAGCGGTGATTTGAAGAGTGCTGAGTTCTTGTGTTCAGCTCAGCAAGCGACAATTAGAAGCTTTGTGCGTAAATCTAGTCCGATCGGCCCAACAATGAGCACCATCGCCAAAATCCAGCACACTAACAAATAGCCCCAAAAGAGCTTTTCTTCAGAGTCAATTAATCGGAGAAGATCTGCCGCTCTTTTCAGCATAAACAAGCCGCGAAACTATGCTGTCAATGTAACACGGGACGCTGATTGGAACGAGTCGGTTCGCTACAACTCTTCCTTAATGTGATCGCCGATGTCCTTGCCCAGGAGCTGGTAACCCTGCGTCGTGAAGTGCAGTTTGTCCGGACCCGCAAGGTGGTTGGCGTACCATTTGTCGATTGAGCCGGGTCCGCCCATGGCGCTGCGAATGTCGAAGAAATTCAAACCGTTTTTTGCGGCAACCTCTTTCTGTGCGTCGATGACGCTATCGATTCCGGGCAGTGTGCGTCCGCTGTGATCGAGTGTGTGACCGTCGGTGGGACCGACGACCAGGATGGAAGCGTTTGGTGCGCGCTTGCGAATTTCATCAACCAGATGTTGATATTTTTGTTCGTACGCTTGCTTGTTGACTGCTCCGGCGGAGTCGTTGCTGCCAAACGAAAGAATGACAAGATCTGGATTCGCTTGCCGGATTGGTTGGTCGAGCCAATTTTGGGGATCGTGCAGCGGATAGTCAGCGGTAATGCCAACCTTCGCTTTCGTTTGATAATCAACGGGCGCCAGTCCGCGCAGAGAATTTTCGATTGCCTTCGGCTCGATGCCGGCGGCTATGTGCGAATCTCCGTACTGCAACACACTGACCGGGCGTCCGCCGCTATTTGCGCGCTGGATTGCCGTGCGAAGCTGACCAAGTCCGTTGTCCTTTGCAGCGGTTTGAGGTGCTTCCATCTGCTCCGGATTTCCAGTGATTGGAGATTCCAACTGTCCTGGCGCTGCGTACTGAGGACGTGGTGGCGCTTCAGCCGGTGTCGAGTCGTATTGAAGGCGTGGTGGCGGTGTCGCTGGTGTTGAGTTGTACCGAGGACGGCTGGATCCTTCAGTTGCGGTTGAATCGTTTTGAGAGGGTGGCAACGGTATTGAGGAGTCTTGATGAGAAACCTGCGACGGTCGGGCGCCGCGAGAATTATACCGAGGGTGCGAGGTTCGTCCCAGGGTGTCACCATTCGTCGAATGCGAACGGTCAGAGTGCTTCGAGTAGAACGACGGCACCGGCTCGCCATTCTTCTGCCGGTCGAAATGTACGTGCATCTTTGGCAAAAATCCATCGTGATGAAGTTTATGCATCATCTGATTGACGTCGTGATGAAAGGTGCCTCCGTCGAGTTTACCGTGATGCGAGTCGAGCTTGCGCAAGTGATGGACTTCTTCCCAAAGTGCCGTACTTGCGTCGTGTCCATGACGCAACTCAGATTCGAGCCGTCTAGTGCTGTTCTGCACCGAACGATCATGCGCGCTCGTGTGGTCGACCATATCTCTGTGACCTGGTAGATGTGTGATTCAAAGGTAGTTGAGACGGCGTGAAAAGATTGTGAACGACCAGTGAGGACACCGGATGTGGTGCGCACTGCAGAAAGCAGGCAACCTGTTGCAACCGCTGTCCGGTACTCCCGGAAGCCAAGGGATTCGGCATGTAAACGATTTTGAGAATGAAAACGATTTCCATTTACATTAAACTGAGATAAGCGGAGAATATACATTGTGGGTAAACGACTGCGTCTCCAGGGCAGTCGGGTCTTCGCGTGCGCGGGTGGTATGAGACTGCGTCGACAGCTTTTGATTGCCAGTGTTGCCTTCGGCATCACCAGCTCGACTCAACCGCTCTGGGCGGCTGAGCCGAGCCAGACATCTGACCCGGCCCCAACTCAAACGCGTTCCCAATCAGCGCAAGAGGCTCCCCCTCCGGCGCCGCAAGCCGTATCTCCGGGTGAGACTCCAGCCACGGCGCCGTCTTCGCCTGAAGAGGCGACACCGCAGCCTTCGACCACGACCAAGCTTGTGCCGCTCAAACCATCTGTCGGGTTTGAGAAATTGCCCCCGCCGCCCGAACCGCCGCCTCCGACCGCAGACGAAAATTCAAAAATCAGATCGATCTTGAATTCAAGCAGCCCTTCTACTTTCGCTCCGCAGTCCGTCTCTGGAGAGAAACAAGCTCCAGCTACTGTGACGGGAAAAGTCACGGATATCTCCGGCAAAAAGACATTGGCCGAGGCGCACATTCTTCTCATAAAGGAAGGCGAAGAGCATAAGCGATCGGAGGCTGAGACGAAGGCGGACGGCTTGTTCACGCTGTCTGACTTGGAGCCTGGCAATTGGTCGATGACCGTCTCGGCGCCGAATATGTTGTCACAGAGCAACAAACTTGAGCTCACTGCGGGCGAGACGCGAAACCTCAACATCATGCTCGAAGATTTGGAAGCCGAGGATGTTCTGCGCGTCACTGGCAAACGTTCGCTTATTCATCCTGAAAAAATCGGCAGCACCACCAACGTCGATCATGACACCATATACCAGTACAAAAGCGGCAACGACCTGCGCCAAATCATTGAGAGTACGCCCGGTGTCATCACCGACACTTTCGGCAACATCATTGTGCGTGGCGAGCACAACTCTATCAACTATAATCTCGACGGCGTAATTTTGCCGGAAGCAGCAGGCGTTCTTCAACAAACCCAATTCGTCACGCCGCGATCTTTGCAATCAATGCAGGTCGATATCGGTGGATACCAAGCCGCCGATGGTGGCGGACCGTTGGGTGCTGTCGTGCGCATGAAGTCGCTCCCAATCGAAGCAAAGCCCACCTTCACTATCGGTCAACAGATCGGCGGACCGATCTCGGGCAATATTTACTACAACGCGAGCGGTGCTTTCAGTCAAGATTCGAAGAGCGTGCTCAATCGTTTGCGCTACGACTCGTCCGGATCATTCATGGGCACGCAACTCGGACTGTCTCCGCCGACACGAGATTTTGTCCACGACTCGCAAGCCCAAATCAACTCGCTGACAAAGCTGGAATTTTTGGCGACCGAAAGAGACACGTTCAAATTGACGGTCGGAATCAACGATTCGTTCAGTCAGATTCCCACTTCTGCGATCTCGTACGACGCTGGAGTGCGCCAGCATCAGCACGATCGTCAAGACTACATCATTCTCAGTTATAAGCATCGTTTTGAACGCTTTTTCGATGAAGGAAACTTGCACATCATCAACGCCTTTTACGATGAGACTTACTCGAGCAGAAACGTTTTCGATCCGGACCCTGTAATTAACGGCGGTCAACCGTTGATCTCGATTGCTCCATCTGCGTCGCGTTTCGATTACGTATTTGGTTCTCAGGGCAACTTAATCAAAACTATTCGAAACACCCATCGCGTTGAGTTAGGCTTTTTATCTGAGTTGCGCGCAGTGCGCACTGATTATGGTGGCACGTATTACAACGCCAACCCCAATCTGCCGGGTGTTCCATTTGGGGCAGTCATAAGTCCATTCACGGGACTTCCCGGTGGTCTGCAATTTACGAAGCAGATGGGAGAGTATAAAGGTTCTCGCCTGCTGGAAAGCGCATATCTACAGGATTCATGGCGACCGACGAAAGGATTTTTGAAGAGGCTGACACTGGACGGCGGTGCACGCGTCGATGTCTATCATGGAGTTTTTGGTGGCACCCAACAAGTCGAGCAGGCGCTGCAAAGTATTCCTGGTGTACCGGCATTCTCGTCCAGTCCCTTCCAGCCGCAGCACGTAACAGATGCGCAGGTTAGCGGTCGTTATGGAGCGTCTTTCGTGATCGATCCACACACCGTCATACGAGCTTCTTATTCGAATATTTTCGAGCCACCATCAGTAGATGTATTCTCGACACCGCCTCTTATCACGCAAGAGGTAAATGGAGTTTTCAACGGCACCGTCAGACCGATGCGAGCGACGCGTGGACAGCTCGTCGACACCAGTCTCGAGCGTCAGATCGGACCGCGTTTTATGACGCGCACCAATCTGTTCTACAAACAACTGCACAACTTTGGTGACTCCGGAGTTATTGGTAATACGCCGCTCTATAACCGCCAAACTATTTCCGGGCAAAACGCGTACGGTGTGGAGACGCGTGTCGAGTTGAAAAAAAGCCGGGATGGATACGGCTTCAACGGCTTTATTTCAAATACGATGCAAATCGCTCTTTTGAGTGGAAGCAAGCAAGTAACTGGTGGCATTTACGATATCCAGACCACTCCTATCGAGGACAAATATCCTGATCACGATCGTCGCGAATCAGTGGTGGCGGCACTGGGCTACGCGAGCCGACAAAACTGGTGGATTCTCGGAGACTATAATTTCCTCTCCGGCTTGCAAGACGAGCGTGATCCTGCACTGGTAGGACCGCACCCGTTCCGCACGCCGTGGCTGAATATCTTCGATCTCAGTTGCGGTTTTAAAACACCTAAAGAGCTCATGGCGAAATACCGCTATCTGCCCGACACTGTCGATTGTCGTTTGGAAAACCTGTTCAACAATCGTTTGCCTACCAACCTGGGCAGCCCCTTCCAGGGCACTCGGTACCTGCAGCCGTTCCACTTCCTCATCGGTTGTTCTTGGCACTTCGGGCAGCAGCAGTTCAAGATGAGTCAAACAAAAAGCAATCAGACAATTTAGACAGGCGAACTCTCTCCGTACTCTCACCATAGCCCAAACAGCATTTCTTACATAAAGTCAGTGTGCGACTCACAGGACGCATATGACCGACTCTCTAACCCTCGCTTCCAAAAGCGCCGGCTTTGATAGTTTAACCTCAAACAAGCTGGCTCTCGAGTCCGCGCAGCTCTGGCATGGCATCGGCTCGGGAACTCTGCATGGCTTTGAAGAGCTGGTTATCGACCACCCAGTATCAGCCGCGGCTGATTTAGCGTTCTCTTGGGCGCTCGGGTGTGGGCTCTCTGTCCTGGCCTATCGCACCCCGCCAGTGGCGGCAGCAGTTGGCATCGTGATGAAATCGATGATGGCGACTGATCTTTTCGCCCGCGGTGTCACCACCTTCATGGCAGGAGTCGATACTTGGAATCACCCCGACCACTATGACCGCAATGAGAAGGTGGTGGAAAAGCAGCTTGGCTATGGCATCGTCGAGTATGGACTGTTGGGCCTTGGCGGTGGAATGGGATACCATCACGCCAACACAAAGTTCGATGCCATTCCGGGTATGAGTGCGGCATTAGACGATGCTTTCATCCGGAGTGGTGCGGAGATTCAAAAACTGGAAGTGTCTAAACTTTTCGACCAGCCTCTGCCCCGCTCGCAACCCTTCGACGGTTCACCGGCTGCCCGGATCTACTCGGAAAATCATTCAGCTATTCTCCAGATCGATACTGAGCGAAGTGGATTGCAATATCACGGGACCGGCTCGGTCGTTGACGGTAAGAAGGGATGGATCGCCACCAATTGGCACGTTGGTGTTCCCGCTGACGACATTGGCACGATCACTCCGGACGGCACCTATTCGTCATTGGAATTGATCGGCGGCGATAGAGCGGCTGACCTGGCGGTTTTTAGGACCGATAAAATGCCTCGGCGTCCATGGCAGGAGATTGAGCGAGGGTCGACCAGCCAGTTGAAAGGCGGCGATAAATTGCATGGCATCGGACATCCTGCCAATGTAACGCTGCCGACTTTGACCACCGGCAGATTTTCGAGTTTCCTGGCGGAAGGCGACATGTTAGCCAACCGTCCTGGCAAAGTTGGTATCCTTGCCGACCTGCCACAACTGCCGGGCAGCTCCGGCAGTCCCGTGTTCGATGATAGTGGCAAGGTCATTGCCGTGCTTAACTCGGGTGTTAACAACTCTGAAGCCGGCGGCACTGCAGTCGAGCACCTGGATGCACTGCTTTCTGCCTTGCATGCAAACGAGCCTGCCAAAGGCAGTGGACAATGGCTAGATGTCAAATCATATGTCGCAGATCAAACAGCTGGTGCAAACGTCAAGCCACCAGTGACGGTGCGCACCACTTTCGAGATTCGAGACGCTTCTGATTCTCCCGGGAAGCTAACCGACAATCCTCCACCCAAGAGAGAGAAGATCTATGGCGGCTTTTTGCCAACCGTCGCTGGCATTCCTGGCGCTGTCGCATTTGGCCTCGACCTGGTCAACGCGCTACATCCAGGTAAGCAAAAATAAGCTTCCGCCTTCTATCGCTTTACGTCGCTTTGCTGTGTATAGCGAGGAAGCGACGGATCATCGGTGGGGTTCCACACTGATTGAGAAGGGTCATAACCCATTCTCTGCGCGCCGTTATAACGCGGACGCGGCGGCGGTGTGTTTTCCGACTGCGGCATGTTTTGCTGCGTCGGCACGTTATCTCGCGGATCGTCCTGACGGATCACCTGATTGTTGCGAGCATAGCTAATGGTGCCCTGATCGTCTATGTGCGGTGTAAGTCCATAGAATATCCTGGACCCGCGCACAGAAGTATCCGTCCAGTAGTCGCCGGTGCGCGAATCATGCAGCTTTTGCAAGTGCTCCTGGATCGGCTGCGAACCGTTGGCTCCGGGCCACGTGTATTGAATATCGTTGGGAACGTTGTGTTTATCGTAGCCGATCTTCGTCACACCACCGCATGAGGTGAACTCTTTGTCGATTCTCCACTTTTGATCGGCTTGAATTGACTTGAACAGTTCGCTGCCATCATCGTTGTAGTTGTGCATGGTGCGCCCGTCCGAAATGCTGACGCTGCCGTCGGCATTATCGATGGGTGTTCGCCCAGCAGGCCGTCCAGTTTCATCGACCCACTGGTCGTTGACCTTCTTGTACGTGTGTGTCACGTCCTGCTCGCGTCCGGATTGATCGAGATTATGCTGTGTTTCGGTCCACTGATTGAGCTGCCCTTGCTGATCGTAGGAGAACTGTTGGCTGGCTCGATTACCCGTCTCCGGATCCCGGCTCTCCGTGTAGGAAAGATGCGGTTGTCCATCAGCGAGACGAACTGTTTTCGAATGTCGTCCATCGACATGCGTGCGGTAGCAATCTCCGTTGTCCGTTGTGGCTGTCATTTCGCCGTTGACGAATCGCGCAATGCGCTGCCCGTCCTTGCCTACGGTGACCATCTGCGGAGAGTCGATTCCATCGGTATCGAGATTGTTCTGCAGCAACGGCACTTCTTTTCCGTTCTCCATGACCATCGGATAATGGTCGGGATTATTCCGCATCTCTTTGGTCATGCGGGCTACGTCATGCTCGTCGAATTTTTGTTGTCCTTTCTGAAGATGAAAGGTGAGATATCTTCCGTCGGGACGACGCACGCCAAACTCCTTGATGTTGTGGTTTTGGTCTCGCACAACATAGTTGTCCATCTGAGAAACGGGCTTGCCGTCTCGACCGGTCCCTTGTGACCATTGATACTCGGTGCTGCCGTCGTGTGAAACTTCGCGCGTGACGACCCGGCTTTTGTCAGCCGCGCGCGGCGCGCTATCGTTAGCCGCAACAGAGTTGCCGCCGAGCAAGCGCTCGTGCGAGATATTATCTTTATCTACCAACTGCAGTTGCCCGTTGCGTCCAGCTCGAACATCTTTGTACTCGGCGCCGCCGACGTTGAAGCCCCCGGATTTTTCGCGCTGTGCCTTCTGCAGAACCTTGCCGCTCTGATCGGTGACGGTGAAACCTTGCACCTGGCTGGAATCAGGCGCATACTGCAATTTCGTTGTCTGTCCAGACTCATTAGTGATTGAATCGACACGTCCCATATCGTCGACATGATATCCGGAGTGCTGTGTCGGACCGGGATGGTCGCCTGGCGTCAGGCGCTGCTGCGGCCCATATGCGCCGTCTCTGCCTTGCGCGGCAACTCTGCCGTTGCGTTCTGCAGATTGGTCGACCTGTGTAGCCTGGTCGTTTACGTCGCCACCCTTTTGCACCATAGCGCACTTCTCCTACAATCTATCCGAAAGACAGTTGCTGGCTATAATCACCAGAAACTTCATACCCCTCAGGGTGGATTATGAAACTGAATAGCGGCAGTCCGCCACGATTTAACAAGTTTTTCGGGGTACTGTCCAGCAGATTTAATGCTGAAAATACTAAGGGGGGCGAGCAGGTGCGCTTAAATAACGATGTTAGAAGGCTTTTGTGAGGCGCAAGTGAACGGCGACGGAGACGACGGACTGCAATTCGAGACATTAGCTGCATCGCTGCGCTCTGCCCACAAACAGGCAGGAGATCTGCTCGAGTATCTGGCGAAAATGTTGGAAGCCTCCTTTCCGGAAGGAACCAAAATCACGCGCGACGGTTGGTTTATGTCGGAGAAGCGCCCTGTCAAAGAGCTTAAAGTCAGTATGGGCGATGCCGAGTATCAAATCACCCGCAACGCACGGGCATCTAGTTTTGCTGCTCGACGGGCCAAGATCGTGCGGGGCGTCGTGTTGAAAACCGAAGAAATCCCGCTGGACGACTGCATTGACGAAATCGTCGAACATCTGACCCTTTTGGCTCAGAAAAACGAAAGCGCCCGGAAAGCTCTTGAACGCCTCGTTTTAGAGTGACCGCCTACAACCTCTCGGGGTCCTCGTCCATTTGATTAGGTTTCCCCCGGAACGGCAGCTGCATCCTTTTCATTGTTGGGCACCGCTGGCGCTTTGGGAGCCTTCTTGGCAGTTGCTTCGCCCACTTTAACTAATGTTGTAGTAGCTAAAAAACTGGAACTCACTATTCGAGAGCCCCGTCCCAGTGGTCGCAATAGGGAGAAACTCATGCTTACAAAAGGTAAATACTTCGGTCTCATAGCTGTTTGTGCCGGCACGCTCTGCTTGGCTCCAGCCTCATACTCGGCTGACAAAGATGCCGTGTCCGCCGTTTCGGATCCGAAGGCTGCTGCAGAGGCGCCGAAAACCAGACCAGTCTCGCCAAAACAACAGCAAGCGGACGAAGCTACTGTCAAAGGCGTCAACGCTATACCTGGTGTGGACGTGAAGCCGGAGACGCTCAACACTTCGCCACCATTACCTCCTATTAAAGGATTTCACCCGATCAAAAAGGCTTTACGCCCGGTCGTGATGTTAGAAAGAAATAGCGTCGACCTGCAAAAACAGATCATGAGACTGGAGGGTCCGATTGCCGGCCTTCAGCAACCAATGCTCGGGTTGCAGAAAAAGATGGGCAGCGTCGAAGGCAAGATGGATTCGATGCAGAGCACCATTGGTGGTATGCAAAAACAAGTCAACAATACCAACGACGGCGTTGGCAACGTAAACAAGCAAATGATAAACGTGCGCGGCGACTTGCATGAAATGCAACGCGATATCAAAAACCTGCAAAAGCCGATTTCCGAGCTGCAAAAACCGCTTGAACAGTTGCAGGGACCGCTTGGATCGGTGGCAGCGCCTCTCGTCGCGGTGCGCCAAGAACTTGCTGACATGAAGAGGCTCATTCAACTCGTGGTCTTTATGATTGCAGCGTCGGCAGTCGCGATCGCCATAGGTACGCCACTTGCTGCAGTTTTGATCTACCGCAACAGACGTGCGCTGTTTCCGAACATGTCCGACCACGATTTCCCAGTGGCAAAAGCATCGGACAAAAATCCAAGAACGCCGACCCGCGTTTAGGCGCTGGTTGCCGGCTTCTTCTCGGCAGTCGCCTCGGCTAATGCTTGATGGGCGGCTGCCTTTCTCTTGGCCAGATCTTTGAAAACATCTCGTGGATCGTCCAAGACTTTGAATAGTGAAAAGTCTTCGGGACTCATAGTGCCGGCTTTCACGAAGCCTCGTAGCACCTTCATAGTAGGCGCCCAATACTTCTTACCAATGAAATAGATAGGTGCGCCATCGCGCCCGCCTTTGCCGAACTCTTGCATCAAATACTGCGGCATTTTCTCGGTCTGCACGTGAGTGATTGTGTCGGTTCCTTCGGCTAGTGTTCCGATGCCGCCCGGGAAGACGACGAAGGCGTTTGCTTTCTTCAACAGCTCCATGCGAACGTAGAAGTCGCGCGTCGGAATGACGTGTGTCTGGTAGCCGTTGGGCTTGCCGCCGACTTCGAACTTGAATTTCGCGGGGATGCCGACCGAGATGCCGTTTGCTTCGTAAGCACCACGATTGGTGGCTCGCATGACGCCGATAGTGCCGCCGGTGATGGTGGCATTACCTTTTTGGCCGTTCATGCCGCCAAACCATCTGGCAAGCGCGTTGCGGAACCTGTCTTCGCGCGCCGATCCGTACACGCTGATGATGTCGCCGGTGATCGAGTCACGGATCTGGTGAATCGTCTCTTCGCCGTAGCCCAACTGTTGAAAGCCGGCCACTATGCGTTTGCGCTCTTCCAGAGGCAGTGAACTCAAGTTGATCTTGTCGCGCATAAAGGCAGCAACCTGATCGTACCAGGGCGACTGGGAAAGGTCTCTTCCGTCGAGCAGCAACTCCGGTTTGGGAGGAAAATTCTGTTTGTTGTCGAACTCGTATTGCTCAGGGTGTCCGGCAACCATCGTCGAGTCTGCCATGCGCTCCGCATCAGCAATCGTGCGCACGCCTTTGATGCCGGTTGTCGGCGCCAGCGTCTCGTGTGCGAGGTTGAGGCCACCGGCGGCGGCTCCTCCAACAACATAACTGGCTATCGTTTGAATTCGGTCCGGGTTAGTTGCCAACCAATGTCCTTTAAATGCTCTTGCGTTCGCGTCGGCAGCGACCTCGCCTGCCAGGACGCTGGAGAGTCCGTTCGCCACCGCGTCGTTGGCGAGAATCGCCTTGCCGGTGCTTCTCAAGCCGATTGCGCCGCCGGTCAGTGTGGCAAAACTCAGGCCGTCGACGATACCGTGTTTGGCTCGATCCCACAAGAAATTATCGGTTGTATCATCGCTGGGCGTGAAAACTGAGCCTATAACCACTCCGGTTGCAGCAGATTTGGCAACATATGGAAGCGCGGCTTTTAGCCCGTAGCGCTCGGATGTTTCCAGTTTGGCTGCAGCGCCGGTACCGACCAGGCGGTGCAGCAAGCCGAATTGCACCATCGCTGCGCCTGTGCCGCCGACGACGTCTCCGAACCATTCCGCCGACAAGAATTTGTCGTCCTTGTCGGGAGCGGCGATCACGTTTGTCTCTTGCGCGTATTTCGTGCCTTCGAAGTGGTCGACCAGTTGCATTACGCCTGTTACTGGCGCCTGTACTAGGTTGTATTTAAACGAATCATAAGCGTGCGAGGCGAATTCGACTATCGCCGGGCTGTGCTCGGCAGTCTTGCCGTCACTCAATTTTGCCATTGAGTCGCTCACGTCGCGCCTCCGCGATGGTTCAGGGAATATTAGGAGATCAGTATGAGCACTATATTGGACTGAGAATTACGAGTCATTGGTAAAACTACGCATGACGTCGTGATCTCCGCCAGTGGGACGGATCAACCTGCATCGCATTCGACATGTTTATATACATGCCAATGCTCTGCTGGACAGGACGCCAATGGAAGATCTCACGAAACACGCCTGTGGAGCGCCGGGCGCTGCTCGGCATCGGCAATGTGCCGCCACGAATTCGGGGGCACCATGAGGGTGCTGATCCACACGGGGGCATTCTCGACGTCCGGCGATTATGACGTGAACGAGCGGGATGCTTTGACTGCATTGGTGAACTGCGAAGGATCAGTCAATTCCAAGTCTGGCAGAACGCCTTCGGCTTGAACATTGCGAAACCAATTGGCTTTGGAAGCGAAAATACCAAGTTTCTGTGAGTTGGCTATGTCTTCAATGGGATGGTCGCCGGTCATAGCGAGGTGGTCAGGCGTCTCACTCAGATGCTCGATGATTTCAGGATAGCCGCTGCCAGTAGCTTTGGCCGCTGAGGGCAGCGCGATTACTCTAGCCGAAGTTGTCTCTTTCGTCAGCATGCCGCTAGTAGGCGAATCTTCGAAAGTGTTCAAGCCGCTGGTGTAGACGTTATCAATGCGGCCGAGAATTCCGGCCCCGTTAAGCTTCTCCAGCGCTCTGGCCGGGTTGCCTGCGGTGAAGACATGCACACCTTTGCCCTGGCTGTGCAGGTAATCGAGCATTTCCACCACTTCCGGCTTGGCCTTCAAGGCTTTCTGGTAGGCGGCTTTCGAGTCGCGGGAGACGTCGGCAAACCGCTCGTTCAGATCGACCCCAGGAAAGTGCTCCTGCAACGGTTTGATTTCATCCAGGCGGTTCCAAAAATAAGGACTCTTGAGGCTTTTGGTCGTTTGAGCCAACGCATCGCTGATGAAATCTTGCGAAAGTCCGGTGTGCTTGACCAACTCGTCACGCATGGTCGTCTGCAAAGCGGCTAGAGAGCCGTCGTGGTCAAGGAGCGTGCGGTCCATGTCGAAGACGAAATGTTTAACGCCGCCGAGTCGTTGCAGCGCTTCCTTGCTGAGCCCGGCGATGCCTTCGCGCTCTGTGATGGCGGCTGTTTCGCCGCGGCTGAGAAGGTTTGATAACGCGCCATGCGTGGCGACGGCGATCGTTCCTGCCGCCAAAAGGACACAACCTGCAGCTGCCAGGTCTTTCCACTCGGAGTGGCGAGCCCAGTCGACCATCGACGTGAGTTCGCGCGGAGCATACGCGTCGGCGCCAGAGTCGGCTGCCCACTGCTGGGGCTTGGATGTGCCGTTAAAATCGAGCTTCTCGTAAGGCATTTTTTGTTGAGAGGAAAAGAAACTTACCCCGAGGATAGCCTTTCGTTCCCTGATGTAAATGGGATTTCCCGCAACGAGCGGTTTCATTCCTTTGGATTGGTCCGATTTGGTGACACAATAGAAGTCGTCTTCTAGACCCTCGGTGCCTAAGTGATTTCGTTTCCTCTCAATAACGTTCCAACCTTATTCATTCAAGGCTTCACCGCCGACGATGTGCAGACCATTCTGGAGTTTGCCCGGCGGGCGAGTTCAGAACGCTCCGATCACGACAACACAATTCTATTTATAGATACGCCACCGACGGTGCGCACGATTGAGGCGATCCACAAACTGACCGATGAAGGCTATCGCGTCATCTTTCGCGATCATCACGGCTGTGATGGCGAGCCGGCCGACGAGGGCGACAGGCAACGTATCAAGGCGGCGGCGAAGTTGGAGAAGTTGCTTGGCAGTGACTGCACGATCTCTGTGCGCAGTTTGCATCCCGCCTGCAGCACCCTGGTGGACGTCGGCGAATTCAAACACGCCACCGCCATTGTCGCCGATCCCGATGCTGACGGATTGACCGCTGCGATGAAAGCGGCAGGTATCTTTTATCCGGAGTTGGATGAAGACGCCGCCAAGCTGGACAGCGAGCCGAGCGTACAGGTGACAGGCTCTCCAATTTCGAGTCTGTTAGCTAAGGGAATCGCAACTTTACCGTCCTACGATCCCAAGCTGCCTAAACAGCGAGAACAGGCGCAATCAAAACTGTTTGCGCAATGGGTGCGCGCAGTTCAGGGTGACGCCAAAGCGATGACTGCCTTCGAGGAGATCGTCTCTGCCTACGATTCTGCCACCGTTTCATCGCGGCAGATCGCAGTGACTGCGAAAGAGGTGGCACCAGGGGTGATGCTAGCCAACGTAGTTGATGCACCACCATTTGACGTCGGTACTCTGTTGTCGGAATTAGAACAAAAACCCGGATGCTTGCTCACCGTGATTCGCAAAGACAAAGGCCCGATTGCGGCGCTGCACGGGATTCAGTACAGTATCTCTGTAAGAAAGTCCGAACAAAACAGAATCAACCTCAAACATCTTCTAGCACCTCATTTGAGGTCAGATCCGAATGCGGGTGTAATCAGTAATGTCTCATTCGTTCTGCATGTGTCGGAAGATGTTTGGCACGAGTATATTCTTCCGGCTCTGCGCGCGCCGGACGTCTTCAAGAAGGCAAACTGACGGCGGAGAAGGCTGGGTTAAGCCGCGTCTCCGTTGCTTGACCTCGCGTCCTCCTAATAGGTTGTGCGCGAGCGTAGATATCTTGTTGGAATTCGCAGAGTTCGAAGGGGAAACCATGCATAAATGGACGAATGATTTGAGTATTACGAAGGCGCTGGCAGCATTAATCATGCTGGTTGGTGTGTTCAGTCCCTCCGTTGTGTCAGCTGAAACAGCTGGTGAAGCGAAGAAGCCGGTTGTCGATACGAAGAAAGTTGCTGCGGCAAGTGATGCCGAATGCAAAACATTCGTCGAAAAATTCTATGCGTTCTATTTAATACCCGAGACAAAGCGTAAGACACAGCCGAATGCGCCAGAAAACGATGCGGTTAGTGACCTCGCTCGCAATCGCAAATTTTTGCCACCGAAATTGTATGCGGCGCTCAAAGCAGATTTGGACGCTTCGATGAAAGCCAAAGGCGACCTTGTCGGACTCGATTTCGACCCGTTTTTCAACGCGCAAGAAGTGCCGGACCGTTTCGTCAGCGGCAAAGTGACTACCAAAGGCGCCAATAAGATGGTCGAAGCCTGTGGTTACTGGTTTGGCAAGAAAACGCCGCAACTTGATGCTGTCTTGGAACTACAGAACGACAACTCGCAGTGGCACATCGCCAATGTTCACTATCCGGCTGACAAAGACTCCAAAGCGACAGATCTCCTCGGCATTCTCGCCGGTCTGAAGCACGACCGCGACACTAACTGGGGCCAAGGTCCCAAAGGTGGGAAGAAAAAGTGACGATTTTTCTGACACGACATCGGTACCCATGGAGCTGAAATTACTGATTGCTGTGTGCAATCAAAAACGTGGGAATTTGATTGCACACAGCAATCAAACAGGCTCAGATGGCTATCTGATTGCTGGTTGCAATCAGATTTCGCTGATTTTGATTGCACTCTGCAATCACCTTTCATCCGCGCAATAGCAAATAGAAAAATCGACGGAATTTCTAAGTTGTCGCGCTATCGGGTAGAAAAATTGGCGATTTTTCTAACATTATCGGCGAGCGCTTGGGAAGCGGCGCTGGTCAGGCGCGCCGGCGCAGCAGCGCTCGGAAGACAGGCCAGTAGATCCTTATATATGCAAACAGCAGGTTGTACTTATCCATCGTCTCCTAGCACGCCTGTTTGGCGGCTCGCAGGTTTTCGCGAAAGCGCCGTCTGCGAGCCTGAGTCAGCTCGCTGGAATACATGCGCTCGGCTAGATCGCGCAGCACGCCGCGCAGCTCTTTCGCAGTCATGCCATCGGGCCGGAAGTTGACATCGAACAGCGTGTACTTGTTCCAATTCTCCGGCTCTATCAGGCGCTCTTCGAATTTGTAGCGAGCATAGAGCGGCGTTCCGGGAAACGGCGTTTGCACAGTGATCTGCACATCGAATAATTCCAGCTCCTGTGCGTAATCGAGCACCCGGTCACCGATGTCCGGACCGTGTCCGTCCAAGCCGAGAACGAAACAGCCGATTACCCGAACTCCGTGCGCTTGAATTCGCTTTACTGCTTCCTTCTGCTTCGCGTACGTTTTCCATTTGAAGTTTGAGTTCAATTCCATTCCGTCCATGCCGATAGCGCCAGGACTTTCCAGCCCGATCAACACTTGAGCGCAACCGGCGTCGTACATTTTCGTCAGCAACTCGGCGTCGTCTGCCACAGTTAGATCGGTCTCGGCAAACCAGCGGATGTGCCGTTTGCGTAATTCCGGCAACAAGCCATGCCAGTATTCGCGATTGACAAAGGAGTTGTCGTCGGCAAACTCGATGAACGGATGCCGCCATATCTCTCGAATAGCATCAATCTCCGCCAAAACTTTCCGCGCCGGTTTCTGCTTATATCGATTGGCAATCAGAATCGAGGCGGCGCAGAAATCGCAGCGGTGCGGGCATCCGCGACTGGTCTGCACAGTCAGCCGATTATACCTGTCCGGTTGCAGCAGATGAAATGCCGGCATCGGCGCATCTTCCATCTTGAATGCGCTGAACTGCGCTCCGTAAAACGGTTGCAACTCACCACGCTCGGCGTCGCTGATTATTTGCAGCCAGATAGGCTCGCCTTCCCCGATTACCACCGCATCACAGTGTTGCGCTGCTTCATGCGGCATTACGCTTGCGTGAGGACCACCGATAACGACTGGAATTTTGGCCGCGCGAAAACGATCCGCCAGTTCGTACGCTTCCAAGATCTGCGCGGTGTAGGACGAGATTGCCACCAGATCAAAGTCGCCCTCAGGCAACCCCGGCATCTGCCCCAAGTCTGGAACCTCGATGTATGTGACGCGATGTTGGGGCGGCGTCAGTCCAGCCAGTGTCAGGATGGCCAAACTCGGCATTGATGCAATCGTTTTGCCTCGATCGAGAAATCCCGGAAGACTCAGGCCAAATGCGGCTAACTCTTTATCGTCGCAGCGTATGCCGCTCATGGCTATCAGTGCAATGTTCATCGAATTGCTCCTTGCAGCACGTAAATGAAAATTCCAGCAGCGGCAATCGTGCTCGCGACTGGAATGAAAAATAAGTTGCGCAGCGGCTCTTTGAACGCCGAAAGTATGCACACGGTGGGCATTGTAATCTGCGCCACGATAAATAGAAGGGAAGGCCAAAAGAGCTGGCTTTGTTCCACACGCAGATAACTGACAGTCTCTACGAAAGCGAAGTTCAAAAACGAGATGCCGAAGAAGGAGATGTGTCCAAGCCGCAGGAGTCGCCGGGTCCAGGAGTTGTAGCCGCCGAGAAAATTCTCCTTGTGAAACGCCATGCCGACTATGGCGCCGGAGAGAATACCGAGCAGGACACCGATCCACGCACAAAGCAGATTATACTTTTCCATGTTAACGCCTCGACCAGACTCGTCCCATTCTGCTATGCAGGGGGAGAAACCCATGAGGTTCGCGCACAGTTCGAAAAGTGTTGATTAACGCGCCGAACGTCGCCCACCACTAACTCGGCAAGGTTGCCGGTCCGTACCAGGCTTTCACGCCTTTGTCGAGCAAGTCGCTGTTTTGCAGCCACATCTGGGTGCCGAAATCATAGTGCCACCATTCATACGGATAGTTGGTGAAACCTTCGTCAATCATCGCCTGATGCAACGTGCGTCGGTTGTTGCGCGACTCGATGTTGCCGGCATTTTTCTCGAATGTATCGGTAAAGCTGGCATCAGACGCCTCGTCGAACCCGCTGCCCATGTCCAAAATTTTGCCGGTGCTCTTCTGGCGGAGCGTTACATCGACTGACGCACCGGTGTTATGGGTGGGCCAAGTTTCCGGATTGGTTGGATCAAACCCATGCGGCTCCGAGGCAAAATGCCCGGCGAACTCGCGCAACGTCTCTGGATCGCCGGTTTGCAGCTGCTGACGTCCTTTCTCGATAAAGTGATCCCACAACGCTTTCTGCGTTTCGATGGGCCGGTACGCATCGTGAACGTGAAGTTCCAAATCTTGCGGTGCCAGTGTCTCGTTGATGCGCAACAACTTGTCTGCAATCGACTTGCGCATCCATACGTCCGGCAGCGAACCGGGGATTTGGGCGCCATAAGGTGCGTTCGAACCGTCAGCGATGTGATAATAGCTTTGATTCGACAAACCTACAGCTGATGCTTTGACGAGTGGTTCGTTCCACAGGGGACTAGTCATGTCTACCGGCATCTGATGATAATTCAGCGCGGTGCCCGCATTCTCCGGACGTAGCGGCACGGGGCGCGCCTCAATCTTGGGTGTTTCAGGTTCTTGATGCTCAGTTTTTTCACTCGCGTCGCTCGGTTTGAAATGGAGTGCACGCGATGCCAGACCGATTGCCCCGCCGAGTGCTGCGAATCTGAGCGTATTGCCAATTACCTGCGATGATGACTCGATCTTTCTGTTCCAAATGGAGTCTGCCGCGGAGTTTGCCAGGCCGCCAACGGCGCCCGAGCCGGCGCCGATTGCCAGTTCTGCCGTCCATGTTCTGGCTGCCGGTGCGAAGCTGCCTAGTTTTGCTGCGGCGCCGCCCATCGCACCGAAAGTGACGCCATCCGCAACAGCGGCGTGCAAGCGCCCACTTAAACTCGTTGAGGGCGTGAAGACTCCGCCGTAAACTGTACCGATCGTGCCCGCTTTCAAAGTGGCGCTTAGAGCTGAACTCTCTGCCGCGCGCGCAAGCGACGGTAAACAGAGATCGGCCGCTTTCGACAGCAGCAAAAGATCAGCGGTTGCGCCTACGATCTCACCTGCCTGCCCTGCGATTGAACTCTTATTGTATGTTTGTTTCTGCTGAAAACGCGCTCCCCAGATCTCAGCAACGGCCTCAATCGGAACTTCAAGTCCTGACTGATAGGCGCTGCGCGCGAAATCTCCGGGTGTGCCTAGGCACAAGCTTCCGCTGTTGTGGGAATCGAAAATTGGCATGTGGGTTGGATAAAACAGGTAGAGGCGCATCATAGTCCAGGACGCCGGGGGCGAACATGGGGGGACTACGAACGCACTGCTACTCTAAGAGGAAGACGAAGATTCGTCCGGGTGGATGTTGGCTTTGTTTTTCATCCAGGCAAGCAGACCGTTAAAGCCCAGCTTACCCAGCCGTCCTTCCAGCCGGGTGCTCAGTTTTTTCAGCAGATCTGACTTGCCTACCGACAGGCTGATCACCTTGTCGTTGCTCAGACGCCAGTCGAGCGGGTCTACCTTTTTGCCCACGGTCAATTGGCTTTTCACGACCTCATCGCCGCTAGATTTGCTTTCGCCCTGATAGATAAGTTTCCCCTTGCTAAAAATCTTGTGCCACCGCACATAGTATCGCTGCTCGATTAGCGTTCGCAGCGTGTCGACAAACTGCTTCTTCTGCGCCGCGTTTAACTTGCCCCATTCGGCGCTGCTCAAGCTGCGCTCTGCCATGACGTTGTAATCGATGTACCGATCAGCGTCGGCAATTCCCTTTTTGTCGGACGGATTGCCGCTCCAGGAAGTAAACACGTTGACTAGCTTTTCTACCGTCGCCTGCCCTGAGCCCGCTGCCCATGCCGGACCAGATGCGCTCATGCTGATTGCGGTCAGTAGCGCCAGCGCCATCGATTGGTGCCTGCCTGTCATGCTTCTCTCTGTCTTCAAACCACACCTGCAGATTCGTTGCGGCGCAGTATCAAGGCCGCGAACACCAAACCGATGATTGCCCACGTGATTAAAACCAGACAATCTCTGAAATAGTCGGCCGGCGTCGAAAGCATGACGCCTTTGAATACGTCGACCGAGTAGTACATCGGCAATGCTCGGGCGCATATCTGCTCCCACGTCGGCATCGCTTCCACCGGAATAACAACGCCACTGGCAAACATTAGCGCCACGCCGGCAATCGAGATCGTCATCGTGTAGATCCTGATCGTACGCAAGAAGCAGGCTGCGCACAGACCCAGGCAAGTAAAACAGAACATCGACAAGACGGTACAACCGACGAGTCCAGGAAAGTTGTTGCCCAGCGTAAACCCGACTATGGGTGCCGTTATTACCATAGCGAGCCAGAGTACGACTGATGCTTCCACCGTCACTGTGAAAGTTTTGGCCACGATAGCGGAGCGCAATCCGTGCGGCGCCAGAATGATCTGGCGGTACGTGCGTTCCATCCATTCATATATCCAGGAGAAACCCAGATTCATTCCCGCGAGGACATAACACAGATAAGCAGCCAGACCTGGCGTTATGTAATCGCGCAGGGAGAAGGCGACGGGAAACATCGAAGCCGAGTGCAACGGCAGGTTGAGCTCCTTCGCTTTCTGTGTCAGGACCGAAAGCAGACCCATCGAGATGGCATTCTGCACCATCAGGTTGTGACCTTCGGTGAGAATCTGTACGGAGTCTTCGAGCGGATCCTGTGAGACATTAGCCAGCGCTACAATCGTGCCGTGCGCGAGGTCTTCCTTGGCTTTTTCCAGATCATCGTAAGTGCTGACGTGAAACTTTTTAGAGTCTTGCAGATCCTTGGAGAGATCGCTGATACCGGCTGGATCATGGACGCCTAAATTGATGTTGTCGCCGCCCGACAAAGTATTACCAACGGCACTGATGATCAAGACGGCGAGCAGGCAACTGCTGATGAAGTAGAGTGGGCGCCGTGTCCACTGCAAGATGTCTTTTCTGATAATTGCCAGAATTTGCCGCATATTGAATTGCACCTTGCTAGTCGTCTAGTTCAAAATCGCCAAGGCGCTCTTGATCAATGTCGGATGCGTCCGTCGCTAAACCCATAAATACTTCTTCCAGATTCGGTTCGCTGGTAGCAAACTTCGAGAAGGGGATTTTCTCCTCTTCCAGCCAGGCGAGCACTTCATGCAGATGAATGACAAGCTGCGAGTCTTTTGGCTGCGCAAAAGAGATGGTGTGGCGCAAGGAGTCGAGCCGAACCTCGGTGGGCATGCGCTGCAACAGTTTATCCAATTTCGGTTTTAACCCGTCAAGATCGACTGAGTGGTGCAGTCGAATGGCGATGCTGCGAATCCCCTGAATCTTGTGGCGCAACTCTTCAATGGTTCCTTCCGCTACCAACTTTCCTTTGCGGATGATGCCGATGCGGTCGGCAAGCAGTTCTGCCTCTTCCAGGTAGTGAGTGGTAAGCAAGATCGCCACGCCCGATTCTCGCAATTTTTTCAAACTCGACCATATCTGCCGGCGCGATTCCGGGTCTAAGCCGACGGTAGGTTCGTCCATGAAGATTAACTTCGGCTTGTGCAACATCGCCATCGCGATCGCCATTTTCCGTTTCATCCCTCCGGAAAATTCACCGGTAATGTCATTGGCGCGATCGAGCAGACCCG
Organism: Planktothrix sp.; assembly: GCA_036703195.1. Classification (GTDB taxonomy): domain Bacteria; phylum Cyanobacteriota; class Vampirovibrionia; order Obscuribacterales; family Obscuribacteraceae; genus DATNPN01. Next base: position 254,852 of record DATNPN010000024.1, on the reverse strand, counting down.
AGTCGGCAAGCAACTGTTTGATGCGCTCTTGCCCGATTTTTCGGGGAATGTTGTACAAGTCTGCGATGAAGCGCAGATTCTCGTAGGCCGTCAACTCCATGTAAATCTCGACATCTTGCGAAACGACTCCGAATGCGCCTTTCGTCTGCTCCGGATGGCGTACTCCGTCATGCCCGCAGATCCAGAACTCGCCGGATGTGGGCTTCATCAGAGTCGTGAGCATCGAAATGGTGGTTGTCTTGCCGGCGCCATTGTCGCCCAAAAGCGCATAAAGCTCCCCTGGATAAACTTCCAGGTTGAGATTATCGACACTGACACGTGTGCCGAACTTTTTCGTCAGGTTTTTGCAACGAATTGCCGCTTCCCGGGCTGGTTGTACGTGCCCCTGTTCGTCTAACGGCACGCGCGCTTTATCAGTTTGCTCCACGAATGATACCAATGGTAGCCCCCGTCAGATTGTATCGGCTTTCACGACAAACCGACTGACGAAAATCTGCTGACTTTGTGTCAAGTATCTGCTGACTTTCGGTCAACAAGCCGGCCCGAGGGTAGAACTCGGCGCCCCGCAGGCTTTTTGCAGGCTGTCAATGTGCGCGACCTTGAATACCTTATATAGCTTCGGGTTCAAATTGATGAAAGTCACGTCTGCGGCGAGCGATTCTGAACGCAGGAGAACCTCCTCCAGCCATTCGATGCCATCCACCGAGATGAAATCGCAGGTCGAGAAGTCCAGGGTGACGTCGTTGCCGCTGGCAAGATAGCGGTCTACGGCGTCCAGCGCTCGCTCTAACCGCTCAGCCACCTGCACTACTTCGGTGTGCTTTCCGTTGCCGTTTTGATTTTTGTCGCTCATGACTGTTCCTTTATGGGCGCTGGCGGGGAAGATAGGATGAAACGAACATATCGGCGATGATGTCAATCAAGGGGAGAGACGGATTGGTGCGCATGCTCATATCTTCCGCTGCCAACCGGACCATGCCGGGAAGGGCGCGGTCGAAGTCCTGCCTGGCAATGCCAAGTTCGGAGATCGACATCGGTTGACCCGCGTTTTTGGCCAGGTCGTAGAGCGCCCGGCGCAATGCCAGGATCATTGCTTCTCTATCGTCTTCTTGACCGGCCCCGCCGTTGCGATCCGGCTCGTAAGCCGGTTTTAAGCCGATAAATCGGGCTGCACGCGCATATTTTTCGTCGGCCACCCACATGGGATATGTGGAACTGGGCATAAATTTGCGCGGGATTTTTGAATTGAGCTCAACAGTGGCGAGGAGGAATACTCCGTTGGCGCGACCGTGGGGAATGTTGAACGTGGCTCCGAAGCTGTGCGCCAGACCGTGATTGATGCCGACCGATGCATTGCCGATTGCCATACCGGCAAGGCAGGCGGCGTTGTGCAGTTTGTGGCGCCAGACGATATTGGTCGGTGTCTTGAGGGCTTCCGGCAATGCTTCGAAAATCAAGCGCACAGCTTCCAGCGCCAAGCCGTCGGTGTAGTCTGAACCGTAAGTAGAAACCAACGACTCGAGTGCGTGGGTGAGGGCATCAAATGCGGTATCAACCGTAATTTCGCGCGGCAGCGATTTCGTCAAGTTGGCATCGATGATCGCTACGTCCGGCAACAAGCTCTCGTCGACCAGAGAGATTTTTCTGTGCGCCTCGTTATCCTTCAGCACCGCAAATGGTGTCACTTCCGATCCTGTTCCGGATGTGGTCGGAATGGCTACCATATGGGTCTTCATCTTTTGAGGATACTGAACCATACGGTGCCTGAAGTCGAGGAATTTGACTGATAGCTCGCTCAGCTTCAGTTCTGGATAATCGTAGAACAGACGAATGATTTTCGCCGCGTCTAAGACCGAACCGCCACCAAGGGCGATGATGGTGTCAGGTGCGCATTGGCGCATCTGATTGACTGCTTTTTGCACAGTGTTCCAATCCGGCTCGGCGCCGATATCGCTGAAAGTCTGCACCTGGCAATCCGAGGGCAAGCGTTCCATCACTTGCGAAAGGTGTCCACGCTTTGAGGCTGACCGCGACGTCACGATAAAGGCCGAAGTTGTTTTCAAACCGCGCAAGTGATCCAGGCTGCCCGGATTGATGTAGATATTCTTGGTCGTCTGAAATGCGAGCGTGAAGTTCGTGCGTTTAGGAACGCGTTTGTAGTTGAGCAAGTTTTTTATGCCGACATTGTCTGTTGTGATGTTGCCGCCGCCCGTGCCGCAGCCGAAGCTCAATGTCGTGTTCAAGTTGTTGTAGATGCCGCCCAATCCGCCCAGTGAAGTGGGGCAGTTGACGATGATGCGTCCGGCGTTGATCGCTGTGGCGAAACGTTCGATGACGCTGTCGTCTTCTGAGTAGATGCCGGCTGTGTGTCCGGTGCCACCGGCATAGTTGATGTCCAGGGCGCGGTTGATGCCTTGATCGACGGAATCGACAATGACGAATCCGAGCACCGGCATCAATTTCTCTACTGCCAGTTTGTGGTAGCGCAAGTCGCCTAACAGAGGACAGAGAATAATCTTCGTATACGCTGGCGCATCCAGTCCTGCTGCTTTGGCAATCGTGTCGGCAGACTGCCCGACTAGTTTGTAGTTCATGCCGCCGGTGCGCGGATCGATGGCGACCGCTGCTACTTTGTCAACCTCTTCCGGCGTGCAGATGTAACAGTTCATTCTTTTGAACTGTTTCAACAACTCAGGCGCAATCTCTTTGTCGATGATCAAAGTCTGTTCTGAAGGGCATTCGACGCCATTGTCGAACGTCTTCGAGATGAGCACATCCATGGCAGCCGACATCGGCGTGGCGGTCGATGTGATGTAGACCGGGGTGTTGCCCGGTCCCACTCCCAGCGCTGGTTTGCCCGAACTGTAGGCGGCGTGCACCATGTTGGTGCCGCCGGTAGCGAAGATCAGGTCCACCTCGGGATGAACCATCATCAACTCTGTTTCACGACGCAATCTGGGCGACTTCTCCACCCAGCTTATAAAACCTTTCGGTGCACCGGCCGCGATACCAGCGTCGTAGAGGATCTTCGCCGTGGTGTTACTGGAATCAGCTGCCATCAAATGGGGGCTGAAAATAATCGTGTTGCGCGTTTTGACGGCGGCGATGGCCTTGAAGATAACGGTGGAGGTAGGATTGGTCACCGGGGATAGTGCCAGAATGACACCCATAGGCTCCGCCACTTCCACCATGTTGTCTTCGGGAAACTCACGCACGATGCCGACTGTGCGCTTGTCTTTGATCTGGTGATAGTGAAACTCCGAGGCGACGAAATTTTTAAGAACCTTGTCTTCGATGAGGCCCATGCGCGTCTCTTCGTGGGCATGGATAGCCAGTTGTTCAATCGATTCCAGAGCAGCGATTGTCATCGCCCGCACGATGCGATCGACGTCCTCCTGCGAGTACTGAGTGAACACCGCTGCAGCCAGCCGAGCCCTCCGCACCAGCGAATTGACACGCTCATTAAGACCGAGGTCTTGCTCTTTAGTCGTCGTTGTCATTGCGCAAATCCTTGCTGTTGAGCCGCTGCTTCTCTTAACATCGGCCTGCTCGAGACGTCCAATGCAGATTTTAGACCCCGGAGAAACCTATCGCCTGCGCCGTTTTCCACGCTGCTTATCAAGTGTATTCGAAAACGCGAGCGTCTGCGCGAATTCTTCCAAAAGCTTGAAGAAAGCCGCATTACAGTGTTTTATTCGTCGAGGAAAACCCAGAGACAGTGCGGTTTTTGTGCGCTGGAGCCAGAGTTTTAGAGCTTAACACTACAGACCCTTGTCTGCCTCGAATTCTCTTTCGCCGCTATTCTGGCGGTTTCCCCATGATCGTTTTGATCTTGTAACAAGGGGGGCAAACACGTAATTTGCCCCTTGGAATGTGAAGGAGTTTTACCTAGAATAGCGGCGGCAGATGGATTCTAAGAAATTAATGCCAACAGCCCAAAGGGGCGCAATTAGTGGCACTCAACCGGACAATACAGGCAAGAACGGCGGCTCGGACCATGGCTGTCGTGATGTTGGGCTCCATCGCTCTGGCGGCGACGGTATCGCTGGCTGCCTCTGCCGACGACATTCAGACCACCAAGTTTTCTCACACCAAGCGGACGATCGTACCGTCATCGCGCTTCCAGCGGCATTTCGACAACGATACGGTCAGCGATGAGATTGCTCCGACGCCGTCCGCTGGTTCATCCGACGTCTATGCGCCACTCTCGAACACCGGCGTCACGTCCAGCCATACGGCAGGATCCAAAGCCGGGAAGTACGGGCTGATTCCGCCGCCGCCCCCGATGACTCCGACGGTACTGCCGCAAGCGTTGCCCGGATTGCCCGCCGGTACTCCGGTCGGTCTTTCGGCTGGGTCCGCCAGAGTGGGCAGCTGGACCAACACCAAGAAGGTCGTCGCCGATCCGAAATCGGCCGGCACCGGCAAGTATTCATCGTCTTCAAGCTCATCGTTGTCAACCAAGTATGTGTCCAGTGAGCCTAAATCGGCTACCGCACTGAATCGTGTCCAAGAAAGGATCAAGCCTTTACTGGCGAACAACAACTATGCCGCTGCCCAGGCAGTTCTCGAATCTTACAGTCGCGCCTACCCCAGAGACAAAGGCATCAAGAACGAGCTCTCCCGAGTGGCCGAGAAAAACGCAGAAAATCAGCTTGCGAGCAATCCAGATGCAGCGGCAATGAGTGCCAGAGAGGCGCTTCGTGCCAATCCGCTGAACGCTGATGCGAAAAATGTGCTCACCCAGGCTTTGAAACAGAAGGGCGTCAACGTCGAAAGTGCCTCCGACAGAGTAAAGGTCGCCGATACCTTGCTTGCTCAGGGACGCGAGTCGGAAGCCGCCATTGAATACAATGAATCGCTCAAGCTTAAGCCGACCGCTGATGCGTATGTCGGATTAGGCAACGTCGCCTCCCGCACAGGTCAGCACGATCTGGCACGCCAGGAGTATCAAAAAGCTCTAGAAACCAACCCTAACTCGGCGCCGGCACTGCGCCAGATGGGCGTGCTGCGCCTGAATCAGGGTGACATCATCGGTGCCAACACTGATTTGAGTCGTGCCCTGGTACTCAATCCCGACGATACAGTGGCAGCTGGTGAATTGACCGAGCTGTGGAAAAAGCAGGTGGCTCGTAATCCCGGTCAGGCGAACGGACATTTAGGTCTGGCTCGAGCCTACCTTTTATCCGGCGATTTGAAGTCGTCGCAGTCCGAGTATCGCGAAGTCGCTCGCATCGACCCGCAAAATGCCAGTCTGCCGGCTGCTCGCCAGAGCTTTAAATTGGCACTGGCGCGCCAGGAAGCCAAAAAGGATATTGAAACCGCTAAGCAGCTGGAAGCAAATGGGCAGCTCGTAGACGCGAATCAGAAGGCGTTTGACGCCGTCGGACTGTCTCCCGGCAACATCTCGATGCGCCTGTATCAAGCGCATCTCAGCTCGAGGCTTGGTCTCAACAGTCAGGCTCAGTCTGCATACAATGATGTGCTCAAGCAGGATCCGCAAAACGAGGAAGCGCTGGCCGGATTGAAGGCGCTGGGCGCCAATACCGCAGTCGCTTCGCAAGCGACGGCGGCGCCGTCTATCGCCTCTGCGCCCGTGCCAACAGGACCTTCTCTCATGGGAGCCGCGCAAGATCTGCTGCCACTGCCTGCCGGTGCTGGTGCGGGATCGGTGACAAACACCCCAATGGGATTGGCTGCCACAGCCGGCTCACTCGCTGGTGCAGCCGCCACTGGCGCGGCCGCTGCTGCCACCGCATCTGGTGCGCCGGTTTTGACCGGCGGCACGATGCCAACCCCAATCAAAGCTGGAGAGCTGCCGCCGGCGCCTTATCTACCGAGCCCTACTTCTTTATATGACACGTCTCCGCCGGTGGCGACGATGACGAACTTCCTCGGGCAGATGCGCGGCTTGGCGCAGACCGTGCAAGCGCAGTCCGGTCAAATCGATGGTGCCGTTAGTGGTTCTGCAAGTTCGCTGGGAACAGCCGGCGGATTGGCTGGTCTTGGTGACAGCGGCATCGGTGTGTCACAGGCGCTCGCCGGCACAGGCAGTTTGCCGACCGCTGCATCGGTTCCGCCAGTAGATGCTTCCGGAATAAACAGCACTTTGGCACAAGCCGCGGCTGCGTTGAAGGCCGCCGGCGTGCCCAGCACTGCCAGCGCCGCTGCAGCGGCACCGGCTGCCAGCGCTGCAACAGTAGCTTCGGCGCCAATCTCCATGGCGCCAATCTCCACCTCTTCGGCTGCCGCTTTGCCGCAAATGAGCCCGCAGGTTTTGGCGCAGTTGGCGCAGCAGTATGCCCCCATGTTGCAAACCGCCAACGGACGCCCGCTGACTGAATCTCAGATCAATTCACTCTATCAAAAATACAGAGGCTCCCTCGAGCAACGGCTGGGCATGTCTCTTCCGGTCACACTGCCACCAGGCGCGGCGGCGGCCGCGGCTGCTGCCAGCGCCGGCGGCGGCCAGACTATGCCATCATCTACGGTGCAGGGTGCGATGCAATCGAATGAGTTGCAGCTGGCCTATCAAAAGATGCAATCAATGGCACAACAGAATCAGGCGCTCAAGAGCCAACTCGCGCAACTGCAAGCAAACAAGACGGGAGGCGCTGCGGCAACCAGCGCGCCCAATGCTGCTCAACCCGCCGGCGCATCGACCGGCACAAAAACCGCTCTCTCTGCGCCATTGCGCGGACCGATGATGGATGTGCCCGCCAGCGCAGTGGAAATGGCGATGTCTCCAGTTGAGCCGGTCAAGCTCGAACTGGTGGGCGTACAGCCGACGCCGCTCGACATTCGCCTCAAAGTGGTTATTAAAAACGCGCAGACAACACCGCTCAAGCTGCCCTCCAGCACTAAAGCGATCGTGCTGATGAACGGCAAACAGCGCATGGCTAAAGTCTCGTTTCCGTCCAATGTGGTTATGCCTGGCGGACAGTTGGAAGGCTCAATTCGCGTGCCCGGGCACGACCTCAATCCTTCAGCCGATCTCTGGCTGCCCGAACTTCTTCCCGGCAAAGGCGCCGAGCGCGACCTGCACCTGACGGTCCCGACAATCTCGTCGCTGTAATCAACTCGGACAGAACGCGGCGCTCCGTCGTGACACTACATACGGTGCGGCACTTTTTACATCACCCATTGCGGATTCTGGTGATATAACCAGCGAATTGTCGCCCTGTCAGAGTTCGACAGATGATTGACGATGCGATCCCTGAACATGATGTCTTGTCTTTTATCGCTATGCGCTTTAATGCCGAGCGCATGACCAAATTCGTGTGCGGCGGCTCCATACAATCGATCGTCGTTGGAGTTGACCATCGTCGAAAGCTCGATAATTACTGGCTTCTGCCGGATGTTCATGCTGTGCGCCATCTGCACGGGATAGATTTGGGCCGAAGTGACGCCACCAATATTGATACCACCAGGCTGACTGGAATCTTTGAATCCGTCAGTGAAGAAAACCATGATGTCGGCTTTCATCGGATCGTCAACGAAGGCAAAGCGGAATAAGCCCTCCGGCTCGAATTCACGCCATTCTTCGATGCCGGCTCCAACGACATCATTCATATGATCCGTCCAGCCTCTCGCCTGTTCCAAACCCCCCAGCGGCTGCTGTTGATTGAGCAATCCAACTACTGTGTCAACGCGAGTAGCCTGCAACTCAGAGAACGGCACGTCGGGAAGCTTTAGCCCTGGGCTGATCCACACCTTCAGCGGCATCTTCTTGCTTTCCCAGCGCACGAGCTGAAACTTCGCGGAGGGCTCGCCCGGATTATAGATTTCAGGAGGACTGTTGTCGGGACGATCTTCACCGGTATCGCCCAGGTGAACTCCGTCCACTTTGGGCAGCGCGATTGTGCCGCCCTGCTGTTGAAACCCCGCTCGGGGCAGGTTTTTGTACGTCTGGGCCATGGCGGGCTCAGGCGTCGCGGGATTGTAAATAACAAACGTCAGCAGGGAGCACAAAGTCCCCACGAAAAGCTTATTCATCTTATATTGGTCAAGTTCTGTTTGCCTTGTGAATAGAATATCTAGCTAAGCACATTGTAGCCTCGTCTCGTATATTTCTTGAGATCGGATTCTACAAAAAAACCAGAGCTTGAAATGCAGAGCAGGGCCGCCCCGGTGACCAAAACCGATACCTACGAAGCGCTGAGCCACGAAATGGGCGAGGCTATCGTTAAACAGCTTCGTGAAAAGCCTGACAGCTGCTTCGGTCTGCCCACAGGGCGCACGCCCCTGGGCTGTTACAAACTGCTGTCCAATTGGTCCTTGATGGGTACCTTGGATTGGACACATGCACGCTGTTTTCAACTCGACGAATACGTCGATCCGGCAGATGAGACGATGACGTTCGAGTACTTTCTCGACATCAATCTGTTCAAGAACACAAATTTGTCGCGCGAAAACCGCTTCAGCCCTCGGCATCTCGAGAATTACGACGAAGTGATTGCTGGCTGTGGTGGGCTAGACCTCACAATTCTGGGCATCGGCACTAACGGGCACATCGCATTTAACGAACCTGGAACAATCAAATCCAGCTGGACACACAGTCTCTGGCTAACTGAGTCGACCAGGCAAGCCAATCAGTCGTACTTCGGCGGGCAGCCGCGCGTGCCCAGGAAGGCGATCACAATGGGTATCGAGACGATTCTTGCCAGCAAAAAATTGATCCTTATCGCCAGCGGCGACCGCAAGCGCGAGATTCTCGAGCGCGCCATGCTCGGTCCGGTAACGCCCGACGTTCCTGCTTCCTTCCTCAGCCTGCACCCACACGTCACCGTCATTACCGACTTCGATTTCTAAGCTTTTAGATTTTTCGACTGAATTTCTCAGCGACACGTGCACGAGGGGAGCAGCGCCTATGGCGGGCGGCTTCAGGTGTTCGGAGTTTCACGTTCAAAAAAACCGACTACAATGGAATCGACGCCAGATGGATGATCGCGATGCCAAATTCCAAGTATTTACTAGCAGCGACAGCAACCATGCTCTGCCTGCAAACGGCTTTTCCTGCTTTTGCAGACAAAACAGATCCCGACTTGATTCCACCGGATGTCACTCTAATGACCAATCCGCCTGCGGCGAGCGGGGCGGCTGCGGCTGCATCTGCCGCTCCCGGCATGGTTGACGGCGCTGCCGGCGCCGCTTCAGCAGCCGCCGCCACAGCAGGTCCTCAAGGATTGAATCTGCAAGCAGGATACGCCATTCCGAAAACAGGCAAGATAACTTCCACCATCATGCAGCCTCCCGGCACGCCGTTTGGCGCTGTTACGCCCAAGCCGCCTGCTCCGGGCGCCGGCGCCCAAAATGAACCCACCAACAAAACGCTCTATCAGGGCAGCGGCGGTCCGGTCGATCCAAACAAGCCAGACCCGATAGCAACGATCGAGACCAGCAAGGGCGAAATTCAAATCAGGCTCTTTCGCCAACTGGCGCCGAAAACCGTGGACAACTTCATCGATTTGTGTGGGCGAGGGTTCTACAACGGTCTCACGTTCCACCGCGTCGAACCTGGATTCTGTATTCAAGGCGGCGACCCGAACGGCAATGGCACCGGCATGTTCATAGACCCGCAAACGCACGTGACGCGGTGCTTGCCGCTTGAAGTAACCCCGAAATTGAGACATAACGCTGAGGGTGTCGTGGCCATGGCGCGCATGCAGAGCGAGGATTCGGCGAGCTGTCAGTTTTACATCACGCTCGGACCGCAGCCTTCTCTAGATAACAAGTATGCAGTCTTTGGCGGCGTCATCAGTGGGATGAGCGTGGTGAAAAGCATTGAGAAAGGCGACAAAATCACGTCGGCTAGCGTGCGCGAGCAATAGGTCTGCTGCCGTAAGGACGAGATCGCCTAACACTGAGCGATGGCAGATTTTCTGCCATTTTTTCGCACAACTAGACGGGCGCTCCCTTCCCGCAGCGCTCTGATGGAACCTAACCAGCCCGCTGCCGTCTTCTCACGCAGATGAAGTTAAGCTCGTGAGGGAATCATGAATTCAGTCAAGCTATATGTAGGAAATCTGCCGCCTAACGTGTGCGACACGGAGTTGCAGAAGATGTTCGAGGGCGCTGGACCAGTCCAACATATCGCCATTATGTTCGACGGACTGCCCGGGACGAACGGCCACGCCGTAGTCGAGATGATGCGAGCCAGCGACGCCAGCCTCGCGATCGAATACTTGGATGGCGCGCAACTCGACGGCAACGAGTTGGTCGTGTCGTACTTGACCAGTCAGGTCAAGGGCGCCAAGCAGTCTGCGTTGGGACATGTCCTCTCAGCTAAGCAGAACCTCGACGAGCATCACTATCCCAAGTCCTAGCTCCGGATTCTGTCTGTAATTAGAATTCATCTGGGAGCGGCTTAGCTCAACTCAACAGCCTTGCTGTGGCGATGTCGAAGCGTATATAACTAGTAAAGCGTTTCCACGTTACTAGGACGATGTCATCGACCCGCCCGGACTCTGATTCTCAAGCAGGAAAGACCGCCGTAATCATCGGCGCCGGACCAGCCGGATTGACTGCGGCGCTCGAATTGCAGCGCCACTCCAAGATTCGCCCGATCGTTATCGAGAAGGCGAATATAGTGGGTGGGCTGGCCAGAACGGTCAATTACAAAGGAAACCGCATAGATATCGGTGGGCATCGATTCTTTTCGAAGTCTGATCGCGTCATGAAGTGGTGGCTCGAAGTGATGCCATTGCAGCGCACTGATGCGACTCAGCAACGCATCACGTATCACCAGTCGTCGACCAACATCGACGCGACCGGGCAAGGACCGGACCCGGAGAAAGAAGATCGTGTCATGCTGGTGCGCAGCAGAAAATCGCGCATCTATTTCATGCGCAAATTCTTCGCGTATCCAATTAGTCTCAGTATGCAGACTCTGCAGAATTTTGGTCTGGCGAAGACGTTCAAAGTCGGCACGAGCTACGTGAAATCCAGTCTGTTTCCCAGAAAAAATGAGAAGACGCTGGAAGACTTTCTCACCAACAGATTTGGAAAAGAACTCTATCTGACGTTCTTCAAATCGTATACCGAGAAGGTTTGGGGTGTTCCATGCCACAAGATAAGCGCCGCATGGGGAGCGCAAAGAGTCAAGGGATTGTCCCTGTGGAAGGCTGGTTTTCACTTCCTCAAGACGCTAGTCACTCCGAAGAGTGGTGATATCGGACAGAAAGACACCGAGACATCACTGATTGAACAGTTTCTCTATCCCAAGCTGGGACCAGGTCAGATGTGGGAGTATGTCACCAACGAAGTGACAAAAAATGGTGGCAGCATCGTGATGGAAACTTCCGTCGACAAGATTTTCGTCGAGGGCAACAAAGTAACAGCGATCGAAACAACAGATGAGCGTACCGGTGAGAAGAAGACCATCAAGGGTGACTACTTCTTCTCGACTATGCCGATGCAGGAGTTGGTTCGCGATCTCAATGTAGAAGTGCCGGCTAACATCAAAGAGATCAGCGAAGGCTTGGTGTACCGAGACTTCATCACAGTCGGACTGCTGGTGAAGAAGATGATCTTGAAGGATGAAGGCTCGGCAAACGGCAGTAGAAATATCACCGACAACTGGATCTATATTCAAGAGCCTGATGTAAAAATCGGACGCTTGCAGATTTTCAACAACTGGAGCCCCTACATGGTGGCCGATCAGTCGAAGATCTGGCTCGGCTTGGAGTATTTCTGCAACGACCAGGACGAGATGTGGAGCTGGGACGATGCCACCATGGCTAAGTTTGCCGCGCAGGAACTGGCAGATATCGGTATGATCGATGTCGCTGACGTGGAAGATGCGACTGTCTTGCGCATGCCCAAGACTTACCCAGGGTATTTTGGCACCTACGATCGTTTTGACGAGTTGCGCAAATGGGTCGATCAGTTCGAAAATCTATTTCTTGTCGGCCGCAACGGCATGCACAAATACAATAATCAGGATCACTCGATGCTGACAGCAATTACCGCTGTGGAAAATATCGTCAACGGTGTCAAAACCAAGGACAATCTTTGGGAGATCAACACCGAAGAAGAGTATCACGAAGAGAAGAAGTAGTTGGCCGCTACTGCGTTGGTATAGTTTTGGCTGGTAGGTCCGCCTGCAAAGCCGGCATAATCTGTTCTACCAGTTTGTGCCCACCGTTAGCGTTGAGGTGTGCTGTGTCCCAGAAATCCTCGTGGTTGAACTGTTTGCTCTCTGAAAGATCAACATAGGAAACACTAGGTGCTTTTGCGATTGCACGCAACCGATCTTGAAACTTACGGTAGAATCCGGCAGGCATTTCGGCGCGATTCTCTGCTGAAAGCGGCATATCCACTAGCACCACCTTGATGCCGCGCTGGTGGCATAGTTGAAGCAACCGCGCCAGGAAGTTGTACTGAATACTCAAATCGGCCGTGTCAATGTCGTGATACCGCCGGTGGTATTCACGTTTGCTGTTAGCCCAGCGATCTTCTGTCATTGCTTCCATGAGAAAGCCCTGGTGCAGCAGCTGTTCTCTCGGCGGTCGTTTATCTTTCGGCGCGGTAGGAGTCAGATGTAAAAGTCGACAGCTAGACAATAAAAACCGATCGCTTTCGTGTTGCAACCGCCATCGTTTACCGTAGAAGTAGCATGCGTGGTTGAGAACGAAATCTAGCTTGTCCGTCCAGCGTGGCAAGAACAGTTCTGCATAAGATGGTAGGTTGCGCAATCCCACCAAGCGCTTGAAAGTGAAGGTTGCCATCACGGCAGAGAGATCGGCATCGTAGAAGTCTCGTGGCGCTACTCCCAGCACCACCACGTCAGGCGTTTTTGGGGCTTTGAGAAATTCATTGGCCCAAATGTATGAGTCTGAGACCATCTGTCCAAACGACGCCATGTTGAAGACGTGCTCTTGCTGCTCACCAGCGACGGATAGAGCATGCTCGAGATTGCGAGAGCCGCGGTAGTGAAATACATCAGGCAGGTTGGGATCATCCCGACGATCCATCATCCAGAAGGTGTTCATAATCAACGATGAACCGAGCAATACTACGTCGGCGCGGTTGCTCAGATTCTTGAATTGATCGGCGGCGATGTCTACCGATGCCGTGCTCGCCCACATGTTTTCGCCGTTAGCATCAACGCCTGAGCCGCGCACAGGATGCTTCTCAGCGTAACAATAGCGCCACAACAGTAAGTTGACGATGGCAAAAATAACAAGGGCGCAGATGAAGACAGAAACAGATTTCTGTTCGCGCTTCGGTGTTGAAATGCCGATGCCGTGCGCCCGAGCATCTGCAACAACGCTCGACCCAGCGGTTTGTTTTTCGACAATGACCGGCATCGAATTCTCAGTGAAGAAAACCGCGACTGAATCGTGCAATCTCAGGTGGCAGCCTGCTTACAAGTTCCGGCGCTTGACTATTTTAGGGAGTTGTCACCAGATTAATGCTAACGCCGGTTAATCTTGCTTGAGAAGGGCAAGAGCCAAAGCCCGTGGGCTTTGGCTGATATGATGAGCTAAATTCCAGTGAGCGTAAATCAGATTGCGTTCGGATCTGTGTAAGGTGGCAGCTTTTGATCGCTGTTATCTTGTCGCATGCCACCACCAGGGTTCATGCGCGGAAATGGAACGATGGGAGCCACTGGACCTCGACGTCGGTGCATCTGACTCATCTGCTGATTAAACTGGCGCATCATCTGATTCATCTGGTTGCTCATGTCGTCAGGCATTCCCATCGATTGGTCGCCGAACGGCACGACCTGCATGTTGAATCGCCGCATCATGTCTTGATTGCCGCCGAACATACCGAAGGGTTCAGCGGTGGGATTTTGTGCTATAGGAGGCGTTGCGCCGATTCCCAATGTCTTTTTCAACCTGTCGATGCGATCGGCAATAGACATCGCCGGACTGGCTTTCCCGAATATCTTCTCTTCGATGCGGGACAAGCGCTGGTCCGCAGTCTGCGCAGCGTATGTGTGTTTCAACACTCTCTTTTCGATAACAGCCAGACTGCCGTCGTTAATCGGCGCTTTACTTACTTTGACGGAAACGCGAGAGGCAATCGTCGAGCGGAGATTGTCCAGACGCTGGCTGTAGTCGCCGTCCTGCGTGCCACCGAACAGCAATAACTCCAAGCGTTGGATACGCTTGTCCAAAGGGTCTTTGTCGAATTGATGACCGAAAAGCTTCTCCTCCCAGACGTCGAGATCCCCTTTCGGGGCTTGCTGCTGTGCATGAGCCGTTATCGGCGCAGACTGATGAGTTTTGCTCGCGCCGGGCGCGCCCGCCGGTGCTGCCGCCAACGACGGCGAAACTGCGATAAACGCGGACGTCATGGCTAGAAGAGAGAATTTTGCAACCATCTGAGGCTCCAGGCGGGTCTGACCTTAGAATAGCACCGTTATCAAGCACATACCCATGATAACGCCAAACCACGCTCCACGCTGGTCGGCTGTGGTTCCATCAGCCCGCTCGGCACAGCTACCCTTCAAAGAGCCACTTTACGGCGATCGTCACCTAGGTGATTGCGGTATCTGCGGCTTGCTCGAGTTGTTTCATGCGGTGCAGGTAGGCGTAGACCGCCTCGGAGAATTTGATCTGAGCCTCTTTCTGATCGCGCTCGTTTTGTACTAGCGCTCGCTGCGTATCTCGCACTTCTTGGACGAAGCGATTTTCCGCCAACATGTCCTGCCACATATCGTCCGGGCGATCATCCACGCCTACTTTGTAGTCGTAGCGAAGACTGTGCTCATTTTCCTTCAACTCTTCCTGGGCTCGCGCTATCGGCGAACTGTCATCTTTGACCAGACCTACGCGATCTCGCCTGGTCTGAATCTCGCTGTGCAGATAGTCGCGCTGCTGTTCGAGATGACCGCGGAGCTGATGCGACTGTGCCGATCCATCGTCTGCGACCCGCTTCAGCCGAGCGTTGACACGATTGACCTCGAGCTGCAAGGTGGCAGCTTCTTTCGAGTCGCCCTTGAAACCCTCAAGACGGCTGTCGATATCTCTAAATGTGCTGAGGTCTCGCTCGATATCAACGTAGTCGAGGCCGCTGAAACTTTGAAGTTTAGTGTTCAAACCTTGATCGATAGTTCTCTTTTGTTCTTCTAGACGCCTTCCCTCGGCGGCTCGATCGATTACATCCTGCCTCATCTGCACCGCAGATGGGTCGCTTTGACCAAGCTCTATCCGACGTTGTGCCTTTGTCAAGCGCCCCCACTCTTTTAGGTCGGTAAAAGTTTGCGGCCGATTTATTGATGGATCGAGTATGGCCCCAAGCTGATCGTAGGAGACAATCTGACGCATTGCTGAGTCGCCATATGTGTTGCGCGTAGCAAGACGCTCCGGCGAGTATTTGCTTCCGTAGTGCGCTTCATAGAGTGGCGGATCAGCGTCAGTCAGAATCGCGTGTGCGCTTGGGCTCAATGGCGGCAAACCATCTTTGGGAACAAGCAGATTTGTTATCCGATTTGACTCTTCGAAATAGCTTTTGAGCGAGCGCATTTGTCCATAACGTTCTTGTTCGTCGCTTGAGCCGGCTCTTTCTGCTGGACGTTTGCGGAACCCAGAAGCCTGAGCGGAGCCCCATTCTGCCGAGACGTTGCCGGCGTTGCCTCTCGGTTTGCCAAAGCGCGAGTTGAGCATCACGGTGTCGCCGCCCCGCATGGAACCGCCAAATGCAGCACCGTCAGCGGTGCCGCCAGCCATGGCGTGATCCGGGGGCATGAAGAGATCTTGCATGCTCATTTTGTGACTCAAGCTCTCCCCAATGTTGCTTCCTGTATTCGAAAATTTCTGTTCGGCAAATTTCGCCAAAGTCGGACCTTCGGCGCCTGCGAAACCCGCCACGGACATGAACGCTGCATCAAATGCGAAACGTCCAAGTTGTTCTTTCGCCCACTGCTTGTCTCTTTCATAATGATTGCCGGAGTTCCAAGTATCTGTCCAGACCTTGTGTATCGCAGACAATCGTGACGGCGCCACGACGTCGGCAACGGTCGACACCAACATACCTGCCGAGACACCCCGACCAATCAGTCTGCCAATTCCTTGCTGCGCATTGAGAGCGGACACTACAGCCCCAGTGCCCATCGCCATTGCGACACGCGCCGAGGTTCCTTTTATATCGCTGCAACTCTCGCGAACTCCCTCGGACATTCCTGATCCGATCCCAGCACCAAACACCACCGCTTCGCGACTCAGCTTGTCCCATAACGAGTCGTTCTTAATGGAGGACGGCGACAAGCTGTCGTGCGTTTCAACAAATTGCTTTTGGGTGGAATGAGCCGGCGAATCGCTTCGCGAAAAATCTATTGCCATATCGTTAGAACCTGGGGTGAAAGAATTGCGCGAATTATGCGTTGGCAACGTGTCCAAACCGTGGCTAATCGACACTTTCCAGGCTTAGCGCCGTGGTGGAAATACGCAGAAAACATAAATTGCTTTCGGCTCGTACATAAGAGCGGCAGGGTTTTGTGACTTATGTGGCGATACCGTGGCTGAAATGTCACACCACTGTTTCAGTTTGTCAGCACCAAATGTGATGCCGGCCGGATAACCTTTGTGCGAGCGGACTTCGTGGCTTTATGCGGGTTTTGGCGCGAAACACGTATGGACAGGAAGCTCTGCGAAATTACAATCATCTCGACATTAATTGAGAGGTCCACAGCTATGTCCGACTGCCGTGCAATTGAAAGCGCGTTTAAAAGCCTGCCAAGTACACCGAGCGATGAACAGCTCGATCACCTTGGTCACTTGATTCAAGATAGCCTTGGATCAACAAGGGTCAACAGCAAAGTGATCGACGAAGCGATCGATGTTGCAAAAGATCTAAAGGCAAAGCATCAAGAGTTTGGACGCCTTTCTTCGGTCAAAGCAGGAACACGTGCCACAGTCGGTCATGACAACGGCATTCCCACTGAGATTACTGTTACCGATCAAAACGTTATTGATGGTGCCATGTTGGATCCGTTTAACCATAAGCCTTATGTTGAGCAAACAACGCTAACCTGCGGCAAAGATAAGTTCGAGGTAGGCAAGACGTTCGACAACAATGGCAACTTGACGTTAACCAAAATTGTTTTGCCACTGGGAATCGACTTGACCTATACAAGTCAGGGGGTACTTCGGTCGGTAGACCGATACTGAGTCGACCAGACCCTTAAGCCAAAAGCCGCCCCGCCACCTTCGACGCCGCGCTCGCCGGGCGATTCCTTGCCGCCGCCGCAGGACTTTTTAGAAATTCCGTCAAAAAATCTCTCCGGGTCCTACGGTGCGGCTATCTTTAGAAAAACCGTCGAATAATCTTCGAATGGTTTCTACTGGATGAAGAGAAATCGTCCAAATCTCAGCGTGGCGTAAGTATTAGAAAAATCGCCAAAATTTCTTGTCGCGAGTATTGAACGTAAGAAAATGCGCCGAAAAATCTGGCGCATCGGCGACGCACCGTAGCAACGGGATTGGCTCATGATCTAGGTGTTAAATACTCGCCCATAGCCACGCAAAAAAGTTTGTGCAAAATTTGAACTTTTTGTCGCCCGCGAGCGTAATAAGAATAGGAAGTTGCTTTAGTGGAGGATGTTGTTATGTCGACCACTGCTGGATTGGTACGTGATTTCGTCGGGCTGAAGATCCCTGGAGAACTGTTTCATACGAGCGACCTATTGCGCTTACAACTAGGAAAGCGTGGCTCTATTGATGCCAACTTATCAAAGTTGGTAAAAAGTGGTGCTCTGCGGCGAGTTGCGCGCGGAGTGTTTGCTAGACCGCCGACTAATGGAGAAGATGTTCCCGAGCCTACAGCTCGCGATGTTGCTGAAGTGAAGGCAAGAGCATTCGGTAAGCGATTGATAAGCGACCATTTGGATGAAGCTAGGGAATTGAAGTTAACGACAAGAGCGAAGAAGGGCATTGTGTTTCGAGTGAGTGGAAGATCGACGAAGTTTCGTTTTAAGGGACAAACAATCTATTTGCGTGGCACGAGCAATCGGAAGTTGCAGATTGGTGATGGGAGATTGGGAAAGTTGTTGCGCTCGCTGTGGCATTTGGGGCAAGCAGGGTGCGAAAAAGTCAGAAAGCATATTGAGAAGCCGCTCGCAGACGCGGCGAGTCTGCCTGGTCAAAAAGTCATTGGTTGGTTGCCCGCATGGTTGAATGCTTTTGTAAACGACGTTTGTCCATTAGCTTTGCCGCGATCGCGAATTGCAGCTGCCTGAGTTTGTAGCGAGTTGTCGAAGTCGAATCGTCTGAGCATCAGTACAGGCGTTTGATTCTTGCGAGCATTTCTCGATGATGCTCCACACACAGAACGCCTAGCGCAATTCGTAGCTTGGTGCAATCTCCGTGTGCACACTTTTCTGGCCCAACTTCTGGTCCTATGTTTTTTAGCTCATGTTCGAGTTGCCTCTGGCGTTCTTGTTCATATCGCTGCGGCAATTGCTTGATCGTTGTCCCGTTCATGAAGGTTTGGAAGGAATGGTAGTTTTTCGTGCAAAAGAAAAACCATGCTCCCTCTCCAACGAAAGATTCTGGTGCTACGGAGGTGAGTGACTTCAGAAACTCCGTGACGTCGCTCGAATCAGTATCATCTGCGCGAAGTTGGCCGATCATCGGGCAGTCAGCGATTAATCGAAGAGTTTCCTCTTTGGGTTTTTCAGAAAATAAAAAAACCTCTTCGCCGTTTCCGGTCCACCGGAGATCGATTGTGGATGCGACGAGGCGTGGTGCGCCTATGTCTGACCATCGACTATTATCGTGATTGTCCATCTCATCGATCAGCGAGCATCCATCGAAGCTCGCCATCACGACGTAATGCCCTTCGATTACTGTTGGAACTTCACGAAACAGCTCCCACGCCAGGCATGCGTTGGATTGTACCCAGTGATATTGATCAAACTTGCCAGTCCAAGCGTCGTACGCCATGGCTCGTCTCACTATTGATGATTCTATTTTACGGCACTGAAGATCATGTTGTTTGTTCGCCCTGACCAAATTATGTGACAGGTACAGATAGGAGCCTGTTACTTCCCGTCTGCGTGAATCTTTTCGGCTTCCGCATAGACTTCTGCGGCGTGTGCTTGCGAGTTTTGGCGAGAGAGGAGCGAACCATAGAGCTGCAATGCTGATTCAAAATCTGAATCGTTTCGCAGATGATTGTTTCGATATATCGAGATTGCTTGCTGGAAGAAGGCGTCAGCTTCTTGGAGCTTACTCAATTCGGTATTGACCCGCGCTTCATCAACTAAAACTTCCGCCAACAATCGATCGGTCGGCGGCAGATTTTTTCGTCTGATGTCCAACGCGGAATCGTACTGTTGCTCTGCAGCAGCAAACTTATTTTGTGATTCGAGCTCTTCGCCCGTCGTACAGAGCGACTCGGCGAGTTCAAGACATTCAATCTGGTTCTTTCTAGCGTCAGTTCTTTCCTTGGCCGCCTGCGCGATAACGAGCAAGTTTTTGTACGTCTTATTTGTCGCCGCAATCGGCGTAATCTTTTCGATGATACGCTCTGCGCTGTCGCTTGCATTCGCTAGGCCCATCACGGTTTCTGGCTGGGGCTGACTAGATGCCTCGACGAACCTTTTATAAGTGGCGACCGCTTCATCAGATCTGTTGTGGCGCTGGTAAAAATCTGCCATTGCATTTGCCGCTATTAGATCCGAGCATTGAGTTTGTACAAAAGCATTTTCGAATAAATTCTTTGCTGCATCATTCCAGCCTCTCTTTTCGAGAACGCCAGCAATCGAAATGAGTTCTGAACGCGTGAATGCTTTTTGTTGCGTCCAAGCCTCAACACTCGTGATGATCGGCTTTCTGTCCTCATCCGCCGAGCGATCAATCAGAGTGACGAGCTCAAACGTCGGAAATCTGATCGGAGGGGTTTCTGGTTTGGCAGTAATTTTCTTGAACAAGCGCAAGGCGTCATCGGGACGATTGTAAGAATCTGAGTACATCGCTATGAGAATTGAAATGGCCGCCGACGAGTCTTTGTTCTCAAGCAACTTGTCTTCGAAACCGGGCATTTTGTTCCAAAAGTCGTGAGCCTGCACAAAGCGCATCAGGTCGTCGATCGTGTCGAGTTTGTCTGCTAAATCCGCTTTGGTCTCAGACTCACTGTAAAGATGACGACTCATTAGAACAGAAGTTTGATAGTTAATCCAAGCCTCTTCTAACTGGCCACTGAGCTCTTGCAGACGCGCTAGACATCTGCAGTCGAAAGCAAGTCCCGAAGTCAGATTGTTCTGTCGTCGCATGTTGACGAGTTTCGCATAGAGATCTTTTGCCTGCTGGAGGTCATTTGGTAGCTTCTTTGTTTTTTCGTTGTTTTCATGGATGGAATTTTCGGATAAACAATGAAGGACCGTTTGGTCGGAGAGTTGCACGCTATAACCAAAATATCTGGAACATTTCACGACGTACAGCTGTGCGACTCGTTCCATGGTTGCGATCAGCTCCGCAGGCTTTGCGGAATGGTTTACTTCTTGATCCGCAAGTTTTTTCTCCTCGCTCCTGAGAGTTGCTTCCAATTCAGGAACTGACAGAAAGGGATGACCGGGGTCGTAACCTTGTTGTGGAAGGAGCAATGAGTAGTCCGAACTATGTGATGAAATTCCGAACTCTAAAGGAAACGGATGTGCGGCATGTCCGCCGATGCTTTCGGGTCCGGTGCCTAACTGCCCAATCCCTTCCTGCAACACCGCCTCGTGTCCCGGGTAGTCCGGACAGCTCGATTCGTCAGCAACAACCGGCTGGGCACACGCGGCTGCGCCAATGCAAGAAATTACGACGAGATTTCTCAAACACCCTGCTTGCGACATAGTCACACTCCTCGTGCTTATCTGATTATGTTGCCGCCGCATATCCGCGAAACCTCGAAAACCCTACAAACCAAAAGCCACAACCCGAAGGTTGTGGCTTCCCAAGTTATTTACTTGTATGGCTTACTCTTCCGAGGCGCGGAATTCGGCATCGACTACGTCGTCGCCGGAGCCGCCACCGCCTCCGCCGTGGTTAGCACCGCCGTTGCCGCCGGGCTCGCCGCCAAAACCGCCTTCGCCGCCGTAGTCAGCGAACGGCTCTCCGCCACGCTGCGAAGCTGCTTGTTGCAACAACACAAGAGCGCCGCGCAGTTCGTTCATGATCTGCTTGACTGTCTCTTGGTCTGCATCTTCTTTCAGCTTCTGCCGGAGATCCGACACGAGCATCTCTGCTCTCGACTTTTCTCCAGCCGTGACGCGATCGCCGAGTTCGCGAATGTGGCGCTCTACCGCGTAGCAGATGCTGTCGGCTTCGTTGCGCACATCGGCTTCGTCTTTGCGTCTGCGGTCTTCGCTCGCATGTGATTCCGCTTCGCGGACCATGCGGTCGATGTCCTCTTTCGAAAGGTTGGTTGAGGCCGTAATCGTGATCTTCTGTTCCTTCCCTGTCGATTGGTCGCGGGCGGTCACGTTCATGATGCCGTTCGCGTCGATGTCGAAGGTAACTTCGATCTTTGGTTGTCCTCTGGGAGCTGGCGGAATTCCGTCGAGCCGGAAGTTGCCCAGCAATTTATTGTCACGTGCCATCGGGCGCTCGCCCTGAAACACGTAGATGTCTACTGCTGTCTGGTTATCGTCAGCCGTAGAGAAGACTTCGGATTTGCGTGTGGGGATGGTGGTATTGCGTTCCACCAATTTCGTCATGACACCACCCATGGTTTCGATACCAAGGGAGAGCGGCGTGACGTCGAGGAGCACGACACCTTTGACTTCGCCACCCAGTACGCCTGCTTGAATGGCGGCGCCGACGGCGACCACTTCATCAGGGTTGACGCTCTGGTTGGGCTCTTTGCCGCCGGTGAGGCTCTTAACCAACTCCTGCACCGCAGGAATACGAGTAGAACCACCTACCAGTACGACTTCATCAAGGTTTTCGTACGAGAGCTTGGAATCGCGCAACGCACCTTCCATAGGAGCGCGGCAACGTTCGACTAAATGTCTGGTCAGTTCATTGAAGCGGGCGCGAGTCAGCTTCATCTCCAAGTGCTTGGGACCGGTGGCGTCTGCCGTAATGAATGGCAACGAGATGTTGGTTTCGATTACAGACGACAGTTCGATTTTGGATTTTTCTGCCGCTTCAGTCAGACGCTGGAGGGCTTGACGATCTTTGCGAAGATCGATGCCTTCCAAATTCATGAATTCGTCGGCTACCCAGGTAACGATGCAGTGGTCGAAGTCATCGCCGCCCAAGTGCGTGTCGCCCGAGGTAGCTTTAACTTCGAAAACGCCATCGCCTACTTCCAGAACCGAGACGTCGAACGTGCCGCCGCCTAAGTCGAAGACGAGAATGGTTTCGTTCTCTTTCTTGTCGAGACCGTAAGCAAGCGCAGCTGCTGTCGGCTCGTTGATAATACGCAGAACTTCCAGACCGGCAATGGTGCCTGCGTTTTTCGTCGACTGTCTTTGCGAGTCGTTGAAATAAGCCGGAACCGTGATGACGGCGCTGGTTACTTTTTCACCCAAATACTTTTCAGCGTCTTCCTTTAATTTGCGCAGAATCATCGCGGAAATCTCTTCCGGCGAATAATCTTTGCCCTGAATGGCTACCTTGCAGCCACCATCCGCGCCTTCTTTTACTTTATAGGAGACGATCTTCTTCTCTGATTCGACTTCAGAAAAGCGGCGTCCAATAAAACGCTTAATTGAATAAACCGTATTCTCCGGGTTTAACACAGCCTGGCGGCGAGCGAGCTGCCCGACGAGACGCTCACCGGACTTGGTGAACGCGACGACCGAGGGTGTCGTTCTTCCTCCTTCGGCATTGGATACGACGGTGGGCTGACCGCCTTCCATTACTGCCACCACTGAGTTCGTGGTTCCGAGATCTATGCCTACTGACTTGCCCATACTTTGAAACTCCCTCTGCTCCTCTGAAAGCTGGAGACCCGCAAAATTATAGCTTGGCCGGGTCAATTAGTGCGGTTAGTCGAACTGTGTCTCCGGTCTCCTTGGCGACGCATTGCCTTTATGCGCCCGGCTTAGTTGCCGTGCTTCACGTGCGCAAACCTGTAAATCCGGCGGATTCGGGATTCCAACTTTTTGCGCAACGCTATCGTAGCCGCACAGAGTGCTTAGCTTCATAATGACAATCGGCACTAGTAAGATATCTGAACTTATACAAAGCTTTATAATCCCCGGATCTAGGGGAATCAAACAGAAAAATCGGTCTATTTAACATCGCGCAATCCAGCCGAAAACCTAGCGGGGATGGGCAACTGTCAATAGCGACTCCAGGCGGTCGCAATCGTCCGGGACGCTGCCGACTCCCATCTTCATGACGATGTGTCTGCCTTCCTCTTGCAGACCACGTGAGATCAAAACGTCGCAAAGAGTGCGGGCAAACGTTCTGGCCGAGGCTGATGATGTCTCCGGCAGCAAGAGCGCCAACGAGAAAGTCTCGTAGTGCCCCATGATGTCGCACTTTCGCTTCAGTCCTTCAATATGCTGCGCCACGTCTTTTACGCCTTTAATCGAAAGCGGCACGCGTTCATTCGTCTCGTCGTTGCGTGACATCAACTCGAGAATCACTATGGCGTAAGGACGGCGCAGAGCCTGAGCGCGCTGATGCTCGCGTTCGATAAATCCCAAAAAGGCAGGAAAGAGAAGCAAGCCGCTGTCGGACCTGTAGAGGCTGCGCTCGGCCGCTCGCACCGCCAGCCAATCGATTTTGGTCGGCGAAACGTTTTTGCTCTCTTGTTGAACTCCGACCTGAGTGGGCGGCGGTCCATTGCGGATGCCAACCAGTTGGCAATTGATCATGTTGTGCAACGCCGGCACCCATTCGAATTTGCGCAAGGGCAGGCGGCGCAAAAGCTCCATCAAAGTTGAGTGATTGTCGATCGCTTGATAAAGCGATTTCTGCAAGCCTAAATCGCACGGCAAGCCTTTGCTAACTATCTGCTCGAACGACTGCTCGGTGATGTTGCCATGCAGTCGGGTGAGATAGGATTCGGCATTGACGCCTTTGCCGTCGAGCCAGCGGCAGTGGTCCGTTAACGTCGCTCCTTCGAGAAGCAGCGTATCGAGCCGTTTGTTGATTGTGCGCTTGTTGGGAGGCGCCTCATGATAAAACTTGTACGCTCCCGAAGTGAGCGAGACCAGCTCTACCAGCGCGCCTTCGCCTTCCGCCCCGCCCGCCAGGGCATGTACGGGTGTCCCGTCTGCGAAGAATACGTTGATGGTGTCGTTCTGTCCGATTACTTCCAGGCGACCGGTCATTTTGCCGACCTGGATGGACTGCATCAGGTTGGCGGCGGAGAGATGCTTGAGCTCGCCTTCCATCAGTGACTTGCCCGGACCCCGACTGGGAGCCTGCGGTCGATACTGCTGCATTGATTGCTGAGACTGCCGAGGAGCCTTACCCCCGGCTGGTTCGCCGATGCCCTGCTGCAAAATCAATGGCGGCGCGCCCATGCCCAGACCTTTGCCCGACTTCAGGTCCATATCGACTTCGGGAAACTGGGCGCAGAGCGCATTATGAATCATAGTCGTGTCGCTGGTCGTCTCGCTCCATTCGAGCGAGGACTGACCGTGGTCGACTTTATAGAACATCCACTGCGCCTTCTCGCGCAACTTGGGCAAGGTGACCGTAATCATGAACATGACCGGCTCAGAACCGAACGGCAGTTCAACGACCCTGCCGATGTTGGCGTTGGCCGTTGCCTGGCCGAACAAATGGTCGATATCGTGCGAGCTAGGCGGCCTGGCCTGTCGCGGCAGTTGAATATGACGTTTATCTTGTCGGTTTTGCAGCATTCAGCCGTAAACCACTGGGAGGAAGTTGCGAAGCGAAAGGGCACCGGTCGGATCAGTCCGCCACGACCGAACGTTCTTGTTACTTTCTACCCACGTATATCGTTTCTTAGCTGTCAGGTGATGGGGAAACCATCTCGAAGGGGCGAATTAGTCATGGGATCAAGGCGCTCGCCAATGGCCAGTGCACGGACTTCGACTTCGGTACTTTTTGATTTTGCCAATTTGACGAGGTCGGATGACTGATAACGAAATGGCACTTGTTCGACCAGAGGTTGCCAGTGCATCGGTACCAAACGTTTCGCCCCGATCTCTTCCGCGATACGCAATGCGTCTTGCGGTGAGCACACGGCATATTTGCCGCCGATTGGCAAACAGCAAGTATGAACGGGCAGACCGCGCAAGCTCTCGGCAATCGCCGGCGTATAGATAGTGTCGCCGGAGTGGTAATAGCCGGCGAAGTAGTAGCCGTTCACTGGTTTGCCGGGCGCTTTGCTCCGGGCAAAGACGGTGAGCAAAGTTTTGCCCAGGCGGTTGATTGGATGATGCGCCGGAACAGCTTTGAACTCGATGCCACCAATTTCCAACTTCTCACTCTGATTGAGAGGAATAAAAGCGTCCGCCGGAATGACTTTGCGAAACTTGCGCACCATCCACTGCACAAGTTGTTTGGGAGCGACGAACTTGCATTGCCATGCTTGCCAGAGCTCTCCTGCCATCTGCACGCCATGGTCGAAATGCCCATGAGTAAAGAGAACCACGTCAGCTTTTGGTAGCTTCCGCCAATCGATCGGATCGCGCAGGTAGGGATCGACATAGACCGTCAGTCCTGTTAAGTCGAACTTGAACGCGCTGTATCCTAGGTAAGTCAGACTCACGGGTGATTGTTGCCGATGCGGAAAGCCTGCGGGATCTTATCATCTTGGCTAGAGGCGATTTGGCGGCGACATTCCCTTCTCCTCGCGAATTTTGCAAACTTTCCTGGCGAAATAGGGGACGATGCAAATTCATATGCGGACCTTTATTCATCTCCGTGGCGCTAGTTCTTTCTCTTGTTTCTTCGCATAGTAAATTAACAAGCGAGCGCAAAGGATGTCGGACATAATTGAGGCAGAGCGACAGTATCTTTTGGAAACCCTTTTGCAGACTGACCGTCGCTCTGCCGTTCTCTCAGTATGGAGGCCAGATGAACAGAGCTAAGATGGTGGGCGCCGGTTTGATCCTTGCCATGTCGGTTGCGCAAACTCTCCTACCCTCGGCTCATGCATCCGATTTGCTCAAGTACATGCAGCCGGTCTCTCAGAAAAATAATTATCTGAACAAGTCGCAAGACCGAGAAATAAAGAAGAAGGGTTTTAAAACAGAAGAAGTCGAAGGGGCTCAGCCGATAAGCAATAGGGAGATCGGACTTTTCGCCACTGTCGACAGCACCATTCTCTCGCATGGCGAGCAACTGACGAGCTTGATACAAGACCCCCATGTCAACGGGCTCTCCGTTCTTCTCTCGTGGCAGCAACTCGAGCCCACTGAAGGACAATTCGATTGGCAACCGATCGATAAATTGCTCGAGCTCTGCCAGAACAACAATAAGTCGCTTATTCTGCGCATCTCCACCAGCGGTGGTGGTGCTCAAGATCAAAGTGAAACCCCGAAGTGGGTTTACGATGCTGGAGCGAGTTCAGTCGATTTTACCGGTATTGATGGCAAGCAGCATGCCATGCCCATTTTCTGGAATCCGATCTACCTTGCTAAATGGTCTAACTTTGTCACTGCTCTCGGCAAACGCTATGACAACAATCCGGCGTTGCAAAGCGTCGGCATTACTGGTGGTGGCATGCTGGCAGCCACGCCTATCGTGTCCGGTGTGCTCCTGGACAAAGCGGAGCGGCTGGCGCTGGAGAAAAAGTTAGAAGCTGACAAAGGCATGAATGAGCACCAGGTGGTTGAGCACTGGAAGTACGTGGCTGATCTTTTCCCTCGCGCTTTTATCAAAACGCGACTGAATTTCGACGTCGATGCTCCGCTCGACAGTAAGTCCGGGCAGAGTATGCTTGACGAGATCTCCGACTATCTCGTTTATAAGTACGGTGAACGCGTCTATCTAACGCGTTTGGGAGTGGACAATAGTAAGCACGGATTCGATCAATATCGTATTCTGCTCAAGTTTCGCAACGACACCCTCACCGGCTACCAACTGTCGCCTGCGTTCAACGCAGCCGAGCTCGACAAGCTGACGAAAGTCTGTCTCGATGATGGAATCAGCTTCGTCGAGATTCCCGCTGCGCTGATTTTGACGAAAGACGCCACGGTTTTGAGCCAGCTGGATGAGCTGCGAGCGCACCTTGGCTATCAATTGATCTCACAGAGCACGACTCTGCCCGCCGATCTCAAATCGGGTTCGCCCCTCACCGCTTCCTTCACTTTCGTCAACCTGGGCTCCTCTCCACCGATGCGCCCGAACCGCGAGTTGGACAAGGATCTGGCAGGCAGCTACAAGATTCAACTGGAGTTGCGTGACGCCGACGGTAAACCGGTAGTGCAGTCGTTGCATACACCGGGCGTTCCCACCAATCAATGGATCGCCGGCA
This sequence comes from Planktothrix sp., assembly GCA_036703195.1. Taxonomy (GTDB): domain Bacteria; phylum Cyanobacteriota; class Vampirovibrionia; order Obscuribacterales; family Obscuribacteraceae; genus DATNPN01. The sequence continues at coordinate 227,504 of DATNPN010000024.1, read as the reverse complement.
AACCGATTAAATGGGAGCAGGAGCTGAAGATGCCCAAGCTCAAACCAGGTGAATACTCGGTCTGGTTGTCTCTTATCGACGTCGACAACAAGAGAAAACTGCAGATTCTCAACGGCGCCGACGAGTGCAAAGATAAACAGGCTGCCACATCGATCGACGTGGGCAAAGTCCAGGTTGTTGAATAACAGCTAGGTTCCGGGGGTGTTTTCCAGCGATCTCATCAGCACGATGGGTGACGTGCCACGTTTGGCGCGCTCTTTTGCTTCTTTGACGCCGGCGAGCAAGACTCCCATGTGGCGACAATCTTCAGGCACATTGCCGACACCGATAGCGAGCGCCAGATTATCCTTATTGATGTCGCCCTCCATGCTGCCGTCGCGGATTACTTCCGAGAGGCGCATGACGACCAGAGACGTCGCAGCTGCGTCAGTTTGCGGCAGAAGCAGAGAGTAACCGAACGTCTCCCAATGTCCGAAAAGATCGATGTTGCGCTGAACCATTTTTACGCGGCGAACGACTTCGCAGATCTGCGAGTTGGAGGGCGGCTCCAAACCGTACATGCTCTTGTACATCATTTCGAAAAGCACGAGCGCAAAGGGCGGTCCGCCGGCCTCGAATCTCATGAACTCCATGTCCAGGAAGTATGCCATCATCGGGTATGTGAAGATGCCGGTCTCTTCCCGTGAAGCTACTTTTATGGCACCATCTATGGAGGCACGGTCGATGGGAGCTGCATAGAATAAATTCTTACGCGCGCTCTGCGCCGGACGATCCGAAAGCACGACAATTTCGCAGCTGATCAAGTTGAACATGACAGGCACCCACTCCGCTTTCGGGACTGGGCACGCGCGCAGGAGATCGAAGAGATTGGTCTCGCCGTCTATGAGCAGGTAGAAGTTTTTCTGCCATTCAAACGGTATCGGCGCTGCCGCTGACACGCGCTTAACGAACTCCGGCTCGCTCATATTTGGATCCTTGCGGATCAAATATGTATCCATCGTCAGTCCGTTTTTATTGAGATACGTCCTCTGGTCGAGCATCGTGACGCCTTCCATGAGCAAAACTTCCAGACGTTTTCTCACGGTTTTTTCCGTCGTGTGCTCGTTGGGGAAAAATTTGAAACGTCCTTTTTCCCACGTGAGGAGCTCAGTAACCGCGCCATCTCCGGTGGTTTCGATTGACATGCCGTGTGTGGGCATGCCGTCCATGAAGTAGATTTTGACTTCTTCCGACCCGTCTGTGACAGTGAGCATGCCGCTTAACTTACTAATCATGATCGATTGCAAAACACTGGGCGCCGGCATATTTTGCAGGTCGCCTTCCAGGGAGGCGAGCCACTTTTCTTCGACCTCAGCCTGCGAGCCGCCCCAACCGTGCCCATCGCCTGAACCCATGAAGGCAGGGTTGATACCCAGGCGCATGCCTTGCAGATCTTCGCTCGCTGCTTTGGCGATGGTTTCTTCCAACGACACTCCGGTCAGCTCGCCCAGAAGCAAATTCAGCAAGAAGGGGAAGTCTTTGGTCGTGTGCGTCCACAACAGTGGCGCTTTATTTCCCAGTCCGGAGTAGAAAGCGAACTCCGGGTCGGCGCCGTCCGGCCCGACCGTGGCAGCCAGCATGTAGCAGCGCTTGCCTTCGTCGAGAACAATGGGCAGCTCGAAGCGGCGCCCAGGCGCATGTCTGAGCTGCTCGAACAGTGACGCCAGATCGTCGTATTCAGGAACGTTTTCGAGCTTGTTGAGCCGGATTGGCGGGATCGGCTTAGGTCGATACATTACCTGAGAGCCCCCGCATACCAATCCACACGGCGGTGGGCCGTGCTTAATCCGCTTACTTTTGCCGTGAGCTTCATCGGCGCTCCATACACACCAAATTGCCCTCGAACCAATCTTCTCGGTCAGACCGTTGACGGGTGTTTTTTTTGGCTCCCGCTGACTGCCAAGGGCGCGTCCGACGTCGAGGTTGGCAATTTCAAGATTACCAAAGATTGCGCTTCCTATACAGAGTTTTGAACTCTATATATGATGCGTATGGGTGGGTTGCCATTGGCAATCGGCGAAGTTTTAAGCAGCGGCGCGCGCGCCTTTGCCAAAGCGACGGTCACTAAAGCCGCTCGCTTCATGTAGTCAATGGGAGCCCCGTCGTCAGGCGGTGACGTTGACCGGTTCGGATGCCCAGTGGAGCAGTCCCGTTTCGAAGGGCGAGATCAGGTCGTCGTGATGGGCGAGAATGCGCACGGTGAAGCCGTGCCTGCCGCTCTTGAAGTAGCGGATAGCACCGGCGAACAGGGCTGAGCCCGGTTTGCTGCTCTCTTCGCTGTAAATCAAGGGGACGATCTCGCCTTCGACAATATTGCCGGTCTGGTCGATCGGTCCGTGATAGATCTGCACCGACACATCTTCCGGCGTCAACTCGCCCAGGTGCACCCAGGCGCGAACGCGCATGTCATCTCCGACTTGCAGTTTTTCCGCCGCGGAAGATTCCACAGAGTTGATGCGGACATCTCTCCAGGCACGTTGTGCGCGCGCTTTCCACTCCGCCAGCTGCTTGGCCTTCTCGGCTTTGTTTTCGAGAAATTCGAAATACCGACTTTGCGCCGGGTAGTAGGCGCGAGTGGCATACTCCCGCACCATGCGGTTGATGGAGAACTGCGGGCAAAGCTTGAGCATCGCCGCTTTCATTCTTTCAATCCAGGCGCGCGGGCGTCCGTTTTTGTCGCGGTCGTAGAAGCAAGGCACGATCTCTTTCTCTAGCAGATCGTACAGGGCTGCCGACTCGACATCATCTTGATAGTCTGAATCGGCGTACACTTCGCCATGCCCAATCGCCCAGCCGACGTGCGGTTCGTAAGCTTCATCCCACCAGCCGTCGAGAACGCTGACGTTGATGCCGCCGTTGAAATTCACTTTCATGCCGCTGGTGCCCGAGGCTTCCAAGAAGCGACGCGGCGTGTTGAGCCAGATATCGACACCTTCGACCATCCAGCGCGCCACGTTCATGTCGTAATCTTCCAGGAAGACAAATCGCTTTTTCACGTCTTCGCGCCGCGAGAAATGAATCACTTGCTTGATCAGCTCTTTAGCCGGGGTGTCCTCCGGGTGAGCCTTTCCCGCCATGATGATCTGAACCGGGCGATCCTTGTTACTCAAAATCGCGGCTAATTTCTCCGCCTCTTTGAGCAGCATCGTCGCCCGTTTATACGTCGCCATGCGGCGAGCAAAGCCGATCGTCAATGCTTCCGGATCGAGAATCTGACTCGCTTCCTTTATCTCTGACGGCAAGGCCCCTTTTGCTTCCAACTGTTTGCGCATGCGGGCTCGGCAGAAGCTGACCAGTCTCTGTCTGCGTCGTTCGTGTGAACGCCAGAGCTCTTCATCCGGAATGTCTTCCACCCGCTTCCAAATGTTTTGATCGACGATCTCTTCCGACCAGTTGCGCCCCAGATACCGTTCGAACAGATCGGACATCTCTTCGGAAATCCAGGTTTTGGCGTGCACACCGTTAGTGATGTGAGTGATTGGCACTTCGTGCACCGGCAGATCTTTCCAGGCTCCGCCGAAAAGTTTGCGGGAGACGTCGCCGTGCAGTTTACTGACTGCATTTGTCTTGGACGATAGATTGATGGCGAGCATTGCCATGCTCAGCGGCTCGAGCGCATCGTTGGGGTTGGCGCGACCCAAAGCGAGAAACTGCTCTTTATTCAAACCGAGGGCGCGATAGTATTCGCCGAAGTACCGTTCGACCATTTCCGGCGTAAACTTATCGATGCCGGCCGGGACCGCCGTGTGGGTCGTAAAAATCTGACCGGCTGCCGCCACTTCGCGTGCTTCAGCGAATGTCAGTGATTGCTCTTCCATGAGCATGCGTATTCGCTCGAGCCCGAGAAATGCCGAATGCCCTTCATTCATGTGGCATACCGCCGGGTCGATGCCGAGCAGTTTGAGGGCGCGCATGCCTCCCAATCCGAGAATCATCTCTTGCTTCATGCGCAGATCGGAGTCGCCGTGATAGAGGGCGTCGGTGATGTCTTCGTCCTGCTTGTTGTTCTGAGGAATGTTGGTGTCGAGCAGATAAAGAGGCACGCGACCGACCTGAGCTTTCCAAATACGCGCAAACACTTTGCGTCCGGGAAAATCAATCGATATCATCGCCGAGCTGCCATCTTTCTCTTTCACCGGCAGAATGGGCAGGTTGTAGAAATCATTGATGGGATAGCGTTCTTGCTGCCAGCCGTCCGCATTCAAGTACTGTCTGAAATATCCTTCTTGATAAACGATGCCCACACCGACTAGCGGCAAGCCAAGGTCGGATGCCGCTTTTATGTGGTCGCCTGCAAGAATGCCCAGACCGCCCGAGTAAATAGGCAGCGCCTCGGTCAAGCCGAATTCAGCTGAGAAATAAGCGATGACGCCTTTCTTCGCCTGGCGCGTCTGATGCTTGTTATGCCACGTGCTGGCTTCGGACTTCATGTACTCCTGATGCTTCTGGTATATGCGATTCAGTTGCACCAGAAAGCCTTCGTCGGCAGCCAGCTCATTCAGACGCTCCTGACCGACGGTTCCTAGCATGAGCACTGGGTTATGGTTGGTCGTTTCCCACAACTCTTTGTCCATACGACGAAACAGATTGATGATCTCGTGCTCCCACGTCCATCTAAGGTTGTAGGCCAACTCCCGCATGCACTCTAGTTCGGGCGGGAGAAAAGGAACGACTTCTACTGATCGAATTGGTTTCAAATTGGCTGCTCCCGTGCGTGGTCTCCTGCGTACTGGCTAACTGCCGCTGTTGAAGCCGGTTTTGCCGGCGCGAGCAGTCGCGAGTCGCTGTGTAAAGCACTCCGATCCGTTGCCAAGATTGTAGAATGGTAGCTGGAGGACCGTTTCGTTATGGTAGCACTGCTCGAAGGTACACAAGCTCCCGATCTAACTCTATCGAGTCTCGACGGATCGAGGTATAGCTTATATCAAAGGTTGAGAGAAAGTCCTGTAGTATTGCTTGCTTTCTACAAAGTCAGCTGCCCGGTCTGCCATCTCGAATTCCCTTACCTGGAGCGGCTTCATCGCAGTTATCCCAAATTGCCCATTTGGGGAATTTCACAAGACGACGTCGATTCTTCTGTGATATTTAGCAAAATGTACGGGGTTACATTTACATCATTGATAGATGATGGGCTTTCAGCCAGTGGCAACTACGGTATAACCCATGTGCCGTCAGTTTTCCTGGTCAGCAAAGATCGAACGATACGTCAGACGATAGTTGGCTTCAATAAATCGGACCTGGAGAAGCTCTGCAAACAACTGGCTGAGTACGCCGACGTCTCGTACAAACCGCTTTTCTCGGCAGCGGACGAGGTGCCCGAGATGAAACCCGGATGCATGTCCAAGCAACTCGTTTAGCACTTCTTGATGATTAAAATATGTCTACATTAGCTTTTATATTTCGTACGATCGCACTCTCGTTTCTCTTCGCCGGAAGCACCTCGATTGTCTTCTCCGCCATCACCCTGGTCAAGGCTGCCAGTGCGCAGGGTGTACCGATTCCGACGGCAGCGGCGGCGAACGCCCCCATGTTTTTCATGTTCAGCACTGTCGTTTTGATCAGCGCCATCGGACTTTTGTTCGGCGAGGCGCTCGACTACGCGAAAGAGCGCAAGCTGACGCCATTGATCAGGGCACGGTACATCTCCAGTTTGATCTGCGTTGGCGCCGCGATGGTTTTGAAGTTCGGCATCATTCCGCAGATGGAAGTGTTGAGTCCGGCGATCAAGACCGACCCGGCCGCGCACGCCGCCTTCGTCAAGCTGCATGATGCCTCGCGCATAGATTTCTCCTTCATCATCGTTTGTGCCCTGATTTCTCTATTATTGCCGGGTTTCGAGGCGCAGAGAAAACTGGCGGAGCGACCGCAAGAAGCCGCGCTCACCCCTTAGGCATCGGGTGGAACGGCGGCAACAGCGCCACTAGTCGTGGTGCAATCCTCTCGTTGCAGTGAGCCCGACCTCAGACTCTGCAGCGATTGGCGGGCTGCCCGACCTGGTATGATCTTTTGCACCTCGTTGCACCGAGAGAGCGTTCGTGAACATCAAGGTTTTACTCATCGCATCAATCTTAGCCGTTGGCGGCATGCCGGCAGTTGTGGCGCAGGGCGGCCCGCCAGCGCAATTCAAAAGCGAGCCGGTGCGTCATCAAAACAAGCAGTTGCTCTTCAGGCAGTACTACAGTGCTGGGGAGAAGGCAGAAAAGGCTGGCAATCATGATCTCGCCAAACGCTACTACGTAGGTGCTCTCGGTGCACTGGAGCAACAATCGCAGCATCGCCACGACACAATCAAGAGTAAAGTGGACGGCAAAACCTACAGACTGCCTTTCGCCAATGCTGCTGTACAGCAGTTGGAACAAAAGCTAGTCTCCATGTATCCGACTGATTGGTCGAAGACGCCTGGCACTCAGTCGCAGCAACTGGCTCTGCGCCAGGAGCAAGTAAGTGTTCTCTATCGCATGGCGCAGTTGAACAAAGCGCACGCCGGCGCTCGAGATGGATTTACCGAGCATTCCGAACAGCGTTATTTAGCTGCTGTAGAAGAGTTGAAGAAGGCGAAGGGCGAGCAGTCCGACAACGCCCAGCCGGCCGATAAGTAAATCGTTGCCGCGCTCATTGACGTGCTGACGGGGTTGGTCTTGATACCAGATTTGGTGCTTCATCTGAGCAACACAGACAAAGTTTTGCCCTATATTTGGTGGCATCGCCAATTGGGAGTTGTCCTCGCTGTCGTGCGCTTGACGTAACGCCATTTCGTCATTGCCAACTAATATTTACAACGAAGTGGGGAGTGGGACGTTTCCCGCCCCGGCACCGGCGGGCACGTATATAATGTAGTTCGTGTCGGCTGCCTGTGGGACATCGTCCGCCTATGCCGTCAGACTGCAGAGAGGCGCAGTCAGCCTGCCGCAAGTACTCTTGCGGAAGAGCATATAGAGCGCCTGGGGGAGCACAAGCCGGTTCGCCGGACACGTGGCAATGCAAAGGGCCCAATGAACAGACAAGTCAATAAGCGGACGTACCTTGACCCCATTCACCAGGACATCGTGCTCGACCGGGCCGACCCGGCTGAAAATCTTATTATCGACTTGATCGACACGCGCGAGTTTCAGCGCATGCGCCGGGTGCACCAGTTAGGCATCTCCTTCTTTACATTCCAGGGCGCCGAAGGATCACGTTTCACCCATTCAGTGGGCGTCATGCACGTCGCTTCTCGGCTCGTTGATCTGGTCAAAGACCGCACTCCCGAAATTGCCGAACAACGAACGCTCATACTGGCATCTGCTCTCTTGCACGACATCGGTCACGGACCGTTCAGTCACGTCACTGAGAAGATTCTCGGTTATGACCACGAGGATTGGTCATGCCGCATCATCGGCGGTGACACGCAAGTGCATGAGGTGTTGAACAAGTTCGATGCAAAACTGTCCGACAACATCGTCAAAGTACTGAAGAAGAAATACACTCCCAAGTACGTATCTCATGTCGTTTCGAGCCAGCTTGACTGCGATCGCTTTGATTATTTGCTGCGCGATAGCTATATGACGGGCACCGCATACGGTTTGTTCGCTCTGCAGCGCATTCTTTATTCAATGGAGATCGACAGCGCCAGTGACCGTATTATCGTGGCCGGCGGAAAAGGTCAGACTGCCGTCGAAGATTATCTATTTGCTCGTTACTCGATGTACGCCCAGGTCTATTACCACAAGAAAAATCTGGCTGCTCGCGCGCTTCTTGCGAAGATACTCGCGCGTGCTCGTCACCTGATGTCGGTCAAGGGCACCGGGCTCGACTTCGTCGATGAGCCGACACACAAGTGGCTGATGGGCGAGACAATCACTGTTGAAGAGTATTTAGAGTTAGACGACGTTCAACTGACGTATCACATCAAGCGCTGGGCGCAAGATAAGGACAAGATTCTCTCTGAGCTCGCCAATCGATTCCTCGAGCGTCGTATTTTCAAAGCTGCCAAGATTCCGCTCGACACGCGAGCTGTGGCTAACTTGCAGCTGGACCAACACGTTGGCGAAAGACGCTTGACGGAGAACAAAGAGTTGCGCGCTCAGATCAAAGAGATCGAGCAAGAGGCGCGCAAGATCGCTAAGGCGGCCGGTTATGATCCGGAGTATTACATAGCGATTGAATCAACTGGATTCCGCCCATACGACTACTACCGTCCCGATGTCGATCTGCCCCAGACCAATATCGTCGTGCGCACCGACAGTGGTGAGGTCATGGAGTTGTCGCAGCTTTCGCTCACAGTGGAAGCGCTCGTCAAGGGCAACTATGCATCGCACTGGCTGGTCTATCCAGCCGAAATCGAGGAGAAGATCGCCAAGATTCAAGATTTACTGCCCACAGCATAACCACGTTCTGATTAAACGATTACCGATCGCCCGACAGAGGGAAACACAATGTTCGACACCTTATCCGATCACCTGCAAAACGCTCTCAGAACCGTTCGTGGCGACGCCACGATCGATCCGGAGAATATCGAGGAGGCGATACGCGAGGTACGCAAGTCGCTGCTTGAAGCTGATGTCAGCTTAAAGGTAGTGAAATTGTTCATCAGCGCCGTGCGCCAGAAGGCTCTTGGTGAAGAGGTGCTCAAGTCGATCTCGCCTGATCAGCAGTTCATCAAAATCGTCTACGACGAGCTCGTCACGATCTTGGGTGGTGAGAATGTTCCGATCGATCTGGAAGGTAAAAACGGCAATCCCAGCATCATCATGTTGCTCGGGCTGCAGGGCTCCGGCAAGACGACTGCTTGCGGCAAGCTGGCTTTAAAACTGAAAAACGAAGGACACAAACCGTTGCTTGTCGCTTGCGACGTGCAGCGCCCTGCCGCCATCTCGCAGTTGCAGACTCTGGGACGCCAGATAGGCGTCGAAGTCTTCACCATTCCTGACAGCAAAGATGTGCAAGACATCGGCGAAAAAGCGATCGAAGAAGCGAAGCAGGGACACTACAATCCAGTCATTTTGGATACAGCCGGGCGATTGCAGATCGACACTGATCTGATGGCAGAGCTTTTGCTGCTCGACCGCTCGCTCGAACCAAACGAAAAAATCCTCGTTGTCGACTCGATGACCGGGCAAGAAGCGGTCAACGTTGCTGAGACATTCAACACTCAGCTCGACGTCACCGGCATTTTGATGACCAAGATCGACGGCGACGCCAGAGGCGGCGCTGCGCTCTCCGTGCGTGAATCAGTCGGTAAGCCGGTCAAATATATCTCCACGGGAGAGAAGCTCGAGAGTCTGGAAGCGTTCTATCCTGACCGCATGGCCAGCCGCATTCTCCAGATGGGCGACGTGCTCACGTTGGTGGAAAAAGCGCAGCAGAATATCGACGAAAAAGACGCGGAAAAACTAGCCAAGGAAATGATGCAAGGCGAGTTCACTCTCGAGACCTTCATTTCCGCGCAAAAGATGATGAAGAAAATGGGACCGATGGGCGACATCATGAAAATGATGGGTGTCGGCGGCATGTTCGGACTCAACTCGCAAGACCAGGACAAGCTCGCTGCGCAGAGCGAACAGATGATGCATCTCTATGAGACCGCCATCAACTCGATGACCAAACAAGAACGCGTCAAGCCCGAGACTATAGACTTCAAGCGCCGCCGTCGCATTGCCAACGGCTCGGGACTGAAGGAAGGCGATGTGGGACGCATGTTGAATGAGTTTCAACAGATGCGTCAGATGTTTTCGATGGTGAGGAAAATGATGGGCGGCGGCGGCATGGGCGCCATGATGAATATGATGGGTATGGGCGCAGGCGGTATGCCCGGCATGCCCGGTGGATTACCGGGAGGCATGCCCGGATTGCCCGGCGGCATGCCAGGGCTACCCGGCGGAATGCCAGGTATGGGAGCGGGAATGCCAGGTTTGCCTGCAGGCATGGGCAAAGCCAAAAAACCACCGCCGGCCGGATACCCTATGGGCGGCGCCGGGTCCGGATATTACCGGAAGAAAAAGAAACGCCCTTAATCAAACGCAATTCGCAACACTTGACGTGCGACCGGAACGCTTGACTGGGCGCTGCTCTTGGGCGGTTTCACCCCAGGCTCTCGGGAGCATTATCGGCTTGCAATCTTAATCTTGTGTATCGGCGTTCCGGGCGATCAGCGCGTCACCTGGTAAAATAATCTCCGCATATAACAAGAGACCTCGAGGGAATTTTCCAGTGGTAAAAATCAGGCTTAAGCGGGTCGGATCGAAAAAGCAACCGCACTATAGAGTCGTGGCCGTCGACAGCCGCAGCCGTCGCGATGGCAAGCCGATTGAAGAGCTTGGCTACTATAATCCGCGCTCCAAGAATTTACAGTTAGACAAAGAAGCAGTAGAAAAATGGATGAAAAACGGGGCCCAAGCAAGCGATACAGTGGCAAGCCTTTTAAGAAAGGCGGCGGCGGCGGGAGAGGGCGGCCAGGCGGCGGCTTCCGTCCCAGGTACCAAGGCCAAGTAAGCAACAGCACAGCTGCTGAGGACCTGGCAGAGTACATCCTCAAGATTCTCGCCAGAGATGCCGATTCACTCCAATTTCAACGGCAGTCCGCTTATCCGGGACGCTGCCGTGTCTCTGTTACATGCGATCCCTCGATAACCGGACGTCTGATCGGCAAAGACGGCAAGACCATCTCGGCGCTGCGTTCGTTGATACGCGCAGCAGCCAGCCGCTACGGCAAACGCGTAGACATCGAAGTAGTCTAATCCGTGCTTTCGGGCGGACTGACTTTCATCGTCGAACAGGCGTAATATATTTGCAGTCGCTTATCACCAGGTTCTAAAGTGTGGGTAACAGCGTCTGAAAGAACGTGCTCGTGTCGCAAACGCCCGATCCGAAAGAAAAATATGCGAAGCTGATTCAACAATTGTTGGACCAGAAGATTATTTCAGCACCGCAAGCCGATATCGCACGCGCAGATGCGGAAGTGACCGGCATGGGATTGGACGAGGTATTGGTGGCTCGGCGCTGGGTGTCTGAAGAAACCCTACATAAAGTGGCGCCCTGGCTCAAGAATGCCATTCCCCGCGTGCATACCGACGGACAGAAAGTCGAGCCCGGTCTGGAGAAAGCGCAAAGAACATCCGCAACGTCCTTGCCGGCAGTGGCAGCGCCCTCCAACGGCAACGAAGATTTCGACGAAAACTTGCGCAAGTACAGAGAGCTGATGGAGAAGATCCTCGGCGAAGCTAACTCGTAATCTCAACGAAGAGTGCGCGGGCGGACCGGACCTCGTTCGTTATCATACAAACAGGAAAAACCCTGTTTTGTTTTTCATCGCTCGAGCGCACAATCATAACCTTGATACAACAACTTGGGGTGATTGTATGCTGAAGCATTTTGCATTGGCAGCTCTGTATTGTGCTGTCTCGGTGGCGCTTGAGCAGCCGGTTTTCGCTGACTACAGAGTGCCGGTCAATCTGCAAAAGGCAGACCCTTATATGGCGCCGCTCAAAGTGCAGATTCTTGATGAAACTCCGCAGGTTAGTGATTTTAGACAGCGGACTCATCCCGTCAACTACGTGATCTCGGTACCGCCGATGCAGCAAGCTTCGCCTCAAACTGTCTTCATTGCACCCGCGGCAGCGTCTGGTGGCTCCAACTTGCGCCCGCAACAAATTGTTTTGGATCCGACGCATCCACCTGCTGCAGGCTTCATCAGTAATATTCCTGCGCATGGGCTGGCTGAGCCTGGCGGCTTGCCTTCGGGAAATAGTACCAACCTGTTAGGCGGGAAGATGAACCCTCCTGCCGTTCCACAGCGTCAAGTTGCCGCACCGCATATGGTGTGGTCCAAACCGGCGACTGGTCACACGCCTGTCACGGAGCAGTACGCACCCCAAGCGCCCTCAGCGTCCGCTTCTTTCAGCGGCAATACGCAGTTGAACGTGAAAGCAAAGATGCAACCGAATAGAGTTGGTTCGATGCTGAATCGATAGCGAAGCGACTCAAAACGGATGAGCGGTTGCATAGATTCTCGCAACCCCACAACTGCCGGATGCATACTGGCGTAGTCGCCTAATTCGTCGAGGCAGCGTTCGCCGCATCCGACACAGACTTGACTATGTCGGCATAACCCTTCCACGACATGGTGAGATCGTTCAGTCCCTGTCCGTAAGAGTTGCCGCCCTGCTGCAGCTCTGAGCGTCCCTGGGCGATGGCGTTCTCCGCTTTGTCCGCTCCGGGAATCTGATCGAGCAAACGCTGGGCTTCTTCAGACCCCTGACCAGCAGCTCTTTTGAGCCAATGCACTGCTCTGGCGTGATCTTTGCCTGCCAGATCTCCTTTTAGCAAAAGCACTTTGCCGAGATCCCTTTGCGCTTCCATGACACCGTGTTCGGCGCCCTTGGTGAGCCACGCTTCTGCTAACTGTGGGTCGCGCACTGACTGATCGCCGAAGGCGTAGAGATGCCCCAGTCCTGCTTCCGCTTCGCTGACGCCTTGGTTGGCAGCTTTCTCGAACCACATCGCTGCTTGCCGCGCATCTTTCTTGACGCCCGCACCTTCCTGATACATCAAAGCAAGGACTGTCTGCGACTTCGCGTGTCCTTGCTGCGCCAGGTGCAGGAAGTGATCGTGCGCGGCGCTGCAGTGACCGCACTGAATCTCCTTCAGTGCCAATTTAAACTCTTTCGGTTCGTGTCGATCGTAGCTCATCGCGGGCAGGGTGCTTCCCATCGGTGACAGCGTTAAAGACGCGATCAAAGCCAGCACCATCTGTGGTAGCATATGCCGCCCAATTGTCATATCGTTCGCTCCTCGCGAAGGTTCCTCACAAACATCACCGTGGGCAGCTAGAGCCCCATGACAGCTAAGTGCGCTCAACGGTTCGGTCGGACAAGATTATAAAGCTCAGCCGTTATCGACGTACAAAGTGAATGACGTTGTTCTGGTTGTCGATCGTGTACTGCCAATCACCGAAATACGTTTGCCCCAGGAGTGGGTGTGCCATCGCGGCACTCTCGATGACACTAATCTCAACGTTAGATTTTTCGATCGGTCCGAGACGAATACGTGGACCTGCGAAAACTACACCTGGCGTCGAACCGCCGACGCCACCCATCGAGACAGGGCGCGCGTCTTCTGGAATGGAGATACCGGCTGCTTTGGCTTGTGGATAGGTGAAGCAGATATTGGCTGCGCCTGTATCGAAGTACATTGGCACGGTTCGTCCGCCTATTTCGACGTCTACCACCATGTTGTTGCCTTCGCGTTTAAAAGGCACCGAGTAGTTGTCCTGTCTCGCGGATGCAACGCTGGCGCCGCGCTTGACGAACGTGATAGTGCCGTGGTCTTTGCCACCAGTGGTGTAATCGATTGTGTACTCGAAGTCGCGGAAGAAAGTCTGTCCTAACAGCGGAAACATGCCCATGTTGTCCTGGATTGTGATCGGAAAATTCGGGCGTTCGATCGAGCCGACTTTGATGGTGCACTTCATCATCCAGACTGGGATGCCTTCAGTGGAACCCACACCTTGAGTGTGACCGACCGGTGCTCCTTGAGGCATTGGCAATCCCATCTCAGAGAGCTGGTTTTTCCCGAAGACGACCAATTCGGCGCCCGTGTCGAACAACATTTCGGTTCTGCGTCCGTTCACTGAACAGTCCTCGAGAAGAAGCATATTGCCGCCGACCCGAGACGGATCCCGTCTGAAGGGAACGCGGCAGAAGTCAGGCAGAGTGCGGGTGTCGGTCGCTGGTATGTAAATAGTCGTTTTGCCGCCCGCAGTCGTAGCCGTTGCCGAGGCAGTCGTGGCCTGACTGGAAGAGGAGGAGCTGCCGCCGCCCGCACGCCGCATCAGCTGATTGGCGTACTCCGGATCGATGCGGCTGAGTGCCGCCATCGCTCCCACAGCGGCTTGTGTGCCTGAGAAGTTGGCTATGACCGACGCGTAGAGCGAAGCGGCGGCTTTGTTGTCCCCCATATACTGTTTGCAGACGCCCTCGTAGTAGACGGCGGTGCCATTGGAGGGGTTGGCGCGATAGGCTTGCGCGAAAGCGGCAAGTGCGTGGTTGAAGTCGCGCTTTTTATAATAGGCGATGCCTTGATCCATGTACGCGTCGGCGAACACGGGCAGATAGCTCGAAGACAGTGCGATCAATGTGGCTAGTCCGGCGCCGGCGCGGGTTTTCCATCTAAATTTGGCGTGGCGCTCATGCTCCATGGTTACACCTCTCGAATCCTAATAATGCAATGCCAATTTGGCGGCCCGTTTAAGCATGGTCTGCATTGTATTAAATCTGTTGGACGGGCGCCCGGTCGAAGCGGCTGAAGAGGCTAAACGCCGAGCTCTTCACCAATGATTATTTTCTGCATCTCGTTGGTTCCTTCGCAAATTTCCATCACTTTGGCATCGCGATAGAATCGTTGAGCCGGCGAATCTGCCAGCAGACCGCGGGCGCCCAGAATCTGAATCGCCTCGGCGGTATGTTGTTGGGCGACACGCGTAGCGAACGATTTGCACATGGCAGCATCTTTGTGCAAAGACTCCGGCTCCTCGTCCAGATCCCATGCGGCGCGATAGACAAGCATGCGGCTTGCGGCGGAATGAGTCGACATGTCGGCGATCTTCCATTGAATCCCTTGAAACTGCCCGATCTTCTGACCGAACTGCTCGCGCTGGTTGGCGTGCTCGACAGAGAGATTGAGCGCCGCCTCGACGGAGCCGAGCGCTGCTGCTGCGATCAGAGTCTTGCCGACGTCTTGAGCGTGCAGTATTTGCTCGCGGGCTCTGTCAGAATCAGGCTCCAGGCAAGCATCTTGTCCTAGTTTGTGCGATTTGAACTCGACGTTATTGATGGAGACGGCTTGCATGCCCAGCAGCTCTTGCCGCTCTCCGACTGAGCAAGTGCTCGACTCAGTCGACAGATCGACAAGCAACAAGCGCAGTTTGCCTGCTGCGTCTTTCGCCGAAGTCAGGCTGAGGTTGGCGATGTCCGCGTTGGCAACCCAGGCTTTGCTGCCGGTGATTGAGTTATCCGCCAGCTTCGTCGTAATTGCCTCGAAGTCGCTGCCGGCCTCGTCTTCACTCAACGACGTGGTGGCGATGCTGTCTCCGCGCGCTAAAAGCGGTATGTAGAGAGATCTCTGCTTGGCTGAGCCGAAGCGCATGATTGTTTCTATGACGGCGTTATGCTCGGCAACAACTAGTCCTAGAGCGGGTAAAGCGGTAGCGAGTGCTTCAACGAGCATGACCACATGCAAGAAAGACTGCCCCTGACCGCCGTACTCTTTCGGCACGTGCAAGCCCAGGTAGCCGGATTGTCCCAGCTCGTGGAGCAACTCTTTCAGCGGTGCTCCGCTTGAGCGTTTTTCCAGAGCAGCCAATTTAGCGGGTAAGTGCTCGCGCACGTACGCCTCAAATTGCTCTTTTGCCGCCTGCTGAGCTGGGCTCAAGAATGTGTTCAATTTTTTATTCGCTCCGTCGCTCGGTACCTACATATAAGCGCTCCGTCGGCTTCGTTCCTCGCCTCCTCCGCGCCGCAACGCTTCACTCCGCACGGCTCTGCCGCCGCGCTTCGTTCCGCTGTCCGGGTGCGCTCAACTGAAGCGTTCAGCAGCGGGCGTCCCCAAAGTCTCTAGCGAGCACAAATTTTATCATCTCGACTTCTCTGGCGTCGCGCCGAGAAGATCGCCTGTAGCGGGGATTGCGTTCATTTCGCGCAGCTGCTCGTACGACTTTTCAAGCACTTTGCTCGCCACCGGATCGCCGGAGACGTACTGGTCGACCCAAAAGCGCACGCGTACGGTGACGTGGTCGACGCGGATTCCCGTGACCAGAGTTTCTGGCAACGGCTCCTTTAGCACTCCTTCGGTGTTTTTCACCGCCTCGGCGATCGCCTGGCGGATTCTCTCCAGATCGGTATTGGGACGGACAGGAATCTCCAGAGCTCTCGGAAACGCCGGCGTGGGCTGGCTATAGTTAGTGAGCTGATTGCTGGTGAACATCGCATTTGGTATCACGACGTAATTGTTGTCGACTGTTTTTATTTTGGTCGTGCGCCAGCCGATCTCGATCACTTCGCCGATGGCTGTGTTGTTTGGGTCGATGCGAAACATCACCCAGTCGCCCTGGCGAAATCGCTTTTCAAAACTCATGGTCAACCCGGCGAACAGATTTTTCAGCGTGTCTTGCAGGGAGAGACCGACGACAGCAGTTACGACGGTCGATGTCGCGAGCAGTGGCAGCACGTTGATGTTCAACGTCCATTCGAGAAATGCCAGACCGAAAAGAACGTAGATGGCGCTCAGCACGACAAAACGGAGCACACCCGGAATGTTCGCTTCCTTGCGCTGTCCCAGATACCAGGTAAAAAGAAACGTATCAATGAACTGCACTGCCACATACAAACTGAGCAACGGCAAGGCGAAATACGTAAGGCGCTCTAAAATTGTGCCGCCCGGCGGCGCGATCAGATGCAAGAACGGCAATAGGGCAAGCAGAACGAGCAGCATTTTGAGCGGTTTGTCGATGGCAGCGAACAGTTTGCGCTGCAATACCAGGTCTTCCACCAAATTGACGCTGCGCCAGAGAAAGCGCACCAGCTGCCGCCAATTGAGCAACAGAATCAGCCAGATGACAGCCGCCCAGAACGGAATGATGTATGGGCTCGCGGTGGCGAGATAAATGATGAAATCGACGGCTTGTCCCGCTATGTTACGAATGTCCATAAAATTCCCGGACTCAGGCAATTCTGACTTGGTCGCAGTCGACAATAATACCTCCCCTCCACTCTGCGAGCGAGCGCGAAAACTCCGGGATTGGTCTGCGTTAAGCTTCCTCGAGCAGAAAGGAACCTCATATGGTGCGCAACTTGATCGGTTCGCTTGTAAAGCGCGTGCGTAAGCTGGTCTTCTCGGTCAACTCAGAGACAAGCAACCAAGTAGATGAGTATGTTCTCGAACACTTGCTCCTTTATCATGGACTTGTCGGCTCGAGTCCGGAGAACCAGCGCAGTTTTCGAGAAGTCCGCGAAGATATCAATCGAGCCGTGCGCAACAACAGCTCACTGCAGATGACGGTGGTGCTGCAGTTGCCCCCCCAGTGGTGGGAAGACAAGCTGCGAGCCATCTTCGAAGAGATCGTCGCGAAGGAAGGCAGTGAAAGAGCCATCAACGCTCTTCACCCGGAGATGCCGGATGACGCATGGCCCAATCGCGTCGATCCGCTTGGTCACCCTGATTGGCGCGTACGCGCCAATGCCGCCACTGTCCTCTCCAGTCTGCAGGCGCGTAAAGCTGCCGAGCGCATGATTCGGTCGCTGCGTGACTGTGCTGCCGATTACAAATCAGCCTTCTGTCACATCGCCTATGCGTTGGGACGTCTTGGCGCCGAGCCGGCGCGAGCCGCACTTGCCGAGTATCTTCAATCTGACGAACAGTGGTTTCGCGTTGATGCAGCCGGCGCTCTCGCTCATTGGCCGGCTGCCATCGTCAGTGACTCCTTGATGAATGCGATGCTGTCGCTGAACGAACTTCCCGATTACATGGCGATAGCGATTGCGCGCCAGCACAAGCCGATCGATTTTTTCAGAGATGCGCACGCCAGTGCCAGACAAGGGGCGTGTGCCATGGTGCTGTCGATCTTGGACGCGTCGCGTCAGACTTTCGGAGCCGATGTCGCTGCTGAAAACGGGCTGGCGCAATGCATAAAACCGGTCATCGAACTCGCTCGCAGCGAACCGACTCCTGTTAGTTTGCGTGCTGTTTTGTCGCTGGCTGATTGGCTGAAAGAGTACGGCAATGGCGGCGATTCGACTGTTCCCAGTGAAGAAGAGCTGGAGGCGGTCGTGCAAGAACTCACCGCAGGTGGTGTCATCGAACGCGTCGTTCTCGACTCTCTGCAAACGGCTGAAGCCAGGAGCAGCAAAGAGTTTGTACAGGTGGCGCAGGCGATCGTACTTGCCGGCGAGCTGCACATAACGAACGCGGTACCGCCTTTAATTGCGCTGCTCCTGCCCGACAACGCCCTCGCGGATTACGCTGTCGAAGCGCTGGGAACCATCGCGGATCACTCTTCCGTGACGCCCTTGATCGAGCTGGCCAATCAACTGGTCACAATGTCCAGCCGCACAGCGCTTCCCTTAAGCAAGCAGCCGGTAGAAGAACAGAACGCCAGTGCGAGCAAAACCCACTGGAAGATTCTCAAAGCGCTGGGCGCGCGATACACGCGCGAGGCGGCAAAGTATCTGGTAGCAGCTGCCGGCGATTTCGCCCCGGACCAGCGAGATCAGGCGCTGGACTCTTTGGTGCGGCTATTCAGTGAAAAACTGGATGCCTCTCTCGAGCTGCAAAATGAGGTGCGGCAGGCTCTCATTGCGGCTTTGAGCGATCCGTCGCCGGCTGTTCGCACTACCGCCCTCAGAGGGGTGGAAACCCTCGATGCCGAAGAGGCGATTCCAGAGGTTGTGAAACTGACGGATTCGCCCGAGATCTCGGTGAGCCGACAGGCGTACGCCACGCTGGAAAGTCTCTGGCAGGCAGGACATGCCGGCGCCATTAAGGCAGCAGGCGATGAGCGCTTACGCGCCCACGCAAAAACCCATTGGGCCGGCCAATTCACCGATTTCATCAACGCAGCGCACTGATCTGACTGCTGCCTGAAAGTAAACTCGAGCTCGCTGGACTGATGCCACTGTGACGGCACTGGTGGGCGTTTCCCTTTGCTCGCCTGGCAGTGGGAAAATTATCAGGCGCTCGTCGTAAGCCGCCTAAATGACGTCTGATAGATGGGCGGGATACGTGGCATGATAAGGTTAGAAAGGCAACCCATCTGGCGAATGGCGGTCGGTAAGAGGGGCTGATTTTGGAAACTGAACCCAAGGAAGTTTCGGCGAAAGAAGCTGAAACGGCCGGAAGCTCGGAAGGAGAGGCGACAAAGCCCCCGGAGGCAGCCTCTGCGACTGGAGCGGAAACTGTTCAAGCTGATCCTGCCAAACCCGCAGATGCAGGTTCGGCTGCTGTCGCGGAGTCAGATGCAGCCAGCGGCAATGGAGCTGCTCTCGATCAATCTCAGCACCAAACTATCTACCGACTGCTCGATGAAGCACTCGATGCCGCGCCCCCACCTCGAGTTGATGAAGGTGGACGCGCATATAAACATCCGCTCTTCGTCGATTTCCTTCTCGCCATCGGCTTGCTCGTCGCTATGGGCGGTTTCACCATCGGCTTAATGAAGCTGTACATCACGCATTCGGCTGAAGTCAGTATTCAGCAGCACAACTATAAAGCGGCGATCGCTGTGTTGAAAGACGCCCCACTGCCCGGATTTTTCCAAATCTACGGAAAAGATCCGCGCGAATTGTTGAATCGTGCGCTCTACCTCGAAGCGACGGATCGTCTCGACGCAAATAGTGAGGATCCGGCTGCACTGCGGGAGTTAGCGCAGATCACCCCCGGCTCTTATTTCTTCGATATGGCGCAAGATCAAATCAGAGAGCATACGCATCCTTCAAAAGTACAACTGAACGGACGCACAGAACACGAGGCCAGTCCTGACGATAGACCGGTCGACGAGCCCGTTCGCATCCCGCCGGATAACAGTGCGGACGACGGAACGTCATCTAAATAGACGTTGTAAAACCGTCTCGCCTACTGTTGCGGACTGGGATGTGCATAAAAAAAGGGCGTGGATTTAACCACGCCCCTTCCCCGTAAAACGCCAAATTTGTCTAGATTCCGGTTACTGCATGCCCAGGAACGATATAGTTGCAGTTCTCTGTGCCATGCACCTGCGTCGTAGCTTGCTCGAGTTGACCCTTCAAGGAGTCACTCACTTTCAGCTTGCGCGCGAACTGCACGCCGTCGATCGTCACCACGTCAGGTTGACCAAACGACTTGGTCGCATGCGATTTAAACTCAGGTTTTGCCACTTCATTTTCGGCAACGACCCCAGCCTTGTCCGAAACCGTCGCAGCCAACACAGCCGTTGCGCCGAGTGGCGCCACGATGAGCGAAATCATTAACGCTGTCCATTGGGTTTTCATAGCAGTCCTCCGATTAAGGCGGAAACTCAAGCCCACCGTAATTTTATGACTGCTTAACGGAAGACTCGCAGGGTTTAATAGTCTCTTTGCAAAGAACGTCACTCAACGACAAAATCTTTATATTGGTCGGCGCTGAGAGACTCCTTGAGCTCGTTCGCGTCCGACATCTTGACTTTGATCATCCACCCTTTGCCGTAACAATCGTTGTTGACAAGCTCTGGCTCTGAGGATAATTCCTCATTCACAGCCGTTACTTCGCCGCCCAACGGCATGAATAGATCGGAAACCGATTTCACCGATTCGATCACGCCGAATTTTTGCTCGTTCTTGAATTTGGTGCCAACTTTGGGCAGTTCGACAAACGTGACGTCGCCAAGTTGGTCCGCGGCGAAGGACGTGATGCCAATGACAGCCGTGTCGCCCTCGGTGCGCACCCATTCGTGCGTCTTCACGTACTTAAGTTCTGCAGGATAACTCAGCGCTACGCCCATCAGTGCCTCCTGGTGTTGCTTCGATGATGAAGAACATATTCTAGCAATACTCAGGTTCGCACGATGTTATGTTCGTTAGTTGCCGCAATCAAGAACCTTCGTGATTTTGGTGAGCGCCGAATTGTCGAGCTGAACGTTATCGATGTATGTGGAGCCGTTGCCACCCACTTGACCGGCTTCGATATAGCCCGAATCGATTGTCGTTCCGGATGGATAGCCGTACATCGCTGGACGAAAGGATCGCCGAATAGAGTTGGGCAAATCTCCGGTGCCAATGTTCTGTCCCGTGTTGAGCGGTGTCGTCAGCTCCTTGGTTCCTTCTCCTGGAACGTTCAAGAAGAGAAATAGATAAGGGCCGAATTCGTTATTCTCCGTGCCCGCGACATCCATTTGAATGCTGCCCCACATCTTGCCGTCGACGTTTTCAATGTCGCCGTATGCGGCTTCGAAGTCGCCGTTTGGGTGTCCCGTGACCTTCAAAAACAATGGCAGCTTATTGGCATAGTTGACGAAACGTGCGACGGCATAACCTTCGCCGCTGTAATCGCAGACATCTGGTTCGAGTGATGGGCTTGTAGCTGCAAAACCAGGACCGGACAGAAAGAAACTTGTAGACACCAAGGTAATTACGAGTGCGCGAAAGCCATTCATGGGCAATCTCCCTGCGGCGGGTTAATGGGGAACACAAGGAAGGCTGAGCCCGCAAAGTTGAAGCGCGGGCGGATGACAAGAGTCGTTGCCAGCTCGGATTATATGGGAGGGTTGGCAAGCGGTAAAGGGTAACCCGGCTAATTTCCTGCGTAGAAACGTCAATGAGATTGGAGACTTAACCAACATCGCGTAAAAAAGGTCGTAATAATAATGTTCAAGCGTATCCCCACCCAATTCCTCGATGCATTTTCTGTGGCTGGATTGTGCTGCTCCATGCTCTTCTTGATCAGAACGATGCTGTAAATTCGTGGCGTTCAGTGCTTGAGGCTCTTTGCGGACGCCTGTAACAATGTCGTGTGGCGGACAGTGCACTCTAGCGCATGCGGGTACAGTTGCAGTAGGCAACGCGCGCATACTATTGATGGTCATGGAGGTTCAGGCACATGTCGAGCGAACCGGACAATAAAACCAACGCTGAGAAGGATAGAGAGAACAACAACTTCGCCGGGCAATTCGTACAATCGCTCGGACACTCCGTCATTCAAGCACCGATCGATGGCGTCAGAGAAGTCGTCAACAAATTGAGCGACAAAGAAGTGATACCGAAAGTGCAGATCGTCCATGCGCCTGAAAAAGCGGAGTACGGCACTCCAGCGTGGAACGGTCAGCAACTCGGCAAAGGCGCCGGACTCCTAGCAGTACTAATCTTCGCCGGGCGAATGCTCTCGCGTCGTTGAGATCGTCGGTTCCGTCACCAGGCTTCAGAGTGCCCCAATGTCGTAGGAGGCGGTTGCACCGCCCCGTGAAACAAGTCGGACGACCGTGACTTTCCTTGCAAGCGACCCCTACGCCTCTTAGCGTGCCGCTTTCGGCACGGCTACTTTCTATTTAGCGCGCTTGTACCACGGTCTGGCCACTACCTGGGCGTTCACTTTTGTATCGCGGATGGCGATGGTCAGCGGTGTTCCTACTTTGGCGTACTGCGATGGAACAAACGCAAAGGCAATCGGATAACCGACATGGATGCCCTGCGATCCGCTTGTCACTTTGCCGATCTCTTTTCCTTCCGCGTGCACGGAATAACCCTGGCGTGGCAGTGCTTTGCCGTCGGCTTTCAAACAGACGAGCTGTTTGGGCAGACCGTTCTGTTTTTGCTTCGCCATCGCATCTCGTCCGAGAAATTCGCCTTTGTCCAGTTTCACGCTCCAGCCTAATCCGGCTTCCAGCGGGCTTGTTTCATCGTCCAGCTCGTGACCGTATAAAGGCAATCCTGCTTCCAAGCGCAATGTGTCGCGTGCGCCCAATCCGCACGGCTCGATACCGTATTTGGTGCCAGCTTCTAATAACAGGTTCCACAACTTAACAGCATCTTTCGACTGCACAAAGATTTCAAAACCATCTTCTCCGGTGTACCCCGTTCTACCGAACGAAATTTCTATGCCGTTGGCGCTGCCGGTTCCATAAGTGAAGGAATGCATCGACTCGACCCAATCGCCAACGAGTTCTTTGAACAATGGAACGGCATTCGGTCCTTGCAGAGCGAGCAGTCCGGTTTCATTCGAGATGTTTTTCAGCTCCACGTTTGGAAATTGTGATTTGTTGGATTGAATCCACTGCCAATCTTTTTCCATGTTGGACGCGTTCACTACGAGCAAGAAATCGTCTTGGCGGCGATAGACGATCAAATCATCGACCGTACCACCATTCGGGCGCACGAACTGCGTGTACAGTGCCATGTCCGGCTTGGACAACTTGTTCAGGTCGTTGGCGATGAGGTGTTGCACGAGGTCGTGTGCTTGCGCTCCTTTGATGATGAACTCACCCATGTGCGATACATCGAAAACACCGACTTTATTTCGCACCGCCGTGTGCTCGACGACGATCGATCTGTATTGCACCGGCATGTTCCAGCCGGCGAAGTCGACCATGCGCGCACCTAGCTTGCGATGGGCATCAGCGAGCGGTGTTTCTTGCAATGTAGTAGTTACCATTCCTCACCTCTAGAAAGTCGCATGCCTGATAGCGTTGGCGCCCACCTTTTCGAACCGGTACCCTTCGGTTTGGTTGGGCAGAAACCCATGATCTCTGGCTACATGCCTGACGCTGCAAAGCGTCGGCCGCTCAATAGAGTATCGCGAATAGATATTCTTTTGCTATCTTGACAGGCATCTCTTAGAGGCAGGTTATGAGCTGCGACATTTTGCGAACGAGAACCAGGGATAGAGTCGCCTCTACCCCTGGTGTCGTGTGTGGTGCGTCGAGTTGGTTAAGCGGCTTCGGTAGCCGGTTTTTCCTCGTCGTCGCTGGGAGGCTGAGCTTTTTCGGAAGGCACTTCAGCAGCAGCTTCGTCAGCTTTCTTTTCGTCGGCTGACTCCATCGAGGGATGAATTTCCGTGTCTTCTTCAACAGCTTCAGCAGTCGGTTCTTTCTCTTCGTCGGATTTTTCTTCCGAAGATTCTTCGTTCTTCGCTTCGGATTCAGCTTCGGCTGGAGGCTCTGCTGATTCCTCTTTGGTTTCCTCGGCAGCAGATTCTGCAGCCGGTTCGGACTCCTCTTTGGTCTCCTCGTTGGAAGACTCAGCAGCCGGTTCGCTCTCTTCCTTCGTTTCTTCCGCAGGACTTTCAGCGGCCGGTTCTGACTCTTCCTTCGTTTCGTCGGCGGAAGATTCTGCAGCTTTGCTGCATTCTTCTTTCGCTTCTTCAGTCGCACACTCTTCTTTAGCCTCGCCGCACTCTGCCGGCGCGGACCCTTCTTTGTTCTCGTCTTCTTTCTTCTCTTCCGAACATTCGCTCGCAGACTCGCTGCACTCTTCTTTATTCTCTTCAGTTGGAGCTTCCGCGTTTTCCTCGTCGTTTGCCTCAGCTGTTTCTTCTTTGTTTTCCTCGGCAGGAGCTTCGGATGCTTCTTCCTTGTTATCTTCAGCTGATTCTTCTTTGTTTTCCTCAGCCGGGGCTTCGGCTGTCTCTTCCTTGTTCTCTTCGGCCGGCGCTTCCTGCGTTACGCCATCCTCTTTCGATTCTGTTTCGACCATCGGTTCTACTTTGGCTTGTGGCGCCGCGTTCGTTGACTTCTTCTTTTTAGACATCCCCTCTTCCTCCTGCGTTCCCAGTCTAAACTGATCCCGACGAACATCATGGCCAAAGGCAGTGAGCCTGGTTCGCACGCAGGAGCGACACCAAACTCGCCTCGTCCAAGAGAGTTTCGCTTAGAGACCTATACTTCAATTCTACAGATTTGCACGTTGTCATGTGGGGATTTGAGCAAAATTCTTCTGTAAAATCTGCAATTTTTTTGCACCGGGTCTGGTGGCATATGCAACGTACTACTTGCCTGCGGAGCAATCGCATATGTTGCGTCGCATCGCGCAGCCCGCGCGAAGTTTCAGTAGAATGGATACTCGGGTTCGAGGATTACCAAATGCGAAAGTCTGGAAGTCTGGTGCTTGCTTCCTTCGTGTTTTGCCTGCAAGGATGCTGGGCCCAACCTCGGCCGGTCGGTTATCCGGAACCGAAAAGAGATCCCGTGCCAATGCGTGATTTGTTGAATGTAGTCTCGCAACCAAGCGAGGAACAGAGGCGCCATGGCAGGCTTGTCTGTGCTGTGAAGTCGTCAGCCGGTGAGACATTGGGGTTCCAAGGAATTCCAGGGCATCAAGCTGTCGTGTTTCTTTCTGGATACCAAAATATTTCTCTGTGCGAAATGGCCGAGTGGGCCTACGATCTGCATTCATACGCTCTGAGCATCGGCGGTGCTTGGGAAAACTATGAAGCTGCGGAGCAAGAAGCGTTGCGGACGGCAGAAGCTGCACAAGCCCAGAGGGAGAAGATCAGCAGTCTAAGAGATCTTCGGGCGTTCGGAGCAGTAGCTAGCACCTATCGAGTTGGGCAGTCGGTACCTGCGCCTCCGATTCACCAGTTCCAAGAGACACATGCGGAATTCTTGGGACAGACGACTCATAAGATCGAACAAAAGCCGTCGTTGCCGTTCGACGAGGAAAGGAAATTTGCCCAACAATATTGGCAACAACACAGTGAAGCCTATCGTCAGTCATCCTATAAGAATCTCTGGATTCGCGAAGCCGTGGTAGACGGAAACAATATCTACCTTTTGTATAAGAATGCTCATTGGGTCAGGCGTGCTCAAATCTTGACGCTACTCTACAAGAAGGTTTAACGCGCTCCTCTTATCTCCTGCACCTTATCTGGTGCCTAGGGCGGGGGGAGGCGACGCTCGTTCAGGCGAATCGAATCGAGTTGGCGCGAGATCTTGCTGGCTTTGCGGCAGGATTCGAGCACCGTGTCACGGGCGCCGTTTAGGTCTTGTTCTTCCAGCATCTTCTCGATCTTGGGCAAGTCATCGCCGAGTTTCACCAACTCGGAACACGCGGCTCTCAAGATGTGCGTCCACTCCGCGCTCGGCACGCCCAGATATTTACCCTGCTGATCGACTTCATCTGCCTTGGCTAGCAATTCGGAGATAACGGATCGCAGCCGCTCGTGATACTCCTCTATCTGCTCCAGCCTCCGCCGTCGGCGATCGCGGAAGTAAAAGAAGAAGGATCTGAAAATCGGAATCAGCGCAGCTATTCGGTCGAACATATTGAAGAGTGTATCAGCGGTGCAGCCCTTATTAGGTCGTTTAGTTGAGCGGCTGTCAAGTGTCAAAAACTATTGTGAACAAAGTCATAGAATTGTCTATCGGACGGTTACACACGCGCGATTCGGCGGCCAGTGGATCGTGGCAAATTTAAGCTATTGGTGCGGATTTTCTAGCAATTGAAACCAAGCAGCCTGTGCTAAACTCCTCACCAGGTAATGGCAACTGACATTGTTGCTTTGGGCTTCACTCTCCAATAAAGCTTGTACGGGAAAGATATGACTTTTCCAGATCCAATCGCTCTCAAAGATTCTTTGTCCGATTTGAAGGATATAGTTAGCCGCTCGCAAGGCGATAACAACGAGTGCGTCCGGCTGCTTGGACAGATGGAAGCGCTCGTGTCGGAAATCGAGCGCAAAACCGTGACGTCATATAATTCGGCACAGAGTGTTGCGCCTGTTGTAATTGCGACTACGCCTATCGTCTCTGCGCCGATCAGTTTGTAGCGCCGCCACTAAATCCTTTCAGAAAATCGGCACTCAACTGTTTGATCTGCTTCGCCAGCTGCGAGGCGGCGTCTGGTCGACCGAGCGACCGCATGGCTTGCCGCATTCCATCTAGTCGAGTTTTATCGCAGAGAAGCGACTCCACTGTTTTTACCAGCAGCTCCGGCGTCAGCTCGTTCTGCATAATCACGACAGCCGCACCTTTCGATTCGACGAAGCGCGCGTTGTGAGCTTGATGGTTTTGCGCGGCGAATGGAAATGGAATAAATATCGCCGGCGTACCAGAGACCCCAAGCTCGGCAATTGTCATGGCGCCGGCACGGCAGACAGTCAGATCGCAGGCTGCGTACGCGACGGCCAGATCGTTGATGTACGGTTTGATTACATAGCGATCGATGTCGCCAGACTGCTTGAGCGAACGCTCGAAGTCGGCGAAATTCTTCTCGCCCACCTGGTGTAAGACCTGAATCTCGGGCTTTAATGCGAGGAGTTGAGGCAGGGCGGACAGCACGGTCGAATTGATCGCCTGGGCGCCCTGAGAGCCGCCTGTGATCAAAAGAGTTTGCAGATCCGCACGCAAACCGAACTGCGCTCGCGCCTCCGCTTGCGCAGGCGGGTGAAGAAAACGATCCGCTATCGGATTACCATTGACCGCGATTTCGCCACGCGTGCATTTCAATTTCGTCGCTGCACCGGCCATGCCTAGTGAACACAAATTGGCGTAGGGAGCCAGTGTTCGATTGACCAGCCCTGGATGCGCGTCAGGTTCATGCACCGCCAGCGGATATCCGGCCGCTTTCGCAGCAAACAAAGGTGGTGCCGAGGCGTAGCCGCCGGTTCCCAAAACCACCGTCGGGCGAAACTTGTTGAAGGCTACCACCGCTGCCGAGAAGGCGCCAAACATTTTGAACGGCCAGATCAGCATCGCCAGCGACAGTTTGCGTGGCAATCCAACGCTGTTTAAGCCAACAAAATCGATCTGGCGCTCTGCCGCCAGCCGCTCTTCCAGGTGACCTTTTGCACCTATATAAAGGATGGCCTCGACGTCAGGATCGTTCTTGAGCTGCTCGTAAACCGAAAGCGCCGGATAGACATGCCCACCAGTGCCGCCGCCGGTTAAGACGATGCGGTGCTTCAATGTGCTGGTTCCTCAGCGAACTCGTCGTCTTCTTCGAGTTGACCCCGATCCCGGGAGATCGACAGTAAGATGCCGACCATTGCTAGAGTGATGACGAGCGACGTGCCACCATAGCTGATAAACGGCAGCGTGATACCAGTGACAGGGATGATGCCGGTGGTGACGGCGGCGTTAACTACAGCCTGCAACGTAATCGAGCTGGTAATGCCGATAGCGAGCAGCCTTCCGAACAGAGTGCGAGCTTCCAGTGCGGTTCTGAAACCGTACCAGCCAAAGAGCGCGAAGAGACTGAGCAAAACGACGCAACCGACCAGTCCGAACTCTTCTGAGATGACGGCGAAAATGAAGTCTGCGTGCTGCACTGGCAGGTAATAAAGCTTTTGCAGACTGCGCCCGAATCCTACGCCCCACAGCCCACCCGAACCAATGGCGTACTGCGCTTGAATGATGTTCCAACCGTCACCTTGCGGTGACAGATATGGATTGAGCCAGCTCTGAATACGCTTCATCTGGTATGGCGTTTTGAGAATGTGGTGCCAGACCAAGATGCCGCCGCCGCCTACAGAGCCAAGCACGAGCGCCTGGTTGATGCCGGTGACGTAGAGCAACGTGCCTAACCCGCCCATGATCATGAGCGCAGTGCCCAAGTCTGGCTGTCTTACAACGATTGCCACCATGACGATTGTGACGGCGATGCGAACGAGAATTTGCCGATGCCACCAAAAATGTTTCGACAGACCAGCCGAGAGCAAAATGATTGACGCCACTTTGCACATTTCTGAGGGCTGGATTTGCAACGGTCCTAATTTGAGCCATCGGGCGGCGCCGAATGTTTTAACTGTCAAACTCGGGATGAGAGTCAGGCACAAGAGACCGAGAGAGCCGATCGTCAGTGGCCACGCCCACTTCTTCAGTTTGCGATAGTCATAGCGGCTGATGGTGAACATCAGGAATACGCCGATCAAGCAGGCGATTGCCTGACGGCGGAAAAAGAATGTCGAGTCTTGATAGCTCTGCAGTGCTTCAGGAGCCGAGGCGCTGAATACCGCCATCAAGCCGAAACCGCAGAGGGTAAGGACGATTGTGATGATGGCGCGATCAGGCAGACCGCGAAATTCCGACTCCGCCGGTGGTGGCGGTGTCGGGGGCCTCAGCGTGGCGACGGAGCCGGAGCCCTGGTCGCTAGACTGGCGGCGCCATCTTTTGGAGTCTTGTGCGGACAATATCTTTGAAGACACGGCCTCTATGCTCGAAATCTTTGAACATATCAAAACTTGCACACGCAGGCGACAACAAAACCGGTCCCAGTCTCAATTGCTCACCCAAACGCACAGCTTCATCCATGCTATCCGCTGGATATATGTTCGCGACTCCAACCTCCCTCAGGGCGACCTCGAAGCGCTGCTTGGCTTCACCTATGAGGATAACAGCCGCAGCGTGATTTCTAACAGAATGAACAAAATCACTAAGTGATGTACCTTTATCGCGGCCGCCCGCGATTAAAACAACTTTCTTATCGGAAAATGCCTCCAGTGCCTTGATTGACGATTCGGGGTTAGTGGCTTTTGAGTCGTTGAAATATTCGATGCCATCAACTGTGGCGACGTATTCCAGGCGATGCTCCAGTGCTTTAAATTCCTTCAGGTAACGCTCTATGTCCTCATGCGGCACGCGAGCCAATACGCAGGTGCTGATTGCGGCGAGCGCATTTTCCAGATTGTGTTGCCCAATGATTTGCAGCTCATCTTTGTGACAGACGATGCGGTTTTCGCCGCCGTATCGATAAGCGAGGTAGCCGTCCGACATAAAGGCGCCCTGAATACAATAATCGAGTGACGATACCGCGCTAAACGGCATTATCTGTGAGCGAGTCTGCACGTCGGCGACGATGGGGTCGTCCATATTGAGCACTGCGTATTGGTCGAGCCGTTGATTGGCGAACAGCTTCTGCTTGTCACGAATATATGGATCTAGCCCGCCGTGCCAATCGAGATGATCGGGCGTCAGGTTCATCCAGATGCCGATGAACGGCGCCAGATTGACGCAGTAGTGGAGCTGGTAAGAGCTGACTTCGATGACGAGGAAGTCGGGACGCGCGTCGACCTGGCTCAAGACGGGCACCCCAAAGTTGCCGCAAGCAGGAGCGCGTTTGCCTGACTTCTCGAGAATGTAGCTGATCAGCGCTGTGGTAGTCGATTTACCGTTGGTTCCGGTAATGGCGATGATGGGAATGCGACAGTCGCGAAACGCCAGTTCGACGTCGCATATAACTTCCTTGCCAAGCGACTTGGCCTTCAGCATCACTTCCGACGTGGGCTTGATACCTGGGCTCGTGACGATAAATTCGCCGAATGAAATCGCTTCGTCGGAGTGTTTGCCGAACTCCACCTGCACGCCGAGGTTCTCCAACTCCGCTGCCTGTGCGCGTTTTTCCGTAGTCTCTTCCGATGACTCCGAGAGATATACGCGAGCGCCGCGATCGGTGAGATATCTAGCAGTAGCAGTTCCGCTCCTGCCCAACCCCAATATCGTAACTCGGCGATTGTTCCACTCTTGGCTCACAGACGGTATTGTAGCAGGACAAGCTGCGAACGTCCGTCGGTGGGGATCGATGAATTGGTGTCTGCGACCGGCTTCCAGGTGTACCGGTGTATATGCGATCGGCGCTAGCCGCGACCTGCTGCGGCCCGCTGCCCCAGGTCCGCGCCCTCGTGCGGGGGTATTAGAAAAACCGCTGAAATTTCTATTCACGCGGGTTGCAGTGAGCTAACGGCACCCCTAGGCGCGGCGGTTGTAAGAAAAACCGCCCAGAATTTCCTGCAAAAACCGAGCGATTGCTGTGTGCAATCAAAATCGACCAGATCTGATTGCACCCAGCAATCAAACTGGCTGCTACGGCTTCTTGATTGCTGTGTGCAATCAAAATCGGCTGAAACTGATTGCACCCAGCAATCAGCTTTAAAGCCTGACCGCGATGCCTCAGAACCAACCACAACGGTCCGCGGAGCAACCCTCTCAGCCGCCACCCCATTGCGGCGGTTGGTAAGTTGCAGCGCCGTGTCCTGAGCACATTGAGATAAAGGCGCGGAATTTCTAAAGCCGTCGGGGCGGCTGGGGCGGACCGGCGCCTCGAGGCAAAGCCTGTCCGGTGGGGAACAATGTTTTGTGACACTCATTGGAGCCAGCCAGATAGGTAGGAGACTGACAAGTGCAACTGCGGGAGTTATTCGATCGGGCTCGCGATCGCGGATATTGGGAAAGTCTCAATCCGAACTTGAAAATCAGCGAGAAGATAGGCGATTTTGCCAAGCCTGTCTCGGTCGACCCAGCAGTGGTGCGGGAAGCGAAAGAAGACATCAGCACGCAGGGCTACTTGCACACCCCGAGCTTGCTGCCAAAAGAACACATCGACCAACTGGCTAAAGCGGTAGAAATCGTCACTGGCGCCGGCTGGCCAACGCCGTTCGTCTTCGTGTACGACAACTTCTGGGAGATTTATCAAGCTCTTGAGCCGGTCGTGAACGGCGTCTTGGGACCAGGCTACATTCTCTCGCCGCAGATCTGGTGTTGGCATGTCAAACCTAACTCGAAAAGCAGTGGCTGGGCGGGTCATCGAGATCGACCGGAAGTTAACGCTGTTTTTCCGGATGGTTCTCCCAAAACTATGACTACTTGGATGCCGCTAACCGACGCCACTCCGCTCAACGGCTGTATGTATGTTTTGCCTGCGAATCTCGATCCTAACTACAATTTGAAGTCGCACGAACTCAACATTGACACGGTACAGAATGTGCGAGCCCTGCCGGCGGAGCGAGGAAGCATGCTGGCGTGGACCGAGCAGCTGCTGCACTGGGGCAGCCGCAGCAGTGATAAAGCTAAACACCCGCGTATTAGTTTGGCCAATACCTTTCAGCACCCCGATGTGCCCCTATTTGATACACCCCGCCTCGATGCCCACAAGCTGCTGCCATTTGAACAGCGTCTCGGCTTGATTGCTCAAAACAATCTTTGGCACCAGGAGCGGTATCATGACCCGGCAGAAATCGTCGCCCTGTGCGAAAAAATGTGCCACTACTTTCCCCCTATTCAGTTTCTCAACGGCGAAAAGCAAGAGATGCTGGAAGTCGATCAGCATCTAAGCAAGTCCATAATCTGGTCGGTGCAAGAAGACTTTTCGATCAGAAGAGGGGCGAACTCTGAACTCAATCGGCACGAAAAAATAGCCGCCAGTACTAACAGCGTTCGTGCCAACTCCGAGATGGTAATTGCATTCCTGCAAGACTATCGCAGTAAACTGGACTTGCGCCAGCCGCTCTATCTGCTTGAACTGGGCGCGGACAACGGCCAATTCTGTTATAAGACCGTCAACGAATTGATGGCAAAAGTTGCTGACTTCGAGAGCTTTGCCGAGCTACAGATTCGCTACATTCTCAGTCACCCTGTCGCCAAAGTAGTCGAGGATTTGCGTCAAGGCAAGAAGCTTGCCAATTTGCAAGAGCGCGAATTACTCGACTTCGCTGTCTTTGATGCGGAGAAAGATCACGATATTCGGCTTCTCAGCTGTGGTGATCTGCTCAATGCGCGCTCGTTCAAAAATCCACTCATCGTGCTGGCGAATAACGCGTTTGGCATGATGAAACAAGATGCGTTTCGTTGTCAATTTGGTGATGTGCAGGAGATACGGTGGACGCACTTTCGCGATTGCTTGGACAACCCGATGACGGCGACGCAACTGCGCCACATTCAGAGATATTTCGAGATTGCGAAAGCTCACTACGATGATGCAAATATCAATGCCGTTCTACAAAACTATCGGACCACCATCGAAAACGGCAAACTGTTTTTCCCTATCGGAGCGATGCGTTCGATCGCTAAGCTGTTGGAATTGTCCAACCAAAAGTTGATTGTCCTGGCGTCGGACTGTGGATTCGTTTCCGATATGCCGCAGACTGCCCCACTGCAAATGAGAATGGACTCCGGTGATCGGTTCTCTTTCCCAGTCAACTTTGATGCCATTGCACAATACGTAGAGAAGATCGGTGGCTCTATGCTGGTTAAGAACGCAAACGAAAACGGTCTCACATCGGCGGTTGCAGTAATCATGCCAGAGAAGATCAACAAATTCGAGTCCTTGCGGCACTGTTTTAACGACCTACTCGTCCGCAACGACTCGATCAACTCGGCCACCGCGTCTGATGCACTGGTACTACAACCGCACGCCGCGAAGAATTCCAATTTCCCAATCACGATACAAATGCTGACTCATACTCATTCCTCGGGCTATGAGCCGCATTCCTTCCAAGTCGCGTTTGAGGCGGGCGGACGAGGTCTCGAAGAAGAGTTGCGGAAATTGGATGCCGACACTCTCGCCGAAGTTTTAAGCACTTTGAAAAAAGTTGAGTCAAATCTCTCCTTCCTGGATAAGCCTGCTGACTCTATTCTCGATTGTTATCTCTGCATGAAGCGATTCGAGGAGTGTGCAGCCGCCGGGGCCGGGATGCTCGAAGCGTTCGGACCGCACAGAATCATGTTCGATCGACTGGCTATGGCTTATGAGGGAATGGAACGATTTGAATTGGCGCTCAGTTATTTTCAACAAGCGGCGGCGCTGGAGACCAATCACCAGTGGGCGGAAGCTGGGGCGGAGCGCATGCGTAAGAAGCTAGGGCGACCTGGTGTCGCGAACATCAGCGTGTCGATTGGATGAATCCCGCAGGATGACAGAGCAAAAACATTCGTTCATTCCAGCCAAACCTACTTCATGGTTCATCAGTGCTGCTCAAACATTGATTAGGGCTGATCTAGCGCTGACGAATAAGCTTGTGCTGAACGAGAACGAATTTGAAGTCTTTCGTGCTCTTCCGCCTGGTGCGGGCATAATTCTCGCATCGAATCACGCTGATGAAGCAGACCCGCTTGTCTGTCTGGAGCTTGCTCGACGTTCTGGAATGCGGTTAATCACCATGTGCAACCGCGAGGCATTCGACGAAAATTTCGGTGTAGCTGGTTGGGCGTTGCAGCGGTTGGGATACTTCTCGGTAAAGCGAGGCGCGCATGATTCAGATGCGAAGAAATACGCAATTGATGTTGTTCGCTCCGGGCGCGACGCTCTGCTGATCTTCCCGGAAGGTGAAATTTTCTATTTGAACGAAGAGATACAACCGTTTCACAGCGGCGCAATAGATATCGGTATGCAGGCGATTGTCGAGAATCGGAAGAGTCAGCCAGATTGGAATGCGTACATCGTACCCATGGTGATCAAGTACCATTACGATCAGCCTGTGTTGTCGACGATTGAGATTCGTGTCGCGAAGATGGAAGCAGAGCTCTCGCTCTCTGCCAACGGAGCGACGCTGCCCAACAGAATCGCAGCGGTGCAAAAGAGTTTGTTTCTCCGCGAAGCAGCCGTTCACCGATTGAAGACGAAGGACCCGGCGTTTCAACAGATGACTCAAGACATTGTGAATTTGGAAAAGTCGATTGTTAGCGAGGTTGAGCAGAGGCATAGACAGGCCAGTGTCTCTGAAAAAGCCGCCGTCATTGACCAAGCCTGGCAGTTGGCGGCACAGATCAAAGAGTCCCTTACGGAAGAAAACGATCCTGTTCTGCGCAATCAAGCCATGCAGGATTTGAACCTATTAAAGGAAGCGGAGCAATTATCGAGTTGGCGCCCGCATTACTATCTCGAACTGACCTCTCCCGATCGGCTGGCGGAAGTCGTTATGAAGCTGGAAAGACAGATGTATAAAATCAAGAGACCAAGACAGCTGGCCAATCGCACAGTGTACGTAAAGATAGCTGAGCCTGTATCAATGGAAGCGCATCTTATTGATTACGTCCAAGATCCTCGCCAGGTTCGTCACAACGTCACCAAACAACTGCACGAGCGCATTCAAACCATGGTTAGCGCATTAGCGAAAGACTCTGGCGGAAATTCTGAACGATAGCTTGATTTCAGATTTTTGCCGACTGCCATTGCCGGCGGTGCCAGTGCACGATCATCATAATTCCTGCCAGTGCTGAAGTGAATGCCATGCTGTTCCAAGCTGTTTGGCTTTCAGCATTGGCACCTAAAATGATCAGTGCCGAACGCGCGATGTTGAAGCAAAAGACAGTCACGCACATTGGCATGCGAGTGTAAGCTGCGCCTTGCATGGCGCCTGACAGGATAAGCCATATGGCTAAAAATGGTTCTGTCCACCATAAGGTGCTGAAATAAGACTCACATGCTCCGCGTACGGCAAATGTCCCACACATCAATTGAGCGATTGTTGGTCCCGCAAAATAGAGAGTTGCTGCGACGACTGAATTGATAGCTGCTCCCAATGCAGTCACACGCCACGCTCCGTCCGCCGCTCGCTCTGGCTGTTTTGCCCCGAGATTTTGACCGACGATGGTTGCTGCTGCCATATTCAGACCGTACATCGGCATAATCACCAGGGTCTCTTCGACTCGCCAACCGGCAGCCCAAGCTGCTTGATTGATGACGGCATCGCACGTCCTAGAAAGGAAGAAAAACAGAACAAACGAGCTTGCCAGAAGCGAAAGATCTTGAACGCAGGCGGGTAACCCGATGCCCATAAATTTCTTCATCCAATAGACCGACACACCTTGCTGCAGTGTCGCTTGGATCTTGCAACAACCCGAGAGTGGCGAGTTTCTCATCTTGCTGAAATTGATGATCATGCCGAGTGTGCTCGAAACTAACCATGCCAACCCGATTCCCTTTATTCCTAGCCCCGCTGGTCCCAGGCAAAAAGTAAGTTCCAGAGCAATCGTTACGGCTGTGCAAATGATGGTAGTAACTAGCGGCGTCTGTGCGTCGCCGCTGGCTCGGAAAATAGAATTGGATATCCATAGCACCGTATATGGAACCATTGAGATCATGCAGAATTGCAGATAATCGAAGGCGACTTTTGCGAGATCATTCGAGGCTCCGACCAGTTTTAGAACAGTTGGGCATGCGCTCAAGCCCACGGCGGAAGAGACGATACTGAATAACACTGAACAAAGCAGCGCTTGACGCCCAACTTCGACTGCGGTTGTGAAGTCGCGTGCACCCCAAAATCTACTTAGCAGAGCAGTCGTGCCTGCGGACAGTGCAAGCGTCAACATCATTATGAAAAACCAGATCTGACTTCCGATCCCGACTGCTGCTTGAGCTTGGGCGCCGAGTCGTCCTGCAATCCAGCCTTCGATGAGGTTGGACAAAGCCAATGCCAACATATTGGTCATGAGCTGCCAGCAGACTTGCCAGATGCCGGAGCCTTCGATAAGAGTATTTGCAGGGATTGACTCAGTGGATGAGACTTCCTCAAACGTTATTGAAGACATGGTTTTCTCCCGATGCTCGCGTCAGATCGGCAGAACCCCTCGGTGGAGTTGTCCCGCTTTCTGCTCAGGGCAAGATGCTACAATGTCAACGGCGGACGCTCAATGCCATTTCGTCTGAATTTATTGTCCAATCGTCCAACATGTGGCTGGAATTTAGAGTATGGATTTACTCGATGATGTCTTGAGCAGCGTGCAATTTCGCGGCATGGTGTACTGCCAATCTGAGTTTTCCGTGCCGTGGGGCGTAAAGTGGGAAGGCAGACCGGGACGTGCTGGATTCTTCATGGTTTTGCGCGGGGGCTGCTATTTCGAATCCACGCTCTCAGATAGACCAATCGCCTTAGGTCCTGGCGACTTCATCATGGCTTCCCGAGACCGCCCGTATTGTCTGCGCGATTCGCCCGACAGCGCTGCGATCAAGTTCGACGACCTCATGCGATTGCTCGATCTCGATTTCGAATCAGAACATCGCTTGATCGAATACGGCGGTGGTGGCACGAAAACAAAAATCATAATGGGCTGCTACGATTTCGACACCAGCAACAACAATCCGTTTTTCGCTTCGCTCCCGGACTTTATCTATATCCGCTCTGAAGAGCTGCAATCCGAGCCCTGGTTGGAGACAAGCATTCGCTTTCTTGCATCTGAATGCTCCTCCACCAAACTCGGTTCTGCAATCTGCGTGAGACGTCTGACTGAAATGGTGTTTGTGCAAGCGATCAGATTGCATATGAATCGTCATGAACCAGACGCAAAAACCACATGGCTTTCCGCTGTGGCCGACCCACAAATCGGTCGCGCCATCTCTCTTGTCCATGATGCTCCGCAAGAAGATTGGACTGTGGCTCAGCTCGCTCACTCGGTTGGAATGTCCCGATCTTCTTTCGCAGCAAAATTCAAAGAGCTGACCGATGTGTCCCCCCCTTGATTACGTTACATCCTGGCGAATGCACAAAGCGCAGTCGCTTCTGCGCCACAGCGACAAGCCGCTATTCGAGATCGCCGATCTCGTAGGTTACCGTTCAGAAGCGGCTTTCAGCAAGGCGTTCAAGCGCGAGACCGGCCTCGCTCCCGGCTCATATCGCAAGCACGAATTTGTCTGATCACAGCGAATTCTGTTTCAGAAAAGCGCACAACTCTGTTTTAAACTGTTCGCGTTTGCCGAATGCACCGTGACCGCCGCCGGGAACAATCATGATCGCTTTTGGCTCGCAAGCGAGTTTGTACAAGTCCTCAGCGTTACGCACGGAACATACGCGATCGTCTGTTCCGTGCACGATGAACAGAGGTGGGTGAGGCTTTTCGAATGTAGCGATGTTATCGTAGGATTTTGGGAAACAGAAATCAGGATATAGTTTCAGCCATGGCAAATAGTCTCGACCAGCTCGGAGTAAAGACGAATATCCGGAATGAAAAACCACCGCACCCAACGCGCGACGTTTCACCAACTCTCCCGTAACGCCAGTGCCAAATGACTCACCGAAAACGATGATCTCTTTACTGGTTCGATGTTCATGTTGCACGAGATAATCATATGCGGCTGTTGCATCGTCGCAAACTGCGCTCAACGTTGGCGTTCCTTGGCTGGAGCCGAAACCCTCATAGTCATACATCTATACAGAGCCGCCACAATCCAAAAGCGTCGCTGCAAGATTGATTTTGCGCGAAATGTTGCCGCCGTTGCCATGACTTACGAGAAACACTCGGCTAGAGTGAGGCAACCGAAAAAAATATCCTTGCAGAATGTTTCCGTCTTTGGATCTGAACTGAATGTCTTCGCGCTTAGCCCCAAACTTAAGTTCGAGTTCTTGCGACTTTAGAGTGATATCGCGCAGATGCCGGTCCGGATGAAACAGAATCGAGCTGTACAGTGGCCACGCGACCATCGGAGATAGCGCAGTGTAAAAGACGGCGCATGCAATGACGATCAAAAAATAGTTGTTTCCGCCGAGCGACTTCACAGCAAGACGTCCCAACCTTGTTACAGCGCCAATCTAACTAGAGCTGAACGAATGCCAGCTCAAGGAACCAACAGTTTATTAACTGTTGACTGAACGTGCCGACGACGTATTGAGTAACTTAGCGGCCCTTCGTGCCTTGTTGCTTTTCTTTCTGCTCGAGCTTGAATGCTTTTTGATCGAGCTGGGTCAGATGCTTGTTCAGTTTTTCGAGTTCTTTCGGCGGCAGGCTGGGCGAGAGGGAGATGTACGCTTTGTACTGAATAATTGCTTCTCTCAAATCGCTCGATGTCACCGGCTTCAATAGCTCCAGTGTCTGTCCGAGCCCGTAGCGCGAATCGGCTACTTTCGGGTTGTCGTAGATCGAGGTTTTATAGTTATCGATGGCGCTGGCGAATTGCTTCTTCTTCGCCAGGTCGCTTGCCAGAGTGTCCTTTTGGCGAGCTTCATCTTTGGCCGTGCTCACCATATCCAAGCCGCGCTTGGCTCGCTCTGCTCCGTTCGGCATCGATGCAGCTTTTTTGTAAGCAGCTTCGGCGTTGGGAAGGTCTTTGATCATCAGCGCCAAATCGGCGACTGCGAAGACTTGCTTGGGTGTTTGCGCATTCCCGAGTACCTGGTTGAGCTGCTGATCGGCTTCGCCGAATTTGTTCTGGGCCAGGAGCGCTTCTGCGTAAGCGATGCGTTCGCCATCATTGGTAGGTGTGCCAATCTG
The DNA here is from genome assembly GCA_036703195.1 of Planktothrix sp. Classification (GTDB taxonomy): domain Bacteria; phylum Cyanobacteriota; class Vampirovibrionia; order Obscuribacterales; family Obscuribacteraceae; genus DATNPN01. The sequence continues at coordinate 189,082 of DATNPN010000024.1, read as the reverse complement.
CGAGAGATCAACTTTGTCTCCGCTCATGGAACGCAACTTAGCTTGTGCGAGGCGCAACTCCATGTCGTTCGGGTTCATTTTGACAGCTTGATCGATCATGGTCTTCGCATTTTCGTATTCGTTGGAGACGAAGAAAGCACCAGTCGCTTCTTTGTTTGCCTTCAAATAATACGCACGAGTCAAACCTTTGGCTGCCTGTGCATTGCCTGGGTTCTGGTCGAGCACCGAGCGATATTCTTTGATGGCATCGTCCAGTTTTTCCAGACGCAAGCTGTCGTCGGCGATGCGTTGACGCAAGTCAGCGTTGTTCGGCATCAATTCCAATCCCGAGCGTGCTTCGGCGATCGACAATTCTATATCGCCGCGCTGCTCGCGGATGTCGGCGATGCCCAGGTAAGGCTGTGCTTGCTCAGGCTTGATGCTGATTGATTTTTGAAACTCCGCCACCGCGCCTATTGAGTTACCCTGTCCGGCGTATGCTTGTCCCAAAGAAAGATGTGCCGGCGCGCTGTTCGGATACTGATACAACGATGTGTTCAACTCTTTGATGGCATCGTCGAACTGTCCTTGTCGTACATATGCCGTCCCCAAGCCGTAGTGGGCGGTTGAGTTGCTGGTGTTGAGCGAGATAGCTTGCTTGAAAGCGGTGATTGCACCCGGCAGGTCGCCCTGATTCAGTTTGGCGACGCCCAGTCCACTGAACGCCTCTGAGTATTGCGGGTCGAGTTTGGTGGCCTGATCGAACTCGCTCACTGATTCGTCGATGCGATTCTCATCCTTATAGATCATGCCGAGCGTGAAGTGCGCTTCCGGCATACCTGGATCGATCTGCAGACCTTGTTTGACTTCAGCTTCTGCTTTCTGCAGGATTGCATCTTTGTTTTTCAAGACCGTTCCGGAAGAGGATTGCAGGCTGTTGAACATAACCATCGCCTTGCCGCTGTGCGCCATGGCGTTTTTGTCGTCGAGAGCCAAAACTTTGTCGAACTCCTCGTTGGCGGCGTCGAGCTTAAACTGCTTGGCGAGCGCCATTCCGTATCCGACCAGGGCGGGGACGCTATCGGGATGCTGCGTGGCCACTTGTTTGTACAGGTCGGCGGCATCGGCGTATTTGCCTTTCTGCATCAGCTCATCAGCCATTACGACTTCGCGCTCAATCTTGATCTGAAACCGTTTGGTGGCTGGCTTGGCATTTCCGCGCCTGGCTGCCGCGATCAACTGTCCATCCGCGCCTTCAGTTTTGGCGGCAAAGCTTGGCTGTGCCGTAAGTAGGTCGGTCAAACCAACCGTGCCTGCCACAAGCAAAACCACTGCCATCGATGAACTTCGCAACTTCATATTTACTCCGACCTTGGTAAGGGTGTTTGTCTGGTGCCACCGCCGAGTGCGATCTTACTTAAAATGAGAGGTCGACGATGCAATCTAACTATAACTACCTGATATGTTATCCGGTACGGAGACCTTGTGCCTGAGCAGTAGCAATAAGCATTGCGCTTGTTCGTTCCTTTAATATGGATGCATTCGGGCCGCGGTCTCTGCGCGCAGTAATACTGCGACATTCGGCGCATTTCAAAATTTGAAGTGAGGTTACCAAGCGTGTCCGGTCATTCCAAGTGGGCAAACATTAAACGTCAAAAGGCCGTCGTAGACGCCAAGAAGGGCGCAGTTTACGCGCGCATGGCGAGAGAGATAATCGTCGCCGCGAGATTTGGTGGACCTGACCCTACTGGCAACTTCAGATTGCGGCAGGCAATCGACCGCGCCAAAGCGGAAGGAGTGCCTAACGACAACATCACTCGCGCCATCGAGAAAGGCGCTGGCGGCGGCGGTGCGGATAATATCGAAGAGCTGACCTATGAAGGTTATGGACCAGGCGGGGTGGCGGTGATGGTTCGCTGCGCCACGGACAACAGAAATCGCACTGCTGGTGATGTGCGTAGCTTTTTCTCCAAGTATGGCGGCAATTTAGGTGAAACCGGTTGTGTCGGTTGGAACTTCAAGGAGCGTGGCGAGATTGCCGTTGAGCGCACGCGCGAATTGAACGAGGACGACCTGCTCGGTGCCGCTGTCGATGCCGGTGCCGAGGACCTGGATACCAGTGGAGAAGAAGAGATTATCGTCGTTAGTGAGCCGCTCAAACTCGAGACGGTGAAAGAGAGCCTTACCAAAGCCGGATATAAAGTGAGTTCGGCAGAAGTTTCTATGGCTCCTAACTCCACAGTCGAAGTGACAGACGCGGATGTGGCGAAGCAGCTGCTTCGTTTGCTCGACTCGCTTGAGAACCACGAAGACGTGCAGAACGTTTATGCCAACTTCGAGATGGACTCGAATTGGATGCAAGAGTTCTTGAACTAACCAGAAGCGCTCGTGGCAATAAGCGAGCCGGCGCGGCTAGACTCCGGGCTACGCAAGCAAAACTGGCTTGGCGACGAGCTTATGTCGGGCGATCATCGATCTAGGAGTTGGATCGTTCCATATGTGTGCGATCGAGTGGCCAATTCAGCGAATTTGCATGCGGGCTTTACTGCTAACGGATGAGTAGGTGCTAAGCAAGTATTCCTTATATAGGGTGTTTTCCGCGCCAATTTTTTCGCAGATGGATCATCAATCACTTCTCGTTTGCCTGCGCGAAAGATGGCTTGAGTTCTCGTTCTTCGCAAGGGTGTCAGGTTCGAGAAAGGTTGAGCGTGCAAACGTGCATATGCAATCGATCGTTTTCAGTTGTTCCCGATCGCAATAACGCAAATGTTGACTCAAAATTTGCGACTGTGGAAATTCGAGTCATGCGATTGCTTTCCGAAGCGACTAATTGGCATCTATCTCAATCATCATCGAGTCCGCTCACAGTGCCCGTTTGAGACTACACACGTAGTGCAGAATACAAATTGCGTCAGGAATCTGTCACGAGTGTCCGTCGTTATCCGTTGCTAAAGCTCAATAGACTGCAAAGAAACGTTACTTGTCAGAAGCTCTGCCGTTGGCAATTTCAACGTTGCTCAGAACGCTGAACCTACTTAGCTAAAAGGCAGTTGTAGTTGGACGAAATGCACTGGTAAGTAAAGAGAATTAGGACCCTTTCACGTGAAGATTTACAGACTGTTACCAACATCTCTTGGCAGGTCTGGGCAGATGTCTTTATGAGTTCGCCTTCAGCAGAGAAAGAGCCACGGTATGCCGATTTATATCCGCTGTATAGCGACACCATACATCCAAGGTCAATGTCAACCGTATGGCATTTAGATATTTCCAAGAAAGCCCGAACGGCAATGCCGGCTGGCAAAAAGTGGGGTTGCCAGTAGGACTTTGACGTGCCACCAGTGGGTTTGCTAACTTGACGCCTGCTTCGACAGCGAAGGGTTACGCCAGTCGACGGTGTTCTGAAAACGCCATGTGATCAGAGAGAACGAGTTCTTTCTATCGACTAACGATACAGATGCTGCCTGAAGCTTTGGAGACAAACCGTGAAGAGACAAAATCACAAATTGCTCTGGACCACATTGATTGCAATCAGTGTGGGTGTTGCTTGCTCGACGAGCGCCGCACAAGCTGCGGAGAAATCGCCCGAAGTCGCCTCCAGCGTCTGGGAAGAAAGCAACATGCAATGTGCCTCGGTATCAATCAACGGCAAGGATCTCATTGCATTCCACGCCCCGGCCGGCAGTCATTCTGCCGAGCAGCGCGCTGAAGATCTGGCAGACAAACTGCAAGGGCTCGTTGAAGACGACAAGTTCGATGCCAGCAAGATCATTCCGGCTCGCGAAGGTGAACTCGCATCTATTCGTTTGGATGGCAGCACAGTTTTGAAATTTGATTGCGACGATAAGAGCAATCCATTAGATACCAGCCTCAAAGTCGTCAACTCGATTCGAACCGCTTGCGGCGTTGATGCGTTGCCTGCTTCGATGGCCAAAGTGGCAGAGGCGGCCAGCGATAAGGCCGCGGCCGCGACCAAGGGAATTGCGAAGCTCTTCTCCGGTCCTGCATCGTGGTACGGTCCGCATTTCCATGGCAAGAAGTGCTCCGATGGCAGCCGCTTCGACATGAACAAGCTGACCGCAGCACATCGCTTCCTGCCGTTCGGCACCCGGCTGCTCGTCACCAACAGAAAAACTGGCGCATCGTGCGTCGTTAAGGTCAACGACCGCGGGCCGTTTGTCGGCAATCGCGTCATAGACCTTTCGCGTGGTGCAGCCAAGCAGCTTGATATGCTCGGAACTGGCGTGGCCATGGTCGACTGCGTAGTTCTCGGACAGTAGAGTCGCGTCGAAATCTCGAATGTCACCGCTCCTTGGCGCGGTTTCATCCTGACTTTGTGACGTTAGTTAAGAGTGGCGGCTGGGAGAAAACCGCTGCGACGGGCTTGCTGTTAAAATCTTGATAGGTTTTTCATGATCTATGACCAGAGGCTCTAACCTTTGGCATAGCGTTTTTATCCTGTCCGAGGCAACGATCGTGTCCGCAAAGGTACGCGTAAGAATAGCTCCCAGCCCTACAGGCACTTTGCACCTGGGGACTGCTCGCACTGCGCTCTACAATTACTTGTTCGCCAAGCGGCACAACGGCACATTTATTCTTCGTCTCGAAGACACTGATGCAGAGCGGTCGAAGGACGAATTTACCAAAGACATTTTGGCCGGCTTGAAGTGGCTTGGTTTGCATTGGGACGAAGGTCCGGACATAGGTGGACCATATCCCCCGTACACGCAGACTGAGAAGGAAGATCACTATCAGCAAGTGGCGAACAAGCTGATCAAAAACAGCGAAGCGTATTTTAGTTATGAAACCCCCGAGGAGTTGGATGCGTTGCGGGAAGAGCAGAAGGCGCGCAATGAAGATTCGCGCTACGACAACCGTGGCCGCGATCTGACGCCGGAAGAAGCTAAGAAGTATCAGGATTCAGGACGCATTCCTGTCATCCGTTTCAAAATCGACGAGCCACGAGTGGTGTCGTGGAAAGATCATGTCAAACACGAGATCTCGATCGACTCGAACAGACTCGGCGGTGACATGGTCATCGTCAAATCGAGTGGCATCGCGGTTTACAACTTCGCGGTCGTGGTTGATGACGTAGACATGAAGATCACGCACGTGATTCGTGGCGAAGATCACATCATGAATACGGCCAAGCAGATCCTCATCTACGAGGCGCTTGAGGACGAACCACCGGAATTCGCGCACGCTCCGTTGATCTTCGATTTGGAGCGCGCAAAACTCTCCAAGCGCAAACACGGCGAAGCGGTGCATGTAGACAGTTATCGTCTCAAAGGCTACATGCCTGAGGCGCTGGTCAACTACCTGGCGCAAATGAGTTTTACGCCGCCCGAGAGTTGGAAGCCGACCGATGGCAGAGAGTCGAACGAAATTTTCAGCCTGGAAGAAGCTTGCACCATGTTTGATCTGGACAAGCTCAGTACGAGTCCGGCTGTGTTCGATCTGCAAAAACTGGATTGGTTCAACAACCACTGGATTCGCCGGCTGCCGCTCGATGAGTTGAGACGGCGCGCTCAGGATCTGGAATTCCTTCCGCACAACAGTGAATACTCAGATGCGCAGCTGGAAGAGATGATCGGTGCGGTGCGCGGTGGACTGACAATTTTGTCCCATCTCCCTGACGCAACTGATTTCTTTTTCGCGAAAAACATCGAAGTTCCTTCCGATCTGAAGCAGACGGTGCTGGGCGCCGATAAGGCGAGCAGCGTGTTGGAGGGAACCCTCAAAGGTTTGACGCAGATGCCGTGGGGCGACCATAAGGGTTGCAAGGCCGTCGTCGATGGAATCGGCAAGGACCTAGGTGCCAAAGGAAAAGATCTGTACTGGCCGTTGCGCGCTGCGCTTTCCGGCAAAGTGCAAGGTCCGGACCTGGGTTCCATAATCTCCGTGCTGGGTGAAAGGCGCGTGCGCGAAAGATTGGAATCCGTGCTTCCCTGTCGATCGGTGTAGTTTGCCCGTATGGCAAGAATAGAGCCTGCGCAAAAACCCACACTTTCGGACGACAAGGTTATGACCACGCAACTACAAGTCTTCAATACGCTGACGGGGCAGAAAGAGCCGTTTGTACCGCTCGATGGAAAAACGGTGCGCATCTACGCTTGCGGCCCGACTGTCTACGATTTCAGTCACCTCGGTCACGCGCGCATGGCTATCACGTGGGACGTGATTCAGCGCTGGCTGCGCTTTTCTGGATACGACGTAATTTTCGTGCGCAATATAACCGATGTCGACGACAAGATTATCAAGCGTGCCAAAGAGATGAACCTGCGCCCAGAACAAGTAGCGCGCGAGTACACGTATCAATTCTGGCTGGACACCCACAGTCTCAACTGCGCCCAGCCTGATTTCGAGCCGCGTGCCACCGAGTACATCCAGCACATGATCGACTACATCAAGAGGCTGGTTGATGGTGGCTTCGCTTATCCGGCCAAAGGTGATGTCTACTTCGATGTTTCATCTTTCCCTGAGTACGGCAAACTGAGTAAACAGAATGTCGATCAGCTTCTCAGCGGTGCGCGAGAACAAACGCGATCGCAAGAGGAGTTGGCTGAGATCAAGCGCAGCCCGGTAGACTTTGCTCTCTGGAAAGGCGCACCGCAAACCGAGCCTGGTTGGCCCAGCCCCTGGGGTTATGGACGGCCGGGTTGGCATACTGAGTGCTGCGCCATGATAGGCAACGTGCTCGGTGAAACGATCGATATTCACGGCGGCGGCGAAGATCTCGTTTTTCCGCATCATGAAAATGAGATCGCTCAAGCAGAGTCGCTCAATAAAAAACCGTTCGCCAAATACTGGCTGCACAACGGCTTTGTGCAGGTCAACGCCGAGAAGATGTCGAAGTCTTTAGGCAACTTTGCCACCATTCAGGATCTGCTGGTGAAATTTCCGGCTGATGCGATCAGACTGCTTCTTTTGCAGACGCATTATAGAAATCCGATCGATTTCACACCGGAAAGTCTCACGGGCGCCAAAGTGGCCGCGCAAAAACTGGCTCGTGCCGCGGCTCACGCTCAGCCTCTCGATGGCAAGCAAGCGCAGTTCGAATCGGTTGGCAACTTCGAGCGTGACTTTGGTGAGGCGATGAACAATGATTTCAATACAGCGATTGCCGTATCGGAGTTGTTCAATCTCGCGGATCGCATCTATCAGACCGACGATCCGGCAGAGCGTGAAGCTTGCGTCTACACGCTGCGCAAATACGCGAATCTGCTTGGATTGAAGCTAGAAGATACGCGTCAGGTTCTCGATGCTGACATCAGCAGCCGCGTGGTCGACGCCATGCTGGAGTTGCGTCAATCGGCTCGCGCCAAAAAAGACTACGCCACTTCCGATCAGATCCGCAACGCGCTCAGTCAACTCGGCATCAGCGTCATGGACGTCAAAGACGGCGGCAGCACCTGGGAAAAAGCGTAGCCGCCCGTGGCTACTCCTGGCTTTCTCCCGCCAGGTCCGGTGCCCATGTCTGCAGATTGAGGGCAAAGTGTTCGGCGATTGGCGTGAGGAAACGCATATAACTGGTCCGCCGAGCGTTGAATGATGGATAGCATCTCTGATGATCGCGCAGCTGAAAACCGGCTGACTCGAGGAGATAACACCCCTGGTCGAACTGCTCTTTGGTCATGGAGATCCCCTGTGCCGGTTGCAAATCGAAATACTCGCAGATCGATTTTAACGTGGTCGTGCCGAGCCAGTAAAAAAGTTCTGCTTCGCCGATATGCACGTCATCTATGCATGTCGTTAATAACGTAGCTGCATCCAGCAAGGCGCCCATGGTACTAAACCAGGAAGCCGCTTTCGAAGACGATCGAAAATAAACCAGCAGTGGGTACGTGCGATGGCTTTCGAGAACCGTTGCCAACCAAGTCTCCCAACCCACATAACTGCCGGACAGGCTGGGCACGATATTCAACTCGCGATAACGCAAGAGAAGAACAACGCCAGATGCCGGTCTGCCTGCCCGACTGAATAGTGTCGTCACGACTTGCTCCCGCATCTGCAAATAGCTCTGCAAACTAAAAAGTAGTGACACCTCGAGGGCCAGAAAAACCAACCCGAGAACCGCAGCCGACAACACAAGAATACGCGCTTGCCACGTCGAGGCGACAATATCGCCAAATCCCAGCGTCAATACCGAAGTTCCAGCAAAATAGATGGCATCGCTGAAGTCGGTTATGTTCGGTTTGACGAAATGACCGCATGCGTAAATCATGCATGCATAACCGAGGATCAAGAGGAGAAACCACGTCAGCAAAAGCACGACGAATCCCATCGGCGCGAACATATCGAGCAGCCCGTCGCGCGGCCCATCTGGCAGCTTGTTGGCCAGATTGCGAAAGTTAGGCCAGAGCACTCGACCGATCAAAAACGGAGCGATGCGCAAAGCTTGACTGGAGACTCGCGGCACGATGATCGAGTGAAACACGTCATAAGAGATCATCAGCACGAGGCTCATGCCGACGACAAACTCCATGACATGTTCAATGAATTGGGGATGCATTGCTTCCTCGCGCGCGCCAGCAACATTGTCCTCTATCAGAGGCGTTTTGGCCTTGCTTCGATATTTTTGTCCAAAAAATGATAAGTAAGGATAGATACGCCCGGCGATAAAACGCTTTCACTCAATGAAATTTGGTCCTTGATCCGTGACTCCACGGACATCCCAACCGGCGTGGACAACAAAAAATTGCTGTTAAGCGCGATGGGCACAACCCTGTGTGCTCATAACTTGCAGCCTGTGCTCTAATAAATCGCCGACCGATGCGGCGATCAGACGACGATTACTCCTGTGTGCTCCTGCACGCAGCGGCTTCGCCATGCGATCTTCCATTCCAAATTCAACCCGCTGCGACGCTCTCCGTCCGAGCTGTCTAAGCTTCTGCACGCGTGCATGACCGCACGTGCTGCGGCTTCCATCTTCCCAATTTCGAGGTAACAGCATATGCCACAAGCAGCAGACAACGCACAGGACGTCATCAAGCTGTCTCTCGTACAGCAAGAGCTGAACAGCCAAATTCAACAGCACGAACATGACGACAGTCAGAGATCATATTTGGGCAAGCTCGTTGATCTGGTTTGGAATCCGGGTCAAAGCAGCCTCAAAGATCTGCAGAAATTCAAAACCGGAATCGATCAGAAAGTGCAATCTGACGACGCTGCGGGCGCAGAGGTGCTTGCGTCCAGGGCAACCGCTCTAATGACTGCCGATCGCAAGTCGGAAGGAATCGGCGATGAAGTAAATCACTATGCCACCACGGCGCTGAAAATGGTGCCGATGTTCATGAGCGGCAACGGCGCCTGGTACGCTACAGGGGCCACATGGGCGGCGGATCAGGCTCGACCATCCGATGGCGTTGGCGCTCAACTGGCGGATGCGACCCTGGGTGCCGCTAAGGGCGTAGCGATTAAAGGGTTGGTTACCGCGGTAGGCAGCCAGGATTGGAACCTCGGTCTGAAAGGGGCAGCGATGGGCGCCGGTAGTCGCGTCATCGATGGTCTTTTAACAAGACAGACCTGGGAGAATGCAAACGGCAGCTTTGATGCCGGCGCAGGTTTAGGCAAAGTGGTGGGCACCGCCACCGATGCGAAAGCACTGGCCTCTGATGTTCTTGTCTTTGGCGTAGCCGGCGCTCTCGGCGCCGGTGCCGGCAAATTTGCACCAGCGATAGCCGCTGACCCGATGCTGACCACGACAACGACGGCTGCACTATTTGGTATTACTGGCGGTGCTCTAAGCGAGATACAGCGCGAGCGATCTGCCGGTCAGAAAATCGATTGGTCGCAAGTGGCCATCCGAGGCGGGCTGGAAGGCTCTGTCTATGCGCTGGCAGCAATTCCCGGAGGTCTGCAGGGTGAATTGGCTATGCGCAATATGCAAACGGCAATGCAGCAGCAGGCTGAACAGAATGCAGATTCGACCGACCAGACCGAGGCTAAGACCGATACACAAAGCGAAGCCCCCGCCAAGCCGGCAGCGCTTGCACTTAAACCGGAAGAGATTCCTGTGTCAGAACAATTGACCGGCGATCAAACCAGCCAACTGTTCTCCGATTTGGCCCAGAATGGCGAATACAACTTCGTCAAACAGGTCTACTCTGCCGATGTGCGACCTGCAGTTCCGGGAGAGCAGATCACCACCATCAAAGGCGATGTCGAAGTTGCTCAACCCAACCAATATTTGATCACTCGGCAGATGGATAACGGCGCCGCCGATCAATATTTCACCGGACCGGAAAGCTTGGCAAAACGGTGGCAGCCAGCGAGCGGACAGCAGTCCGGAGAAGCGGGAACCTATCAAACTTTGGCGGGGAATCCGACCAAGATGGTGGAGCTAAGTTCGCCAGTGCGCATCGGCGTGTCGTGGGCGCCTAATGGTGTTACTGGCGGCGCCGGCGACTTCCTGGCGTTTTACGGGCCGGGCGACTACAACATAGTGCACGCGCCCGCACTGGTTGAGACATACGCCGGCAATGATCCGGCTTCGGTCGCCAAGATCGGCAGCATACCTGGGGGTAAATAGAGGTGCTCAAACGGCGAAGCGGAAGTTGATGCAGTCGCCGTCGTGCACCTTATACTCTTTGCCTTCCAGGCGAACTTGACCTTTGTCTTTGGCGGAGTTCCACGTGCCGTGTTGTTGCAGCGCATCGTATGCAACAACTTCGGCACGGATAAAACCACGGGCGATATCGGAGTGAATTTTGCGCGCAGCTTCTTGCGCGATTGTGCCTTGCGTGATCGTCCACGCTTTCACTTCGTCTTCACCGACCGTGAAAAATGCGATCAAGCTAAGCAAGCTATAAGTTGCCTTGATTAGCTTATCTCTGCCGGTTTCTTCGATGCCCATGGCAGTGAGAAACTCGGCGCGCTCGCCTTCATCTAGCTGAAGGATCTCCATTTCGGTCTTGCCGCAGAATGCGAAAACCGGCATACCCTTGCTCTGGCAAAACTCTTTCAATGCCACTAACTGCGGTGAATCAGCTTTGCCGATATCTGATTCGCCAACATTAGCGACGGTGAGCATCGGCTTTTGCGAGAGGAATGTGAAGCCTCTGATCAATTTCAGCTCTTCTTCGTTTAACTGCCGCTGGCGCAGCGGCTTTTCAGCCGTGAGATCGGCGTGAAACTGTTGCAATAATTCTTTCTCTGCTTCCAGTTGAGTTTTTTCAGGACCCTTTTTACGTCCGATTTCCGCATCGAGCTTGCCCAATCGTTTTTCGACGACACTCAAGTCTGCCAGCACCAGCTCCAGTTCGAGCAGCTCCGCGTCGCGACGGGGGTCGACGGTTTGGTTGGGGTGTGGAACAGACGGGTTGTCGAAGGCGCGCACGACGTGAACGAGTGCTTCGACCTGTCTCAAGTGCGTCAACAGTTGCGGGCTGAAGCCGTCCTTGGCTGCCTGACCGGGAAGGACGCCGGCGACATCGACCAGCTCGACCGTGGCGTATGTTGTTTTCTTCGGCTTGTAAAGTCCAGTGAGCCAGTCCTGTCGGTTGTCCGGCACGGAGACCACGGCCATGTTGGGCTCTGCCTCAGCCGCCCCGGAGAATGCGTGTACCTCGGCGCTTCCGCCGCTGATAGCGTTGAATACGGTCGTCTTTCCTGACGACGGCAAGCCTATGATTCCTACTTTCATCTTCCCTGTCCTTGCGTTGAGCGTCCTATTGTCCGATCAATAGGCGCCTCGGACAACTCGCCCGCGCCTAATCTGACGCAACTGTAAAGTGCGAATGGTGGACTCCGCTCTGGTCCCTCGTTCTACAGGACTGCCTCCACATATCGAAGCTGCCAAGCGATTGCTGGTAGCAATCACAACAGGCGAAATTTTATTGCCACCAGCAATTATTTGGGCGCAAGTGGCTTTTTATTGCTGCCTGCAATAATTTTCTGTCAATTTCTATTGCTGCCAGCAATCGGTCATTTTGCGCGCTGGAACGGAGAAGTTTGGGCGGTTTTTCTGACAAGCCGCGGGAGCTTGGGTGCGATCTGTTTCGGTGAACGGGCGCTTAGTCGCCTGAAAATTTCTTCTTTATCTGCGTCTGGATATTGGAGGCGACGTGGCGGAGGGGAATGTTGATGGTAACTGGTTCTTCGATCCCAGGAACATTCGAGGTGACCGCCAGGACGAGGTGCCCACTGTTGTCACGCATGAGCAGCGCGCTTCCCTTGACTGGTATCGTCTGCGGACCGACCAGTGGAGCTTCGACGATCAATGCCATGCCGTCGTTGACGTCCAACTGGAGACCTTTTTTCGTCTTGTTGACCAGCGCCTCGAAGTTGATCCGCCTGCCCAGAGCCAGTGCTTTGAGTTCGACAAACGGTGCCAGGTACTGTTTGACAGGAATCTGCTGATTCTGTTTGCAGCGGATGTCGACTTCGACAGCCATCGACGACTTGGGAATTATGCGAAAAGACTCGATGCCTGTAAGTTCGGCGGTGAACTCGCTCACCAGCTCTAAGGACGCTTTGGCGCTCTCTATGCCCTGATCGGCAATTTGAGCCGCCGAGTCCAGCGTCACTTCGATTCGATCGTGCAGTTCCGGATTGGTTTCTTTCAGCCAGTCCGTCAGCTGATTCTTCCATTGCTTGACGAATGAACTCCCGCTCGTCTTCTGCTTTTCTTCCGGGTGCTCTTCCGATGCCATATCTAAGCCTGCCAAACCGTAACACGATCGTACAACGTGTCGCTCGAGAATACATTGAGCGACTAAAACCAGTCCGGCATCACGACGCCGCCTTGAGACTCCGGCTGAGCCGGCACCTTGGCGCGAGACGCCGCCGCTTTCACCCCGTCTTCTTGTGCTTGCTTGGAGTTGCCGAACTTCAGATCGAGGGGATAACGCAGCTCGTACTCGCGGCAGACGAAGTAGGGGGCGTCAGGCGGCATGCTCAGTGCTTCATTTACGTAACGGAACGCTTCCTTGAACTGTTTGAGCGCATAGTAACTGGAGGCGACGTAAAAGTTGACCCGGGACGGGGGCACATGGCAGCGAGTAAAACCTTGATCGACTGGCTCGTCCTCCAGCTTTGGCATGACGAACGGTTTGGCACGCGAATATTTAAGTACAGCCAACTCGTCAACAAGAGCCTGGGCGTCTCGATTTGCTTCTCTGTGTATGGCAGCGCGTACGTAGTACGCCTGCGGCCGATTGGGGTCAAGCTTGATTGCCTTTGTCGCCATCTCTTCGCCCTGCGCCCAGCTGTACCCGCGAAACAGTTTGCGAGCGTTGCGCACCAGCGCGTCGTAATCTTCAGGCTTGTCTTCCAGCTTGGGATCGAAGATCCCTTGCGTCATGCGTTTCCACTCCCTCTGTTTTTGCAATACGTCATCGCGGTCTTCCGACGCTGAGCCGGACGGGTTGAGTTGAACGCTTTTGTTGAAATCGTCCAGCGCCAGATCGAATTTTTCCAACTGCTCGTACGCTAAGCCGCGAGCATCATAGGCTTCAGCGCTATTTGCATCGTGTTCGATCCATTCCGTCGCATACTGAAGGGCTTCGTTGGCGGCATGCCTCTTCAAACTGAGCGATACTAAATACGGTATCGCCGCAAATTTTTGCGTCGGATGCCCGTACAGCTTTTTGAAACTCTCGTATGCCTCGTCGTTTCTTCCCGCATCGCGGTAGACCAGTCCGCACTTCAGCAGAGCTGTTTCATTATCCGGATCGGCATTCAAGGCGCTGCGGTAATCGTCGAGCACCGCGTCTTTGTTGGCGAAATATGCATCGATGTCGCCTTTGCTTAGGAAAAGCAGGGTTCTCACTGGCGGAATCAACAAGGTCGAGCCGAGGAGGATTGCCACTACGAGCAATACCAGCCAACCAGAAATTGGTGAGCGATTACCCTGCTTAGAGTTTTGCGCAACTCGTTTCAAAACATGCCTGCGGGTGCAGTCAGACCCCTTTGATTCCCCGCAGATCTATCCTACCAGCTCTGTCGTTGTGGCATGTAGGGCGTCACCGGCACCGTGTAGCTGTTGTAGTAGCCCGGTCCCCATTTGACTACGCCGCTTCCGGTAGAGCTTCTCCAATCGAGCTCGCCCTGTCCATTTGCTGAATGTAGTGTGGCGGTGCCGACACTTCCGTCCGGCGCAACGAAGGTCATGCTTCCGTTGCCATGCATGCGGCCGTATGCATCAGTTGCCCAACCGGCACCGCCCATGTTGGCGCCCATTGGATTGCGGTTGCCCCAGACTGCGCCGCCTTCATTTGCATTGCCGGCAAACGGAACGCCCATGTTGACGCCGTCGCCGTACCCATTGGCGCCGAACTGATTGTGCGGAATCGCGAATGACGTGCACGGGGGCGCCGGGCGATAGGTGTGTCTGTTGTTGTGTGGATTACCGCCGTATGGGTTGTTGTACTGATTCCAATTGCCGTATGGGTTATTGCCGTACTGGTTGTTGTATTGATTCCAATTGCTGTACGGACTGTTGCTGTACGGATTTATCACGTCACCGTTATTGAGCGTGCTGTTGTACGGATTGGCGTACGGATTGATGACGTCGCCGTTATTGAAATTGTTATACGGGCTGTTGCCGTACGGGCTGTTGTTGTACGGATTCACCACTTCGCAATTCGGTAGGTAGGGCTGATGAGGTCGCTGATGCATAGGTGGACCGTGACGGAAGTGCTGAGAGTTTGGATTCCAGGGATATGCTTCTGCCTGCATTTGCGTGAGCCCGTACTCCTGTTCCGCCGAGGCCCCGAAATTGTGGTGGTTTTCTGTAGGGTGAAATCGATGGTTCATCTGGAAGGCTCCTCCCTTAACTAACGATGCGGCAGCTAGCGAGCTGAACCGAAAGTGTTGCTCGCCCCCCGCTATTTGGTTGTGCCGACACACTAGCTTCGCCAACGTGAAAAAATAGTGCAAACTCTGTGAAGACAGGGCCGCCGCTACGTATTCTCCGCCGAAAAAATTCGGCTTGTAATCCGGCTCTTACAACTCTAAAAGACTTGTGCTTTAAGTCTCTCTTGTTCTTTGCGAATTTGAGCTTTGACGAAATTCTTATACACAGCCGTCTGAGGAAAGATGAACAAGGCTAGTTGGGCGACGAAAACAAACCAGGTAAATCCCGCTGAAGGACCGTTGATGGCGAGAAAGGCGAACATGCCCAAAACGACAGCTGATGCAAAAGCAATATATGCACGCGTGTAATATCTTGTCGTCGTCGGTTGTTTCTTTAGGTGCGTTCGTAGGACGTGCACGGCGCCGGACAGCAATCCGAGAATGGCGCCCAGAAATAGGATCGGTGCTATCCAGGCAAAACGCCAGCCGTACATTTCGAGCCAATCGGCATACAACCAGTGCAACTCCGGAGTGGTGCCAATCGGTGTGCATTGCACCACTACAACGATTGCCACGACAGCACCAACGACGAGCCAGCCGCTGAGCTTATCTTTCATTCGGCTGAGCGTCGCTATCCGATCCGATTTCTTGAACATTGAGATGAGAAAGTAGATCGGGCGATTAAATGCTTGCGCGATCACTAGAAGAATAAGGATGCAGAGCGGAACCAATCCGAGGAGATCGGCGATCGGCGAGGCGTCGATGTGCAGTTTTGAACAGGCGACCGTGTACGCCATCACCGCCACGATGCAGACAGGAGCTGCAATGAGCAGCCACTTATGCCGCTTTATTGCCAGTGGTCCATGTATGGACCACTCTTTGTATCGCGCCTCGAGCAAGCCATCGACGTTCTTTTGTTCCCTCGGATCGAGTCGCAACGCTTGTTCGAAATGATCTTTTGCGGCTTCGTACTCACCCGGCTGCGCTAACGCTTGCCAGCCCGATGCCGCGTGAATCCCAGCGTTTTCAGGATCGAGCTCGAGCAGCTGCAAACGAATCGGCTCGGCTTCTGTTTTTCTGCGACTGGCCAGCAACACGTCATACTTCATGCGCAGCGCACGAGTGTTTGTCGGATCATCTTCCAGGGCGCGGTCGAGTAGTTCTATGGATTTATCGACTTTGTTATGTTTGGCTTGGACATAAGCGTAGGTACAGAGGTAATCTGAATTTTCAGGATTGAGAGCCAGTGCATCTTCAATCGCGATCTCCGCCTCATAGATCTGCGACCTGTTCAGATGCCCCAACGCTAATACGTAGAGCGCGTAATCGTCAGTCGCATCAAGCGCCAACGCTTTGCGGCATTGATCGATAGCCGCATCATAGTCTCCAAGATTGAAACTGCAAGCGCCAATAACCGCCCAAAATTTCGATGATTGAGGGTTGTCCGCCAGCGCCTCGATCAACTCCGAGCGCGCCTGGCTCCAGCGCCCCATCCGGTACGCCATCATCCCGCGTTGATAATGAGGATCGCTGTGCACAGCCGTTCTCAACCCACTCGTTTGAGCTTACCAAACAAACCCTGACAAAAGTTGGTCCCGGAGGCAGAATATACAGTTCAACCCTCTGAGTTTCATATCAGACGCACCCGCCACGGCATGGCTTGAGGCATTTTTGTTTAGACTACGTCTAATCTGAAACGATCATTTAACCACCGCTACCGAAGGCGGTGTCGTGGAAGTGGTCGAACTCTTCAGGTTGATAGTAGACGTGCGGATCCAATCGCCCGTTGAGAGTTTTGAAGAGAGATTTAGCTTTTGCATAGTCGCCGCTTAAGCAGGCAATGCGGCTGTATTCGCTTATCACCGAAAGCGAGTTTGGATACTGCTTCAGCAGTGCTTCAAACCCCTTTTCAGCGCGAGCAGAGTTGAAGTGCAACTCTTGGATTACGTTGCTGCCGCGATACCAGGGCAAAGCGTCCATCCACCAGAGCACTTGCGCGTAAACTGTATCGCCGCCGTAAGCATTGGCCGAGCTTTCAGCATAACGCTCTACATCGCCATCATTACCGCCCCAACGAGGATCGAGCGCCGCCGCGTGGATGAAACATACTTTTCTGTATGTTGGATATTTTGCCTTCGCTTCGGCCAGCAGTTTGTCTACAAAATCGTTCGGATAAGACTGATCTTTGCCAATGTACAGAACGTAGTACCACCAGCGTGGGCAAGTCGCGGGAAGTTTTCTCGCGTCGTTGAGAATGGACACGGCTGCTTGTTCGCGCTGTTGCATTGCAGCCCAAGCGTCTTTGGAAACGCTGTCGGCGTAACCGCCACCTCTAGCGGCCCACGCGTAATTGATGAGGATCGCCGCATAAGAGATTTTCGCGGTTACGCTTTTCGGTCTCGCTTTCACCCACTCCGACGTTTGTTTCATGAGCGGGAGCCACTCTTCGGAGGACATCTGCCATGTTGGGCGGTTATTATAAAGCCCGCCATAAAAATAATCGAGCTTCCAATTGCCATCTGGATATTGTGCTTTGCTCGCGCGCAGTTGGTCGGCCATTTTATCGAGGGCGGTGTAATTGTGGGTGAGCAGATAGCTCTGAATAAGCTTGGAGCGTGCCTTTGCGTCTGTATCAATATCATCCGTGACGTCGCGAGCAGCATACGCTGATCCCGTGCTGGCGAATGCAGACAAAGACAGCAAAATTGTGGTCATGAATTTGTAGATCGATCTTTTCATACTCACCTCGTGCTCATAGTCCCGCCAATTGCCAGGGAATTTCCTTCCATGGGCTGGATGGGTCATTCTTCAAAATGTTCAAAGTTTCGTCAAAAACTTTCTCACCGTTTACTGGTCCTGAATAGAAAAATGCGCGACCGACGACGAAATCATCTGCGATATCATTCCAGGAGTTGAAACCTTTTTGCAGCTTTATCGCTATCGGCAGAATGCGATCCCATGTCTCCTGATCTGTCAGAAGCCCACAGCATGCGCCTAATCTGTATATGTCTATCGCTCGCACGTAATCAAATGCGATAATGCTTTTCGCTCCCAGACGCTTGTAGTGTTGCAAAACCACATCAGTGCGTTCGAGATCGGCCATGTTCAACGGATCTTGCTTGAATCGTTGTAGCTCTGTCTGACTCATAGCCGTGACGCGCTTGCCCATCTCGTTAAACTCTTGCCTCGCACCTTTTTCCAGGATTTCAGAAACAACCTTGAAAAGCGATGCGCGATCTGTGATGTGGAGGCGAGCAAGTATCTGCTTTACATAATCGATGTTGTACGGATTGCGGGCGAACACGGTCAGGCAGTCTGAATTAGCTCCGCGCGCTATCCTTGAATCAATAAACATATCGTCAGTCCAAACGGCTCCGGCTGCGAACACCCACCTTTTCTTTTCGCTTATCTCTGCCGGAGCGAACTGAACGGGTTTAGGTGACAAACTTTTTGGAGCAAAGAGAGCGGCAGCGGAAGCTGCGACCGGTTGATTCGATGTTTCTGGCGACGGGATCGCGTAATCCCATTTGTGCCAGCCCAACTTTCGCGCAATCTCTGCGTTGCGATCAGACTCAACGCTATTTCCCAACTTCATTAAAATCAGCGAGCGAATATCGTATGCATCTGGAAGATAAGCATCCTGCGCGATGGCGGCGTCGCAGTCCTTCAGCGCCTCTTCCCATTTGCCCCGGTGGTACAGAACGCGAGCGTGATTAACATTATTGATGGCCAGATCCGGCGTCAATGCGAACGCCTTGTCAAACTCCTGCTGAGCCGAAGTCTGGTCGCCTTGAAGCTCTTCTATCAGACCAAGATAACTGTGCGCCATTGCCGAATCAGGGTTGGCAGACAACGACGCCGCAACCGCGCTCTGTGCCTCGGTGAGATTACCGAGCGCCAGGTGTGCTTGCGCTCGCTGCATTTGTCCGGGCGCGTAGTTCGGTTCCATGCTAGTCGATCTATTGTAGTAATCCAGAGACTCTTTCCATTTCCCTGCCGCTCGCAACATCTCCGCTTTAAGTCGGCAACCACGGGGCGCGAATGTCTCCATGGAAAGCGCTTTGTCACTGCAATTTCTTGCCTCTTCCAGACGGTTCTGCATCGCGTAATTGATTGCTTCAAAATACAATGCTGTCGAATCGTCACCATTCTTGTCGAGAGCCGCATCCAAATCTCTCTCGGCATCAGCGAACTGACCGAGGTGCATATAAACTAACCCGCGGTCATGAAGTGAAAAGTTGAGTTGTTTAGGATCGTCTTCTTGCCTCGTCTTTATGCTCAACGTGGCAACATCCAACGCCTTTTGATGCAGTCCTAGCGCGTCACAAGCAGCCGCCAGTTCCGCCATCGTACGACAGTCTCGCCGGTCTACCGAAAGTGCTTTTTGTGCATCTGCGGTTGCTTGTTGATAGCGTTCTCTAAAACAAAAAAGTCGCGCGCGCTCACCCAAGGCGTAGCTCCATTCAGGATAGAGTGAGATGGCCTTGTCTGCGTCGGCAAGTGCTTTCGCATACTGAGCGAGCATGTTGTACATTTCGCTGCGCAGCAGCCACGCCTCGGCATTCTTTGCATCAAGTGATAAGCAGACACTCAAATCACGGATCGCATCTTCGCGCTTATCCTGATGTGAGAAACACCAGGCACGTTGATAATATAACTTCGCTTTCTTGGGATCGTTTTTGATCGCCCGATTCAACTCTTCCAGCGAAAGGGTTTTCGTGTCCTCTTTTCGACTAGGCAGCTCGGCAAAGCCAGGGCGGATTTGCAGCCCATCAGGAACTGCAATGCCAGGCGCTGTTGAGATCGCAAACAACAGCACCGCGCTGAACAAAGTTTGCTTGAACGTATGGTGCCCGGCAGACATCGGCTTCCTCGAATCCAGGGAGTTTCATGGGATGCCGACTAAAGGGTTGTTTTCAACCTCAGCTTACGTTGCAACAGACAAAAATGGCGGAGAGGGTGGGATTCGAACCCACGTGGCTTGCACCCATCCGCTTTCGAGGCGGCGCCGTTATGACCGCTTCGGTACCTCTCCTCAATAGCTAGACATTCTACCAAACCCGGTCCTGCTTGGCGCGCAACGGTAAAGAGGGCGGTTACGGGATGGCTGCGGAGTGAATGGCTGCCGTTTTCTAGCTGCTTGCATCCGGGGCAATGCTTCCTCGACCGGTCCGGAGCGCGATTGGCAAGTTTCGGACTCTATTAAACAGAGATGGTTAGCCGGCGATGTGGGTTTCGCAAGGTATAACCTAGACACCCCGACGCTTTATACAAAGAAACCGCTCAAATTGAGCGGTTTCCAGAGCTTCTGATTGGATATTCGCCTACTGCAGATGCGAGGTGCTGGGACGACCGGCGATTGTGTTGTTGCCGATGGTCTCTGCCTGGTGACGAAGCGAAGCCATCACGTTGGGCATGTCGATACGCGATTGCCGCTTGATCAGCATCGCCGGCATGAACATTCCGCCGTTGACGTGGCTGGAGTAGGTGACCAGCGTGTTGCGTCCCCCATCCAGTGGCTCGAGCTTCCAGTAACCGTCGACTTCTTTGAAGTCTCCGGCAACTCGGTGCCATTCCATCGATTTGCAGGGGGTTTCTTTTATTTCGACTGTGTACTCGAACTGACCGACTAGACCGCTCGGAGCGACTCTATGTTTCACCACTTTGGTGGTGCCATGGTCCTCCAAGACCTGGCACTTCTTGAGCATCGGGAAGACGGCCGGTGCGCCACTGTAATCAGTCAGCACTTGCCAAACGGCTTCGGGATGGGCATGCACTATAGTGCGGGATACCGAGAAGGTCTTTCCATCGACATTCTCTTCCACTACCGGGACTTCATTTTCGGCTGGTTTTGCGGTCGGCGCTGCCTGCACCATATTTGGTTGCACGAAGCATAGAGTTGCTTGTGCCATCAGCACCAAGCCGATCGAATTTAGTATCTTTTTCAAGACGCGTTTTCCTTTCTGCCGGAACGATTTCGAAAGAATGAGGGTGGTGTCGAATACAATACTGAAATCAGATTAATAGTCAACCTTCACTTTCCGATAATTAGTAACAATGCAGACTATATACAAACTGGCATTGTAAGCCGGTTTCGAATTACCGCTCATCGGACTTCTAATCAGCGCTGATTCTACTAACTGTTGACTTCCACAACAAGCCCTATCTTCTAAATGTAAGAATTTTCTTGCCCTGACTACGTTTATGAGCTACTTGAAACTTCCAAATTCACCATGAACAGGCACGCTCTGATTATTTACAACCCCGCCGCAGGCACAGCGGTCGATCCGGATCTCTGGCTGGGGATGGTGGTTCACAGGCTCTGTGAC
Organism: Planktothrix sp.; assembly: GCA_036703195.1. Taxonomy (GTDB): domain Bacteria; phylum Cyanobacteriota; class Vampirovibrionia; order Obscuribacterales; family Obscuribacteraceae; genus DATNPN01. Next base: position 167,981 of record DATNPN010000024.1, on the reverse strand, counting down.
CGCTATACGGTGACGGTGTTGACAACAAAGAGAGGAATGCGACCTGAAGATGTCTTTCTGGCGATTAGCGATCCGCTCGATCTGATTGTCGCAGCCGGCGGAGACGGCACAATCCGCTTCGCGCTCGCGGCAGTGGCGGCGCATAGATCAGATGTGCCCGTCGGCATTATTCCTTTGGGAACCGGCAATCAGTTGGCGCGCAATTTACATGTATATGAAGAGAATATTCTTTCCGATCCTTTAGAAGAATCAATGTCTGTATTGATGAGTGGGGTTGCGCAGCGCATTGATTTGGGAATTATGAATGGTGAGTACTTCTGCGTTGCGGCAGGCTGCGGACCTATCTCCGATGCCATCATCACGTCGGATAGACAAGACAAAGCCAACTGGAAGATGCTCGCGTACGCCAGCTCAATGATTCAAACATTGGCGCTGCCGCCGGTGATTTTCAAAATCGAGATACCGGGCGAGGATCCATTCACGGTCACTGCTTCAGGCGTTTTTATCACGAATATTGCTGACCTCGGAGTAGGAACCCTTTCAGAGAGTGCGCAGGTTAACGATGGATTGTTAGATCTAGTTATTCTCAATCCGGCTGAGTTTCAAGATTATCTCGAGCTTGGATTCCGCTTCGCTGGCGGTTTTGTTGGGGGCAAGGCACCGTACTACATTCGCAAAGTCTCCAAACTCGATATCGAAGTTGTGCCGGTGCGCAGCAAATTGTCGCGGTTTCAACATCTCGGTCACCGAATCAGAAGCTTTTTGCAAGGAGTGCCGTCGACTCGTCCACCTGTAAAAAGAGAAGTGCTGGCGGCAATCGACGGAGATGCATACGGCACCACGCCAATGCACATCGAAGTTGCACCGCTGGCCGCCAATGTGCTTGTGCCATCACGAGCGGTGCCGCTGCTCTTTATTCATAAGCACGAACCTAAACAACCCGAAGCTACTTAACGACGAAAGAAAAAATCAGAGTGTTCTCGTGCAGCGCTGTAGTGTCTCGTACGACTGCCGCCAGTATGGCAATGTGCGCACCATCTTTCGTTCTTATTAATAGAGGGGCATCAAATGCGGTTTCGAGTTGCGCCAGTTGTTTGGTCAATTCAAATCCGCCTTCTTCCAGAATGATCGTGATGCTGCTTCCCTTTAGCTCCCCCTCGAAAAATCCCAGCAGACGCTCAGCTTCTTTGTCTATCGATTTGATCGCGCCTGTCGGTGAGAGTTTGACGATTCCGATAGGCAAACTTTCAATCGTGGCGCATATCTGCTTCACGCTCGCTTCTAAGCACAGTTTTACCAACTCTTTGTCGGATGGCATTTGTCTTCCGGACGCGTTGCCACGTCCGGCCGTCCTTATGTTCAAGGGCAGCGGAAAGCGGCCCGAAGTTTAAAATTCGGGCGCATGAGAGTATGCACGCAGCACGGCGTGCATACTCGATTGGTTGTGATTTTGCTTGCCGCACCGAATCAGAGTGCGGTTGATGCACTCTCACGATTGCTCGTTACAAGCTGAGGGTAGAGAAAGCGCGCACACTGCACGCAGTACCAATATGACACGCCTTCGTGGAATTTTCGTGGCACAACCTATTGCACTACTCGCCCAAGACTTGCGGATAGCGAGCGCGAATAAACGCTAACTCGTCGTCGCGTGATCGCACTTGCCCGTCTAACTTGGCGTCGAGCACAGTCGACAAAACTTCGCCGATGATCGCGCCCTGCTTGAATCCGAGCTTTATCAGATCGATGCCGTTAAGTTCGATCTTTGTCGTCTCCAATTCATCGAGATAGAGTTTGATCATGCGGCGCACGGGCGAGCCGGGGTGTGCCAGGCTGGCTGCGATTGCTAAGGCCTCATCCGGTCTTCCGTGCAATAGGTGATAGATTTCGCTGTGGCTGAGACCGTGTTTGTCGCGTTGCCACTGCTCGAAAATCTGCGGCAACTCGTCTCGTACTGAGAGACCTCTCATGACATATGATTTTTGATCGTTGGTCAGATGCAATCGGTCGAGAATGGCAGAGACTTTGTCTTCGCAAAGTTGTGAAACCAGTAGTCCGAGATAAACCACCCAAGCTTGTTTTAGCTCTACGCGGTTGAGGAGACGCTCGGCCCGACGGATCGCCTTGCGCACGTCGCGAGTGTACTCTAGTTCTGCATCCAGATAACGCAAGCGCGCACCTATTGCGGCTAACAGATCCAATCCACGTTTTCTTTGCGGCGATTCCAAAATCAAGCGTAATTCGTCGCGCATGCGTGTGCCGCCGAGATTGTCGAATATACCGATCGATACGGCGTGTTCGGCTTGCTGCGCCGTCTCGGGATCGAGGTCGAAGCCCAGGCGTGCAGCAAAACGCACTGCTCGAATGATGCGCGTCGGATCTTCAATAAAACTGAATGGATGAAGTACGCGAATCGTGCGTCTTTGCAGATCTTCCATGCCACCGAACTCATCGATCAGCTCGCCGTATCGATCCGAGTTCAAACAGATAGCCATTGCGTTAATCGTGAAGTCTCGGCGCATCAAATCTTGATCCAGTCTCGACGGCTCCACTGTCGGCAGCGCGGCCGGATATTCATAGAATTCGCTGCGGGCCGTTGAGAAATCGACACTGCGTTGCTCATTGTGCGTGTAGTCGAGAGTGGCGGTTTGAAAACGATCGTGCTCTGCCACCACCTTGAGATTTAGAGGAAAACGCTCTTCCATTGCCTTTGCAAGCGTTATGGCGTTGCCTTCGATGACGTAATCGAGGTCGAAGTTCGGTCGCCCGAGAATGAGGTCGCGAACAAAGCCACCCACTGCATATGCCACCATATTCAGTTGGGGAGCCACTTCGCCGACTCTCCTCGATAACCATAACGTTGATTCCTGGACTGTGTTGAACTTCTCTGCGAAGTCGATCACATGCCTGCGCGGACGCCACATGATCGGTGTTTGTCCGGTAACTAGCTCCGCCGATTTCGCTCGAGTGCCGTACATCGCGTAGAGGACGTCGTGACGAGAGACCAGCCCGAGGATTTTTTCATCTTTATCGAGAACAGGCAGGCGTCCGATGTCATGCTCGACCATCAGCCGTTGAATTTCGCTCAGCGTCGTCTCTGGTGCAATGCACATCACCGGCTTGCTCATGAAGCCTAGAACAGGTGCGTGACTGAGTTTGTGATGCACGGCTTGATCGATGTCGCGCCTGGAAACCACGCCGACAACCCGGTCGTTTTCTGCGATGAGAAGTCCGTCCAGCCCGTGGCGGATCATGATTCGGCCGGCTTCGTCCATCGAGACTGAGGACAAAATGGTGCGCACCGGAGTGGTCATGATCTGGTTCGCTGTCTTTTGCTTTGGTACCTGGCGGCTTGCCAACTCCTCTACTTGGTTGAGGACTTGACCGACATCGCCGCCGCGCACGACGGCGGAGCCTGCGCCCGGATGGCCGTCGCCATTGAACTCCCGCACGACCGATCGCACGTCGATGACGCGGCTGTCACTGCGACCGACTATGTGTACGCGATCGCGCATGAGAACGACTGTAAAGGCGGAATCGCACGATTCGATGTCGATCAACTTGCGCGTCATCGATGCCAATCCGTCGATGTATTTTTCCCGCTCCGCTCGAGCGAAAACAACGCGTGCACCGTTTATGGTGCGGATATCGGCATTCTTAATCAACTCCTGCAAAAGATCTGTCTGCGATTGGTTCAGTTTAGGATGAATGAAGTCGTTGATCACGGCTAAATCAGCGCCGCGACTGAGGAGAAACGCCACACATCTGGCGTCTTTCTCAGTTGTGCCGCAGTAGGTCAAACAGCCGGTGTCTTCGTAAATCCCAATGGCGAGGAGCGTCGCTTCGAATGGAGTCAAAGGCAGATCTTGCTCACGAATTTTGTCGACGACGATTGTTGTAGCCGCGCCCACTCTCTCGATGCAGGAATCGGGCTCGGCTAGGGGCCCGAGACCTTCGCCATCGAGATCGTGATGGTCGAAAATGGTGAAAGGAACTTTGCCGCCGTTTTTCCGCAAAAGACTCTTTGCCAGTTCATCCAACCTCTCCGCATGCTGGCAGTCGACGATGAAGACGCGCGAGATCTTGGACAGGTCGGTGTACTTGATCTGCGTGATCGGCAGAGAGCTGCGGTACAAGGCCAGATAGTCGCGCACATTTCCCGTCAGTGGAAATCCGAGAACCATACGCGCGGACGGATACAGCTTGGTAACACCGAACTGTGCTGCCAATGAATCGAAGTCCATGTTGTTGTGCGTTAGTACTAGTTCCACTGGCGGCGCCTCAACTCCGGCTGTCGATGCGGCTGATAACTGAACCCTGCATGCTTTCTGCCCATTAATCTTAGCGATTTCGTAAGCATCGAAGCCCGAATTGGTGTTTACTCAGGCGATCTCAAGGGTACGGTAATGCAAACAAGATCAAGGTTCTGCCCAACATGTTAACCATACCGCTAGGAACGCTCGGACAAACGTACGCAATGCTCGCGGGCATTGGCATGCTTTATCTCGTCGGCTCTGTCGTGATGGGGCAGATCAACGAGGGCGGCGACGGCGATGGGGGCTCAGGTGACGATGGCGGTGTCGGCGATGACGGCGGCACGGCTGATGGAGCCGGCGACGACGGTGGTGTCGCAGGCACTCGTGTCGTACTTCCGGGAGACACGCGCGCACTGCTGCCGGTGGCATCGCACTCGAGCGGCATGGCTAATTTCGCAAGCAGCGTCGGCCATTTTATTCTCGGTCTGATCAGTCCTCTGGCAATTGCCTGTTTTCTAGCAGGCTTCGGTCTCGCCGGGCTCATCGCTGCTTACTCCGCTCCTTGGTTGGGTTCCCTCACATTAGTACCAGCGACGGCAGGCGGCTACGGCTTCGCCGCCGCCATGAAAGCGTACTTCCGTTGGATTATCAAAACCTCGTTCGTGAGCACGCACGCGACAAACATCGATCTGCCGGGACAGCTCGCCGAGGTGAACATTCCCATCCCGGCTGGACGTGTCGGAGAAGTGACCTATGTCGTGAAAGCGAAGCGACTGAGCTCGTCTGCAAAGTCTGAAGGCGGATGCGATCTGAAGAAGGGAACCCGGGTAATGATTACGCGTGTGGATAACCACATGCTTTACGTCGAGCCGTGCGAAGAGTAAACGCGGCAAGCGGGAGTATTTGTCATGTTCGGTGCCAATGAGCTGGGACAGCTGTATCAAGTCTGCGGAATTTTCGGATTCGGATTTTTCATTTTCACCGCGGTCACTGCTCGCGGCGCCCACGCGGGTGGGCATGGAGGTCATGCGGCGCACGGACTGGGACATCATGGTGCCGTTGGCGGTGGACACGCCGCCGGGGTACACGGCGCAGCAGGAGCACATGGAGCCGGTGTGCATGGAACAACGGGGGCACAAGGTGCCGGTATGCATGGCGGTGCTCGGGCACCAATCGGACATGCCTCCGGTGCCAATGCAGGAGCTGCCCGCGGCGGGCTAGACGCAAACGGTGCAGCCGCTGCTGGACAGGGTTCGCCCAGCCAGGCGATCACCGGACCGATGCACACCCCCCACCAGATACATCAAATCTCGTTTGTAGAGTTGTTTCTCACCATCTTCAATCCGATGCGCATGGCCTCATTTCTCCTCTACTTCGGGGTAATCGGGCGCCTGATTCAGCTCATCTTCCCGTGGATGGGATGGTTTACCCTTCTTCCCGCCGTAATTGCCGGAGTGATCGGCTCTTACCTGGTTTTGCAGCTGTTCGCGTTTATGTACGCCAAACTGCAATCGTCATCGATGGCGGTGGTTGAAGATCTGATCGGACAGCAAGCAGATGTTACTTGTGCGATTCCGCCCGGTCGCACCGGAGAGATTACTTATGTTACCGGTGCCAAACGGTATGCCAGTGCTGCCAAGGCTTTCAAGGCCGGTAAAGGGTTCGCCAAAGGCGACAAAGTAATGATCGTCAATATAGAAAACTCCGTTTATTTCGTAGAGCCATGGGACGAGGCTGAGTTTCTTCAGCCGTCGCCCGATGCCGGTGATGCCACGTTGCATGTGGAGGAGCCGCAGGCGGAAAAGCAAGCAGAACCGGTATCCCCGACGTCCAGCAAATCCACTCAAGTGGGAGAGTAAAGCAATGTCTGCGCCTTTCGATTTGATGCTGCTCGCTGCAGCCGGTATACCCGTGCTGCTTTTGGCATTCATTACTGCCAGTCTCTTCAAGAGGTGTCCGGCAAACACGGCTATGATCATTTCCGGCTTTGCTGCGGCTGGCGCTTCTAATTCGTTCAAAATCATCGTGGGACCCGCTGGCGCCGTAGCGCTGCCGCTCATTCAACAAGTTAACTTCATCAGCTTGGAGCCGCATCGAGCTGAGCTAAAACTGGCGAACATTTACAGCAGCGACGGTGTTCCTATTGCCGTCAAAGCAACGCTGCAAGTCAAGATCGATAAAGAGCCGGCCGCTATTGCAAAGGCGTGCGAAAACTTTCTCGGACAACGCGACACGCAAATCACGCAGTTGGCAATCGACATCGTGGAAAAGCATTTGATCGCCGCCGCCGCCCAATCGACGGCTTCCGATCTGCAGGTCAACAACAGCCAGTTGTCTGACAAAGCAGCAGCAGCGTCAGAGCCCGACTTGGCGCAGTTAGGATTGAAAGTGGTATCGTTCGCCGTCAAATCAGTAGAGCCTGTTTATCAAACCTCTTCATGAATCCTTAATCGGTGCGGTGAGCACGATTGTGCTGTCGCCTGCTACGGAAAGTATTAAAAACTGTGGAATCATGCGCACCGCGGTTGCACGGTTTTTTCGCGAGCCAAACCTGACACTTGCACAGCAATTGTGATGAATTGATTGTGTTGTCAAGAAGTTCTCAATCTTGACTCTATGATGTTCTCAGACTTTTCAATGACGAAGTTGAAACGCGCATAGCAACCAAATCGATGCAAAGCTGCGTTTTTGGGGAATGTATGGGGCAGCGAGTCATTCGCACACCCAAGAGGAGCAATTTATCATGACGCCGGAGATGATCGTCTTAGGAGCCGCGGTGTTTGTGGCTTTTGTCGTTGTTATCTGGATTGGTATGAACTTCTACCAGAAGTGCCCACCCAACCAGGCCATGATTATTTCTGGATTCGGAGCCGGCGATCATGACCGGCAATTCAGGATCGTTGTTGGTGGTGGCGCCATCATGCTGCCGATGATTCAGCAGAAAAACATACTGAGTCTCGAAGTTATGACAATTGAAGTGCGTGCGAACGCACCGATGATTACGAAAAATGGTGTCCCGTTATCCGTTGAAGGTGTTGCTCAGGTCAAAGTCAGAGGTGATGGCGTTTCGATCGCGACGGCTGCAGAACAGTTTCTCGGCAAAACAGACGAAGAAGTATCCAACATCGCGCATGAAACTCTCGTTGGTCACTTGCGCGCCATCCTTGGCACCATGACTGTGGAAGAGTTGATTCAGAGCTTTGATTCTTTCGCCCAGAAAGTGCAGGAAGTGTCTATCGCGGACCTGGCGAAGATGGGTCTGACAGTAGTTTCATTCACGATCAAAGAGATAAAAGACAACGTCGGCTATCTCGAAGCGTTGGGTCGCCAGCAGACAGCTGAAGCGAAGCGAAATGCCGATATCGGTGTGGCGCACGCTCAAAAAGAAACCTCGATTGCTCAGGCGCAAGCCCAGAGAGATTCGCAGATTGCCCAGGCGCAAGCCGCTGAAGAAGGCGCCAAAGCTAAGTTGCTTGCTGACACTCGTGTTGCTGAAGCTTCGAAAAACTTCCAGGTCAATCAAGCTCAGTATCAAGTCGAAGTAGCCAACAAAAAAGCCGTCAGTGACATGGCATACGACATCGTCAAAGCGCAGACACAACAGAAGTTGACTGAAGAAACTCAGAAAATCAAAATTGTTGAAGCGCAGAAGGAAGTCGAAATTCAACAGGTCGAAGTGCAGAAGCGCCAGGTAGCCCTGGAAGCTGAAGTGACCAAACCGGCTGAAGCTGAGCAGTCCAGAATCAGATTGATGGCGCAAGCCGAACAAGAAAAACGCCGCTTGCTTGCAGAAGGTGATGCTCAAGCCTGTAAATTGCAAGCACAAGGTCAAGCTGATGCAACGCGTTTAAGAGCGATGGCGGAAGCGGAAGCTATCAAAGCAACCGGTTTGGCAAACGCAGAAGCCGCCCGCGCTCAGGGTCTTGCCGAAGCGCAAGTAACGGCAGCCAAAGGACAAGCAGAAGCCGAGGCGATGGCCAAAAAAGCGGATGCCTTCAAGATGTACAACGATGCCGCTATGGCGAGCATGATTATCGACAAATTGCCGAGCATCGTGTCAGCCGCCGCCCAACCGCTCACCAAAGTCAGCAGCATGACAGTGTTGTCGACAGGCGGAGATGGATCCGGAGCAAGCAAGATCACCAACGATGTTTTGAACGTAGCTGCTCAAAGCATGGCGATGATCAAAGGAATGACCGGTATCGATCTGGCGGAAGCGCTCAAGAGAGATCGCAAGCAGTTGGTTGATGGCGGCAATGCACGCAGCCTGGTAGAATCAGCACCTGCGAATGCCAAACAACCTCTCAGCTAAACGAATAATAGTTACTGGTTCTAGCGGAGTCGGCAAAACTACCCTCGTGGAGTTGCTGGCTCCGCTTCTTTCATTGCCCCTTATACCTGAATTGGGGCGAGAGCTTTGCTTGGAAATGGGCTACGAGCGCGTGGGTGACATTCCCGATCAAGAGGGATTCAAGCGCAAAGTTCTCGATGCGCAAATCGCAGAAGAAGAGCGCTTGGGTGCATTTATCTCCGACCGCTCGACCATCGATTGTTGGGTTCTCTGGCAGCGTTGGAACATGTGCTCCGCCATGACATATGACACCGAGGCGTACTATGAAAAAGCGCGCACGCAAGCGCTGAGATACACCGATATCATTTTTATTCCATCGATGTTTCCGCCTGGGGAAGACGGCTTTCGCTGGACCGAGCCGGATTACCAGAAACAGATCGAACGCCTGGTGCGCACAACCCTTTACGATTGGGAGTTGTGGCCGCGCACGCACGTGATTACCACCGCCGGGACAGATCTCCGCCAAGCCGAAGCGTTGAAGGCGTTGGCGTAGTGTGCTTTAATCAGACGGTTTTGCATGTGAAAGGAACTGGCGTGAACGAGCACTCTCGCGCGTTAATAGCAGAACCGTTTAGTGCCGGCGGGCGCCTGCAAGGCGCCCCTACGGTGCTTGCGAGTTTGCTCGACTGTGTCCAACAATCTGTCAGAGAGCGAGTTGGCAACATGCGTCGCAGGGGCGCGTTGCAGGCGCCCGCTGCCGCGTGCTTGTTGGTTTCACTGCTCTGTTTTTTCACGACGTCTGGCGCGCTTGCAGACACGCATGTAAATACCGAAACGAAACCTGCGTCTAAAATCGTTTCACTGGCTCCGTCGAACACGGAGTTGATTTATTCAATTGGAGCGGCAGACAAGCTCGTCGGCGACTCCACTTTTTGTGACTTTCCGCCAGCGGCGGAAAAGCTCGAGAAAGTCGGCACGTTCATCTCGGCGAATTTAGAACGGCTTACTCGCATCAAACCCGATGCCGTCCTGGTGGTCAGCGGACAAGAACAGCTTTCCAGCATGCTTTCGCACAATGGATTCAGAGTCATCCTTTATCAAAACAATAAACTTCCCGACATCAGCCGTAATCTTCGGGCATTGGGCGACTTGACCGGAGAGCAAAAACAAGCAAACGCAGAGGCGCAGTCGTTCGACGATTCACTGGTAAAACTGCGCCATATCCTGGCCAAATCATCGAAGAGCCCGAATGTCTTCTACTGCGTCTGGCCACAACCGTTATTGACGGCGGGCAAATCAAGTTTTCTCAACGACTGCCTCACCGCATGTAGTGGCACCAATATCGCCGGCTCACTGCCGGCCGCTTACCCGCAATTCTCCACGGAAAAACTGGTCTTGAGCGACCCGGATATCATCTTTCTTCCGTACGAAGCGCAGAAGCAGAAGTTTCTCTCAAGCAATCCATGGTCGTCATTGCGGGCGGTAAAGAGTGGGAAGGTCTTTTATCTGCCGCCGCCCAAGCAGGATTTTTTGGCTCGTCCGACCCTGCGAATCATCGATGGACTGTATTGGCTTGCCCAGAGGCTGCATCCTGAGGCGCAAAAGCAACTGAATGCCTGGCATACTGAGGCTATCGCGGGGCGTCAGCTCCAATAGCTCAGCTCTCGCTTAGATAATCTCTTAATAAGATGAAAGAGTATTGATGTTGCTCCCGGTTCTCAAGCGAGGCGACTGCGGCATGTTTGCTCGTTTGAGCGGGCGGATTCGCACTTTGTGATCGAATGATAGATTCTTTTACTCTCGCCCTCTGGACGATTCGCCTTCTTCGGTCGCTAGCTATAATCTGAGTATCTTCGCTAGCTAAGCGCCATCGTCGATCTTGACGCACCGCTCGCTTACGGATCAGATGCATCGAATTAGGGAAACCTGGCAGCATGTCACATCTCGTTGTTTGCGGACTTAACTATCACTCGGTACCTCTGGCGATACGCGAGCGCTTTACCATTCCGCAATCCTGCTTGAGTCATGCCCTGGGAGCATTGACCAGACTTCCTCACGTAAAAGAGGCAGTGGTTCTGTCTACCTGCAATCGCACCGAAGTCTACGCTGTGGTCTCGAACGTACAAGCAGGTTGGCGCGAAATCGACGCGTTCTTCGCTTCCGCCCAGTCGATCAGCGATCACGATGTTCTGCGCCCGAGCTTCCGCCTCCTTCGCGAAGACGTCGCATTGCATATGTTTCGCGTCGCCTCCGGTCTGGACAGCATGATTCTCGGCGAAGGGCAGATCATGTCGCAGATGAAGGGCGCTCACCAGGCTGCCCTCGAGGCAAAAACCGCCGGACCGATACTGGACCACCTTTTCAAACTGGCACTCAATTGCGGCAAACGCGTGCGCACCGAAACCACCATGGGACGCCGCGCTGTCTCCGTCAGCTCAGCGGCATTAGAACTTGCGCGCAACGTTGTCGGCGATTTGAGCAAGCGCAACGTCGTTGTCGTCGGCGCCGGAAAAATGGCGCAGATCTGCGTCAAGCTGCTTCTGTCGGAAGCAGGCGACGGCAAGATCTTCTTACTTAATCGCAGCAAAGAGCGCATTCAAAATTTCCTGAAAAACTCGCTGCCCAACCAAGAGCGCCTGGAATGTAATTTCGAATTCGAAGACAGGCACTCACTTGCTGCCGCAGCCGATCTGGTGATCGTTTCGGCCAGCGCTCCCGAGCACCTGATCGTACGCGATGAGTTTAAACGCCACGTCCCGGCTGGCAAAAAGCAGACTTGCATCATCGATATCTCGGTGCCGCGAAATGTAGAACCTGCAATTGCCGAGATGGAAGGGGTAAAACTGTTTCACGCAGACGATCTGGCAGACCTCGTCACAGCCAATCTGGCTGAGCGCCAGGCGTTGGTGTCGGAAGCAGAACAGATTGTCTTCCAGACGCTCGATGAATTTCACAGCTGGCAACGCGCACAACTCGTGGTGCCGACGATCGCCGGTTTGCGCGAGAAAATCGAAGCGATTCGCCAGGAGCAGATGGAAAAATCTCGGGGCGGCTGCCCGGCTTCAGCTGATGGCGGCTCGCCGCAGCAGGTCGAAGAGATCAGTCGCGCCATCGTCAACCAGATTTTGCATCACCCCACAGTTCAACTGAAGGCAACCAAAGATTACGAGATACTGCGTCAACAGGCGGAAGCGCTGAGAACTCTGTTCAGCCTCGATCCGCTCGGCGCGCCGACGGCAGACAGCCGTCGCACGCAGATCTCTCGCAAGAATGGTCACTGACGCGTAAAGGATCAAACGTGGCTGCGCAGACATTTCGCGTAGGAACCAGAGAGAGCATATTGGCTCGTCTGCAGACCGACATGGTGGTCGACAGCTTCAAACGGAAATTTCCCGAAAGCAAAATCGAGATCGTTCCTATCACCAGTTACGGTGACAAGGTGCAGAGCAAACCGATCGCCGATCTGGGCACGCGTGGCGTCTTTGTCAAAGAGCTGGAGCGCGCGCTATTGGATGACGAGGTCGACTTCGTCGTGCACAGCCTCAAAGATCTTCCCACCGACTTGCCCGATCAGTTGGCTCTCGCGGCTGTTCTCGAACGCGCTGATGCTCGCGACGTGTTGGTGAGCAAAAATGGAGCGAAGCTGGCACAACTTCCCCCGCACGCCAAAGTAGCAACCTCCAGTCGTCGCCGGGTGGCGCAGCTGAAGGCGGTGCGCCCGGATCTGGAGTTTGTCGATATGCGCGGCAACATCCAGACTCGCCTGCGCAAACTCGATGAAGGGCAGTGCGACGCGATGGTGCTCGCCGCCGCAGGGCTGCTTCGCCTGGAGCTCAAAGAGCGCATTAGCGAATTTCTGGCCATTGCCCTGAGCACTCCTGCTGCCGGTCAAGGAGCGCTGGCGGTCGAGTGCCGCTCGAATGATGGGGAAACATTGAAAATGTTGCGCCAGATAGAAGATGTCGTTGTGCGCGCCCAGGTAGATGCTGAGCGGGCTTTGCTCGACGAGCTCGGAGGCGGCTGTTCTGTTCCGATCGGCGCTTTCGCCAGCACCCCGGCTGAGGGTCGACTGCGCTTAGCCGCCTGTGTAGCCTCTCTAGATGGTGTCGAGGTTTTGCGCGCCGAAGAAGAGGGCGATGTCGGCAATCCTTTGGCACTGGGCAAAAAGGTAGCAGCGAACTTGCGCGAGCAGGGAGCGGAAGAGATCCTTATCGCCCTGCGTCAATCGACGCCCAACGCTATATCCGCTCCATGAGCGCGGATGCCAAACCGCTCGACGGCGCGCGTGTGCTCGTGACGAGATCGCAAGAACAAGCGCCCCACTTTTGCGCCCAACTGGAGGCGTTAGGTGCGTTAGTCTATGCGGTTCCTGTCATATCGATTGAGGGACCTGCTGATTGGCAGCCCGTCGACGAAGCGCTCAGATCGCTCGACAGATACAATTGGATTGTTTTTGCCTCGTCCAATGCGGCTCGTTTTTTTGTCGAGCGCTCTCGCCAGTTGGGCGTGCTCGCTCAGTTAAAACATACGCCGGTAGCGGCGATAGGACCATCCACTGCCAGGGCTCTGGCGCAAAACGAGATTATTGCGGCGTTTGTACCTTCCCAATCGATTGCGGAGCAGTTCGTCATCGAGTTTCCCCAGCGTGTGCGCATCAGGGAGAAGAAGATACTGTGGCCCAGAGGTAATCTCGGGCGCATGCTGATAGCGGAGGCACTGACTGAGCAGGGCGCAGTCGTCGAGGCAGTGGAGTGTTATAGAAACACGCCACCGAAGGAGCAAAACGCTGCCGCTCGCGAATTGGCCACACTGCTTAAAGAGAAAAAGTTGACACACGTTGTACTCACTTCCGGTCAGTCGGCCAAAAGTTTTGCCGATCTGGCTGTAGCCGGACTGGCGGGTCGATCGGTCGAGCAAGCCATCGAATACGAAGACCGGCAGGCGGAAATGCTCGCCGATTTTGTGCGTGATGTCATCGTTGCCTCGATCGGACCCGAGACGAGCCGAGCCTGCCGTGAATTTATCGGCAAGGTAGACGTGGAGGCAGCAGTGCATACGATTGACGGTCTGTGTGAAGCGCTCTCGAATCAACACCTGGAAACGTGAAATCCGGCACAACAGCGCCTCGGATTGCATATAAGTATTAATTCTCTACCAGAAAAGACCTGCCGGACGGCTTTACCTGAGGCTTTAGCGGATATATTTATGCACTGTACTTGCCATATCCCGGAGAGGGCTTGCCCGTTGGAGCCATCTTAAGCGGGCGGCAATCCACGTAAATCAGAACGGATGAATAACTTCGGCATTATGAGCACACAACGGACGAATGTCTCCACAGTAGACAGCGCAGAGCGCGAAAACCTGAATTTGCCTTACCCCGCGATGCGTATGCGCAGGCTGCGCTCGACGCCCGCCTTGCGCGCCATGGTGCGAGAGACGCATATCAGGCTGGAGAAGCTGATCTATCCACTGTTCGTGGTTGAAGGCTCGGGTGTGAAGAAGCCCATCAGCTCGATGCCCGGCATCAATCAACAGAGCATCGACGTCATGCTGAAAGAGGCAGAAGCTTGTGTAGAAGCGGGGATCACCTCCGTTTTGCTCTTCGGCATTCCTCAGAAGAAAGACTCGCAGGCATCAGGCGCCTGGCGCGACGACGGTATCGTGCAGAAAGCCATACGCGAGATCAAGCAACGTTTTCCAGAGCTGGTTGTTATCGCTGATACGTGTCTTTGTGAGTATATGGACCATGGGCACTGCGGCATCGTCGCCGAAGGGCAAATTCTCAACGACCCCAGTTTGCACATTCTCGCGCGCTCGGCTGTGGCTCAAGCTGCTGCCGGAGCCGATATCATTGCGCCATCAGACATGATGGACGGCAGAATTGCAGCTATTCGTGCCGCGCTCGACCAGGAAGGTTTTGAAAATACACCGATCATGGCGTACAGCGCCAAGTTCGCCTCGGCGCTCTACGGTCCATTCCGTGAAGCGGCTGAATCGGCGCCGCAATTCGGCGATCGCTTCAGTTATCAGATGGATCCTCCCAACGCCCGCGAGGCTTTGCGTGAAATCAAGTTGGACATCCAGGAAGGCGCCGATATGATTATGGTCAAACCGGCTCTGCCATACCTTGACCTGATCAGTAAGGCTCGGGACATGACCAATTTACCGATCGCGGCCTATAATGTGTCAGGAGAGTACTCCATGATTAAAGCCGCGGCCGCAAACGGGTGGATTGACGAACGCAGAGCCGTTCTCGAATGCCTGACGGGAATCACCCGTGCAGGCGCCGATTTGATTATCACGTATCACGCCAGAGACGTCGCTAAATGGCTCGGTTAGAGCCGCCGCGGATGTAGGGGAATTCGCTTCATGAAAACAAGCACCGCATATCAAATAAGCTTTGCCAATGCTTTTGCGGATCTGTACCTGGACAAAGAAAACGGTGAGTTCGCGCTCGACTTCCGCCGTCAGGAAGTGACCATCTATCTCGACAACACCAAGTATCAAGCGCTCGTGTTATTAGTGCAACAGAGCCTCGAAGACGAGCAGTTCGTCGAATATCTCAATTGGCAAAAAGACCCGTTGCAGTGCGACGAAAACCAGGCCTTCGAAGTGTGCGGACCTGAGCATATGGTGTGCATGTCGTGCACTCCCAATTGCGAAAGGGTAAAACTGACTTTCGATCTCGGTCTGGCGATCGACTTGTCGTTTGCCGATTTCCAGGGACTTGCCGGTTTGATCAAAGAAGCACAAGCTGATCTCGAATGGCGCCGCGAACTGTTGCGATGGAACATGACAGATTCCGGCCCTGATTTCGCAGCCGGGCAAGACTGACTGTTGCACGATTCGCTCAACAAGAATCCTCTGGCTGCGCGTCCACGCACGCTCACATATCGCAATGCGGCAGTCCGACGGAGATTTTAAGTGAGGCAGAACGTTATACAACCAACCGTTGCGGTTTTATCCCACCGCTCAAGTGGCATAATTCTGCCACGGCACTGTTTTTGGTGCTGCCAAACTTAGTCGACGGAAATGCAAAACGACCTAACGCCTGCGTCTGAAGATGCGATGTGCGCCAGCTGCAACAAGCCGTTGCGCGGCGCGCGTCAGGGCTCGCTTACGTCCTGGCTGTTCTCGGGCAGCACATGCACGTGCGCTGTGCCTTTCTCTGCTGGTGCAGCCGTCGCCAAAGTGATTACGGCGCCTACGCTTGCCGTCGCCGGCACACTGTCGATGAAACTGCACGACGATGCAATCCTGTTGAATGGTATCAACAGTGATACCGGACTGGGAATGTCGGATCTGAACGAGAAGCTGGCGCAAAACTTTGTCGTCGTGCGAAAGCTTGGCGAGGGAGGAATGGGCGCGGTCTATCTGGCGAGGGAGAAATCCACCGGCGAAGAAGTTGCGCTCAAGCTGATCCACAAGCAGTTGCTCACTGATCCGAAAATGATTCAGCGCTTCAATCAAGAGGCGATAGCAGTGCGCGGTCTGGTGCATCCCAACCATGTTTGTTTGCGTGACTCGGACGTGCCGTTGCAGGGCTCGCCGTATATCGTCATGGATTATATCCACGGGATCGATCTCGCCACGGTGATCGCGCGTCATGGACCACTCAGTCCTGCAGAGGCGCTCGATGTTTTCATTCAGGTGACCGATGCTCTCGCGTATGCGCACGGTAAAGGGATCATTCATCGAGATGTCAAACCGAGCAACATCATCATCTCGCTCGGCGCCGACAAGCTCGTCAAAGTTGTCGATTTCGGCATCGCTAAGATGCTCAAAACAGTTAAGCGGACGGAGCTGACTGAGGAGAGTGAAATTATCGGTACACCGTATTACATGAGTCCCGAGCAATGCCAGGGAGATCCGATGGATGCGCGTTCTGATGTCTACTCCACCGGCTGTGTGCTTTACGAGGTGTTGTGCGGGCGTCCGCCGTTTGCTCAACGCAATCCGGTCAAGGTGATTTTGCAGCACCTACACGAACAAGCAAAAAGTTTTCGCGAAGCAAATTCGACTTTGCGTGCGCCCGCCGGTCTGGAAGAAGTTGTACTCAAATGCTTGGAGAAGCGACCTGAAGATCGATATCAATCGGCGCGCGAGTTATGTCGCGATTTAATCGCAGTGCGTGCCGGCCGCCGACCGAAGGCGCGTTCGCGTATCAGAATTCGCGTCAAGCATGCAAAAACAATGGCCATTGTTCTGCTTTCACTTGCGGTGGGAGCCGGTGCCACTCTGTTAGTGACGCATTCCAGTGTCAATACTGGCGCTCCATCTGTGCCTGCGCCTGCCCCTGTCCCTCGTGGTTCTGATGCTACTGTTCCTGATTCGTCCGACATCAATTCTGCGGGTAGTTATTTCTTCGGCAAAGCGAACAAGTCCGCATTGGCGAAGCGCATTTTCGCCGACAAAAACAAGACAGTGCTGCGAGCTGATGAGTTTAACGCTCTCTCCGATGCTGACATGCCGGCTATAGCAGAACAGCACAATCTGCGCTTGGTCAATCTCTACGGCACGAGCATCAGCAGCAAGTCGCTCAAATATCTTGCCAATCTTCCTCTCAAATTACTCGTTTTGTCGAACACTAACATCAGTGATAACGAGGTGGATCAGGTAGCGAAGATCAAGACGCTGCAATCGCTGTGCGTCGACGATACAAAAGTGACTGGTGATTTCTTGGCGGGCATCAATACACTGCCGCACTTAGATACGCTGCACATCAGGGGTGCGCAAATCCGTGATCGTGATTTGCATCTGCTCAGTCCGCTCACGACTCTCCGCGATCTGGATGTAAGTTTTGACAAAATCGGTGATGTCGGCGCTAAAGAGTTAGCTGCGTTACCCGTAGATACGTTGGATTTGCGCGAGGACGATATTACCGATGAGGGACTGAAAGCGCTGGCTAGATCTAAATCGCTGCGCTGCTTGTCACTAGCTGGGTGTGCCAACATCACTGCTGCCGGCGTAGAAAGCCTGGCGCAGTTACCTATGGTTGCACTGAACGTCCATAATACATCCATCTCGAAATCCGGCAATGTCGAATTTCTCAAAGCTTTTCACAATTTGCGTCTGATTGAATTTGGTTCTCAAGCCGGAACTCTCTCCGAGATAGAAGCGAAGCTGCGTGCCGCGAACATAGATGACACGTCGCCCGACTTGATTGTGATGACGTCGGCTGCGCCCATCAGCATCAGCGACCTGAAAGCTCGGTTAGATCAACATCAACAACCCATACAGCCGGTGCGCTAAAAACGAAATCGCGGGTGAGAGTTCTTAACCTCTGCGCCCGCGATCTATATTTTTCTCGCCTTCGCTTAGCCTGGTTTTTTCGCGATCATTACCGGTGATTCGGGAGCGCCTTCGACCTTCATGCGATACGCGCCTTCAAAGCCGGCTTTCTTCAGCATGTCCGTAAGCTCGGCTTCGGTGAAGACACAGCCTTCGCTCGTGTGCAGCAACATGTTCACTC
The DNA here is from genome assembly GCA_036703195.1 of Planktothrix sp. GTDB lineage: Bacteria > Cyanobacteriota > Vampirovibrionia > Obscuribacterales > Obscuribacteraceae > DATNPN01. The sequence goes on along the minus strand of DATNPN010000024.1, from coordinate 149,965 downwards.
CGAACAGCATCGCCATCGGCGGTCCTGACCGTTCGTCATTGGCGATAAACTCCGCAATCGCCAATTTCCCGCCCGGCTTGAGGGTTTCATAACAACGTTGAAGCAGTTGTTCGCTCAACTTTTTGCCTTCCGAATGCAGTATGTGCCCGAGCAACACCACATCGTAAGCGTCTCTCTGCCAGGATACATTGCGCCAGTTGCCTGCCATATAAGAGAAGCGGTCCGAGGCGCCGTACTTTCTGGCGAATTTTTTGGTCACTTCGATGATGGGTGGGAAATCGATCACGTCGACTTTCAAGGTTTTATTGTCGAGCGCAAACGGAATGCTCCATGTCGCGGCTCCGGCTGCCACATCGAGGACTCGTGCGTCGGCCCCGAGTTGAGCTGCTTTCAGCTCTTCCGAAAGGCGTTGAGCAAAGGAGAAACCCATGGGGAAGATGGCTTCGGTGAGAGCAGGGAAAAACTCTTCCGCTACTTTGTCTTGATTGACTTCCTCTGATGGTTTGCCGGTGCGCAGCGTATGTGCGAGACCGGTCCAGCAAGCTTCCATCTGCTGAGCTCTCTGTACGTACTGTCCGATGTAGAGGTCGCTCGACGGCAATAAATAGATGCGAGCGTCCTCAGATAAGGCGTATTTCCCGGCAGATTTGCTGAGCAGCGCGATTGAAGTCAATGCGTCGAGCAGTATCTCAGTGGCGTGCACGTTCGTATTCGCTTTTTCGGCGACTGCCTCTGCGGTTTGAGCTCCTTGTTCGAGCGGCGTGAAAACATCTACTTCCAACCCGGTGCGCAGCACTTGGATAGCCCATGTGCTGTGAATAATCTGGGTAATTTTGAGCGGCGGGATCGCGATCTTCTCTTTTACGGTAGTCATGCCGAACTCTCTCCTCGATGTGTGCCGGATGATGCCACCGCATCCGGTGGCGACAGGGTGGCGCTTGAAAAAGCGGGCGCCTTCCTATTGGCATAACAGCTTAAACCATATATGGATCGGCCGTATTATGGGGCAGTCGCCTGGCAGCTGGAAGACGCTGCTAAAACGAACGCTTCGGATTTTTTTTTGGATTGTGACGCAATCGCTACACTGCCGTCACGGAAGTGAGACAAATCATTGGTAATTTGACAGAGCCAACAGAGTTCCGCTCAAACAAATCCTCAGCAAAGTTGATGCCGGGCGGAGCCTCCCGCCGGTGCGTGCTGTTGTCGTATAGTTCGTCCCTGGCGACCAGATGAAGATATTCGTAATCACTCGATTCGACCAAGTGACGGGTAGTTATGGCGTACCTTTCTAAATAGATGTGTTTCTGCGCTCCAGGCGGAAAACTGAGATTACTAGGCAGAGAATGATTTTAGTCAGAGCCGGTCAGTAGGTGGATGGTGCACCATCCCACCTGCGACTGTCACGGATAGCGAAATTTGCTGGAAAAAATTGCCGGTTGGAGCGGCAAGGACAAAGGTGCAAACGGCTGTGCAGCAAGCGGTGCCGCTTTGACTCGCCACCGTATATGGTGCGGCAAGTCCACTTTCGCATGTGAGCGACGAACTCGGCAAAGTACAGAGAGCTTAATCCGAAGAAACATTGCCGCGTGCCATAACGTTCTTTTTACAGCCGTGTGCTTCACAACCTCGTTATCGAGGTCGGTTCTGGGCCCCTCATTCAGCGGCAATGGTCTATAATTGCAAACTACAGATCGTTGGGCGCGGCGAAGGCCAGCGAACCTGGTCAGGGGGGAAACTCAGCAGCCATAAGTTGAATCCTTCGGGTGTGTCCAGCGGTCTGCTTTCTAAGCCAGCAAATCAAGTGAATGATAAAGTAGTTGATAGGGTCCAGAAATGAAGACAAAGTCGGGTAAAAACCAGAATCAGCCGGAGTCGGCTCCGCCGGAAGGGAAAAACAAGACCCTTCTCGGTCAAATCCTGGTCGAGCTCGGCTACATCACCATCTATCAGCTCGACGAGGCTCTGCATATTCAGCGGACCGACACGGCCGCCGGAAAAGAGCAGAAGCCGTTAGGTCAGATTCTTCTGGAGCTCGGTTATTGCGGACCCAACCAGCTCATTCGAGCTATTCAAGTCCAAGTTGACTACCGCAAAGCCCAAGAGAAAGAAAAAGAAGAGAAATGACCGGCGAAAAGCTTGGTTTGTCGGCGCTGAGCGGCTCGCTCGGCGCTTTTTGCATCTATGCGACAACCAATAGGCGCCCCTGTCGATTCCCTTGAAAACCCCATAGCTTGAATCCCGTTCAGTCATTAATATTCTTGCTGTGACTTCGATATAAAGAGGTTTATGAAAGGGATAAACTTCTTATGGGTATTTCCTTCTACCCCCGTTTCTTTGTCTGAGCGGTCTCGAATTGCAAATCGGCGCGAAATTACTATTTGCATTTGTCTTCGTCATCCTGATCATGACTTTGGGGTGCGCGGGTTATACCCTGTACATCGATTACACTTCGACTCGTCAGATCGCGGCAGACAAGCTGCGCAAGGCTGTTCATCAGATTAGCGACCAAAGCAGCGGTGGCGATCTGGAGCGCATCTCCAGTGCTAATGCGCAGCTTGGCGAAGCGATGTTGCATGACAAAAGTATCTGGAACGCATGCAACTCCCAGGACAAGAGCGCTCTCAACAGCTCCATCAAAGCTTTTATCAGCAAGACCAACTTCAACGGATTCGTCGCCTTCATCGACAACAGCGGCTCCGTGCTATACAGCACCGAATCGCCGGCCGGCTCTCGTTATTCCGTACGTGACTGTTCTGCAGTGGAGGCGGTCTTGTCGCGCGGCATGGTCTATAAAGGTGCCGTAGCGTTGACGCCGAATGGCTCTCTCAGCGCCAGTGGCATCGTGCCGATAGTTTCCAAAGGCGTCGTCGGTGCGCTTGCGGTTTGTACGCCGCTAAATCTCGAGTTTTTGACCGGGCTGATGGAGAAAATGGCTGTTTCCCAGGACCACCTCTCCGATGTCGATATCTGCATAATGTCAGGAAAAGACCTGGTTTCGCTCACTCCGAACCTGATCGCCAATGGCGGCGGCTTTATCAAAGATCTGAAAGAGCGAGGTGCGGACGCGATTCCAGGCGATCTGCCCATTCCTTCATGGGTGCCCTGGCCGCGCAAGGAGCAGCAGGGCTTTGAGGCTGGCGGACGCTGGTGGAAGCAGCTCTTCTTGCCGGGATTGGAGAACAGACTCATAGGAGAGATTCTCGTTACCACTCCGGTTCCTGATATCGGCGCTCAGCTCACTCAGGTCGCCCTCCTCGCCTCCGCGTGCGGTGCTGTCGGACTGCTGTTTGCCATGTACTTCGCCTCCGGCATCAGCCGCGACGTCAACGAGCCGTTGCGTTTTCTCATCGATCGCACCGAGGCCATCGCCAATCAGAAGACATCACTGCCTCCTTTGGAAAATTTATCGGGAGATTGGCTCGAGTTGGGCGAACAGATCGATACTGCTGTCTCGGCCATGCGCTCGACCGTGCAAAGTTTGAAGCAACAGTTAGGCAAACAACAGGCCGAAACCAAGGAGCAAAACAAAGAGACCGATGACGTCGGCATACAACTGGATGCATTAAACATGCAGTTTTCTCAGCAGGCAAAACAGCTTACCGAAGCGACAAAACAGTTGAGCGCTGCCAACAAGCAAGTAGTTTTGCTGCAGCACAAGCTCGATTCGGTATTGCAATGTTCGACTGAAGGATTTTTGCTGCTCGATCAATTTGGCAACGTGCTCAGCGCCAACCCCGTATTCTTGCACTGGATCGGCGGCAGCGAAGGCGAGATCGCTGGCAGACTCTGTTTTGATCTGGTCAAGCGACCCGGGGAGCAGCCCAACAGTTTGCATGAAGGACAGGCGTTCGCGAGACATGGGGGCGACCCGCATGAACTGATCAATCAGTTCTATCCTGAAGGTGTTATCTATCACCGCTATCAACAGTCTTCAGTTGAGGTGCTGGCGCACTTACAACCAGTGATGAGCGAAGACCAGGGCATCGCCGGATACATCATGGTGTTGCGAGACAAATCGCTGCGCAGCGAAATTGCTCAACTGAGACAAGAGATGGTGAGTGTTCTCTCCGCATCGATTCGTGAGCCGCTCGCCCTTGCTGAACAAGGATGGAATGCGATCTTGACGAACGCCGCTCAGACGATGCATCCATCGGTGGGGCAACACCTGGCTGAGTTGCACAAGCATTACGAGCAGCTGCTCAGTCTGGTCGATAGTCTGCTGCTCATGTATGGTGGCTTCGTGCCACCACCTGCGATGCCGAAGGATCAGGTCGTCATTCCGCGACTGGTTGCTGATTGTTTGGAAGAAGTGGCTCCGATGGCGCGTTCTAATCAGCTTTCGTTGGATTATAAGAGCAGCTCTGGGTTGCCGTCCGTCGGAATGGATAAGGACGTCGTTCGCAAGATTTTGTCCGATGTGCTCATGCAGATGATCACTATCACAGCGCCAGGTGGGCGTGTGCGGGTGGAATCGATGATGAAAGGGTCGGAGCTGCGCATCGGCGTACAGAGTTCTGGTCCGGCTTTGCCCGAGGTGGAAATCACCGATATGTTTGCCGGCTTCATCGAAGGACGTCATCACGAAGCGACGTACAGCGCGCGACTGGCCATGTATCTGGCACGCAACAGCGTCGAGCGACTGGGTGGAAAAATCTGGGCAGTATCGGAGCAAGGTCGCGGCACCGTCATCTACTTCGGCGTTCCGGTTCAGCTTGTTGGCTAGGACGACGGACACGGTTGCGTCGGTCGAGAACAAACTCGGCTTCTCCCTACGACACGTGCAGTGCGACACCTACGGTACGATGCCCACCTGATCAGTCCAAAATGAGTCACCTGGCAGGTGACAACAGGTACCATTTTGGTGACTTCCGAAAATGCCCGCGACATCAGCACTTTGAGACATTTTTGGTCGGGTTGTTAGGGGGCATTTTTTGGTCACTTGTTCTAGGCAGATTGCCAAGCAAGGGGACGTGATTGTGCGTGCCAAGATCGAACATCCGAGCGCGCTGTGCTCGGCGGAATGTTGCAATCACCGTAGTGGCCGCTTGCAGCGCCCCGCTCCCAGAGGCAGCACTTGTTCGGGAGCGCGCTCTTGCGAATGATTAAAGTTACTTCGCTGCTGAAGTGGCTGTCTCTGACAGCAGTTTGGCCCGTGCTTCCAACTGATCGGCTTCGTCATCTCGTTTGGTGCGCCGCAACATGAGCGCGTAATTGTTGAGAATGGAGACCAGCTCAGGACTGTCTTTGCCGAACACCTGCTCTTTAATTTCGAGCGAGCGAAGATAGAGCGGCTCCGCCAGGGCCCAGCGAGCTTTGGCGCTGTGCAGGGCGGCCAGGTTGTGCAGGTTGAGAGCTACTTCGATGTGATCTTCTCCGTGCAGTCGGATTTTCAGGTCCAGGCAGCGGTCGTACAAATCTTCGGCCATCTTGTACTTGCCTTGAGTGTGATACAGAGCAGCCATGTTGTTCAGGCTTTTGGCGAGCTGCTCGTCTAAGTCGCGGCGTTCTGCAGTTGTGGCCTCGATGCCGCCATCGGCACCTGCCCATTTTTCTGCCAGTCGCAGAGCGGCTGCGAATTTTAGCTCCGCCTCCGTATACTTGCGCTCGGCGTATGCTGCGTTGCCTGCCTCTACCAGCGCCTTCCACTCTGCCTGTTCGTTTGTATGCTCTTGGTTCACTGCGAAGAATCCCGTTGTTGGTGCAATCTGGCTCTCCAGCCGCTGTAAAAATAACAGATCGGGGCGGCGTAGAGGTGCACAAATACGCTTGGTGTATATATGCAAAAACAATAACTCGTGTTACCATATCTTTGTATGCCTGATGTTCGCGAAGTTACTGCTTCCTCAATCCTGACGCCGCAGAAGGTGGGGGCGCTTTCCGGCTGGTACGACTATTCGCTCAATCCATACGCCGGATGTGCATTTAGCTGTTCGTACTGTTATGTGCCGAAGTTTCCCAATGCCCGGCACGAATACTGGCAGTGGGGAAAGTGGATTGAAGTGAAAGCCAATGCACCGGACTTGATTCGACGCGATCGCACCAAGATCTTCGGCTCGCGCATATTCTTCAGCTCGGCTACCGATCCGTATCAGTACATCGAACTGCAATACAGGCTCACTCGCCGCTGTCTCGAGCAGCTCCTTCTCTATAAACCTGCGCATCTCACGATGCACACGCGTTCACATCTGATTTTGCAGGATCTTCAGTTGCTAAAGAAATTCGGCAACTCACTCAGTGTCGGTGTCAGTCTGGCGACTGATGACGAAGCTGTGCGGCGTCAGTTCGAGCCCAAAGCGCCCAGCGTTCATCGCCGCGTGCAGCTCATTCAGGCGCTGCATAATGCCGGCATCGATGTCTACCTGTCTATGTCGCCGCTTTTGCCGTGCCACCCGCAAGAGTTCGTCAAACTGGTGGCGCCGTATGTAAATCGTGTGTGGGTCGACAACATGCGCTGGACTGAGGTGAACACGAGGCCCGAGCTGCTGGAAAAATATGCCAGTCACTTCGAAGCGGAAAACCACGAACGCATGGTGCGCGAAATTAAAAGAATGTTTGCATGCGAGCGCGAACGACTGTACGGACCAGCGCTGCGCGCAACCGCAAAAAGTCGCCGTGCCGGTCAGCGGGATGTACAAGCGCAGCGATCGGTCATCGATGCAGACACAGACCTGGTAAAACAACTCTCGCTTTTCTCTTAGTCACCGATAATCACTCGATAGAGTGTCTATCGGCACCATATTTAGTAGCACTTTCGGGTGATGCTTGACGGGTCTGCAAACGGCTGCCGACTAGCAGATAGCCGCACCTGGCGGCACGGCTGCATTGATATCGAGCAATATAATAGCGCCCGATGAGTCGGCTGCTCCCAGTACTAATACCTCCGAACGAAAATCCGCCACCTGACGCGGCGCGAAATTCACTACTGCCACGATCAACCTGCCAACCAGGTCATCTTTGTTGTAGTTTGTGATCTGCGCGGAAGATTGCTTGACACCGATCTCGCCAAAATTAATCCACAACTTGTATGCCGGCTTGCGAGCCTTGGGAAACTCTTCCACGCGCTCAATCCGTCCTACTCGGATATCGACGTTATCAAATTGGGCGAATGAAATCTGATCTTTCGGCGCTGCAGGCGTTGTCATACAACCCTCGAATGTCCTGATGATGGTTCTGCAGCCGCTTTGCTTGATTTAGTGGCTGTCGAACGAATGATATAATGTTTAAACCATACCTTGCCTTTAGTATTTTTCCGTTCGTTCCCGAAATTATTCGGCTAGCTCCCAGGTGAGCTATGGGATACCGATGAAACCAAAATTTTTGCTGGCAGAACGACTGAGAAAGAGAGGGAAGCGCCGCCCGCTCGGTCAAGGTATTACAGAGTACGCATTTGTTATCGCTTTCGTCGCCATCATGGTGGCGTTGACGTTCAGCTTTACTAAGGGAGCCCTCATGTGTGCGGTGTCGGCCGCTTTCTCCGCTATGGCAGGCAACACAAATAACCTTGCTGCCTCAGGCGGCTCGGCTTCCTAGCCGATCCGACCCGCATACCGCATCACTTTTAACACGGCTGCCGATGCCGTGCATAGTGGCGTAGACTATTGTTCGTCGCCTGGCGTGAACAGTAGATGGACGAACAAAAATGGCAGTTCTGGGTCGATCGTGGAGGCACCTTCACGGATGTGGTCGCACGCCGACCGGACGGCGGTATAGAAGTGACAAAACTTCTGTCGGTCAATCCGCGAGTCTATAAAGACGCCGCTGTATACGCAATTAGGAAACTCCTGTCGTTGCCGGAGGGAGCAGACCTGCCGTCAGACAAGATAGCGGCTGTTAAGTTAGGGACGACTGTGGCCACCAACGCGTTGCTGGAGCACAAGGGGGAGCGAACCGTGTTGGTCACCACGGAAGGCTTTGCCGATGCTCTGAAAATCGCTTATCAAAACCGTCCCGATATATTTGCTCGTAAAATCGTTTTACCTGTTCCGCTCTACGAAATGACGATCGAGGCGCAGGAGAGAGTCACCGCCAATGGTGCGGTGCTCAAAGCGCTCAATCGAGAGAAGCTTCGTGCCGATCTGTCGCGCGCTCATGAGAGCGGCGCGCGCTCGTGCGCCATCGTTTTCATGCACGGCTATCGTTATTGCCAGCATGAAAAGATTGCCGCCGACATAGCTCGCCAGTGCGGCTTTGAAAATGTCTCTTCCAGTCACGAAGCCAGTCCGCTCATCAAATTCGTCAGCCGGGGCGACACCGTAGTGGCAGACGCATACCTTTCGCCGATTCTGCAGCAATACGTCAATCAAGTAGCGAGCAGTTTGAACGGCGTGCGGCTGTTATTTATGCAGTCAAACGGCGGACTGGTTGCAGCGGCGCAATTTCGAGGAAAAGACAGCCTGCTGTCCGGACCGGCAGGCGGCATTGTCGGAGCCGCAAAAACATCGGCGAGCGCCGGCTTCGATAAAATTATCGCCTTCGATATGGGAGGAACTTCCACAGATGTGTCGCACTTCAACGGTGAGTATGAACGGCGCTTTGACAGCGTAATCGCCGGCACTCGCATTCGCGCACCGATGATGGACATTCATACGGTAGCCGCCGGCGGTGGTTCCATCGTCCGATTCGAAAGCGGGCGATTGCAAGTGGGACCGGAATCTGCCGGCGCCATGCCGGGGCCCGCTTGTTATAGAAACGGCGGGCCTCTGACGATAACCGACTGCAATCTGCTGCTTGGCCGCATCCGACCTGATCTTTTCCCGCATGTCTTCGGCGACACGGGCGACCAACCGTTGGACCTCGATACTGTAAGAACGAAATTCAATCTGCTTGCGCAAGAGGTGAATCAACGCAGCTCCACAAACTGGTCACCGGAAGAGCTGGCGGAGCAGTATCTCGCGGTCGCGGTCGACAAAATGGCAAACGCCATAAAGAAAATCTCTATCGAGCGCGGTCACGATATCTCCGATTATGCTCTTTGCTCCTTCGGCGGTGCCGGCGGACAGCACGCATGCAAGATTGCCGAAGCACTGTCCTTGCCGCGCATCATCATTCACCCATTCGCTGGAGTGCTTTCCGCTTTAGGAATCGGGTTGTCTGAAATACGCGTGCTCAAACAACGGTCAACGGAAACGATTCTCAATGACTTTGAGTTTCCCTCCTTGATTCGGTGCGCCGAAGAACTCGAGCAGGACGCTAAAGCATCAATGGCGCGGCAAGGTGTGCCGGACGACAAAATGCGCCTTCATCGCACTCTATTGTTGCGCTATGAAGGAACAGACTTCTCCATGCCTGTGGCATTTTCTCAGAAAGCACAAGTCGAGCGAGAGTTCAGGGAGCAGCATTACCTTCGTTATGGCTTCGCCTCTCCTGACAAAGCTCTGATCGTCGAAGCCGTTTGTGTCGAGGCTGTTCAGGTCGCCGATGAGCTCACTATCATACCGAGTCTCCCACCCCTCACTACAGATGGTGGCACTGCCAGTGTGCAGGTGTATTGCGACGGAGGCTGGCACGCCACTGCGGTGTACAGAAGAGAACAGATGGCACCGGGCGGGAGCATTGAGGGACCGGCAATAGTGGCGGATGCTACCGGCACGACGATCGTCCAACCTGGCTGGCAGGCTGAAGTCGATGGGGCGGGCTGCCTCATTCTTATGCCGGCGGCGCGGAAAATATCGGCCGCTGCCGCGCAGCAGAGTTGGTGGCGGCAGCCCGATCCCGCGCGGTTGGAGCTGTTCAACAATCTGTTCACGTCGATTGCGGACGAAATGGGATTGCAACTGCAAAATACCAGCCACTCCGTCAACATCAAGGAGCGTTTGGATTTTTCCTGTGCCATTTTCGATGGCGCCGGACATCTGATTGCCAACGCGCCGCATATCCCCGTGCATCTCGGCTCCATGGGCGAGAGCGTAGCGGCCCTTATCTCCTCGCAGAAAAACAATCTCTCGCCGGGCGATTCCTGGGTGCTCAACAATCCATTCAATGGCGGCACACATCTGCCTGACGTCACCGTCATCAGTCCGGTGTTCATCGCCAATCGCATCCTGTTTTTCCTGGCGTCGCGTGGGCATCACGCCGACATTGGTGGTATCACCCCTGGTTCGATGCCGCCAAACAGCAAGTCGTTGGAGGAGGAGGGAGTGCTAATCGATCACATGCTCCTGGTGCGCGACGGGAATTTTCACGAAACTGAACTCACAGCGCTGCTCACACAATCCAGCCCCTTTCCGGCACGTAATCCCGCCCAGAATATCGCCGACCTGAAGGCGCAAGTGGCGGCCAACAATCGCGGTATACAAGGATTGCTGAAGCTTTGCCGGCGCTATGGGCTGGAGCCCGTAGAAGCGTACATGGGTTTTGTGCGAGAGAATGCAGCGAGCGCCGTGCGTGATGCTCTCAAAAATTTGCATGACGGCACTTTCACCAACGAGATGGATGAAGGCAGCAAAATCACAGTCACTGTTTCTCTCGACCGAGAGAAGCAGCGAGCTAAAGTTGACTTCACAGGCACATCGGCGCAAGTGGCAGCCAATCACAACGCCCCGCGATCGATCTGCCGTGCCGCTGTTCTTTATGTCTTTCGCACGCTGATCGAACAGCAGATTCCCTTGAACGACGGATGCTTGCAACCGATCGATCTGATCATTCCGGAAAGCTCGTTGCTCAATCCGAAGTTTCCCGCTGCCGTCGTTGCCGGCAATGTAGAAACGTCCCAGGCGCTCACTGACTGCCTCTACGGGGCCATGGGCGTATTAGCCGCATCGCAAGGGACGATGAATAATTTTACTTTCGGCAATGAAACCTATCAATATTATGAAACCATATGCGGTGGCGCTGGTGCGGGTCCGAACTTCGATGGTGCCAGTGCCGTGCAGACACACATGACCAACTCGCGTCTCACCGACCCGGAAGTGCTCGAGTTGAGATTTCCTGTGCTTCTGGAGCAGTTTTCAATCCGGCGCGGCAGCGGAGGAAGAGGACGACATTGCGGTGGCGACGGTGTCGTCAGAAAAGTACGCTTTCTTGAAAAAATGACGGCGTCAATTCTCTCGTTCCGCCGGCGCACCCCACCGTTCGGTTTGGCCGGCGGATTGCCCGGACAGTGTGGACGCAACTACGTGCTCCGGGCCGACGGACAGCACACTGACCTGCCCGGCACAGCCTCCATCGAACTCGAGCCCGGTGACGTCTTCGTCATAGAGACTCCCGGCGGCGGTGGGTTTGGTCCTGCCTAAGGCGCGAGCACCCGGTCGCCACCGCGTTCTAATGCCCACTGCAATGCTTCCATGGCACGGGCGATCAATTCATCGTATGCCGTGGCGTGAGCCGGATAGGAGGCAACGCCTGCTGACGCGGTGACGGAAAAACTTTGCCAGTTGAGCGAAACCGCCTGGTTGCCGATTCTCTGACGCAAGCGTTCAGCTACGAGCGAACCCCCGGCCGGACCTGTTTGCGGCAATATGACAGCAAACTCTTGCGTGCCGTATTTTGCAGGAATGTCCACCTCGCGCAGAGCTGTGCGCATCACGTTGGCGACTACTTTCAAAATAGCATCGCCTGTGACATATCCGTACTGCTGCACAACTTCCTCGAAATTGTCGATGGTGAGCAAAACGATCGCACATGGCTGCTTGTAACGTTTGGCGCGCGTCAACTCCGCTTTCAACTCTTTCAGGAAAGTGCGAAAGTTGTACAACTCGGTCAACGGATCGAGCAAAGAAAGCTTGTCGATTCCTTCTCCGCGCGCACTGGGCGGCGGCAGTGCCAGCTCGGCTTTTTCGTATGCGCGTACACGATCGACCATGTCGTCGCTGGCTCGGTAGTTGATGCTGCCCTGCCGGCGGTCTTTGATCTCTTCCATCACCTTGGCGTAATCGACGTCAATCGGCTCTGGTGCTTGCGTCATGCAGCGCTCCTGTTAGTAAGGGCTCGTGTGAGCATGCTGCCCGAGCGAGCAGCTTCGCGTCAGTCAAGTGGGCAACGCCGAAGAACGGCAAAATCCATAACTGCAAAGCGACATACACAAATATAACCGCCGCGACCGACAAAATGCTTTGCCTGACCGATTAGCTCTCGCGATTTATTTCTTCTTGGCGACTACGAGCTTCTTAGAAGGCTTCTTCTTTTTCAGGTGCCGCAAAATGATTTTGATGCATTCCTTCGCACCTACTTTCCCGTAGACGACGCCTTCAGGTTTGACTTTGACTACTGGTCCGTACTTACATGCGTCCAAGCAGTCGGACTGCTTCACTTTGAAGTGCTCGCCGAATTCGGTGTGGTCCAGAGCTTTCTTCAGGCAATCGAAAACGTCGCCGCTGCCCATTCTCGGACAGGCTTTGCCTTTGTTGCACACCAGCAGTGTTTTCTTCTTGGACACGGACCGAATGACGCCAACGGATGTCAATGATATCCCGTTTCACTATCTATTTGCGACAAATTCTCATTAGCAAACTAAGATAGCAGCAGCCTCTTGCGAATGGCTTCGCGATTTCTTATTGCAAATTAACTTCCAGCCTCAGCCTCTGCCGGAGTGACGCGACTGCACACCCGTGCGAAAACGGCGCATTTGCGAGCTACAGATCGCCTTTCAGCCCGCCAACGTGCTTGGTGCTGACTGCAACGGCCGCAGGAACGCCGAAACTGGCGGTGACAGCTCCGAGCATGGCCGCTCCGAACAGGGCCTTTTTCATTTTCTGGTGCTTGCCGGGCGCTTTTTCGTACTGGGTCGCACGCACCATCGCCATCTGGTACGTCGTGCCGGCAGTGACAGTGGGCGTAAAACTCATCACCTGAGCCGCCGCGGCGCCGCTCACGATCGGCAGCGACAGCTGAAACGCTCGCGGCGAATCAATCGATGTCACGTCAGCCAATTTGCAGGTTTCCAATCCTTGGGCCGTGCGCATCTGCAAACTCGAAGAATCGATTGTCGTGATTCGTCCCTGCTTCACTGCTCCAGATGCGAGTTGAACTTTGTCATCAATGAGACCGGTCTTGAGCGAAGGCAGGCTCGGTCCGTTGAGAAAAACTGCGATGCCCGCCAGATGTTGGCCGCCGTTCAAGTCGTTGATCTGGTGGCTGTTCACCAGGCGACCGACAAGCTCCGCGTCACTGAGCGGGTCTGCAGGATCGGAGAGCACAAATATGTTCTCTTCCTTGACGATGACCACGCCATCGGCAATCTGCAAGGGACCGATCGTTCTCAACGAAGCGCGAATCTCCTGCTTTTGCACCGGTGCTGCGGCTGCCGGTTGAGCACTTATCGGCGCCACTGTATTCTGCGCTAATGCTGAGTTGCCCAGCAAAGGAAGCAGTGTCAAAAGTATCGCAGCGTGCGCCTTAACCGTTTTCATTTTCAACCTCTACAAAGCTCGTACTGTCAGCATCAGGTTCAACAAGTCTTTGTACATCTGTCCTACAGCCGACCGCAGGTCATCGAGCATGGCAGCCCGATCGTCGAGAACGTCCATCGTCACTTGGTTTTTCAAACTAACCGTTCCGGCAAGCACTCGCATTTGTTGTCGTCCTTTTGGCGTGTTGTGAGGTTGAATGCGGCCGAGTTTTTCCCAGGCTTGAATCAAGAGCTCTCGCCTTGTCTTGTCGTCTCGAGACGCGGGCAGTGGCGTATCGAGATATCTCCACACCGGATCCGGATACTCACTGAGGCTGTCATTCGGGCGCCGAAAGACACGAGCCAGCATGTTCGGACGCACACCCGAAGACAACTTTTCGGCATTCTGCTGACGCAACGCCAGCACTCCCAGAACGCCTGACAGTGCGGTAGCGCCAGACTCCAAGATTTCACCTTCTTGCTCGGAGAGTTCCTCCGGCATTTGCAAGATCGTGCCTGCCGTGGAGATCAAACCGTTGGTCGTGACGTTGGCGATCGAGTTTAGGCGCAGGGCCTTATCGCGCTTGTCGCCCATGAGAGCCATCGCATCGTGGGCATCCGAGATCTCGGCGTCGATTTCCGTAGTCACTTCCTGGCACTGCAGCATCGTCGTCAGGACTGTCTCGGTAATCTCCTGTCGTATCGCCATTGTTTCCGGAGTCGAAGGTTGTCCCTGTTTGTGCTGCTTGTGTTCGGACAGAGTGCGCAAACGCTCGAGCATCGCCATCAATCCAAGCGCGCTCGCCAGTTGCCGCGATTCCGCAGTGAGCACATTGTTGAGTGAAAGCTGAGCGCGGCTGGCACGGTCTTCCGTTTCCGAGAGGTCGCTGGGATCGGCAAACGATGCCGGCAGAAAAAACGACTGCACGCTCAAGACAACGAGCAAAGCGATGCCAATGCGATTTTGGCGCCGCCCGAGGACTGATTCTGATGATAAGCCCGGCTCGGATCCCACGATTTTGTGCATCTTCCGACGCGCCAATGTAACTCAGCGGCAATTATAGAAAATGGTGTCGTTCGATGCAAAAGCACATGGAATCAGGGCGGACACCCGATCCATATGTTGGCGATCATCTATGGCGACGGTTTCTACCCTCATCACCAATGCACAATCCTACCTTTTGATATCGATGTCCTGCCTGGTTTGGAATTTCTAAACTGAATATAAGTTGGACCCTGACCGCGAGGTCCATACGCAAAAAGTCCGGTGCGTCCGAGCGCCTTAGCGCTCAAGTCCGCATCCGGACAAACTTGCTTATAGTCGCCACTCGTTCGAAAACGGAGTGAAACCTACTCTACTGTTTCGGTTTTGGTCTTCGAAACGTGCTTGTTGCCGAAGAAGTCATGCCATTTGTGTTTGGTTTTAGTTTCGCTTACTGTTGCCGGAGCCGGAGCAACGGGCTCGGGACTGACGATTGTGGTCGAGCTGGAGCTGGCGCCAACGCCCGGAACCACCGTATTCTTTTCCAATGTCATTTCATCGGCCATCGCGGCGCCCGCGGAGAATACCAGGCCGAGTACTATGGGTACTACCTTATTCATGAATCAACCTCCAGGTGTATCAACCTGCTTGCAGACGGTCGCTGGCTGGCGTGGTTCTGCAAACTCATAGTTAGCGATGGAATTCTTTACGTTTGACGGCAGAGCCTCAGCCGAAAATCGAGGCTCATTCTGAGGAACACTGCCCGACCTGTCGGCGTCATTTAGCTCAGGGCAACGGGAATGATCCGTATTTGCGCAAAATCGGCGCGCGGTGGTCTGGCATTTGGCAATGCGACATAGTAGAGCCTATAATCGTAATGTATCCGCAATGCGCACCAAGGTCCTTGCTATGAAAAGGATGGGAGCCCTCACGTCTGCGCTTCTTTGCACATTTGCATTAGCACCTGGGGCGATGTCGCTGTCTGCCTCCGACAATCCGAAGCCCTCGGCGGTTCCGTCTATCGCCCGCCACTATCCAGTATTCTTTATCACCGATCGACAACAGAAAGAGCAGTCCGGCAGTTCAACTCTGGAGTTCACTGGTGAGCGTTCGGACAAAATCACTTACGGCATATACTCGCCGAAGCTGGTTCCGACCGGCGAGAAGATTGATGCAAACGAGGTGCAGGTCCTCGATTCGAAGACAAAGTTCTACGACCAACTCAAGCAAACTGGCGCGCGCAGAGTAGCAGTGTTCGTTCACGGCTATCGTAAGAGCTTCGCTGGCTCGCTGGCATTCGGCGAAAGAATGGCGTCGCAGCTCAGTATTCCTGTAGTTGTTTTTGCCTGGCCGTCGAAAAATCTCTATCAGTCGTACATGATCGATGAGTGCACGGCGGAGTGGAGCTCGTTCGAATTGGCTGCCATTCTCAAAGATGTCGGAGCTCAGTACGGCAATGAAAACGTCGAAGTGATCTCGCACAGCATGGGAGCGCGCATGGTGTCATGGGCGTACCGTATTCTGGCCAGCCAGCACGATTTAGAACACCCGTTCGGCGCCACCCTATTCTTCTCGCCTGACATGGACCGTGACACATTCGTCGCCGAGGGTCCCTTCATAAAACAATGCAGCTCGAGCTTCAAGCTCTACCTGGACAAGCACGACAGCCGCATCTGGCTCTCCAAAGTTCTCCACGGCAGCCCCCGGCTAGGAACGATGGACACCACGGCTTCGAACAAAAAGCTGCTCGACAGCTACGAATTCGACACGAGCCTGCCCAGCCACCAAATTCCGTTCGACGTTCTCTCGTCCACTGTCAGCCCGCTCACATCCGCCCGAGCGCTGCCAGACAACGCTACCGCACACCGCTGATTCCTTATATAAGGACCGTCAAGGCAAAAGGTTGCTATCCGTGCGACGGTAGCTCGGTGTGTGAAACTTTTACGCTAGGCGGCGCACCGGACATGATCTCTTTGATGAACGTCTGCACAGCATCGCGGTGTTGCTCGTTCGATTCGGGAAACAGCCTGTGCCCGGAGTTGTGACAGACGACCATGTACTTGGTGCCGCTGGCTGCTTTGAAAAGCTCCTCGCCGTTATCAAACGGCACCACTTTGTCATCGTCCCCATGAATTACCAAAAGCGGCGCATTGCAGCGACCGAGTATGCTCGCATTGTCGAGCGCGTTGGGCACTAACATGGGAGCGTGCTGCAGGATGGGAAAATGTTGAAACGCCACATGCCTCAAAGAGGAAAACCCTGACTGCAGAATCATGCCGGCCACCTGGTGCTTATCAGCGACGCTGCAGGCAACAGCACAGCCGAGCGATTGTCCGTAAACGATCACTTTGTCTGGTGTGTAGCCTGCTGTTTTGGTGAGATACGTGTACGCCGCGTCACCATCGCCGCAGATCGATTCTACGGTCGGATGTCCGTCGCTCATGCCGTATCCGCGATAGTCGTACAGAAGAACCGAAGCCCCGGCGGAGATGAGATTGTTGGCGATCCATCTGACGCTGCCGATGTTGCCGCCATTGCCGTGACTGACGAGCACCACATATGGTGAGGCTGGATTTTTGAAGTACCAACCGTAGATTTTGCTTTTGCCGACTGAGATCGTCACGTCTTGCCTGGCAATGCCGCCAATCTCTTCCGGCGTTGTTCTGATCTCTTTCTGCGGAAAGAAAAGAAAATGAGTGTACAGCGGACTCGATAAACCCGCTGAACAACTGAGCATGCTGAGAGCAATTGCCGACGCAAATATGGTGCGGCGTGAGCGATAAAAAGCGATGACAAACCCCCTCGGTCGTGCTAAAACCTCACGACTGTTCGCATTCTACTCGACTTGTTTGCAACTAAGATTGCCTGCGACCCAATGGTAAAGCGCATTTTAACTTGTCAAGCAAGCTGGACTGTTCGATTGCGTCCCCGAGATTGTCATGGTAACCAGCGGGAGCGGGCGCGATGTTGCTGCACATAGACGCAGTGTCTTGTAACGGAAGAGAGTCGCTAAACAAGCAATGATTAGGTAATCGAACAGTTAAGTGTGCTGTTCTCGCGAAGAAATTTGCAGCGCTTCTCCCGGCAGATTGCTTTCTTGATACCGTCCCCAATAGTGATGCGGCGCGTTGGTCGTGCCGTTTTTGCCGATGTGATTTGCGCGTCTGTTCTCCATGAACTCGCGGCTAAATGTGATCACTAACATGAGGAGAACAAAGCAAACCAGAACTTCGGGTACCAGAAGGAAGAAAAAGGTTGCTGGGTCCATGCGATGCCTCGATTCTGAGGAGTGCCCGGGGACACGATCCCCTTTATGGCATCAATTAATCTACGCTTAAGACTTTTCACTGTCCATGGTGTTTTCACGCACCAGATCGGAAGCGTACAGGCATTTAATCAGAGATCTATTTGATTACGACCGACGCATGCTCGCAGTCGAACGAAAGATTGGTCTCGAGGAACAGCATGCGCAGCAAATCACGATAAAAGCCGTAGAGCGGAATTCGCTGCGCCAATTCGTCGCGCAATTTATCGCGGCGCATTTTAAAGGAGCCGTGCGATTGTCCCGACATATGATCGAGTTCCAAATAATAGTTGGACAGCGGTTGAACCTGGATCTCGAACAGCCTGCCATGCCATTTGACGACGCTCTTCAGGGCGCGCCATCCGGTTTTCTTCATCTGCAGAGGTTCGCAGTGCAGATAATCTTTCGTTTCGATAAATTCCAAAAGTTTGCCGCTGTCGCTGCTTGCCTGGTAATCGACAGACGACAGATCTCCGTACGCCATCTGATGCCCGACTTCAATGCTCTGCAGCTCCTGGTGCACTTTTACACATTGCTCTTCATCTTCGCAAACGATCTTAATGCCGAAGATATCTTTGACGAATTTGCTGTATTGGCGAAAATGTTTATCGCGTTCTACCAACTGATCGAGCGCAAAAATTTCGTCAGTCACTTTGTTCCACAACTCTTCTTCAGCCTTCACCCGGCTGGTCAGGCGGTTGACTCCGGTTGTCGGACGCGAAGGCGGGATGTATTCGATAAAGTTTGCCGATAGTTCGAGCGGCACCCAGAGATCGTTTTTGTGATAACGAAAATGATCCAACATCTGATTGCCCAGATCGATGTCCGTCACGTTAAACAGAGTCTCGCGTGGGATGCGTTCGCGAATGTGAAACGGTCTGGCATCATCACCGGGTAGCCTGCCAATGACGTTGCTGTGCAGCTCGAATTCGCCTTCCAGCAATATCGAGGAGAGTAGGTGCGCAAGAACGTGCAGCCGACGTTCGCCGTCGAGAATATTGAGCCTGAACGATTCGCGTACCTGGGCTATCAGCCCTCGTGTCAGCTCGATTTGAACGTGCACGCCAGGATTTGCTTCTTGCTCCGCCTTCTTCTCGGTCAGGTACGAGATGAATTGATGCAGCACGGGGTCGTGCATCGCCATCAGTAAAGGTGACTGGAGGGGGTGAGGCTCGGCAAAAGAGTTCATGGATTTGGGTAAGTGACCGGTTCTTCTATGACAATAGCCTATTAAGAGGTCTTGCTACAAATGCCGGTTTAATCACAGGTGTAAACGCCTGGGCTGCAAGCGGACTCAGCGTTTCGCAAAACCTTAAATCATCGATTTTGCAGCTGAAAGCTTTCCCGCTCCTGCGCTCGCACTCCGCTTTTGCTTTGCAGAGAGCGTTTGGCGGCGGCGTTGCCCTTGAGGTAGGCGTCCCAAAAATCTGTTGTTAAAACGCCGAGCGCGTGCAGCTGCATACGTTCATACGCTACGGTCGATTCACGTGCGTCTTCCATGGCGGCGTTCAGCGCCTCGCTAATCATGATCTGGCGCGAATCACCTTCTGCTACAGGACCGAGAAACGTGACATCGGAAGCGCCCAGGACAATCGCCATATATTTGTCTCCCGCTGGGCTCGACGTGTACGGATTGCCGGAGCTAAAAAACAGGGTCAATTTATGCCGAACATGGTCGCCCATGACAAAGAGCGCTGCGGTGCGCAAGTTCTGGAATGATTGTTTATCATCAAAACCGACTACATCGTTTTTCAACCGCAGATACGGAGGAGAGAGAAGGACGAGCGCCTGCACTCGAGGATCGCGTACCGAGGGCAAATTCTTTTCGCGCGAGGCGGGCATCGTAGCGCCTGCGAGCAACATGGCGATCATCGCTCCGAGCGCATGACCGCCGACACCTATTCGCTTGGCGTCAACCAGAGGAGCTATCGCGGGAATCTGTTTTTCCACCTCGGGAATGGCATCGATAACGCCTGAGATGTCTCGCGCGCGCTCGACCCAGCCGGACCCGTCCATCGAGATTTTGTCCAATGTGGCGCTGACTGTCTCGTGGCGCTCTTTTATACGCGCCAGCGAATCGACGTGCTCAGGGCGTATGACGATATAACCGTGTTGCGCCCAACAGTCTGCAAGAAATTGATACTTGGTGACATCGCCGACAGCGCCGTGCGAAAAAATGATCACCGGTCTATGCGGCGGAGCAGCATTGGCTGCCACCCACGTCACCAGAACCGGAAGCGCCAGATTCTTGCGTTTCGCATCGTGCAGAACTATCTTTTTCGTCTGTGCTTTAGCTGGTTGTGCGGCCGCTTCTGCTGGAAGCGCCCATACCATAGCGGTTTCAAAAATGATAATTGCAATTGCGACGAGACGGATCATTTTGCCAGTGTCAAATCGGGGCAATCCCGCATTAGCTCTGCCATTATGCCATATCAAAGACCCTGCTGAGTTGGCCCGCCGATATCAGAAAATGAAAACAACCCGCAATAAGATGCCGATCTCGATTTAATGCGCTAACATTGGTCAACTCATGAACGAACGCTCTCGACCCCACACCTCTCTTCAGCTGGGCGAGCTCTTGGTAGAAGCCAAGCTGCTCGCGCGTACGCAACTGGACGAGGCGCTGCGCATCGCCGAGCAGACCGCGCTGCCGGTCGGTCGGGTGCTCATTATGACAAGTGGCATTCGCGAGCCTGACCTGCAAGCCGCCGTGCAGGCTCAGTCGTTGGTCAAGGACGGACTGATAGAGCCGCCGATGGCCTTCAAAGCGCTGAATATGGCGGCGCGCAAAAATATTGTTATGGATGAGGCGTTGAAACAGCTCGGCTGGAAGCGCAACGAAAATATCCAGCCGAACAAACTGGGAGAGCTCTTGTTGGAGTCCGGTTTGATCACGAAAGAAACCTTGGAAGCGGCGCTCAACGGCAGCTTATCCACAGGGCTTCCGCTGGGCAGATTCCTGGTTTTGTTGGGCGCGATCTCCGAGACGCTCCTGTCGATCTCTCTGAACGCGCAGATTCTCATTCGCGATGGAAAAGTTACTCGTCAGCGCGCGATTGAAGGACTGAAGGCAGCCAGATTGCGGTTGGAAGCGCCGCTTCTGGAAGGCACAGCCTACAAGTTGCCGGCGCGGCACACGATTCGCTTGGGCGAGCTGTTCGTACTTGCAGGAGTGGTTTCGGAAACCGATTTGATGAACGCCCTGGAAATAGGCTTGGTAGGTCAGAAGCCGATCGGGCGCGTGCTTCTCGATATGGCACTCATCGACGAGCGTTTGCTCAACGCGGCGCTGCGTTTGCAAGAAGCAGTCAGCATGGGTCAGATTCGCCCGCTGCAAGCATCGGTTGTCTTATCGCAAGTGCACAGCAACGGTGTGGAGCTCTCCGAAGCAATCTCTCGATTGGCTCCCAGTAAGCATTCCGACAGTGATGTCTTGTCGTTGCACAACTTCCTCAAGTTGGTAGGGACGATAAATGAAACCGATGTGCAGAAAGCGATCACCATAGGTGTCGAGAATTCGCAAATCTTCGGGCGCATGTTGTTAGTCGCCGGAGTCATCGACGAATCGACTCTGCAAGCCGCAAACCGCTGTAGCGCTCTACTTCGCGCTGACCTGCTTACGTTGGAACAGTCATGCTTTGCTTTCAATTACTGCCAGCAAAAAATGATCACTTTCGACGAAGCACTGCAAGACCTGGGCTGGACTCAAAAGATCGCAGCCGGCATCCGCGACCGCGACGACTTGCAGAAGTACATTCAGTTAGATGCTTGACCTTGTTTTCAAAGTCTAGTTGAATCCGGCAGTACCAAGAGACGTAATAAAACCTGAACAGCATCAATGAGGCGGAAATGGTGACAAAGAAAGCTTCTTTCGACTCAGAGCAACTGAAGCCGTTCGAAATAACCGAGGCGTCAGCGTTTGTCCGCAACCTAGCCAGATCTTGCAACTCGATGGAGTCGTTGGCAGCGTCCACTACCAAATATCTGTTTGATTCACTGACGACCGAACCGAGCTCATTAAAAGCATGTGCCCTTGTCAGATTTTTTCGGACGGTAGAGTTTCAACACCTCGAGCCTTCCTTGCAGGCGCTCGTGATAAATTCGTCCGGGCGCAAAAATCCCACTGATAAGTGCTTAACGCTGCTCGGCTCGGCCGGACTGGACGCGAGCTGGAACCGCCGGCAAGATAGCGCCGGACATCAGGTCATTCCTCTTGTAAGTCCAGAGATGGTTGAAGAATCTCCTATGATCGCCCGTCTGATTACGCAGCTCGGAATCGAGATATCGAGCCTGTTTACGACACCAAAATCGCAGCGAATGCACTTCAACGATCCGAAAGATCGTGATTACAACATCTTCTATGTCCCAGATGCTCGAGTCAGCCCATTCATTCCTTCCAAAACGAATTTTGTCATTCCCTATTCGATCCGTTCTGTGATTGGCTACGGCTCTCTTTTGCCAAGCGGAGACCTGTACGCTGTGATCATGTTCTTTCGCGTCATACTGCCCGAAATTATTCCGCAGCGATTTACCGCGCTCGCTTTGAGCACCACGATCGCCGCGCTCTCGCTGCCGGACGGAGCGATCTTCGCCCCGGGCAACGAATCGTAAGAAGGCGGGATAAACACGCGACGAATTTTCATTTCAGGTTGCTTTCAGGGAGAAACTGGTAGATTTGTGGCGCAGTCTAGGAGCGAGGAGACGTTGGTGGACAATCCCTGGAAGACGAATGGCAGCAAGGTCGTGTACGACAATGCGTGGATTCGGGTGCGCGAAGACAACGTGATTAGACCGGATGGCAAGCCGGGGATCTACGGCGTTGTGCACTACAAAAACAAGGCGATGGGCGTTTTGCCGATTGATGACGAGGGCTGCACCTACTTGGTGGGACAGTATCGCTACACTCTCAATCAATACTCTTGGGAGATTCCGGAAGGCGGAGCGCCCGAAGGAGAGGATCCGCTGGAAGGCGCGAAACGTGAGCTTCTGGAGGAGACGGGTTTGGTAGCAAAGGAGTGGAAACTTCTGAGCAAAGCTCACTTGTCTAACTCTGTTTCCGACGAAGAAGCGATCCTGTATCTAGCTACGAACCTCACCAGAGGACCGGCCAATCCGGAAGGGACTGAGCGCTTGGAAGTTAAGCGTGTGCCGTTCGAAGAGGCACTGGATATGGTGGCGCGCGGCGAGATAACCGATGCCATGTCCATGATCGCAATCCAAGCCTACGTGCTGAGTATGATCACGTCGCGAAAACTGCCCGTCTAAAACCGGGCTACATGATCGATTCTTCTGCCGAAATTCCAACCAGCGAGTGCTCCCAGTTAGCGCATTCCCATATCGAGGTCTTGCGTTTAACCTTAGGTCGAGCGACTCTGGTCATCACTCTGCGAGACCGAGCGGTTGCATTTTCTTCTTCCTCATCCTCGTCATCTTCACCTTCGTCTTCGTCGTAGACGTTTTCGCGACGATGAGGATAGATCTGCGAGCATTCGAAAAATTCGGCTAGCGCCTCTTTCTTTTCTTCGTCCATGACGAGAAGATTAGCCCAGGCGCCGCACGAGACTTTCTCGGAGAATTCGAGACCTCTGCTCAACCACATGTCAAACTCTTGCGGCGAGATGACAAATTGCAATTCTGAGCAGTCGAGCTGAAATGCATAACAATCGACGCACTTCAAATCTGAGATCAACGTCTCAATATGCTGCTCCGCTGGTATGCCCATCGCATGGCTTGCAATCAGCCTGTCGGCGAATTCATCGAACTGCTCGATGACGGTTGAGCGTTTACAGTAAAGTGTCATTGCTTCGTAGACTGCGGGACTGCCAGTCTCATCAAGGCACTGTATCTGGTGCTTGTTCACGTCGAGCGTTCGGAAGCAGCCAAACCACAACAACGGGATCATGTGTTCTCCCGTGCGCAGTTGCAGCGCCGCCGGTGAACTCGCATCACACGGCTTTTTAGTATTTGTTGCGAGCAAGTATGAGTAGTTTGCCATGCGGCCGCCTACTGCAGTTATACAGTGAAATGATCGTGAAGGTGGTAATTGAACGATCCGGGCGATGCCCGCTGTTCGCAAAGTGCAAACAGATCTTTTCCTGGTAGTTAGCCCCTAATGGTAGGGCTAATTTCGCAAGATGTCAAGATAAATGTGAGTTTGACTGGCTTTTGTGACTTTAGTGTGACGGCGCGAAAGATTTTTTAGTAGGCGGAATAGGGTCTGTCATGCACCCGACTCGGCTCATTGTACGACTGGACGGCACTGTTGGTGCGCTTCGCCATCATCAGGAACTGGACGCAGCGCAGCGTGTTCGGATCTTTGGGAGCGAGCTTCAGTGCCTGCTTCAAGTCATCTGCTGCTTTGTCGTACTGTTTGCTTCGGGCGTAAACTTCGCTTCTTATGCGGAGCGCATCAATTGGCAAAGAGCGGTCCATCTGTTCGTCTGTCCATTTAATGCCGCTGGACAGCTTGATGGCTTCGGTCAGATAAGGAATGGCCAGATCGGAGAAATCAAAGAATTCCAGAGTGCGACCGACGCGATAGTTCCAGTACATGAGTTCATATCGCTCCTGCCCGATGTTGTACCAGCGGGGGAGGTGAAACAGCGTAATTTGCGGGGCGTAATTGAATATTTCGGTGTTGAACAGCAAGCCATCTAACACGAGGTGGCAGTTCGGCAAGCCGGGATTTGTGGCGATTCCTCTGGCTCCAGGATCCAACACCAGCAGCCGCAAATCTTTCAGTCCCGACAGGCAGCTCAAATCCGGCGTTTTGCAGACTTTGCTGTCGATCAGGATCAGTACCAAAAGTGGCAGCGAGCCTAGACTTTTCAGACCTGCTGTTGTGATCCGCGGATTGCTTTCCAGCGACAAATAGCGGATCGTCTTGGAGGCACCAAGGGTTTGCAGCCCCTTGTCCGTAATAGGGCAAGCTTGCAGGTCGAGCACTTCGATCGGCAGTTCTGCCAAAGTGCTGCATCCCTCATCGGTGATGTGACAGTTCGCCAGGTCGAGTGCGCGCAAATTCTTGTTTGCCTTGAGGTAAGTCAGATCTGGGTCTTTCACTTTGGTGCCGCTCAGGCGAAGAACTTGCAGATCGGGCAACTCGCCAATCGCTTTCAGCGCGCCGGTGCCTATCGCGGTCTGCCCTAAATTTAGCCGCTGCAAGGCTTTGAATCGCGACAGAGAATCTATATTGTTATCGCTGAAGTTGGTTCCTTCCAGGTTGAGATCTTGAAGCGGAAGCGCCGGTGCGCCGACAAAGAGCGTCGCCGTGACAGGTCGATCGGTGAGGTTGAGAAACCTGAGCTTCGGCAGATCTCTTAATGCAGCAACGTTTTCATCGTTGACGACCAATCCGAGTATTCCTGCAGGTTGATTAGCCATGAAGTCGACTGCTACCAGATTCTTGTTTGCAAACAGCGCTTTGGTCGGAGCCTTAGCATTGGGTGGAAGAACTTCATTAATGAGACTGGGTGGTATGTTTGCTGCTTGTTCCACGGGCTGCTTATGATTCGATGTAACCGCCACGGACCATGCCGCTGCTGCGCAGAGCACTGTCAACAACGCAGACATGGTTACCATCGCCTTTGGAGTGCGGATAGACTTCGCCACTCGCGACCAACGCAACGTGCCGGCCCGATTCTGGTGAATGGCTTGCAAATCGGAAAGCAGCTCCGCTGCTGATTGATAGCGATCGCGAGGCGATTTTTCCAAACACTTCATTACCAGCCCTTCCAGAGCTTTTCCATTCTGCTGGCTCGTCACCTCTTCAGAGAAAGGTTTGGGCTTTTTGTTTAGATGATCCAAGATCGTTTTTACTGGAGCGCGATGCTTGAATGGAGGTTTTCCTGCCAGGGACTCATACATGACACAACCGAGAGAGTAAATGTCCGAGCGCTCGTCAGCGGCTTCTCCGCGGCATTGTTCAGGGCTGAGATAATCAGGTGTTCCAACAATTTGATCGGGATCGGTCGGTTCGCCGATTTTTTTACTCGGACGAATTATGTTAGCCACACCAAAACCAACCAGCTTTACCCAGCCGCTTTCGAGCGAGACAATGACATTGCTCGCCTTCAGATCTCGATGAGTGATTCCTCTGCTATGGGTGTAGACGAGTGCTTCGGTAATCTGCATGAAGACGTCCAGCACTTCCTCAACAAGCAGCTTCTCATGCCGATAGAGGATCGATGCGAGGTCGATCCCGCTCACACTCTCCATCAGTATGTATGGCGAACCGTCTGTAGGAATCGCGTATTCGCGCGATGCCACCAAGTTGGGGTGATGCAAGCTCGTCGAGACAACGGCTTCCTGGTCGAAGCGCTCTACTGCGCCCCGGTCGCGAAGCATCGCTGAATCGAAAAGATAGATTACTGACTGGTCGCCGGTCGCATTCTCCTGCACGAGGTAGATGCTGCTCATCGCACCTTGCTCGAGTTTGCGGATGAATGAATACTCCTTGGCGAGATGCGGAGTTAAGTCAGTCACTTCCAGAGATTCTTTAGTCGACGAAGGACTACCGCCGATTGCAGCCAGAGCAGTCACTGCTTTCGAACAGAGCGTTCCGCCGGGTCCGAGTGTCGAGCGCATGGTGCGTTGGTGCGTTCGAGGCGCTGGCGCGTCACAGCGACACAGCCATTTTGTCGGCCGCGCGAACATCCATGCGGTTAGCGAGCCTTGGCGCGCATTCGCTTTGGGTCTCCCACAAATTTTGCAGAATTCCTCTGACATCGCCGCCGCCGCTGGGAGCTATCAGCAATATAGCAGGAGGCCGCCCGTGCTGCATATCTGCAGGGTGGACTCAGCTGTACCCTTGTCGTCGATGGCCTGAGAGTTGCATGCAAATGCGAACTTAATGCAAGGTCTCCGATGACGTCATCACATTGTTGTTTTTGTCAACGCGCACCGTAGTGCTCGCCTGATGACGACCGACCTCGGTCAAGTTGCCCCCGGGGCTCTCAACCAAGATTTCTTTACTGCCCGGTTTAAAGTGTGCGACTGTTCCTTTAAGTGGACCGTCTTTAAATTTTGCCACCACGTAGCCATGCTCATCCTTCGAAACGCTGACAATTGGCGTTTCCCCGCCCTGCGCCATGATGCGATCTGAGTTATCAAACACCTTGCGTATAATGTCGGCGCCGGCAAGATCTGTTGAATCCCCTTTCGCACTGGAATCTTTCGTTGGTTCTTTCGCATCATGTTGTGGCTTGGCTGAATCTTGTGGCAGCGAAGATCCGTCTTTTGCTGACGAACCAATGTCTTGTGGTTGTGCGTTCGCATCTTTTGGCGGTGCAAAATCTGTTTGGTGCCCTGGTGCAGTTGTAGATCCAGTCTTTGCAGCAGAAGTGGTTGTCTCTCCGTGATCCGTAGAACTCGGTCGGGCCACGCCTTCCCGCTTCGGCCATGCAGGATCTTGGTGACGGGGATCATTTCCACTACCATGTACAAAATCACCTTTTGTATCTTGTAGCTTTGAACCGGTGAATCGTCCGCCAACAGCTGTTGCGGCGCCACCTACCATGGCAGCAACATTCGGATCTCCGGACACTGCCACTGCTCCCGCCTCAACTCCCGATCCAGCCAAAGCAGGCACCATACCTCCCGGTAAACCATCGGCCAGCCCTCTAATGGCCCCGGCGCCAAGTGAACCGTTGACCGCGCCGAGTCCAGCTGCGGCAACCTCCACCCCTGCTCCGCCCACACCTTGTACTTTCTGTTTTGCTTCCTCCAACTTCTTAGGGTCTGTGGAATCGTTATGGTAAACGGTGCTTATCGCTCCGCCCAGCGCTTCGGCGCCTTGCACAGCCTCATTCCAGCCCTGCTTCATGTGCTCCGGTATGGCGCCCATACCCTCCGTTTTGGCGATTTCTACTCCCTTGTACAGCCCATAAGCTGCCATAGGAATTGCCGCGATAGCCGCGGCGCCGACCGCACCGACTCCGGCCACCTCGGCAACTGCAGCCACGCCCAGACCAGCGGCAACATCACCGAGAGTTTGTAGCGGGTGGTGAACAACCTGATCGACTGCACCCTTTGCCACCTCGGTTCCAACACGCAACGCTCCTTGCCCTTGCTTAGCAACCGCTGAAGTTTTTGCTTCAGTTTTGTGCCATAGATCGGCAGCTACGTCGGACCACGATCTTTCTGTCGGTGCTGTCGTGGCCGCGTGATCATGCGATTCCACTGGTTGTTGTTTGGTGTGGTCCACTGCATCGCTCATGTTGACGTTCCTTATTGCGTTTGCGGTCGCTATTCGCGCTCGACTTTCGAACACAAAGCTACCGCGCCGGATCTTTTGTGATCGGCTATCGGTCTAGTTGGAGCACTGCGCGCTAGAATCCTCGAAGGTTATAACACTCTATTGTGGCGGACTGTTGAAAATGGACGGCTGAGCGTCGCCGCTAACTTCGGATGGTCGCATATCCCGTGTCCCGCTCTCGGTGACACAAATATGGGACATTCCAGTCACGGTTTAACCACCCTATTATGGAAACCTGGAGCATAATAGTTTCTATGCTGTCGTGCCGTCTCAACCAGGTATTCGTTATGCGCAAAAATCGAATCGCCGCGATCTCCCTCGCGTGCAGCTTGTGTCCCGCTTTCGCAATCACAGCCGCCCTGTCCGATACAAAGTCGCATTACCACAAATATCCTGAACATTTAAGGCGAGACTTCGGCGACTTCGATGCGCCAAGATCTCAACCGATGACGATGTTCTACGACAGATCTGTTTTTGAAACTTCGAAAGACAGCCCACGACTCCAATCCAAAGAAGCATTTAGGGCTGGATTGCAATACGACGCGGCAGGAAATTTCAATAAGGCAATCCTTTCGTACCAGAACGCAATCACGCTGAGCGACTACGATCCTGCTGTGCACTGGTATTTGGCGACAGCCTATCAGGCTCAAGGCAAGACCGCAGAGGCAAAACGCGAATTCGCCCGCGAGACTGCTATGAAAGGACTTCTACTTGCCGAACCTGAGTTCAACGAACCGGCGGTCAGGACTCAGTCGCATGCAGAAGCGGAACACTCTGTCAGTCGTAACTCGCCCGCCGGCGATTTTGGCAGTAATGCTCAGAGATTCAAGCCCGGCGAAGGTCTTGTCCCATTCGACAAAGATCCGGTGGCACCAAAGCCTGCGCCTGAACAACCCTAACTCTATACTCAATTCAGATGACGCCGGCCACAAGCTCCTGAATTTCGGTCGTTGGTTTTGCGCGCCTTAAACGCAAGACTGGAGCATAATGGTCTTGGTAATGCCTTAGTTCCATAATTGAACCCAGCATGCGCAAACTTCTAATCACAACCTTTTGCGCCGCGTGCAGCCTGATCCAGTTCCCGATTACCGTGCCCGCGGTTGCGTCAGATTCGTCCGCGTACGAGAAGACTTTGGGACACCCACGTCCACAGATTGGCGATTTCGATCCACCGAGATCTCAAAACGTTCATATCGTTGAGGACAGACCTGTTAGTAAGTCGTGGCCGCGATCCCCGTCGTCAGAAACGAGGAGGCAACTGGCGAAACAGCATTTCGCCACTGGGTTAAAATACGACGCAGCGGGAGACACCGATAAGGCCATTCTTTCCTATGAGAGTGCGATTGCGTTGTACGACAATGATCCTGCGGTCCACTGGTATTTGGGAACTGCTTATAAAGCCAAAGGAAGAAGCGAAGATGCGAAACGCGAATTCGCGAATTCGCGAATTCGCGAATGAGATCTCACTGAAAGCTCTTCGAAAGGGGGAGTTCGCATCCAAGCCAATTGTGGACGGCAAAAGGCCTAAAAACGTCGGCGATTTCGGTAACAACGTGCAGCGATTTGAATCTGGCAAAGGACTCGTGCCCGCGAATAGAAATTCGGCGCCTCCAAAGTTTTCACCACCTCCAAAATCGAAACCTGATTTTCAGGGCGACTATTAGCTCCAAAACGTTGGGGCAGACCGCAGATCATACTCACGTTCCGAAGTTCTCATTCTCTCAGTTTCCATCGCGCGCTGGAAGTAAAAATACCGCGTCAGTGTTGGTAGCCGAAATCTTCTAGCTTTCTTCGACAACCGAGAGACAAGCAGTAACAGCCGATCAGTATTTAAGCTTTCTTTCTTCCTGTGCCTTTCTGTTTCCGCAATGGCAATCCGGCTGCCTTGGTTTTTTTCTTGCTCGTCGAGGCTTCGTTGGAGGAAACCTTTTTACCCGCGCTCATCCAACTTCGACCTGCAAGGTCCCTTGCTGTCAAACGTCCGGACAAACTTTTGCTCTCCTCTTGGCGCTCACGTTCGCGCTCTGCCTGAGCCTTGGTTTTCTCGAGCATCGCTTCATACGGTTCGATATACTTTTCAAGGCTTAGATTTTGCTGGGCTATAAGACAAGCCATCGAAAACGGTTCAATGTGCTCAACTATTTCCGGGTCCGGCTTATAACCGTCGCTTGGTTCGACAAATGCTGCTCGAGTTCCGTTCACTAATTTCCTGGCCGCGGAAGGGTCAAGGGAGTGAAACTCTCGCAGACATGCCTTAACTCGTTCCCAGTACAGCTCGTTCATCTAAACTTGATCATACCTCGATCACTTCCGGATCAGTCAATAGCTTCGCCGCTTCGGGCGAGTGAAACCCAATCTGATCATATGATGGAAATACCTTTTCGTTACCGAGGTTTTTGGCGACTGGACCAATGACCAGATCGTAAGTTGAGCCAGGGGTCCGATTAGTATTGTTAACCGACCGCCGGCAGTGTGTAACTAAGGACCAAAAGTCTTTTGCATTTTTGGAACCACGGACAAACCAGAGCGAGCGGAGTGTTCCCAGGCGTTCTCTGTCAACGATGAACTTCAGGACGACTGGCTCGATGTCTCTTACAATGCCCTGCCCTTTCTCCAATCTAAATCTAGCGACGGCCCAGCGCACTGCTTGCTTCTCAAACGTTGTGACGTAGAAGCCCCTTCCGAAGTCACGTGGGATTTCCACTCTGCCGAGAGGAAAGAGGGCTGCTGCATCCACTAGCACCTTCGCTTTGATTGAGGCTACGTGTCGCTTTGTGGTCCCATGATAAAAAACAATTGGTTGATTGGTCCAACTCATGGCTAGCTCGATAGAACTCGCTTTAGATTAACTGGATGTGCGAGCCAAGTCAGCCAATTGTTACTGCGCTTGTCGAGCTTTTTCCTTTCTTGTCCGCACACATTTCGGGATGGTAAGTAGGCAGCTTCTCTCACTCCAGGCTAGCTGTTTTTTAGGTGGCTATGCGGCTCTCGCTTGCTACTCAACCACCGAAGATTAACGTGGAATGCGTTTGGTACCGCGCCTGGTGCTGTTGGTCACTGGTCTCATTTTCGTTACCTTACATTTCTTGCCCGGCAGGTCGATCGATTCCGCGTGCCAAACTCGGGATTCAGTCAGACGACTTTGAAAATTTCCCTCACCTTTAAGGTGATGGTCGATTTTGGAATCCTGAATTGCAGCCTTGGCTCCGAATCACCTGCGAATAGTATATTGTTTATGCACTGTCCAGGGTGATGCTCGCCTGGAGCACATTTAGAATGGCATTAAAAACTAAAAAATTTGGGCGATGAGGGATTTGAACCCCCGACCTTCACGGTGTGATCGTGCTGCGCTACCAACTGCGCTAATCGCCCAAGGGCTATCTATTGTACATGCTTTTGCGCCATTCGTTTCTCAAGCAGGCGCTCGACCAGCTCAACCGCGTCCGCGGCGCTGGCTGCCTCGAATACACGGGCGGGTTTTAACGTCTTAAAAAATGTTTTGCTCTCTTCATGGTCTGACAAGAGGATGACGTCTTTGTTAGCTTTGATCGCCAGTGCCAGCTCGGATGCGGTGCCGGAGCCCATGCCGCAGGCGATCACGACATCACTCGAGAGAACGTTGATGTTGTTGCGAGCGCTGCCCATGTCAGTGACAATCGCGATATCTAGGAAATCCGATGCATCAGAGGCGTCCGATCCTGGCAACACACCTACGACCAAACCACCAGCTTTCTGCGCGGCTTCGCTGACTGTGTCCATGACTCCGGCTTTGCGTCCTCCAGAAAGAAGAACCCAGCCACGTTGGGCGATCATCTTCCCAAGCTCGCGAGCATTCTTGTCGTCGCGCTCTGTGGGCACGTTTGGACCCATTACGCCGATGACCGGTTTTCTCAATTCAACGCTCCCACTGTTGCTTCGACAGCGGCGAGAAGCTCGCCGGAGCTGATGAGCTGCTCGGCTACGATGATGTCTTTATGCAGCTCGCGATCGTCGTAGAGATGAGCGACTCGGCTGCGCAACTCTGTGTGCGCGGCGAGGACGCCTGATCCAGGCTTCAGCCCTTCAGTGATATGACAGAAGTTGGTTGGATCGGTGTCTTTCTTTTCATAGTCGCCCAGACGTAAATCTATGCCCTGAGCGCCGCACAACAGTTCAATTGCTAGAACTGTCTGAAGATGTTGCATGATCGCATATGCCTTTCGAGCGGCGATGGTGCCCATGGAGACATGGTCTTCCTGGTTTGCCGACGTTGGAATCGAATCGACGCTGGCAGGATGTGCCAACGATTTATTTTCGGAAACCAGCGCTGCAGCTGTGTATTGCGCCACCATGAAGCCGGAATTCAAACCGCCTTTCAATGTGAGAAACGCGGGCAGGTCGTTGGATAAGGCCGGATTGACCAGCCTTTCCGTGCGGCGCTCTGAAATATTTGCCAGCTCTGCCAGTGCCGTCGCAACATAATCCATAACCAGGGCGATCGGCTGCCCATGAAAGTTTCCGCCCGAAAGTACCGCGTCCGGAAAGATCAGTGGATTGTCGGTGGCAGCATTGATCTCGATCTCCAAAACCTGTCGCGCGTGGTCGAACGCTTGTCGTGATGCGCCATGCACTTGCGGCATGCAGCGAAGCGAGTAAGCGTCTTGCACCATGGGACAGTTGGCGTGACTCTCCATCAACGTGCTGCCATCGACGAGCACACGCAAATTTCTGGCTGATGCAATCTGCCCAGGATGCGGGCGCACGTTTTGTATGTTGTCGGAAAATGCCTTGCGTGATCCGAGCATCGCTTCCAACGACATGGCACCGGCAATGTCTGCAACCTTGGCCAACCGCTGCGCTTCCAGCACGATTAAGGTGCCCAGCGCGGTCATGGCTTGCGTTCCATTTGTCAGAGCCAAACCTTCTTTGGCTTGCAACACCGAGGGCTGGAGCGATTTTGCCGCTAATGCTTTTTCGCCGGGCAGAATTTTTCCGCCCACTTCGGCCCGTCCTTCCCCGATGATGACCAACCCGAGATGGGCTAATGGAGCCAAATCCCCTGAGGCACCGACAGATCCTTGGCAGGGAATTACCGGATGCACACCGCGATTGAGCATATCGACGAGCAGCTGCACGACTTCTGTGCGTATGCCCGAAAAGCCTTTGGCTAGCGCGTTCGCGCGCAGCAACATAATGGCGCGTGTCGTTCGCTTATCGAACGGATGCCCGACCCCGGCAGCGTGGCTGAACATGAAATTGCGCTGCAAGGCAACACTGTCTTCCGGAGCGATGTATACATCTTTGAATTTGCCAAATCCGGTGGTGATGCCGTAGACAACCCGGCGCTCCTGCAAGATGCGCTCGACGACTGCCCGACTCGACTCCAACTGTTCTTTCGCCGTTTCCGACAATTCCACCGGTGCGTCAGCCATCGCCACGCGTTCTACGTCCTCCAGCGTCAAGGTGTTGCCGTCCAAAAGTACCGTCCGACCGGACGCTCTTGGCTGGGGTTTTGTCGCTGCTTTGGGCATGGATTCCTCGTGCTGGTAGGACCAACTGAAATTGAATTGCCAAAAGCTTATCAGCTTGAATGCCTGATTCCATCTGTGACTGCTGCCGCTCGCAACCGGCAGAGCTCGCCGGTGTGCCTTGATGTCAGGAACATCGAATATTGGCGAGCGTCTTTGAAAGCAGCCCAATCGAGCTCTCCGTCCGAAGTGTGCATTTCACCACCCACAACTGAGGAAAAGCCCTATTGTTGGGCGTCTTCGATGCAAAGTCATGGTAAGATGACTTTGATATAAGCTTGTTCTCGAAATAGGTTTCCTAACTCCGGTCAATGTTTGAGTAGAGTCAGTCCGGTACTCTTTTCAACGAGAAGGTTAGTAAAAGGCTCATATGGCAGCGACAACGATGGCTGGTAAACGCGGCGGCGCAAAGGCCCTTGTGGCGCGCTCTCTGTTGCTGGCGGCGTCTCTCACCTTCGCCTTCGCCGGCTGTGCTTTTGCTGAAACAACCGATGCAAGCCTGGAGCGGCTGGAGCAGAAGTTTTTCCAGCACACTTATTCGAAAGACACGCAGGATCAGCGAATCGAGCGCATCGAGAAGATGGTGTTCGGCGAAGCCAAGACGGGCCCGGATGATCAGCGCTTAGCCAATCTCACCAAGATGGTACCTGAGAATGATGCGGCCGATGACGCGCCGCCTCCGCCTGCTGGTTCGACTACTGCCGACAGCACTCCTGAGCAGTCGGCACCGTCCGTACCTGCGTCGCCGAAATCTCAAGCAAAGAAGACCGCCAGCAAGCCGGCGGCGACAAAATCGCCCAGTAAGCCGGCAGAAAATTATGAAGAAGCCGACAAGCCCACTGCTCCGCCTGGTACAAACTATCCTGCCGTCAACGCGATTGAGCAGAAAGTGCTGGGGCGCCAATACACAAATGACGGGATCGAGACGCGTTTGTCCAGATTAGAAACGAAAGTATTCGGCAAACCATCCCAGAGCACAGATCTAAGCGACCGCGTCGACGCGCTGAAAGAGCGCAGCGGCATCGATATCGCTGCCCGACCGCCTGGTGGCGGCAGTGAATGGATGGAAGATGACGATGACGACATCACTGTGCCGCCCAGTCGCTCCATGCCGCCGCGTCGCAGCTCGGCACCGCCGGTCGCATCCTCTTCCGGAGACGGACAAGACTGGGGCCGCAACATCAAAAACGACATCAACAACTTCGGCAGCCATGGCAGCAGTGCCATCAGAAATGGTGCGGGCGGCAATTGGGCACCTTCGCCTGATGAAGAAGATCCCGAGTTCGACAATCCACCGCCTCAGCGCATGGCCTCTCGCTCTCCGTCCGCCGCCGGCAGTACGAAAGTGGCGCCGGACGGCATGGGTTTGACTCAGCAAGTCGCCCTCCTGGAAAAGAGTGTGCTCGGCAAAACGTATCTCAATGACAATTTGCCGACGCGCATCTCGCGATTAGAATCGCAGGTCTTCCCGGCTGACAAAACGCTCGCTGCCAAAACTCTGCCGGACCGCGTGCACAAGCTGGTGGCCATAATCGGCATCGCTGCACCGCCGGCGGCGCCATCACGGAAAGTAGCAAATCGTTCGATGGATGATGATTTGAACGATCTGGCCAATGGCTATCCGCCGACAGCTCCGGCGCGCTCCAACTTGAACAATCTCATCAATCAGATGAGCAATATGCTCAATCAAAACAGCTTCACCGGTGGTTATCCAGTCAACGGGCAACTGATTCCTGACCCGGGTAATCCGTCTTTGTTGTTGAATCCTGTCACTGGGCAGTTGATCAATCCGGTCAACGGCGCCATTGTCGGCAAGCGTGTAATACAGCCGATGCCTGGCATGCAGCCGATGAACACCATGCCCGGAGCCTACCCTTACAACGGCATGGCTCCTACGATCCCGTCCTTTAACAGTGGCTTCTCGCCCATGGGTGGTTCTACTTTTGGTGGCATGGGTGGTGGCGTGCGGGGGATGACGTGGCCGTAAAGCTGCCTGCGGTGATATCCGCATGATGCTCCTTTTAGGAGGCACGGGGCTGCTCGGCGGCTATGTGGTACGGCGCTTGCGTGAAGAGCGCATGCCTTTTCGTATGCTCACTCGCGGCTCTCGTGATTGGAAAGCATCATCTGTGCACGGCATTCGCCAGAAAGGCATCGAAGTAATCATCGCCGACGCGCTGGACGAAGAGAAGATGGAAGAGGCAGCCGAGGAATGCACCGGCATCATTAACCTCGTCGGCAACATGCCTCCTGCCCCCGGAATCAATCTCAACGATCTGCACGTTGGCGTAGTGCAAAATATCCTGTCGGTGGCAAAGAAGCGCAAGATACAGCGAATTATTCAAGTCAGCTGCCTGGGCGCCTCAGATATGTCCGACTGTGACTACCTGAGCAGCAAACACGATGCGGAGGAGCTGATACGAAAATCCGGCTTTTATTGGACTATCTTTCGCCCATCATACATCTTTGCCGATCGCTTCCCCTTGTTGGATGCGCTCATGCCGCTCATCAAGTTTCGGCTGTTCATGCCTGTTATAGGTGACGGTCATAACAGTGTGCAGCCTGTTCACGCTATGGACGTTGCCGAATGCATTGTCACGTCTATCTACGACAAAGACACTGTTGGACAGGCGTTCGACCTGGCGGGAGAAGATGTCTATTCCATTTTCGAGTTGATGAGCATGGCGCGAAAAGAGCTCGGTATCGGCGGTGCCACCATGAACGTTCCCAGCCCCACAGCCGCCAAGGCCGCCACCGCTCTGACAAAGTTTCTCCCCAAAAATTCGCTCAGTATCGAACTGCTGGAGATGCTCATGTCCAACTCTACGACTGAGGAGAACGCTCTAGACTCGTATTTCAACATCGAGCCGGCCAAATTCAAGACACGGCTGCCCAAAATTCTAGATGCAGTGCGTTGACGCTATTTGATGAAATAGCCGGATACAAGACCTCATGAGAGGTTAACTTAGCCGATGCTAAACGCGAAAACACTGCTGGTGTGCTACTTTTCTATCGGTATATCTGAGGTACTTGGCATGATCAGAATCGGCAAGCCCGTCAAGCTCCTGGAATGGGGCGAAGGAACATCGACCACCAATCAGGTTTGGCGCGATATCGCTAAGGGGCAGTTGCGAGTCAGTCCCAAGGTGAAGATGGGCGTGACCGTTCTAGAGGTCGTGCTGGACGGACCGATGTCCAAGCAGAACCAGAAAGACGACCATATCAAGGTAGTGCAGCAAGGCGAAGGCATGACCCCGATTGGCGACAAATGGGGCGAAGTCGCGGTAGGACGCCTGAAATCGGTCGAAAATGAAGGCGGCAAGACCGTCGTCTACATTGAGCTCAAGGGCGCTGTCAAAATCGGCAAAGGCATGTAGCCGTTAGCCTTTAGACTGTCCATCCGGAAGTTGTGAAGTCTTGACCTGCAAGTAAGTGGTCTCAGCCGCTTTCTTCAGCTCTGCCGTAATCTCTTTCTGCATTCCGTGCAGGACCAGTCCGGCAATCGGTCCAGGGACGAGCATTCCGGGGTCGACCGCCAGCGTATAAGTTGCCATGCAGCGCCCGTCGGCTAGCGGATGCAACTGCCAAACGCCGTCCATCGCCTTGAAATTACCGTCCAACTCGCGCCAACTCAGCTGATGCGGCGCTTTGCCGAGGTCATTGACCTCGTGCTGCAGCGGCTCCTGGACGAAAAGCTGCTTCTTCAGGTGCGTTTCGGTGAAGACCATATCGCCCACCCGCTTGGTCACACGGCAGGATTCGATGCGCCGGAAGACCTGAGGATATTTCTGAAAGTCAGTGAGGACGCCCCAAACGACTTCGGTGGGAGCGTTGATGCGGATCTCTGTGATGCCTTTAACGCCGTGCTTGGCGGCGCTTTCCACGGTCGGATCGGCAGCCGACTGAGTTGCGTTGTCAGACTGGACCGCTTTTCTGCTCTCAGCCGGGGGAGCAAATGGCGTCACGACTAGTAGCCCGCAGGCAGCTACGAGAAGATTTTTTTTGTTCAGCAACGTATTAAGTTCCTACAGAGCAAACCAGCGAGTAAAGGGTGAGAGATGTTGACCGAGACCAACCTTACCGAGAACTATGCACGCTTTATCGAGGTTCGATATGTCTTGTATATTTCCGTCGTTGTCAATAATAACAGAGGGTCCGGTATTTGCAGCAAAAATGAAGTACCGGCGATTTTCCACCGCTCTCATAACGGAGAAAGCGATCATCTGGTCGCCGGCGATCGATCGGTGAAACCATGCCAGGTCGCTGATATTGACCAGCAGCTGCCCGCCTGCCCGCACCGAACTGGAGGCCAGCTCAGGCGATAAAGTTTCGAAACATATGAGGGGACTGACGCTCGCTTTCTCCAGTTTGAGAACCGTCGGCTGCTTGCCGGAAGTGAAGCCACCGCCGGCCGGTGTGTTCGTCAGCCGCTTCACCCAGGCAGGCAGGTACTCGACCAGCCACGGGCAGTACTCGCCAAACGGCACCAGATATCGCTTGTGATAAATCTCGGTGAGCACATTGCCGTCGGAGCTGACGCCGTAGGCGGCGTTATATGGATGGTTGAGGGTGTCCTGGTCCAATGCGCCAACGATGATGTCGAGCTGGCGCTGTCGCGCCAGAGTCTTGAGAGTGTTTTGCATCTCCGGCTCTTGCCTCAAATAGACAGGCAGAGCGCTTTCCGTCATCACGCATAGGCTCTCCGGGGGCACCTGTTGCGCAAGCTCGTTGTAGTGCGCCCAAAGCTCCTCCAGCGTATAGCGGTGCTTCGTCTTCTGCATGTCGATGTTGATGTTGCCTTGCAGAATCGCAGCCTGCAACGTCGGTGTAATTGTTTCATCGTGCGACTGCCAGACGCCCAGCCCGACAAACATGGCGAACAAAAATCCGGTGAACAGCAGTTGGTAATATGCCTGCTCTCGGTTCGCACTAGCTAACATGGGGATGGCGAGTTGCTTCCAGATGGAAGCGCAAAGCGTCGCCAGAGCGGTATTGAACATGACCAGAAGAAAACCGATGCCGACTCCGCCGATTATGCTCGCCGCTTGAATCAAGGTGATCTGTTTGTACTGCGTGTACTCCAATTCGCTCCATGGCACGCCCATTAGGTCGTGTGCGTTGCAGATGAAGTTATGAATCAGCACCCAAAGGAGTGGTATTACCAACAGTGCCGGTAATGTAAAACCGGTTGTTGCTTTCTTGAGGAGAAACCCGCCATTCATCGGGATGATGCGGCATACAAACGCGAAGATTGCTGTTATTACTGCCTGTTGGCTGCAGAGAATCAACCAGGCGCCGGCGGCCATAAGACAGCCTACCCAGCCGCCAAAACCGAGCCAGTCCAGCGGTTGGAGATTGAGAAACCAACTGCCGTAAACTAGATGATAGCCGAGCCCGAAGAACAGACCGCGCAAACATGCCTGTCGTGCGCCGTTGCTGGTGCCGATCAGGAGCAAAAGTGGAACCAGTCCCACCCACGCCAGATACCATTGATTGATGCCCGGTGCCGAGAGCCCCAGGACGACACCGCCGGCCAGAGCCAACGGCAGAGACTTCCAGAGAGATCCGCCGGACGGATGCTCTGCGCTCACTGCACGTTTGTCTTTTTTGCGCTTCTTCTTGCTCTGTGCGATGGTCGGCATCCAATTGTCCTGCCTAGATTATCTGGCAAAACTAGCTGTCAGCCAATACTTTACTATTGCACTGACTCTGTCGCAATACATTGCCCTTTCATTGATGCGTAGCGCTTGTCTGCGCTTATGCATCAAGCAGCGGCGATATCGGGTGTTGCCGTTGCCTGCGCCTCAAAACGCGAGACGGTGAGGTCATCTTTGCCGTAAACGATCAATCGGCGATAAAGCTCGAAAGAGACTGCCACCATAATTAGTGGTTGTGCCAAAGCCTTGGGTGCGAACATCCAGAGGATCAGGTACAGATTGGCGATGATCCAGGCAAGTATGCAATCACGCTTGAGCACGAATTCGTGTGCCGACCATCGATAGCCGAACACAAGCATTCCGAAAATTGCGAATATGCAGAAGTCATAAGAGACGAAGTGCGGCAGTACCAGAGGCAGGACGGCTATGCTCAGCAAGAAGACATACGGCAGTCTCGCAGTTATATTATTTGTGTCACGTCGCAAGCACATAGTGGCGCGCCATAACGTGAACAATCCGATTACTGCCGCAAGCGCGTAAGTGACGAGTTTTACAATCTGTCGATGATCGCGAGGCGTCATGTCGATCAGCGTCCCTGGTATCGAGCAGACCAGATAACGCGGATAGCCATAACGGGGATCAGTAAACAACGTGTCCGACAAGCGAAACGAATGCAGCCATGCCACGGCAATTCCGCCAGGCAAAACGAAATACATAATGGCGGTGAGAAGGGCAAAACCAAGACCCAGTCCTGCTGCACTTCGTATTTTGCCGGCGAGCGCCAGGGCGCCCACTACGAGCAGAGTTGATGGAACAAATTGAGGTTTTAGCAAAAGCAATGACCAAGCTAAACCTGCCGCAAAGGGCTTCTCTCGTAAAAGCAGATACATTCCCAGGGCCAGTGGCATGATCCCCAGCGCGATGCCGAGGTGACCGATCAAGATTGTGTGAAAAACAGGCAGAAAGAGCAGCGCCATCCAGAAAAAACTTCCGGCGCTGCGACCTGTCACCAAATGCATAAGCCTGGCACTAACAAAAAGCGCTGCCAGTGAAACCATCTCCCAAACCGCCATCGATACTCCTGGGCTCAGCCAGGCGAACGGTGCAAAAACACAAGCGGTAAGCGGACTGTACATGTAAATCGCTGTCATCTGCTTCGGCACATGGCTGAGCATTTGATGCGTTATCAGGTTGAACGGCGTCTCCAGCAAGTTAGTGGCGCCATCCGGTGGGTAGAGCGCTGCCCAGTTGTTATGGTTCAACAAATTGCCGGCAATATAGAATGTCATGAGATAGTCCGACCCTTCCATCAAATTGGGCAGGGCAATTGTGGCGCCGAGCGAAACAGCGATTAGAAAAATAGCGAAGCTGCGGGAAAAAAAGAACCAGAGCGAAAATGACTTTGTGGTTGTTGGCTCAGAATCGGGCATCCGATAAACCTTACGGGCGTGGTTCGTCTCATATTATGCCCCCGATCGCGCGCACTTGGGCAACCCGGAAATGCTAGCCTGGATGAGGCTGGTCTGTGATGGTCAAAATGCAACAACCGGAGATTTCAGTAGTCATCCCCGCATTCAACGAAGAGAAGCGCATAGGCAACACTATCGCGGCTTACTCAACCTACTTGGACCAGAATCATCCCAACTCAGAGCTGATAGTTGTCACCGATGGATGTACCGACGGCACAGCCACTGTCGCTCGTTCATCGTTTGCAGCAGAAAATTGCAGGCTCAATGTAATCGAATTGACTGAAAATGTGGGCAAGGGTGGTGCGGTTAGAAAGGGAATATTGGCTGCTCACGGCAATTTTTTGATTTTCACTGATGCCGATCTCGCTTTTGCTCCGGAGACGATAGAACCGTTTCTCGAATTATTGCGTGGTGGTGCTCAGATCGTGGTAGCGCAGCGGAAGAAAGAGACACAGTATCCTAGCTGGGGACGGCGCTTCGTGGCGGTCGCGTCACGCGCTCTTGTCGGCAATTTGGTTTTGCCCGGCATTCGTGACACCCAGGCTGGTTTCAAAGGATTTACGCGCAATGAAGCCAGGTTTCTTTTCTCTCGCGCTCGAATTCGTCGATTTCTTTTCGATCTGGAGATTTTGATGATGGCGCGCCGAAAAGGGTTCAAAATACAAAAGGTCTATGTGGATTGGCAAGATGTTCCGGGATCGACTGTGAGACTATTTCTCGACACCAGTCGGTCTGTGCGCGATCTGCTTTTGATTTTGTTTTACTTGACCTTCGGCTTTTACAAGTTAAACGGACCAGACGTTCTCGATTAAACTAATCGGTTTAAAGGATGGATTGCAAATCATGATTGCTCGATCAGAAGTCCCTTTGCTGATTATTCACGCTGATGATTTAGGCATCAGCGCCGGAGTCAACCGGGCAATCTTTGATGCCCATGCGCGTGGATTGATTACCAGTGCCAGTCTTTTAATGGGCGGTGCCTGCATCGACGATGCCTTGAAGACATTGAAATCAAACAGCTCTTTAGACG
This sequence comes from Planktothrix sp., assembly GCA_036703195.1. Lineage (GTDB taxonomy): Bacteria > Cyanobacteriota > Vampirovibrionia > Obscuribacterales > Obscuribacteraceae > DATNPN01. The sequence goes on along the minus strand of DATNPN010000024.1, from coordinate 108,437 downwards.
TGGGGGTGCATCTTTGTTTGCATGACGAGCTGCCTGTAGCGCCGCCGGATAAAATCTCTTCGCTGGTCGACAAGACTGGTCGTTTACGTCCGCTGGGACAAGTAATCAAAGGTATTGTCACCGGGCAGGTAAAACCTGCTCACATCGAAGCCGAGTATAGAGCTCAGGTTCAACGTGCCATCGAGAACGGGGTGCGTATCACACACTTCGACAGCCATTGCCATCTGCACGCTTTTCCTCCCGTAGTTGGAGCTGTAGCTAAAGTGGCCAAGCAATTTGGCATTGGCTGGTTGCGAAAACCACAAGCCGTGCGGGTCTCTGACTATGCCGGCGCACCCTTGCGTCGATATGCTCTCTCCTCGACAATTACCGCTTGTAGCCTCGTATCTTTTGGCTTTATCGCCAGAGGCTTTCATTCACCAGATCGATTCATAGGTCTCGTCCATTCCGGTTGTGGTGACACGCAGTGGATTAGTGAGAGCCTTCGTACACTCGTTGCGGGCTCGATAAATGAGCTCATGGTTCATCCGGGAGACGGCAGCGATCATGGCGGCGGTCGTGAAGATAATCATGGCAGTTGGCAGCGGAAAGCGGAGTATGATGTGCTTTTGTCCGATGACCTGCGCGCCCAAATCGACGATCGCAAGATTCGGCTTGTCAGTTATGCCGATCTCGGGAAAGCGAATGATACGCTTTGAAAACATCATCTCTGGTGGTAAACCAAGTTATATGAGGAGAAGTTCTTGCTGAAAGTGGAAGCCCACAGGTTCGAACCGGAGCATGCCGAGCCGCTGCAAGCATTGATGCAGCGCGCCTTTTCCATCGTTCCTGAAGATGCGCGACCGAAGGATACGCCTGCTTTTCTCACTCATATGCTTGGCCAAGCTAATCCAGCCGGCTCGGCGATGCTCAGTATTGCCAGCGATGATGATCGCTGGGTGGGCAGTGCTTCCGGCACAGCGATGCGCTTTCGCCGCAGTGATGGCAAGATTGTCACCGGCTATCAGGTTGGCTATTTCGTTGTCGACTCGTCGGTGCAGCGGCAAGGTATGGGAAAAAAGCTCATACAGTCTTTGACTGAGGCACTGCGCCAGTTGCCGGATAGCTTCATCTACACTTATCCGAACGCTCGCTCGATAGCCGTCTTTGATCGCCTTCAATATCAGCGTTTGAAAAGTGTGTCAACCCGCATCCTCTTGCCGCATCCATCGATGTTTACGGGTGCTTCAAGGGGGCAGCTGAATTTGGGCAATGGCATCAAGGCGGATCTCGAGTTCGTCGACAGCCAATCGCTATTACAACGGCTCGAAAATATCCGAGTCGATGATGGAAAAAAAGCTGGATTCGTCCGAGATGTGGCCTATTTCAAATGGCGTTTTCTCGGACCCGATGCCGATCGCCGTTATCACTTCGTCTACGTGCGTGCCAATGGATCTGATACCGTGTTGGCGCTCGCGAGACATGGATTTCATGGAATAAAGTTTGCCGTTCTCGTCGATGCACTGCCCGAGCTCACTGCCGAGCGGTATTCCTTGATTACGCGCGCGGCTCAGGCCGCCGGATGGAAAAACCAGGCTCCCTTTGTTTACCTCAACACGAGCATCGGCAGCGGGCTGGCTTTTCAGGCGTCCACCGGCGGCGTTGATGTTCCTGATCGATTCAATCCTCGACCGGTCCGGCTTCTCATGGAGCCCCAGACCTCAACAATCAAGCCTGAGGAGCTCAGCGACAGCCTGATAATGACGGCTGATTGGATGGGCTTTTGAATCGTGTCAGGTTTGCTACTGTGTTTTTGCAAGTTGAACGGTCCTGCGCTTTCAGATTGACACAGGCATAAACAATGACACATGCCGGCGATAACGACGAGTCCAAGGTCTCTCGAACAGAGCAGATAGCGGCATTCTTGCTGCCGGATATTGGTGACATCCTCTTTATCCTGCTTCTGCAAATCCCGCTCACTCTTCTGCCTGCTTTCGTTTTTGGAGATGGCTCAACGGGCTGGCATATCACGACCGGTGAGTACATTTTGCAGACTCACCAGATTCCTCACACCGACCTGATCTCATACACGCATCCTAACGATCTGTGGGTGGCGTATGAATGGCTGGCAGATCTTTTCATGGCGTTGCTTGTCAGAGCTGGTGGCTTAAACCTTCTTGCCGTCGCTGCGGCTTCTTCAGTCGGGCTCTTGATGATGCTGCTCTATCACCGCTGTCGCAAAGAAGGTGCTCATTTTTCGCTCGTCGTTTTTATCGCTACCATCGGCGTGCTTATTATGGCCATTCACTGGTTGGCGCGACCGCACTTGTTTGTCTGGCTCGGCGTCTACCTTTTTTACACGCGCCTGGAAGACTTTTATCGTGGTGCAATCAATCACTGGAAAATGCTCATTCCTCTGGCACTATATATGGTGCTATGGGTGAATGTGCATCCTGGATTTATTTTTGGATTGATTATTCTGGCAATCTACTTATTTAGCTGCCTGGCGCAGTCGATAGTATTTTCCAATCAGGCAAAACCATTTCTGGAAAAGGCGAAATGGATCTTCTTAGCGATGGTTGCCTGTGCCGGAGCGGCACTGATCAACCCGTACGGCTTTGGGCTGTTTGGCTATATTGCCAACTACTTGCACGGCAGTAAGGTGTTAGCCGAAACAGGCGAGTTTCTCTCTCCCGTATTTCACGGGCAGCTGCAGCCGACTTGTCTGGAAATTCTCTTTGCCTTGCTCATCTTCGGTCTCGCTTTTGGCGCCAGGCGTCTCACCTTGCCAACGGTGCTCATGTGCATTGCATTTGCACATTTGGCATTATCAGGTCTGCGCAATCTGCCACTTTTCGTCATTGTCTCTTTGCCGGCGATCGCCAGGTCGTGGTCGGGCTTTTCAATCGGTGAGGGGCAGCTGCGCTTTGCTTCTCTGCGAGAACGCCTGACACGAATGACAAAATTGTTCGACGAAAACGAAGCGTTGTGTAACAAGCATATCTGGCCTATAGCCTATTGCCTGATTTTGGTTATTGCAGCCGTCAACGGTGGCAGCCTGGCGGGACAGAGAGTGCTAAACAGCAGCTGGAGCCCGAAAAACAAACCGATCGCAACTCTGGAATACTTGCGCACAGCAGAAAAAAAAGGCGAACTCGATGCCAATCGTGGCTTCAACTTCGACAACTGGGGCGGCTATATCCGCTATCTGCTGGGAACGCGCGTTTTCATTGATGACCGCGCCGATTTTTATGGGGAGAAGTTTTACTACGAGTACGGCAATGTCAGTCTCGTTCAGCCTGGTTGGCAGAAAATTCTCGATGACCACAAAATACAGTGGGTACTCTTTCCGAAAGATAGCCTCTTATCTGCTGCTCTGAGTAAAACGCCGGGGTGGCAAAATGTGGCGCAAGATGAGGCGTCGCAACTGTTCGTACGCAAGTAGGAAGCTCCAGGGTTGCCGCAGCGACTTTCGGCAGCGGCGGTGCTGTCCTATTTCTTGCTGGCTGTCGAAGCAAACACCCGCTGAAATGCTTTCAGTGCTTCGTCGATGTCGTTGGCGTCGATGCCGTAATGTGTAACTGCCCGGATCTGATCGCCCATTCCAATCACTGCGACGCCTTCTTCATGCAGTCTGGCTGCCAATCCTGACGAGGTCATTTTGCGGCCGTGTACTTTGAAAAATACGATGTTCGTTTCTACATTTGCCGGATCAATATCAATTTCGCAGAACGTCGCCAGACCTTCGGCAAAGCGCCGCGCGTTGGCGTGGTCTTCCGCCAATCGGTCCACCATCTCTTCCAGCGCCACGATGCAAGCGGCCGCTAAAACTCCGACCTGTCTCATGGCGCCGCCCACTAACTGACGGTTTCTCCTTGCCTCTTTGATAAACTCATCGCTTCCGCAAATCATCGAACCAACAGGTGCGGAAAGTCCCTTGGAAAAACAGAACTGCACGCTATCGAAAGGTGCCGCTAATTCGCTCGCTTTGGCGCCCGACGCGACGCTGGCGTTAAACAATCGGGCGCCGTCGAGGTGCATTTTCAACTGGTGCTCGTCAGCCAGCGACTTCACTTGTTTGAGATAGTCGGTACGCAAGATGTGTCCGCTGAACGTGTTCTCCAGACAGATCAAACTCGTGCGTGCCCACAGTGGGCTGCTTGAATTGATTGCACTGGCGATGGCGGCGGGCTCCAGTCGTCCATCGGGCTGGTTGGCAACTGTGCGAGCATGCACTCCACCCAGAGCAGCCATGCCGCCCTGCTCGTTGCGGTAGATATGTGATTGCGCTCCCAGAATCACTTCTTCCGCGCGGCGAGTGTGACTGAGGACGGAGACGAGATTTCCCATCGTGCCGCTGGCGACAAAAAGTCCTGCTGCTTTTCCGAGCCGTTGCGCCGCCATCTCTTGCAGGCGATTGACCGTCGGATCTTCCTGGAAGAAATCATCGCCCACTTCCGCTTTAGCCATAGCTTCGCGCATCGCTGGGGATGGCTGTGTAACCGTGTCGCTGCGCAGGTCAATTCGTTTCATTGGTCATCCTTTCCTTGCACACTACACGCTAGCACGGAGCGGCTTGGAAAGACATTATCGCCAGCGCAATTACCCTCATGCTAACGCTCCAATCTCAATCAAAACTTTGCAGTTCGATGTAGATTGGAGCGTTGCTCTGTCTAACCGTGGCGGAACGTTTCTAGGCGCAAGTTCCCAGATACTGACTCCGCCGATTCGGTTGACAGACTTCAGTCCCGATCGGGTCTAGGACTGAAAGTTATGCCTTGCCGGCTTTCTGTGCCAGATCGGCTTTCACTCGTTTTTCGATCTCGGTGAAAAGCGCCGGATTTGCTTCAAGGTAGTTGCGGGATGCATCGCGTCCTTGACCGATGCGCTCTTCCTTGTAGCTGAACCAGGTGCCGGATTTCTTGACGATTTCCAGTTCGACCGCCATGTCGAGCACACAGCCGGCAGAGTTGATGCCCTTGCCGTAGATGATGTCGAATTCCGCAATGCGGAACGGAGGCGCCACCTTGTTCTTCACGATCTTCACTTTGACGCGGTTGCCGTATTCAACGCTTTCTTTTTTCAGTGTCTCGATCTTGCGAATGTCGAGTCTGACGGAAGCATAGAACTTGAGCGCATTGCCGCCGGTCGTTGTTTCGGGGTTGCCGTACATGACGCCGATCTTCTGACGCAGTTGGTTGATGAAGATGACGATCGTGTTTGTTTTGCTCACGATAGCGGTCAACTTACGCAATGCTTGGCTCATCAAGCGCGCTTGCAAGCCCGGCAAGCTGTCGCCCATCTCGCCTTCGATTTCCGCTTTCGGAACCAACGCCGCCACCGAGTCAATAATGACCAGATCGACTGCGCCTGAGCGCACCAGCTGCTCGGTGATTTCGAGCGCTTGTTCGCCAGTGTCCGGCTGCGAAATCAACAACTCATCGACGTTGACACCCAACGCACGAGCGTACTCCGGATCCATCGCGTGCTCTGCGTCGACGATCGCGGCGATGCCGCCGAGCTTTTGCACTTCAGCAGCAACGTGCTGAGCGAGCGTCGTTTTGCCGGACGATTCAGGTCCGTAGATCTCAATGATTCTGCCGCGAGGCAATCCGCCCACTCCCAAAGCCACATCGAGTGACAGAGCACCCGTCGGTACTGTTTCGATACCAGCCTGGCGCGAATCGCCCAACTTCATGATGGAGCCGTCGCCATACTGCTTTTTGATCGAATCGAGCGCCAGTCCGAGTGCTTTGATGCGATCTGCGGAGGCTGGTTTTTGCTTGTCGTCGTGATGCCCGGCGTCGGTGGACTTTTGCGACTTTTCAGGCTTTTCGCTCGGTTTTTCGTGCATTGCCTTATCGGGTGCTTTGTCGCTTCCCGTCTTGTCTTTAGTTACAACCGCCATTTCCTTCTCCTTTATAGCTTGCAGTGGCGCAAATAGCCAGTAAGCTTCGACCCGCATAACCGCCAGCGAGCGCAGCGATGAAACATGCTAATTTCCGACGCAATTTTTGTGCAAGTTTTGATGCACTTCACGTCCAGATTATAGCTGTTTTCGCAGGTGCGAAACTAATTAAAAGTGACACCAATACTCGCTTGGGAGCATTTTGCATATCCTTCGAATACCTCTCTTCCGGTTTTTAAAGGGTGAGTCTGACAGATCTAGTCAGGTGGTTTTAAAGGCCTGGTCGAGGGTATAAAAAGGTTGCTACCCAACAAATTTCTCTCTTGGGTGGTTCATTACATATAACGTGTCAAGAAGGCCAAAAAGTTCAATTTTTGGTCCGAAAATTTTTTTCAGACAACCTACATAACTTCCATTACGGGGTGCCATACATGAAAGCGGCGCAGAAGCTCTTCAGCTTGAGGCACAGCGAGATTTTCGAATCCTTCAACCCCGTAGAGTTAGGCCGCCTTCTTGGAATTCTGGAAGAACTCGAGCTGCCGAAGCATCACGTGATTTTTTCTCCCGGTACGCCGGCCGACGCGATCTATTTTATTGAAAAGGGACGGGTGCGGCTGACGCGTCTGTCGCCCGAAGGCAAAACGGTCATTCTCGCTCTGCTCGGACCCGGTGATTTGATCAGTGAGGCGGCTTGGGAGAGCGGCGAGCACGATAGTTATGCAGAAACCCTCGAAGATTCGCGCATATATCAAATTGGTCGTGAGGCGTTTCAATCCTATATCAAAGAAAATCCCGAATTCGCTTTGCGCCTGCTGCAGATCAACGGCGTTCGTTTAAAGCAAGCGGAAGCTCGCATCGAAGACCTGGTTTTCAGGCAGGTCCCTTCTCGCGTGGCGCGCCTCTTGTTGAGCCTGGCCGAGACGCATGGCAAGGTGACGCCCAACGGCATTCGCGTGGAATTCCCGCTCACTCACCAGGAGATAGCCGATCTCGTCGGTTCATCCCGCGTCACCGTCACTCAGATCCTCAATAAATTCCGGTCGAGCAACTGGATCGACATCGAGTCCAAACGCGTGACGATTCATACCGTCGACGCACTGGAAGACATGGTCCGCCTGTCCTAGCCCTGTTTTCTCCATTAAGTAAAGCGGAAACGCCCATTTCTCTGGCGGTTTCGGCTGTTCATATATAATAGACAGTCATGTGCCTGTAGCTCAGCTGGATAGAGCGCCGGTCTCCGAAGCCGTAGGTCTCGAGTTCGAATCTCGACAGGCACGATTTTTTCGCTTTCCATAATGCAACTGCTTTGAAAGCAGAGTCAGCGTAGCGAAGCGCGGCGAGTGAGCCGTGCGGAGTGAAGCGTGATACAGCGCGGAGGAGGCGAGGCACGAAGCCGACGGAGCGCATATAATAAATCCGCCGGTCTCCGAAGCCGTAGGTCTCGAGTTCGAATCTCGACAGGCACGATTTTTTCGCTTTCCATAATGCAACTGCTTTGAAAGCAGAGTCAGCGTAGCGAAGCGCGGCGAGTGATACCCCCCCGCTCCTCCGCTATGGAAGCGCTTCGCTTCGCACGGCTCACTGGAGCTGGGCAGCTTGCTGCATAAGCCCCCTTGGGCGCCGCGCTTCGCTACGCTGCCTCGGAAGTAAAGCTGGAAATAGAACTCTCTCGGCGCGTTCGCTTCGCTGAGTTGGATCTGGAAGCTGTTGCCATACAGCGCTCGGAATTTGACTGCTTACTTTCGCAGTGGCGGATCCCTCGGTTCACTCGCGACGCTGCGTTTTCGGGCACTACAATAAGGAGGTGAGACGGAACGACGGTTTCGTCGACACCGTATTCGGTGACGGGTCTAACCGTCGTGCTGGAGGAATTTTGGCAACTTGCTATTTTTGCGGTTCCGTTTTGAAAAAGCAGTCGTTCATCGACCGTGGTATCAAATCGTATTGGAACGAATGTCCCAACCAGGACAGCAAAGATATGGAGCATATCCCCGAGCACTGCCTGGTCTGCGGTAAAGAGATGTCCTGGCGAACAGTGTTAGGTGAAACGGCCATTCAGGACGTCCGCTATTGCACGAACGAAAACTGCAAAGAGAATCGCAATAAGTAGATGGTGTCCACGCCGCGCTCCCTCGCCAGTTGCAAAAACAACCGCCGACCGCAATCCACGGTATTTGTAAGAAAAACCGCCACTTTTTCTTGCATCTTCCAGGCGATTGCTGGGTGCAATCAAAAAGGGCGGAATTTGATTGCACTCTGCAATCATTTCGTCGTATGGAGCTTTTGATTGCTGGGTGCAATCAAAATCGACTAAAACTGATTGCACCCAGCAATCAATCAGTTTCAGTTTGAGAGAAAGCAACGCACGAGAGCCTCGATGTCGGCGTAATTAACCTGACCTTCGCGAACTTGCGTAGCAATGAGGAAAGTCAAGCGATCAGTGAGGGTATGATCGCAGTCTTGATTTCACATCCGCATGACAGCCGTGTCTGGAGGTAACCTGTGCCTACTCCTAGAGTTCTCTGCTTCGCTGGAAGCTTGCGCAAAGATTCGTTCAACAAGAAGTTGGTGAAGATTGCCATGGAAGGCGCGAAGAGTGCCGGCGCCGAGGTCACATTCATCGATTTAAAAGACTTTCCCCTGTCTGTGTATGACGGTGATATTGAAGCGGAGCAAGGCATTCCCGAGAACGCGCAAAAACTGAAGGAGCTGTTTTTGAAGCATGATGCGCTTTTGATCGCGTCACCGGAGTACAACAGTTCCATATCCGGTGCTCTCAAAAATATGATCGATTGGGTATCGCGCCCGGTGCCTGATCAAAAACCACTGGCCTGCTTTATCGGCAAAACCGCCGGTATCATGGCCGCTTCTCCCGGCGCTATGGGTGGATTGCGCGGACTTGTCACGGTACGATCCATTTTGGAAAACATCAACGTGATCGTGATACCAAATCAAATTGCAGTATCCCAAGCAGCCAAAGCATTCAAAGACGACGGTACGCTCGTCGACGAGAAGCAGCAAGCAAGCGCCCGCAACATCGGTGTGCGTGTAGCAGAAATATCTGCCAAGTTGTTGGCCTGAATGTCCCGATTTATCGGGCTCGCAGATTATGAGAAAACTTTCCCCGTCGTCTCCATATATGGTGGCGCTTGAGTTGTATATAGAAACGGGCTAAACCCTCAAATAGAGGGCTAGTAGCAATTTGCGGTTCATGGCACTATATCGCTGAACTTACCTTAGGCATGGGGTTTAGCGGACAGGCGGCATGGCTGGCAGAAAGAACAAGCAGTATGGCTATGATCTCGACGAACAGATGCACGCCGAGAATATCGACGTCGCCGATTTCGATTTCTCCGAGATGCGAGAAGAGGCTGAACCGGCTCAAGAACAAATAGCTTTCGAAGACGATTCGGCAAACGAGCGCGAGTCGGCAGGATATACCAGCGTTGGATTTGGCAGCACCGAAGATGATTCGGTGCGCGCGTATTTGAAAGAGATTGCCCGGCACAAATTGCTTAACGGCAGAGAAGAGATCGAACTGGCACGTGCGATACGCCACGGCGATCAGCTGGCTCGCCGGCGACTGATTCAAGCAAATCTGCGCCTTGTCGTCAGCATTGCTAAGCGCTACAAAAACCATGGCTTGAGTTTCCAGGATCTCGTGCAAGAAGGCAGCCTGGGACTGATGCGAGCTGTCGAAAAGTTCGATCCCGAGAAGGGCAACAAGTTTTCTACGTATGCCACATGGTGGATCAGGCAAGCGGTGACGCGCGCTCTGGCGAACAAATCACGAACGATTCGCGTGCCTGTGCACATGAACGAAGTGATCAACAAGCTTCGCAAAGCCGTGCGCGACCTCTCCCAGGATCTCGGCCGCGTGCCCAGCCCGGAAGAGGTGTCTGAAGCATCAGGTCTTTCGCGCGACAAAGTGATGTTGGCGTTTGGCTCGGCGAAGGTGCCGCTCTCTCTCGATTCGCTCTGTGGAGAAGAGTCGGACAGCACACTGGCAGAGCTCATCGAAGATTCGGAAGGAACCTTGCCGGAAGAGGTGGCTGCCGCAAAACTGTTGGTTGGTCATTTGACTGACGTTTTGGCCGAGTTGACCGAGCGCGAGCAAGAGATCATTCAACTGCGTTATGGATTTAAATCCAATCGTCCATTCAGCCTGGAAGAGCTCGGCAAAGTTTTGCACATGAGCAGAGAACAAGTACGACAGATCGAGTTGCGCGCGATGCAAAAGCTGCGCAAGCGATGCAATGCGCACCTGCGTGAGTTTCTCTCATGATCGCGACATTCCAGAACTCTTTCCACCGAATGAACTTCGGGCAGAGAACTGTCGCCGGAAGTTTTGAAACACGCACCGAGCTGCTGGTCGGACCCTATCGATCAGGCAAAACTCTTGCTCTAATCGAAGATCTCGTCTCTTTTTGCAGTAGCGAGCCGTTCGCGCAGGCGCTTGTAATCGTTCCTTCCCAGCGTTATCGCGCCTTGTTTGAAAAGAGATTGTTGCAACGATTGCAGCAGTGGCAAATGTCGACCGGGAAAAAAGTCGGCATCGCCGGCTTGCAAATTCTCCCATTTTATAAAGCCTGCCAGCTTCTGTTGCGCAAAGCCGGCGCCCATTACCGAATCATTCCAGAAGCCGTGCGCGCAGCAGTGATCATGCGCGTTCTTTCTGATCTCCGCCAGGAGAAACAGATACAGACTCTGGAGCCGATTGTCGGGTTTGCCGGTACGCACGCATCGCTGTTGGAATTGATCGATGAGCTGCAGCGCGCAGCGCTTTCGCCGGAAGAGGTTTTGGAACGGTTGGAGCTGACGGCTCAATCGGAGTCTAGATATATCGAACTGGCGCGAATCTACGCTCGTTATTGGCAGCAGCTCGATGCGCTTGGCTACAAAGATGAACGCGGCGCCGCTTTCGCTGCGCGACGAGTGCTCAATCAAAAAGGGTCAACCGTTGATTTCGGATTAGTCGCCGCTGATGGCTTTGACCGTTTTAACGTTCTTCAATTGCATGTGCTCGAGGCGATATCGCGCAAAGCCGGAGTGACCAAAATCTGCTTTGACTACGTGCCACCGGAAGAAGACCGCGCTGGCGACTATATCTGGAAAGAAGCCAGCTTCGCTGAACTGGCCACAATCTTCAAAGGTGCAGCTCAATCTCTGTTTCAAGGTTCCGATTCTGCACCGCATACGGTGAGCAAGAGGCAAACCCTGGATCGGTTTTTTGAAGCAGCAGAAGTTGCTCGTTCAATCAAGCAATCTCTGGCCAACGGTGCCGATCCGGCAAAAATATTGGTGGTGGCACGCTCGATCTCCTCCTATACTCCGCCGATACACGCTGCTTTTGACGACGCCGGAATCAGCTACTTCCTGGATGAAGCGGTGACGCTCACGCATCTGCCGATCGTCCAGGTTGTGTTGCGATTAGTCGAGTTGTCCTGTGTGCGCAACTACAAACGCAACGATATCATTCAATGTTTGCGCAGCCCGCACTTCAGATATTCGCTCTTCGCTGATACTGACAAGGATTTAGCTAAGCTCGAGCAGCTCTCGTTATCAGAGCAGATAATTGAAACCAAAGAGCAATGGCTGCAATTGATCGAGCGAAAAAAGGACGACTTGAGCGAGCACTTTTGCAAGGCATTTCGTCAATGGCTCGAAGATGTGGTGCCTCCAGTTGCCGCAACATTGCGAGAGTTCGTCTCCTGGGTTGAAGATCTGCTCGATCGATACATCTTTCTTTCAAGCACCCATGAAGAAGATCCATTCCGGCGCTGGGAAGAGCACAGAGGTCTATCCGAAATAAGAAGAAACCTCGCGGGGCTGATTCACGAAGAGAATATTGTCGGCGTTAGCAATAATGGCGGCCAATACTTTTTGCTTCGTTTACGCACTTTGTTAGAGAGAGGCAACTTCAGACGATTGCCTCAGACGCCGGACGCCATCACCATATGCAGTGCCGATCTCGCACCTAACATCGGATATGACGAAGTTTTCGTTCTCGGTTTGGCTGAAGGAGAGTTTCCCCGACGAGCAAAGGAGAAAGGCTTCTTGAGCGCCGATGAAGTCGGCAGATGGCTCTCTTTCGGCGTCGACTTGCGTAATCCGCGCTATCACCCAGCCTTTGAATCAGCGTTGTTCAGTTCACTCGTCAATCGTGCGCGCAATTCGGCACATCTTTCCTGTCCGGTTTTTGATACCGCCGGCGAAGAGCTGGTGCCATCATATTTCATGACCGGAGGCAAAGAAGACTGCAATCTCGCCATCGTTCATCCGTTTGAAATCGCCCAAACTCTGCCGGTTTCTCCTCGAGAAGCTGTGGCGGGATATTTGTGGTTGGCGCCGGCAGCGTCATTAGACCGACTCAAATCTTTTTTGCCGCTGACTACCCTGGCTGAATCCCTGGCAGAACCTGTCCATATCGCGAAGCTTCGTGCTTTTGCAGGGGCACAGGGTGAGTTCAACGGCGACTTGCGCGAATTCGTCAAGACGAACACCTTGAACGTGAAGGTGCCAGAACAGTGGAGCCCGACGCGACTGAATGATTACGGAAAGTGCCCGTTTCGCTATTGGGCTACGCACGTGATGAAAGTCGAGCCGGTGCAAGAGCCGGAAGCTGGGCTCAATCCGATGATCGTTGGAGATACTTATCACAAAGCGCTCGAACTTTTCTATCGCACTCTAGGCTCGCGAAATCTCAACATCGCCAATGCCGATGCGGAGCAACTGCAAAAACTTTTTCAAGGCGCGGTCAACGCTGCATTGGCTTTGCTGGAATCGCGTGCCGATGTTAGACATGGCGAATTCTGGCGCTATGAGCGCAATGAGATTGCTTTCCGCTTGAACCGGTTTTTCGTGAAAGAGTTGCAGAGGGCACGCCAAGATCCGGATCAATATGTCGCCACTTTGACCGAAGCAAGTTTTGGCACTCACGACTCGCAGAACGTGCATCTGAAGATTCGCGGGCGAGATCGCAATATCATGATTCGCGGTCGGATTGACCGAGTCGACGTGGCGCCTGCCCTGGTCGGGGTTGCCGGACCTAAGCGCGTGCGCATCATTGACTACAAAGCCGGCTCGTCCCCCATTACGCGAGACGATGCCATTACCGGAAGAAACATACAGTTGCCACTGTATGCATTGGCAATCGAGCGTTCGATTATGCCCGGAAGCAAAGTCACCAGTGGGTATTATTTAAGCGTCTCGTCCGGAGAGCCTATTGGCCGGCTCTCCTTCGATCCTGACGATAAACAGAACAGAGATGGGCAGATCGATGTGCTGAAAGTCGTGGAAGAGCATGTCAGCAATTTCGTAGCTGGTATCGCCGATGGTGATTTCTCGATTCGTCCTAATGGCATGGCAGTGTGCAAAACTTGCGTGCACAAATCCGTATGCCGCATTCGCGAACTGGCTCAGACGTCGGGAGGTGAGTCCTAGTGCCGGGTTTAACCGAGCAACAACAGTTAGCATCGACGAAGCAAGCGCATCGCATTCTCGTCAGCGCCGGTGCCGGCTCCGGCAAAACGCATGTGCTGGTTGAGCGATATATCGAAAAACTGCGGCTCGATCCGGAGCTGTCGATCGGTCAATTAATCGCCGTCACTTTCACGCGCAAAGCGGCGAGCGAAATGCGCATTCGTTTGAAGATTCGCCTGCGAGAGCTGTACGAACAAAGTTGCGACGCTGAGCGCGAGCGCTGGAGTCGTTGCGTCTCGGAAATCGACGGCGCTCGCATCGGCACCATTCACTCCCTGTGCGAGTCGATTATCAGAACGTTTCCACTTGATGCCGAAGTCGATCCCCAATTGGACGTGCTCGATGATTTAGCGCAGGCTCGGTTGATCGAGGAGAGTATCGATCAAGCGTTTCGTGAAGCGATTTCAGAGCAGAGCCCTGAGCACGAGCTGTTGCTCGAATTCGACCTGCCGCAAATCCGCCGTTGGATAGCGGCGACATTGAAGGCGGCTACGCAGTTTGAAGAAGCGATTGCGCCTGTGCAAAACCTTGACGTCGAGCAGTTTAAGCAGCATGCGGCCGGCATTTTGCTGCAAGCGCGCAAGCGTGCTCTATCGGCAATCACGAGTGACATTGATTGGAAGAATGCCGTTGTAGATCTCGAGCGAAGCTCACCGGACGAGATGACGCAGGCGCTTGACTTGATGCGTTTGGCAGCCCTGCGATGCGTGCGCCTACTGCAAACTTTCGTTCATGCTGCGGGCGAGGGCGAGGTCGCAAACGAACTCGTGGAAGCAAGCTGGCAATCGGTAATCGAATTGACCGAGTTAAAACCCGGCAACAGCGGTGGCAATAAAGAGGGTGCAAAGGCTACGCGCGCGGCGATGAGAAACATGCGCAGCCTTTGCGGCGATAGGACAGCTCGTTTGCCAGCCGGCTTGAATGAAGCAGATGAACGAGCTTTTTCGTTGTGTGCAGGTTTCATCACTCTGTCCAGGCGTGCTCAGCGACTGTATGACGTCGGCAAGCGGGAGCAGCTCACCGCTGATTACAATGATTTGATCGCACTCGCGCTAAAAGCGCTCACTCGTGAAGGCTCTTCGGCTCGCAGATTTTACAACGACTCGGTAGTTGAGATTCTTGTTGACGAGTTTCAAGACACAAACCGCGCCCAGTCTAAGTTGCTCAACTTATTGGCCGGCGATCGTGCCACGATTTTTATGATCGGCGACGACAAACAATCAATCTATAAATTCCAGGGCGCTGACGTTTCAATTTTCAACGAATGCAAGACATCGATTGCCGCAGAAGATAAAGAAGCGCTCTTAAGTCTCAGCCGTTCGTTCAGAAGTCATCCGCAAGTCGTCGGCTTTGTTAATTGGTTGTTCTCCCAGTTGATGGGTGGCAATCAAGATGCATTCAGCGCTTCCTTTGAGGCACTCGACGTTGCTCGCAGCGCTGATGAAATCGACCGAGAGCGTGTCGAAGTAATCGTGTACAGCACCTCCGAAGCCGATTCGTATCTCGGGCGCCAGGAAAACTCGCGCCGCACAGAAGCTGCAAGAGTGGCAGATTGGATCTTGGACAAAGTTGCAGGCGAGGCGCCCGTTGAGGAGAAGTCGGGCAAGCGCCGACCAATTCGATTTGGCGACTTCGCCATACTGGTACAAAGGAATAAGGATTTCGCCTGGTTGGAAGATGCGTTCATCAAGGCGAATATTCCATACGTTATGCTTGGCGGTCGTGGCTTTCTCGAGCGGCAAGAGATCTTCGATATGGAAAACTTCCTCTCGTTTCTCTCTTCTCCCGCCGACGATCATGCGCTGTTTGGCATTCTGCGCTCGCCCATCTACGCGGTCAGCGATCATTTGCTGCACGCGATGGCTGCAGGACGTTCTGGTTCTCTCACATTGTGGCAAGCTCTGTCCTCGGCGGCGCGCCAGCGTAAGCCGGGATATGAAGCCGTTCGTAATGCCGTATCAAGTCTCAAACGTTTTCTCGAAGAGTCACGCAAGTTGTGCGTAAGCGAAGTGCTGAGAAATATAATTGCGCGCACCGGATACGATATCGTCCTCTTGGGTTTGCCTAACGGGAAGCAACGGTCGCGCAACTTGTGGAAACTTGTCGCTCTAGCGTCTGAGAAAGATGAGATGTCGTGCGGCGAGTTCGCATCGACTTTGAGGCTGATGCGGGAATTCAACGTGCAGAAAACAGATGCGCCGCTCGACACGCGCGACTCCGTGAAATTGATCACCATTCACAGCTCCAAAGGCTTGGAATTCCCTGCCGTCATTCTGCCAGTCTTGGACGTCAACGCCTCTGCGCGCAACGATCGTCTCGTCTTCCATCGTGAATACGGGCTCGCAATCAATACGTCTCGCAGCGACGAGGATGAAAAACCTGCATGGTACGACGTGGCATGTTCCATCAACAATGAGATGGAACTGGCCGAGAAGCAACGCCTCTTCTATGTCGCCGCCACTCGCGCTCGAGACTATCTCGGCATCTTCATGGACGCCGATGCGCGTAACGTCCCTTCCTTCCGCACGTGGCTGAAGGAAAAGCTCGGACTCAATCAGCAAGGCGACTGCGCCACGCCCACTCAATCTGTCTGCTCAGTCACATACCTTGAAGCAGAAGAAGCCGACGTCGGCGAGGATGACAGTGACTTCTTTGAATTGACGAAATCCGTAAGTATAGACGTCGGAGGTTCGCAAGCTGACGAAACCCACCGTAGGGGCACCTTGCAGGCGCCCGCAGCACGACTATTGCAACGTCTTGCTGATGCCTCAGGCGGCACTGATTCAGAACCACCAATCTCTCTCTCATGGGATTTGATCTGGCCGTCAATGTCCGGTGAACTCGTCGCTCCGCCCGCTGATTCCGGCGTGCGCATCACATTGGCACCGACACGCAAACATCTCGAATCAACCAGATTTGGAACTTACTTCCACGCCTTGATGGAAAATCTGCCGCAGGACCTCCGGCCGTTGACGCTCGAAGAGATGCGATCGATCGCGTTTTCTCAAGGCGAAGTCGTAGCCGACACTGCCTTTCTCGATCAACTCGTCGAGGACGGCAAACGCCTCTACGACATATTCCTTGCCAGCGATCTTTTCAGCAATCTGCAAACTGCGCGCCGTCGGCTGAACGAATTACCGTACATGTACGGTTCTGATTCCATCCATACGAAGCGTCCCGACTTAATCTTCGAAGACGCCGCCGGCAATTGGCACATTGTGGATTACAAGACAGATTTTGTGCAAGGCGACGACACCACTGCGTCGATGCAAAAACACTCGGCGCAGCTTTCTGAATACATCAACGAACTGAATAAACTGACTGGACTGATCTTCACGCCCTGGGTCTACTTCGCCCAGCTTGGAAAGCTCGTGGAAGTAAAGGCACCGTCAGCGCCACCAGCACCGGCTGTTGCCGGCGCTGCAATTCAGTTGTCGCTTTTGCCCGCAATCGACTCGTAGGAGAATCCGGTCTTCAGGAGTGGGAGTCTCTAAGGCGGCTAAAAGGGCACCGCCCAGGAGACAACAGGTACCTTTTTGGTGCCCGCGTAAAACCAAGGCACCACAGGGAATTCGAGCATTTTTGCCCCATGTTGTCAGGGCGCAGATTTTGGTCACATGATCTAGGCGACCTGGCCAGGAGGGATTTGTCTGCGAATTCTGGAGTTACTCGCCAGCTTTTTGATTGCCGAGAAGCGCAATTTAAATCTCCCCGAACCTACACGCACAGGGGACATGTTAGGTTATGTCAACAACTCGAAAAAGGACTGTCCTTGCAGCCAGGCACCGCCGTCGGCGGCCATGGCGTCGCCCGTTATGTACTCGGCTTTTTTCGAGCAGTAGAAGACGGCGAGATCTGCGATCTCGTCGACAGTGGTCAATCTGCCCAGTGGTATTCCGCGTCTTAATTTCTCTTGCGCTTCGGGCGTGTCGAACTTCAAGTTTTTCGAAGCGCCTTCTGTGACCATGATGCCGGGTGCAAGCGCATTTACACGGATGTTGTATTTGCCCCACTCGGCAGCAAGCGTGCGTGTCATTGCTAGAACTCCGGCTTTAGCGGAAGCCGAGTGCACCACCCCCGGTGCGCCGCCCCAGGCGTAGGTGGCGATGATATTTAGAATGCATCCGCCACCTTGCTTGATCATCTGCTTGCCGGCAAAACTGCTGCAGTACCAGGTGCCGTTCAAAACGATGCCGACGACTGCGTTCCAGCCATTCGGTGTGAGCTGCTCAGATGGAACGGTGAAGTTGCCCGCGGCATTGTTGATTAAAATGTCGATTCTGCCAAACTTCTCGACAGTTTTATTGACGAGCAACTCCACTTGAGCGGCGTCGCGCACGTCAGTCTGAATGGCAATTGCTTCGCCGCCGGCTTCCACGAGTTCGCGCGCTGCCGGCTCGATGTGGTCCGGATTGCGACTGGCGAGCACGACCTTATCGCCCCGCTCGACGAGCTTCTTCGCCATTGCCTTACCGAGGCCCGTGCCGCCTCCGGTGATAATCGCCACTTTATTGCTAGTTTCCATCTCTGCTCCCATTGATTGCATTGCGCGACGCGCTCGAAAACGAGTCGACTCTGCCTGACCAGTCCGGTCTGGAGCTACGATTTTGCCATATTGGTAAGTGGTTGCAAAAGAAAACCGGGCGATCCCACGGATGCCGGGAGCAGAAAAGCGAGAGCGCGCGGATTATCCGCGCCGCTCGAGCTTGCCGTCTGACCGGCTATTCAGCTTTTTCTCTGTCGCCCTTGGTTTCCATCTCCAGGCCAATTGGCTCAGCAATTGGCTCTGCCGAATTTCGCTTGGTGCGATTCTCGTCGAGAAGCTCTTGCATTGGCTTTTCGACTGCTTTGCGCCCGGTATCCAAAGATTCAGCAGCCTCCCGCTCCGCCTTAGACGGCTTCGGTCTGTTTTGTCCTTTATCGGAAACGCTTACTGTCCGTGCCATTGTTCTATCTCCCTAGTCAAGCATCCAGACGCATTGCGGTTCCGATGGTTCCGGGCGACCGTGGAAAACCCCTTTGTGGGCGGCAGACTACAGGCAGTGATCGTTTAGCGGTACTCCCGCCGAGAAACTTAGGAGTAGAATAAGAACCAGGGGGATCTTTTATAACTCAGATGCGCAGAAGTGTGGCTCGCCCCGATGAATTTTTAATTGCGCTCGGCGAAGTAATTCACGAACGCCGCATTCACTTGGGACGTTCGCAGCAAGAGCTCGCCGACCTGGCCGGTGTGCACCGCACCTATATCAGCGATATCGAGCGCGGCGCCCGCAACCTCACCGTCACAACGGTCAGCCGACTAGCTGAAGCTCTAGACGTAACACCCTCAAGACTTTTCCGCCTTGCCGACGACAAGCTCGATGTCTTGGTCGCGGCCGGCAATCACTAGCCAGGCGGCTTAACCTCGTTGCGAACGTCCACAGATCGGAGTTGGCATTTGCATCGGTTGTTCAGCTCAACCCCAGTCTGGTTCTATGCGACATAATTTGGCCCCGTTTTTATGTCGTAGTTGCACAAGGGTGTTCAAGCCCACCCCGAGTACCGGTTCTCGTGCCCTAGTCGCCGCATAAAAGAAGCGACCGAGCTTTCGCCCGGTCGCTCAAGCATCTCACTCTGCTTGGAAAAGCCTCTGTGCTATGCGCACGAATGTCCTTTATCTGCCGAGGAGCAGCTCGAACCTTCGATTTTGGCACCTTGGGTTTCTGCGTAAGTGTCGTAGCCGCCGACCAACTCGCGTACCTTGAGACCCTTTTGCGCCAGCAACAATGCTGCTTTGGCGGCGAGGTGGCAGGTGAGGTTGTAGCAGTAAACTACTTGCGTTTTGTTGGTGTCGAGCTTGGAGACATCCTTTTGCAGATCATCGTAGTTAACGTTGATCGCGCCTGGTACGTGTCCTTTCGCGAAGAGCTCGGGTGTGCGCAAATCGAGGATTTGCAGGGGCTCATTCGCTTTCAATGCGTACTGGAGCTCGACAGGTCCAATTTCGAACGCCAGTTTGGCTTCGAAAAACTTGACTGCTTCAGCAGCTTGTTTGCTCAATGTGTCAACGGCCATGATTTCTCCTTGGCAGTCCCAATGCGGGCTGCCGAATGAAAGGGCTCTGTTTTAGAACTACGATAAGATCGTATTGCTTACGGGTGTAATTTCGCAAGAAGGTACCGGAAAGTTCTCGAGTATCCGCACAGATACCTCAGTCAGGTAGCGGTTTTGGCGCTCAGTCGTCAAGACATGCACGCTTGACTGCTTGTTCTAAAACTGGAAGTAGATGAAACGCGGCGATTTGTCAGGCGAGAATATCATCACCGCTAGTATCAGCGCGGCGCACCACGCCGCTTTGAGAGTGAGCGGAGCGCGTTTTGCCAGTCCGGTTTTGTCGATCTGTGCCATGACGATGTGTGCCACCATATATAGAGGCAACAGGAAAAAGACCGACGGATATATCAGCGGATAATTGATCCCTGAAAGCGCGAGCTGCCATTGCGACACTCCTGCTTCGATGGGCGCCAAGCTGAACATCTTGCCGAGGATTGTAGACGCACCTTCAAGCGTATCAGCGCGGAACAGGACCCATCCGACGCACACTGTTATGAACGTCAGCGCTATCGAGAGAACGTTGCCGGCTTTACTATCAATAACTGCTTTAAGAATCTGCACTGAGTCCTTGACCTTCTTCAACTCGCGGTGTCCGACGAGCAGCAGCCCGTGATACAGCCCCCAGACCATGTAGTGCATGGAAGCGCCGTGCCAGAGCCCGCCCAGCGTCATCGTCAAAATCAAATTGCGCATGCAGAACAGATTAGAACAGCGCGAGCCGCCGAGCGGAATGAACAGATAATCCCGCAGCCAAGTTGATAGCGAGATATGCCACCGATGCCAGAACTCCGAGATGTTCGCGGCGATGTACGGCAGATTGAAGTTGATCGGCACTTTATAGCCGAACAAAAGTGCGGAACCTCGCGCGATGTCGGTGTATCCGGAGAAATCGAAATATATTTGGAATGCGAAAGCCAAAGTAAACATCCAGAGATCGAGCCCGCCGAACAGCTCTGGATGAGCAAAGCCTCCACCGACAAAGAATGACAGGTTGTCTGCGATCAGAGACTTTTTAAACAGCCCCATCATGACGAGAGCAATGCCGTTATCGAAATCTTCCCAGGAGAATGGCACAGGATTGAGAAACTGCGGAATGAAATCCTGAAAGCGTTTGATTGGTCCTGCGATCTGCGTCGGGAAGAAACTGGCAAAGAGTGCGAAAGATGGAAACGATCTGATCGGTTCGCTGCCACGATAGACGTCTGTGACATAGTGAATAAATTCAAAAACGAAGAATGAAATGCCGAGTGGCAAGACGATGTCGAACGGCAACTTGGATACAGTTATGCCGAACGGATGAAATAGCTGGGCTGCCAGGTCATCAAAGAAATAGGCGTATTTGAAAAAGCCCAGCGTACTGAGATTGGCTACCACCGCGAGCGTCAGCCATGCCTTCTTGCGCTTCTCGGATTTGAAAATCGCAAATCCGAGGAAGTAGTTGACGACGGTGAGCCCGATGATGAGCAGAAGAAACACCGGTCGCCAGAACATGTAAAAGACATAGCTCGCGATCAAAAGAACCGGCACGCGAAATTTTTTCGGCGCAGTCCAATATAACGCGACAACTATCGGCAGAAAAACAAGGTATTTGAGAGAGTTGAAAAGCATTGAGTAATTGAGAAGGCTCTTCGTCTATCGAGCTTGTCAATGATAGCGGCAGGTTGCCGCTTACACCTTAAGCCTGGACAAGGTTTGCCGACCAGCGAAACCTCGAATTTTGCGCCAATCTCCGCAGTTTCTCCCCCAAAATTGGCTGTTAGCTTAAAGGAAAAGCCCGGCTGGTCCGCAGCCGGGCAAATTCTCTTTCAGAGGAGTGCGCGTCGTCAGCTCATCTTGAGAAGTTGAGCCAGGTTTGTCTCCTGCCACTGCCTGTTGATAGCGTCGCGGAAGTGTTCCATATGTTGGGATACGGGCGAAGCATGAACTACGTTACCGTTGATTCTCAGTGTTGGTTCTCCGTGTATTTGACTGTGCTCTTCAACGAGCTCTACCGGGACTGGAAGCCCTTCTTCGGCAATTACGGTCTCCAACGTATTTCTAGCTTTTTTATAAGAGCTGCAACCGGGTGCGTAGATAAGTTCTACCCGCATGTGGATGTACCCTCCATTCGACTTGAGAAAGTGCGGTGAGCGGGATTCCGCCTGCCTTTAAGGGACAGGACAAATAATGAACAAATGATTAAACCATCGCGTATCAGAAGTATAAGGGCAAAGCTTGAGTTGCCAATATTAATCTTACCTTGCGCTTGTTAATCTCTGCTCATAAGCCTTAAAGCTGCGCAGTGATAAGGAACACCGGCTCCCAGTCAGCGTCTGCGAAGATAGTACTTTTCCCAATGAACTCGATATTTGAGTTTACGGTTCGCTGGGATATGCACACGATAGGTCGGCAAATGAGCATGCAGTGCTGGTCGGCAGGCAGCCTAACAAGTGCGATTCTTGTCGCGCTCACAGCCATCAGCGTCAGTGCATTTCCGGCTGCGGCTGCGGAAACCCAGGCGGTGTCCGGGCTTCCACAGACTGCTCGTAATTCCCCCGGTGTACTCGATCCGGCTGATTTTGCCGTTGCTCCCATAAGAGATCCGCGAGAGTCCCTAGCAGGACTCAATCTACCTGCATTGCGCCAGACGAGCGCGCTGGTGCCAAATCTCCACCTGGTCACGCCCGCGGTCATCAGAGGTGGGCAGCCAACCGCTCAGGCACTTGGTCTTCTTAAGCAAGTGGGCGTGAAGACCATCGTCAATCTGCGCAACGAGGAGGTATGTATTGACGAAGAGCGCGCGCAAGCTCGAGGGCTGGGGCTGAATTACGTCAGCATTCCGCTCGATGTCTTCAACCATCCGTCAGACAAGGCGATTGAGCAATTTCTCCAAGTCGCGACTGACCCAACGCAACTTCCTATATATGTTCATTGTTTGCACGGTCAGGATCGCACCGGCACGATGTGCGCAATATACAGAATCGACCAGCAAGGTTGGAGCGCCGACCGCGCTTATCAGGAGATGCTCGGCTACGGCTTCAGATCTTATTTAACGCCACTAACTCAGACTGTTTATTCCTTCGCCCAAAACAGATCGCGTTTTCGTCAATAGAGTTTAGGGAAAAGGACAGCCGCGACGGTTCTGCTCCAGGGAATCTAGAAAGCAGGTACGTTGAGGTTGGGTTATGAAAGCCAGGGCGGTAGCTTTATTGACAGCGATTCAGATTGCAGGATTTGCCTGCGCTTCCGGTGGTTGGTGCGCAGATCAGCCGCGACCGGAAAGCGATCCTGTGCGGCAAGATGCTGCTATCGAGCAGGAGATTACGAGCGGCGAGGCTGAAGAGAAGTCAGGCAAACTTGCTCAGGCTGAAAAGTATTACAAAGCTGCTGAAGATCGCTATGCCCACCTGAAGAAGGGAGATCCGCGGCAACTGGACGAGGCATTGTGGCAGTTGGCGCACCTCTATGAAGCGGAGAAGCGGTTTCGCCTTGCGATCGATTATTGCAATAAAATCATCGCCAATGAAACCGTTATCTACGGGAAGACCCATATTCTCATCGCTGAATGCTACAAGTATCGCGCTCAGCTGGAGCAGAAGAATGGTGAGTTTGCACAGGCGAAGAAAACGTACGCAGTTGCTCTGAAGCTGGCAGTGCCGGCTTTCGAGGGTGAATATTATTGGTGCGTAGCCGCTGCAAAAGACAATGCTTGGAAAAAAGATAAGCTAGTGACTGGCTGTTACATCGGTGAGGCTGAATGCTGCGAAGCGTTGGATGACTATGCAGGCGCCGAAAAGATGTACAAGGATGGTTATGCCGCCTGTGAGAACTTGAACGGACATCTTCCTAAAGAAGTGGCAGAGGACATGATCTTAGAAGGACAGAGCGCCTATCTGAAGCGGATGAAACGAATGGACGAGGCTAAGATACTCGATCAGAGACGGGCAGCGATGCAAGATTTTATTGCGCGCTCGATGCGCAATGACTGATGCACCTAAGTGTGCAGAAGAAAAAAAGGATCGCACCGGAACGGTGCGATCCTTCGTCTCACTTTGCTTCCGTCGTTAATAGCGATAATAGAAGCTTCTGTTCATATCCCGACGGGCTCTGAAATCATCACGCATCGCGTGACGTTCGTGTCTGCGTGCACCTGAGAAATCGCCCACGGATGCGTCTCTGTTAGCCTTCCATTCCTGTCTGTCCGCTCTATACTCGTTGTGACGTGCGCCACCCCAATCTTGAGCCAGAGCCGGGTTCAAGCCAGACAGAGCCAAAACTGTAAGAAAACCAAATGCTGTGTACTTCATAATAATCTCTTTCCTCTCCCCACTACTGCTGACGATGAATTTTCTCCCCACATCGTCTTCACGCAGTTTAAGAGGGTTTTCAATGACGAAAAGTTTCCTTTGTAACCGTCGCGTTAACTTCACTCACGCGGTATCTTTTCAATCGCCGCGCCTGAGCCTCTCGCGAAAACCGCCCACTAGCAGGCGTTGCAAGCGGTTGCGTAGTGGACTCATTTGCGAGATGATCACCCCATGATTTTGATAGTTGGAGCTGGACCGATCGGGATCGAAATGGCAATCGAGTTGAAGCGGTGTAGCGTGCCGTTTCGCATAGTCGAGGCCGGTTCGATTGCAGCAACTATAGAATGGTACGCACCAGGTACTGAAATCTTCAGCTCACCCGAGCGAATTGCGATCGCTGGAGTACCGTTCGAGCCTCAGACGCGTAAAGCCTTTCGGGAAGACTACCTTTTATATCTAAGGAACGTGGTCCGTCAGTTCAAATTACCCATCGAGCATTATCGACGCGTTATAAGCATTGAGAAATTAGCGAGCGGCGCTTTCAAAGTTGCGATAGCGCCAAGCTCGCACGGCGTGGGCGGACCGCTCGAGCAGGACAGTGCGACCGCACCGCCTTGCGAAGTTGAAACGGTTGAAGTTGAGAAGATAATTTTGGCGATCGGCAATTTGCACCTGCCATTTCGTTCCAACGTGCCTGGAGAAAACTCACCGTGGGTGAGCCATTACATGGGCGAGCCGCATCGCTATGCCGGCACGAAAGTCACGATCATAGGCTCTG
This sequence comes from Planktothrix sp., assembly GCA_036703195.1. Taxonomy (GTDB): domain Bacteria; phylum Cyanobacteriota; class Vampirovibrionia; order Obscuribacterales; family Obscuribacteraceae; genus DATNPN01. Next base: position 83,911 of record DATNPN010000024.1, on the reverse strand, counting down.
GAAATTCTGCCGCAGAATCTACGATCCGTCTTTATCACGTTGGAGCGACGGTGACTCTGTGCCATCGCAAAGAAGGATTCCGTCCCAAACGGATCAAGCCATGGCTGGCGCCAGAGCTTGAGAATCTGACCAAAGAAGGGAAGATTCAGGTATTCAACAATTTCGAATTGAAGGAAATTACAAGAAAGTGCGTAATCGGATCGCGAGATGGCGAAGCGCTGTCGATCGATTCCGATTTTGTTTTGCTTCTTACGGGATATCGACAGAAAACCGATCTCTTCGATCAGTTAGGCGTGACGCTTGTTGACGCTCAGCCGTCCATTAACTTCGACACGATGGAGACAAACGTCGCCAACGTATTCATAATCGGCACTGCCGCAGCCGGCACCGAAAGCGGTGGCGTCAAAACTTTTATCGAAAACGCCCACATCCACGTCAATTGCGTCCTGCACGCCCTCAACCTTCGCGAAGGTGTCCACGCCCAGCCCGACCGCCCAGTCGAAGAACGCGAGATTTAGAGCGGCGCATTAAGACCAGGTCGCTCGACCGCTCTGGGAGCGCCGGCATCCTGCCGGCTCCGAAAAAAGCATGTGCTTTTATAGGGCCGGACGACTAGGGAGACGCGCTTGGTCGGCGGTTCTATCGTAGGGGCGCCTTGCAGGCGCCCGTTTCTACGCTCGAGGTAAAATACGACGTCGAGGAACTATGTTGTAATCCCGAGATGCTGGTTGCATTCTTCGATTCTTTTCGGGACCTGTCGCGAGATGCAATCGTGACCTTCTTCCGTGTTGCTGCACATACCTTCGACTCTGTTGAACCACTTCAGAGCTGCTTCATAGTGTACCCACTCTTTTACTTCTCCGACACTGACACCACTCGCAAAGACACGACGTCTTTGACCCATCTTGTATGAGCTTGGTCGTGGCTGCAAATCAGTTGGACATTGAATTCTAACGGCTTGCTCTCACGTTCCGTCGCCAACACGTAAGAAGTGCCGTCCTTGTTCATCGCTACTTCGAGCGCTGTGACCAGTCCGGGATATCCGTCCGTTCCTTTGGCTTCGAATACCAACTCTTTTCGTGCCAATTCTTTCCAACCCGGCATGACATCGAGTTTTGTCTCGGGCACCATCTCCGCTAGCAATTCGCGAAGAGGCACACCGGAATAGGTGACGTCTTTGTCGTTTTCTTTGACGGAGACGTCGACATGCTTGTATTTGGTGAGTGCTTCTCTCGAGATTACTTTCGAGACCGGGTAAGTCGTTGCTTGCGCCGACTCACTTCTCGCAACCCCGACGGACGCACTGCTCGCGATAACGACAATCAGCAATGAAATCAACGACAACTTTTTCAACAACATCCCAAGCACCTATTTTGAAACCTATTTACCACTGCGAAGATTCGGCGAGATCCGAAGGTTTGTATTTGTCATCTTTTACGCATGCTTCGATCTTTTTCAAGTTAGCAAACCGCAAATCGTAAATCACAACCGCAGACGCAACGTGATGCCCACCGCTTTCTTGTGCTTGAGCGGTCGTCTCGCGATTTACTTTCGCGAAAGTTACACCGAGGGTGTGTTTCAACTTCCCTTCCAATTCCATCAAACAAGCCGGACACATCGAGCCTGACAAGCTCATCGTCGCTCTGCGCCACGACTGCTGTTTCGACGTATCCAAATCTTTCAACGCCGGCTCCACTACAACCGGAATCGCGAGACTGCCTTTCAAATCCAAACCACCGTCCGCCGGCTGAGTCTGTGCTGAGCCTTCACTTGGAACCGGCGCTCCTTGCTGAGCAAAAACCGGACAAATGGCAAGAGCGGCGCTGGCTCCACAAATGACTAGGTTGGCTAAAGGTCTGATCATCGGTTTCTCGCGTCCGCAAGTCTCTTCAGAGTAATACAACTTGCCGCCAATCGGCTCAGGTTTCAACCTAATTTCAGAAGTTCGCTTCCCAACTCAGGTTAGTAGGAACACGCTTCCGCAATTTGGATGTTCTTGGTAACCTGAAAGCATGAAACCATGGTGGTCAGAGACTTGCTGAGCAACCTGAACAACATTCTATTCCGAGCCAACATCTTTCTTTGGTCCTTCTACACGATGACCAAGGGATTTGAGTTGGCTGCACGCCAAGTTCGATTTGACGGCAATAACTACTCAACCACTGGATTTCATTGCATTTTGTCAATTCTCATCTTTGTCATCGGCTGGCGACATTTGACAAAACCCAAGACACCTTTGGTTTATCCACCTGTGACTGGCTCCCGAGCACATACGAGAATCTCTTGGGCAATTCGAAAAGCATTCCGTGGTACTTTCCGTGTTCTTTCGGCGACTACACTTTTGTTTTTCGCGGGTTTCTTCATTTGGGGAATTGATGGCTATTTAGCGCGTGACTTAGCGACCGCGCTAGATGTGAGCGGTCAATACGAAGCCGCAGAACGCATATTTAAATTGGCCGCGGATCGCGATAAGTATTTATCTTCTTCGTCAGTGTGGCGCACCACGTCCGTTTTGGAAAGTAAGGCGGTGATGGATGGACGCACTGCTGCTGTTGCTACGGTGTACGGAATAGACAGCGTCGAGATGGCTCGACGATATCAGTTTCTTGGCGACAATGCGACACTTGCTGCGGTTGATAGAGACCAAGAAGGTTACCGTCTTTTCGGCAAGGCACGAGAGCTTTACCACAAATTGGGTTTGCATGGACGCTGTAGCGAAATGCTGATTGACCAGATGCTCTGCCTCAGTGTAGCCAACGAGCAAGAATGGTATCCATTGCTGACTCGTGCTGCTGACGAGCTTGCAAAGGACCAGCACATAGACCGCCCATGGCTTCCTTCTATTGCTGAGTGGTTTGCGAGGAAGAAGGGCGACCTAAAGCTGTCCAGACGATTTCATACTTATGACTTGATGGCACAAGACATTGCTGGACAAGGCGAACCGACCGAAGTCCAGTGCTTTGTCATGCGAGGTGTGCTCGATTTATACATCGTCTTTATTGCGGTACTGAGTGGCTTCGGGACAAGGACATTGCGCGAATTTGAGCTAAATAAATTGCGTATGGAAGCGTCGAAACGTCTCTCAACTTGCGACGACTTGCCTGACTACGTTGATGCACAAAATCGGCTTGTGTACATTGCTTTGTACAAGAAAGATTTCGGCACAGCCCTATCAGTTTCAGAACAAACTCTTGCACGGCTTGGCGTGCGAACTAGTTTGGTTGTGGAATCAAACTTTCTCACTGACCGGCAGCGGTGGGCAAGCGTGCTCACTCAGGAAGTGCGCCCACTTTGTTTGACATTGCTTTTCGTAGCGTTCTATATCACCTAACATCACTTCGGTTCCACTACCGTGCACCACCAGGGCGCCAGATCTTCAGGATTGCATTCCTTGTTTGTGCGGACGAACTGCCGGAAGCGGATTAACTCAATGAGCTGCGTCGCTGAAAGTCCCGACTGTTCGAAGTCATCGTCGTCCGAGAGGCCTTGGCTCGCGTCGATTACTCTGTGCCCTGCATTGTAGGTGTAAAAATCTGCTGTTTCGTAGTCGCGCCGAAAGGCGGTGCGCCACTGGGAGTTAGAGCCCCAACCGTGAGACAGGTCAAGAGTCGGGCGCTTGCGCCGATAGGTGAAAAACAACGTGCTTTTGTCTGCAATCGTTTTATCAATCACATTCTTGCCAGCTTTGATCATCACTCCCTGTCGGCTAAAAATCATGCTCCCGAATCGCATTCCCGGCCAGACAAAATCCGTAATCTCTGCAGGATTATCAGGGTCTTCCACTGTCTCGACGCCAACAATTTCATGAAAGAATGGGTGGAATCGCGTTATGTCATAAGGCTCCAATCCGCTCGCTCGGAAAAATTCTCGATACTGGTCCAACGAAACTTCCGGCAGCACAGGTTGCCACTCTTGCGGCTGAAAATTCCACAAGAGAGTGTCGCTGATTCGGCTGAGCGCGTACAGATCCCAAAGGTCTTCCGTGCCTTCAGCATCACCCTTCGAAATCTCAACGTACGTCTTGTGACGCTCCAGGCGATGCATGATCGAGCGGACATCCGGCGCCACAGACGGCAACAGCTCGTACGCAAGCCCGTGTCCTCGATACTCTAGGATGTTGTTGTACAGGTGGCGCAACGAGAAGGACATTGGCTTTCCCGATCCGGCAGTAGACAAGCCCGATCACATCATAGCAATCGGGCTGTCTGCCGGCTTGCGATTACGGCCCGAGCCGGTTGATGTCTCTCGGAAAGAGCGCGGTCAGTTTGACCGTGGAAATTCCGAGAAGTTGTTTGGCCAGGCGTTCCAAACCGATGGCGAGGCCGCCGTGCGGCGGCATGCCGTAACGGAAGCATTGCAGGTAGTCTGAGAATGTTTCAGGGTCTAATCCGCGACCGCGCATCGCCGCCATCAGGTCTTGATAGAGGTGTATACGCTGTCCGCCGGTCGTTACTTCGAGTCCGCGGAAGAGCAAGTCGAAGCTGTGGCTCAGAGGCGCTCCGCCGTTTTCAGACGGGCACGGCATGGCGTAAAACGGCCGCGATGACAGTGGGTAGTGCGTCACGTAAACGAGATCGCACCCTGTTTCTTTCAGGAAGTACTGGCACAACAGACGCTCGCCTTCCGGGTCGAGGTCGCCGTCTTCTCCCGTCCAGCCTAACTTCGTGCGCAGAAGCTCAATCGCTTCGGCGAGCTTCAACTGCGGTATCGTTTCGAACTTGGGAACCACGGCGCCAAATAACGCCAGTTCCTTGGCACAATTTTCCGACACCGAAGCGAACATATGCTTGAGCAATCTGACCTGCATGGCGATGACGTCTTGCTCGCTTTTGATAAAGCCCATCTCGTAGTCCATGCTTATGTACTCGTTGAGATGGCGCGTCGTGTCGTGCTGCTCGGCGCGATAAACCGGTCCGATCTCGAAGACGCGCTCAAAGACGCCGACCATCATCTGCTTGTAGAACTGAGGGCTTTGCGCCAGGTAGGCGCGCTTGCCGAAATAGTCCACGGCAAAGAGGTTGGCACCGCCCTCGGTGCCGGTAGAAACCAATTTGGGTGAATGGATCTCACGGAAAGATTGTTGCCCGAGATACTCGCGAAAAGCCCGGCACATCTCGGCTTCTATGATGAAGATGGCGCGTGCCTTCTCCGTGCGCAGAGTGATTGGACGATAGTCGAGCATGGTCGTCAGGGCAAGAGCATCGACCTTCGATGTCTTCGCCAATTCAATCGGAACGGTCTCTGCTCGCGACAAAATCTCGAGGCCGCAAACTGAAATCTCGACTCCTTTCTTCGGCTGCGCCACGACTCTGCCTTCCAGCTCGACGACGGATTCAGGCGTCAGTTTTTTGGCCATCTCCAAAAGAGACGGCTCTTCAACGATCGTCTGCACCGTGCCGGTTTGGTCGCGCACCACGACGAACGCCAGATTGCCGAGGTCGCGCACCGTGTGCACGTGCCCGCGAATCTTAACTGTCTCGCCCTGGTGCGCCTCAGCGCTTCCGGCTTGTATCTCCAATGTACTCATCATTTTTTTTTCACCTCAAACAAAAAACCGCACCTCTTTGGGGAGTGCGGTCAACGAAGTCTGGTTTGCAAATTTGCTATGTACGCCAGAATTCCGACCGCTGGAGTCGATTATTATCAGCGTCGGAATTATTATTAGAGGAAGCGGCGGCGACCGCCGGCATAGCTACCGGCGACGTCCGTATCAAAGCTGTTTTTAGCTCGAACACTTTTTGTACCCCTGCGCCACAGTGTAAACCTGCCCGCGCTCATCTGCATAGGGCCTTGTGAGCGCTTGTAACAGAACGTTCGCTAATCGGCCGTTACTGGAATCGCATTCGGCTTGTTGTCGCCGGCCAATGCATTCGAATCGTCGGTTGTGTGCAGCAAGTCATAGAGCATCCAATCGAAGATTGTCTTGCTGCCCTCTGCTGGATTGAGCTCGTCTTTGACAGCACTCGTTGTATTCAACGGATGGTACCCGTCGATAAACGTGAGATGGTCGGAGTTTTTAAACACACGCGCGACTCGCACGTCGAGCTGATCTTTCAGCTTGGGCAGATCCGCTTCGCGTGCCAATCCATCGTTCTCAACCAGCTTGTCCGGGACAAACAGCGCGCTCAATACTGGAGTGATGCCGTCATTGAGTTGGTAAATGAATGGCGTGCCACCACGATCTTCGGCAATTTTCGAAGGAACCGTCGATGTGATTTGCTTGTTCAGCATCTTCAAAACAGGATGTTCTCGTCCTAGATGCGCCGGCACCTTGGTGGTAAACAGCGTGTACGGCATCATCAGAGTATTCTCGACGTAGCGGCGCTCATTAGGCAGCATGTAGCGATTAGGAAGGTAGCAGCTGTAAGCAATGATTTTTTTCTTGTCGAAGGTTTCGCTTTCAACTTTGCGCAAACGATTGTTGATCGTGTTCGCGACGGTGAGCTCGCCTGAAGGACCCAGCGGCAAGCGAGACTTGAAGTGTCCGACATCAGGAATCGATTGGTCGGCATCATCCCAGCGCAGATCTTTCAGCAAATTGGGGTTGCGCCCAAAGTACAGCTTATAGGCGAGACTGTGGTCCAACCGCGTCCAGGGGAAGCAAGGATTTTTGTAAATGCTGTACTGCATCCACTCTTCGCAGAAGAGCGGCGACCCGCGAAACGGCGTGCCCAGCGCCAGGACAATTTTGACTTTGCTGTCCGTCTCCTTGTCGAGCATACCTTCATATACGAGGTTGCCGCCCATGCTCAAAGCCATGATCGTTATCGGTCGGCTGTCGGCGCGTTGAGACAACGATGATATTGCTTCATGAAACTGCGGAACGGTCTGCTTTAAAGGTGCCAAGCTGTCGTAACGCAGCATGTAAACCTTGTACCGGCTGGCAAAATCATCATTGGTTGTAAAGTTCTTGATAACTTTCTGCCAACGAAAATCAGAATAATATTCGCCCCGTAAACCGTGCACCAACAAGAAGGGCGATCGGTCGCCGAGCGGCTTGTTGTCCCACTCGTAGACGGAGATCACTTTCGGCCTCGCCCTCAGTTCTTTGCCGGTCGGAGGCGAGGGGTATTCGCTGGAGATGAAACTTAAATTGCCGTTCAGCGGTCCATTGTTAGCGGTCGCTGAGCTTGGTTTGGCGATCGATGGGAAAGTAGTGAGAGAGATCGCGACCGCGCAACCGAGGATGGCAAGAGGCATTACGGCGATTATCTTTCGGCCAGGATGGTACATTACTTTTAGTTCACTCGGTGGGAGATGGCGGCGCAGTCTGTCCGTTCGACAGTACATAGAACCCAGGGTAGCAAAAAAAGGCACCCCAGTGGCAGGGAATCCAAAATAATTACTAGGCGAGAACAATGGCGAACTACAAAATCGGACTAATTTTTTCTGACACCGGCGGCGGACATCGCAGCGCAGTAGACGCTGTTGATGCGGCTTTGAGAGAACTCATCACTTGCGAGCCCCGCAATCATACCTTTGAGTTGACATCGGACAATGTGGTCGAAAAGACACACCCGGTCAACCAAGCCTTCGTTGATTTTTATAACTCTCTCCTGCGCAACAACAACCAGCGCTGGATGAAGTACTACTACAACTTTATTGAAGTGATTCGACCGAATGATTCGGAGATTGGCTACAAGCTGTCAGCGCCCTATATAAAGAAGTGGTTGACTGAAGTCAACCCGGACGTGCTCGTCTCCGTGCACCCGATGTGCAATCAGTACTTCGTGCGCGCCTTGAAAGAGCTGGGCATGCTCGGCAAAACCAAGTTTGTCACCATAGTTACCGATCCCAATGGCGAGTTCTGGCGCGGCTGGGCATGTCCCGACGCAAACGTGACTTGCGTGCCAAACGAGCTTGGCAAAAAGCAGCTCATCGAATGGGGCGTTCGGGCGGAGCGCATATTTGTCTCCGGAATGCCGGTCAATCCCGATTTCACCAAAGCGCCCTCGGTCAGCAAAGCCGAGTTTCGCAATCACCTTGGCTTGCACGCCGACCGCTTGACGGTCTGCATAAATGGCGGCTGGGCGGGCGGCGGCAACATGCTCTCGATTTACCGCGAGCTCGGCCGCGTGCGCAGGCAAGTACAAGCAATCTTCTTATGCGGGCATAATCGCTCGTTCTACGAACAGGCGAAGAAAGAAGCCAAACACTCGCCCATTCCTACGGCAGTGTTGCCCTTTCACGACCGCATGTCCGATTTGATGGCAGCGGTTGACCTGATGGTCACCAAAGCGGGCGGACTAACTACGTTCGAAGCGATCGCGCGACGTCTGCCCATGGCTATCGATATGGTCACCAAACCGATGCCGCAAGAGGCGGGCACTGTAAAAATTATCTGCGAACAGGGCTTGGGCTTTGGCATTCAAAAGCCGAGCGACATCATCCAGATCGTCGAGACGCTGGAGCCGGTGCCTAATCGCGAAGCGGTGGTCTTGCCGACGGCATACAGCCTCGATCAGGTAAACGCGGTTCACAATATCGCTCGATCGGTTTTGGGGCTCTGCGACCCTGTTTACTCCAGTGCTTTGCCGATTTCGGTCACTGAATCGCACTAACTGAACAGCTTCCAGAGTGTTTGTCCGCCTGGCAACGGGCGCGGTTTTGCTGTATTTTTGTCATATGGCTGTTCGGCGCACAGCGTCGGAGACTAAAACCCAGCGATGAAACTTGCAGTCAAAATCGAAGGACCGAAAGTTCGAGCGGAGCACCTGCCGGACCTGGTCTTGATTCATGGTACGGGCGCCAACTCCGAGATGTGGCGACCGCAGACAAATCTGCTGAGAGAGCGTGGCTACAGGCTTTTCCTGCCTGAGTTTCGCGGGCATGGCGACAGCCACGAACCCGAGCACCTTACCGATATAGAAGCGCATTTGCAGGACATGCTGGAGACGCTCAGCACAGTCAGTATCGACTGGCCTGCTGTGTTCATCGGACACTCTCTTGGAGCTATAGTCTCGCTCGAGCTTGCAGAACGCAAGCCGGATTGGTTCAAGCAAATTCTCGCGGTTGGTATGCCGGGGCGAGTGCCCCAAGCTGTGGCGATGGCATTCAAAATGTTGATGAACGCACCCTTTGAGAAATTGCGAGGAACCGCGATTCATGAAAGGCTCCCCTGGAGGGAGCGAACTCTAATTTCGACGAATCGCTTTTCGCTGGAGCAGATAGTCGAGAATTTTGCCGAGCTCGATTACACCGGGCGGCAGTTCGATATTGAATGTCCAGTGCACTTTTCCGTGGGACGCCTCGACCCGGTCGCCCCGGCCCGGCACGTGAAGGCGATACACAAGTCGATACCTACCTCTACTCTTCGTGTTTTCGATTGGGCCGGACACAATTGCATGGACGAACGTCCGGAGGAGTTCAACCGCTGGCTTCTGGAAAAGCTACAAGAAGAGCGGATCTCAGAACTTGAAGACGTGCTTGAGCCAGCCCCAAAACCCCTGTGAATCACCCATCATGTTATCGACGTTGAAACTCGGAGCCGGTTCGCTCGACAGCGCCTCGCTGTCGTGTTGCGCCTGCACTTGAGCCGCGTCCCTGTTGTCGAATTTGGGCACTAGCTTACCTAACAAATTCAAGTTATAGACCAGGTCGTCGGGGATGAGCATGTCTGGGCGTCTTTGCCGAACGACTTCCTGCGCGTCACGCGAATCAGCGATTTTCCGTTTAATGGCTTGTCCATTGGCAAGAAAGAGCGTTGCTTCGCCCGTGTCTTCCGCGAACATGAACGCCTCGCCGTCCTTCAAGCTGGCAGTGCCGTTTTCCTCGAGATAGCGCAGACGCTGTGTCCACTCGTCTTCATCTGGCGCGGGCGGCGTCGGTTGTTCTAGTTGATGTTGCAAGGGCGAGAGAAGAGCAGAACTTGCCACGGCGATAGCAGCCGGAGCCTGGAATGTTGGTTTGATCGGTGGTGCCGGGGCTTCAGCTGTGTTGGCAGGTTGAAACTTGAGTGAGACCTGCGGTCTTCTGGTCACCGGATGGTCTTCCTGCTCTTGTTCAGATGTTGGTAGTGCCGCCTTCTCTGCACGCGCTTCTTGCGCACTGGCAGTTTTTTCCGCTGGCTTTTCCTTTTCTACTGTCTTCTCCGGCTCGACTTTCTTCTCCTGGTTAACCGTCTTCTCGGAACTGCTGTCATCAACCTTATCTGAATGTGTGATGACGATGTTAGATGGTTGTTGCGAGTCCGCTTCGTCCTGATGGAGGAAATGCGTCAACCAATTGTGACTCTGATTGTTCTTCTTCAGCAGAGCGCGCTGTTGTGCCGTTGCCTCTTCGAGATTCTTCTTCGCTGCTTGATCTTTTGATTCGTCTTCAGACTTTTCTTTAGCGCCGGCATCAACTGCTTGAGGCTTATGCCACAAAAACTTCAACGACTTTGGAATTCGCAAGACCAAGACGTCGTCGTCTTTATTTTTGTCCTCTTCGCTACTGCTCGCCTTTTCTTCAGACGGGTTTTCTTCGGCTGATGACTTGGTTTTAGTGTCGGAGCCGTGAGGAGAACTATCTGAAGGGGCTTGAGAATGAGGCGTGGAAATCTTCGATGGGGCCGAGAACGGCGCCGGCTTTGAAGCGGGTTGAACGACTACGATGGGAATCTCGGCCAGCATGCTGTGCAAACTCTGCAAAACTGCGGGCGCCTTCGCCAGGAGATCATTGGTTTCTCTCTTTTGCTGAACACCGGTCGATTTGGCTGCGGTCTTGGCACCACCTGCAGTGCCGCCGATATTCAAACCCAATGATTTGCTTAGCTCTTGCACCGCGCCACCAACGTTGCCTTGTTCAATGCGGATCGTGGCGAGAAGAATTCTTGCTTCCTGGAAGTCAGGTTTTATCGCAAGTGCTTGCTCGAGTGATGAGCCGGCCAGTTTGAGAAATCCTTTTTGCTGAAATATCAGCGCCTGTTCATAGAATGCTCGAACCAGGCGCGGATTTTCTTGAGATGAGCGGAGAAACTCGACCAAAGCGCCATTGGTGTTGCCTTTGCTTTTGAGGTATTGGCCTTTCTCAAAATGATTGCGTGGATATGCTGTTCTTGCCTTCTGCTTGAGCAGCGTTTTGCTGATCGGTTTATGCGGGGTCACCGGCTGATGCGGTATCGGATGTGGTGCCACGGGCAATCCCGCTCCCACCATCGCTACCGACCGATTGGCGTGTGCATCTGGCTCTGCCTGCGCCGATTGGTTGATCGTGGCCGCCACCGCGAGCGCGATTATGGCTATCGCCGTTTTATTCATCGACACCGATTCTCTGCCTGTCATGTTGGCGTTTGGTACGGCTAGTAAGGCGTTAGAGCACCATTACAAGCTATCGCGAGCGCCGCTCCTTTGCAAGGATGAACGTCTCAGCTTAGGGCTTGATAACAACTCTTTCCAAGCGGCGAGCTAGTTTTACCCAGCCTGGCTCGTGCTGGGTTTTCAATGGCCAAACTAATACTGTCTTCATGCCGGCTCTTTGTCCGCCCCAGACGTCTGTGAGCGGGCGATCGCCGACAACAGCCACTTGTGACGCTGCCAATCCCCAGGTCTCGAGCACCTGAAGAAACAGCTTTGTGCTTGGCTTCCGGGCTCGATGCAGCACGGGCATGTTCAAATGCTGGCGTACCTGTTCGATATAGGGATCGTTTTTGTTATTGCTTACAACAGCGACCTTGAAGCGGACTCTAGCTGCGTCAAGCCATTTTTCGCACTCTGCCGTCAAGCGTCCGGAGCGCGGAGCTAACAGCGTGCTGTCGAGATCGAAGATGATTCCTTTGATGCCGTCGTTTTGGAGTTCGTCGAGGCTGATGTCGGTGACGTCTCCATCAATAAGATAGGTGGGGCGAAAAATTACCATGCTGAAAGGATACCAAGGCTGGGCCAATCGAGTCGTGGAGTGGGGCGGCAGCGCTGTTATTAAACATTTATCTGTGCTCGGTAAATCCCAGACATGCGCTTATCTCGCTTGCCGTCTCAATCAGGTTAAAATGGCATCTTAATGATGACGGACGCGTAAGATGCCGAAAAGCTTTGCCAAGCCAAGTTCGCGAATAAAAGATCGAACACGCGCAGAGCACGGACAAGTTCAAGAAGCAGAACCATTGCCGCTCGAACACGTCGCCATAATAATGGACGGCAATCGCAGGTGGGCTGATTTACGACATTTGCCCAGATTGGTCGGGCACAAAGAAGGTGTGAAGAGCCTGAAACAGTTGGTCAAACACGTGTCACCGCGCGGTTTGAAATATCTGACTGTTTACGCGTTCTCCAGCGAAAACTGGCAGCGGAGCCAGGAAGAGGTCAGCTATCTTTTCGAACTCTTCGCTAATGTGTTGCGCGATGAAACGGACGAGCTGTCCGATAACAATGTGCGGCTCTCGTTCATCGGCGATCTGAGTCAAGTGCCCACCAAATTGCGGCAGAAGATTGATGCGGCGATGGAGAAAACCAGTCGCAATACCGGCCTGCGATTGCAGGTCGCGATCAACTACGGCAGTCGTCTAGAGATCAGTCATGCTGCCAGGCAAATCTCTATTGATGTCGCCAGTGGCAAATTAAAGCCTGAGCAGATAACTGAAGATCTGTTCGCCAAATATCTGTACACGCGCGAGCTGCCGGATCCGGAGTTGATGATTCGCACAGGTGGTGAGATGCGTCTATCAAACTATTTGCTGTGGCAATCGGCCTACACCGAACTATATATAACCGATGTTCTTTGGCCGGAGTTCGGACCAGAGTCTTTTGAAAAAGCGATTGCTGAATTCACGCGGCGCGTTCGTCGATATGGCGGTGATTGATACGTGCGGCAACCGCGTTTAACAGGGCGACCGGTCAACTACTTAAAGCCATTTCCGAATTGCTTCGCGGATTTTCGCCACCTCGATGTCAAGTCAATTTATGCAACAACTGATCCGTTTTAAGTGACCGATAATCTGGACAATCGACAAAAATTCGCGCATATGTCGAGTGCGTCTTCGTTTTAATGCGCAGATAATGCACTCGATTCGGTGCATTCGGAAAAATTCTGTAAACGTGCAAAGCGGGGCCCGATCAGGTCTTTACAGAACGATGAAACAGAACGATTCGAGTAAGTCATCACTATTCGCGAATCAAGTAGTTTTCGTTGATCGAATTTAATCAACGGCATAACACTAGTTGAGGTTCAGTCGTGTTGGATGTCATGGGGTTCTGTGGTAAGGTGTCAACGAACTTTGCTGAAAGGGGTATTTCAAATGGCAAAATTTCTAAAATCGATGTTGGCGATCGCTGCAACGGTTGGGGTTTCAATGTTATGCAGCCCTGCGTATGCACAAGCCTTGCATCATCCCATCGTCAGAGGCTGGACCTGCACAAATTATCCTGCCGACGTCAGATGGATAAACTCAGATGGTGCGCTCTGGTTGCAGGTTCACTTGAATGGCGAAACTGATGAAGAAGGTGGATTTTATTTTGATCTCACCGGCGTAAAAGTAACCACATTGACCTTCACGGCCTATTTCGGTCCCAATTTTGATAACAACGACTTCTACTGGTATGCGTACGACAAAAACGACGATTACGTGGACGGAGACTTTACTTACGTTCAGATCCCTGGTCACCCTGGGTTCTACAACGTCAGTACTGGCAACGTAGCTTCATATTTTTCGCAAGGAGCGGTCATCGACGATCTTGAAGTTGAGGTCTATGGCGACGAAGTCGGAACTGCAAACTTTACACACTGGGCAATCGGTGGAGTAGCCGCTACAACAGATGTGCATGTTTGGGACAAGAGCTGTGGCAGCGGCTAACGCGCCCGCAGAGACCCAGACATAAGTGCCCAACCACCAATACGGCGGTTAGCAAAGCAGTAGAACGGCGACCCGCCTGGGTCGCCGCTTTCTTACAGAGCCACTGTGGGTGATGGCACACGTTATTTCGATTATCATGATGTTGGTCAATTGAAACGAGATTTGTGAAGATGGCGGTTGGATATTACGATCGCGTGGTAAGGAGTCATCGAATTCGGACAAAGGAAGAAGTCAAATGAGTAAATTGCTGAAATCGGGTTTGGTTTTTGCCGCGAGCCTCGGTGCTTCAGTGGCGTCTAGCGCTGCATTCGCCGCGGAGCCGCTGACTCATCACCCGATTGTCAGAGGTTTTAGCTGCGCGCAAGCCCCCGCCGATGTCAGATGGATTAACCAAAATAATGCACTGTTTTTGCAAGTGCATCTGAACGGTGAAGGCGACGAAGAAGGCGGATTTTATTTTGATGTCAACGGCATCCGAGTAGGAAAGCTGGCATTCACTGCCTACTTCACTGGGTCAGATGATTTCGACTTCTACTGGTACGCAGAAGATCACAATAACAACTATGCTGATGATCCTGTCTACCCCGACTACTACACGCAGGTCCCTGGCCACCCGGGGTTCTACAATGTAGTTATCCCCGTGGCGCAGCTTTTCCCCTCCGGCGCCGTTTTTAGCTATCTCGGTGCTTACATCTATGGTGATACTGTGGCAACAGGTGATTTCACCCATTGGTCTGTCTCATCATTACCCGCTTCGGTTGACCTTCATGTCAACGGGGGCGATTGTTCAGACTAACGGCGGCGACATCGTTTTCCTCTGACTGATAAGCCACTGTCTGCGATGGCACCGCGCAGACAGTCAACAACCGGCGGACACCTTGAAAGTGCTATTCGGTTGATAGACGGTTGGATGTTATCATTGCGTGGTAAGGAGACTAGGAGCTCCAAGTTTTTGAGGATATTCAAGTGACGAAATTAGTAAAATCCATGTTTGCACTTGCTGCAACCATCGGCGTGTCGATGGCATGCAGCCCTGCATTTGCTGCGTTTCCACCCACGCATCACCCGATCGTCAGAGGTTGGAACTGCTCAGGGTCTCCTGCTCTTGTCAGATGGGAAAACATCAACGGTGCTTTGTGGCTGCAAACCGCCCTCACCGATGACGGCTGCCAGGAAGGCGGTTTTGAATTCGACTGCACTGGCATTCCTATACAGCCATTGACGTTCACTGCCTATTACACGGGAAACGATTACGAATTTTATTGGTACGCCTATAATCAAAACGACGATTACGAAAGCGGCGATTTTAACTATCAAGGAATTCCAGGACATCCAGGATATTACTTGACGAAGGCCAACGTTCCAAATGACTTCTCGCACGGCGATACCTTCACAGAGCTTGGAGTAGAGATATACGGTTGTGATGTAACGGCTTCGGTGCTCTCAACGCATTGGGCGATCGGTTCCACTCCTGCCACTGCAGATGTGCACGTCAAAGACTATGGCTGCGACTACTAGCATGCCGGTAGTTACCAAATCACCATTGGGTAACTAGGTGGTGGCATCTGAAAGCATCGCGGCGACCAGCTCGGGTCGCCGCTTTAACTTAGCGTTCTGTCGTGACACTGCCTGTGATGGCAATGGTGGCATACGCGATTGCCGCCTTCATGGTAGCGGTTCGAGAATATCATCGCGTGGTAAGGTATCCTACAGGTACGGATTATTGGGGGTATTCAAGTGACCAAATTACTAAAGTCCATGTTTGCGCTCGCTGCAACTATCGGTGTGTCGATGGCATGCAGTCCTGCATTTGCTGATCCATTGACGCATCACCCGATTGTGAGGGGTTGGACTTGCTCTGATGAAGCCGCAATCGTTAGATGGGAAGCCATCAACGGCATTCACTATTTGCAAGTCGCACTCGACGATGACGGCTATCAAGAAGGTGGATTCTATTTCGACGTCAACGGCATTCCTGTGCAGAAATTGTCATTCACTGCCTATTACAGTGGATCTGACGATTACGATTTTTACTGGTATGCAGGAGACCAGAACGGCGACTCCGATTCGGGAAACTTTAATTACTTTCAGGTTCCCGGTCATCCCGGCTTTTACTTAACCGTCGCCAATATCCCGCCAGATTTCCCGTCTCACGCGATCTTCAGCTATCTCGGAGTGGAGGTCAACGGTGATGACGTCTCGGCGTCAGTACTCTCGACTCACTGGGCTGTCGGCTCGCTTGGCGCTTCGATAGACTTCCACGTCCAAACGGGTGACTGCGGCAGCGACTAACTGCTAGTTGCGCGTGTTTCTAATTCAGAGCCGCAGCAACTATGCCACTAAACAAAAGCGAAACGGCAACCTACGCGGGTCGCCGTTTTTGCTAATTGGTACTTCCGTCGTGCCACTGCTTGTGATGGCAACGGACGTTCAATGCTCTTGGAGTACATGCATGGTTGTCTGGGAGAGCAATTAAATGCACCATATTTGGTGCGGAGGCTTACTGTTGCGGCGCGTAATTGCTCGGTTGGTAATATCCACCTTGCTGATATCCGCCTTGTTGCGGTTGATAGCCGCCTTGTGGATAACCCATCTGCTGGGGCGCATAACTACGTTGCTGATAGCCGCCGCCGCTTAAAGAAGATGCCGGTTGAGGTGCAGTCATTTGCAGAGTTTGATTCAACTTGAGCGTTAACTCCGTGCCGGCTGTTATCACCATCTCTGAGCCTCGGCGCCCACCACCGCCCATGAGCCCCCCACCGCCCATGAGTCCACCACCCATGAGTCCGCCACCCATGAGTCCGCCACCCATGAGTCCACCACCGCCACCTGGAGATCCGAACAATCCTCCTGGTCGGCTCGTTCGTCCTGTACTCCTGGAACTCGTGATCAGCTTGCTCTTGTCAATGGCGGCAGAGAGTGGGAATTGGCGACCATCGGGCGTTTGCACTTGAGTGAACTTAACATCGATTTTGCCATTAGCTCCGAAGTTGGAGCGCCGCGCCGACGTGACTTCGGTCACTTGTCCCATCAAGTTGGTGCCGACCGGCATTACTATTCGTCCATTTTCCACTACCGCAGTATCCAACCGAGCCGTCACCGGTTCGCCTACTTGAGTGACTCCGGAGTCGAGCGAATTTACCAGTTTTGCTTTGAATTCCATACCGGCGTTAGCCACTGTCACTGCTCCCTGCACCATCTGTCCAGCCGGAGGAAACGCATTCAGGGCTCCGTTGCCTGCGGTAAAGGGATAACCGTTAGGAGCGGCGGTCATCTGCGCTGATGGAGCAAAACCCTGTGGGTTGCCTGCTTGCGGCGAGTAGGCTCCGGGTTGAGTGGGCAAATATTGTCCGGGTGAACTGACGTTTGATGGCGCAGAGAACGAAGGCGGGGCAGCAGAATACTGCGACTGCTGCTGTTGCACAGAACCCTGATACTGCTGCGATCCGCCAGGGTATCCCTGCTGTGCATACGGTTGTCCATAGGCCGTACCAGCGTATCCCTGCGCCATCATCTGTGGTGGCGCATCCGGCTGCGTGACACTCTGATCCGACAGCGCATTGAGAGAGCGCGCGCACCGGTCAGTGTCTGCATTGACAAAAGTGGCTGCCCAAGCCATTTGCGGCGATATCAGTAGAGGAGACAAAGCAAGCAGAGCGAAAGTTCTGGCGAGAAATGGACGCATGACATTTCCCTCGAAGATTGGCTGTTGTGCCTAGTAACTAAGCGCTCCACGCGGGGTGCTTTGCAACCACTATACTCGCCGGGTGAGAAAATGCTAATTAATTGGGCGCCAAAACTCCCACCGGCCGTTATCCGCCCCATTCCGGATCGCCGCGAATACGCGAAAGCCACTGCAGCAAGCAAGGGGAGCAAAACGACCGTCCCTCGCTCTGCCTATCAGGAGAGCATTCGGGATAACGATTTGCCCTGGTCCTCGACAGAGCGGATCAGACCTTCCAGGTTGATCCGTTGCCCTTTGGCGGTCAGCACGACCAGGAAGTGGTTGTTGGTCTCGTAAAAGTGCAGGATGCCCTGGTCGGTGAGAAGCGTCATCTGGACGAGATTGCCTCTGTTCATGCGTTGAATGGAGACATCGTTGTTGGAGAACAGGGTGGCGCTCAGCGCTCCGATAACCGCCACGTCCACCTCGGCCGGCAGGGACGAGTCGATCACCGTTCCGTCGCGCGCGACCAGCAGGCACCCGAGAATGCCGTGCTTGCCGTTAAGCGAGTTCAGCAGGGCGTGGGTTTGCGATGTGTCTACCATTCAGCTTCTTCTCCTGCCGAGTTTACTTCTTATCGCCCTTCACTTCGGGTTCGGTGTCGCCGGCCTTCTTCTCTTTATTTCCCGATTCTTCGGCAGTTTTCTCTTTTTCCGGTGCCTGTGAAAGTCTCTTCAACTTCAGCACGTCTACCCAGGGCTCATCCAATGCCGTACCGAAAACATGACCGGTAATCTCCAGCTCGTCGTTCTCCTTCAAGCTTATCAACAACTGGTTTTCAGGGTCTTTCTCTTTCGGCGTCGCCATCGCCAACTTCAGCTCCGAATACGGAACCTTGCTGCCGTTGGGGCGGAAAACGAGAAACGACAGATAATTTTTGGAGGAGCGCATCGCTGGCTTGTAATCTAACGCCAGCGAGCTAAAAGCGTGAAACAGCGCTTTGAAGCGAACGTTTTTATTCAAGTATTCGTGCGGCTTGTCAACCAGTTCATCCGTGGTGACGTCGATGACATTCTCGATCACCGGCTCAGGGGTCTTCGCCTCGGATTTCTTGTCACTTTTCGAGTCGCCTTTTTTGTCCGCCTTTTTGTCTGCCGACTTGGAGTCGACCGGCTTGGCTGCCCATGCAGAACTCTGCATCAATGGCGATGACGCCGCCAGAAGCGAGCATATACCGAAGATGGCTCCAATTCGGGCAAGCCGTACCCCTTCAAAATCTCTACCTGAGCCGTTATTAATCATATTTCCGCGCACGACCATTTGAGTTGTATCTACCTTGAGAGTTCATATTACCAGAAGCTTATGCGCACAGGCATGCAGCCGCTTGTAATATTGAGGCTTGTGTTCTCAGCCCAAACAGGCATGCTTGGCTGGTTGGCGGCAGAACGCGCCAGCCGGTTAATTGATGAGGAACCGCAGTGATGGATGAGGCGCCCAATGTTGCTCAGCTGTCCCCCCTGATGCGTCAGTACTGGGATATCAAGTCGCAATATCCCGACGCTTTGCTGTTCTTCCGAGTGGGTGACTTTTACGAACTGTTTGATGGCGATGCGCACGTGGCCGCCCGTGAACTCGACATAACCCTGACCGGGCGCCCGGACCCCGGTTACCCGAATGGACGCGTGCCAATGTCCGGTGTGCCGGCGCGCGCTCACGAAGCGTACGTTGCCAAATTGGTCGGAAAAGGATATTCAGTGGCTATCTGCGAGCAGGTGGGCATAGTCGGCGCTGAAAAAGGTCCGGTCGAGCGTCAAGTGGCTCGGGTGCTGACACCAGGGACGGTGCTGGAGACGCACCTTCTGCCGGCCCGGGAGAACAACTACCTGCTCGCCATTGTCCGTGGCGCCGACCTCTGGGGATTGGCGTGCATAGACGCTTCCTGTGGAGAGTTTTCCGTCACCCAACTGCGCGAAGACGATCTTATTCTCGAGATCGGCCGCCTGGCTCCTCGCGAGATTCTCGTACCAAAGCGCTCGATGAAAATCTCGCCGCAAGATGTCGTGCCGCGTGATGTACTCGACATACCAAAAGCCCTGGAAGGTCATCAGTATCGCTTTACCGGGCGGCCGGCAATGTTTTTTCAGTTTGAGCCTGCCGTCAGACGGCTGTGCCAGACTTTTGCAGTCAGTACGCTGGAGGGCTTCGGCTGTCAGTCCATGCCCCTGGCAGTCGGGGCTGCCGGGGCAGCCCTGGAGTATTTAGAGAAAACGCAAGCGGCGCTGATGCCGAAATTTGCCGGTATCTCGACGTACTCGGTAGATGGACATCTGATCCTCGACAACAATACACGGCGCAATCTAGAGCTGACAGAAACAGTCCGTGACCGCTCTTTTGAAGGCAGCCTGTTGTGGACTCTCGATCAAACCAGAACGGGAATGGGGAGTCGCACACTGCGCAAGTGGCTCTTGAAGCCACTGTATTCGGTGCCGGCTATCAGGGAGAGGCAGCAGGCGATAGCTGAACTCATGCAAGATACAGCGCGCCGTGCCTGCATCTCGACGGCGCTCGACCGGCTCTGCGACTTGCAGCGCCTGGCCGTCAAGATCTCTTCCGCCACCATTAATCCGCGCGATCTTACGGCCGTGCAGAGTTCGCTCGAGGCGCTGCCACCTCTGTGTCAAGCGGTCAAAGGCACTCAGTCGCCGTATCTGCATGCGCACAGCACCTTGCCTGAGGTGCTCGTTGAGATGGCGGCAAAAATCGCCTCGGCAATCGAGCCAGAGGCGCCCAGGGAGATCACAGAAGGCGGTATTTTCGTCCCGGGGTATTCGCAAGAGTTGGACGAAATCCGCGACCTGCTTGGTGGCGGTAAAACGTGGATGGAAGAGTTTCAACGCCGGGAGCAGGAGCGCACCGGCGTACGCAGTTTAAAGGTCAACTTCAACGGCACCTTCGGTTACTACATCGAGATCACTCACGCCAACAAAGATTCGGTTCCTGCCGATTACATACGCAAGCAAACCCTCACCAACGCCGAGCGTTTCATCACCCCGGAGCTGAAAGAGCACGAGGCTAAAATTCTCAACGCCGAGAAAAGTCAGTCAACGGTCGAGCAAAAACTGTTTATCGAGTGGCGCAATTCGCTCACCACCGCCGGTGCCGAGCTGATGAAAGTGGCTGACGGGCTGGCTTCTCTCGATGCCTTGCTTTCGCTCGCGCAAGTGGCGCTTGAGCGTAAGTACGTCAAACCGCTGGTGAACGACTCTCTCACGCTGGATATCGAGCAAGGAAGACATCCTGTTCTGGAGAAGATCTTGCCGCTTGGGCGTTATGTCGCCAACGACACACGCTTGGAAGGCGACAGTGATGCGCAACAGATGATGATTCTTACCGGTCCGAATATGTCCGGTAAATCGAGCTTGCTGCGCCAGGCTGCCCACATCGTCATTCTGGCGCAGATCGGATCGTTCGTGCCCGCCGATTCGGCCACGGTCGGCATCGTCGATCGCATATTCACACGCATCGGCGCCGTCGACGATCTCACTCAAGGACAATCGACGTTTCTCGTGGAAATGGCCGAGACCACTCAGTGTTGCTTGTCAGCAACTTCGCGGTCGCTCATTTTGCTGGACGAGGTAGGAAGAGGAACGAGCACTTACGACGGTGTGGCCATTGCCTGGTCGGTGGCTGAATACCTCGCTAGAGACGTGCGCGCCCGCACGATCTTTGCTACCCACTATCACGAGCTTAATGGACTGGCGAATTTTTTCCCCCAGATTGTCAACTATCAGGTGCTCGTACGCGAGATTGATGGCAAGGTGGAGTTTATCCGTTCACTCGTGCCAGGAGGAGCCAGCCGCAGCTTCGGTGTGCAGGTTGCCAAAATGGCCGGATTACCGCTGAAAATTATCGAACGCGCGCAATATTTGATGCAGCAGATGGAGAAACGCGGTGCAGCTAGTAAGATTTTGGATGGACCCAAATTCCGAAGCATCCAGATGGACGAGGTAATGCAACTATCGATATTTGCTCCCCAGAGCTCTTCGCTGGAGCAGAGTAGCGAACCCCTGTTGGATGTTCTCGAGACACAGGCAACACCTGTGTAGTTGTCAAAGAGGATCGAATGCGCGCTCAACTGAATCAATCGAACGACCGGCGGAAATCTCCGACCCGATTATCGGATCTCGCCCATGCTGCACTGTGCCTGTCGTTGTCACTCGGGATAGCAGCCGGACCGTGCGCGCCCCTCGTCTTCGCTGCACACAAGACAAGGGTCGACAAAAAACAGACGCAAGCTCCCTCCCAAACGGGAATGAGTTCGACAGTGCTCGAGCTGGTGAACGAGGGCGAGTGGAAAAAGGCGATCGCTCTTCTAGAACAAAACACCAGTCACCGCGATATCCTGACCGTGGAAAACGGATGGCTCGCGTTCGGTTATTTCTTCATGGGTCAGTGCGATGATCTCAGTAAGCAAGCCGTCACCTCGCAGGCTGTGTACGATGCTCGCAAAGCGGCAAAACTGCCGCCCATCGATGCGGTTTCTCCGGCGAAGAAATCTGCGGACGAAGCGAACTCTCCGCCAGCGACAAAAGAGAGTGTGATCGGACCGCAAGGCGACCCGCAGATTGTCGCTACCGTTATTCAGGCGTACGACTCACTCTGTCGCAGCAAGATGTCGGACGCAGCGGCGGAGCTCGCTCTTTTGCCTGAGTCGACGCAGAAAAATGTTCTCGTCAATTTTGCTTATGCCGCATTGAAGAGCAGGGAGAACAGAGCCAATGAAGCGATCGGTTATGTGCAGCGTTGTGTAGACGTGGCGCCTGACTTCGCCTGGGGTTATCGCACCATGGGTCGCATCGCCCAGAATGCGCTCAAAGATTACGACTCTGCCGACCTGGCTTATAGCAAGGCGCTTGCCGTCGAACCGAAGTTCGATACCGTGCGCGAGGCTCTGATTGAGATACGTTTGGGACGCAACGATTTCGATGGTGCGGTGCAAGTTGAGACCGATGCGTTGAGACTTGATCCGGCCAATGCCGACTATCATTACCGTCTGGCGCAGATTTTCGCTCAACAGTATCGCTACGAAGAAGCGCTCAAGCAGCTGGAGATAGCGATCAATGGGCAGCCGGATAACGCCAAGTTTTACCGCGCCCGTGCCGGCATCAAGCGCAATCAAAATAAATTGGCCCGCTATCAGGGCATCATCAATGATGCTATCGCCGATATGCAGAAAGCGGTGGACTTGAGCAAGGACAAACCGTTCGAGCTGGTAGAGCTGGCGGCGATGAATCAAGAAGCCGGCAACACGAATCGCGCTGCCGACAACTTACAAGAAGCGTTAAAGCTCGATCCCGATAACACGGCTGCGCACGACAAACTGGTAACGCTCCTGACGATGGAAAAACGGTACGATGACCTGGTGGCGGAGTGGAAACGCACCGTCGAGCGCAAGCCCAAAGATGCTGGCGCTCGACTCGGACTGGCAATGGCATATTTGGCTGCCAACAATACCGACGATGCGATCAAACAGTTCGTCCAGGCGGCTAACCTCGATCCGCGCAATGCTGAGCCGCATCGCCAGATGGGAGCGATCAGGTTTAGACAGAAAAATTATCGCGCTGCAGCCAACGAATATACGACAGCGTTGAATATCAATCCCAGCTCGGTACCGGATTTGGTGGCGTTGGGGTACGCCTACGCCCGCAACGATGACTACGTTCAAGCGGAGGCCGCGTTCGTTACGGCGCTGGCGCTGCAACAGCTGACACAAGCGAACAATCCGACCAGCACTCCGGCGCGACTGGAGTTGACGCGTGCGTTAGCCGAGCTGCTGTTTAGAGAGCAGCGTTACAGTGAGGCGGCAGCGCAGTTGGAGACTGTTTACGTGGCCTCGAAAGATACGGTCAATGGACCGACTGACCACTACCTGTTGTTGCAAGCGAAGGCGCTTCGCGATCTGAGCCAAGCCTCCGCCCAAGCGATGATCGATGCTTTCCAACAGTTAGGACCGCATCAGCAAACAGAGTTGCGTCTCAACTTGATCGATGCTTTGCTCGACGCTAACAAAAGTGAGCTGGCAAGCCCATTTATCGAGGAGGCGCAGAAAGCGCAAAGCGAGGATAAGGATTTTGCAACAAGAGTAAAATTCGCGGCGGCCAGATCGCTTCTTGTGCAAGGCAAAGCGAAGCAAGCTAAGGAGATGATTGCCGATGCAATTCCATCGCTAGCCAATGCAGGCGTGGCGCCGGATGAAACTGTGCGCGCCTCGCAAATATCAAACGAGTTGCTTATCGCGTCGCAAATCGACCTTGCCGATCACGACCTTGCCACCGCCGATAGTTACGCGCGCAAATCGGCTGAAGCCTATGCCAAAAACTTCAAGGCTTACATTCAGATCGGTCGCGTGGCGTTGCAGCAGAACAAGCCAAAAGAGGCGGTCGCCTGGGCGCGCAAAGCACTCGATATCAACCAGTACGCTCCGGAGGCATACGTGGTCGTAGGTGATGGCGATCTGGCTACCGGTAATGTCAAGGATGCCAGCGCCAATTTCCGCCGAGCTGCTGAGCTCTATCCCGGATTAATCGAAGCGCATCGCTCGCTTTTAGAAACCCTGCGCAAGTTAGGCAAGGCTGACGAAGCCAAGCGGGAGGAAGAGCAGATAGCACAGATGGAAAAGCAGAAATAATAATTCGCTTAGTTAATGGTATTTACTTGACTAGTTCGGTCTCTGTTTGACTTAATGGGCAGTTGGCGAAGCCCGCCCACGGCTCAGGCTCGTCAGTCGTTAGTACTCCGGGAAGACACATGTCGAATTGGGTCGATCGCTTTCAGTATTGGGTGAATAAACTAGCGCAGTCCCTGATGTTTGGGAGCGAGGAAACCAGCCCCGCTCAGATTGACTGGCAGGAGATTCAGCAGATGAATGGGCGCCTCAAGAAGATGCGCGCCAAGAGCCAGGCTACTGTGCAGCCGGTTTATGAAACCTACATGACCGACAAGCATCGCGAAAATACCAAAATCGGTGGTCTCATACCGACACTGAAAAACAACGACGATCGCGTTGGCGTTAATCGCTGGACCGGCGACCAGGTGATTCCGTTCGAGGCGCAGCTGCGCAACTCGGTTTATCGCGATAGCTCCGGCCACGTCGACGACAGTGATTGGCAGCTAAAAGTGCGTCGGGAGTATGGTGCTGCCGCCAACGATGCTCTCTACCATCCTGAATTCAATCCGGCCGAACAAGCAGCGCTGGAAGAAAACTTCGGCGGCCACGCTCCTCAGCCAACTATGGATTTCGAAGCCGCCACCGGGTTCGGTGGCGATGCCACTCTCAGTCTGCCGATGTATTCCACGACGCACGCATTCTTTGATTCTCTCGCGCCTGCTCCGGCAGAGGAAGAGGCGCCGGCGCAGCCAGAGCTCGAACCGCAGAGCGAGCCAATTCAACGTTATTCTTATGCTACAGAGACGAAAGTAGAGCACAGCGAAGCAACTGCACCGGCAGCCCTTGCTGATACCACAGGCAGTGCTGACTTCTCGCCGCCCTCCCAGCATGAATCGTCATCACTCTATGATCAGCATGCCGTCGCGGCATACTATGACGAGTACTCGCCGGAAGAGATGGACCTTTTGCAGAGCATTCGCTCTCAAATAGGCAGCGAGGCACCGGCAGAGACTGAAACCGCCTGGTTCGGCGTGGAAGAGCAAGAAATCACCGGGGATTATCCGGCGGCGCCAGCTCCGGAAGAAGTTCAGCCGGCTGCCAAGCCGATCACTTCCGGTCTGCCCAGGCGTACGACCGCTTAGCGATACTGCACATAAGCGCTCCGTCGGCTTCGTGCCTCGCCTTCTGCGCGCACGAATGCTTCACTCCGCACGGCTCACTGGCCGCGCTCCGTTCCGCTTACCTGGGCGCCGCTTAAACGAAAAATGGCCGCCTACTTTCACGAATTTTTGGTTTAATATCCGTCCGGATATGTGGCAATTGCCTTTTGACTGGGCAAATAGCGCAGTGTAGGTCCAATTAAAGACAGCCGATAATATATTCGTTTCGAGGCCTGCCGCTATGGCAAAAATCCTATTTGCGGAAGACGATCTCGATCTTGCTGGGCGGATCGAACTCTTCTTGAAGCACGAGCACCACAACGTCGAGGTGGTGCATGACGGTTTGAAGGCCCTGGAGAATCTCCAATACTTCAAATACGAACTTGTTATTCTTGATTGGGGATTGCCGAACTTGACGGGATTGGAAATATGCAAGAAATATCGCGAAAAAGGCGGCACTACGCCAGTCTTGATGCTTACCGGGCACGACAAGATTGCTGAAAAAGAAGCGGGCTTTGATTCAGGCGCGGATGATTACCTCACCAAGCCGTTCGATGTGCGCGAGTTGTCGGCGCGCATCCGCGCTCTTCTGCGCCGTCCAACAGCATTTACCGGGACGCAGTTGAAAGTGCGTGGTATCGAACTTGATACCAGCAGCTATAAGGTTATAGTCAACGGCGAACAGATTCAGTTGGCGCCCAAAGAGTTTTCCCTGCTCGAGTTTCTCATGAAACACGCAGGCAAAGTCGTCAGTCCGGATCAGCTGCTCGAGCATGTTTGGAGTTCGGAGTCAGACGCGACGTCCGAGACTATCTACACATACATCAAAACTCTGCGCAAAAAGATCTCCCCCGGCGCGGCAAAAGATTCGCCGATTCGAACGGTGCACGGACTCGGCTATACGATCGACGCCTGAGTTATTTCACCAGCGCCAAAGCTTGTTTTTGCTTGGGCACGCGAAACCAGAAAGTGCTCCCGTCCCCTTCTCTGCTCTTCACACCGATGGCGCCGTTGTGCGCATCGATAATCGCTTTGCATATCGCCAATCCCAGTCCGGTTCCCTTTTTCTCTCTTGCATCCTGCGAGTTGACCTGTTGAAACCGTTCAAAAATTTTCTGCTCGTATCCTGGCGGAATGCCGCGTCCTTTGTCGGTAATCTTTACCACGGTAGCGTCCGGGAGATCGTCATAACTGATGACGACCTCGCCGCCTTGCGGTGAAAACTTTATGGCATTGGAGAGAAGGTTCGTAACTACCTGCGCCAGCCGGTCGGGATCGGCATAGACTTGAATATCTTCCTCGTCTTCCGGCACCACAACTGTCACTTTGTTGCGCTCCGCATAGGCGTGCACCGAGTGGACACAGCGCTCGAAGATCCAGCCCAAGTCGCAGTTGCGCGGGCTAAGGTCGAATTTGCCTGCTTCCATCCTGTCGATGTCGAGCAAGTCGTTAATAAGATGGATCAGTCGCGTGGCACTATATTCGGCTACCACCAGCTCTTTCTTCGCCTGCCCGGGCAGCTCGCCCATGGCGCCTGCGCTCAACAGTTCGAGAGAGACCTGTATCGACATGAGCGGCGTGCGCAAGTCGTGGCTGACCATCGCCACTAACTCCTGCTTGCGTATGGCGGCGTCTTCCAGTTCTGCCGCCATTTTACGAAAAACCGAATCAAGATGGGCGAGCTCGTCCTTCCCTTCGATAGGCGGATTGAGCTCTTTGCGGCGCGACAGTTTTTTCGTGTTGTCCATCAGCACCGCCAATCTGCGGGCGGTTCCTACATTGAAGAACATTGCCAGACCAATGCCCATCGCTATGTTGATGATCACTCCGAATTCCAACCAGTATATGACCAGGCTGCGGCTGTGGGCGCTTTTCTCCGGTGCCTCTTTCTCCATCTCTTTAAAGTGATCGACGAATGAGGAGATGTTGGTGATGAACTCCTCCAACACGTTGCGCACATCCCTGGAGAATAACCGTCCTTCGCCGAGATCGGCTTTAGACCTGATGCTGCGCAAGGTGTCCAAACCTTTATACGTGGACATCTCGACCGGATCGAGGCTGTTGTCTTTGGGATTGAGCTCGTGCACGTCCGCTTTCAGCTGCTTCACTGCAGCCGGTATCTGCGATACCTGGTCCTCATACTTGTGTACGAAAGCGTCGTTGTGGGTGATTCCGAAAAAGATGATGCTTGCGCCTGCGTCATAGAAAGATTTCGTCAACTCGTGCGATTCCACCACAATGGTTTTGATCTTGTTCTCCAACCAGATCTGGCGCTCGGCCTCACGCAGCAGATAGACGAGGGTGCCAATGAATACCAACTCGAAGACCACCGGAACAACTGCCAGGAGTATCCCTTTTTGCCAGAGCTTAAGGTTGTTCGGATTGAGAGCCATCGTTTTTCCGTGTCGTTGCTACATCCATTGTGCCACGCCCGCGCCCAATCTACTTGACTTCTGTTCGGGTTGCGATTATCCTCTAGCCAGCCGGCGCTTTAGCCGGTGTGGAAACCTTTACTACAATCAAGCGAAATACACTCCAATCAGGTTGGCGGTTTTCGTGCGCCCAGCGCACCGAGCCGAACAGCTGAGCTTTTGGCTCGACTGAAATCTTGTGCGGGTGTATCTGCGCCTCTGTGCCTTGGCACCGTGCATGGTGTCAAGACACGTTGTGCAAAAACGCGGAGGTCGAGCACTATGTTCGGCGTAAGACGTCTCATTTTCCTGTTGCTAACCTTGTTGCTGACCGTTTGCGGGCAAACAGCCTATGGTCGGAGCCAGTCGCATAGTGAGTTGATGTCGGACAACTCGGTGATGGCTATGTGTCTCACTGATATACCTGACGATGCGGCGCTGGCTCGAGAGCGGCAGGCAGAGAAGCTTGCCGGTACCGCGATGAACATTTACGAGCAGATATATTCGATGCAGTCGGCGCAGGATGCTAAAGATCTGCAGGCGGTCGATCAGTTGATCTTGCACGCTGAAGACCGAATTTCCTTGCCGCCGCCAGCGAAGTTCGACCAGGCGCTCAAGTGGAAGAAGTTGCTTGCCTGGGCGATTGATCGCTTCGTCTGGGGAGGCGGAATGTTTGCCTTGGGCGCATGCCTGGCTTATTTCGCTCGCCGCAAAGAGTTGACTCGAGATATTTCACGCCTCGTCATGTCGCTGGCGATGATCTCGTTTGGTTGCTCTTATGCGCTGCTCTTGCCGCTTATCGCCGCGGTCGTCATCCTCGGCTCTTTTGTCTACGCCATTAGGTCTGCCATCGCCTACGGTGCAAACGCGGTGGCAGATTCGCACGGCACCCTTCCTGCAGCGGAGCTGTTTGCACACGAATTCGCTGCCAGCCAGGCGGCTGGCGCTCCGTCATTGGCAGGCAAAGCCGATTTCTTGCGCTTGCCCATGCGCGTGGACAGTGGCATTGTAGCCGGCGCACAAGAGCTGCACGCACCGGTCGAATCTCTAAGTAGCCGTTGATGCAGGACGCGCGCTGCGGATAGCGCGGGCGCAGGTCTTCATGTGTTCGGCTTCTGCTTCCCTGTAAGTCATCGAGAGCAGATAGGCATAACCTTCTAATGAGGCTGCCACGTCGGGATGGTTGGGTCCCAGCACTTTCTGTCTGATGGCGAGCGCTCTTTGATAAAGCGGCTCCGCCTGCTCGTAACGACCGTCGAATCGCAATGTCTCCGCCACATGATGCAGACAGACGGCGACGTCGGGATGCTCGGAGCCCAGGGTCTTCTCGCGCATCTCTAGAAGCTGCTTCCAGAGCGGCTCGGCTTCCTTGTACTTGCCCTGCTGGAAAAGCGAGACAGCCATATTCGCCGTGCAGTTCGCCACCTCCGCGTGGTTGGGTCCGAGCTGCTTCTCTTTCACCTGTTTTAACCGATGCCAGTACGGCTCTGCCTTGGCATAACGCCCGTTTTTCTGATAAAGCGTACCGAGGTTGTTGACCGCCGCGGCTACGTCCGGGTGGTCGGTAGGCATGGCTTTCTCCAAGATCTGGAGTGCTTCTTTGTAGAGAGATTCTGCTTGTCCGAACTTCTGTTGAGCCTGATAGACCATGGCCAGGTTGCTCAAGCTGGCTGCCACTTGCGGATGACTGCGCCCAACAGAGCGCTCTTTCATCGACAGCATGCGCTTGTACAGGCGCTCGGCTTCTTCATACTTGCCCTGGTGGTAGTGAAACGCCGCCAGATTGTCGATTGTGTTGACCACTTCGGGATGGGTCGGTCCGAGGTTGATCTCTTTGATAGCGAGCAGCTGCTGATAAAACGGCTCTGCCTGGTGCTCTTTGCCTTGTGACTTGAGCACCGCCACCAGATTGTTGAGAGTCTCAGCCAGCTCGGGGCTTTCGGCGCCCAGCGCTGTTTCTAAAATCGCCAAGGCCCGCTCGTAGAGAAGCTCCGCTTCGGCAAACTTGTTTTGCTCCTGGTACAAACCAGCCAGGTGATTGAGGCTGGTGCCTACGTCGGCATGTTCTAGCCCGAGCGCTTTTTCCATGATCAGCAGAGCTCGTTTGAATACTTGCTCGGCTTCCTGATACTTTTTCTGAGCTTTGAGCAAAAGCCCCAGGTTGTTGAGGCTTGTTCCGACCTCGGCGTGCTCCGGTCCCAGGACCTTCTCATAAATGGCGGTGAGCTGCCGGCACAAAGGTTCGGCGTCGGCGTGCTTCTCCTGGAAGAAATAAAGTGCCGAGAGGTTGTTCAAGCTGGCGACGATATCTTCGTGCTCGGGCTCGAGCACGCGCTCTCTGATCGTCAAAGAACGCTGATAGAGCGGCTCGGCTTTGTCGTACTTGCCTTGCTCGAAGTAAACTTCCGCCAGGTTATCCAGACTGAGCGCGACTTTCAGGTCGTCCTCGGTCGTCTCCGCGTCCATGAGCGCGGCATGCAGAAAGTTTTCCGCCTCGGCATACTTGCCATCCTGGAAGGCTGCCGCCCCGCGGTCCGTGTACTCATCCCACTTACTGCTCATAGTCACCCAAAGTCATGGTCGTTCGCACGGGATTCCCAAGAACACCCATCAACAAGATGCCCAGCAAGCCGGAAGAATTATCCTTTTGCTTGTTGCCAAGAGGCGCAATTCTTTGTCTCGCCTCTTGGGGAGGCGCTGGATACTAGAGAATTTTGCCACACTGACAGCCGTAAACGAGGCGCCCGTGAACTGTTTTATACGAGAGCTGCGCATATTTTTAGCGCCGCGCGAAATTTGTCGCGGAGCTCAATCTGCTATCGCGATGCCTTCCGCAAAATCGCCTGGAGACGTCTCCGCGGATACGGACAATGACAACCCTCGATGATTTGTGCGAAACTCCAGACTGGTCAGTGCTTTCGGGTATCTGAGGGCGTAAAAACGTCTGTCCCCGTCCGGGGACACCGCGCTAGGCGACAAAACCGAACAATCAAACTCGATTGTAATACCGCTGCAGGGAACAAGCTCGCTCTCCGGCTGGTCAGATATTTATCAGTCTCTCGGTGTTGGTCCCCCGACAGTTGCCGGCACGAACTTGTTGTCAATCAAGGATAATCGCCTTAACAGCCGTCATGAACAGAGAAACGTATACTTACTCGACGCGAATGCCGGTGCCGGTCGATCAGGCATTCGATTGGCATGAGCGAACCGGTGCGTTCGAGCGCCTGACGCCACCTTGGGTGACGATGGACGTGCTGGAGCGCCACGGTCTTGGTATCACTGATGGTGTGACGCTGAAGATGCGGATCAACTATGGACCTATCCATACGACTTGGACGGTGCGCCATAAAGACTATGTCAAAAACAAGCAGTTTGTCGATTATCAAATTGAAGGTCCGATGGCGTTTTACGAGCAGCGGCATGGCTTTGCTGCTGAGTCAAACACGTCCAGCGTTCTTGAAGACACAGTCATTTTTCAGCTTCCCGCAGGTATGGCTGGTGAACTCGTGGCCAACATGGTCGTTCACGAAGAGTTCACTCGTTTGTTTCAATATCGCCATCAGATCGTCCAAGATGACTTGCGCTGTGCCAACCGGTACAAAGGGGAGAAAGCCATGAAAATTGCTGTCGCGGGGGCTTCCGGATTTGTCGGTTCGGCGCTCATACCGTTCTTCACGACCCAGGGCCACGAGGTACGCCGATTGGTGCGACCCAACTCCCACCATAAGGGTGTCGAGATAGGTGAAACCGCGAATTGGGATCCCGACAAAAACGAAATTGATGAAGCGGCTCTAGAAGGCTGCGACGCGGTCGTCAACCTCGCCGGCGACAATATCGGCACCGGACGCTGGGACGACGAGAAAAAACGTCGCATGCAATCAAGCCGCATCAACTCTACCAAGCTCTTATGCAACCGCATGCGCCAGATGAAGAATCCGCCCAAGGTTTTAGTCAATGCATCTGCCATCGGCTATTACGGCGATCGCCCCGGCGAGACGATGACCGAGCAGTCGTCGCACGGCAAAGGCTACCTGGCTGACCTTTGCCAGGACTGGGAGAATGCGGCCAAAAGTGCTGAGCAAATGGGAGTGCGTACGGTCTTCGGGCGCATCGGCGTAGTGCTCAGCCCCGCGGGCGGTGCCTTGCAGAAGATGTTGATGCCGTTTCAAATGGGAGCAGGCGGTCCAATCGGCTCCGGAGAGCAGCAGTTTAGCTGGATTGCTTTGGATGATCTGTTGGGCGCTATATTGCACTGTCTTGCCAGCGATTCTTTGAGCGGGCCCGTCAACTTCACCGCACCAAATCCGGTATCAAACGGCGAATACAGTCGGGCCCTGGGCAAGGTCCTCCAGCGTCCGGCGTTTATGCCGATGCCGGCGTTTGCAGCGCGTATGGCGTTTGGTCAATTCGCCGACGAATGTTTGCTCTCGAGCACGAGAGTGATACCGGAGAAGTTGCAGCAGACGAATTACGAGTTTCGCTATCCTCAACTCGAGGGTGCGCTCAGGCATGTGCTCGGGCGCAGAGAAGGATAAAGTTGTCTCACCTGCCTCTCAAGACGAATCGGCTTCTTTTGCGTGACTTTTGCGCTGACGATTTTCAAGACGTGCATGCCTACGCCCGCGATCCGGAAGTTGTGCGCTTCGTTCAATGGGGACCGAATACCGAGGCTGATACGCACGGTTTTCTCGCTCACGTTCTCAACTTGAGCGAAGTAAAACCGCGCCTGGACTTCGAGTTGGCGGTGGTTTGGGCGCCGGAGAACAGGCTCATCGGGGGCGCTTCCATTCACATCAGCGACCAGGCCAATCGCGAGGGCTGGATCGGTTATTGCCTGAACAGAGAGTTTTGGGGACGCGGCGTCGCCACCGAAGCAGCTAAGGCGCTGGTCGCATTCGGTTTTGCCGCGCTCGAGCTGCACCGTATCTACGCCACATGCGATCCAGCCAATGTCGGCTCACGCACAGTTTTGCAAAAAATCGGCATGCGACAAGAGGGCCATTTTCGCAGCCACAAACTTGTGCGTGGGAAATGGCGTGACACAGAGATCTTCGCCATCATAGATGATGAGGCCAGGTAATGAAGGTTTCCACAAAGGGAAACCGATCGAGAGCGGGCAATCGCTTCCAAAATGACGAAGCGCGACTGCAAATGAAGTCGCGCCCGTAAAAATCGAACGTTGACGATGCCGCTGTTTAGGCGGTGGCGTGCACGTTGCCCACCGCTTCTGCAACACCGGCATGGACGATTTCGCCCTGATGGATGTTGACGCCGCGGTTCAAACTCGGATCATCGTGCACTGCTTGGTAGCCGAACTTCGCCAGCTTCAAGACATATGGCATCGTGGCATTGGTCAATGCGCGTGTCGATGTCCACGGTACGGCGCCAGGAATGTTAGCGACGCCATAGTGCAGCACACCGTCAACTTCGTAGGTTGGAGCAGAGTGCGTTGTTGATTTGATGGTCTCGATGCATCCGCCTTGATCTACCGACACGTCGACGACGACGGAGCCCTTCTTCATGTTTTTCACCATATCTCTGGTGACGACACGTGGGGCTTGTTTGCCGGGGATTAGCACGGCGCCGATGACCAGGTCTGCGGTCGGCAGAATGTTTTCCAGGTAGTGACCGACCGAGAACACTGTGCGCAGCTGACCGTTGAAGACATCGTCAAGGTAGCGCAGGCGCTCAAGCGAGCGATCGAAGATTGTGACGCGGGCGCCCAATCCGAGCGCGATCTTGGCGGCGTTGGTACCGACGATGCCGCCGCCGATGATGATCACTTCACCGGGCTCGACACCAGGAACGCCGCCGAGCAACACGCCTCGTCCGCCCATCGGGCGCTCGAGGTAGTTAGCGCCGATTTGCGTCGCCAGACGTCCGGCGATTTCGCTCATCGGTGTGAGCAAGGGCAACGAGCCGTTGTCGTTCTGCACTGTTTCATAAGCGATGCAGGTGGCGCCGGTCTTTGCCAGGTCGACTGTCAGCTTGGGGTGGGCGGCAAGATGGAGGTAAGTGAAGAGCAACTGACCTTTGCGCAGCATCGGAACTTCCTTCGCTTGCGGCTCTTTCACTTTGAGAATCAGGTCGGACTCGGCGAAAACAGCGGCGGCATCAGGCAAAATTTTGGCGCCGGCTTGTTTGTACTCTTCATCGGTGATGCCGGAGCCGACACCTGCATTCTTCTCGATGTGCACAGTGTGTCCGTCAGCGACGAGGGCGCTTGTGCCGGCCAGAGTCAAAGCAACTCTGTACTCGTTATCCAAAATCTCTTTCGGTACTCCAACCTTAGCCAAGGTTCGACCCTCCATCACATATAAAGCTGTAAAGTCACAGGCGTTAATAATAGCCCGACAATACGCCCACTCTATATCGTCTTGATACTTGTTTTAGTTTTGACTAGCCCGATGTCATGCCGAAAAGGGAGTCAACACGGCAGATCCGGTCATCGCTCCGGGCGGGGCAGACGTTGTCACCACATTTGATACTGCTCAAAAAACTGAGAGTGAAACCGTCTACGCGTGTTCCAGCGCTATTCTATGTCGGGGATTGGGGCGCGATGAGGTACACAATCATTGTTCGCATGGCACTCGGCGGCAAACTTTTTCATCTGCAAGAGTCTTTGCTTGTTTCCAGCGATAGAGTTCAGCGAATTTTCATCGTGACGAGCTAAATCGAGACATTTCGCATATTCCTTATCAGCCTTGATACACAGTGACGTACAATCAGCGAATTTTCTTGCCGCCATACGAGCGCATGCTTTCTGGTGCAATGTTTTGGCCAGCAAAGCCTGATGCCGCAAACGTCTTGAGTTGGACTCGAAGGGTTCTGGTTCGTATTGCCTCGCTATCTCCCATAAGGGCACTTGTTGGCGCGCGTTCGCACCACGAGTGTAGTTCTGATTGCAACAAACTTGCTGAGGACTACCAACGAGC
Source organism: Planktothrix sp. (assembly GCA_036703195.1). Taxonomy (GTDB): domain Bacteria; phylum Cyanobacteriota; class Vampirovibrionia; order Obscuribacterales; family Obscuribacteraceae; genus DATNPN01. The sequence goes on along the minus strand of DATNPN010000024.1, from coordinate 49,306 downwards.
ATCAGAGACAAAATCAAAAACAGATTGAGTTGTTTCAACACCTGGCAATCGTATACCTACATGAAACTTTCTTGCAGCCTTCCCGTTACCTAAAAACAACAAACTCGCAAGCTTGCACTTGCGAGTTCGTCAAAACCAAACAAACAAAACTTACTTATTCCAAACCGTGACGTATCGGTTGGGCTGGATGATCGTGGGAGCATCGGCGGCGTTGCGCGTGTAAACGTACTTGCTGTACGGATTTTCCGGCTTCGGCGCTTGTACTGCCGGCGAGATGGAGGCGGAGGCGCCATTCATCTCAGGCAGGATCGAAGGCTGGTAAGGCGGCGGCGGCGGAACGAAGTAAGAACCCCGACCAATTCTGCCCGAGTGCGTCGTCTTTCTTTTCGTTACCTTGGTGGTTTGGGCGTCGGCTGAGATGCCGATGGCTCCTACCAGTAGTGCTGCAGAGGAAAGTGCGACAGCAAAATTTTTGAACACGTTTAAGACCCCCGTGTCATTGATTATCGAGGCAAGCCAGATCCCTATACGTGGGACTTATAGGATCTTACCACTTTGACAAGGTGGCTAAACTTGGTCTCACTTCAGCTACTCGAACCAGCGCTTAAGCATCTGCTTCCTGCCCGGCACTTCGGCCAGCGCGGTGCTGCTCTCCTCAGGAGTGAGCGAGCTTTTCCACCACGACTTCATATCTTGAATTGTTTTATCTCCGGCACGAGCCTTCGCGGTATGGGCCATGCGGACTTCAGGAATTGGTTGTGGTTTTGCTTGTGACTCGGCAATGTCATTTACCACTGTCGCAAGCTCTTCGCTCTGCTCGATGTGCTCGAAAGTGAACTTGTGTTCTTCTGCTAACCGTTGAAGGCTGCCCTGCCACGGGTTTTTCGCGTCAACAAAAACTTCGCTGTCTGTGTTGGTGGATTTTTTCCAACCACGAAAACCGGATACGGCGCGCTTCAACATGCTAACGATATTGAGTCGATTTGCGCTAAACATAATGCGTTCTCCAGGACCTGTGCGGATATATCGCCAGGGATGTCTATCGCTTTATGCCCTTGCCAAGTGCAGGGTAACGCTTGAAATACCGATATTAGCGGTGATTTAGGTTAACAAGCGGTAAGATTCCCGCCTGTAGTGTCGTGCTGACGGCGCTGTTGCCGTCTACAACAGCCAGCTGCGGAGCTTCTTTCATGGCTTCGCTTAAGGGGAGTTTCAACTGAAACTCATGCGGTGGCTCGAAGCAATGCAGGCAGCGGGCCTCGTATTGAGCGTCTCCGACAAGGATTTGCTCGCTGGAATGAACCAGTCGCTGGGTTCTGCAAGCGAAGTCCGACCCGCATTTGCGGCAAACTGCCAGGAGTTTGTCGACTCTGTCTGCCAGAGCCAACAGGTGCGGCAACGGTCCGAACGGTTTGCCTCTGTAATCGAGGTCGAGCCCGGACGCGATCAATTTTTTCTTCTGTCTGAGCAGCGTGTGCACAACTTCTACGATGTCGTCGCTAAAAAACTGGCATTCATCAATGCCGATCACGACGGCTTGTGAGGAGTATTTAAGAATATCCTTCGGTGCCTCGACGACTATCGCTTGCGACGCCAGTCCGTTTCTCGATTCGACGAGATTAGGCTTGGAACGCGTGTCCATGGCAGGACGCACGATGATTGTAGGCAGATATGCCAGACGTGCTCTTTCTATACGGCGAATGAGTTCGCTCGATTTTCCTGCGCTCATGCAGCCGACGATCAGTTCAAAACGATATCCAGTGAGCATAGTAATCCGTATTGTGTCGCCGCGACCCGGTGCCGCTTTAGTTGTTGCTGCACTCAATTGCAGCGCTAATATGGTAACCAACTTTACGCGCGGTTGATCTGATCCGTGATTTCACATTTCTTTATCTGCGCTTGTATATCGCATGTATAACTCGTGCGCGTCAGCAGAACAAGCCGCAGCGAGCGGTCCGTCAATTGATCTTACGTTACTAACAAGTCAGCGCAGCGAAGCACGCCCAGTGAGCGTGCTGAGCGAAGCGCTCTCATAGCGGAGGAGCGAGGGGACCGAGCGACGGAGCGCCTATATTGAATCATTAGCTTTGATCTATCGCAGCGTTAGTATTGTATGTGGTGCCGGCTCTTTTGCCGCCGATAGGCACTTTCACCGGGCGCGTCAATGATTTATAGTGCAAAATTCGATCGAGTATTTCGGCCGGCATCAGCTTCTGCTCCAGTATGAGCTCTCTGAAGGATTGCCCCGTCCGGTGCGCTGTCTCAAGCACTTGCATCGCTTTCTCTACACCTATATATGCACTCACTGCAGCAGCGGATGCACCACTCATATCGAGCAGCTGTTGGCACCGTTTTGCGTCTGCCGTAATGCCTGCCAGACAGCGCGAATTGAAAACCGCGATGCAATTACGCAACAGCTCGAGCGACTGCAAAATCGAATTGACCAGAAGCGGCGTCATCGAGTTGCTGTCCAACTGACCAGCTTGGGCGCAAAGTGCAACAGTGAAATCGTTGCCCATAACCTGATACGCAACCATCGTCAGGCACTCCGCCAGGTACGGATTGGTCTTCTCCAGCAAACCTGGCGCCAGATCCGATGGTTCCGTCTGTATCGCCGGTATCTTGATCTCGCCAAAACCAGCATGCGGACCAGAGGCCATGAGAACAAGATCGGTGCCAAGTTTGGCCAATTCGATCGCCAACTCTTTCAATGCTGACGAGTATTCGACGAAATCAACCATCGATTGCGTGGCCCGGAAAACATCTTCTGCCTGACGGAATTTGATGCCGGAGACCTGTGCGAGCTTGTCGACAACTCGTGCGACGTACTCCGGTTCGGTACCATATCCGGTGCCCACTGCAGTGGCACCCAAATTTACTTCGAGCAAACTGTTTGTCGCTTCTTTGATGCGGCGAACGCTGCGCTCGATAGCAGAGCCGTAGGCGTTAAACTCCTGTCCCAGCGTAATCGGCACGCTGTCTTGCAAATGAACGCGACCGACCTTCGTTATTTTCTCGAACTCGAGCGATTTGCGCCGCAGCAAGCGCTCCAGGTCCAGAAGCATCGGTTCTAAATCACGCGAAACCAGTATGATCGCCAGCCGCATTGCAGTGTTAAACACATCGCCGGTTGATTGACCATTGTCGACGTCGATGATCGGATGCACGCGATCGTAGTGTCCGACCGCGCCGCCAAGCAGTTCATTTGCTCGATTCGCTAAGACCTCGTTGACGTTCATGATTATCGAAGCGCCGGCGCCAAACTGCAGGGCGTCTACAACGAATTGATCTTTCCACTGTCCGCTCAAAATCTCATCGCAGCTCTGAGCGATGGCGCGTCCGACCGCGGCATCCAATCTGCCCGCTTCGGTGTTGGTCAAGGCGGCCGTCTTCTTGACGGTGACAATGGCATCGACAAGACGCGGATTCGGACGTTGTCCTGAGATTTGATACAACTCGCGATTGCGTCCTGTTTGCACACCGTAGTAAGCGTTGGCAGGAAGCTGCGCTTCGCCCAGGCGGTCGCGCTCCGTTCTTGCCTCTGCTTTCTTGTTGACCATTAAGTCCCTGCAATCACACGGTATCGCGCTGCCAGTTTCGCCCGTAAGCAAGCTTTGGAGCGCCCGGGCTTCTGCCCGGCAGGCTTGTAGAATCACAATTCGGCGCCAGGCGGAGCGTGGCGCTCCACACGCAACTCGCCAGCGGATGATTCCTTATATGTCGGCGGCGTGGAAAGGTAGCATATCGCAACCATCGCCCCCGCCGGTCACTCTAAGACAATTCTCAACGGGACTTGTTGTCAGTTTGCGAAATCGTGTGCAGCATGGAGCGGGCACTGTCCATGAGCTCACCACTTGCTCCATCTACGCCCCGGTCGTAGAGCGCGAGCTGCGCTTTTGCTTCGTCGACACGCCCCAACCCCTCCAGCGCTTTCGCTTTGAGAAAGGGCATGCGCGGCTCCATGATGCCTTTGTCGCTCAGTGTCTGCAGCTCCGCCAATGCGAGGTCGTACTTTCCAGCCGCCAGGTATGCCTCGGACAGTCCGATATGGGCGGCGTCCAGCGAGGGATCGATCTCGATTGCGCGACGAAAATCATATGTCGCCTCTTTGATGTAGTTCTGTTTCAACATGAGACCGCCGAGATTAGTGCGCAACTCAGCGGAATCCATGCTGATCCCCTTCGCCACTTCCAGAGTCTTCAGGTATGACTGAACCGCCGCTTTGTCATCGCCCGCCGCTTGTTGAGCGACCGCATTCCAGAAGTAACCGCGAGGATCAGCGGGATAGAAATGAATGTAGGCATCGAAAAACTGCTGCGCGCTCGCATAATCACGCTTTTGCAGGGCGACTCGCCCGTTGGCGATGTTGAGCGCAATTTGATTGTAATCGGGCGGCTCCGGCTGCGGGGGCGCCTGCGCCATGGTAGGTGGTCCGCACATGAATGCGACCAAACAAACTATCTGAACACGCTTTTTTACCTTCAACATACTCGCCGCAATCGACTGCGCCGACATCGATTGTAACTTAATTCATTTTTTGCGACAAAGCTATGACAGCCTGGCGTTCGTCGTCGGGCAGCTTCAGCGCCAACTCTTGGCGGACGACTGCGTGAAACTCTTGGCCTCGATTAAGTTTCATCAGGCAGGTTTCCCACCCGTACCAGGAAAGGTAGTCATTGTGATCGAGTTGCAAAACCTTTCTAAACAGTTCGCATGCGTCGTCATAACGTTCTTCTTTTTTCTTCAGCACTGCTAAGTCGTAGAGCGCAAGCTTGCATTGTTTGTCTGAGAGCAGGGCCGTTTGAAACATTTCCTCGGCTTCAATTGCACGTCCCGTATCTAAAAAGTATTCTCCGAGCGCGCAGTGAAAAATCGGATCTGATCCATATGTCTGAACCGCGATCATATATTCAGCGGAAGCGTCAGAGCGATTGCCAGACTCCTCGAGGTCACGTCCCTTGTCGAAGTGGATCTTCGCCGTTTCCCAAGCTTCGTGCGAGCCCCTGCCGGGGAAGCGATCATCTTCAGGACGCAGTTCTGCCCCTGACACAGACAGTTGCAGCGACAAGAAGATCGATAGCAAAAGCAACATACGCATTGCCGAGCTTACTCGATAATTCCTCTGTAGATTCAGATTGACCACCAATCCATCATGAGCTGAACTAGATTGTGCACGATTGAATAAGCGTCCATTTACATATTCGTGGCGCCCGTCACTATACGCTTCGAGGTCGAAGTACTCGGCCTGCGTTTGCTTTAGTTCTCGTGCTGATTTCGACATCACTCTAGATTCGATAGACACGGCTGCCAGCTATTCTAACAGCAGATTTAAGTCGACTGAGATTCTGGCTGCGGAGAGGGCATAAACTTAGTAAGCACCCTCCACAGGCGCGCAACAATGGTTTCACCAAAAACAGACAGCAACGACCCTGTGTCAGAACGACACAGCTTCGAAAAGAGGCTTCGCGGCAATCTAATATTTTCGCTTCTGATGACTGTTGGAAGCTTATGGCTCGTTTGGTACGGTATATTTTGCGCCGTCTACTCAGTCGAGAAGCACGTGATGATGTATTTTATGCCTGGAGCCGGGTGTTTCAGTGTTGGATTGGCACTTGGCGGATTTGCGGTGTTCTCGATTCGCTCTCGCCTTAGGCTGATTCAGGATTACAATGAGCGGGCCATCTTGCGTTTTGCAAGTGCACAAATGGGCAAGCCCCTCAATCGATTAGAGATCGCTGGTCAGAGTAATCTGACCCTGGCCGAAACGGAAAAACAGCTGCGCTTACTGGAGGTTGCGGGAGTGTGTCAATCGCACGCAGATGAGCGTGGAGAAATCAGGTACACGTTCCCCTGCTCTGCTCCTCAGTCTCCCAACTTATTGGCGCAACAGCCGGAGAGCCCCGTTGTTGTTTCTATTCCAGCGCTGGAATCCCGCGATGGCTGATGGGCATAGCATCTTGATCATCGACATCGGTTAAGACCGCGGGTGCGGTCGTGTACATGCCGAGTTTGAGCGGCAGATCGGTGACGCGTGGTGATTTGTTGATGATACGACCGGACACCGGCGAGAAGGTGCGTGGGTCGATGGTCGTGTCGCGGATGTAGTCGGCGAGAAAGTCGACTTGCGAAACTTCGACCGGTTTGTAGCGCATAGCTGCGTACGCTTCGTCTTGAGTGACATTTCCGAACACTCCCGCTTTGATCCATTTATCGATAGGGTGAAACCGCGTGACGATGCGATATTCCTCATTGGGTTCGATGTTGACGTAGTTGCCTTTTGCGTCGCGAACCATCATGTTCGCTATCTTGTCGCCATCAGGCTTCGTCAGGTCGAACGTGTATTTCATGCCGCTTACTTGCATGAAATTGCCTGACGGATCGTACGGCTTCTCTGCCGGCGCGACGCCGAATAATGCTTTGATTCTGTCGTTAGTCGACGGTGCTTCCGGCCTGGGCATCTCTTTTACGGAAAACTCCAAGGCACCCTTCAACTGTTGCCCGGTCATATTGACGAACGTCAACTCTTTGCGCTCACCTTCGATGCGTCCCGCGTTCATTATCACATTGGCGAGATCCTGCCTGGTCAGCTCGCGCCCGGCATAAATGTCATTGCGAATGCCCCCGGAATTAGCTAGTACTATCTGTGGTGCTATCTCCGGATTACCTTTTACACCGTTGAAGATTGCATCGGCGAGCAAGTTGCCTAGTGGCGTCTCTTGCGTGCGCACGCCACGCAAACTGTAATTCGATTTTGTGCGAGCGTTGTATTTGATATCGCGAAGCGCCTTGGCCTCGGAGGCGTTTTTATCGAGGAATGCGCGCATTGCCGGATCTTCAGGAATGCTCTCGTCGATCGGCTGCAGCAGTCCCTTCGTCAACCATCTGTCGGTCGAGCCGTCAGGTCGCATGGCCAGGTGATTGACCGAAATCCAGCGACCGGAGCTGCCGGCTTGAATATTGGGAATTGAAGGAGTGTCTTTCCAAAACTTCAAGCGCTCCGCCATCGTCTGTTCTCCTGTGATGAAGCGCAGGCGGGGCAACGGCGTATGACTGTGTCCACCGTTGGTGATAGCTACTTTCTTTCCCCTTTGAACTAACTGGCGCGCCAACTCTTCGTCTTCGTTTGCACCTACATGCGTTGTTAATTGGATGAACTTGACGCCCTGCGCATTCAGCTCATCGATCGTTTGCGTGGCGTGGTCGACGGCGCTGCCGTATTTGATACCGCCGACAGCGCCTTCTTCTGTGGTGACCGCTGTGATACCGAGTTTGTCAAAACCACCGGCGGTGCGCAACGGGATAGTGACCGAGCGTTTGACGAGTTCTGTATAGCCGGGGATGTTCGAGAAATCGAGGTTGGTATTGACGAGATGTACATTCGGATACTCCTTCAGGATAGGCGCGATTACTCCGGGAAAACGTTCTGGGTTAAAACGCCCGCCGGGCGAATCATATTCATGGTTGCCGATGCCGATTATGGTGGCATCGGCTTTTTTGCCGATTTCAGCCAGCGCTCGATATTCGACTTCGCCATCTCGAGTGAAGGCGAAGTTGACGTGTCCTGAGATCGGATCGCCTGCCACGACAAAGATCGCGGTGCGCCCCTTGGCGTGGGACTCATCGATGAGCTGATCGACTTTAGTTTTCAACTTAGGCAGCTGGTCGACGTTGCTGTGAAAATCATTTATCGAAAAGACATCGACGTTCGTAATCTCTTTGACAGGACGCAACTTCGACGCCAACTGGCTGGCCAGCTCGCCAGAACGTGCGATGCTGCTAACCGCGCCGGAGAGAAGTCCGCCGGTCACCCCGCCAATGAGAGTGTCTTCGGTCGTCTGCGAGATGATGTTGCCCAATCCGGACAAAGTGCGGGTTTTCAGCTGTTGCTCATTTTGCACGATGCGACGGGGCAGGCTCCAGGTCGCACCGGCTGCGGCGCCGCCCATAAAACCCCTGGACACTCCCAGCTTTATCGCTGCCAGCGCATCGTCACGAACGAGATCCTTGCCCGCTTGCACTGCCGTTCCGCGTGAAACGCTGCCGAGAGCATCTTCTCCCAGATAACGCAAAACTAACTCGCTGGCTGCTTTGTCAGCCAAGCCGCCCGCTACGCCCGCCCAACCATCCACCGCGCCCCAGGCAAGGTCCTGGTGCCCGGACGTACGATTCGCTTTATCGAGAAGCACTCCTTGCAGGGCGCCGTTCAGCACAAACTTGGTGGCGCTCCCGCTAGCGCCCGCTGCTGCCAAGCTTACTGCCACTGAGCGCCCGCGCAACTCAGTCGTGGCGATGGCGAATGTTGTTGCCCCGACCACGCTTGCACCGAGACTGCTGGCGACATCGCATGCCGTTTGAATAATTTTGACTTCTTTGGACGGAGACGCTTTGAGCTCTACCGGCGCCCCCGCTAGAGAGAGCAAGTTTGGTTGAGACCCTGACTCTGGCGAGCCTGTGGTCTGCTTATTCGCGACCGAATCGTTTTTTTCTATTGTTTGCACAGATGTGCCGGGGAGCTGAGAGCCACTATCAATCTAATGCAGTGGCGGCGCTCTTTCACCTGGAGAAATACGCAAACGCATACGTATATCTCCCATACGTCCAGGAGAAACCTGCGTTATCCGGAGGCGAACTATTTGGCGGCCGGAGCTGTCGCAGTGGGAAGGACTTCCTTTGCCGCACTACTGGTGGTGGCAGCAGCAGGCGGTCTAGATAGAACTTTCCACTTGGAGCTGCGATGAACTTGCTTCCATCCGCTGTCGCGTTTGACATAGATATTGGTGATGAATCCGGACGAGCGAAACGGCATGTCGCCTCTGCCAACTACCAAACACTTATATGTGACGACTGCTGAGTCTCCATAGGACTGAGCATACGGATAGCTAAAGACGATGCGGGTCGGCGGATGTTCGGCAAAGTGCGCCGCTTCTTTTTTCATCGCTTCCAGAGCCGCTTCTTTGCCTGAAATTATCTTCGTCGGTTTGCCATCCGGGGCAAAGTTGATTGCAAACGAATCATCCAGTTCGGCAGCTCTCTGCTCGAGCTGTCCGGTGATCTCTTCTTTGAAGCCGTTGCGCGATATGGCGAAAAGATCTGCAGCAGATTTGTCGGTGACGAAAGGGTCGTCGTACAAAACCGTGCATTTGTTGCCCCCGACTTCCCAAATCTCTTTCTTCCTATCCTTTTCATTATTGGCGTCATCAGCGCGGTCGCTGTGGGAGCTCTGGGCGCTGGCCGGTTGTTTTTCGTCAGCCCCTTTCGATTCTTCAGCGTAAACGGCAGAAGTGAAGCCAATGGTGCAGAGACCAGTAAGAGCTAAATTGAGTACCAGTTTCATTTGGCGTTCCTTCTATTTCATTGCGTCTTCGATTTCGCGCAGCGACGTGTTGAGATGGTCTTCGTAGTCCGAAAGAGTATCGATGCGCTTTTGGTACTCCTGGTAGATCGCTTGTTGTTTCGCTTGCATATCTTTCTTCGTCGATGTGACGTGATCGAGCTGTTGCAAAAGAAGGTCGCGCGAGTGATTCAAGCGGTCCCACGCGTACTGATTGATGCAATATGATGGCAAAGCGCAGCAGGCAATGCCGCAAAGCATGCCGATGATAAAGATAAAGGCCTTTCTGTGGGTCAGTTTTTTGATCATACGAGTCGCCTTTTGTGCAGCAAATCCGCAAAAAAAATTTCCTAGCTGAAATGTTAGCAGAACAGGCGCTTGCCGGGCTCGTTCGTGTGCTCCCGTAACGTTGACCTGCTTTCTTTGCGGCCTTCTATTACAATGAGTTCAGTGGCAGGAAACTATTGCATGGGCAAGGCAAAAGTACGATTAATCGATGGTGCGCCGACTGCATGTGCTAAGTGCGAGGCGCCCCTGTGTTTGCGTAAACAAGTTATCAATTTGGCATTGGGCAATACTGAAGAGATGCACTGTTTGCATTGCCTGGCTCTGGAGTCTGATACCACAGAGGCCGATGTCCTGCGGACGTCTCGCGGCTATGTGATGGAGCGAGAGTGCTTTCGCAAAGAATGGCAGAAATATCGGGATCAAACAGCTTGTCCGGATCGAAAGGGCTGTATACCGGACGTGTGTTTTGCTTTCTCGACTCGCGGCGCCTGCCCACCGCGAGCATGAGAACGCGACAAAACTCGCTGTTACAGCCGGCTGGCAAAATGCGCCGTCGGTGAGACAATGCTTCAGTCCCATTGTGGGTTAGCCAATGACTGAGCATCATCTAGACCTTCGCGGCGTCGCCTGCCCGATGAACTTTGTCAAAACCAGATTATTTCTAGACAAAATCGCTCCTGGAGACGTAGTCACCGTCCTTCTCGACCCGGGCGAACCGGTGGAGAGCGTTTCCTCTTCAGTGCAGTCCGAGGGTCATTCCATCGAGAAATCAGAGCAGATGCCTGGAGGCTATTTTCAGGTGGAAATCAAAAAAGCGTCAAATGGCTTGGCGTGATCATCGCGTAACGGCTACCTGTCGGCCAAAGACAGCGCAAAAATTGGAGGAAATCGACTCGATTCCGCGCTGACTAAATGCCCTCCTGGCAACCGCCGACTGCTGCCACAGCACTTCGATTCGGCTAAAATGAATCGCATCCTGTTGACAAAAGCAAACCCAACTTGGGACCATTAACCGGTCTTTTGAGAGATTCTGGAGTCCATCTCGGTTTGGTTACAACTGCTGTGCCAGTGCTAAAACTTGTTGCTGTGAGCGCTTTCGCGGCGGCCGTCACTGCAACTGCTGCCGTTGCTGATGCTCCGGCAAGCACTGCGGAGAAGGACCAGTCGTCCTTGCCGCCCATCGTCAAACAGAATCGGCCGCTGTTCGGCAAAATCGCCACACCTGGCATATCGACTGATGAAATCACCAGCATCGAGGTGTTGCATGCCCGCGTGGCTGCCTCTCCGCAAGATGCCAAGGCTCGCTATGCTCTGGCGCACGCGTTGCGTCTGCAGGGGCAGGGCACGCAAGCCGCCAGCCAACTGCTGGAAGCCACGTCGCTAGACCCGAGCTATTTTATTGCTTATCACGAACTCACCTTGTGCAAGCCCACCAACGAGCAGCTTGACGAAGTGACCGAGCGACTTTGCCATTTGCGTGACGAACGCCCCAAAGAGCTGATGCTTCGCGTGGCGCTATCAGAGGTTTTGGAGCAACGTGGAGACAACTACGGTGCTTCTCGCGCCCTCGTCGATCTTATGTATGAAGGCGGTGTGCCGCCGCAATACCGATCGAAAGTGGAAGCGCGTATTCACTTCCTCCTTTCAAAGGCGAAAGATTCGACAACGGCGCAATCTGCCAAGGCGGAAGATGGCGGCTTGGACTCGCTGCCGCCGGAATTGCCTGGCGCGGGCGTCAAGCGCGACATCGCTGCCAGCAAGCAAACAACCAGCTTCGGCAATTCCACGCTTTTGCCCTGATGGCAACATCTTGCTCCCCAGCAGCTAAATGCGGCTTAGTGTTGCGATGGCGCGGGCGCTTAACTGGTATGCTGTAGTCGGCGGAGTAAGCCGCCTGCTCGCTTTACTTTGCGCTGTGCGCAACGGTTGGATTATGAGTTCGCGTATCTATCTCTTCTTCGCAGCATCGCTTCTTCTGTCATCGTGCACGACGACCGTGCAGGCTCCCGGCGCCCCCTTGGGTCAGGTGACCATACAAGGAGGCAACGGCGTACCGTCGGCAGGCACGGCCGAACTGCAGTCGGAGGGCGCTTCTGAAGCGGAAATGGAAATGGAAGGAGTGGTCTCGCGCGGCTGCCTGGATGCGTGGCGCAAAGCGCTCAAAGGTGACGAGAAGGGCTCCATGAGCGTTCTTGATGACTTGAGTCGCAAATACCCCAGTGTCACGACAGTAACATTCATGAAAGGCGAGTGCCTGGACAGGCTCGGCAAGAAGAAAGAAGCCATTCAGTTCTATAAGCAAGCCGTGAGCCCGAAAGAGTTCAGCACGCTGCACATTTTTAAATTGGCGGAGGCTTTGCGCACGACTGGGCAGAATAAAGACGCTATTCCGCAATACCGCCGCTTGATCGAGATCGCGCCTGGTTTTGCGCCAGGGCACATCGGACTGGCCACATCGCTGCTCGCGTTAGACAAGCATTCGCCAGAAGCAACGAAAGAACTCGATCTCGTTCTCTCTTCCTGCAAAAGCGGATTAGCGAGCGATCCTTACTCGGCGGAAGCGAGAGAATATCTGCAGGATATTTTGACGGTGCGCCCAAATGACGCGGAAGCGGCCGCCCTTCTCAAGAAAATGGGGCCGCCACCGGAAAGTAACAAAACGGCCGATTCGTCCAAAGTACAGTAGCAAGCCACGTGCAGGAGGAAGACAAAATGGCGGAGAAGATTGCGGAGCGAGAGCGCACCGCGGGAGCAGTGGAAGAGATCGCGCTGGACGGCTTCGATCACATTGAATTCTTTGTCGGCAATGCGCTGCAAGCCTGCTACTACTATCATCGCGGTTTTGGTTTTGACCTCATCGGCTATAGAGGGTTAGAAACCGGCGATCGCGAGCGCGTTTCATACGTACTGAAGCAAGATCACGTCACCATTGTTCTGACCGGATCACTGAAGGCGCAAACCGCTGTAAGTGAGCACGTGAAGCAGCATGGCGACGGCGTTAAGACCGTGGCGCTCAAAGCTAGAGATGCCCGCAAAGCCTATGAAACAGCAGTGAAGCGCGGCGCCAAAAGCGTGTCGGAGCCGCATGAGCACAAGTTCGAAAACGGTTCGTCAATCATCACTGCTTCAGTGCAAACCTATGGTGATACCATGCACTCGTTCGTCGAGCGCAAAGGTGAGGAGGCAGGATTTCTGCCGGGCTTCAAAATGTTGAAGAGCCAAGCGGACGGCAATCCCGTCGGGCTGGCTGCCATAGATCACGTCGTCGGCAACACAGATAAAATCGGGCCTTGGGTCAAATTCTACGAGGAAGTTTTCGGCTTCTATGTCTATCAAGGCTTTGATGCGTCTGATATCAGCACGCAGTACTCGGCGCTCGTCTCGAAGGTGATGTCCAACAAGAGCGGCAACGTCAAGCTGCCGTTGAATGAGCCTGCCGAAGGCTTGAGAAAATCTCAGATTCAAGAGTATCTCGACTATTACGTCGCTGACGGCGTGCAACACATCGCCATCTCAACTCGCGACATCATCAAGACGGTAGCTGAGCTTAAACAGCGTGGAGTGGACTTTCTCACGGTTCCGCGTGTGTATTACGATACTCTCAGCGAGCGCGTCGGAAAAATTGATGAAGACATCGAAGAGCTGGCTAAACTAGGCATTCTTGTCGATCGTGAATCAGACGGTTATCTCCTGCAAATATTCACGAAACCTGTACAAGATCGTCCTACACTATTCTTCGAGGTTATTCAGCGCAAAGGAGCGAAAGGTTTTGGCAAGGGCAATTTCAAGGCATTGTTCGAATCTATCGAACGGGACCAAGCCCTGCGCGGCAATCTATAATCGAGCTCACAGCGCATACCTCCGTGGTGATTGTGTCATTTCGCTAATCTCCAACGGTTTCATTGCCAAAGATAAAAGCCATGGGAGGCTTCTCTCTATTGATGTGGTCTAAAAAATTTCTGCCGGTCATTATCGGCCTTATGCTTTCTACCGGTACCCCAGCTCGATCTGCGGACGAAGCAGGAGCGTCGGACGGCGGTGCGGCGCCGGCTGCACAGGTAGCCACTGCAGCACCAGCGGCGCCGGCAGCAGAGAAAGCTCCAGCCGAAGGCAAAGCGGCTGCTAATAGTCCGGCAAGCGATGCTCCCGTAATTCCGAAAGCGCTCGGCGTCGGCTCTCTGTTTTCAGACAACGCTGTTCTGCAACAGAAGAAGCCCATTGCTGTGTGGGGAACCGATGTTCCCGGGCGATCTGTTTTTGTCAGTCTGCTCAACGCCAGAGCAACAACGAAGGCTGATAAAGACGGCAACTGGTCCATTACACTGCCACCACAGAAGGTGGGCGGACCGTATGTTCTGACGATCAAAGACGCGAAAAAACAGGTGATTGCGAACAACGTATTTATCGGCGAAGTCTGGCTGTGCTCCGGACAGTCCAATATGAGTTTGCCGATCGGATATGCCAAAGACTCGAAAGATGACATCGACAGCTCCACCAATCCCAACCTGCATCTGTTTGGCGTGACGGACCGTCTCTCGCAAGACCCGATCACAACGTACGAGGGCAGCTGGCAGCTGGCACAACCGAAATCGGTGCGTGATTTCTCAGCGGTTGCCTACTACTTTGGCCGCCGGCTGCAAGAGGAGTTGAACTGCCCAGTCGGCATCATCTGGTCATCGTACGCGGGCACTCCAATCAAAGTTTGGATGGGTACCGAAGCGCTCGAAAACACTCATGAAAACACGCAGGTCGTCTTGCCGGCAAACTTCGTCGGCATTCACGCACAATGGCAAAAAGACGTAGCTGCCTGGGAAGAGAAAGTTGCCGACTGCCGAGCTAAAGGTCTGGAAGAGCCGGCAAAACCCGTTCTGCCGTCCGACTTCTACGCTGTTTCTTCTGCATTCAACGCCATGATCAATCCGCTTATTCCGTACACGATTCGCGGAGTAGCCTGGTATCAGGGAGAGAGTGATACCGATCAACCGGGCAAATACCACAAAATGTTTGGTTGCATGCTCGATGACTGGCGCAAACGGTGGAATGATCCGACCCTGCCGTTTGTCTACAATCAGCTCCCCGCCTTCTCTACTCTGGCTACGAAGCCGACAGAAAGTATGTGGGCTGATTTGCGAGAGCAGCAGCTGATGTGTCGCCGCATTCCTTATACATACATGGTCGAATCGATCGATGTCTGCGCGCCGACTGGCATCAAAAAGGAGACCGACGGCATCATGGTGATGCCGGATTTCAACCCTGCGCACGGCAAATTCAATAACATCGACCTCCACCCGCGCGAGAAAAAACCGGTTGGTACCAGATTGGGCAATGCCGCACTCAGTGCCGTTTACAAAAAACCGATTGCGTATACGGGTCCTATTTATGATTCCATGTCAATCGAGGGCAACAAAATCCGCATCAATTTCCGTTATGCGGAAGGCGGGCTGATATCGAAAGACCCTGAGGTGAAAGGATTTCAGATAGCCGGCATCGACAAGAAGTGGGTTCTCGCCGACGCGAAAATCGATGGAGAAACAGTGCTCGTCTGGAACGCCCAGGTGCAAAACCCGGTGGCTGTGCGCTATGCGTGGGCTGCTTATCCGAACGTCAGTATTTTCAATAAAGCTGAGCTACCGGCGGCGCCGTTTCGCACTGATAAATGGATTCATGTTTGGAGCAGCAAAAACGCGAAGTTGTAGATTGAGCTAGCGAAATCAGCGGTTTTCCGCTCGCCATATGTGAGCTAGTCCGTGCTCGGCCGTGTTTTAGGTTGTAATACGCGCGATCGACATAAAGATCCGATCTACCAACCTGTGCGGCTTTAAGTGGCTTGTCAAGAAGAATCTGGAATCAACTCTTAAAGGTGGCTAATCGCCTGCAAGCGTGCCTTAGAATTTGGTCATCACCCACAGGAGTGTTTTTTAAATGACGACAGCAACACTGAACAAGACCAAAGTCGAACAGAAATGGGATACCCACAAGATCCAGGAAGAAATTGCTCGCTTGATGGGCGTTCAATATTTGACGACAATGAATGTTCTGCAAAAAGTGGGCGGCGAAAAGGCCGTGCATGAGTTCCAAGCAGCCATGCGTCAGAATAAAGTAGAACACTACAAGAAGTTGGGCGCCAACACCCCCGTCGAACTCGTCAAATTGATGTCGGAATTCGAAGCCAACGTATTCGGCAGCAAGATCGAGATCTGGGGCGATGAAAAATCAGCCAGCTTGAAGTACGACAGCTGCGCAATGTGGAACGCCATGAAGAAGCACGGCAACTTCAATGCTCAGCAAGAAGAACAGATGGGCAAAGGATTCGAAAGCTGCATGACCGACTTGGCCAAAGAGTTCGGATTCCATGCTGAAACCAAAATGGAAGGCGAAACCGCCATCATTACTTTCACCAAGTAAGTAAGAGAAGGTAAGGAAAAAAGCCCGGCATTTTTGCCGGGCTTTTTTTATTGCCCGCGTTCAGTGGGATAAATACGATTGCCCAACCGCATTTTTGGTCGCACACTTGATCATCCCGTTTCTTTCGAGTCTGTAGGGAAACCGCAGGAAGGGAGCGTTGAATGAACAAAGGATCGGATAAAAGAGGCGAAGTCATCTTTGGCGCTGTCTTTTTCAGCTTGCTGATTCCGATGCCGCTGGCGTTGATTGGGTACTGGCAGATTGGCGGTTTGCTCATGGTCTGCACCGTCATTTGGGCCGTAACCAACCCTGCGTTCGCCAGGGAAAAACCCGACGTGACCGAGTTGCTCCGCAATTCGAGCGACCGCGCCACCACGTACATGAACAGGCGTCTGGCTGAGCGTGAAGCGCAAACGCAGGTTGCAGCCGATAAAATCGCATAGTAAAAGAGCGAGAACTTTCATCCTCGCTCGTCCTACTTTACCTGACTAGCTTACTGAACCAGAGGCGGCATCAGTGGCGCATCAACGATGTAGAGAACGCCGTTGCTGCATTTGATCTCTTCACCTTTTACTTTCGAGTTGTTGATCCACAACTCTGATTTTTTGTCTTCGCCGGATTTGCATGCGACTTTGACCATCTTTCCTTCCAGAGTTTGCACCGTTCCGAGCGAGCCGAGATCCGACGCGTTCAGGCACTTGCCTTTGATCACTTCGTAACGAAGAACTTGTGACAGCTTGTCCTTGTTGCCGAACAGAGTGTCTTTGTCTGCCTGGTTGATTTTGCCCCAGGCTTTGTCATCAGCGGCAAATACAGTGTAGGGACCTTTGCCCTTGAGTTCGTTGTCGAGATCATGAGCTTGTTCGAGTCCGTCCAACATTGTATGGAAAGAACCTCTGTCTCTCATGGTGTTGACGATATCTTGGGTTTTCGCCGTCGACATCCTTCCGCCGGTGGTTTCATCTTTGGCAAAACCAGGCACAGAGCCAAGAGCTCCAATCAAAAGGCAGCCAGCCAGGGCGACTATCGATCCAGATTTCATATTGAGCTCTCCAATTTGGGTAACCCGGTCGATGACGTAAAACCTGCTGCTCGGTTCCAGTCAGGTAAACTCACCCTTAAATAACGCCAAAATACGCATTATGGCTGGGTTTGCGGATACAACTCAACAATTCCGCAAATAAGCGCGGCTCTATACCAACCGCACAGGAGGCGCTTTCTTACGATTCTGCTTTGCTAAAAATCCGGAAAGTGAAAGTTTACACTCGGCTACTTTGGGCAAAGCTCAATATATATCGCGCGTCGCTTGGTCCAACAGCCCACACTGTCTCAGGACGAGAATGCCGAGCTCGCGCATCGATCCGGATTCCGGTGTCCAAACCTCAAGATAATGGTAGGGATGATCCTTAGCTACGCCTTCGAGAAGCCATTGCGCACCATCTGTGCCACCATACTGTGGATCGAATTTCGACGGTTGTTCTGCTGTCGTCCAGAATTTCATCGAATTGACTTTGTCTAAGAAGGCGCCGTACTGGCCGGCACTCCAGTAGAACGTCCTGTCCATCGTCAGTTTGCCTGATTCATAGCCACCATGACCTGCAACTTCTCTAGCGATTACTTTAGTGACATTGAACTTATCGTGATCGATGCGAATTGACATCGAGTGATTGTACGTTCTAAACCATGAAAACCTGTAGCTCGCTTCCGCTGAGGCGGACAGGTTGAGCAACGAAGGCTCTTTCATACGCTTCAATGTCTGCGTGTACCAGTGTTGGCGAAAACTGTCGCACGACGATGGAAAATAATTTTGTGCTTGACACGGCGATACGGCGCTCAGAGACGAGAGCACGATGGCAATTGTTAGTAGTATACGAATAGGCCGCATCGACCAGTATTTTACTGCGTTATTGGGCGCAGCCGTCACGAAAGCAGCCGTTTTGACGACTTGTTGATGTCGAGATGGCAGAGAACGCTAAATGACTTTGCGAAGAGCTTCTACGAGCAACTCGTTTTCGTCCGGCTTGCCTACCGTTATGCGGATGCAAGTGGGCAGTCCGAACGGTCCCAGGGGACGAATGGCGATGCCCTGACGCAGCAGTCCTTCGTGCACTTTCGCTACTTTGTCGGCGCCGAAGAGATCGACGAGGATGAAATTGGTGTGCGAAGGCACTCGCATCAGTCCCAGGCGATCAAGCTCTGCGTTGATGTAGGCACGACCGATTGTATTGTTTTCCAGAGTGCGATTGAGAAACTCTTGATCCGACAGCGCCGCCAAACCTGCTGCCTGCGCCACGACGTTGGGCTCGAAGGGCAGCTTGATGCGGTTGATAAAATCGATCAGATAGTCGTGACCCAATCCATAACCCAGACGCAATCCTGCCATCGCGTACGCCTTGGCAAATGTGCGCAAAGTCAGCACGTTGTCCAGTCTGTATGACATGGAATCGGGGAATTGCGGATTGTCCGCTGTGAATTCGTAATAGGCCTCGTCAAGCAAAACGAGGATATGCTCAGGAATCTTGCGAATGAACTCGTCGAACTGATGCCGAGTGAAGATTGTGCCGGTGGGATTGTTCGGATTGCACAGGTAGATGATTTTCGTTTTCTCGTTGACTGCGGCTGCGATTGCTTCGAGATCGAATTCGTAATTGCGCAGCGGAATTTCGACGAGTTTGATTCCTTGTGAACGCACGAGCACCGGTAAACCGATGAAAGTGCCGGCAGAAGTGAGCACTTCGTCGTCGCCGTGTAGAAAAGCGCGCACGATGTTGGAGATGATGCTTTCCGAGCCGCTGCCCACTGTGACGTTGGCTAATTGAACGTTGAATTTTTCTGCTAAAGCCGTGCGCAGCTTGGTCGCTCCGGACTCCGGATAACGATTGATTTCAGCAACGGCAGTCGAAATCGCGTCGACTGCGCTTTGTGGGGGTCCGAGTGGATTTTCGTTGGATGCCAGATTGATGAACCGGTCGATGCCCAGTTCTTTTTTCAACTGTTCTGGCGGGCGACCTGGCTTGTACGGCGTCAGGGACTCAACGTGCGGAGGGACTAACCGTTTTGGCTGGGGCCCGGCAGACGTTGGCGCCACATATCGAGAATCAGCCATTTCTGCCAGTCTTTGGATGAGAGTTACCACGGTTACCTTACCAAGTCCGCTATCTTTATACAACCAAAACTAGTCGCACGGAGAGCCAATTCCGCCACGACAATTCCCTCTTTATATACAGTAACGTATCACTAAGTGTGTCCCGAGACAAATAAAAATCAGGCACTTTGGGCATATCTCAAAAATGTCTAAGATTTGTTGAACCTTGAAAACCCGCAACGCAAGCCAGTCTTGAAGTGTTGTTCTCAAGAGGTCTTTGCATCATGCAACAAATGCAGCTGAAGCCCGGCTGTAATCAGGGGTTTAACTGTAGTTTGGGGCGTGTCAAAATAGCTCTTCCAAGGGCGGCTGTGCTTACCCCGGCGGTCTGGAGTATGATACGATCGGCAATACGCGCCCGATGCGGGTGTAGTTCAATGGTAGAACGGCAGCCTTCCAAGCTGCACACGCGGGTTCGATTCCCGCTACCCGCTCCAATTTACTTCATTGCAATTTTTTGTGCGTCGATGCTCGGTGAGTGTTTGCGCGTTCCTTTCTGCAACCAAGGCGGGTTTCGTGACTGAAGAAATTCTCTTAAGCGATATTTTGTCGGCTAGAAAGCGCGTGAAAGAGCACGTCAACAATACGCCGTTGCGCAAGAGCATATGGCTGAGCGACGCCACGGGCGCCGAAGTTTTGCTCAAGCTGGAGAATTTGCAAGAGACCGGCTCCTTCAAATTGCGCGGAGCGCTAAATGCGATGAAGTGGGCGCGCGAAAATCACCAGACGAAGATATTTACCGCTTCGGCAGGCAATCACGGTCTGGGAATCGCCGAGGCCTCGCGCATTACTGAGCAAGAGGTGACGGTGTGCATTCCCAAAACCGCGTCTCCTTTGAAAAAGCAGCGGCTCAAAAGTTACAACATCGCTCTCATCGAGCACGGCGAAGAGTTCGAGGTGACTGAGGCTTACGCGCGTCGTCTCGCCAACGAAAAGAAAGGTTTGTATATCTCTCCCTACAATAATAAGGAAGTGATTGCCGGACAAGGAACAGTAGCGCTAGAGATGTTTAGTGCCGTGCCGCAGCTGGACACGATCGTCGTGGCAGTCGGCGGGGGCGGGCTAATTGGCGGGATTGGCGTGGTCGCGAAGGCGATCAATCCGAAGGTTCGAGTAATCGGAGCTGTGGCGGCAAATTCGCCCGCGATGAGCCAATCTATCAGCTCCGGACGCATCATCAAAAGCTACGTGGAGAAAACGCTCGCTGACGGAATCGCGGGCAACATCGAGCAGGACTCGATTACGTTTCCGCTCGTGCAGGAAGTAGTCGACGATTGGGTGGTCATCGAGGAGCCGGAAATTCAGGGTTGTATCTTCGAATTCCTCGACAACGAAGGCATGCTGATTGAAGGCGCAGCAGCCGTGGCTGTAGCGGCTGTCTCCCGCAAGCATTTCGAGATCAAGCCCAAAGAAAGGGTCGGTATCGTCGTCTGCGGCGGCAACATCGCCCGCCAAGACTGGAGAGAAATCCTCGTCCAGCACCTTGTGGGCGCCAAAAGAGCAGTTTAACTTCTCAAGAAGGTCAAGGGAGCGCCGCCCGTGGGGCTTACCCAGCGAGCTGCCAAGCTTCAACTTCATTTGCAGTTACGTCCCAGGAAATTTGCACCGCCGGTAGAGTAGACTTAATACGCGGGGTGGAGCAGTCCGGTAGCTCGTTGGGCTCATAACCCAAAGGTCGTAAGTTCAAATCTTACCCCCGCAACCAATTAAAAACAGTAGAGAACCGGCGAGTTTCATCGAAAGCGCCGGTTTTTTATTGGGGTAGGGCAAAAGTGTTTGCTCAATTCATTGCCTAACCCAAACAGAATCAGATTCGTTCATCGTCGGCAAGGACCATCAACGTTCTCGTGCTTGTCTGTCTATCGCCATGAGTTTTGCTGCTGCCCAAAATCATGCGGCTTTCCCGAATAACGCCGAAGTTACAGACTTAGCCGTTGGTTAAAGTTGATAGCTGCCACCGTATATGGTGGCAACAACTCCTTCTTTTGCAGGGACACGGTAACAATACCGTTATGAGAGGTTGCCTGCCAACTCCTTGATTCTTGCGAAACCGGCTTTGGCTGCGTGAACATTGTGATCGTCGCAAGTCTGATAGTTGGTTAATGCTTGCTCTTCCGACCAATGAAGTGGTCAGTTTCAGCGTTAAAGTGGTTCACGAAATGACGTCGGCTGCTTGATAAGTGGTGGGGCGGTGGTAAAATCCACTAGGCTGGCACGCCACCTGCTTCACCAGAGCGTCGACTTCGGGGTTCATTTGATCAGAAATCTTGCAGCACTCATCTCCCTCACCGTCGTTTTCAGCGGGTCGTTCGCCCTGAGCACTCAGTCTGTTGAGGCGAAAACTTCGCGAAACGGTTCCAGCAGAGCCAGAGATTGTTTTGTCCCCCCGCCTCCGCCTTACACACCTTCAATAATCCCTTCGGTGCTGGGCATGACGAACGCTCAAGCGGTTACAGCGAATGCAGATGACGCTGTCGTGGAGAAGCCGGTCAATCCCTACAGCAACTACATCTTTGAGGCGAAAACTTCGCAGGCGAAAACTTCGCGAAATAGCTCCCGCAGAGCCACAAACCATTTTGTCCCCCCGCCTGCGCCTTACACTCCTTCAATGGTCCCTGCGGCGCTGGGCATGACGAACGCTGGGGCGGTAACGGTCAATCCCTACAGCCAGTACATCTTCATGCGCAACCAGGGCGAAATGTCGCAAGTTGTCCAACCCAAGCCCTACGTAAGCTACAATCCGCTCGTTGAGACGAGAATTCAAAAAGATATCGATCACATCGATTCTGAGATTTCGAGCCATGAGAAAGAGATCGGCAAACTGCTGAACCTTTGAGGACAAAAATGGAGAAGGAACTCGTGACGTAGGAGCTTCACGCGTTCAATTTGATTGAATGACGGTTGTATAGCCGGACCGCTTTTAAGTGCCCTTGCAGCGGGCGTGAGCAACCCCAGATTTGATTCTTTCACCAGGCAGCTAAACCGTTGCCGCTGTTCTTCGATTTTGTTTCGCAGATCCGTCGTGCTGCGGCCGACAACTGTTATTGACTCGTAGCCGTGGAATTGCGATCGAGCCCACTCCTACGTATAAAAAAGAGAGCATGACACCAACGAACGTGTCATGCATCAGGCAGTATTTTTTCAGCAGTGGGTGTGCTTGGGTCGATTTGAACTATGAAGCTTTCGCACCGCATACGGTGCAATTGATCTGGAACAGTTTAGGCACCTGCAGATGCGAAATCGTCTCCCTGGCTTTCACGCAGCTGCAAGTTGCGACCCGCCTGGTGAAGCGTTTGACACGCTTTGTGTTCTTCGCCCAATCGATAAATGCAGCGATTATCAGGACAAAATAGCAGAACGCTAAGCAAGAGAGTTTGCAGTGATGCGGCGCACACAACAGTGCCAGGATCGTTACGAGGAAAATGTCGTTTCCTTTGATGAACGTCATCGGTCGTCCTCCAGTCTCGTTGGGGGGCGGATTCCTTGTTCAAGTTGCAAAGAATCGCCTCAAGCGATCCTAATGACCCGACAATTTATTTTATGGCGTATTGCAAGTATAGCGGTGAATCCATCAACTGTCAAGAAGGCGTGATCAGTCAGCTTGCGGCAATTTTGAGGAAGGATGCTATGCGAATTGCGAAAGCTGAAAGCTGAAAGCGCAGAATGAGCTGATGGAGAAAAAGTTGGAAAGTCTCGGAGATTCTCGGAGTGATGCTGGGACTGATGCCACCGCTGGTGGTATCAAACAAGATCGGCGCAGCAGACCATTTGTCAGTGACCTTATCGCCAGCCGCCCCCGAGTGCTCGATAGAGGTCAACTTTGGACCCGACCAGGTCCATTTTTACTTCAACCAGTTCTTTTTCGGCATTCAGTTTCTCTTCCTGGACGAGCAGCACTTCGATGTAAGTCGCCTTGGCGTACTTAAACAGGCTGTTTGCCGTAGCGATAGACTCCTCAAGCAATACGACCTCTCGTTTTTTGGTAGCAAAAGCCTGCTGCATATTTCTTATATTTGCCTCCTGATTTAGAACGTCAGTATAGGCTTGCAGCAAAGTCTGCTCAAAAGTCAAAACCGATTGGGTTTGGAAGGCATCGGCTGTCTGTATTCGTGCAATGATTGCTTTTCGGTTGAGCAACGGAACCGCGAAGCCACCCACCGCATTGTAGAACAGCGACTGTGGGGTCTTAAACCACAGTGCGGGGCTAAACCCCGAAAAGCCACTACCCGCCGTAATCGTCAAGCTGGGGTATAGCTCGGCTTTGGTACTTTTTAAATCGAGCTTTGCCGCCTTAATCGCCGCTTCAGCCTGACGAATGTCGGCTCTGTTTTCCAAAAGCTGAGCAGGCACTCCCGTCTGCAATTCATGCACCGGAATTGCCATAAACTGGTCAGAGTGTCTCACTATTGGCGATTTATCGTAGATACCGGAGAGGAACTTCAGACGATTTTCTTTTTCAACAATGCTTTGACTGGTTTCAGCCCGCTGGCTTCTAGTCTTGTTTAACTGGGCTTCAAAGCGATTGACCGCTAACTGGTTGGCTTTGGCATAATGCTTCAAGGTCTGCATTTTAACGAAAGCCGCTTCCTGGATGGTAATGTTTTCGTCCAGTATCTTCAAAGACGTATCCAGAGCCTCTAATTCATAATAATTGCGTGCTATTTCAGTTACGAGCCTGGAAATAAGAAAATTGCGGACCTCAAATTGTGCCACCATTCGCAGTCTGGCTGCGTCTTTGGCATTTCTCAATTTTCTCCAGATATCAACTTCCCAGCTCAAGGAAGGACCCAGATTTAGGTTGAAATCCGGATATCTGTAAAAATGTCTCTCAGTAATTTGATCCAACACGCCTTCGGTGGTGTTATCGGATGGATGAATGTAGCTTCCGCCCAACCCAAAGCTGACTTGAGGCAAATACGCAGCTTGTTTTGCTTGCACTTCATTGCCAGCAATTTCAATATCCTGCATTTGAATATTGAACTCTTGGTTATTTGCCAGGGCTGTTTCAATCAGGTGGATAAGATCAGGATCAGCAAAAAATTGCCGCCAGTTTATGGAAGCCGCACTATCTACGGCTACAGAGCCCTGTAGCTGCGGAGTGTTATAAGTTTTTGGTACGTTGAATGTCGGCTTTTTTTGCGTCACATCAAACGGATGAAACCACGAGATTTTTGCAAAAACAGGCGCTTGAAAGACTCCCATAAAAGCCGTGAGTATCAAAAGACTAGCAATTGTTTTTCTGTGCATTCCGCTCATGATCGACTGATTACTTCTAGCCTTCATTTTTTTTAGTCAGTAATTTCAGTCGGCCTTTCATCGTTCTGTGTTTTTTCCACCTCACAATGGATTCCGTGAGGCCGGTGTGGAATTCATCTTTCATCAGGTTCTTTGCCATTGCCATCAACCATGGTCTTCAATTTTTTACGCAGTAATCTAAGTCGTCCCTTTAGCGTTCTGTGTTTTTTCCAACGGTTCTTTTGGCTCCCCACAAGGGACTGCGTGAGGTCGTCATCTTGCAGGTTTTTGCCATTATCCAGGTTTTTGCCATTATCCAGGTTTTTGCCATCAACCAGGGTCTTCATTTTTTTACTTAGTAATTTAAGTCGCCCTTTTAGCGTTCTGTGTTTTTTCCAACGGTTCTTTGGGGGACTGACAATGGATTCCGTGAGACTGGTATGGACTTCATCTTTCAGCAGCTTTTTGCCATCAACCAGGCTGGCGAAAAGAAAGTAGAGCCCCGGAATAATCAACACGCCTATGAGGGTGCCAAGAATCATCCCACCTATGGCAG
Source organism: Planktothrix sp. (assembly GCA_036703195.1). Taxonomy (GTDB): domain Bacteria; phylum Cyanobacteriota; class Vampirovibrionia; order Obscuribacterales; family Obscuribacteraceae; genus DATNPN01. Next base: position 24,346 of record DATNPN010000024.1, on the reverse strand, counting down.
ATGACCCAATGGTTCTATTCCCCACTGCCCCGGCGCCCTGCGACAACACAAGGGGGACAAGCCCTGCGACAAAGGCAAAGGACGTCATCAGGATAGGTCGAAACCGCATCCTGGCGCCTTCCAGCGCAGCGTCTCGCAACGATAAGCCTTCACTCCGTTTTTGAACCGCAAACTCGACGATTAACACAGCATTTTTACCCAACAATCCAAGGAGGGTAATAACAGCAATTTGTGCATAAACATCGTTGGCCAGGCCCATCAGTTTGAGCATTAAGAAGGAGCCAAAAACACCGACGGGCAAGGAAAAGAGTACGGCCAAAGGCAGTACAAAGCTTTCGTACTGGGCCGCCAGCACCAAATATACAAAAAGCACAACAATCAAAGAAACAACAACAAATTCATTACCTCGTTTCGCTTGGTCGTAGGACAGGTCTTCCCAGGCAATGTCGAACTCGCGGGACAGGGTATTTTTTGCCACGTCGCGGATAGCCTGAATGGCGTCGCCAGTCGTATACCCTTTTGTCGGGAATCCGCGAATGGCGGCAGAGTTGTACATGTTATAGCGCGAAATTTCATTGGCCCCTTTTGATTTTTTCAGGGTCATAAATGACGAGTAGGGCACCATTTCCCCTTCCTCATTTTTGACAAACAGGGTTTTCAAATCATCCAGATTTCTTGCGTATTCAGGGGCTGCCTGGGTAAAGACTTTAAAATACCGGCCAAATTTAACAAAACCTTGCTCATAAGAGCCGCTAATTAGAATATCCAGGTTGTCCATAGCCTTGCTTATGGAAACCCCTTTCTGCATAGCCGACAGGTTATCGAGCTTGATTTCATATTGCGGGTAGGACGCATTGTAGAAGGTAAACAGCCCTGAAACCTCTTTGCGCTTGCTCAGGGCTTGCATGAAGTTCTGAGTGGCCACTTGCAGATCCTGATAGCGGAGCTCGCCGGTTTTATCCAGTAATCGCAATGAAAATCCGCCAGAAGTGCCAAAGCCAGGAATGGCTGGCGGTTCAAAAAATTCAACCCTACCTCCCAACCCAACAGCGTTGTGCTCTAATTCCTCAATAATTTCATTGACGTTTTGTTTGCGTTCTCCCCAGTCTTTGAGGTTGATAAGACAGGTCCCCGCATTGGAGCCTCTGCCCTCTGTCATGATTTCGAAGCCCGCCATCGACGTCACCGAGTGGACCCCGTCAACAGCTTTGCAGATTTTTTCCAGCTGGCCCATCACTTTGTTTGTATACTCCAGCGTAGACCCCGGTGGTGTTTGAACAACAGCGTAGATGGTGCCCTGGTCTTCATTCGGGACAAAGCCGGAGGAAACCATTTTGCTCATATAAACAATGCCGGCAGTAAATAACAGGATGACCCCCAGGCAAATTATTTTTTTTGTGACGATACGATTTAACAGCCACATGTAGCCACGGGTGAATACTTCGAAAAGGGCATTGAATTGACCAATAAACCATTGAAATACGCTGCGAGAGCGCTTGTGACCGGCATGGTTTTTAAGAAACATGGCGCATAAAACAGGCGTTAGCGTTAACGCCACCAACCCCGAAATTACAATGGCGGTTGACATCGTGATAGAAAACTGCCGGTAAAATACCCCCACCGGGCCGGGAATGAAGGCTATTGGCACAAACACCGAAATCATCACCAGCGTGATGGCCAGAATAACGCCTCCCAGTTCGCCCATGGCTTTTTGCGTCGCCGCATAAGGCGTTAGCGACGGGTCTTTCTCCATATTGCTGTGGACGGCTTCAACCACCACAATGGCATTATCCACAACAATGCCGACGGCCAGTACCACAGCAAATAAGGTAATCAGGTTAATGGACATACCAAACATCGGGAACACCAAAAAGGGCCCGATTAATGAAATAGGTACGGCAATGACAGGAATGATGGTGGCACGCCAGTCCCCTAGAAACAGAAAGACGACCAGGGTGACCAGAATAAACGCATCTCGGATGGTGTCGATGACTTGCTCAGTCGAGGCGTCTAAAAACTTGGAGACATCGTAGGCGTACTCGACGTGTATACCGTCTGGAAACGCCTTGGAGAGTTCTTTGATTTTTTCTTTGACCTCTTTGATGACTTCCCTGCCATTGCTATTGGCCGTCTGTTTCAGCACCAAAGAGGCACAGGCCTTTCCATCCAGATTCGTGTAAATATCATAAAACTCACTGCCCAGCTCCACGTAGGCAATGTCTTTGAGCTTGACCATTTCACCAAACCCGGAGCTTTTGATGATGATATTTTCGTACTGCTCAGGCTCGTTATAGCGGCCCACATAATCAAGCACATATTCAGTAGACTGGGATTTTTTCCCCTGGCTGCGGCCGAGCCGGCCGGGGCGGGCAATAATACTCTGGTCTTTAACCGCCTCGACCACTTCTTCAGCGGAGATATTGTAGGCTCGCATGCGATCAGGTTTAAGCCACAGCCTCATGGCATACGTTCTGGTGCCCAATAAGGTTGCTTTCGCAACCCCTGGAACCCGTTGAATTTCCGGTATTAGCTTGGTATAGGCGTAATTAAACAGGTACTGCTCTTTAAAGGAGTCCGAGTCAGAATATAAATTCACATACATCAGCATGGAGGACTGGATAGGCAAAACGATGACCCCCTCTCGCTGAACGAGAGGAGGTAATGCGTTCATCATCTGATCCACCCGGATTTTGACGCTAACCACCGCCTGGTTGGGGTCGGTACCTGGTTCAAATATCACACGGATGGTGGCCTCACCGGCGCTGGTCGCATCAGAGGCCATATAGCGCATGCCTGGCACCCCGTTAATGGCCGCTTCCAGTGGTACAAGCGTCGAATTTGTAAGCACACTGGCACTGGCACCGGGGTAGGCAAGATAGACTTCGACGACGGTTGGCGCAATTTTTGGGAACTGTGAAATAGGAAGCTGCACAATGGACAGGCAGCCGAGGAAAACGATTAAAACTGAGATAACAATCCCGAATACCGGCCGTTTAAGAATGTTACGAAACATAGCTGTCCGAACCTAAACTACTCGGCATACAGATCTAAACCCGCAATAGCACTTTGAGGATCAATGAGCTTGTAATGGATTTTGTCGCCTTTATCCAATTTGTTCTCCCGCTCAAGCAGGAACATCTCATCAGGGGCTATTCCAGAGGCGATAATATAAACGTTGGGTGCCTCACGGGCCACTTTAATCTCACGTTCGTGAATCACCCCGGTTTTGTCGACAACAAAAATAAAGCGTTTATCTAACACTTCAAACGTGGATTTTTGGGGCACAATGACCGCCTTGCTGATCTTCTTGGGCCATAGTATTTTGCCTGTTTGCCCGTAACGCAGTAGACCGTGTGGGTTATTGAAGCTCGCCCGAAAGGCAACATTGCCTGAGGTACTATTAAAGTCTGACTGAATAGTTTCTATCGTTCCAGTTTCAGGATAAATTTCGTCGTCGGCGAGTTCCAGCTGGACGTTCTGAGAAACACCATTTCGCCTGTGTTCCATGTAGTCCAAGTACCGAGCTTCGGGCACATTGAAGTACACCCAAAGTCGATGAGTATCGCTCAAGGTCGTCAGCAGTTCGTTTTCGTCCAGCAGGCTGCCCAGCCTGATATCACCAAAGCGGCCTATCAGCCCGTCAAACGGGGCTCGAATTTCAGTAAAACCTAAATGCGTTTTTGCTAGCTCTAGTTCTGCACTAACTTTAGCCAGCTTGGCGGCGGACATGGCGGCTTCAGTGGGGGAAATGATATCTTTTTCCACAAGTGCCTGGTTGTTCTGCAGCTCAATTTTGGAAAGCTCAACCTCTGCTTCTTCCTTTTGAACATCGGCTTGGTAGACATTGGGCTTTATCTGAAAAAGCAATTGTCCCTGATGAACACTCTCTCCTTCGTCTACCAGTATGTTTTGCAGGTACCCCTTCTCTAACGAACGAATTTCAATATGCTGTATGGCTCTAATCTGGCAGACATACTCATCATTCGTCGTCAGGTCTTTGACCAGGGGTTTACTGACCTGGTAAGTCGTATGCGATGCTTCGTCATCATTCAGCGCCAGGCCTTTGGCAGCGGGGGGCCTGAATTGGAAAACCGCATTCGATGCCTCGCAGCCTGATATAGACAGTACGAGCACTAAGGCGCTGCAATATAGTGCCAGTGTTTTAAACAGTTTCATATCCATTGTTTGTTAATCACAGAGTTCGGGGACTCCCCTTTAAGCACCGCGCTCAACGGATTCAATTGAGACCCGGTCATCGAGGCTGACGATTTACTTTTGACAGACTGCGCAAACGGCCACGGGCTACACGTCAAAGACGACGCAGCGGCGGCAGAACAGAGGGAAAAAATACGACGCATGGATTCCGGAAGACACTTATTCGAACAAACACAATTCGAACTTCTATTTGCTCTGTTAAAAGTATCGCTCTGAGATGTGATCAAAATGTGTCACGCAACATCATGTTTGTTATAAATTTGCCATTTGAAGCGAGGGTGAAATATCCACGGCAGCGGGCATTCTCGCGGAATCTCGAGAATTGAAACGCTCCTGTGCTGTGAAGGAATTGTAAATGCAACTACTTGGAAGAAACGGCCGCGATGCTCGCCGCATTTTCTTCAAGGCTGGTCGCTTCAGACGTGCCGAGTCTCTTCATTGCACAGAAATGGCTTCAGTTCAAACTAACCCCTCACTTGCGACGACGGAGTTTCCAGAGCAATCATGCGCGTCGCCGAAGGCAATTTTTCGGATGCTCGTTCGAATCTTTTCCGAAATGAACGACTTCAAAAGCTCAATTGCTTCCAATGATCACAGCTGAAGTTGCTGAGGCTGCACGCAAAAGCATGCTCCTTGGCACGTCTTGAAAATGGCAAAATAATTCGCCAATTCTTGCAGAATAATTCGCCAGTCTCAGGTGCGGATCGAGGTAATTGAAAAGCATGTATTTTGCACAGTCCAGTGACTGCAACAAACTCGCTCAGGGTGCTGCGGCGCTCATGGGCAGCTCAGTCGGGCTGGCGCCCTTCAGTGGCGACGCGCTTGGCTTTGGGGCTGGCTTTGCCGCTTGCCAGCATGGCATCGGTCAGGGCGAATTTTATCAGCGGTTCACGGGAATACGGCTTGAAAAACACCAGCTTGTGGGGGCTTTTGACGCTGTCCACGCTGAAGGTGATTTTGCTGTTGATGTGACTGCCGGGCTTAATTTTGTTAGACCACATGTCCGTATCGCCAAAGGAAGAGGGGAAGTAGAGGTCGCCCAGCAGCTCGTCCTCCAGTCCGATATCAAACGTGGAGAACGTATTTTCGGTTTGATTCAGAATATCCAGCGTCAGCGTAATTTCGGTCATTTCGCCGAATGGGTGGCGGTTAATGCGCATGCCCGCCACCTTCACCTCCAGACCAGGGGTGCTGTAATCTTGCGCCGTCTCATCCGGCATGGTCATGGTGGGCAGTTTCAGCGGCTCGTTGAGTTTGACGTGCATTTCAGCGCCGGGCTCGAGCATGACGCTCTTACCCTTCATCAGCATGGCGATTGTCAGCCCGGCAGCCCCACCAATGGCCGCTCCACCTGCCAGGGCGGTCCCGTGGCTGGCCACCGCCGCCGCCAGACCGCCGTATTGCAGCACTATCACTGTGCCCACCACGCCACCAATGGCGGTATAGCCCGCCGCGCGCCCGACGACTTTGGCTGCGGCCTTCCTTTTAGAGTCCCGCGTGGTGCTGTTGCCCTCAATCGGGACTTTACGCCCGTCAGGCGTGATTAAATAATCAAAGCGCGTGTTGATGTAGCCATTGCGGCCAGCGCGCTTCGGCCCTTCCAGGGTGCTGAGCACCCCGTGCAACACCGTGCCCGTGGGTATCACCACCCGGCCATCCACCAGCACGTCCTTGATGATTTTGCCGAAGAACTCATCGCCTTGCACGGTCTCGCCGGCTTCAATCTCGGTCGAAAGAATTAGCTCCAGCTCCGTGCCGGGGGCCACCACACGCACATCCCCCGTGTTGACGGTCGGGCTTTGCGGACGGTGGTACTCGGTCTGGGTAACGGTGCTGTGCAGCATCGTGGACTGGCCGGCTTCGGTCGCAGTGTCGGCGGACACGGCCAGCGGGGCGCCGGCGCTCAGGCTCAGCACCAGACCCCAGGCGCACAGGGAACGGATGACGGGTAAGGGGCACTTACCCTTTAGCGTAGCCGAAGCGTCGACTGGCTGCCATCCCCTGTGAACGGGAGCCTGGCGTTCAATGGCCTGGCGCTCCGTTGGGGTGACGTACAACTTCAACAGTCGCTTCCGGGTCTCAAAGGTTTCTTCCATGGGTCTCCAAGGCGTCTAGCACGCAGTGCGAGTAAGCCAGCGTCCGTAATGAGGGTACAGAAGCGTCAGCTTGTGGGTTTATATTACACATCCTGCCGTCTAACCTTAGGATTAACAATGCATGAACTATCTCAAACATGCGAGGAGCCGCTGCTTAAGGCAGAATTTGCATACCTTTGCATGTTTTTGCATAATAAAGGTTGAGCTGTTGGCGGAGAATGCAATGAAAAACCAAGGCTGGGTAGGGGAAGGGTGGCTTCTCTAGCGCACCTGGAGACCATCCGCAAAGAAGTGGAGGCGGGCTGGACCATGCAGGCCGTAAACATCGAACAGCAAGAGCATCCCATGGCACAGCCGATGTCGATTTAGGGCCGCCATGAAGGCAGTTTTACAGCGTGTCGCGGGCGCTTCGGTTGTGGTCGAGGGTGAAACCATCGGCAAGATCGGCTGCGGTCCGGGAGATCGAAGCAGTACCGGTGCCGGACTGGTCGTGCTTCTTGGTGTCGAGCAAGGCGATTGCCAGAAAGACAGCGAATATCTGGCGCAGAAGACTGTGGAGCTGCGCATCTTCGCCGACGAGCAAGGCAAAATGAACAAATCTGTGCAAGAGGTGGGCGGCTCCATTCTCTGCATTTCGCAATTCACCCTCCTGGCTGATTGGAAGAAGGGTCGCCGTCCCGGTTTTTCAAAAGCCGCGCCACCTGCTGAAGGCAATCGCCTGTACGAGCATTTCGTCGCCCAGCTGCGCAATCACGGTGTGCACGTTGAAACAGGCTCGTTCGGCGCCCATATGGAAGTGGCGCTGGTCAACGATGGACCGGTGACTTTGATTTTGGAATACCAGTCGGCACTCGAAAAATCATAAGGGCATGACATAAACGGCATCAGTGCTGTCTTTCGGGCGCCTGCAAGGCGCCCTTAGTCAGGCGCCGCTAGGTGGCGACGTGGCAACGCGCTCTGAATAGCTGTCGCCTGCTTCGTTGCGGACGATAGCTTGGGCAAGTTCCGAAACGAACCGTAAAGGCGCCTTGCAGGCGCCCGGATAATGGTCGCAGCATGTTTTCATCTGCACCATATCTGGTGCAGATGCCTTAGAGCGAGCGCACGAATTTCATGATCTCGAGCATCTCGGTGTCCATATTGGAGACGGCTGCTCGCAGGTCTGCGAGCATAAGGGCGCGGTCCTCGAGAAGGTCGATGGTCAGCTCTTTCTTCTGAGCGATCACTCCGGTCAACAGCCCGATGCGATGCTTGCCGGCGGGTGTGGAAAGCGAATTTATACGTGACAATCGCTCCCATAGTTTGATCAGATGGACACGCCTTGTTTCATTTTCACTTGACGTACCGGGGTACGGATCATTGAGGTAGTTCCACACTCCTTGCGGGAAGAAGCACTCGGGCCCTTCATAGCCAAAAATGTGACTGAGCATGTTTGGTTTGGCCGGATGCGAAAGATGATCGCCCTGGTTGAGGCGAAGTGTATATGTGGAGATGCCTATGTTGAGCGCACCTCCGACTGACCCTATAATGCCGGCAGGGACACTGAGCGATTGCTCATTGGGAAAAGTATTCATTGTCGTGGCAAGAATACCGGTAGTACCTGTATTGACGAAGTTGAGGATGTTGGCTTTTTGAACCCGCTTTTCACGACGATCTTCCATGATATCGCGCAGTTCGTTGGTGGCGCTGATATCGTCATCGATGTGCGAGATGGCGCTGCGAATTTCAAAATCCGCTTCCACCATCTCTTCCAGCATCTGCTCTCTGAGGCGCAAGGCTGCCAGACTGTCTTTGCCTGTGCCCTTCTCCGTATCCAGCAACTTCTGCACCGACGGAACAATATCGAGATCTTTGGCCACTTCTTGCGCCGGCGCCGACAGCCGTGACATGATGTCGGAGTCCACGACAGCTCCAGCTGTGGCTGTTATCGGGGGCGCTGCGCTTTTCTGTGAGCTGTCCGGGACAGACTCCACCTCTTTCAAGAGTTTGCCGTCTTGCGCGTACGAACAGGCGACGCTCAGTAAAAAACTGAGCGCAATCAGCCCCGCCGCCCGGATATTGTTGAATGAGTTAGAACGCATTTTGCCTTAACATTCTAACTATTTGCTCACACTTCAATACCTATCGATCGCACATGCAGAGGTGTTTCTGAACGCAAGTTTAACTGTCGCGTTCGGCGCCGAAATCTCGAACATGCCATGGGCACGCGCATTAACCGTTTCTTTACTGGTGAATCCTGAGCGCTATTCCACGAAAGTTTCCAACTGCTGGTATATAGTGATTGCGCTTGGTCGAATGACTCATTCCAAGCATTCATTTGTCTTCGCAAGGATTACCCATGCTCCATTCGAATAGAACGACCTGCGGGATCTTTTTATCGCTGTGCCTTTCGTTAGGCTGCGTGTATACAACCGCTCAATCGGCGCACGCGTGGCCTTCGCTGCCTTTCTTCAACAAGAAGCAGGCTAATCCTGACGACGATAAGCCACCGCCGGGTATGACCGATGTCGAGGATGAAGATTCGACTCCATCTGAATTCGAGAAAGACGAAAAGCGTCCGGACAAGAAAGCCTCGAAAGACGATGATGGCGCTGAAAAGAGCGAAAAGCCCAAACTGGATAGCTGGGATTCGGACCCTGAATTTCACTACCGTTCAGCTAAACGCTATGTCGAGCGCGGCGAGTACAGAGATGCTCTCCTGCAGATCAACAAGGCTTTGACGTTGAACAAAAACTTCTGGCCAGCGCGCTTCCTTGGAGCATATGTCTTCCAGTTGGAAGGGCGGTTTCCTGAGTCTATCGCCAGATATAGAGACTATTTGCAACACAAGCCTGACGACCAGCAAGCTCACGTTAACCTGGGCGCTGTACTGCGTCATGAAGGGAAATTCGACGAAGCGGAAGATGAATATCGCAAAGCGATCGATCTCAACTTCTATTCATTGCAAGCCCACTACAATCTCGCCAATCTGCTCATAGAGCGCAACGATCTGGAAGAGGCTTTGAAAGAGCTGCACGCCTGCGAGAAGATTGCGCCGACGAATGCCTGGGTGCATAACAATCTCGGCGTCATATATCAGAAGCGCGACTATCAGGAAGAGGCAGAACAAGAGTTTAGCAAAGCTGCTAACCTCGAGCCTGCGAACAAAACCTTCGAGCTTAACCTGGGGTTGATTCGCGATCAGATTGCAGCCAAACGGAAGCAGGCTAAAGGTCCTTTGATGTAACGGCTACGGATGGAAGCGCAGCGCGCGCTTCTGCAGGAGCCATTTATCGATAACGCCTTTAAGAGCGCTCTGCGTCACGGGTTTGCTTATGTAGTCGTCCATGCCGGCGGCCAGGCAATCGTCACGATCGCTTTCCATCGCGTTGGCAGTCATGGCTACGATTGTGGTGTGTTTGTCACTCTGGTTTTCACTCTCGCGGATCTTGGCCGTGGCTGCAAATCCATCGAGAACAGGCATCCAACAGTCCATGAAGACAAGGTCGTACTGCCCTTTTTCGAGCGCGTCCACGGCTTCTTGCCCATTTTCCACGATGTCGCATTCCAGTCCTAAATTTTGCAGTTGCAATAAAACCAAACGTCGATTGACCGGATTGTCTTCCACCACCAGGAGTTTCGACGGGCCAGATTGAGCTGGCGTTGGCTCGCCGATGGATGTGCGCGTAGCGAAATCTACGCTGGCGATATAGCTTTTCAATTGCGACTCGGGACGGACAATTTCGCCCGTGCGGCGCAAGAGCAGCTGGCATTGCCGCAACGCCTCTCTCAGCCCCGCTTTTTTGAAGGGTTTGCGCAAAACCTGCATGCTGACGCCGAGCTTTTTGATCGCTTGCTCCGTCGCTTCTTCTTCAGTGAGCGCAATGGCGTGCACACCGCTCAACTCCTCGCGCCGAAACAGTTCACTGAGAAAATCGACGACACTCATATCCGACAATCCACTCTCTATTATCACCGCTTGATACGCGTCGGGCTGCTTCGCCAGTGCTTCGATGGCGCCTGCGCCGCTGGGCTGATAGAGGCAATCGAGTCCCCATGATTTCGAGTACGTCATGATCACGGCGACCGATGTTGAAGCTCGTCCCGCCAGAAGCAGTTTATTGCTCGCTGTGCCAGAAAGCTCCGCCACCGGCGCTTCATCCGACTCGACTGCCGGCTGAAGCGGCGCCGAAAACCAGAAAGTGGTGCCCTGATCTGCGCTCGGATCAACGCCCATCTTGCCCGCCATCAACTCGACAAGTTTCTTCGAAACCGAAAGTCCAAGCCCTGTTCCGCCATATTTGCGGGCGGTGATCATATCTACTTCGGTCATTGGTGTAAACAAGCTCGCCACTATCGAATTAGACATATTGGAAGAACTGTCTTTCACCGCGAAGCGAAGCGAACCCTTTTCGTCCGGGTCTTCGGTGGCGCTAATCAGGATCTCTCCGCGCTGAGCAAATCGCAAGGCATTGCCTAATAAATTGACCAGCACCTGCCGCAGTCGAGCTGCATCCCCGTAATAAGACCGGGATAAAGTCGGCGCTACGAACGTAGTCAGGCTGATCTCCCTCAAGCGCGCCTGATCGCAGAGAAGTTGTGCCGTCTCTTCTACCAGATCGTACAGCTCGAACTCTGTCAGCTCGAGCGTAAACTCTCCGGATTCGATTTTGGAGTAATTGAGAATGTCGTTGATTATCGAGAGCAACGTTTCGCCGGAGCTGCTAATGAGCCCAACCAGCTCCGTTTGCTCCTTCGTCAGACCAGTTCTGCCGAGCAATTCTGCCATTCCCACGACCGCATTCAGTGGCGTGCGAATCTCATGACTTATATGACCGAGGAATTCCGACTTGAACTGGCGCATATCGACCGACTGCTCTCTTGCCATATCGAGCGCGATCGACAGACGCTGCAGTTTTTGACTGTAGACGTTGCGATCAGCCAGGCGCAGTTCTTCCAACTGTTTTATTTCCGTGCGCTGCTTTCGCTCAGCCTCATGCAGATCTTGGCGCGCACATGACTGCTGCCGGTTCAGTGTCAACAAAGCGCAAAGGAAGAGCAGTATGAGTATCGAAGCGAGTGTACCGGCGCTGAGCCAACCGGTGATGGTGGCACAGATGGCGGCCACTGCTACGGCCGCCTGCACGCACACGAGGGTGCGAATGACAGGATGCCGGGTAACCTCGCCTGTGGCTTGTGGTTGCATCTGAATCTCGGGGGGTATGCGGCGATGACGGGAGCAGGGTTTGGCTCCTGGGAAAAGAGTCCACATCACATGATTAACTGATCTCTTTCCAACGAGTCAATGGGAATTGACTGTATTTATATACAGGGCACCCTAGATTCTTGTTTAAACCGGGTTGGGGCAACTAATAAACGCGCAATGGCGCCCATTTGCACACAATGCGGTTGGGCTTGCGCTTAGAGGACTTTGGTGCACCTTTAGTCGACTTGCACACCGAGATCGTTGGTGAGGAGAATTTCCAGCTCCTGACCGGGAGCTAGAGATACGTTATCACCCGAGCGGAAAACAGCGATTGCCGATCCACCGATCAACGTGGCAACAGCAGGAGCTCCTAGCGTAGCGACGTTGGCTGCTACCAGAGCAGTGCGAGTGTTGCCTTGAGCGTTCATGCCGGTGACCGACTTCAGTTCACCGCCGACGCGCGTGCTCAGGCTTGTGCCGGGATCAAGTTGTCCACGAGTGTTTGTGGTCCCTTTTTTGAACTCCAAAGCGGCATCAAGTGGTATCACTTCACCCGTCGGGGTCGTGATCTGCTCCAACCTCAAACCGATCCTTGCGGCGCGGCTGAACATGCGCGGTTTTGTCACATCGGCGACGCGGCCGCGCACCAGACTGCCTCGTGGCAGAATCAGCTGTGTGCCCACGAACAGATCGTCTTTCACGTGTCCTTCGAATATGTCGCCAGGTTGACTGGTTTTCGCGTCGACAGGACATTCGAGCACCAGTCGCAATCGTGTCTCCACGGGCAGTGTCGTGGAAGCCGCACCAGCCTGGAGGGCTGTGCCGCCGGACGAGGAATTAGATGCAGCACCTGGCGCCGGCTGGCCGGAGTTATCGAAGTCGGGCACGTTTTTCGGCTCGATCATCTGGTTGGCGGTATCACCTGTATATGCCGGTGCATATCTCGGTTGGCGAGAGTCACCGCGAGCCTCGACCGGTGTCATGACGGACACTTGCGACAGAGCGACCAGACTCGAGCACGCCGTGAGCAAAATTATCTCTCTCTTCATATTCTCCGCCTTGGCAAGATAGGTTCCCCACCTGGCCAAATTGTAGCTAAATGCGCGAAAGTGTGAGCGCCTTTTCCACCTTAGCGATATCTTCTGGAACATCAACCGCCAGCGATCTCGCCTCAAATGGCACAACTTTTATGCGAATACCGTTTTCGATAGCGCGCAGCTGCTCCAGTTTTTCAGCCTGCTCGAGCGGAGTCGGCTGCAGCGACGCGATGCGCAGAAGGCAGTCCCGCGTATACGCGTACAGCCCTAAATGCCCGAAATAACAGGACTCTTCATTCGCTTTTTCATCTCGATGAAACGGTATGGGCAGGCGCGAGAAATAGAGAGCGAAGTTGTTCTGGTCGAGCACGACCTTGACCAGCATCGGATTTTGAGCTTCCGCCGATTTTATTTTGAAAGCGGCGCTGGACATCTGGATGGAAGAATCTTGCACCAACGGCTGTGCTACAGCATCGATGGCTGCTGGGTCTATCAACGGTTCATCACCCTGCACATTGACGATAATATCGAAATCCGGATTTTTACTCGCAACTTCAGCGAGCCTGTCGGTGCCGGTTTCGTGCGTGTTATCAGTGATGATGAACTGGCCGCCGAAGCTACGGACAGCGTCCGCTATGCGTTCGTCATCGGTCGCCACCACGACTTTGCTCACCAGTGACGCCTTTTCTGATTGCTTGTAGACGCGCTCGATCATTGTCACGCCGCCGATTTTAACGAGCGGCTTGCCGGGAAAGCGTGTCGACGCATAGCGGGCAGGGATGACGGCTACGACCTTCGGTGGGGACACTCTCTTACTCTCCTCGTTTGAAAAACATGAGATCTGGGAACCGCGTATATGCAGGGACGGTCAAAGATTGACACGATTTTATGCTGCCTCATGGCAGCCCCGGATGCCCAACCTGCTCATTTTGTTGCCTGGCAACCAAGATCGCTATTGTCAGTGGGTGAAATATGCGTCATAAAAGAATGAGGGAGATGCATAGAATGTCTTTCGCTTTCGAGCTGGACATCGATTGGTCGACCCGTTATTTACGAGGTAGCTCTTAGTGAACTGTATTGCTTGCGCCCAGACTGCGGAGAAAAGCAACGAGATTGTGCAAAAGCTTCGCGATTTCGAAGCTGAATTGATAGAAACAGCCAGAAGAATACTGAACACTTCCCGCGACCCATTCTCAGCCGTAATCAGATTTTTGCACGAACGCCCGGAGAACAGCTCGTTGCCGGGATATCTTGTGCACAAAGTTTTGCTGGAAACGTTCGGTGACATGGAGAGCGTGCCCAGTCTGGTTAGAGTTTTAGCGGCGCATGTTCGCTCGATCGTTCGCAACGCCAATGTCATCGAACTCATTCTGGAGCATCCCGCCACAGAGCGGTGGGGCAACTTCATGATCAAGCAGAAGGAGCGGGTGAAGTTCGAGGTTGCCTTCGACAAGGGACGTCTCGTGCTCAACAACATATCCGGATTGATCGGCATCGAAAACGGACTCGAGTGCCCGCTCGAGCGCATTCAGGTCATGCCGCCCAAGCTCATCGTCACTGTCAAACTCGGACTGTTGCATCCGCAAAAAGAAGTGGACATTTAGCGCCGCCAAATGAGGAACGCGGCGCTCCAGCGCCGCATTTAGATGGTTGTCGTGGCAGACATGTGCTCTGGCGATTCTGCTTCAGTCATGGCTCAATTAAACAGCCCTTACTGTCTGTTGGCACAATCCTGTACTATTATGGTGGAGATTAGCTTCTTCACCTCCGGGTGCATAAATGCATAGTGCTAAGGCAACCGCCAATCGTGGCGGCAGGCATCGCAAACCTCAAACAACAGCGCAATCCAACTGGACTCCAGCAAGCAAGCCCGCAGTGATCGCTCACCGCGGCGGCAGAGTGTGGGCACCAGAGAACACGATGGATGCGTTCAGGCTCAGTCTCGAAGCCGGTGTAGACGGCATCGAACTGGATGTGCATCGTTGTGCCACAGGCGAGCTGGTCGTCATTCACGACGATGACGTCAACCGCACGACCAACGGTGTCGGATTAGTGAAAGAGATTTCCTATGCGCAGTTGCGCCGTCTCGACGCGGGCTCGTGGTTTAACCCGAAATTCAGTTCGGCACGCATTCCCACATTGCAGGAAGTGCTCGATCTGCTGGACGGAAAGATTATGCTCAACATCGAAGTGAAGAATACACCGATCGATTATCCAGGCATAGAAGAAGACCTGCTGTCGCTTTTGCAAGGTTATCCGCTGGAGACAATCATCTTCTCTTCCTTCGATCATAAGATCATGAAGCGGTTTTCCCAGATAGACAGCACGCTCCAACTGGCTCTTCTAGCGGACTGCCTATTTGTTGACGTCAATCAGTATGCCGCCGATTTGGGCTGTCAGTACTGGCATCCTTGCTTCAGCTCGCTGCGCCAAGACGGAGTGGAAGAGGCGCATCGCGGCGGACTGAAGATCAATTCCTGGACGATCAATTCGCCAAAAGAGTGGGTTGGCGCCGTGAAGATGCAACTGGAAGGGATCGTCACCGACGATCCGGAAGGACTGCTGAAGATGTACGATCGCGTCAATTTGGTCAGTGCGTCAGTTTAATCAGCCCGGCTGCGGACAGACGCGATAGCTCAGAATTGGGGCTGCACCTGATGGCTGCTCGGTACTCTTCTGCTGCCTGCGCATAATGCCGCGTATTCACGTAAGCGATTGCTTTCAGGTAATGCGCCTGGCCATTGCCCGGGTTGGCAGTGAGAATTTGATCGAGCTTGGCGATGCTGGCATCGTAGTGTCCCGCCTTCAGTTCGGACAGGGCGCGATGAATGGGCGTGTCCATCTTGCTGCCACCATGGGCGATGCCGGGAGCGAGGGGATTTTCCATCTCGTTGCCACTACCGGCAGTGTCGTCGCCGAGCAGAGAGCTGGTGGGCGCGCCGAATGACGAGCCGGGGCCATCGCCGTTTGCACTGGAGTCGGCAGCGCTACCAGTGGCAGTGAATCCCGGGCCCGAGCCAAAACCTGACGGGGCATTGCCGCCTGCACCCTGCCCGTATCCAGCGTCCATATTCAAACCGTTTCCACCGACGAAATTCGAGCCCGTGCCCACATTAGAGCCAGAGCCGAAGCCTGCGCTGAGGCCATCGCCCGCCCCCGAGCCAAAACCGCTGTTCTCACCTGCGGGGGCGCCCGAGCCAAATCCTGCGGCCGTGCCAATGCCCGCCGCGGAGCCAAAACCTTGCGATGGATTGGCGGCGCCACCCGCGTCGACTCCGCCTTGGGAGCCGAAGCCGGAGCTGGCGCCTGCTGCTGCTGTCGCGGAAGAAGGGTCTGCTTTGAGCAGGCTGTTGGCGTTGTTTATCGCTTGCTGCATCTGCGTGGCAGTGACCTGCTGAGCGCCGCCCCAAACCTGCGCTGGGGTGGCAACGCCGCCGGTGGCACTGGCGCCCGTCTCTAAAGGCAGTGGTGCCGCCGGTGTCGGCGCTGTCTGGCTTTGCCAGCCAAATCCGCCCTCAGCTATCAAGGTCGATCGGCCAATCTGGGCGCCGGCACTGCTTCCCCCGGCTACGAGCAGGATGGTGGCGAGCAGCAGTGCCGTTTTATCTGACATCTATTCACCGCAGCTGCTGGTGTACGATCTTGGCCACAAGCGGGATCTCAGCCTGTTTACCCAGGAATGCCATGATGGCGCCGTAGAGCAAAACGAGATAAAGCGCGTATTGAAGGAAGTCGGCGCCTTGAGAGAATATGGACAAGCCTGTCATGGCGCCCGGCACAGCAGAAAAAAGTCCGACCAACACTTCCATCAGCGCCTTGACTCCCCAGCCAATCAGCATGATGAAAAGTCCGGTGAGGATTGACTGGTAGAAGTGAAACATGAAAAACCTGGATTGTCCCTTGCCCTGCTGAAACAGGTAGGCGATCAGCCCGATCATGCCCATGCTCAGGTAGGAAAAGCCGCAGATCAGGCGGTCTTTCGTGCCCGGCGCTGAAAACGATGGCGATGGCCGGTTGGTCCAGGGCATTTGGCTTCCTCCCATAGAGATACCTCCATTTTAACTGGTAGGCGAGTTGCAAGCTCGGGTCTTCGCTCCGCGCGGATGTCGAGCGGTTGGTGATTAATGCCACCGGGCACATTGATAGCGACATGGAGCCGCGAATGGACGACGCAGTCAACGACAAATTGAAGTTGCTCTCCTCCATCGACCTGGATGAAGTTGCCCAGGCGGTGGCGGATATCGTCGGTCGTTCGCTAAAAAGCCAGATTCAGGCTGTTTTGATGTGGGATCCTGATCTGGAGTCGTTCGGCGAAAAATATCTCTTTGGCGCCCGCAAGAAGGATTTGGTCAAATTTATTGACGAATTCGCTGAAAGTGCCGAGCCGCCCGGAGCGGCGCTGGCGCAGTTGGATCTCGACGATTACAAGACGAAGGTTCCTGACGATCTGCAGCCGATTTACTGCTGCCGACTGGAGAAAGATGTACAAGCAGTCTCCTATTTGCTCATCGCCGGCTGTGAAGATGAGGACGAAAAGGAGATTTCTCAACTGTTGTCCGAATATCCGTTTGTGGCGGCGCTAGACCACGCCTGGCAGTTTCGCGAGCTGGAAAGAGAGAATGCACGCTTGCGCAGTCAGTACGAAGCGATGGAAGACCGGACCACCAGCCTGGAAGATCAAACGCGCAAGTTGATTAACGACGTCACCATGAAAGATGCTTTCCGCACCAAGCGCGTCGAGCAAGACCGCCTGGTGTATTTGATCTCCAACGCCGTGCGCAGTTCGGTCAATATCCAGAAAGTGCTCGAGACCTCGGTTGAACAGATTGGCTCCACATTTGGTGCCAGTCGTTGCATCATGCTGCGTTCGCTCGATACCCCCGATCAGCTCAGCGTCTACGAATTCAATCGCCCAGGCTTCGAGCCGGTCAAAGACAAGTTTTTGACTGAGCCTGGTCTGCGGTTTGCTCAAACGGCCTTCAGTCGGCAGACTAACAGCATTCTCGACCGTGTCGACGGCAATCGCTGCGGATTTGAGCCGGAGTTTCTCCACTCCATGCAGGTTGTCTCTGGTCTGGTTGTCCCGCTCGTCATGAGAGATCGTGTTATCGGTGTGATGTTTTTGCAAAGCTGCGACAATGAAGGGCTTACTATCGAGGACACTAATATCTTGCAGTCACTGGCGGACAATCTCTCGGTGGCCATCGAAAATGCCGACCTGCACGCCGAGCGTGAGCGCCAGGCCGTCACTGACGGCTTGACCGGTGTGGCCAATCGGCGCTGTTTCAATGAGTCGTTCGCACGCGAATTGGAGTCGGCGCGCCGCTACGACCACTCGCTGTCGCTGGTGATGATCGACCTGGATTTTTTGAAGAAGATCAACGACACGTTCGGGCATGCGGTCGGTGATGAGGCGATCAAGGCGATCGGCAAGATGTTAAAACAGAGATCGCGTTCAGTAGACATACCTGCTCGCTACGGTGGCGAAGAGTTCTGTGTTCTTCTGCCCAAGACCGATGTGGACGAAGCAGAGCAGCTTGCTGAGCGTTTGCGGCGCTTTATCGCCGAGCTGGAGATTGAAGGACCCGGTCAGATAACGGCTTCAATCGGAGTGGGCAGCTATCCGTTGCATGCAGATGAGTTGGACGATCTGTTTGCACGAGTTGATGAGGCGCTCTACGTGGCCAAACAAAGCGGACGCAACAGAGTGTGTGTAGCCGTTCGTGCAAAGGTCCAGGCACCAACGCCGCCAGCCGCCGAGTTGAACGGCAACGGGGCCACTGAGCAGGAGATTCCGGGGACCGGCGCCGACACTGAGTCGTCCCCAGCGATCACATGAAGAAATGATGATCGCGAGCGAGGATGTTTAGTCATTTGGAATAGCATTCTGGCAGCATCGAAACCAGTAAAAACGCCGGAGTCAGGACGAGAATTATCAGGTATAAGAAGATAAGACGAGCGCAGAGGAGAGTGGCAAATGACAATGATTGATGACGTTCTTAACGGTATTGGCAAGGAGTTCGAGAAAGTTCAGAACAAGTCTCAAGAGATCATGCAGAACTACAACCTGCAGACTCAGGTCAAAGATGTTGAGCGCAAGCGCACGGCCAAGCTCCTCGAGATCGGGCGTCTGGTGTGCGACAAATATTTGCGCAATGCCGACGTCAGCGAAGATGTTCTGAAAGACAAAGCCAACGAAGTTGCTGGTTACGAACACGAGATCAACTTGATGCAGGCGGAGATCGACAGCATGAAGACTTCGACCGACCCTAATGCTTCGCCGTCAGCTCGCGCAGAAGCAAAAGCCGGCTACTCAACGTCGCCCGGTTTTGAGTGCCCGAGCTGCCACGCCCCGGCCAGCCGCGAAAAATCTTTCTGCCCATTGTGTGGCGGTTCCCTCAAAGGGTCCAACGGTTCTTCTTCCGACGATATTATCGACGTCGAGCCGGACAAGAACTAGTTGCACCTAAACTCTGCCGGTGTCTGCCGCGGCTTGTCACAAGCCGCGGCTTTTTGTGAAATTCGCACAGTTGATTGAACGAATACCTGCCCGTTTCAACGGGGCGGTGCCACCGCCCCTCTTGCGGTACGTGGCGTTCTGAACGATCAGTATCCTGGCCGTTTCGCCACAAAAAAATCACGGGTCGGTGAACCAACCCGTGATTGCAGTCCTGGGAGCTTGCTTCTAAATGCGGGCGTTTTTGCCGCAGTCCGGACAGAAGAAGAAGGAGGGGCTGATTTTCGACGAGCAATGCGGACACGCCCGTAGAGTCGTGCTCGCTTCTGCGGTCGGATATCTCCCTGCCATGATCTCTTGATACTGCTTGGTCTTGGCCCAGGCGTAGACTTCTTTGGCTCGCGCGCAAGGAAGCGGGTGGGTGAGCCACAATTCGTTGAGCAGTTTGTAGATCTTGTTCAGTGTGCTGTAGTCGAGATCTTCGTAGCTGTCAGCTTGCTTCAAGAACTCCTGCTCGTCCATCTCGGCGTAAACAGTCTTGGTGCCGCCGGCGAGTTTCATATGAACGCGCATCGAGACTTCGACGTCCTGCGCTACGAGCAACTCGGCTCTGTCAGCCGTGAGCTCGGATTTGCGCGACCAGTCGTAAAGCGCGATCCGCACCGCCATGTTGACGAGGGCACCGAGACCAAAGATCTGCTGCGCCGCTGCATAGATGATGTAAGCAATGCTCTTATAGAGGACGTGACCGGCTTTGATGTGTCCGAGTTCGTGTCCTATGACTGCCATCAGCTCGTCTTCCGTCATCAGATCGATGAGACTGGAGTGGAGCACGATAAACGGTCGCTCGACGCCGAACGTGAAAGCGTTGGGAAACGGATGGCTGGTCAAAAAGAGGTCCGGCTCGTGCATGTCCAGAATGTCGCATGCTTCCTTGAGCAATTTATGGACCTTGGGGCACTGTTTGGGCGATACGTGGACAGTGCCGCCTAATAATTGAATGCGGAAAACGCGTTCGATTCCGAGTTCGAGAAACTTGGTCAGGAGCTTATCAATAATTGGGATCTTGCGGAGCGCTTCGAGTGCCGCCCGATCTGCCGGGTGTTCGAATGCTTCCGAGGAAAGGCGTGGAAAACGGCGCTTGGTCTTTGGTGTAAGGGTACTCATAGTTCCTCCGGCCTCTTTGCCTGAAAGATCACGGGCATTGAAAAAGTCACATCCACATTCCTCATTCCCGATCCTTCCTGTTTCTCTTCAGTAAATCATCCTTTTAATCAAAAAAACACAGGCTTTTTCCCGGGCGACCAAATAAGCCGACAATTTACATTTCCTTTGCTTTTGCGCCCTGTCTTCCAGCGTTCTTATACTCGGCGGCGGCTGAAATCCGCTTTGATGGCGATACCGTAGATGGTGCCAATCGAACAAAGCATACTCAGGCGTTGCCGAGCCAGACTCGGCTGTATAGCCCAATCTCAACTCTAGGTCGTCATCAATCTTATAAATAGGGGAAACCCCAATTTGTGTTACCGAAGTTTGAGTTGCTGCTATGGCAGAGTACGACGACGTTCGATGCGAGCGGCTGGAGTGGCTGGCAGAGCGGGCCGCGGTACAGAGTTGTTAACTCCTGGTAAAACCAACGAGAGTGAAGTCCCCGAGAGAGGTCGTCGCCTTGTTTCGTATAAAAAGTGTCACTTACGTTCTGGCCGCCATTTTGATGATGTTACCGAGCAAGGCATGGGCACTGCCCCTGCACCGTATCGGTCTCAACCTGAACACCAACCTGCCCAAGAAGGTGGCTGTCGTGAACAAAACTCTCTCCGCCGAAGAGGCAGCTCACAGCATCGCCAACAATGCCCGTTTTGTTGCCCAACATACGCACACGATCGGCTGGTGCTATATGTCGGTGAAGCGAGCCCTCAAGCCTCTCGGGATCAAACTAATGGGTGCGGCCGCCTGGATGGCGGGCGATCAGTTGCAAAACGATCCGCGTTTCGAGATGGCATCTATTGATGATTTGCAGCCCGGTGACATTCTTGTTCATGGAGCATCCGGCGCGCATCCGTTCGGGCATATCGCCGTTTACCTGGGCAATGCAACGGAAGCCAGCGACCACGTGCAGCAGCTCATTGATGGTAGCGCCTACGGTGGCACAACCGTCTATCGTGTCAAGTCGCCGATTACTTTCGCCGTGGCGGCATTCCGCTCACACCGCCAGCGAGCTTGCGCAGCTAGGAGAATTTCGGTTCGTTACCGGGTTTCCACTTGATGTTGCAGCCGGCGCTCGGCTTTTGATCCGAAGTTACTGACTTGCCGGCGAGAAGTGCATCGATAGCGGTTCGCAGATCAGCTCCCGTGACCGGTTTGTCGTTGCCGGGACGACTGTCATCGAGCTGCCCTCGATAAACAAGTTTGTGATCGCCATCGAAAAGGAAAAAGTCCGGCGTGCAGGCTGCGGTGTAAGCGTGTGCAGTCGCCTGTGTTTCATCGTAACAGAGGGGGAAGTTCAATTTCATTTCTAAGGCAAATTGCTTCAAGCTGGCCGGACCGTCATCCGGATATTTGTCTGCATCGTTAGACGAGATGCCGACCATGCCAATCTCTTTGTGGTTGTAATCGATTCCCAGTTTGACCAGTTCATTTTTAATGTGCACTACGTAAGGGCAGTGCTTGCAGATGAACATCACGAGCAGCGCTTTCTTACCGGCGAACGATTCAAGCGAAACTGTTTTCTCCGTCGTCACATCAGGCAAGCTGAAAGCCGGTGCCTTCGTGCCGAGCGGCAGCATCGTAGAGTAAGTAAGAACCATCACGCACCCCCTGTCAACAGGATCTCGTCTTTACCGGAGAACGGATAATACCACTCTCCAGCGCCCCGCGCGTTGCATGTGGCGGATTGGCAGAATTTCTCAAACTTACCGCCAACTCAGCAAGCAGGAGCTAAAGGCTCTGTGGACCGAAATCGGGCCTTCTTCCAGCCGTTGCGTTCTGGCAATAGATTCGGCAGTGCGGCAGCTGCAGACTGAGGTTGGCAACCGCTCGCCGGTGCACGTTTTTGCATCCTGAAATGTCCAGATTTCTTAGCCTCGGCAACTTCGCCAGGTGTGCCAGCCCCACATCGGTGAACGAATTGCCTGATATATTCAGATCTAATAACGCTTCATTGCTCCCCAGTATCGCCAGATCATCGTCGTCCAGTCCTGTTTGACGGAGTTGAAGTGAGCGCAGAGAGGTTGAGCTACACAGTGGCTGCAGATGCTCGTGTACATATTGACTGCCGGTGAGATCGATGTTCCACACACGCCTCATTTGAGCGATGTCGCCAAAGCAGTTGTTCGTGATCGACTTGCAATCCCGCAAATTGAGAGCAGCCAGCAAAGGCAATTCTTTCAAATAGCTGATGCCTTCGTCGCTAACGTCAGAACCGGCTATAGTCAAAAACTCGAGTTGCTTGAGGGTGCTGCTGATTGCTCTCAGTCCGGCATTGGTGCAGCCGCCGTAATCGAACTGCAGTTTAGTCAGAGGGGTGGCAACGAAGGCACTAAATCCGGTGCCAGTCAATTTGACGCATCTATTGACGTTGAGAGTGCGCAGGTTGTGCTGCCCGCTCAGTACCTTCAAGGCGCCATCGGTGAACAACGCCGTGAATTGATCGAGTTTTGCATCTGTCCAGATGTTCAGGCTGCGATCCTGTTTGTGCTCCAAGACCCAAGCGCCGACCGCCCTGGTGGTGGTGGCTTCGTCGAACAAGATCGGTAACGGACTATCCGTATCCGGCTCCTCTGCCGTGCTGTTTGCCGCGGCTGCGCCGTCTCTATCACTCTCGGCATGAATGGCGGCAAAAGATACCATTCGGTTCAACTCATCTTTCGACGCTGCCGCTGGATTTTTGTGCGCAACAGTCGGTTTAACATAAAAGAAAATCAGACTGACGGTCGTTATCATTGCCAGGGCAGAGGCGATAATCGTCAACCCGGTTCGCCCGCCCAATTTCACCGCCGGGGAATCGGGTGGTTCTGATGTGGCTGGTATCGCGTCTTCTTCCGAAGCGCTCTGAACGCTTTCCAACGCGCGTTTAACCTCGCCGATATCGGCAAAGCGATTTTGCGGCTCCTTCGCCAGAAGGCGTGCCACCAGCTCTTCCAGCTCTTGCGAAAAATTGCCTCCCAGAGATGAGTCAGTTAGCGACTGCGGTTGTTCAGTCAAATGGCGAAACATCACTTCAACGGCGTTGGGCCCGAGAAAGGGTGGACAACCCGTCAAACATTCGAATATGACGCAGCCGAGCGCATACTGGTCGCACTGCGCCGTCACCGGTTTGCCCGAGATCTGCTCGGGGCTCATGTAGGCAGGGCTGCCGAAGACTTCGCCGGTCTGCGTAGTTTTGGCTTCGAGATTTCCTGCCACCAATTTGGCGATGCCGAAGTCGACGATAACCGGATGATCGTTCGCTTCCATCATGATGTTGCTGGGCTTTAAATCGCGGTGTACGACATGGTTTGCATGTGCATGTTCGAGGGCGTCGACTATACGCACGACGATGCGCAAACAGCGATCGACGGACATGGCGCCTTCTGCTGAAAGCACCTCTGCCAGAGAGGGCCCATTGATGTAGTCCATCACCATCAACGGAACTGCACCGCTGAAATCGCAGTGGTGCATGGCGACAATAGAAGGATGATGCAATCGTCCCACCGCCCTCGCCTCCTGTTGAAAGCGCAGGTGCGAACGGTCGCTGTGCAATGACTCCGGGCGCATCAGTTTGACGGCAGCCACTCTGTTCAAAATCAGATCTGTGCATTGGTAGACGACACTCATGCCGCCACCGCCGAGCAGTCGCTCGACTCTATACTGTTTGGCGATTATGTCACCGACCGCTAATCGCGCCTCGTTTTTGGTGAAGTCTCTGAACGATTGCATCACGGCGCTCCCGCCTGTGCGCTGGTGTGGCAACGCAGTTGGCGAATCAGGAAGAGTAATAGTGTCTGCAAACGATGCATGACTCATGGTTTGAAGGGGCGGAGGGGCGGGGGCTTGCGGATGGAAGTTGCCATCCAAGCTGAGAATGCCAGGAAAACATTGCGAAGACTTTGCAACAGGCGGTCGATTTTTTCGGTCGGGAAACCCGGCGGTGGTTGACGCCATGTATGGACAATCTCGTCGCCATCCCGACTGCATTGAGGTTGGCTCCAGTGCCAAGTCATTCCTGCCAGGAATATTTTTCCGCCCGTTTCCATTCGTCCCAGGAATGAGGTTGGCTCCAGTGCCAAGTCATTCCTGCCAGGAATATTTTTCCGCCCGTTTCAATTAGTCCCAGGAATGAGGTTGGCTCCAGTGCCAAGTAATTCCTGCCAGGAAT
>DATNPN010000011.1:0-13438 GCA_036703195.1 Planktothrix sp. | reverse complement strand
TCGAAGAAGTACTTTCGCAGTTTAGGATTACCGGAATTCAGGTCAATGATGGCTGCTTAACTCGCCGAACCGCCGTATGCGGACCCGCACGTACGGTGGTGACGCAGGAGGGAGCCCGCGAGGGCTCCCCCTATGCGAATTCACCATTCGCTGCCAGAGAAACATACCAATGGATGTCGAGAGGGCCGGAAACTAAACCGATATCGGTTGAAGATGTGGAGGGGAACGGAAACTAAACCGATATCGGTTTAGCTTTTCGCGTGATGCTGAACCCTGCCCTGAAACCGCTGTCCGGGCGGAGATGAACTGGATCGTATGCTGCCAAGCGATGGTTAAGCGAGGCTAAAGACCTCGTGCCGGTCCTATGTCATGATGCCGTTTTTCTCGCCAATCTTCCTAAAAGGTTCCAAGCTGCATGATTTCTGGCATAGCTGAAAAGGCAGGTCCGAGCTCGGTTGTATCCAAAGACAGTGCGAAGAAAAGGTTTCTTGCACTGCTGCTGACGCTACTCCTTGTGGCTGCTTCTTCATATACGATGCTTTCATTCAGCAAGAACAAGTTTGGCCGCAGTGAAATATCTCAAGCGGAGCAGTCCAGAGAGATGATGCTTCGCAATGACTATATAGCTTCTTCCTACCACTACATACCGCAAATTGACAAACCCGGCATGATCTTTTGGCTCGTCATTCCGGCCTTCAAGACCTTTGGCGTCAATCCATTTGCCGCTCGCATCCAGTCAATCGTTGCGTCAACTGCCACGCTGACCGTGCTTGCCTTTGCTTTACGTGCGGTCTTTGGCTGGCAGAGCGCGCTCATGGGTGCACTGGTACTGGCGACGGCAGAACGGTTCATGGAATTCTCCGGACTGTGCATGGTTGATTCGTTGCTCACTCTATTTGAGTTTGGTTCGATCGCTTCACTATATGCGGTGACGGTAAATAAAGAGCGACGAGGGCTTTGGTTTTTGGCGGCTGGAATTTGCTCCGGTCTGGCAGTGCTTACAAAGGGTCCTGTCGGTCTGATCTTGCCGGGCGCGTGCTTTCTACTTTATATCGCTGTGACGAAGCAGTTGAAGTTGTTGCTTGATAAACGCCTGCTTTGTGGCCTTGCCGCTTTTGTAGCGGTGGCGGCGCCCTGGTACGTAATGGTGGCTCGGTCCATGTCTGGCCCCAGCTATGTTCTTGCCTGGCTGTACCACCACAACATCGAACGGTACTTCGGCAACGCCTACGCTTACTGTCACCCTCCTTATTACATGATTGAGTCGTTCTTCATGGGTTTTGTCCCGTGGTCGCTCTTGATTCCCTTTGTGGCAGTGGCATCGATTAAGAAGTGGCGCCAAAAGGAAAACCTGGCAGAGTCGCGCTGCGAGCTCCTCATGTGGATGTGGATCGTTTTGACGATTGCGTTTTTCGAGGTTTCGAAAGGCAAGATGAACTATTACGATCTGCCATGTTTCCCAGCTGCAGCCGGACTTGTCGGTGTTCATCTTTGTCGTTGGATCAAATTGAATGCGCCCACCGCCCGCATTTTTGCCTGGATATTAGGCGCTGCTCTCATAGTCGTGGGCGCACTCAGTTGTTATATCTTGCCGCATATCACAGGACCCGCTCTTGCGAGTTGGATTCTGGCGCCATTAGCTATATTCGTTCCGGCTGCTTTTGTGATCTATGCACTGTGCAAGGGCAATTATTTCAAGGCCTACGCGCTTACCGGAACTGCCATTCTGCTGACCTTGTTCGCCATCTCTGCTCAGGCGTTGCCGGCGATAGGAAAGCAGATTCCGGCTCTCGATTATCTGGCGCAAATTCGTGCTGACCGCGGCGATTACAAGCTAGCAATGCACTCAGATTTTGCCATCACGGTCGATTGGGTCGATCATGGACTTTTCATCACAGGCAAGATTCCTGATGTTGTTAACAACACCAAGGAGATGTCGGACTTTCTCTCTCAGAAGCAGCATGTTTACTTGATTACCCCGGCTGACCGCTTCGCTGAATTGCCCGAAGATGTGCGCTCGCGTGTGACAGTTGTTCAAAGCCGTCCTTACATATCGGACAAGCTCGGCGTGCAGTTCTTGCTCACACGCCATGGGGATCTTTGCGGGCAGGTTCCACTGCTGCTCGTAACAAACAAGTCGCCGCAGAATCAATAAAGCCCGCCGGTTCAACTGCAAAATCAAAGGCCCAGCCTGAAGCAGGCTGAACCGGATTTGATTTTTAAGTAATGCGCTTAGGCAGCCAGTTGTACGTCACGCAGCCAATTGAACGACTGCTGGTCTTGTAGAAACATCAGCTGGTTTAGATAGTTCCAACGTGGTGATCGCTTCAGAACGCGCGATTATCTCTGAGGCATTGTTTCTGCTGAAGCAGTCAAAAGCGAGCTGCCTGAGATCGGCTTGGTCCGTTTCCACCACCAGAAGAAGAGAGCCGTTTGTTATGGTCCCTTCGAAACAGTCTGCAGGTAAGGGTCTGTCTATCCATCTGAGGAAACCGCAGATCCAGACGCTGAAATAAGCCATGACGATAGCGCCGGAAACCATCGACATCATGGGAGTGAGAACCTGATATGTGCCGCCGTACGGAACCGTAGGAGTGGCAATGGCGCCAGCGATCCCGCCAATAACTGCGCCTGCGAGTCCGCCCAACACGAAGGTGTTTTTGATTGAGTTCTTCACAGATGCCGATTTGTAGAGGGCGCTGTCTGTGTTTTTTACTACCGCGATATTGTCAAATCCTCGGTCAGACAATGCCGAGAATGCTTTGGAGAAGTCTTGCTCGCTGCTGAAGACTCCGTATGTGAAATAGTTGCCCATATTCGAGCCCTCCAAATTTTTAGGGTTATCGATTATCGATAATCGATGGCATTATCATAATAGATAATCGATAATCGGTAAAGTAGGTTTGCTGGGTTAATTTACAAACGAGGATGTACCTCTAAATGCCAATCAAAAGGGCGTCGGCCCGAGAACAGATTAAGGACATCCTCTTAGAGCGCATCCTGGAGGGCGTTTACAAGCCCGGCGAGCGCCTGGTCGAGCTGCAGATTGCCCAGGAGTTCGATACTAGTCAGGCGCCGGTGCGGGAGGCGTTCCGGTTTTTGGAAGCGATGCGAGTGATCGAGACGCAGCCTTATAAAGGAACATACGTCCGCTCGATCTCCGATCGGGAATTGAAAGAATCGTCGCAAGTTCGATCGGCACTTGAACAGCTTGCCGCAGAACTGGCAGCCTCGCACTTCAAAGCGAACGCGAAAGAACTCGAGGAAGAAGCACGGCAGTTTATAGCAGCTGCGAAGAAAAAAGATTTCGCCAAGTATTCGCTGCACGACATGGCGTTTCACCGCCTTATCGTGGAAGCGTCCGGAAACGAGCAGCTTCTCTCGATATGGGAATCAGTCGTTCTCGAAAGTCGCTTCCGTAAAACTCTGGCCAAAATCGGAGAAGGCCAGCTGGCCGAATTCGGAGAAGCCCACCTGCCAGTCATGGAACGCCTTGCCGAGGGCGACGGCAAGGGCGCAGGAAAGCTTTTGAAAGCTTTGATTTGCAAGTTCCATGGACTGAATCAGAGCGAAACTTAGTCTCTGCCTTAGACTCCCGTGAGCATCCACGCTGGTGTAAGCGACTGCAACGTCACTAGAAACTCTGATGTTACAGTTCCGTCTAGCTGCGTCATAAAATCGTCTGCGTATTTAGGCGCGATGCCGCGAACTTCTCCTGCTTGGAGATGCTGGAAATTCTCGACAGCATCCATGATTGCCAGATCTTTCGCCAGGATATCACCATCCAGGTGAGTTCCTGCACAAAAACAGCGGCCCCAGCCGATCACACAACCTCTAGGACTGTCGATTCGTACAGCCGCGATCGAGTGATCGAACCTGTCTCTTGTTGCTTTGAGTTTGACGGTGCAATCTCTTTTTTGAATGACCGCCAACAGATAGTTTTTCGCATCAACAAATGGATCCTTTTCGAGTAGTTTTTCGTAGGAGCTGTTTGTTTCGAATATGTCGGTTAATTGGTTGATCTTCTTCAGGTCGTATCCGTCGAGTAGCGCCGTGTACAACTCAACTTGGAGCTCCGATTCTGAACCTAATTTCGGTTTGTTTTTCTTTGCCATGACGTGTTCCTCTCGTAAACGTGTCTTTTGAAGCGTCGCACTAACTAGTGCAGAAGCGGCTTGTCAGCGATCGCTTGCAGGTGCCCTGTATGCGTTGCGCAAAGTTGACCTCCGCTTTTGTTTTGTTCGAATGCGGAGACTATACGATTGGTTTTTGGTCGAGTCACTGTGTAATTGTGCAGACTTTGTTTTTGCGTTTGATAAAACGGTTCGAAACGAAACCGATATCGGTTGAAGATGATGAGAGGAGGGCGGCGGGGCGCGAAAACTAAACCGATATCGGTTGAAGATGATGAGAGGAAGGCGGCGGGGCGCAAAAACTAAACCGATATCGGTTGAAGATGATGAGGGGAAGGCGGCGGGGCGCAAAAACTAAACCGATATCGGTTGAAGATGATGAGAGGAAGTTGGCGGAGACGAAAAATAAACCGGTATCGGCAAACGATTACGTACGGAAAACCTTGGCCGTCATACCCTGGTAAACGGTTGCCAGCCACCTTTCAATAACTCTCCGGCTGCAGTGCGCAGGTCGGTCCAGATCGTCAGGAGCTGCCCGAGATTGCGCACCAGTTCTTGTAACTTGGTGCGTGCCAGCTCTTCGCCGAATGTCGGAATCAGATCTTGAGGGATGATATAACGCTTGTCGATCACAGACTCTTGCAAGGCCGTAATGCACATTTTTACGTCAGCTATATAAAAACCAGGCTGCATCTTATATAAGCTCAAGAGCTGCTCGAACATGCGAATCCTATTCGCCGCCCTTTCCAGCAATGCGAGGCGCAGCCTCTCTTCGAACTCAGCTCTTGGTGCAGTGCCCCAATGTGCCAGAGTTTCACCTATGATCTTCAGGTTTGTTCCGGGATCAACATGTTTTATCTTCGGCACGCATTTTTCCAGGAGAAGCGGCAATATGTCACCACAAGAAACCCTAGCTGCATCTGTGCGGAGGTCATCCGGTGAGCAGAACCGAGGCGGTCGATTGTGAAGGGCAAGCCAGGGCAAGAACCCGAAGAAGTGATTTGTAGCGGAGTTGAACAGACAACCGAATGTTCCATCTTCGTTTCTTTGCACCGGCGCAAATGGTGGCAAAGTTTGGCGATTGTCCATGCCGAGATTGCCGCTGCAACAGAAGGATCCGTCGCTGATTACCGGAGTTTTGACGAACCGCAGAACCTGCTGCCGCGACATGGCATAACGATAAACTGCTTCTGAGCGAACCAGGTCGGCATGCGTTTCCGCCGTTTCGCCAAGAAAGTGATAAGAAGTGCCTGTGCCGGCATCCCCTCCGTACCCGAGCGCCGAAACGGCGACGATGCTGTCGGCCGAAGATCTAGTAAAAAAGCTGGAATTGGTCGCGTCGAAGTCTATCTTGGTTTCGGCTTTCAGGCAGCTGTAGAGCGATCGCCCGAGAATTCGCTCGTGGAGCTGGAAGATGTTGCCACTGGAAAAGCGGTTTTCTAATGACTGTGTTTCGGACTCGGAGAGGAAATGTGTTTCGTGTGGTGAGTACTTGGAAGTCAGTGTCAACTGTTGCTTGTCATCGGGACTGGGTGCAATCCGGCAGACGAGATCGTCATCAACCTGCAGCATGAGCGAACCTATCGTGGACAAAATGAACGCGTTGCGATTGCCTCCATAACAAAGCGGAAACTGGTCTCGATTGAGGAGAGCGAAGGCGACCAGCTCGAAGGGATGTCCGCTGTGCGCGGCAAGCTTGCGTGCCATCTCCTCCTTTTCAGCATTGCCGGCGAAGTAAATTTCGCAGTCATACTGGGACTTCAGCTGGGCGAGAACGGCAAGATTATCGTTGATTACTGATGCTTGCTCAGATTGATCCGAAATCATGAATTTGACAGCGAGCTCGTGCTCGCGAGCGCAGTCCATATAGCCCTTGAGACTGCTCTGCAGCGACTGAGGACGATCACGGGTGGGCATCGCCAGGATCGAGATTGCAGGTGGAGCCTGAAGAGCCGCAGTTGATGAGGGTGTGATTGTGAGACGCTCAGTCAATTTCTGTTCAGAAACTAGAAGTCCTTCTTTGGCCAGCTCATTGAGCTGCTCTCGGATAGTGCCTAAATGAGCCGCACCGTAGTCTCTGGTCAGCCGGTCGGCATGATTCTCAAGGGTGTCGAAGGTTGAGCAGCCCTGGAGCAACTGGATCTTCATTTTATTCAAGAGAGCCATCGATCCAGTCAAATGCGAATAGACAACTGTATTGCCACCGCCTCCGTTAAAGCCCAAGGAGTCCTGGAAAAAGCGGAAGCGAGCGGTTTCAGTCTCGGTTGTTGTCGTGTCGGTCATCTTCAATGTTTACCGGAGAGCCTGCATTATATGCTGAATGGAGCCCGCTTTTGACCGATCGGTACCGCTTGGCGCAGTAGTTAAAGACTCGCCATTGCCGGTGCGCTTCCTGTCCTGACACAGGATTAAAGCGAGACGCCAATAAGAGCATATAATTGCTGATCAAGGTTTTATCTATTCTATGTATGACGTCAGCATAATTCTGCCTACCCATAATCGGGCTCATCTATTGGCTCGGTCGATTGACAGCGTGCTGGCGCAGGACTTTCAATCTTTCGAGCTGGTTGTCGTCGACGACTGCTCCACTGACGGTACTGCCGATGTCGTTAAGGCAATCAAGGATTCGCGAGTACGCTATTTGCCTCTTGTTCAACAACATGGTGCCGCAGGCGCTCGCAATCAGGGAATCGCCGCCACAACCGCACCTCTTCTGGCTTTTCAAGATTCGGATGATGAATGGATATCAGGAAAACTGGCCGCCCAGCTCGAAGTAATGAAGTCGTACCCGGGAGTTGGTGTTGTCTACAGTGACATGCAGCGCTATCTGCAAAATGGCGATATCAAGGATTTTCCCGCACCAGATGTGGAGTCAGACGCCATCGTTAACCCTTTAACCATGCGCTATTGTGTGGAATCAATCGGCATCCAAAGCTGTCTGATCAGGCGCAATCTCCTCGAAAAAGTATCTCTGGCAGATGGTCCGTTCGACATTCAGTTGAATGCTTTGGAAGACCTCGAGCTCTTCATCAGGCTCAGTCGCGTCTGTCAGTTCAGGCGCATCAATAAACCACTGGTGCGATACCACGAAACAGACGGTATCTCCTCCGACCTGTCTCGGCTGGCACGCGCCCACGAAATGTTGTTATGCAAGTACCAACGGGAGCTCACTACGAACAAGCGATTTCTTGCCATTCAGACGATGTCGATAGCCTGGTTGTTTAAGGCTGGGCGAGAACAGTCAGTGGCTAAACCAAACCTGAGCGTTGATTAACCGGCTTACTAATCGCACCGGAAAAAAGTTGCGGAACCATTTCCAACAGGCTGTCCATGCTGTGGTGCATTTTGAAAAACGCGTGTCCTTGTTGAGCTATCGCGTTGCGTTTTTCTGCATCGTCGATCAAAAGCAAACACTGCTCGATAAAATCTTCGCTGCTATCTGCGATGAGCAGGTGCCTGCCTGTCGTAACCTCCAGTCCCTCAGCTCCGATAGCGCTTGAGACTACAGCTCGTTCATGGCTGAATGCCTCCAATATCTTGATGCGTGTGCCGCCAGCGGCTCGCAAGGGGACGATGGCCAAGTCACAATCGGCATAATAGGGGGTAGTGTCCGGCACCGGTCCTACCACTTTTACATTGTCCGGCAATAAGCGATGATCGCTGCTTTCCAGTCCGCCTCCAACCGCCAATAATTCAATGGGAAGGGCAGAGCGAGATTGAAGAGCGGGTAGGATCTTCTGGCAAAAGTAGAAGAGCCCGTCGCGATTTGGATAGTAGTCGTAGTTTCCCACCATGAGCAGGCGTGCTTTGCCGTCTGACTGGCGCTGGATTTGCCGGCGCACGCGTGGGTAAATATTGGGAAGTACCAAAACTTCGTGCCCTGGAATCTTCGCCAAAATGTTTTTTTGCTCCACTGGTGAGGAGCAGAAAATGCGATGAAAGGAAGGTAAATAACGTGCCTCCAATCTCTCTAACGCCTTGGCTTGCAGATGCAGCTCTCCCGATTTCGTAAGGGCTTGACTGAGAACGGTTCTATCGGTGGTGGCACTTTTCGTGCTGAGAAGAAGAGCATACAGCCGCGAGATTCTGCGCTTAACTGTCGATTCCAGCTCATCTACATCCAACCAGACCGGCGTGTTGTTTGTTACAACCGGCAGAATGAATGGCACCAGCCAAAAGCGAAAGACCATGATCAGATCAGGTTGTAGTTTTTCAAGCGCTGACTTGATGTCAGACTGCCAGCTCTCGTTGTACCTTTGCCATTCGTATGGGATCGCCTGCCGACCGCCATGCTCATCTATCCAGCTGGGCGACGCCGGTTTTTCAATTGGGTTTTTTATCCAGCTTATGGTGCGACAGAGTTTGTGAATCTCCTCTTCCGGTTCTTCCTCTTTGTTCGAGAAAACATTGACAATCAGCAGATCAGTTGCAACACCACAAAACTTGAGCAGCTTGAGGAGGCTGGCGGCCCGCATCACGAGCCCATTGCCGTGAAATTTTGGACAAAGCGGAACGACCAGCGAGACGCGGACAGGGGCTTCAATCACTATCTGCCTGGTCCACTGACCGTAATCTTTAAGGTTGTGACAAAGCTAAAGCCTCTCTTGGACTTCTGGCGAAGTTCTTCCTGTCTCTTGCGCTCTCGCACCTCGTGTGGTGCTTCGAGGTTGTCGAATCGGTCAATTACCGGGGGGGTGAAGTTTCTCTTGTTTGCCGAAGTGTCGTAAGGCAGCAGTTCGACAGGTGCACCCAACTCAGGAGCGAGCACAATTGCGCCGCCGTTTTTAAGTTCGTGCACTACCGACTCAATCGCCTGTTCAAGCGGTGCACGTTCGCCGTTGAAGGTCGTTTGCAGATGCTCCAGTATCTCCGCAGTGGCATATCCTTTTGAGACCAGTCTCCAGATCTCTATAGCCGATTCTGTCAGGCTAAAGTAGGTTTTTGTGTGGAGGTCAACCAAAATTATTTCCGACTCAAGGTCTTGTTCGACCAAATGGTCTCCGGTTATTCGAAATCGAGTATTTTCTGTCATTGTGCCTGTTTCCTGTTCAAGATTCGGCTGAATTCTTTGGTTTAATAATGGCGACTGGGGCAGATAATCTTACTTGCTGCTAAGCGGCAGTGCGTTAGACGCTCGTCATCATGGTTCCTGGACAAGATTGACTGAGCCAATCAAGTTCAAGTGAGGTGATAGGAAAGTGGCATCAATGGCATGCAGCAACTCGTTGCCACGCTCTTTTCCCAGCACTTTGAGAATGACCGCCGCCTGCAGGATTCTGGCAAGCTTAGAGTCATACTGATTGCTGGGTGGATGAGTGAGGCAGACCCTGCCATCAAGTAGATTACGCATGCCGGCCTCATGCGACAGAAATGAGGCAATACAGTCCTGTCCCCAACCGATGTAGTTGCTTTTGTCGAAGCCGCCCATCAACTTCCACAACTTCTGTGTCAGGGCGAAAGCAATTCCCTCTATGTGCTTTACCGAGAGGACGGTTCCTTCGTCAACCTGCATGTAGGGAAGGTGCTGACCTGCAATCTTGGGCGACCAGATCGCAAATGGTAACGCCGACTCAATTGCTGCTCTATATTGCCTTGGATCGGCGGTCAACCCGCAATCACCCCCTATTCCCCAGATCAGGTCCGACTCTGGGAATAGATTCCAGGACTTGTTCCAGCAGCCGGTCCAATAGATGTTGGGAAATTTGTGAGTGGAGAGCTCGCTAATTTCCTCCTCGTTTGAGCCGCTGTCGAACAGGGCTGTATCGAACTCGCTGCTCAGAATTGAGAAGAGTTTTTCGGCAGAGCTCTTCTGGTTGTGGTTGAAGACAACCACTTTTATCTTCATGCTGTTACTTCTCGCCATGGTTTGAGGTGAGCGAACCAGGAGGATCGCTTTTCTGCCGGTTCAATCTGCCTGACCGCAGCTTGATACTGTTGCTCCGACGATTGCCAGCTCCATCGTAAATCACATCTCCGAACGGTGTCGCCTTTCGAATCATCACGGGGCAGGATGGGCAACACTTGAATCAACCGTCCTCTGGTGAATCAATCGCAGCACCTCGTTGGCGCTTGCTTCCGGCTCGATGAACTTATTTGGCAGGTCCGTTGGCCAGGATTGCCACCTTCCGCGGTGACCATTATTCGTATCAATCGCGTTTTGTATAAACTGCAACAGACGGTTGCGGTGTTGAGTAATTCTCGCAAGAACGGATTCCCGGATGGCGTACGGCTGCAAATTCAGTTGCGAAAGCTCTGCTACGGCATCGGCGACTGCACGGGGATCGTCCTCTGCCCAGCGAACAAACTGCTTGTCGAAGAACTCATCTCGCCCGCCAGCATTTTGCGTAGTTACTACTGGAAGTCCGGCGAGAAGGTATTGGGCGCTGGCAAACATTGCGCCTTCTTGGCGTGAGAGGCACAACCCCACTTTGGCTCGGTTGTATGCATCATTCACCGCAGCGGCGCTGAGATATTCAAGCTGTTCTTCCCAGGGACTCTTCAGCCAGGTAGCGTGTGCAAGCGCGGCCCTGGCCCTTTGTGAATAGTTTCCCGTCGTTGATGTGGCCATTGCCCCTGGGACCGCTATGAGGGCCAGCGATTGTATTTGGCTGGCTAATTGGTGGCGTTTATAGTTCGCCCATCTGCCGTCATAGATGGCGTCGAACTGCTTTGGCTGATCGCTAATCGGATAGTAACAGTCCTCTCGCAGCAGAGCGCTATGCCCGCAATGGATGGCGGTACCAGCGAGAGATTCCCAGATAATGCCTTCCTCGAAAGTGTTGGCCATAAGCGACGCTACCAGGTGTTTGCTGCGTTGCGTCAATTCATCGACTAAATTCTTGGTCCTTTTTAAGTGGTGCTTTTTCGTCAGGGTCCAGCTGTTTCCAACTAACAGATAAGAACGGCCGGCAGGTAGCTGAGCCAAAATTGCCCGTACGGCAGAAGCAGAATCATGCAATTCCCAGTCGAACGCGAACATGATTACCGGATCAGTATGCAGCAAAGAGAAAGCCCCAGTTTCCTTCTGTTTGACAGGCTGCTCCATTGAGAAAGGGATGCTTGAAACCATAACGCACCTACTGAGGCGGGTCACAATTGCGTCATTTAAGCACAGTAAATCGGCGCCCGAATAAAGACGCAAATTAGCTTCTCTTTAATCTGAATTTGTGTGCCAAAGGTGTCAAACAAATCATGTGTAAACATTGTCGAACCGGCTTACCGTGCGACCTGTTGCCAGACAAAGACAGTATCGAACCCGTGCTCAGACCAGCGAAGCGGTTTCGAGCGGCTGCAAATCTACCGGAGGCTTTTGCCTTGAGAATGCTCTTTGATTGCGCGTAGCACGTCTCGAATTTCTGCCACGGGCTCCATCAGTTTATTGGGGAGATCTTGCGGCCAAGAGTGCCAGCGACCAATTTGACCGTCCTCGTCGCTGATCGTTTTTTGCATGAATTCGAGCATGCGTTGGCGGTGAACAGCAATTTTTTCAAGCGCTTTTTGCCGAATGGACGATGGTGGCAGCGATAAGGACGCCAGCTCCGCCACGGCTTGGCTGACTGCGCATGGATCATCATCTACCCAGCGCACCGTCTCTTGGTCAAAGAACTCATCTCTGCCACCGGTATTACGGGTGGTGACCACGGGCAGCCCTGCCAGCAGATACTGAACACTGGAGAACATTGCTCCCTCGACACGGGACAAGCACAGACCCACTCTAGATTTGTTGTAGGCTTCGTTCACTTGGGCGCAACTCAAATACGGAGGATTGTCCATCCACGGTGATGTCAGCCAGGTCGCGTGTTCAAGCATCGGTCGCACGTCTTGCGAGTAATTCTGCGAGCATGCCTGTTCTAACGGAAATGCCAAGAGAGCCAAATTTTGGATGTTTGCAGCCAGCTGATGGCGTTTGAAATCAGCCCACTTGGCGTCGTAGATAGCATCGAAAAACTTGCTACTGTCTGGGATCGGATAGAAGAGATCCTCTTTGACGAGAGCATTTTGCGAGCACAACAATGCTCTAAGTCCTCGAGTTTTCACATTGGCGAGTTCAGCGGCGTTGTTGGCTTTGATGGTGACGACGACGTGTTTAAAACGATTGGTAAATCGCTGCATCTCCGCACCCACTCGCAGTACAAATTGCCAGTCCTCAAGTGTCGAGCTCATGGCGAGCACAAGGTGTGAGCGCCGCACGGGCAATTCCTCCAGAATGGTCCACAGTCCTGCTGTCGGATCAAACAGCTCCCAGTCAATGGCATAGAGTATGACCGGGTCGGCGTGCAACAGACTGAGGTGTCCATATGTCTTTCGCTGGTGCATAAGCGTTTCTCGTTGGTTCATTGATATGGTAATGGATCGAATTGCAGAGATTGGTGCGTTCTGCGTCCATCTTGCCTAAGCGGATGCGTAGAGGATAGCGGTTCCGTTCGAAACTGAACCGATATCGGTTGAAGATGCGGAGAGGAGGGCGGGTTCCGTCCGAAACTAAACCGATATCGGTTGAAGATGCGGAGAGGAGGGCGGTTCCGTCCGAAAACTAAACCGATATCGGTTTAGTTTTGCTTCGAGGGCATCCTGCGATCGGCAAAATTTTCGCGCTCGAAAACATTTGGTTTCAGTACAAAAAAATTGGCAAACAAAAAGCCTCGAGCTGTTAACTCGAGGCTTTTATAACTCCTGGCACCGGGCTATCTTTCCAGGCAGTCTCCCACCAAGTATTGTCGCTGCTGACCGTCTTTACCGTCGTGTTCGGGATGGGAACGGGTGTGTTCCGGTCGCACTGGCACCAAGAACCTTTTAGGGTACTGCCACCATAAGCGGTGGCTGGTCCTGGTATCTATAAGGACACCAGTACCCTGAAAACTGCACATTGAGGTTGGCGTAATTCCTACACAATTGTAATAGGAGAAGCCCTCGACCGATTAGTAACGCTCGGCTACACACTTACCTTGCGGGGTGTTTCTACCTGCGTCCTATCAACCCGGTGGTCTTCCGGGGGTCTTACTAGCTTAGGCTATGGGATTTCTCATCTTGAGGTGGGCTTCGTACTTATATGCTTTCAGCACTTATCCGCTCCGAACACAGCTACTCTGCGTCTACCGCTGGCGCGATAACAGATACACTGGCGGTTCGTCCGTCCTGGTCCTCTCGTACTAGGGACGGCTCCTCTCAAAAATCCTACGGGCATGCCGGATATGGACCGAACTGTCTCACGACGTTCTGAACCCAGCTCACGTACCGCTTTAATGGGCGAACAGCCCAACCCTTGGAACGTACTACCGCTCCAGGATGCGATGAGCCGACATCGA
>DATNPN010000009.1:0-26013 GCA_036703195.1 Planktothrix sp. | reverse complement strand
CGATCAGATAACTTGCCGTCGCCTATGGTGTATTTGGAACTAAAATACAACAACGATCGTGTCGTCGCGTTTCAAACTGAGACTTTAAAGGAAATTTGGCGTGACAGATGAGATTGTCCGTCTCTTTCCGCGCAGAGAAACGCCGCGGGGCAGTACTTTGATTTAGGTTCAGGGGTTTAACGAATAGGTGAACCCGAGCGCGGCTGCTCGGGCTTGTGTCGATAACGCGTCATAACCTGCGCTTCGCGCTCGATTCGTATAGTGAACAAAAGAGTAATTACGTTCATACCAACAGGGGGCGCCAGCTTGGCTTTCGAGCTGGCGCCCCTTTTTTAGCCTATTATAGCGAACAAAACCGAACCTACAGAAAGGAACGTTCATATGCCGGGGCAAGCACGAATTTTGAAGCCAAACGAGATCCGTGATCTCTTTCGCCTGCTCAAGAACACGCGTGACCAGACTCTCTTCGCCCTGGGCATCTATTCCGGGCTTAGGGTTAGCAAAATCATCGGTCTTAAGTACAGCCAGGTCTACACCGCTGCCGGCGGCGTCAGAAATGCCTTCAAGCAAACACGTCTGAAGAAGACGACGACGGTCTACTCCGACATTCCGATCCATCCGAAGCTGCGCGATCGACTGCTGAAATACCAGGTGGACTGCCCAAAAGGCAAATGGCTGTTTCCGTCAGAAGTCTCAGACTCCGGGCACATCGAGCGCGTGCGCGCGCACTATATTCTGCGCAGCGCCTTCGATAGTCCTCGCCTGGAAGACGCGTCGACACATTCGATGCGCCGGACCTGTTTGACCAACATGTCGCGCGCCGGCATTCCGCTGAGCACCATCCAGGAAATCTCCGGGCACTCAAGCCTCAGTCAACTGCAGGAATACCTCGACGTCGACCCCGCGGATAAACACAAAGCGATTAGCGCGCTGAAGTATTGACCTGTACTCCTTTATTCTTGCCAGTTTTGACATTGCCATTTAGATGGAATAGGCTTTCAGCCTACATGGGGCATAAGAATATTCAGGCTACAGTGCTTTGCACCAAGTTGGATCCGAAACGATTTAGGGGGTTCGGCCGGGACCAGAGGTGAGATACAAGCGCTGATTCGCCGACCACCCAGTGGGCGGAAAAATCAGCGCTCGTTGTACTTAGTTTTAGTTTTCCGTCGCGCGCTCTAACTTCAGGTGGAATTTACTGGGCATAAAATCTGCAGCCACTCGCAACGGACCGTTATGCAAGATCAATCAGAGACGCCGACGAACAAAACCTCAGACGCTCCGAACAGTGGCGCCGAAGAAGAGAAGGTTCCCTCCAAATGGTCGCGAGAAGCGTACCAAGGAGGGCAGGCAATTCTGGATGAAACACCAGAGGGTGAAGCTCCTGCAGAGATTTCGTTAGCAGAGTCAGTAGAAGCGGTCGCTTCGCCTGCGGAGCGACTGGTTGACGACAAGCCGCCGCTCGTCGACAAACCTGCGACGGATGAAGTGAGCGTCGACAGTCTCCCGCCCGACGAGCCGCCACGTAAACGGCCACCCTCAATGGTTTTGACGACTCTTATCGGCGGAGTGGCAGTAGTAATTCTTTCGGGAGCGGCCGCCTTCTTGTTCGCGAATATGTCGCATCCACAGCTACATCCTGCGAAGATGCAAGAACCGGACGATAAGAACAAGCCGCTCGGCGAGGCTGTAAAAGAGGTCAGTGAGAGAATTGAGAAGAATCCACGGGACGCCAGCGCCTATTTTCGTCGGGCGGAAATTTATTATGACTACGACCAGGCGCACAATGCGAAATTAGATCTCACCAAAGCGATCCAGATCAAGCCCGACTATTGGGAGGCATACGCTCTGCGGGCAGACGTTGCCAGCTACGAAAACAACTGCGACCAGGCACTGTCCGACGCCAATATGGCGGTAAAGCACGCACCAAAGGAAGGATGGGCGTCGGAAAAATTAGCCTCGGTGCAAAATCGAATGGCGCGATTCGACCTCGGTCTCGCTTCGGCAAAACAGGCATTGAAGATAAACAGTAAATCGTCATTGGCCATGGGCGAGATGGCGACCGCTTGCGGCGGCATGAGCCAGTTTGCGCAGTCGATCGACTGGTTAACGAAACAAGCAGCTTGTTACCTTCCCGACGTTGCAGAAAGAACAATCGCCTCTCGCGGGTTGTGTAAATTCAACCTGGGCGACTGGGATGGCTGCATCGCCGATGAAAACGCCGCTATCGCCGCCACGCCGCATCGCGGCACAGAACTTATTTTGCGAGCACTAGCCGAAGCGCGAAAAGGCAACGCGGATCAAGCAGAAAAAGATGTAGCACAAGGACTGTCAGAAGAGCGTAACACTGCGCGCGGACATCGGCTTGCCGGCGACGTATATAGACAACTAAATAATTTCGACAAAGCAATCGAAGAGTACAGCAAAGCGATTTCCGAATTTCCAGCAGGCTCTGCTCATTACAGAAATCGCGGTATCACGTATTATCGCAGTGGTCAATTAAATAACGCGCTCGATGATTTGACACTGGCAGTGGAGCGTAAACCGACATCAACGTCACTGTCATATCTGGCCCTCATCCAGCAGGAGCTGGGTCAGACTAAGACTGCGGACGCGACGATGGACAGAGCGGGAAAAGCATCAATGCCGCTGTCACTTTTTTACAGCAACCGCGCGGCTATCATGCTTAAACGCGGACAGCTGTCAGAAGCACGGTCCGACGCAGAGCGCGCCATCAAAATGGACTCACGAAATGCTGATGCATATGAAGTTTTGGGACACCTGAACAAGGCGCGATCCGATGAATCAGAGTCGCGCAAATTCCTCTCTGAAGCACAGCGGCTCGGCTTTCCCAACTCGTGTCCAGCCGCAGGTTGGTAAGCAAATAAGAACGCGCAGTGCCTGAGCACCGCGCGTCTTTTTACTTCGCTTGTCAGAACTTACTTGCTGAATGTCATCTCGTAAGAATCTTGCGTCATCTTCGGTTCGAAGTTGAAGCCGAATTCTTTGGCGATTGTGTTCCAGCTTTGGGCGCATTGATCGCCCATCAACTTCTGTTGTTCAGGGGAGAAATTCTTGGCGCCGAGCTTTTCGGAAGCCTGCCAAACACCGCAGGTGTTGTACTTCAGGGTGGCTTTGTTTTCGTCGCCACTGATTTCAATTTCGCTGCCGAAGAGGTTGTGATCGTGTTCGGCGATTGCGCGGACGAGTTCCATAGGGGTCTTGATGTTCAAGTTTTTGTAGAAGCTGAGTTTGTGCTGGGTGGTGAGTTTATGAAACTCTTCGACAGCTTTCTTATCGAGCTTCGAGAGCACTTCGAATGCGGCCAGCCAGGTGCCGGCTACGAGATGCGAAGTTGTTTCAGCAATCTTCTTCGAATCCCATTTCGTTGTAACTTTGGTAGGTGTTGTGGTTGTCATAAAAAATTCTCCTCGCCTCGGCGTGACATGCGACCATTGTAGTAGCGAAAAAAATTTCGCCTGCGAGATTAACAGTTAATTCGCAATTGCGATGGATACTCGTTTATACATTAAATCGGCCAGCCAAGCGGTGATGTGGAGATGGCAAAAGTGGTACGTGCTTCCACACTACGCGGCCCCAGCTTCTTCCTCTAAAACAGCTTCGATATGTGGATGCTTTTCAGTGAGATGCAGATAGATGCCGATTACCATCAAAATGCCCGCAACGATCAGGTTGACGCTGATGCCTTCTTTCAGAATCAAGACAGAGAGCAGCGCTCCGATAAACGGTTCTGTCGAGAAATACGCGACTGCTCGTGCTGCACCAATATCACGGATAGCGATAATGAAAAGCGACAGGCTCAGACCGTAACAGATCATTCCAGTTATCGCGGCGCCTGCTACAACAGCGATATTAGGGAAGTGCCCGCCCAGTGCAAACGCGAGGGAAAGATTGAACGTGCCTGCCAGCAGTCCCTTGAATCGCGCGATTTGAAGAGGATCGATGCGTGAGATTCGACCGGCGAAATTCGAATCAACCGCCCACAGAAGCGCAGCCAAGATGGCTAACAACGCCCACCAAGAGCCGCTGATCACCGACGAGCCTGACAGACAGGCGCCACCTAACAGAATTGCGATGAGGCCGACAATAGCCCGCCCCGAGAGTCTCTCTTTAAAGAATATGCAGGCCACGAGGGCCGTGAACAGTATTTCGAAATTCAATAGTAAAGAAACGGTTGAGGCAGGCGTGTGTAGCATCGAAAACATGAGAGCCAGCGGCGCTATGATGCCACCAAGAGTGGTGGCGCTAAACAACCAGGGGAAGTCCGCTTTATTGAATACCGTATGCTCGAGACGCTTGCCGCCGAATAACTCGCGACAGAGCAGGAGACAACTCAACCCAAATCCGGAGCCGATATACAACAGCCCAGCAACCATCTTCGGATCGGTGCTCGCGACCAGCACTTTCGTCGCCGGAATACCGGCCGCAAACAGAAATGCAGCACCAAGAGCATAAACGGGAGCAGGGACCTTCAAAGATAAGCTTCCAAGACGCGCAGTCATTTTAGCGCGAAGACAAACTCCGGCCAGTCGCTTTAGCTTATGCGCTCGGCCCTGCACTCGCTAGCAGCGGTCGTTTGTAGATTGAATTACTGGTACACATTGACGCAAAGTGCGTCTGGCTTCGGCTCGGCAAGAGTAAATGCTTGCTCATAAGCGGCAGGCGCTAGAGATAGATGTTCACAACACTCGGATTCGAAGCTCTATCACTAGCACACTGAAGTATCCCACTTCATCCATTTAACTGAGGAATATATCAACCACCAAACCGAGCCTTAGCAGCACAAAGATGGGTCAATGTTGCGTTGTGACTACTCCACGTCAAATAACCGCATTGCATCCGAACTCGAACCGCAATCACCATTGGCAAAATCCGACCGTGCACTGACGTCTGAAAGCTTGACCGGGCGTACGTCTGCTTCAACCTGAGGCAGCCTAACCAATACGGAGGTGAAATGGGTCAGACCAAAACACGCAAGAAAAAAGAGAGCGTTGTAATAACCCTGACGCGGCAAACCGTGATCAATCGGTTGAAGACGCTGTACGAAGAAGACGAATTCAATGATGGCGAAAGCCCCGATTTCGCGACAATGCCGGATGCAGAACTGATCGAAGAGTACTGCAGCAGCGGTCTTTTCGCAGAGGACTATCCGAAAAATTACGAGACCGAGATCGCTCCAAAGCTCGAGTAGCCATCGTCAGAAACGAACTGAAAACGCAGCGTTAATGCGATCGCCGGCTATCTCGGGGCATTCGTTTGCTGCGAAAAAACGGCAACCATCAAAACCGAATAGAAAGGAACAACCATCGTGGGAAAAGACAATCGATCTTTGCAAGAGACACTAGCCG
The DNA here is from genome assembly GCA_036703195.1 of Planktothrix sp. GTDB lineage: Bacteria > Cyanobacteriota > Vampirovibrionia > Obscuribacterales > Obscuribacteraceae > DATNPN01. Next base: position 20,644 of record DATNPN010000009.1, on the reverse strand, counting down.
CCACCTTAGTCAAAAGTTTGCTTAAAATACCTGGTGTCAAGGAAACCATCACCGGCGGCTTGACAGATGTGTTCTATCGCCAATTCGATCCTGAACTCGACATCGAGAAGGAAATACCCGGTCTCATTCATATCTTCACTGACGGTGACATTCACTACGCAGCCATTCCGCTGGAGTACGACAACATCAGCAAAACTCTGGTGCCCGGCAAAGCACAGCTAGCCGCATTAAATGCCCTGGCTGCTGCGGGACGTTTGTCCGACGAGAAGACGGATCCAACGCCGGAAGAATCGGACGCGGTATTGGAGAAGGCAAAGGCAACCGCACGCTATAAGCAGGTGCTCGGCGGTTCTGTCTCACTGAGCCCGGACGAGATTCGCTAATCTGGATGTAGCTCTGCCGTAACATAGCAACGGGTTTGTTTCAGGACCGACAGCTTACTGCGGTCGGTCCTGAAACGCTGGCAAACTCCCGAATTTTCTCTAAGAAAATTACTGCTATATATTCTAGTTAAAGAGAATGAAAGCGGCAAAATAAGGGCTCCTTTTTGGGGAGCCCTTAGAAAAGCACAACGAGCAGTCCGGTTTAGTAGTAGCCGTAGATGGCTCTGTTTCTCAGCATTCCGATTCCGGCGCCGATGGCAGCGCCGGTGCCGGCACCAACTGCGGTGCCAACAGCGACCTTACTTCCAGTGCTCATAGTGCTCGATGATCGTTCAGTCTTGTCGCTGGCCACCAGAGCGCCGACTGCCGCTCCGCCCAGGGCTCCGACGCCACCACCAAGAAGTGTTCCACTCAGGATCGGGTGCGTTGTGAATACACCGGGTCGACGATAATATGGGTTATAACCGTACGGCGGCGCGATCGCTACTCTATTCATGGCAGCAGCTTGATTGTACGCTGCAGCTCGGTATGCCGCCGCTTGATTGTAAGCATTCCACCTGGCAGCATTGTTGTAAGCAATGGCTCGGTTGATATTAGCGTTGGCAACCGCGCGGTTAAAGTTAGCGGCTCGATTGTAAGCAAAGGCTTGCTCACGCGCTACCGCTCTATTGCGAGCGGCTACCTCTCCATAATACGGTCCATACGCCGATGCCGCTTGCATCAATCCTATGACAGATAATTGCGCGCACACTCCAGCGACCAATAATTTCTGGAATTTGGCTCCTACTCCAAGCATAATCAACTCCTCGCTTCCAAAGGCAACACCTAATACGGCTGACGATGGGGTTGTGAGTTTGTTTCCGTGCGGGTCTTAACCGTCTTTCACTTCACAAAACCTGCACAAATCGAGCGGCAAACCACCAGGTGCACGCACACTTGTACTTCAGTGAGACTGAAAACAGCGACGAGTCGCTCGCGCGATGATTCGCCTCCAGTTGTTGCAAATTACACCAGCTTTGCTGCACCGAGCCACAACTCTGTCATAGCTCGTTTGCATGTGCGACAGGCAATTCCGTAATTACTACACTCAGATCCGACCAAAAGTATTCAAAGCGCCGCTACCTTTGGTTCAGACTTAGGCATCTCTCCTGCGCAACCTCGAGCCTAACTCGCAGTCAACAACCACTCCCCGCGTAAAAATTGATTCGCTCCAAGCATTCTCAGTGCTGGGGTCTCTGCTAATAAGGCCTGACGTATCGGGAGTTTCACAATCACTACGTGTCAACAAGGAAAGAAAGTCATGACAGACCTGACAAAAGTGCGAAGCGAGATGATCGCCGAGGCAACAGCGGCGCAAGCCCGTGCTGCCGATGCCCATGAACGTGCGGTGTTGCGGGAGAAGCAAGCACGCGCACAGGCGGTCGCCGCTCTCAGTGGTTCTTACCAAGATCAGCGGTACGCATCCCACAATCTGACGTGCCGGCAGCGTGACGCAAACGCCACAAGATCCACGCTTGAACGAGCCCAGATCAACCTTTCAGCGCTCTCCGTTCAATCGGGATCCAGCAATCATCGCCGCTAGTCTAGCGTAGTCCGGCGCACTGCAGAGCACTCGCCTCATCACCGGGTGCTCTCTTTTGCCGATCTAGCTGTTTTTGCGCAACCAGGGCCAACGCGGCCGCAAATGCTTCGAGACCATCCCAGCCTTTGGGCTTGCGCTACTTTTTTTATACCGTTATATGCCACCATATATGGTGCAGCAATGGGCAAAAATGAGGGCACTGCAACCCCGCCAGGCATCGTGGACAGCTCCGAAGACAACATGTAAGGCACTCCAAAAGCCGCAAACCAACTGCCAAGCAGCGAATCACGGGCACAGCTTGAAAAAACGAGGGCACGCTTTCGCGTGCCCTCTACCCGCGCTAAACTTGTGCGATTACTGGTTGAAGCGGCTCGGTGACAGCAGCTCGTCGGTGCGTCCTTGCGCTTCCATGGCTGCTGCGTCGGCGAGCAGCGCTCCGCCTACCAGCCCCGTGCCACCACCACCAGTGGCCATGGACATGGCAGGAAATTCGGGATGAACCGCATAGATCGGCGCACCGTCGGCGTATGACGTGAAGATCATGGCCGTGCCCTGATCGCGTCCGTCAGCGCCGAACAGTTTTTTAGTCACGATCGGGAGCTGCGACTCGAACGGCACTGCCTTACCTTCGTCCAGGAAATGCGCGGTGCCGCCGACCAGGGTTTCATCCGGCTTAAAACCAGGCAAGCCGAATTGGCGCCAGTACGAGAACGGCACCGGTCCATCGGCCGCATCAGGAGCATCGAAGAAATTGCCGGGCAGCTTCATACCGATGTCGGCGGTGTTGACGAAGCACTGAACAGGCGTCAGATGGTCGTTCAGGAAGCTGAACGGAGCCACTGGTTGGTTAGTGGCGAAGATCACTTTCTTCGCGTGCACGGTGCCGGTGGGCGTGAAAATGTCGGCGCCGATGCCGGTTTTCGAAGGTGAAACACCCATGACCGGCGAATCCTCGAATACAGAGTAGCGGCCGGACGAGGCCAAGCCGACGAGCAGCTTGCGTGGATTCAGATTGCCTTCGCCGGGAAAGATTGCCGCCGACCGTGCCAGCGGGAAGATCTTCTCAGCGTCTGCACCGGTGACAAATCGTACGCTCGGATCGAACTGCGCTGCAATTCTGGCTTCGTGCGCTATGGCTTCATTGTTATCGGAGTAGCCGACATTGAACGAATCGACCGGCTGATAGTCGCCAAACATGCGACCGAGCTGCGCAGTTTGAGCGCGAGCCGCAATAGAACGGCGCATCATCTCGGGGAATTTAGCGCCGTAGCGCTCTTGCATCGCCTCGAAGCCAGTGTCGGGAACATAGGTGTTCATCGCACCCATCATGCTGGAAGTACCGGCACCAACGCGGTTGCGCTCCAGAACAACGACTCGTTGACCGAGAGCCGAAAGTCTATCAGCGATCTGCTGTCCGACCACTCCGGAGCCGACGACGACTGTGTCTGCGTCGATCTCTCCCTTGAGGGTAGGGAACCGTTTTTGCATGTCGGCGGTGCGCAGCCATGGTGAACGCGACTGTGATTCGGCTTGGTACTGCAAGCCTTTCGCCACCTCTTCGTTGGCAGGAGCATCGGCAATATCGAACATCTTGCGAGGCGTAAGCGGCGTGAAATCATCGCCGGTCCAACGGTTGATGCGCGCTTCATCAACTTCAGGCTGCGCTCTCAAATGTTCTGCGCGTTGATTGACGAGGTCTGAGAGCTTCATGAATTTAAGATCTTCATCCGGCAGTGCGTCCAGCTGCGCTTTGTAGTTCGCCACTGTCGGATCGGTTTCTGTATCAGTGATCGTGTCGTGCGCCGCGGTCAAAGTTTTGAGGTAGTCTGACTTCGAGATGGTCTGCCCGTCCAAGCCGCCCGGCTTGCTGAAAGCGAGCGAGAGATATGGCACTTCTTCTTGCCCGTCCATTCCGGGCTGTGCGTACGGAGCGATCTCGCCTGTTGATGGAACCACCGCCACGTATGCACCGCGCTTGCCCCAGTAGGCGACGCGGTCTTGCGTGGTGATGCCGCCCTTTTCGTCTTCTAAAATCTCATCTTCCGACATCTTGTCCGGGTTGTTCCACTCCCAGAAGGTGAGGTCGCCGCCTTTCTTAGCGACAGAGTCGCTGACGTGGTCGAGCAGTCCGGAGCCGTAGCCGCCCTCTCTGACATGGTCTGCAACCCAGATGTGCTCTAACCAACCGGCGTTATCGACTTTGTCACCGCCGACATGCAGAACTTGATACTGGATTCCGCCTTGAATAGGTCCGAGCAACTGCTCCATGTCCCACTTCATGTCGGGATCCATCAGGTATTTGACGTACGTCTCCGGATCTTCAATTTCCCCGGGGAGAGGAAACGCCTTTTGCAGGGCTGGATAATAGAGGTTGACCAGCTTGCGCACGCGGTCGATATCACCAGTCTGTGCGATCTCTTTGATCGAGCGCAGATCGAGCTCTGGTTTAGTTCTTTCAGCAGCAACTTTAGTGGCGTCGTCGACGGTCGTATGATCAGTGGTCGCTGCCGCGGCATCCGCAGGTGGCGGCGTCTCGACGTGGTGCTCGCCGGTGGGCTCAACTATGTTTTGAGTTGCTTCTTGTCCACGCCAAGCATTGGCACCGAGTTTAGTGGCGTTACTGAGTTGATTACCAGCTTCGCCGAAAATGCCGTTAGCGAGTGCCCAACCGCCGATGCTGCTCATGTATGCATCCGGAGACGCCAGGGCTTTGCCGTGCGTCATCGCATCCAACTGAACGCTTGCCGCGCCGGCTGCGGCGCCTGCGCCTACGTTGATAATGGCTCTGTCACCGATGCCGGCGGCTACGCGAGCCACACTTGCACCAGTTGAATCGCCCAGATTGGCAACTGCGCCTTTAAGCAGGCCGCCACCCATTACCGACGTCAGTTTGCTCGTAGCGGCGCCCAATGTCATGAAAGTACCGGCGTCGACGAGACCGTTGCCGAGTCGGCGAAACTGGCTCTGTCCCGGCTCGACCGGAGTCAGTAAGCTGCCGTAGATAAAACCGGTAGTGCCATTAATTGCCAGTGAACGAGCTGCCAAACCATCCATCACCTCGCCGGCTCCAGCCTTGAGACCGGGAATTCGAGAAACTCCCAGACTGAGCGCAGCCAAATCAGCCAACTGCCCGGTGGCATTACCTGCCATATTGGCAATCTTCATGGCACCGTGCAGATGATCGTCGGTTTCTACATTATCTGAATTCACACCGACGATCTGCCCCATCGACTCGACTGGGCGCTGTACGCCACTGCGCCAGGCGGAGCTGACGAACTCACTAAAAACGTTGGAGCTGCCTGCCGCAGGATGCGAGCTGGTTTCGACAGGTACGGATTGAGGTGTATCAACCATTTAGAAACTCCTTGAGAGAGAGAGAGAGAGAAAAATCGCGAAGTGATACCACGCAGTGCGAAGCTGCATGCATGCGACCGGTCAGGTTCTCTCGCGAAAGTCCAGTGGGTACAAACTGGCTTGGTGAGACTGAGCGAGGGATTGCGAGACCTCACGGTCTGCAAGTCGTCTTTGGAAGAAGAGAGTGTTTGAGGAACGCTCCCACTTTACTCGCAGTCATCCTTCGTCTTCAATGGGGAAATTACGCAGTGCCACTACCCGCGCCTCGCGTCGACCAGAAATCCCATCCCGACCAAGTCCTATCAGAGCAAGACGACTTGGCGTATGCGGAGATTACTACTGCACTCTAGCGGTGGACCGCAAACGCGCAGGCGGGATTCTGTAACCTAGTCTTATATCTCTACGCGCCCGGACAAAGTTTTACACTCGATAGACCATCCATCTGTTTGTCTCCAGCTTGATTTGTCGCGCCCGACGGCGCGGAGATGATCGGCGGCAGCAAAGGCGGTCTTCGCGAAACGCATACCACTTATCTAAAAAGATGTCCGGTACTAGAACCACATTCAATCCTCGAGGCATCGCGCAGGCGGTGCTCCACTCTGGCATGTCGAAAGACTGCCGCTTTCAACATCTTCGTCACATCGACGACGAGGAGGAGACATGAACAAGACATTTGCTGGAATCAGGAAAAACTATGTGGTGACCGGACTGATGGCAGGTATTGGCATCGGCATAGGCATCACCGTGCTATTCGCGCTGGTGGCCGGCTTGGGCGGCTTCATAGGCGCCATCTACGGACAACGCAGTGAGGGAGGCTCAGCGAGCGATCTGCTCTGGACTTTTGTCGCTCCCGTTCTGGTGTGCATGGCGATCGGGGCGCTCGTCAACTATTTCACCGGACGGCACTATCAACGAAATGAGATTCTCAAGAAAGATGCAAACGCGACAGTCGATTACTACTTCGAATTCTCCGCCAAGAAAGAGCGTCTCCCAGATCTGATCAAAAACGTCACCGACGCTCGACTGAAAGCTGCGGGCGCGACAGTGATCAAAAGCGACGTGAATCTACCCGCTCCCATGAGCGAATACTACATCTACCAAGCCGTGCTCGAATCCGGCAAGTTTTCGAGCCTGGACAAAGACCAGCTGACAACGTTGCCGGAACAGACGCAAGTTCTGCTCTCACGCCCATCGTTCAACCTGACATTTCCCAACGAGAGCTTGCTGGTGCAGGACTGCCGCACACTTTTGCAAGGATTGCAGGTGAACTACTCACAGTTCAGAGAATGGAGATTGATTCAGAGCGGCGACGATTTCGCGGCGATTATCACCGTACGAACAACCCGCGCTGAAGCAGAACAGCTCCGTGCTCAACTGCCTCAAGAGTTTCTCCAACTGCACTAGAAGAAACAAAACTCTGTAGAGAGTGAAACCGCATTTGGTGGCGGTTGATTGTCTAGAGACGTTTGTTTCTTTCGAAAGCGGCGCACGCACATCTATGCTGCGCCGCTCCCCTCCTGGGTTTCAAGAAAAAAATCCTCGGTTTATTAGTTGTTGTAGTATATTCCGGGAAACAGAAATCGCCCCAGATGGGCCGCGGTAAAGCGGCTTGCCACGGGCGATTCTGTCCGGTCACAGCTTGTAGTGAACAGTGCGGAACATCCAGAAGTACTGAGGATACCTGCTCTGGATCGTCTCGCGGAAGTGTGTCAGCTCATCGACGCTGGCCGCGTAGACACCACGATCGTTGCCGGTAGCCGGTTTGATCTGATGTCCTGCTTCGTAAAGCGAGTGATTGGCGGTGAAGATGCGCGTCACTTCTTCGCTGGGAAGCAGCTTCGCTTGTAATGCTTTCTCCGCCGGCGCCAGAGCGTCCTTTGCTGTCTGCTTCGCTTCGTTGCTGGCAGAAGTGGCGTCGATAGCCTTCTGCGCGCTTTGCAGATCAGCAATCGCCGCGTTCATTTGCGCCTGGTCGTCCAGGATTCTCTGCAACTGCTCGGTCGTCACAACGCCGGTGTGGGCGCTGTCGACTTTGGCGAAATCAGCCTGCGCGAACTGCTGCAACGTGGGAGCGTCTGCCCACCAACCGCTAAGCTGCATGGCGCCAATGAAGACAAACATGCCGCCGAACAGCACGCCACTGTAAAGTGACGTGGCGATCCCTTTGAGCATCCGCTTGAACGGACGCCGGATGTTGAGCAGTATGGGCAGCACGAGGCTTATCGCAATTGTGATCTCGGCACCACGGAGAAACGTGTCCAACCCGCGGTGGCCGAAATAAATCAAGGCAAACATGGTGGCCATTCCGTAGAATAGTCCACCGATCATGTACATGGGGAATGCCTGCCCAAGCGAGCTTGGGTCAAGCTTCTTTACAGTGTTTTCTGGCATTGCTGCTCCTTATCCGCATTTGCGGGTACAAATCAAGAACAAAAATCAGTTTCCGAGAAAGCGCATCGTGCGGCCAACGCCGATACCTGAGAGCATTCCTAGCGGTACCAAAGCGAGCGGCAACGCGTACAAGTTGCTGAATATGGCCAAGAACAATATGCTTAGCCAGCTGCCAAATACGACTGATCCTACGAAGGCGTCCTTTGGGGCTGTGTTTTTGCGCCCGATAAGACAACCCAGAACGAAAGCGATTATTGCGATTACGAAGACGGTTACGAGCATCGAGAACTAGTTTCCTTCCGTTAAATTCGCACTTCGTGTGCGTTCTTGCCTCAAACCGAGCAGGGCGTGCGAGCGCATACTTGCACCCGCACACCCTCTCGATCTGCTGCCGAGTGCTGGCGTCAACCAGCACTCCTCACAAGGCGGCGGTTACTTCTTGTCGCCGCCGTTTTTGTCGTCGCCGGTGGTGGCGCTCGACCCGCTGTTGTCCGTCGGATCATCGCGCCGTCCTACCGCCCAGGCACGCCGAATATCCGACACGAACTGCGTCGGGAATTTGGCAGCGGCCGTGAGGATCGGGATGAGAGCGGTGAAGAAGGTCGGACCGACCCAGAAGAACACCAGAGCTTTGACTGCCAGGATAACTCCCTGGAGCAGTCCGATGGCACCGCCGAGGATGGCAACGCTGGGGAGAAACGGCAGATGCCAAATCGGCACATGCTGAGCCACCTTTGCGTAATCGACAACGGCCATCAGTGCCTTGTTCGCGTCGGTCGTCACGAACCAGACGATCACCGCGACGAGAATTTTGATCACGTCGCGAAGGCTCTTCAGGTCCGGGGGCGCCGGCGTCGGATTGGGCACGGGAAGGGGATCGATGGGCGGACGCGAAGTCGGCCGATCAATTGGAGTAGGCATGGTAAACCTCATTGTTTGGCGCCGCAAGACAATCTCCTTGTCTGCGGTCGCGTGAATTTGAATCAACGAGATAGGGGGCGCGACGCACCATTGCGCCGCGCCCGTGCGAAAGTAATGCGTCCTTTCCTGGGAGCGCACGCGTGGTTCTGCTATCTCGCAGAACTACACTTGTCTTGCGAGACGCAGCCAGTCGCGGTTTTGATGCCGCCACCAGCTGCGCTTTCACTCACTTGACCGATGACGTCGCATCCGACCTGGTGCTCGAACGAAACATCTGACTGGCCTTGTAAACCAGCCGGCGAGCGCGATTGAGACCACCCAACGGGAGAATCCCAGCGATCGTTTTCCACGGGTTGAAGCCCATCGCCTCTATCGCTTTCTCCGCAGCCAAAGCTTCTGCCGTGGTCAAATCCTGCTGCGGAATGACGAGCTGAGCGATGGTGATAAACGGACTGTCGCACTCCTTCCACTCGACGGAGCCGTCTTCGATCGGGGTGAGCTTGTCGTTGTTGAACAGCTGCACCTTGAAGTCGAAGACGACCGGACCGAGCTTCAGTCGTTCAATCATGTCCTGCTTCAGGTACTCCGGACCTTTCGGCACGGAGACCGGCTGGCTTTCTGCCGGGAAACAGGCGTACTTGAGCGCGTACTGGTTGAAGGCAAACGGCGCTCTGCCCCAATACGATTCTGTCGCCAGGCTTTCCACCGGTCGAGACGACTGGCGGATCACCGTGCGCAGAATGCGGACGGCTTCGAACAGTCCAACCGAGCCAATCAGCTTGAACGGCATCTTTGCTTTGCCTGCCGCTCCCGCCTGGGCGAATTGCACGAATTGACGAGCGTTGCGCGCGTGGTTAGCGGGCGCGTTCGTCATCAAGAAATCCTGCACGGCGTCATTGGGCAGCTCGACTTCGATTCCGAGACCGCGCAGGTCTTTCTCCGTATCCGCCTTCGGCACACCGGAAGCGTTGGACAGACGCACCTTCGCTTTGAAGGAGCTGCCCGGCTTGAAGTCGCCCACCTGGAGAAACTCCGGAATGTCCTTCGACACCCGGAATTCAGCGTTGTCGACGCTGCAACGGCTGCGCGCGTGAAACGCCCGATAAGGCGTCTGCGAGCCCGCCGCTTTCTCATTAGCCTGCTGCACTTGCTGGACATCGACCATCCATTGCCGGATCATCGCTTCTTCGGCGGCTGCAGAGCCACCTTCGTAACTCTCCTTCCAGCCCAATCCCGAAGGGACCGAGCAGTCGCGGTTTTGTCCGCGCTCGGAAGCGAGGTCACGTTCGGCACTGCCTTGCAATACGCGCAGCATAGTCTCCTTGCTCACCGCCGTAACCAAATTGTGGTCCTCCTCCACTACGCGGTCGGCGAAAGCGAACATAATTCGCTTCGTCAGGCGCTTGGCGAAGAACTCCTTGATGGCGCGGCTGATGAAGTTGCCCTTGCCTTCTTGCGCTGCCCGCACGCGGTTGCCCTCGTGCATGCGCGAGAAGTCGTAGGCGGTCAGGTGATCGCGCCCGGGGGCGTAGCGAGCGAACATCTGGTCGAACGCCGAGACATTCACGTCGCCTGTTTTCGTACTGACGCCGGGCAACGAGTAGCTTGCGCGCCCCGTCTTGCCCGTCGTCATCGATTGACCCTGACGCATACGGTTGCGCAGCGCGGTCTTGAGCACCTGCGCGTCACGCGCGAAGGTGTTGGACCAGGTCCAGGTCGTGATGCCGCTCAGCGCCACCAGCCCCGAGAGGATGGCGACAAACGGATGGGCGGCGTGGAGCATCCAGGCGTAATGCCCGAAGCCCAGTATCACAGCCGCCGCCTGGAGACGCCCGCAGCTAGCTGCGATCTTGATCCAGGTTTCGGCTTTGTACAACGTTCCGAACATGAACGAACGCTTGTCGGTGTAGCACTTCTTCCACACCTGCTGCATGAAGCGCATGGAGAGCATGCGATACACAGCCTGGCAGACGGGTGCCACGAACAGCGCCGCCACAGTGAGCAGAGCTACCATCGGAGCACTAACATGCGCCCAGGCAGCCACTCCCATCGTCACGAGCCCAAGGACGAACGTGCGCAGGTCACTGATCGCGACCTTGGCCGTGTCCGCGTGCGTCTTGTTGAGCTGCCGCAGGGGAAACGTCTCCGCTTCAGGCCACGGGGCGAAATAACGGACAACGCCTTCCATCGCCGGTCTTATGCGAGAGAGATGGCGCGACATGACACCACCCATGCCACCACCGTGTTCGACCCAGTCCATGCCTTCTTTGTACGAAGCGTAGGTAAAGCCCTCGGACAGATGGCGGTTGCTCTTGACGCGACGTGGCGCATTGAGCACGAACTGGTAGAACTGCGTGAAGCCCAGTGCGAATCCCTTCGGCTTGGGCTCGGCGAGAATGCCGATACCGGCGTCTACCGCATCGATATCGCCCTCGTACTTGATCTCGATCTCTTTTGCCAGCTCAGCGTCGCCACCAGTCAACTCCAGGAAGGACGTGACAGCCGGGTCACCGACCGACATGCGAAACTCGTTGTAAGATCCGCAGCCGTCGGTGCGCTCACGAAACAGATCGCGCTCGGCGAGGTCAGTGAGCTCCTTGTCTTGCTGGTTGGCAAACTGAGTCAGCGGGCGCGGGAAGTTGTGCAGCGTGAGAGCGCCGCACGATCTGCGCACGAACGAATAAGCGAGCACATCGTAGCCCCACTTAGTCACCTGGTCACGAGTGTGGTGATGCACAAAATCGATCAACCCGACTCGGTCGAGAGTGCGATCTGTCTCGGGCTCGATAATCTCGAACTCGCTTCTCACCATCTCGTGCAGGCGATAGACCATGCGAAACTGAATCGGAACCTGGTACGGACCATCATGGTGTTCCCATTTGGAGCCGGGCATGCCCCAGATGAGATCGGTGTCGCGAATCGGCTTTAACAGCCGTGACACGAGAGGGTTGCGATCGCTGAGACGCATCAGATACAGCTTCGCCTTTTGACCGAAGAAGCCGTACCAGTCGGCGTGCATGCCGACCTGTAGGGTGCGGTGTTGCAGCAGATCTTGGGTCCACTGATCAGTGTGAATACGAGCCATTTGCGCCACATTGGCCATCTTCGCCTTCTGCCACAACGTTTCGTCATCCCAATCGGCATGAAACTTTGCCAGGTGGTCGGCGATTGCGTTGTGATCTTGGACGAACAGCCAGTGCAGAAGGCTGAGACCAGGGTGGAAATTGTTGTTGAATCCAACCAGGTCGATGCCCGCCTTCGTCGGGTCTTCCGGCAGCATGTTCGACGCTTCCAGGCGGAACTTGCCGCCCTTGAACGAGCGCACATCCTCTTCGGTGGCGTCGTTGTTGGTCGGTCCGAAGACGCCGCGCTGTTCTGCATCACGACGGGGCGGATAGATCTGCTGTTGAATCCACGAGGCAGTGCGCTCATTGATCACAGTCGGGCGACCGTTATCCGTAACACGGGTCGGATCTTTCGACGTGCGGTCAACTCGTGCCACATCTTCTGGCCAGTTTTCCTTCGGGTCACGCTTGAGCAGGTGCGGACAGGTGCCGACCGGATCCCGCTTGGTGTTGCCCTCGAAGTTGTGGACGTGAAACTGAATCCACCAGCCGGAGAGAACGTTGAGAATCAACGCAGGAATGGTGATCTCTTCGCCAGTCTCGGGATTAATGCGCCGCCAGCGGAGTTTGCCGGCTTCGCGAGCGGAAGGCTTGATGTTTTCCGGGTCGGGACGAACTTTCTTTGGCGGAATGTTCGAGCCGAATCGCGTATTCATCGCCCCCATCTGCGGGTCATCCTTATCGGCAACCCAGAGCCCGTCGGACGTGTAATGGTCCTTCCCGGCATCCAGCTTTCCGATAAAGCCCCGCGTGTCGTTGGTGGCGTAATCGTACGGATCAGTGAGCGCGTTGCTGCGGTTGTACCGGAGCTTCGCCATCACGTAAAGAAGACCCAACCAGGTCGGCCACTTGTCCCATGAAACCTTGCGGTTCGGGTCGCGCGCCAGAGCTCGGTTGAAGAATTCCAAAATCACGTAGGTGCTGTACCACCAGACGTACTTCAACGGACCGATGCCTTCACGTTTGGACTTCGGTCGGAAAATGCGGTGAAACGGACACTTAGGTGTCTGGTCGATGCTTTGATTTTGCATCTTACCTCCAATGTTCATAAGTGAGCGGTTTCTGCGAGAGAAACAGCTTCGTTGAGCCGCTTTGCCACAGCAGCTGAAAAAAGATCCTTCGCCACAGTCGTAGGATGCGTCCACCTGGACGACGTGTTCTCACCAGGGGGATGGCATCCGCCCTTGTAGCTTTAACGACTGTCTATGGTTTTGTTAGAGGTAAAACCGAAGGAAGGTGAGATAAACAATTACAGTCAGCACCTTATAGAAAAGGTGATGGCAGAAACCACTCAGTTCGGGCGCAGGTAATTAGGGCCAGTTGGGAGGTTAAACAAGCTGTCAAGTGCTTGCATTCAGGCTTGGCAAGATTGAGATCTCTATGAGCTTATCCTTGCAGCATGCTTTCTTGGACACAACTAATCATCGCGGCCCTGGCCGAGGTCGCGCGCTAGCGCCGCTCCCACAGCCGTTTTGATGAGAGCGCGTTAATTCGCGTGTGCAAAACCGCGGCGTTTGTTCTGACGTGTTGCAGGTTTTAGAACCGGTTCGTGTCTTTGATCAGGTTGTCCAAAGTGCTCTGCGTCGCCTTGGTGTTGGCTGGAGAGAGCGCGTTCGGTGAATACGGAACCGCTTGAACTTGCGGTGAAGGTGTTCCGTTAGACGAGGGCCAGCTGTACGTTTTTATCGTGTCGGCAGCGGAGATGTTGTTGTAGTGCGGTCCGTTATCACCCATAGCTCCGCCCGCCATCGCACCCACATAACCACTGTTGCCCCACTGAGGTCCATTGCCCCAGGTACCGTCGCTATAGGCACCACCAGCGCTACCATAGCCGGAGCCATAACCGTAGCCGCCGCCACGTCCTCTGCCGTAACCGGAGCCATAACCGGGCTTGTATCCGGGAGCAAAGTGTGGACCGCCGCCGTTGACCGAATTAAAATTCGTCGTGTTGCCCCAACCGCCGGAAGACGAGCCGCGGGAATAGCCTGCGCTCATGCCGCCGCTATGTCCACCACCGTGTCCGCCGCCGCCGCGTGCAAATGCTCCGTCAGCGCTGATTCCGGCAATAGCAAGGGATACCGTGAGCGTGAATAGCAGTTTGGTTGTCTTTGCGGTCTGCATGAAAAGCCCTCCAGCTATGCCCAGTATCCCGATGCTTTGTGCAGGTTGCGTGAATGACAACCTGGCAATCTTTTACCCGCATGGACACCGCCGCGAAACCGCCCGACTTGATGCCTGCCAGACCATCAAAACCCGTCATTTCTGATGCCCACCAGGCATCACTTACAAGTTGCCTGTCCGAAATGGCATGTGGCGCACCTTGGGTGCGCCGATACATGCTCTGGCTGGGTCGCCAAAAACTCAGGAAGCGCTGTTGCGGGAGGCCACTTTCGATTTCTCGATGGGCACGACGCAGCGTTGCTTGAAGATGATTGTTCCTTCTGGTCCCCAGATGCTTTCACTGAACAGCGAAGGCGCCGGGACGCGAACTTCCGAGGTTGTAGTAACAGCTACGTAGGGCGATGCATTGATGGGCGGTCGACCACGATAATCCTCGTAGATGAATTGAGAGACCGTCACTCGCGGAGCACCGATCATAAAACCGTCAGACTGATGAGAGCCGGCGCTCTGTTGAGCCAACTTGAGAGCGCGTTCAGCATTATCGGCCGTCGCCGCCGCGTGTGCTGCTTCCTTGCAGGCCGCATCGTTGACCGTGGAGGCAATCGATGCCAGGCATACATCGGTTCCTACGATAACGAGCATGACAAACAACGCTGAAAACGTTGCTATCTCCATGGTTCGGTGTCGTCTGAAAGACATCGGTCACCCGGCTAAATTGAAGAGGCGAACGAAAGTGACCAGTACCGGCTGAAGCGAAAAATGTCGGAACTGGCTGGCTGCCATTTCCATTCTGCAAGCCGGCGGTCATCACCGGGGCTAAGCTGGGCGATAACTTCGTATAGGGTGGACTATATGCGGGCGCACCAATGCCGCACAACTCCAATGCTGCGGAGGGGTGGTTTGAATACTGATCGAATCTGCCGCCCGCTCACGTTATCGAGTCGCCGGCGTGGGCGTCTTTTTTTGCCTGCGCAGTGATTCTAACCAGACCATCAAGGTCGAGATATCAGCCGGACTGACTCCCCCAATGCGTGACGCCTGCCCGAGTGTCTCGGGTCGCACGCGGTTCAATTTTTCGCGTGACTCTTTCGACAGATGTTTCATTTCCGCATAATCGATATCAGCCGGCAACCTGACTCCGTCAAGCTTTTCCGTCTGCGCCACCTGGTTTTTCTGGCGGGCGATATAACCAGCGTATTTGACGTCGGTTTCGATCTCCAGGGCAAACTCGAACGGCCTCTCGGCATTGGCCGGCACCATGCGCTCAATCAACGCATACGGAACGCGCGGCCGCCGCAACAGCTCCTCGAGCGTAACCGAGAGCTTGAGCGACTCTTCGTACTCTTTCAACGCTTCATCCCACTGTGCAGTCGGATGAATGCGCGTTTCTTTTAAGCGTTTTTGCTCGCTCTTGATGCTATTTTGCTTGTTCTCGAACAAATTCCAGCGTCGGTCATCGACAAGCCCGATCTCGCGTCCGATCGGAGTCAATCTCAGGTCAGCGTTGTCTTGCCGCAGCAGGAGCCGATATTCGGAGCGCGACGTCATCATTCGATACGGCTCGCCGATCTCTTTGCTGACCAAATCATCGATCAAGGTTCCGGTATAACTGGACGAACGACTGAGCACGAGCGGCTCTTCACTGCGCACGAAGCGCGCGGCATTGATACCGGCGATGATGCCCTGGGCGGCCGCTTCCTCGTATCCGCTGGTACCCAACATCTGTCCAGCGGCAAAAAAACCTTCGAGATCTTTCGCCATCAATGCGTGGGTGAACTGCACCGCCGGCAGATAGTCGTATTCGACGGCATAGGCAGGGCGAATAACTGTTGCGTTCTCCAGACCGGGCAGCGAATGCACGATCTCGTGCTGCACGAACACCGGTAAGCTCGTCGAACAACCTTGCAAATACACTTCGTAGGTGGAGCGGCCTTCCGGTTCAAGAAAGAGCGAATGGCTGTCTTTATCAGCGAAGCGCACGATCTTATCTTCAATAGAAGGACAGTAGCGTGGCCCGCGACCATGAATCATGCCACTGTACATCGGAGATTCATGCAGATTGGCGCGAATCAGATCGTGAGTGCGCTCAGTCGTCCGAGTCTGATGGCAGGGAACCTGCTCGCGCACCTGACGTTCATCCAAAAACGAGAAAAACTGCAGTGCGTCATCGCCAGGAACCTTCGGCAGCTGGCTGTAATCGATGGTGCGACCGTCGATGCGGGGCGGGGTTCCGGTTTTCAAACGCTCGGTGCGAAAACCGAGGGCGCGCATATTTTCCGACAAACCAACGGCGGCAAACTCGCCCGCGCGTCCGGCCGGCATTGTCTCGCGCCCGATCCAGATGGTTCCTTCCAAAAATGTACCGGCGCAAAGCACAATCGCTTTCGCCTCGATGCGATCGCCGAAGGCCAGCTCGACGCCCACAATTCGTCCGTTTTCGACGATGAATTTTTGCACCATGCCCTGACGCAACGTCAGGCCGGGAATCGACTCCATATACTCTTTCATCCAAGCGCTGTACTCGCGCTTGTCCGATTGCGCGCGCAGCGACTGCACAGCCGGTCCGCGACTGGAATTAAGCATACGCATCTGCAGATAAGTGGCGTCCGCAGCGATGCCCATCACTCCGCCCAGGGCGTCTACTTCTTTGACCAGATGCGACTTGCCTGGACCGCCGACGGCGGGATTGCAAGGCATGGCGCCGATCGTGTCGAGATTGACCGCGAGCAAGAGCGTGTTGGCGCCCGTCTTCGCAGCGGCGCTCGCGGCTTCACAGCCGGCGTGTCCGCCACCGATAACAACGACATCAAACTTCAGGCTCATGTGCCACCTTGCTCTCGCGGTCCGTGCTTCAGCACGCCGCTGTGGAACAGCCATGATACCAAATATGAACCCGCCGGGCCCCGTTTGCGCCGTGTGTGCGCCCGTTCTGTGGCGGATCTTATCCCAGGGACGCGAAGTGCGCGCCTGTACGTTTACAATACATTCAGTTACCAATCTCGGGAAGCAGATGAGAAACCACAAAAGATTGGCGCTGGGGCTGGCATCAGCCGCACTCGCAGGTGCGCTTGTCGTGGCGTTTCAGTTGAAGGGCGTGACCGGCCCGAGCACTGCACCGGCGGGCAGCGGCTCTTCCACTGCGACCAGTGCGGGTCCGGCGCCCGCGGCCAAGGTTTTGGACCCGGAAAAGTTCTTCGGCGACGCACAGGTGGGCTATCAGTCGGCGCAGCAATGTCCGGAAGTGGCAGCCAAACTCTTTTGCTACTGCGGCTGCGACATCACCGATTCACACACGTCTCTATTGGATTGTTTCACCAGCGACCACGGCGCCGATTGCCCAATCTGCACCGGCGAGGCAGTCACCGCGCTCGCCTTGAAACGCGAGCACAAGACCCTGGCGCAGATTCAACAAGCGATCGACAAGCAGTACGCGAAGGAGTATCCGTACGAGCAGCCGTCCAAAGCGCTGCGCGACTACCGCGCCCACAGGCTGTACCAGCCGGATGCGAAAGACGAGCCCGCCGCGAAGCACAATCATCCCGGCGCTCCGCCTAAACTAAAAGCCGGCAGAGAGGCGGGCAACTGCTGCGGCAACAAAAAACAGAGCTGACCGCTTTTGAGGTTTTGCCCGGTCTGATCTCGGTTATGCAACGACCGATTCGCATGCGCGAACACGATCCAACGCTAGTTTTGCTATTACAGAAACGCTGAAATCGCTCAATCTATAAGGCTTCACATCGCCAAGCCTGAGAGGGTCAGGACGTATCAGATCATTTTTGCAATTCATCGCGAGGTTTGAGACAGGGGCACGTCGCTAGACTTCACCTTAGAGGCTACCTGCAACTGCGGGTCAGCGACGCACAAAATCATCATCATGCGAGCATGACACTAGAACAACCGTTCACATTCCTCTCGAGTCAAAGGATTGTGGCTATGCGCATTGTGCGCCTACGCCGGCTGGCTCATTGGGTGCATTCTCGCTCACGCAAACGTCCCGGCGAAGGCTGCGCTTCGTCAACAGTTAGGAGATAACAATGACAGAACTAGTCACCGAAACCCAAATTTTGCAGCAGCGAGAGAAGGAGAAGCAGCAAGACTTTGCAGCTGCAATCTCACGCTGCCTTGAGCAAATAAACGATCATCTTCAAAAGCTCTGGAGCGCCAAGCAAAGCAAAATCATGATCGGATTGAGGGGCGTACTGATCGACAGCTACACTCTCAAGCCAGACCGCCCAAGCGACGAGTTAGCAGCGCAATTGGTCGTCGCCATTAACGACGGTAAAAGGTGGAAGGTCGTGGGAGATCCTCAAGACATAAGCATGTCGAGCTACGATATCCTGCGCTCCGGCACTCAGAACTCTGTTAATGCGGACGGTAGGATAACCCAATACTCAAAGTACTTCTGCCTGACTCTTTCGCCAGCCGAATAGAACAGCCTCGCGGTGCCATCACTCGTGGTGGCACTTCCAAGATTGGCATGCTGGCGACGAGGAGACAGTAGACAGCGCTGGGCGAAATGGTGAAACCCTCCACCCATCCAGGAGTTTCATCCTTTATCTTCCTTTCTTTTCATACTATAATATATCGCAGGTCCGAGGCAAAAAAAGACGAAGCCCCACCGGAGAGCTAGTGCTGTGGCGGGGCTTCGTCCTGGTAAGGGTTAGTGGATGTCGTCGTGTGCCTGGCTATCCTGCGAGGGACTGAGACTGACTCTCTGGCAAGAACCACCACTGAGCTTGTCGAGCGTCACGAGACGTTCGGCAACGGGCGGATGGTTCTGACCGAGGCGGTTCCACCAGCGGCGCATCTTGGAGCCAGTGGTGCTGCCGTCGTGCTTCTCGGGCGAGAAATCGTCTTCACCAAAGGCGTTGACGATGAGCAGCGGCTCGAGACCACGCGTCAGAACCATCATGCGCATGTTGCCGCCGTTCTGCTGCTCGAATAGAACGAGCTTCTGCAGCGCGGTCGACAGAGCGCACGGATTCTTGGTCCACAACGCGGCATAGGCATCGGCAGCGCTTTCACGCGTGCGACCGACAAACAGCGTGATGAACTTCGTGAAGATGCTGATGATGTAGAACAAAACCAGCATGAGGATGAAGCCGAAGAAGCCACCCGCCGGAACGAGGAAGCGCTGCTTCCGCTGTACCTTGCGAGTGAGCTTGTTGAGCAGGGGCGCGTTGCTCCGGCTGACAAACTGCTCCTTGAACAACCACGGCAAGCCGGCAGCCAGAAGCAGGCTGAACAGCGAACCCATGGCAGCAACCATCGAAGTGATAGCGGTGTCGCGATTGGCTACGTGCGCAAGCTCGTGAGCCACGACAGCTTCCAGTTCGTCGTCGGTCATGTTGACCATGAACAAACCTTCAGTCGCCGCGATGAACGCGTTCTTGGGCGAACGTCCGGTGGCGAAAGCATTAGCAATCGGCATCGGCGAAACGTAGACTGGCGGCTTCACGGACAGACCGGTCTTGGGATAAAGCTTGTCGACGACACGCACGAGCCGCATGTGCTCGGGGTCCGTCGGGTCGGGCGGGGCACAGCGCGTCAGCCTCTTAATCAGAGGAGCGCTAAACCACCAGCTAACAATCGGGAGGATGGCGAACAGCGACAGAATCGCAACGCCGAATCCCCAATGGACGCCACACACATGCAGCGCAAGCGCTACGAGGGCTCCCATCAGTCCGATGCCAAACGCCGTCTGCAGCCAGGTAGCTGTAAGGCGTAAAGATATGGCCCGTTGGTCGAAAACGGGTCCGGTGTTCTTAGACATAATTCACACCATCGTTTAGTTTTTGCCACCGCATGCGGTGACAGAGAGAGCTGATTTAACGTCAGTGTCTGAACAAAACTCTCATCGCGCGGCTCTCTACGAAAACATCATGTCTTCGCGGATTGCACACCTCTCGACTCTCCATCGCTTCGCAGGTAGCTCAAATCGACGTGACTTGACGCGTAGCTTTGGAGGCGAAGATGGAATGAGAGTTGGAAGAAGCTTTTGGTTACAGACCCAAAGAGAGAAGAAAAAGAAATTACGGATAAGAACCTAGACGGTAAGAACAAGCAAAATCAGGAAAAAGAGAGCCAGATAAAGGGAGTTTCAGGAGATGAGGTGAAACCATTCGACGATTGGCGGGGCATTTTGGGGTCTCGACGCTACTGATTTCGCGCCAATTTTTGGGCTATTCACGCCAACGCCACCATGTTGACAACCGCCATCCCAAGCGGGGTTTCACACTTCCCTCAGCTCTGACATCAAAATAGTCAAGCGGCAAATTGGACGTTCAACTCCGGGCAACCAAGGTGGAAAGCAGCTTCGTTGGAACTCATTTCACGGCATGTAGCCAAGGTGTGGTCTATTACCCACAATTTTCGGCGAATTCTGTGGCGTCCGAACCACACGTAGCCAAGATGTAGATCATTAGCGACATTTCTCACGGTTTTTTGTCGCCAATGATCGACGTGTAGCCAAGGTGTAGATCATTAGCGACATTTCTCACGGTTTTTTGTCGCCAATGATCGACACGTAGCCAAGATGTAGATCATTAGCGACATTTCTCACGGTTTTTTGTCGCCAATGATCGACACGTAGCCAAGATGTCGATCATTAGCGACATTTCTCACGGTTTTTTGTCGCCAATGATCGACACGTAGCCAAGGTGTAGATCATTAGCGACATTTCTCACGGTTTTTTGTCGCCAATGATCGACACGTAGCCAAGATGTAGATCATTAGCGACATTTCTCACGGTTTTTTGTCGCCAATGA
>DATNPN010000005.1:0-794784 GCA_036703195.1 Planktothrix sp. | reverse complement strand
CAAAACATCGCCGGTAGCTTTTGTGCCGCCGACGGTCGCGCTTTCTGTCCCGTTTTGGAATATGCCGAAAGTCATGGTCTCGGTAGCGCCGCCGCTAGTCGATGTCGAATAGGTCGTGTTGTTAGCGGATACAGAGCGGATGTTGACGAAAGTGTTCGTGCCGTGAGCATTGGCGATAACGCCGAGGCTTTGCAGGTTAGTGTCGGCATTGATCGCTGTGGCAACTCCAGCCGCGATGGTAGCGAGCGTGTCTGAACTCAAAACTGTATACGTCACGGCTTCCTGCCCACCGGAAAGCGCTGGATCTTTGACCGTGACAGTGAGCGTATTGCCGGTAGTTTTGGTGCCACCGATGCGCAACGTTTGCAGGCTGGTTTGCTGCACGCCGGTCCTGTTGGCGCCAGGGTCGTAATTGTAGTAGTACTCTTTAGCGAAGGGCGAGTTAGGCGAGCCAGAACCCGCTTGCGCAGAGGTCAGTTGTCCGGCAGCATCGTAGCCGAGATTGTAGAAGAGATTGCCGCCATTTTGCTGCTGCTGCCACTGCGTGATCTGACCGGCAGAGTCGTAGACATAGTTGAACTGCGAGAGCGAGCTGCCGGAAGTGCTCAGGTTAGAGATCTGCTGCAAGCGCTCGTCTTTAGCGGTGGGATACCAGCTGAAGTTTGTCACCTGGCTGTTCGGGTAGCTGATGGATGAAAGACGCAGCGTTCCTTTCGAAGAGCCGCTGACATCGTCGACGTATGAGTAGCCGAAGTTGCCGAGCGCGTTCGCCTCTTGCGTGATGCGAGACATAGCGTCATAAGTCCAGGTGACTGAGTTGCTGGCGCCGTTGATCGAGCGGTTGGTGGTCCTTCCGAGGTTGTCATATGTATATGTGACGTCGGAATTGGCGATGACATTGTTGTGCACCTTCTGCAGCATGCCACCGCCGGTGATGGCGGCACCCAGGGGAGTGTCATACGCGTTGTACGTGTAGGAGATGGTGCCCCAGTCGCTTTTTGCTACGCTGCTCAAGCGCCGGTAGTATTGGTCCCAGGCATACGTGACGAACCCGGTTGAGTTGACGGCATTGCGATAGCTGACTTGCAGCGGTGTGTTGTCCGGGCTGTAAGAATAAAAGGTGCTCTGATTCAGCGCATCAGTCTTCTCGTGCAGCCTGCTGGTGTCCGCCTCGTATTCATAGGCGACGCTCGTCCCGTCCGCATAGGTCTTGCCGACGACACGTCCGAGCAGGTCGTGCTGCCAGGTGGTCTGGTGTCCGTTCGGGTCGGTCAGTGACCCGAGAGAGCCGCAGACGCACCAGGTATACTGAGTCTTTCGTCCGAGAGGATCAGTTTCATAGGCGAGCTGATCGAGTACGTCGAATGCATCTTGAGTCCACCTGCCGATGCGATCTTTGCGCAGAACAGCGTCGAGCCGATCGTAAATAATCTGCTCGGTTGACGAGTCGGGGTAGGTTGTGAGCAGCAGACGGTCGGCATTGTCGTAACCGTATTCAACGGTGTAGCCCTCGGAATCCGTAACGGATGCCAGTCTACCGACGGTATCCCACGTGAAGGTCGTCACATCGTTGTGCCCGGAGAGCGGTCCGTCGATTTGGGTCAAGTAACCAAAAGTGTTGACGCCGAGCGTGAGCGTTTCTGTGGCACCGCCGCTGGTGGAAGTCGTGTAAGTGGTGACATTGGTGGAGGTCGACGACATTGTCACGACCGCACCGGATGACGTGGCGCTGACACCTATCGCTTGCAGGCTCGTGTCGGCATTGATCAAGTTTTTCAAGCCGGTCGCGATAGTGGTGGTCGTGTCTCCAGCGAGGACGGTATATGTATCTGATTTTTGACCGCCCGCAAGCGCCGGGTCGTGGGTGGTTATGGTGACGGTATTACTGGCGGTGATGGTGCCACCGATCGTGGCGGTGCAAGTGCCGGTGTACGTCAGGGTGGTCGTATTGCTGGCGGCGTCGACGATTTTGGTCAGCTCGCCGCTGGTGTTGTAGGAGTAGGTCGTGACCTGTCCGGAGCCGTCGGTGTAGGTGAGCGGGCGGTGCTGGCTGTTGTACGTCCAAGCTCCTACTTGGAAGTCATCTGACCGCTGCGTCTCGGTCACTTGAGTGAGGTCGATGTTGTTTGCCGCGTACGAATAATTGAAGGTGCGCAACATCGGGTCGATTGATTGCGTCTTCAATCCGAAGGAGTTGTATTTGGCGTTGGATTGCAAACTCGCCGCATTGGTGTTAGCCGTAAACGTCAGCGTTTCGGTAGAGCCGCCGTTGTAGTTAATCTGAGGTATCCAGGCGCATAACGAAGTGACGTAGAGTACTGGCCCGACCGATGTGGCGGTGAAGGCGTTGTACGGCTCTTGCAGAGTCGTGTTGGCATTTATTGCAGCCGCTAGTCCGGCAGCTATGCTGGAGAGCGTGTCGCCGCCCAAAACTGTGTAGCTTATACTTTGATAGGAATTGTTGAAAACGGTGTACTGAATGCCGACGTTGTCCCCGGTGGTGGGCGTCCCTCCGACGGTGAATTCTTCGTACTGAGGCACAGCTGCCGCGATGTTAACTGTCTCTGTGCCGGTGCCGCCGATGTACCATGAATACTCGACCGTGTCATTGTTGCAGCTGACGGATACGTTTGTTCCGCTGGCTGCCGCTTGCAAGCCGAGTTCGTTGCAGACCGGATCGGTGTTGAGAGCGTTGGCAACGCCGGTGGCGATAGTCGTGGGCGTGTCGGTGCCGCTGACCGTATAATTGACATTTTCCGAGCTCAGAGGGTACGCTGGCTCGACGATTATGCGAACGACGTCGCCGGATGTAGCTGTCCCACCGATAGTGATGTTAACCGGTTGACTGCCGAGTTTTTTAGTGACGCGACTGGGTGACAAGTTTCCTGGCAATCCGAAGACGTCTGCCTGATAGGAATAAGTCGTCGTGGATTCGAGAGGGTCGCTGTAACTCGCCGGGACTGTTCCCTCGATTGCGGGCTGCTCCTCCTGAAATTGCCAGCTTTTGCAATGCGTATAAACGGCATTTGCTTGCTCTGCCGGATACTGAGCCATCGCCTCCCGGTCCCAGTAATATGTAGTGACGCCGTTCCAGAAGTTTTCAATTATTGAAGAACTGCCATCAGCAAAAGCGAAACGCAGACCTTGTCCGTTGTAACCGCCCTTGCTCGGTATAAATTGGCTAAAGCCCGTGGTTCCATAGGGTGTGGTCATTGCCGAGATGAAGCTGGAGCTGGTATCGTAATTGAATTTGCTCACCAAACCGATCGAGTCAGTAATCGACAGCAGGAAGGTATTGGTTGAGTCGTATGTGAAGCTGCACGAGCGCCCGAAAGGATCGGAGACGCTGGCGACTTTGTAGAAGCCCGAACTGCCGACAGTGTTTGAGACATATGATACGGTGCTGACCTGATTGATGGCATCCGTGATCGAGGTGATACGTAAATTGGCGTCGTATGAAAGCGTGGCTGCATTACCCTGCGGATCAATCACCTGGGTGAGAAATGTATTGCCGGAGCCATCAGGCTGACTGAAGACTTCAATTGAGCCATCCGGAAGTTGGCGCTGAAAGACGCCGCCTCCCATGTTCACTAGAAGCGCTGAAGAGACGAAATCATTTACGTAAACGCCAGCGGAAATATAGTAGTCTTCGACGCCGCCTGTGCGCAGTCTGACAAAGGCGTTGTTTTGTCCATCCAGGGAGAGGTAAGATGTCCATCCAAAAGTCCAGTCTGGGCCCAGGTTTGCGAAGGTAAACGTGGACGGTTGGCTCGACTCGAGGTGGTTGTAATTGGCGCGAAAATCGATTGGCGGGCCTATGGGCGGGTGATAACTTAACGGGACGTCCCAGATATTGAGCGTCGCACTTAGCAAGTAGGCGCGGGATCCTGCCATGCCACGACCGCCGCCACCACCACCAACCGAGCAGGTGCCAGGCGCCTCGGGTTGTTTGTGGTACGGATCTGGTCCGCCGATCCCTCCCTTGCCCCAAACGGTTTGTGCTTCCTGGTCGGAGACTGAGCGCCATCCGGATGGTAACTTGCCGGCGGGAATTAGGAAATAGCCATCGGTGGCTTGCTCGAGAGCTGTTGGACTAAGAGCCATACTACCGGCGAAGTCGAAGGTCGTGTCTTTTGCGATATACTTTCCGTTCTCCTTGTCGGTGACAGCTGCGAAGTGCCCAATACTCCAGTGCATCACCGCTGGTAGTGGCAATGGTGCACCTGGTGAGCGCTTTGCCATCTGAAGATTGAGTCCGGCTTGTTTGGCCCAACCATTAATTTGAGAGAGATTGGTGCCGTTGCATGTCGATTTGGCGTTTTTCGCCGTGTTGGTCGGATCGGGCTTATGAGTGAGAAAGCGCACTATTGTGTCGATAGCGCAAGGACCACATTTAAAGCCCTCTTCAGGCGTATTTTGCATCCTCCACAAGCCTTGCTTGGATTCTTTTACCATGAGCTCATCAGAGCCGAGAAATGCGCGATCTTTTGTGTCTGCAATGAGTTGTTTTAACTCGGGTACAAAGCCTAGCCGAGCATCGAACAGCATCAGAGTGGCTGCACTTCTATTTGCAATGGCGCGGGGTCCAGGGGCTTGCTCATTCTTGGAACTCTGCCACGCGGAATTCAGTATAGACAGAGCATCCGTTAAATATCCTGTCTCGAATCTCAATTGTGCGAGATTCAATTGCACCGCAGGAGCCCAGCGCGATTTCGGAAAAGCCTTGAGAAAGTTTGTCAGATCAGAGACCGCCTCCAAGTTGTTCTTGCTTTTAAAAGAGACGAGAGCTGTTGCGAGTGCTTCGTTCTCTCCTGCAACAGGGGGGCCAGTCATGGCAACAAGCGGTTCAGAGAAGGCACGCGCGTTTGAGATCTCCAAGTCAGAGGGGTGACTTGAAAACGAAAGTTTAGGCACGATCAGTGCGGGCTTATGGTCGCTGCCACGAATATGCGCATGGTCGGGCATGACACCTAATTTCGGCGGACCTGCTCCCTGCGGCACCACCAGCGATGGCGCTGCATACGCAGGCAGCGCAGGCATCGTAGTCAGCATAAGAAGTGCCGACATGATGAGCGACAGTACTCGCATATGAGTGATGCGATAGTTGCGCAGTGCGGTTTCCATGATATTTATTCTCTTGTTCATGACCTTGTGTTCCGATTAGTGCTGATTGCTGCTTTGCGGGATTGAAACTCCCGGCAGTTGCAAGTTGAGCTGGAGGGGAGTACTAGTGGTGCCTGGTGCAGGGAATTGTGTTGAGTTAAGCGTGTACGCCGCTGACGAGACGCTGCTCGAGACGCCGTTGATCACTGAGATGGCTTTCAGTGTTTCTGACTGGTTGATAAGGACAGGTGCCGTATAGGCGGGTGATGAGCTGGTTGGAGTAGTACCATCTACGGTGTAGAAGATTTGCGCCGTCGCAGGTCCTTCTAATGCCACCGTTGTTGGGGCTGTCAGTGTGCCTGCTGATACGCTGATTGTTGGTGCCGGCGTTGTATTTACGTTGATGAGGAAATATTTGTTTTCGAGATAGCCTTCGACTGCAGCTTGTTCACTCGCGCTCAGGTTGCGGTTGTAGACCAGCAGCTCCGCTAGCTGCCCATTGAAGTAATTGCCGGTGCCGGAGCCCTGTCCGACAAAGTTGTCGGCGCGCGAGACGCTTTGCAGATTTTGCATCGACGGGTTCGTCTGTTGTTGCACGCCATTCGTATACAACGTTGCGCTGCTGCTGCTGGTGTCTATCCCTTCGAGCAACTGCCAGTTGTTTAACGTCAAAGCGCTCGTTCCTGTCACGTTGCTAGAAGTTCCCGCATTTAGAACATATAAGCCAGCTCCGGTGCTGCTTGTTAATTGCAGCTCCAGGTTGTCGCTGGCGGAGCCGTTGCCCATGTCTAACACTCGCGCACCGGCAGTCACAGATGCTGGCTTGACGACCGCAAACACAGATGCGCCGCTGCCGCCAAGATTGGAGATAGTCGGTAGTTGCAGGTATTGTGATGAACCAGAAGCAAACGATACTGCCGACCGTCCGTTAATTGCATTCGTTACAATGGTCGGATAATGTGATGCGACTCCGGATGCATTATTGTTCGAGCCGGATACGTCTCCCCAGGCGGTTACGTTGCTACCGCTGGTAGTGACCGAGTTGTCTCCGCGAAGCCACAGAATCAACCCGCTGCGAGTAAACGCTGCCGAGTTGGTCTCAGTTTGAAACGTCCCGGTGACTACGGAGCTGTTATTGAAGAATGGCTCCTCAGCGATTGTCTTGATGGTCACTGGCGTTTCGTTGAGCGTAATCGGCAGCAGATTGCTAAACTGCGAGGAGTTGGTTGGTGTCGTTCCATTTGTCGTGAAAAAGCAAGTGGCATTTTGGTCTTGTGTGATGGACACGCCTTGTCCCGGAGCAAACACACCAGGGCTGGGTGAAAATGTCGGCGCATCTAGCGTTGGAGTATTGCCAATACCAAATTTAGAAAGGAAGTACGACTCGAGCGCAGCTCTCTGGGACGAAGTGACTGGCGCGTTGAATAAAAGTATCTCGGCTATGCCGCCGGAAAATGGATTGGCGGCACCGACTCCGGCTCCGACGCAATTACTGGTCCTGCTGACGTTCGTCAGTGTCGACACTAACGTGCTAAGGGTTGCCTCTTGGGTGCCATTCAGATAAATCGTGCCGGTACCGTGGGTGGTGCCCGGAGTAAATACCTCTTCGAGTAATTGATACGAACCGACTGTCAATGGAGTCGTTGTCGTCGAGACCGAACTACTAGTGGATGCGTTGTATGCGTACAAGCTCGCGTTCTTTCCAACAGTCTGAGAGAAGAATGCATTTGCATTGGATGCATTGCCGACGGCAATCTGATCGCCCGTTGCGGTTGCACTGCTTGGTGACAAGACAATGAAGATCGATCCGCCTGCAGTCATGTTGGCGAAATCGGTCGGAAGTCCCAGATAAGTACTGCCACTGAAAGTCACAGCCGGCAGGACTCCACTGTTTAAAGCG
This sequence comes from Planktothrix sp., assembly GCA_036703195.1. Classification (GTDB taxonomy): domain Bacteria; phylum Cyanobacteriota; class Vampirovibrionia; order Obscuribacterales; family Obscuribacteraceae; genus DATNPN01. Next base: position 787,781 of record DATNPN010000005.1, on the reverse strand, counting down.
CCGGTCGTCAGTGATGGTTGAAGCGTTCCCGTCGATTGCGTAGCTGTATTCGAATTTCCAGAAGAGTCAGCCCACGAGCTTACTTTGCCGGACGAAGAAGTGATGCCATTATCGCTGCGCAACCAGAGCAGAAGATTCGAGCCTGTTTGAGGCACGCTAGTGGAGTAAGTCAGATATTTGAAGACGGCGGTGTTAAGGCTGTTGTCCGTGCTGCTTGCCACCATGCCGACATAATATTGATTGGGCATCACCGGTGGTGACGATGATGTATAAGTTCCTAGTACGGTCCAGGACTCACCATCAGATGAGTATGAGCCGGTGATCGTGTTGCCCGCCTTAGCCAACTTGACATAAATTGGAAACGCCGTAGCTGGTCCTGTTGTTAGGGTCTGACTGGCGCCGTTGGCACGCCCGGTAAAAATCAGATTTCCGCCCACGCTCTCGCCGATTACTGATTCACCGGCGCTGATGTCATAACTGTCGCGAATCGCCAGACCGGCGAACGCTCCGTTGTTTGCTGAACTTTCGCTGACAAGCTGCGCTTCGATCTCGATGTTGCCGCATGTCGGCACATTGGTAAATCCGAACCAATCGGCGTTGCCGTAAAGACCGGTGTTTGATCCACTGACGTTGTAGCTTGGTGGAGTGCCGGCGGTGTATGTAAAGGAGCCTGTCGTGCCGTTGCCCACGTCCACATTCGTCCAACTGACGGCCTGAGCCACCGCCGGTGGAGCAAAGAGTTGCACAAGCAAAATTGCGACCAGGAGCGGTAGCATAAACGTTCGCAAAAAATACTTCCCGCTTATGCCGCACGCATCCTGGCACATTCCCCAAGAAAACTGTTGGACGTTATAGCGACGCCCCCAGTGAAGGGGGCGTTCGATGGCGTCAACTTGTACAAAGACCGGGGTTCGCTGCCTCTCACCTCCTCCCCCGTCAGCGCGGGGTGGTGCATGACCCGCGCTTCGGAGGGGCCGCTTCAAGGGACGCAGAAAATCTATTTGTTTAATGAATGTAGCTATAGTGCTCATAATTTAGTCCGTCAGGATTTGGTTGTTTTGCGATTCGTCCGCTTGTACACAGGGTCACATGTTTGAGGTCAGCAGCAACGGGAGTTTGGCAGCGTCATCACTGACTCTGCTCCGTTTGTTGTCTGTTCGATTACTGTTTATCCTGTCATAGCTCTCCTATTTCCGTTTACACGATCGTTTAAAATAGCGTCGATGATGATTTGACGTGCTTTTATGGCTTTATGTTTGCACCTGGGACACTTGCTACTTCTTTGGGTTCGCAAATACACGGCCCGCTCCCATTCATGGGCGCACAATGTGCACTTCCACCAAACTAGTTGCCTTGAGGAGCTGATAATCTCGGACGCCTTCAGGTGACCGTTTTTAGATGGGTGCAATTCTTTGATAAGCTCGGGAAAATTGGCAAGCGAGTTCTCTTTGCAGACCGCTCGATTTGCGCAAAAAGGACAGCCTGCGCAGTGCAAAGCTCGATTAGCAATGGTTGCTGACCAAACGTGCTCGGCGATTTTACGGCACTGCCATAGCCCCATTTTTTGGCTGCCTGCCGGAAGCGAACTTGGACTAATGCAACCTCCTTCCACTGAGAGAAGCTGTTGGGACAAATCAGGATATTCAGATAGATATCTCTTGGTACGCTCGCTTTCGCACAATGCGCAGCGCCATGAGAGCAGTTCGAGGTGCTCGACCGACTCATAGATCAGATGATGTTTTGCAATGCAGATCCAAAAGACCAGCCATGATAGGGGGAGCGATTCAAGCTCAAACCCATGATTTACGGACGCAAGTTGGAAGGTCCTGCTCAGGGCAACGGCTTCTGAATCGGTGATTTTCGGTTCGACGCTGCACTTAGGGCAGCCTTGCGAATTTGCCGGGAGGGTTCGCCACTTCACCGGCATTGCATAGGTATGCTGACATTTTGAGCACCGCCAAAAGGACTGAGCATTGCTGTCCGTAAAAACCTCTCGAGGCAATTTTGAACCGTTTAGAAACTCGTGCCATTCTGCAGCGATACTGGGGTACTTTCCCTCCAAACTGTCGGTATACAAAGGAATGCGTTTGCAGCAGACCGGACAATTTGGCAGAGCGACCTCCGCCTCAGACCTGTGTCTCAATGCTGATTGCGTTGTGCGCGCGACTGATCTGAGGTAGACGTGTCCAAGCTGGCATGTCCATGCAACTCTCTCACCGCTAAATGCCCCAAACAATTCTGGTGCAAAAAAGTTTGCGTGGTGCCATTCCTTTACGAGCTGGGGAAATCGCTCTGCCACCGAGCCCTTGCGAATGCGATTCCGCAGGGTCTGTTCGATTGGCGTTGATTTAAATATCTTGAGTTTAGGCATGATTTTGTAGAGTACGTGACTGCGGCAGGCGCCGCAGTTATGTGGTATTTATTGTGAAGAGACGCTTTAGACGCATTCCTATCCTCCTTTCGATCAAGTCTTATAAGCCTCGTAGCAACGAGCGCTAGAGAGCGAGTTCGGCTGGTGGCATATTAGTGCCTTGATTTAAGAGTGTGCGGCAGCCGCGCGCTGCCAGAACTGGGGGCGTTTGCCAGCGCAGCAAGATAAGCTGCCGCACAACTGTCTGAACTGCCGGACTTCCGCCAGGCAGCGTTTTTTAGTGATCGGGTTTCCTGTACGCTATGTCGGTAACTCTGGCTGTGATGGGCGTTCGGTTTCTTATTTGCCGTTCGTGTCGCCGCTTCACGTCAAAGTCGCAAACGATGCATACATTCATTATGCATATCAGATGCCATTTCGTCAAGTGGCGACTGGCTGCCAGAGCGGATTGCGCGAGGGGGCACCAGAAGTGGTGCCAGAGAGAACCCAACCGCAGTCACTTGCCAGGCTGCCAGGAATGCTAGAGCGGCGTCCTTCTGACCATTGGTCAATCATCACTCCAAACGACGATGCGTAGAGCCCCAGATAGGCGACGGTCCCTCCGGCCACGAAATCCGTCCGCGTGTACACGATTGCCCGCTCATGCAAAAGGACTTTCGAATCAGTGAGCACCATTAAAGCGAGCGGCAGTTGTGCCGGGCCCTGAGGAGTACGGTCACGGCAGGACCGAACCACCCATCTGATCACTCAGACACTAATTACCAGCAGAGATCGGAGCCAAAAATCATGACGCCTGCGAATCACTATAAGGAGTTGCTAATGGAAACGCCTGATCCGTTACCGGGCCTCGGTGTTACGGGCATAAGCACGTTGACGTGCTGCAAAAAGAGCTATCGGTGGTGAACAGAATCAGCAAAAGAAAGGTTACTGTTGCGTTGCTACGTAGTCACGGCGTGCTGATCGCACACATAGGAAATTATGTCCTCGTCCCAACACCGGAAATATTTGACGCTCCATAAAAAGGACAAAGGTTGGTGCGTCTACGGGCGGATCGGAACAACTGACCAGTACGAGCTCATAGGCGTTGCACGTAAGCGAGAGGAAGGAAAAAAAATCGTGGAGCTTTACACAATTGCTGACGGAATAGACATTGAGGCTCTGAAAGAATATATCCGAACGCTTCGTCAGATCAAGCCGTGGCCCGAGGAAATTACTGACCTACCCTCCACTTTTCATTTCTGAAATTTGTGTCATAATGGTTTCGTCGGCATTGATGCCGTACTCCCGAGCCTCCGCAGACTGAGCTCCGGGACGACGTCGCTACAGCAGTTCGTGCGCTTTGCTGCCGCAAAAGCGCACACGTTTTTCCATTGATTTTTCTATGGAGATAGCCACGGTATGGCGCCGATCGACAAGCGAAACTCCAGCAATTATCCGGACTGTGACCGAGATATGAAGGTTCGACGATTCCCTGACGACGAGAGCGCCTCCTCAGCTCGAAATGCGGAAGAGAACGAGCAGATAAATCACGTGAAACCAAAGGAAACACTGCACAAGCGTTCATCGCTGTCGGATCTCCATCCGGATCTCGCGCAGCAGTGGCATCCGACAAAGAATGGCGAGCTATCGCCGGCAGCAATCAGTTATGGTTCGGCAAAGATCGTATGGTGGGTGTGCCAAGCGAACGCCAAGCACGAATGGCAGGCCCGCGTGGCGGCGCGCAGCTCCGGGCAAGGCTGTCCATTTTGTGCGGGACGCGCCGTTGATTCAACCAACTCGCTCGCCTCATTGCGCCCTGATATTGCCTGGGAGTGGCATCCTAAGAAGAATGGCGGACACCTGCCTACGGAAGTTACCTGCGGCTCAAACAAGAAAGTATGGTGGCAGTGCAGCCGGGTACGCAGTCACGACTGGTGTCAAGCAATTAAGAAGAGAACGACCTATGGTTTTGGTTGTCCCTTTTGTGCCACGAGAGGGTCTCTCCTCACTGACGCAAATCGGCTGTCTGCCCACAACCCAGAGATTGCAGCGGAATGGCACCCGAGCCAGAATAGAATGCTCTGGACCTCGTCAGACAAAGGCAGCTGGTACAAGCGTCAGCGCCTGCAGCTTCCGCCTGAGGAGCTGCCGAAAAAAAACCGCAAGCTCCGGCCTTCCGATGTCTCATATGACAGCGACGAGTTCATCTGGTGGCAGTGCAAGAAAAATAAAGAACATGTCTGGTACGCCATGGTGTCAGCGCGCACAATTGACGGCGCGGATTGTCCTCTGTGCCACATGGAGGCGAACAGCCTCATAACCGTAAAACCGGGAGTGGCCAGACTGTGGCATCCCACCAGGAATCGTCCTCTGGACCCATCCGAGGTCACTGTCGAGAGCACGGAGAAGGTCTGGTGGCGCTGTTTTAAATCAGGCGACCACGTATGGAAAGATTCGGTGCGCATGGTTGTAGCCGCCTGGGATAACGGAGTGACCAGATGCCCGGCCTGCACTGGTAAGAAGGGTGGCACTCTCAGTCTACTGACCAGGTATCCGGCTCTGGTCAAACAGTGGCATCCGCAAAAAAATCTGCCTCTACAACCATCGCAGGTTACATTCGGCAGCCGGCAGACTGTCTGGTGGCGATGTCTCAAAAATGAAGAGCATGTGTGGCAAGCGCCGGTAGCAAATGTCGTGCGCCGCCACAAACTAGGCAACAGCGGCTGTCCGTTTTGCGCCGGCAAGCGCAAGCTTGACAGCAAATGAGCGCTGAAAGTCGGTGTAACATGAGAACTTTGATAGTTAATGAACCGGTAGGCCAACAGGATTGATCGGTAGTGTTAGGCGAATAATCCTGCACGACTTTTTCACACGCTCTTTCGTAGGATGCACACATCCGCATCACACAGAGCGTTTGCACTTCTTACCAGGGGATGTTTCAGCCATGCAACAGCAAGCTCAACAGCAATTTTATCCCGGCAGCTTCGGCATTACTAAGCAAGATCTGGTGGCACTCAAATCTTCAACCGCCGCCACTCCGAACATGAAGATGCAAATCATCCGCCTGTTCGAATGTTTGCGCTCGACGGTCGATTGTTTTTCCAGCATGGCGATTGCGCCCACACGTGAAGAAGTGTGCATGCGAAAAGGTGGTCATATCGTCCGCGCCAGCAAAAAGAAATCGACCGATGCGCCTTGCTGCCACGAATGCGGCAAAGCAATTATCACTAGCAGTGAGCTTCGCCACGACGAGGAAGTGCAGATACAGTTTCATAAAAACGTTCGTTATTGGACTGCTGAAACGCAGATCAATTCGAGCGAGACGAATGATTACTACGCCTTCCGTTAATTAGTATCCTTATCTCTATTTGGTGCCGGACGCTGGTTGAAGGTCGCTGTCGGTAAGTACGTCGCCGGGCTCTATCTCGTGGAGCGCTTTTTTGCCTACAGCTTTGCTCAGGTCCGCCAACGCCTTTGATTTCGTCTGATCATTCTTGAGCGGTTTCAACGCAACATCATCCGAACCAACTACGGCTCCCATTTTTATACTCCTGATCGCAGTCACAACTCTGTCGTTTGCTTCCTTGCTGGGAGCGGCTGCACTGGTTGAAGTAGTTGTAGCCGTCGTCGCTGTGGGACTCACCTTCGTTGCCGCCAGCTTCTGCTTGGCCAAATACTCCTGGCGCTCACGTTCTTTCTGAGGCGCGAGAATGGCGATAGCCACCAAGAGAACTATGAGCCCGACTACATTTCCTACCCAAAACAGGTCTTCTTTATCGAGTCGCATCACGTCACGTTGGAGTTGAATCAACTACAGCCTAGCACGCCTGACCGAATCAGGAGATTGTCCAACTGGCTGGAACCTCAGCTAGATTTTGTTAGTTTTAAACAGCCAGCCCCGCATGCCGCGCCAGAATGAACGCGGATTGGGATCTACTTCTTTGCGCACTTTGGCCAGGCGCACACGTTCGAGCTCGAACTTGACCTTAGTCAACTCTTTGCGGAAATCTTCCGTGTTCATTGCTACTGCCAGTGCGCGATCAGCTTGGGTTTGCAGATCCGGCAACAGTTTGAGCTCTGTCTCCAGACGCGAAATTCGGGCGCGATCCTCGACGCGATCGGTAAGCAGGCGAATGATGGTTTCTTGTGCTTCTACGAGCAGACACCGGAGTTCTTCTACTTCGGTCGTTTTGTCGTCGACGTGCAACGTCACCTTTTGAGGAGGCGTCTGCATCGGGTCGAAAGAGAGCGTGTTTTGCAACGCGTAATTTTTCTCTTCCTTCTCTTCCGGACTGTTCTTGATCAAGTTGACGAAACTTTCGAGCACGTTGACCAGATCGCCTCTGGACACTCCGGCTGTTGCTGTCGATGCGGGCGTTGCTGTCAATTCGGCTGTGATGGCGGCGGAAGCATGATATTCAGCCTTCGCTGATTCCACGACAGTGAGGACCGGTTCGACGAGTTTTTGCTCAACGGCTGCCAGCACGTCTTTGTCGGTTGCTTCAGTGGCAACGGTCTCTTCCGTCAGCGACTCGCCTTCGAAAAGATTTTTCAAAACTTCGAGTGACGTGGCGTTTGCCAGTGGAATCGATGCAGCAGCTTCAGGTACGTCCATTCAAATCCCTCAAACCTAAACACCCACCACATTATCGCCATTCTCATGCATATTGTCTAGGCGGGGCGTGGTGCTATATTTGGTGCATATGTGAATGCTCTCACAAACGCATATAATTGAATCAGGCGCGCTTTTTCTTCTTCGTTTGCTTGGTTAGTTTGCCCGGTTTTTGTCTGTTGGTCGCTTTTCCGTCCGGTGTTTTCGCTGGTTCGAGGGCGAAAAATTTTTCTAAAATACCTTTAGCAATTGGTGCCGCTGCCGAACCGCCGTGACCACCGTGTTCGACGAAACAACAGATGGCGATGCGCGGGTTATCGGACGGCGCATAGCAGGCGAACCAGGCATGTGTTTTGGAGCCTTCCGGCGGGGCTTCAGCCGATCCGGTCTTGCCTGAGACTTCTACATTGCCCAACTTGGTGGCGCCCCCGGTGCCGCTTGCCACCACCGCTTTCAGACCGGCAAGGACGACGTCCATGTACTCTTTATGAAACTTCCAGTGCTCGGGTTTGGGCGGCGGTATCTGGCGATCGCCAATCTTGATGACGAAGTGCAGATCCGGCACTCGTCCGCGCATGCCGATACCCGCGTACATACGCGCCATCTGCGTCGGTGTCACCTGCACGTAAGTCTGTCCGATAGACATATGCAACGTATTACCGGGGTACCATTTCTCGTGATATACACGCTCCTTCCACTTTGAGTCCGGCACCAGTCCCATTCCTTCATGGCGCAGCTCCACTCCGGTCGGTCTGCCGGCACCGAATTTGATACCGACTTCGCGCATCATTTCCGGCGTCATATGCAACGCCATCTGGTAGAAGGCGGAGTCTCTCGACCACGCTAAACATTTGACCAGGTCGTACAAACCGGTGGCTGCCGTCCAATCATGGAAGAAGAAATTGCCCAGGGACACACCACCTGACACGTGGATTTTCGTATCTGGTTTGACCACCTTATTTTCCAGGGCCGCCAAAAGCGTGATCGCCTTCCAGGTTGAACCGGGAGGAAACCCTGACAATGCTCGGTTGAATAGGGGATGGTTGGGGGCGTTCAATTTTTTCCAGACGGCTGGCGTGATTTTGCGCGTAAAGTCGTTAGGGTCGAAGCTCGGACGTGACACCATTGCCAGCACTTCGCCGGTTTGCGGATCTACCGCTACGACCGCGCCGGAGCGGTTGCCCAGCCCCTCATACGCAGCGCGCTGCAAGTCGAGATCCAGGGAAGTGACAACTGGTTGTCCGGCGGTCACTTCTTTCGTCACCACGGGCTTAGCTGTTTCTCTGTTAAGGGCCTGACCCAACGCGTTCACACGCACTCTCTGCTCGCCATCAATGCCGCGCAACTGATCGTCATAAAGCCGCTCAATGCCGTCCTGCCCTACGACATCTCCCATACGTCTGTCGGGGCGCAGCTCCAGCTGCCCCTGCGTGATCTGACCGCAATAACCGAGAGCGTGCGCGGTCAGTTCACCTTGCGTATAACTTCTGCTTATGTCGGGGAGAATATCGATGCCAGGCAGATCGAGCTGTTGCTCGTAAAACTTGGCCACGGTGTCTACGTCAAGATCGCGCTCGATTACCACTGGCAAAACCGAATGGCTTACTTTCGCCTTGAGCAGGGTGGCGAGAAGTTTTGCCGCCGGCACATCAATAATGGTTGAAAGTTTGTTAGCCAGATCCTGCACATGATCGATCTGCATCGGAATAGCGATCATGGAGAGCGATTGCTTGTTTGTAGCAAGAAGGTTGCCGTGACGATCGTAGATGGTGCCGCGCGGGGCGCGCAGGAAGGTGACGCGGGTAGAATTTTCCACCGCTTGCGCTTTGTAATATCTATATTGCAAAAGTTGCAACCAGGTAAGACGCAAAATCAAAACTGCCACGGCTGCAATTACGACGAACCCCAGCACGAACATCTTTGGCAGTGGTGTTCCCGGCTGCGAATTTAGCGTCGTCGTCGTCATTGCCCCCCCTCCCGCGCCGGCGCTTTGGTGAATTCATACCAAGTGCGCATCGGGTAGAAGACGAAGGGAGCGATCAATGCGTTGGCGATCGCTTCCGGGATAGCGACTTGTGCCAGATGCGAGAAAACATCCGGGCGGTGCAGTATATATAGTTGACCGGCCATCAAAGATTCGGCCAGCACTGTCAGAAGCAGAACCAGTGGAACAATCAACAGAATTCCCTGGTTGATGCTGCGCAGTGGGAAGTAGCCTGCGATCCAGCCGATCAATGGATAACAGAAAGGAAACACCGGCAGAAGCGCGGCATAGAGCGCACCGAAAAAGGCGCCCACCAGAGCGCCGCTCAAAGAGCCGGAGAGAATCTGAATCGCCACCACCTGACCGAGCGAAACATGCCTGAGCTCCTCAGCACGCGGCATGTGAATGGGCGAGCCGAAGACCGAGCCCCAGACGATTGTCATCATCAACGGCACGCTGCACAGTACGGTTCCTACCGGAATCAAGCTGAGTACGATCAGCTGCAGCAGCCAGGCAAAGCAGAGAACCAGACCGGCTAAGCCGATCATCGAGATCCTTCTGTGAGCTCTCATCGAGACGACTGCCATACCCGCCCTCCTAAGGTCCCATCTTATTATTCTTGAGGCGGCAAGATCAGTACTTCGCTCAGATCGTAGCAATTTTCCGAAAGTTTTACGTCTATGGAAAGCGCGGCGCCGTTGTTCTCGCGGTTAACCTGAGTGACAACGCCGACCGGATGGTTTTTCGGAAAGATGGTTCCTTTTGCCAGGCACAGCACTTTGTCGCCAATATCTACGTTGGTGCCGACCGGCACATAATCAATGCGGGCGGGCTTGTCGTACTTGCCCGAGAGAATACCGGTTATGCCGGTGTGCTGCATCATGACGCCGATTTTTTCATCCGGGTCTGTGAGCAGGCGTACCACTGAAGCATGGTCGTCCACTTTCACGACTTGGCCGACGACGCCATCAGCGGTGATCACACCGGCGCTCACTTTAACCCCGTCATCTTTGCCTTTGTCCAGAACGGCTTGCTCGAACCAGTTGTCCGGATCGCGCGCGATGATCTCGGCGGCAATCGCTTGCGGCTCCTTCTTATCCTTCAGCCCGAGAAGCGCGCGCAGACGATTGCTCTCACGCGTCTGTTGTTGCAACGTCACGAGCTCCAGCTGTGTTTTGGCCAGCCGGGCTTCCAGCTGTTTGATCCGCTTAGACGCGTCGAGCACCTGATTGGCGAGATTTTTCGTCGACTCCACCTGGGTCGCTCCCTTGGCGAAGACGGAAGAAAACCAGGCTTGCACGTTGAGTACGACGCCGCTCACCGGTCCCGCCATGAGCCAGATCACCATCAACAGGAAGATAAACTCGGCAGCTGCTTCGGGATTGAAGGGCAGATTGCGTTGGCCGGAGGAGTTCACGACGATCTCCTAGTTCTGGGCGCACTGATCCAGAACGCGTCTGTATATTGGCTCGCTCAGCATTTTTCCGGTGCCGATGGCTACGCACGAGAGTGGATCGTCGGCAATAAAGACGGGCACCTCCGTCTCGTTGGAGATCAGTTCGTCCAGCCCTTGCAACAAAGCACCGCCGCCCGTGAGCACGATGCCCCGGTTGAATATGTCGGCAGCCAACTCGGGCGGTGTCCGCTCCAGCGTGCGGCGAACGGCTTCGACGATTTGTGAAAGCGGCTCAGCTAGAGCTTCTCTAACTTCACCGCGACTGACGGTGACGGTGCGAGGCAATCCATTTATTAAGTTGAGCCCGCGCACGTCGTACTTGTCGTTCTCGGCGCACTTATAAGCCGAACCCAGGCGGAACTTGATCTCCTCTGCCGTGCGTTCGCCGATGGCGAGGCTGTGCACTTTCTTCAAATATTGAACGATTGAGTCGTTGAGCTCGTCGCCGGCGATGCGGATCGACTCGTTGACGACGATGCCGGATAAGCTGATAACAGCGACTTCTGTAGTGCCGCCACCAATATCGACAATCATCGATCCGGTCGGCTCCGCCACTGGCAGTGAAGAACCGATCGCTGCTGCCATCGGCTCTTCAGGCAGATAAATCATGGCAGCTTTGGCGCGAACCGCCGCTTCTCTAATGGCATTTTTCTCCACCGAAGTGATCCCTGATGGAATGCCGATCGCCATATGGGGCGACATGAAGGTGCCGCCTTGTTTGACGCGATCGATGAATGACTTGAGCATGATCTCCGCGTACTTGAAGTCTGCGATCACTCCGTCACGCAGCGGCCTTGTGGCTTTCACTCCTTGCGGTGTGCGTCCCAGCATTGCTCGGGCTTCCTCACCAACCGCCAAGACGTTGTTCTGCTCATCAATTGCCACCACGGATGGCTCACGCAGTACCACGCCCCCCTGATTGCTGACGTAGATCAAAGTGTTGGCAGTACCGAGATCGATGCCGATCTCCTGTCGGAAAAATCCTTTGAACAAGCTTTTAGTCCTGCGAGTAGAGTCGAACGAAGCATTCTAACCAAAGTTTAAGTTTAGCATGCTGACGGCGTCTTGATATGTTGGGGCTGAGTTTGTTCAGCAGTGATAAAGAAGCGGATGCCAGTTAACTGAACGATGTTTGCCCTCTAGACGATCGCTCTATAACCGATGACACCAGTCCGCAATAGAGTGATAGTGCCGTTTTCCAGCTGCAGCGAAAAACAGTGCTCATCGAACCACCGCAGTTTGCCCGATATTTTTTCGCCATTGCTAAGAACAAATTCCAGATTAGTCTTTTCTCTTATGAAGCGCTGAAGCTCAGCGACGCTGGGACCTTTCGACTCTTGCCCGGACATGCGATTGCGCTCCTCGAACGGCTCTTAACCTTGCGGATATCGACTAGTGTCAGGTTACACATCTGATCGCAACCGTGTCAAATCGGAGGTAACTCCGGTAAATCGAGCACTGGAGCGCCTTGCCAAGTGTCGCCATCGGTTGCTAGTGTTGGCGGAGAGCTGATAGAGGTGAAATAGGCGGGATTTGGCAGCCAAGGAGAAGGTCGCCATTTCCGGCAAATCGCTGGAGATGCCTTCGGGTTTTTCCCCGTGTGCCTGGGCTCGAAAAACTTGACAATGGATTCAATTAGGAACAGATCATTATGCAATCGCGTCCTGGCACGTAGAATTGCAAAGTACGTGGTCGCAGTGAAATATCAACGCACCTTTCCGGTGCTGTTTGACATGGGCGTGAGGCGGGGCATCGTCATGGCAAGCGCTATTGCTCGAATATATCTCTTCGGCTGCATGCTTGGCACTCTTTCCATCCTTATAATCGCGCTTTACCTGGAAAGCCAGGGCTATACGCCCCATATCCACTGGATTTGCTCGTACGAGATGTACAAGCTGGTCAACATACTGGCCGTAGGGTCCAGCATGCTCTGTCTCGCTACGGCCGGCGTCACCGCCGTGCGCGTCGTGAAGCAGTTTTTCGTCTCTCCCCACCTGGCTGCGCCACCATTGGCGAAGATGGCGCTCGTGCTTACGGCGGCCTTCATCATTCCGGATCTCTTCAAGTTCATGAGCCAGCACGCCATGGGGGCTGGACACTACTCGGCCGCTGTGCGCTCGGATGTGGCGGCCACACCACATATAGTGCTGTAGATTCTAGTCGGGATGTGCAGACGATTCTTTCTGCCCCGACTCTTTGGCTGAGAGTTTTAGCACTCTGTTATAAGCGTCGCAGGCGGCCACTGTCTCCGGGTGTTTTGGGCCGAGCAGCTTTTTGCGGATAGTCATCGAGCTCTTGAACATTCGTTCGGCGTCTTTGTACTTGCCTCTTTTCTCGCTCACCAAGCCGATGTTGAACAGGTCGCAGGCCACCTCCGGATGTTCGAAGGATAGCGCTCGTTGATGTGTGAGCAGCGCTTTGTGCAAAAGGGAGTCTGCCTGCTCCACTTTGTTTTCCGCTAGATAGCAGGATCCCAGCGCTGATTGAATGGTAGCAGTCTGCGGATGATCCAAACCGAGTGCATGTTCGTCGATAGCCAATGCACGCTTCAGGTAATCCTCTGCCTCATCCAACTTCTCCTGGTGCAGGGCCAGAACGCCCAGATCGTGCAGGACATAAGCGGTTTCGGAGCTGCTCGAGCCGAGGGCGCTCTCTCTGATCTTGAGCGCCCGCTTATAGCAGGTTTCTGCCTCGGCATATTTGTGCTCGTCATCATAGAACGCGCCCATGTTGACCAGGCTGCTGGCGATGTTTAAATCGTCCTTGCCGAGCACCTTTTCGCGAATTGCGATCGATCGCTTGTAGAACTTTTCTGCTTCCGGATAGTTAGCCATCGTCGTGTACAGGACTGCCAGATTGTTCATGGAGTTGGCGGCTGCAAGAGACTCTTCTCCCAGCAGGCGCTCTTTGATCGCGAGCGCCTGTTTGTACAGTTTTTCCGCCTCCTTGTACTGCCCCTGATAGCGTCTCAACTCTGCGATGTTATTCAAGGTGGCAGCGAGTGGAACGTCTTCCTTGCCGGATTTCTGCGCTTCAATAAGAGCCAGGTTGAAGTCGAATTCGGCTCGTTTGTAATCAGCTTTGTTGAGCGCTCGCAGCCCTGCGTAGTTATACCGTGACCAGAGCGAATCTCCGGCAGCGTCCTTATCAGGTGAGAGCGTCGACCCTCCGTACGCCGCTTTTTCCGTCGAGTCAGCGGCGGCTGCGATGACCGGTGCAAGCAAGAGGGCGGCAACTGCCGCAGTTTGTAGCAGGAAGACGGTTCTGGTTTTAATCCGTGCCATCAAGGGCTGCTGCGTCCAGAGCGGGGTCCAGGGCCGCGTTGACCATCGGCTGAATAGTTTTCGAAGTATTCACAGTATAACGTCTTCCTTTCCAGTTGACCTGGCTGCCGCTCAGAACCATGTAGGCGGCATGGAAATCGAGCACGGTCACGGCAAGAGCGCCGAACGGAACCCAGAAAAAATGCCACCAGCGAATACCTTCGTAGTGGTACTTGATTGTGTTAAACCAGAAAATCAACATCAAATTCTCGAGGGCTACGACTGCGGTAGCGAGATTGATATACGGATAGGACTCGGGCGAGAGCCACATGGCGCCCACTGCCACTGTTTCGAGGTAGGGTGTGAGCGTGGCCATATTGATCATGAAGACGATGCACAACAGATTGACGATGCGGCTGTCGATGAGCGAGTAGAGATTTTTCGTCCATCCCTGCCAAAGGCTCTCCAAGTTGGTGTACATACGCACCGAATAGAGCGGCTTGCCATCAGCGACGGCGATTTTGTAGCCCTTCTCTTTGAATACTCGCGCGATAGCATGGTCTTCGACGATTTCGTCGCGCACGCTCTGGTGCCCGCCGATCTTGTTGTAGGTGCTGCGTCGACAAATAATGTATTGACCGTAGGCGTATGCGCGTTCTGCTTTGGGATCGTTGACACTGTGAAATGGATCTCCGAGCACAAACGAACCGAGCAACACCTGCATGATCAGCTTCTCCCAGAAGCTGCCCAGCTCTTGCAGCGGCACGAAAGAGACTAAGTCCGCTTTGATGGAAGTGGAATAAGAGACCGAATCTTTGATGGAAGTCGGCGTGTGGCTGGTGTCTGCATCGGTGAAGATGTACCAATCGCCCGATGCGTAGCCGACTGCATGGGCCAGGGCGTTGCACTTGCCGATCCAGCCGTCGGGGGCATCTTTGCCGTGCACAAATTTGATGCGTTTGTCGCGATCGGCATACTCTTGAATGATCTCACCGGTGCGGTCGGTTGAACGGTCGTCGATGACGACGATCTCGTAGTTCGGATATCTCTGCACGAGCAGCGATTCCAGACAGCGTCCGATCTTGGTCTCTTCATTACGAGCCGGCACCAATACCGAAACGAAGGGCAGATCCTTCTCGGCGATTTCCGGATACTCTACCCGCTGCATGAAGTGATAGAACGACCATGTAAGCCCGTAGAGAACAATTACGAGCAACAGGTTCATCAGCAATATGGCGAGAAAAATCACGACTTGCCACCGTATTCAGGGAAGCCCTTGCCGGTTTTGCCACCTAAATGTCTGGCGGTCACCGGCCGTTTGCTGGGAGGGCAGGACCTGCCCATCTTCGCGTCCGTTCTTACTAGGGTTGCCTGCTGCATATAGCCGTCCGCCGGTACGCTCAAGGTCACCGCATCATAGTAACATCCAGTAAATAGCCTCAGCTCAAGCATCCCAACAGTCTGCCAAGTGTGGCGGCGCCAAAACCGCCCTCAATCCTCTTCCGCCTTATTCTGACTGAATTTTAGAACTTTTCTAATTCGTATAGAGACTAAATATTTAGAAGCAAATCTCAATGCTTTTTGAAAAGAGGCGTTTAATTAAGCGTTGAATTTACTCGTATTGGGTTGGAAGGCACAAAAGATGTTCAAGAAAGTTCTCGTAGCCAATCGTGGGGAGATTGCTGTCCGGGTGATCGCAGCGCTCAAGGAGCTGGGCATCCGCTCGGTTGCCATCTACTCCGAGCCTGATCAAGACGGGCGCCATGTTCAGTTGGCAGACGAGAGCGTTCAACTTGTTGGGCAGCCGGCAAAGGTTTATCTGGATGCCCCGCAGATAGTCAAACTGGCTAAGGAAATGGGTGCTGAAGCTGTCCACCCTGGTTACGGTTTTCTCTCGGAAAACCCGGAGTTCGCTCAACTATGTCTTGATGCCGGACTGAAATTCATCGGTCCCAAGCCCGAAGTGATTCGCCGTATGGGCTCGAAAGTGGAAGCGCGTCAAGCGATGTCGGCTGCGGCGGTGCCTGTCGTTCCGGGCACGACCGATGCAGTCACCGATGCAGCTGTCGTAAAGCAGCTTGCCACCAAATACGGTTATCCCATCGCCATCAAGGCCTCAGCCGGTGGTGGTGGCAGAGGGCTGAAAGTCGTGCGCAGCGAAGGCGAAGTAGACAATGCCCTGGCCGCTGCCCAGCGCGAAGGCGCCAGTTATTTCGGCAGCTCCGAGGTCTATGTGGAAAAATATCTCGATCATCCGCACCATATCGAAGTGCAGGTGATCGGCGACGAACACGGCAATGTCATTCATCTGGGTGAGCGCGATTGCTCCAGTCAAAGAAGGCACCAGAAGCTTCTGGAAGAGACTCCAGGACCGAAGTTGAAACCTCAAGTGCGCAAAGCCTTGCTGGATGCAGCCGTTGCCGGAGCTAAGTCGTTAAACTACAGCTCCGCCGGTACACTGGAATTTCTTGTGGCCGACGACGACTTCTACTTCCTGGAAGTAAACACGCGCGTTCAGGTCGAGCACCCAATCACTGAGATGGTGACAGGGGTGGATATTGTAAAAGAACAGATTTTAGTTGCGGCGGGACATCCGCTCTCGATCAAACAGGAGGAAGTTGTCTTCCGCGGGCATTCGATCGAGTTTCGCATCAACGCTGAAGATCCGTATAAGCAGTTCATGCCGTCGCCGGGCACCATTCATGGCTATCAAGAACCGCGCTGGCCCTGGGTTCGTGTCGACAGTGCCTGTTATGGCGGCTATTCGGTGCTGCCGTTTTACGACTCGCTTTTAGCCAAGCTTGTTGTCTGGGGACGCACTCGAGAAGAAGCGATTGCCCGGGGCAAGTTGGCGTTGTCCACTTATCGCATCGAAGGCGTGTCGACGACGATTCCCTTTCACCTCGCTTTGCTCGATGATCCTCAATTTCTCGCTGGTGAAGTCGACACCAAATATGTCGAAGCGCATCTTCTGAAAGAGTTCATGGCCAAAGGCAAGCCGCCCGAAGTTGTTGCTGCAGCCGCTGCCAAGCCTGCTGCTCAATCGACCGCAGGCGGGGCGCCGAATTCTAAAAATGGCACCGGTGAGCATGCAGTTCAACGCATCGGTCCGCGTGCATTTGAAGTGCAAGTCGATCAGAAGAGTTTTAAGGTGGCAGTGACCGAATTGGCGGACAAAAATGCTTCTCTTGCTGACGCACCTGCCCTTGCCGCTAAACCGCAAGCTGTAGGCGGACGTAGTCTGGGTGCTCGCCCAACTGCGGGCGCCGCTTCGAAGAGTGGCGCTAATGGTGGAGAAGTGCGTGCCGCCATGCACGGTCTCGTGAAAGAGTTGATGGTCAAAGAAGGTGATGCGGTCGCGAAAGGACAGAAGCTCCTCATTTTCGAGGCAATGAAAATGGAGTCGGAAGTGATGTCGGACCGCGACGGACTGGTGAGCAAGTTGCACGTCAAGTCCGGCCAGACTGTCGAGTCTGATGCGGTCATGTTGGTACTGTCACAAAACTAAGGCGGATACGTGAGAATCGGCAACGGATACGACGTGCACCGTCTGGTGGCACTGCGCCCATTGATTTTGGGAGGTGTGAAAATTCCATTCGAGATGGGCTTGGAAGGACACTCGGATGGAGATGCGCTCACGCACGCAATCATCAATGCAGTGCTGGGCGCCTGCTCTCTGGGCGACATCGGCATTCACTTCCCGCCTGGCAAAGAAGAGATCAAAGGCATCAACAGTCTAATTATGTTAGAGACTGCCACTGAACTTCTGACGATGAAAAACTACCGCGTCATAAATGTCGATTCCATGATCATTTGCGAAAGACCGAAATTATCGTCGTTCTACCTTCCCATGCGCGAAGCGCTCAGTCGTGCGTTGCACGTCGATGTCGACTGTGTCAGCGTCAAAGCATCCACTGCCGAAGGACTGGGAGTGATCGGCTCCGGTCTGGCCATCGCCGCTCAGGCGGTCGCTCTGGTAGAACGCATACGGAAGTAGAGTTCGTTACTTCAACTCCGCCAGCCGGCTAAAGTAGTTGAAGAACATCTTGATGCCGCCGCAGGCTTGTTGCCAGTCGAAGTTTTCGTTGATGGCGTGATAGCCGTGCTCGGGAAGCGAAAGTCCGAGAAAGATGACCGGTGCATTCAGCACTTCTTGCATGCTCAACACCGCACCGATCGATCCGCCTTCGCGAGTAAACGCCGGATCTTTTCCGAAAGCGTCTTTCATGGCTCGTTTAGCCGCATCGGCATGCTTGCCTGCGAACTGCCCCAGGTAAGGGCGCAAGCTGCCTTCGCTGGTGACGGTGATATCTTTGACTTTGCTCTTGGCGAATTTCTCGAAGAGATGGAAGATCTTCTCTGGGTCTTGGTTAGGAACGAGGCGCATGCTGATTTTCGCTTCAGCCTGACAGGGAACAATCGTTTTTACTCCCGGCCCGGTATAACCGCCGACGATACCATGCAGCTCGAAGGTCGGGCGGGCCCAGATGCTCTCACTGCCTGTGCGAGCATCATGTTGGCGCAGCGACAAGAGCTCGTGCGCTTTTTGGAAACCTTCCAGGGTGAAGCCGGACTGCACAAAATTGTCCAATTCACTCTTGGACGCCTCTTCTACATCGTCGTAGAAGCCCGGAATCAAGACCTTGCCGGTGCGGGCATCGTAGCATTCGCCGATCAATTGACTGAGCTCCCCGATGGGATTTCTCGCTAGTCCGCCAACCAACCCTGAGTGCACATCTTTGCTGCCGGTCTTCAATCGCACTACGACTGCCTGCAAACCGCGCAATCCGTAGGGGATAGCCGGTTTTTCCCGAGACACCCAGATCGTGTCCGACACTACTACCGACTGTGTCGCTAACAGCTCTTTGTTTTTCTTGAGAAAGGCTTCAAAGTTGGGACTGCCGATCTCCTCTTCCAACTCCCAGATGAATTTGATATTGATAGGCACCTTGTTGTCGTGCGCATACTTGGCGCCATACATGGCCGCCAGCGCTGGTCCTTTATCGTCGGTGGAGCCGCGCCCGCGATAGACACCGTCCGAGATGCTCATGTCGAATGGCGGATGATTCCACTCGCTAGGATCGGCGGGCTG
Source organism: Planktothrix sp. (assembly GCA_036703195.1). Taxonomy (GTDB): domain Bacteria; phylum Cyanobacteriota; class Vampirovibrionia; order Obscuribacterales; family Obscuribacteraceae; genus DATNPN01. The sequence continues at coordinate 769,024 of DATNPN010000005.1, read as the reverse complement.
CACGTCGATGTGATTATAAATAGCCACCGTTGGGTGGGAAGGGTCTGTGAGCATTTCCGCGTAAACAACCGGATTGCCATCGGTCTGAATCACGCGCGCGTTGGCGCCCGCTTTCTCGAGAAATTCTTTCGCTACCTGGGCGGCTTTGTGCATATCGGCTTTGTGAGCAGGATCCATGCTGACGCTCGGCACATCGACGAGTCGTTTTAGTGACCTCTCGTACTGTTCGCGCACCGATTCGGCAAATTTAGTGACGCTATCGACGTTCAATTCGGCTTTCATAAATCCCCCTGGTTGGCGCGTCACGACGGACATTATCTTTTCTTGACATGGGCTGGCAGTTGGTTTGACCACGAAATTGCAAATTAATTCAGCCACTCATCTATCCCGAAGTCATTGTGCCATCCGCCTCTCCTTCCGGCGCGTGCCGATCGTTGGTCTGCGATATCGGTTTCATAGACGCATAAGTATGCTGAAATAGAATAGGTACTGTCGGGCTTCAGTAAAATCCCAAAAACTTGGAACAGCAAAAGTTTGCGGACTAGTCAGCGCAGCGAAGCGCGCCGCCCGAGAGGGGCTTATGCAGCAAGCTGCCCAGCCGCAGTGAGGCGTGCGAAGCGAAGCGCTGCCATAGCGGAAGAGCGAGGGGTACCGCCCGGGGGGGCTTATGCAGCGAAGCTGCCCAGCCGCAGCGACGGAGCGAATTTATAATGATCAATCCGCTCAAAAGTCTTTGGAGCCACCGCTTCATGATCGCCATCGTATTCCTGGCGCTGGGCTCGCTTGGCACTGTCTGCTACCTGTTGTATTTTATATTTTTTGGTCAGGTCAATCCGCAGCAGCTCGATAAAACTGTCGTTGCCGGTGACAACGCTGTGGTTGCCGGAAAGCTGAGTGACGCGGAGAGCTTATACAAACAAGCGGCTGCCGATGCGCAGAGTTCGGATAACTCGCTTTTATTGGCAGACGTGTTGATGAAGCTTGGTTCGGTTGATGAGCGCCAACAAAAAATGCCCGAGGCGGAAGGGTATCTGCGCCAGGCGGCACAGGTTTTGAGCGAGCGCATCAAAACTGCCGGTGCAGGCGGCTTTTCCACTACAGTGCGCAAACACATGCTGGTGCAGGCGCAGTTGGCCAACATCCTGCGCGATCGCAAATGCAACGACGAAGCAGCACAGTTGTACAAACAAGCGTTAGAAGATTGCCAGCAAGATCCTGATTCAACCGACCAAGCCCGCATTTCGCTAGATTATGCTCACCTTTTGCGAACTATGGGCAAGCCTTCTGAAGCAGAGTTATTGGAAGCCAAAATCGAGGCGTCTGACAATGTTTCCCACGCTCTGCAGAACGGTGAAACACAATTCAATCAGCAAAATTTTGTCAAAGCGGAAGCGTTTTATCGCGCCGGTCTGGCCGATTCAGAAGCCAGGCATGATGGCGACGGCAGTGCGCGCGCCTGCCTCATGATCGCGCTGTGTGAGCTTTATTGCGGCAACTACCAGGAGGTGGTCAACCATTGTCGGCGGTGCGAGAATCTCGCCAGTACAACCAACAACGATAACTCTCGCTCTTGGATGCTATCCGGCGCGCACACTGTGCTGGCGTTGATCGGTGAAGTACAAGGGCGTCACCAAGATGCCCAAGATACTCTTGACGAAGGTTTGCAGTTGTCGTCTCCCTCCGTCGGAGATGCTCTGATGAAAATTTGGACAGTGGTCGGTATCTGCGAAGACAAGCCCCGCGGGGATGCCTTCAAGATCGTTGCGCTACGCGCTGTTCCTCGACTGCCGGACAATGTCGCCGGGCAGGTATTACAGGTAGTGGCATGCCACTGCCAGCACCAGCGAGATTTCAAAGCTGCAGATGACCTGTATAACCAGGCGCTGGCGCGTTATATCAAGGTCGGTGACCTCAACATGCAGTCAGCCACGTTGTACTCGCTCGGTGATGATTGTTCTCTGCAAAATAAGTTCGCCGAAGCGGAGCCGTACTATCGAAAAGCACTGGAATACTCAATCAAAGTGAAAAACGATAGTATGTCCGCCAGTGCCTGGTGGCACATTGCCGACTGTCTTTTCCATTTTGGTAAACGGGCTGAGGCGCACGAAGCGTTTGAGCGTTCTTATCAGTTGGCTATGAAGGCAAACGGTCCTGCCAGCGTTTCGGTGGGCAATGTCTTGTACTGTTTGGGAAACCTGGAAAAGGCGGACGGAAAATACGATCAGGCGCTACAACACTATCTTGCGGCAATTCCAATCTATGAGACGTCAACTATTTTGTCCAGAGCAGAACACGCTGATCTGCTGCGCAATGCCGGTCAGTGCTGCACCAAGATGGGCAGGCAGGTGGAAGCTGATCAGTATCAGAAACGAGCGCTAGCGCTGCAATAATGCCGCAGCAGAATCCAGCCCAGCCTTGGCAAAGTCCGGTGTGAGCGAACTCGAGGGGAGTTAGCCAATCTCGGCCGTTTCTCGAAAATTTTTGCTTATGTATTTTTCGAGCTCAGGCTCGAGCGCGCCTCGTTAGCCATGCGCGGTGGCACTTCGGGCGCCTGTTCGGTCAGTTCCAGTTTGATGCCGCGCCCTTCCAGCTCTGCCAGATACAGCTTGGTCGGGACGACGAGCTCCTGATGCAAAACGCCTCTTTCTTTCAGATCGCCGCGTCCGATCATCTGTGCGATGATCGAGGCAGGAAATGCGGTCATGCGCATCATGGCCGAGATGCCCGCCGATGGCTCGCCGTAATCGATGCACTGCCAGACCAATTGCACTGGTTTTCTCTCTCTGATGCCCGTGACGATCACTCGCAAGAGCACCACATCCGGTTCATCTTTGGGCAGATGTTTTTCCAGCATGTGATGCAAAAGCTCACGAGGAGCCACTTTCGCTCCTGAGGCAAGGGTGACCTCTTCCGACTCCATCAATCCCAGCTGTTTGAGCAGGTCCATCTGAGCGCAGTGCCCTGGATAGCGAATCGTCTTGTAATCGAGATGCTGCACTTTATCGCGATAGGTGCGCGGCAAGGTAGAGACGCCGCCTGACGTGTTGAACGCTTCCATGAAGCCGAACGGCTTGGGAAACTCGAGCTTCTCGATATCGGTCAAGGACGGCACCATAAACTGCTTGCCATCGCGCAGAATGGTCGCGTCTTCGAAATACTCATTGATGAGACCATCGATAGCGAACACTTGGCTGTAGTTGAGGGGACCTTCCGGATCGACCGGCACGCCGCCGACGCGCATGCGAATCTCGTACAGTTCGTCCAGACTTTCAGCTGCACTGACCGCTAGAATTGATACCAAGCCCGGTGCCAAGCCGACATCGGGAATGACAGTCAGATCGAGCTCTTTCACGAGCTCGTCCAGGCGCAACTCCTGTTTGACCACAGTTTCGTTGCCGCCTAGATCGATGAAATGGCAGTGCGCTTTCATGGCGCATTGCAAAAGGTCGTAATTATGCTTGTAACCGACGCAGCCGATGGCAACGTTGCAACGGCCCATCAGTTCAGTCACTTCTTCTGCTTTGCTGACGTCCAACTCTACTGGCACGATTTTCGTGTCAGCCAGGCTCTTCTCCAGATGCTTGAGACGATCGAGGCTATTGTCGGCGACAATCACTTGTTCGACGTGAGGGCTTCTGATCAGGTCGTAAACCATGGCGAAGCCCATGCGACCGGCGCCGAGAACTAAGAATTTCACCTTGCCAACTCCTTCAGACTGTGAAAAAGCACGAGCCTAGCGACCCGGACAAGGAATAATACCATTCTCAGCTTGTCAGGCAACTCACAGGTAAGTCAACCTAACCTGAAGCCTCCTAGTCAGCGTAGCGGAGCGCGGCGCCCGAGGGGGCTTATGTTTTTAATACGTGCTGCGCCGCTTGCCGCCGTCGACGGCGATTGTTGAACCTGTGACATACGAAGCTTGTTGAGAGCAGAGAAAAGCTGCCACGGCGCCGAACTCCCCCGTGTCACCGAGACGCTGTGCGGGGATGGATTTGAGATAGTCACGCATATAATCGTCTTGCGACTGCCCGCTTTTCTCGATGCGTGCCTTCATGAGCGCGTCAGTGCGGTCGGTATTGATCAAGCCGGGCGCAATGCAGTTGATGGTGACACCGTCTGCGGCTACTTCATCCGCCAGAGTTTTGAGCATGGCGGTGACCGCAGAACGCATGGCGTTTGAGATGGCCAGTCCGGCGATCGGTTCCAAAACGCTCAGCGACGTGACGGCGACGATGCGTCCCCATTTGCGTTTCCTCATCTCGGGCAGAAACGCCATATTTAGCTGGGCCACAGCAGGAAAGAGTTGCTCATATCCCTTTTGCCACTCTTCCACGCTGGTATCCAACGCCATTGTCGGCTTCGGTCCGCCAACGTTATGGACGAGAATATCGACGTGCTGCAACTGCTTTCGTACAACTTCGATCAGCTGCGCACGAGCACTGTTTTCAGTGAGGTCGCAAACGTGTGTAGCAACCTTCGGGCTGCCAGCCTGCGTGCACTCTTCAGCCGCACCCTTGAGGAGATCAGCGGAGCGAGCCGTCAGCAACAGTTCGACTCCTTCGCCGGCAAGCGCAAGGGCGATCGCTTTTCCCAGTCCTTTTGAAGCGGCGCATACTAACGCCTTCTTGCCGCTTATCTGAAAATCCACGTCGGTCTCCTTAACCTTTATATTTGTAGCTAACCGTCTTTGCGTCGCAGAAGAACTCCAGGCTATAACGTCCACCTTCTCTACCAACCCCCGACAGCTTCTGGCCGCCGAAGGGCGTGCGCAGGTCCCGGGCAAACCAGCAGTTGACCCAGATCATGCCTGAGCGCAATCTTTTCGAGACGTTGTGGCAGCGGTCTACATCCTTGCTCCAGATACTGGCGGAAAGACCGTACGGCGTGCTGTTGGCCATGACGACCGCCTCTTCATCGGTTTTGAAGGGAATAATTGGCAGTGCCGGTCCGAAGATCTCTTCCTGGCAAAAACGGGAATCGTAGGGCAGCCCGGTAAAGATTGCCGGCGAAAGGAAGTTGCCTTTTTCCAATCCTTTTATACGTTCTCCGCCGGTGAGCAGTTTGCCTTCCGCTTTGCCCATCTTTAAATATGATTCGACTTTCTCCATGTGTTCTCTGCTGATCAGGGCGCCCATCTGGGTTGAGGCATCGAGCGGATCGCCTACCTTGATGCTTTTCACTCGCTCGACCATCTCCTCGACGACTTGATTGTAGATTTTCTCGTGCACAAAGAGGCGGGAGCCGGCCAGACAAATTTCGCCCTGATTTCTAAACGCAGCACGCACAGCCGTTGGCAGCGCCTCGCTCAAGTCGGCGTCGGCGAAGAGTATGTTCGCTCCTTTACCTCCCAGTTCGAAAGAGACCTTCTTCAGTGAGCCCGCTGCTGCAGCCATGATTGCTTTGCCGGTGGAAGTCTCGCCGGTGAATGAGATGGCGCGCACCAACTCGTGGCGTGTCAGAGCTTCACCGGCGCCGCCGGCGCCAAAACCCTGAACGATGTTGAGCACGCCTTCGGGCAGCCCGGCTTGGCGCACTATGTCTGCCAGAAGATAGGCCGTGTACGGAGTCCACTCCGCCGGTTTGACGATGCACGTGTTGCCCATCGCCAGTGCCGGTGCGATTTTCCATGTTGCCAGATAAAGCGGCAAATTCCACGGCGTTATTAGACCGACAACGCCGAGCGGCTCTCGCGAGGCAAAATGCCGTTCTGTATCGCTGACTGTGTAGAGGTCTTCCCCGATCGTTTGAGCAAAGTCGGCAAAGAAATGAAAGTTGAGGGCGGAGCGCGGTATGTCACCTTCGCCGCTCTCCGAGATCGGCTTTCCGCTGTCGAGCGTCTCCGCCCGCGCCAGAATGTCTTTCTTTTCGAGAATGAGGTCGCCGATTTTTTTCAATACTGCGCAGCGCTCTTTCACGCTCATGCGCGGCCACGGTCCGTTTTGAAAGGCATGGTGGGCGGCTTTGGCGGCGCGGTCGATATCGTCGGCGGTACCGAGAGCTACTTGTGCCAGCACCTCGCCTGTGGCCGGGTTGATCGTTTCGAACGTCTTCCCTTGTGCGGCGGCTACGAATTCGCCGCCGATGAAGTGATGCAGGTGTTGCGTTTTCGTTTGCAGCTCGGCGGTCATCAGGGTACTCCTCTGTCGCGGGTCAAGAACGAGATTTGCAGGCTATCGCTTTGATCTCGATGAAGTTTTTGCCCGGCAATCCCGCCACTTGCACTGTCGTTCGTGCAGGCGGATTGGGAAAACCGAAGTATTCGGAATACACTTGGTTGTATTTTTCAAAGTCGTTCATATCTTTCAGGAAGACGGTTACGTCCACAAGGTCTTGCAGCGTACATCCGGCAGCTTTCAGCACCAGTGTCAGGTTGTGCAAAACTGCTCGTGTCTGCGCCGCGATGTCATAAGAGACGACGTTGCCTTTGTCATCGACGACCACGCCTGCTTCTTTGCCGGTGGCCGCATCGCGCGCACCCTGCCCTGCCACGAACAGTGTGTTGCCCGCCCAAACCGCATGGGAGTAATTTCCCAGGGGGCTCGGCGCGTTGCCGATATTGTTGACTGCTAAACGTTGCAACTCAGTCTCTGGCACTGTTCGCATCTCTCGTCCGGGTGAATCGAACATGGTAGCACGGCAGGCACTGCCGAAGGGCTGCAAAGTCGGTGCGCAAGCCGGTTTGTTCTTCTCTAAACGGCCCAGCTCGTCGATCATTATGAAAATGATCGTTCTCGACTTTTGTCGCGAAAATGCGAGATGATTTGCAGTATGAAAGCTGAATGGCAACCTATATACAGCGTAGAGCGGTCAGGCGTTCCTGAGTTGACCATCGCCGGTCTGGTGTGTGTCGTCGAAGGCGACGGTGAAAGCTCTGCATATCCGCGTTTGACCCTTGGCGACATGAGCATGCGGCTCTGGCCCCGATCGCTTCTCAAACCGTGGCAACTGCTCAGTCACCTGCCCGAGCTTTATCGCTCCTACCCTGCGTTAGAGCCCGAACATGTCGCTCTCATGATGGCGTCGCACAGCGCCGAGCCCAAGCATCTCGAGCTGCTCCATCAGATTATGGAGATTGGCCAGGCGCGCGAAGAGTGGCTCAAGTGCCCGCCCGCTCTGCCGCAACACGCCAACACGCGGGCGCGCATGAAGCTCGAAGGTGTCGAACCGCGCCGCCTGTATCATAACTGCTCGGGCAAGCACTTCGGCTACTTGATGGCGATTAAGGCGGCTGGCGGCGATGTCGATAGTTACTTGAACTTTGCCGGTGAGCAGCATCTTCCGCTGAAAGAGATGCTTGGATATCTGCTCGGGCGCCAGGACGAGCTGCCGGTTACGACGGATGGATGCCAGCTGCCCAACTACGGGCTGACAGTTTTGGAGATGGCAACTTTGTATCAGGGACTGGCCAACAGAACAAATAGTCATCCGGGCAAAGACGAGATTTCCGAGCGCCTGGCGCTGTACCCGCAGCTGCGTTCGTTGATGGCTGCCTATCCGCAAGTGATCGGCGGCAGCGAGCGTCTCGATTCCACCATCATGTCTGGCGATTGGCACCTCAACGGTAATCCTATGTTGATTGCTAAAGAAGGAGCGGACGGATTGCTAGCGATCGGCGTCGGTGCCTGCGAAAAATATCCGCACGGTCTGGGCATCTTGATCAAAGTGTCTACCGGCTTCGAGAAGGCGCAGATGGCGCTGATCGCCAAAGAGATCTTCGCTCAGTTGGGCCTGTGCCAACATCCGTCCACCACACCGGCGCATCCGCTGGGAACTGGCGGCGATCACATTCGTATCAACTTCCACTTCAGCGTTGAGCCCGGCAAAACGAAGAGAGCGACAACAGTAGTACCACTGGGCAACGTGCTGCCGGTTGTCGCCGTCAATTGAGCAGGTCGCAGATGGACACGGCAGAGAAATTGGCCCGTCTCACGCGTCCGAGAATTATCGATATCTCCCAGCCGATCTCTTCGAAAACCGCATGTTTTCCCGGCGATGTGCCGTTCAGTCGGGAAGTCACTTTGACCTACGAGCAATCACAAGTCGTCAATCTCACTGCCATCAAGATGAGCCCGCACGTCGGAACACACGCCGACTCTCCCATTCACCTACATGGAGATATGGCTGCACTGGAGGAGATGGCCGGGCAGATGCCGCTCGCTCCGTTTGTCGGCAGTGCGCTCGTCGTCGATCTCTCACCGCATTCAGGACCGATTCTCGCCGCTGAGCTGCAAGCGAAATTACCGTCAGACGCCAGGTTGCCGCAGCGGATTCTCTTTCGCACCCGCCACCAAATACGGTTCGATACCTGGGAGAGTGATTACTCTTATTTTGCTCTCGACTTGATTGACTTCGTAGCGCAGAGAGGCGTCAAGCTCATCGCCCTCGACACGCCATCAGTGGACGAGACGAGCAGCAAAGAATTGGCAGCGCATAATAGGCTGCTGCACCATCAGATGTTTTGGCTGGAGAATCTGGATTTGACGGGCGTTGAGCCGGGCACCTATTTTCTGGTGGCGCTGCCGCTTAAACTAATGGAGGCGGAAGCCTCGCCAGTACGCGCGGTGTTGTTGGACTTGGCCGAGGGAGCTTAGATGTTCGGCAATCGCTGTTCGATCATCGGTGCGCTGCACGTTCTGCCTTTACCCGGGTCGGCTGGGTATAGCGGCTCCATCGATGCAATCATCGAAGCGGCTCTGGCTGACGCTCAACGGTACAAAGATGGTGGCGTCGATGCAATCATAGTGGAGAACATGCACGATGTTCCCTACCTGAAAGGATTCGTGCATCCGGAAACTACCGCTGCCATGGCTGTTCTTGCCAGAGCGGTGAAAGAGGAGAGCAAGTTGCCGTTAGGGATACAGCTTCTGGCGGCGGCAAATTTAGAAGCCTTGGGTGCGGCTGTTGCCTCGGGCGCTGACTTCATCAGAGTGGAAGGTTTTGTCTACGCGCACGTTGCCGACGAGGGCATTCACGAATCATGTGCTGCCACGCTTGTGAGAAAGCGCGCTGAATTGCGAGCTGAAAGGGTGAAGATCTTCGCTGATATCAAGAAAAAGCATTCGGCGCACGCCATTACTGCCGATGTCAGCCTTGTCGACACCGCCCATGATGCGGAGTTTTTTCGCGCTGACGGCGTCATCGTCACCGGTCAATCGACGGGACATGCGCCTGCGTCTGACGAAGTACGGTCAGTGAAAGAGAGTGTTCACTGCTCGGTCCTGGTTGGCTCCGGCGTGGACGAGAGCAACGTCATTGACTTTGCTCGGCATGCAGACGCTCTGGTCGTAGGCACGTCTTTGAAGGTGGATGGACGCTGGCAGAATCAAGTCGATGTCGATCGGGTAAAACGTCTCATCCACGCGCTGCAATCTCCGGCGCGCTAACGTGTCGCACCACCCTCGGTGCTAATAGCTGCGCTCTTTCATCAAGCCTTTCCAACGGTCACCTTCGGACGATGCCGGCGCCTTATGCGGGGTCGGCGTCGGCACGGCATGCGGCTTTGGCGGTGGCGGCTTGTGCATGACTGGTCTGACAACATGTCTGGGCTCGATAGAAGCCGTCGGGTGGGGTTTTGTCGTCTCGACCTTCGGTTCTTCTGTATTAGGCTCGGCGGGCGTTGTTTCGGGCTTGCCTGACGTGCTCTTCTGGTTATCTTCAGCGCTTGTATCCGTTTCGGCTTTGTTCTCTGAATCCTTCTCTTTCGTTTGCTCTTCTGTGCTCGTCGAGCCCTCTTTATTTTCAGTTGTGGGCTTGGTCGGCGCCGTCACGGGCGTCGGCTGAACCGGCGGCGGCGGAGCTGTGACCCGGGCTGGAGCCGGTTTAGGATTATGCATATGCGCGACAGCAAATCCGGCGGCACCGATTGCGCACGCGGCAATCACCACCGCGATGCCGATCTTCTTCGGATCGGCAAAGATTGCAGCGGCCACCGCAGCGCCTTCCGGTGCATTCTGCGTACGCAAAACCTGACTGCGTCCGGGACGAGGAATTGCCAGTTCTAGATCGTTTTTCAGCTCTTCCATGGTCTGGTGGCGATCGATCGGATCTTTCGCTAGAGCTTTGAAAATTACAGATTCCAGACGCTCGGGAATGTACAGGTCCGGGCGCGTTTCGCTGAAGCGTGGTGCTTGCTCGCTGATGTGTTTGGACATCGTGTCGACCATCGTCTTACCGAGGATCGGCAGTTTACCTGTCAGTGTTTCGTAGATAACGACACCCATCGAATAGATATCCGAACGCGGATCGAGCTCCATGCCCATGCACTGCTCAGGGCTCATGTAGACCGGCGAGCCGCAGACTTCACCCGCTTGCGTCAACCGTTGTCCATCTGCTCCTGAGTTCATCAGTTTGGCGACACCGAAGTCCACCACTTTGACGAAATCAGCTTCGTCGTCGTATTTCACCAAAACGATGTTTGTAGGTTTTAAATCTCTGTGCACCACGCCCTGTTTGTGCGCGTGGTCGAGGGCGTCACAGGCTTGGGCGACTACGCGAATGGCGCGCTCGACTGATACCTGTCCCTCGTGCTTGATCACGTCGGCAAGCGATATGCCTTCCAGATAGTCCATGACGATGTACGGCTGTCCGGTAGGCGATATGCCGAAGTCATAGACGGTAATGACGTTGGGGTGATTGATGCGGCTGGCGGCTTTACTCTCTTGCTGAAAGCGTTTGACGCTCATCGAATCGGAGATGAGCTGCGCTTGCAGCATTTTGATGGCGACGGTGCGATCCATCAGAGCGTGACGAGCCTTGTAGACTACGCCCATGCCGCCGTGCCCGATGACGGACTCGATCTCGTAGTTGCCTGCCAATGTCGTGCCGACGAACGGGTCCTGCACTCTGGCAAAGAGGAGCGAGTTGTCGTGCGGACAAACGGTCATGATGCCCGTGAATTCACGGTTGCACTCTAGGCAAATCTTGTCGTGCATCTCACTATGCATGCCATGCATATGTGGTTCCGCCGCCTTCTATCGGTTTCCTGCTGCTCTCGCCCGGGAGAGATGTTCTTAAGCAAGATTAATGTACCCGCATCTGAAGGCAATAACGCGCTCCTTTAAGGAGGAAAAAGCGCAAATTTTCGTTGGTTTAGCCCTGCACTCCCGGCAAAATCTGCCAGCCGGTGGGATTTTGTCGAAATCCCACTAGACGGCGCACGGTTGCTGCGACGGTACGACGGTGCCGTTCTGCACGTGCAGAAATTGCGCGCCAGCCAGCCATTCTGGTCTAAACCCATCCACGTGGGTGGTGGTGATCAGGGTCTGCATGGTTTCGCCGACAAGTGACATGAGAAGTCCTTGTCGCCCCAGGTCAAGCTCAGCAAGAACGTCGTCCAAAAGTAAGACAGGTGGCTCGGTCAACATCTGCGACACCCGCTCCAGTTCAGCCAACTTGAGCGCCAGGACCAGGCTGCGCTGCTGCCCCTGACTGGCAAAGTCCACGGCGCTGCGACCGTTTAGAGTAAGCTCGATATCGTCGCGATGTGGGCCGACGACGGTCTGCTTGCGCGCAATCTCCTCGCCGCGCTTCTCCCTCAAGATGCGCAGCAACGACTGGACCAGTACCTGCTCGTCGGGCTGCCTCATCTGATCGAGCGGCACAGTCATCTGGCCCTCTTCCTCCTGGCTGTCGTCCAACTCGTCAGGCGACGACTTCTCTTGCGCGCTCAGTTTATACTCGACATTGAGCGACTCTCGCTGTCCGCTTATGTGCTGCTGATATTTTTCCGCAGCCGGCAACAGTTCGCCGAGCAAATCGATCCGCTGCCTGATGATTGCGGCGCCGAAGCGCGCCAGCTGAATATCCCACACCTTCATCTGGTCTTGATCTGTGACAGTGATTCGTCCTTTTTCCGCGATCGATTTCAACAGCCGATTTCGTTGAGTGACGACTTTCTGATAGTTGCTCGACAGGTCGCGATAGGCTGGGCGCAGTGTTTCCAGGATCGTATCGATCCACTCGCGGCGGTTTTTCGGTCCACCGCGCAAAAGATATAAATCCTCGCTTTTAAAGCTCACCGCTACAAGACGCCCACGCAGTCCTCTTGTCGACGATTGAGTCAGGCCATTGATCTGCAACTGTTTTTCCACCGTGCGTCGTTTTTCCTTCGGCGCTTTACGCACGACCAGCGTGATCGTCTCGTCAGAGCCGCGCGCCGTGAAGGAAAGCTCGACCTTCATGTAGTCGCAACCCTCCTTAATCAAGTCGAGCTCGCAGGACGCGCGCGACGCTTTGCCGGTTGAGATGAGCTCAATCGCTTCGAGGAAATTCGTCTTTCCTTGCGCGTTTTCGCCGATGAGAATGGTGCGCCCGGCGGAGATATCCGCAGAACACTCCGGATAATTGCGAAAGTTGGTCAGTGCTAAACGAGTGACGTGCATTGACTACGCCGGCAGGGGATGGTCCGGAGCGCTACTTTTCCGGGTTTCGCTGAGAACATACTCTTTGGCTGTGCCGCAGTCGGCAGTGATTTGCCGCCTCAACGCGTCAATGCCATCGAACTTCTGCTCCGCCCGAATGAATTTCAAGAAGTCCACGTGCATTCTCTTTCCATAGATGTCTTGATCGAAATCCAACAGGTGCACTTCCACGAGCAAAGCTTGTGCGTCGCCGGTGAAAGTGGGGCGATAACCGACGTTGATGACGGCAGGCAGTGGCGCTCCGCCCTCGATGCGGGCCAGTCCTGCGTAAACGCCCCGCCCCGGAATCAACTGCACTTCACTGACGCCCATGTTGGCGGTGGGAAAGCCAATCTTGCGACCTCGTCCTTCGCCTTTGACGACTGTTCCTAATATCGCGTACGGTCGCGACAGAAGCTTGGTGGCAGTCTCCATGTCGCCCGCCACGACTGCTTCGCGCACGCGGGAGGAGGAGACTTCTATATCGCCTAAAAATACCATCGGCGCAACGTGCACGACAAAACCCATCTCTTTACCGAGCGCGCGCAAAAGCTCCGGGTCACCTTCGCGGTCTCTGCCGAAGTGATGGTTGTAACCAACCGATATGGATCGGGCACCCATTCCATTGACCAGGATCGATTCGACGTACTCTCGGGGGCTGAGCCGGCACAGATCCTCTGTAAACGAGAGGGCGAGGGTGGTGTCGATACCGAGGGCCGCAAAGAGCTCTACGCGCTGCTCGATGACCGTAAGCAACGGCGGCGCCGTACCCCGCGTCAAGGCACGTGGGTGATCCCTGAACGTGACAACGCCGGATTTGACTCCGAGCTTTTTCGCCTCTTCTACCGCTTTTCCGATGACAACCTGGTGTCCAGGATGCACACCGTCGAAGAACCCCAGCGCGATGGCCGATTCCTTCATTATTCCTGGCTGCGCTTCGTAAAAGATTTCCAAGATTGTTTCCTGTGAGCAGGCGCTCGTTTTGCGTGCTGTTTTGCCCTCGGTGAAGCGGTCGACACTGACGAATCTGCCGGACGCTATTAAGATTGGATACGCACCGAGTCGGCTGGCTGGACAGTATTTTATCCCAGAGCGTGACAGCCGCGCAGACTAGAGCAACTTTATCTGGCCTTTTGGGCGCTTTGCGAGTCTCTGAGCGGGCTTTCATGGCTCGAATATGCTAAAATTCGTCTGGGAATAAAGCATCGCAAGTGATGCTCCAGCCAAACTCTGTCTGACTTTTGCAGATATTGACGGATTCCGACACTTCAATTTTATTGACTGGGGCGGGTCTGGTATTGGGCAACAGTTCGGCTTGGGCGTCGACCTGCTGGTAATCAGGTGGGTTCCAATTTGAAGAAAGAAGCAGCAACATCCGTGGCAGACGAGAAAAACGAAGCGAACAACACACCGAACGGAGCTCCGGAAGGACAGAGCTACGACGCTAGTGCCATCGACGTGCTCGAGGGACTGGAAGCAGTGCGCTTGCGTCCTGGTATGTATATCGGCTCAACTGGTCCGCGAGGATTGCACCATCTCGTTTGGGAGATTGTCGACAACTCAGTGGACGAGGCGTTGGCTGGCTATTGCAAACGCATCGACGTGACCATCAACGAAGATGATTCAGTCACCGTTCTCGATGACGGGCGCGGCATTCCCACAGGCATCGTCGAGAAGACAGGCAAAAGCGCAATTGAAACCGTATTTACAGTGCTGCACGCGGGCGGTAAGTTCGGAGGAGGCGGATACAAGGTCTCCGGAGGACTGCACGGCGTCGGCGCTTCGGTAGTTAACGCACTGTCCGAACGTCTGGAAGCAGAGATTTACAGAGACGGCAAAGTGCACAAGCAAGTGTATCGGCGCGGCGATCCGGAGGGTATTCTGCAAGTCCTGGGTGCCACCGAAAAACGCGGCACTCAAGTGACGTTCTGGCCCGACCACGAGATTTTTCACGACGTCAACGAAGACAACGAGCGGCAGCACATCTCGTTCGAATACGAACAGCTGCAGACGAGAATGCGCGAAATGGCATTTCTCAACAAAGGACTGCGCATGGTCCTCACTGACAAACGATCAGGCAAGTCCGACGAATTTCACTACGAAGGCGGCATCGCCAGCTACGTCGAATACCTGAACAACACACGAGTTTCCATTCACAATCCGCCCATCTACTTCGAGCAGTCACGCGATGACATCGTGGTTGAGTGCTCTTTGCAGTGGACTCCTCTCTACCAAGAGTCGGTTTACACCTTTGTCAACAACATCAATACTCATGACGGCGGCACGCACCTGACAGGGTTTAGAAACGCTCTCACGCGCATCATCAACGATTACGCCAAACGTCAAAACCACGTCAAAGAGGCGGACGGCAACTTCACCGGTGAAGACGTGCGTGAAGGCTTGACTGCCATCGTCAGCGTCAAAGTGCCCGAACCGCAGTTCGAAGGGCAGACGAAAGAGCGTCTGGGCAATAGAGAAGTGCAGGGCATTACGCAGACGATCTGTTCGGAAGCGCTGCAAGAGTGGTTCGAGGTCAATCCGAAAGCCGGTAAAGACATCGTCAACAAAGCTATTCAAGCGAAAAAAGCACGCGAAGAAGCGCAAAAAGCGAAGCAGCTGGTGCGCAGAGCCAACGCTCTGGAAAACTCTTCTTTGCCTGGCAAACTGGCCGACTGCTCCGACAAAGATCCGGAGCGTTCTGAAATATACATCGTCGAAGGTGACTCCGCCGGTGGTAGCGCCAAGCAAGGACGCAACCGTGTGTTTCAGGCCATTCTGCCTCTGCGAGGAAAAATTCTCAACGTCGAGAGAGTGCAGCCCAGTCGCATTTACGAAAACACTGAAGTGCAGGCGATGATCCAGGCTCTCGGTCTGATCGTCCGCGAGGAGGACGACGAGGGCGGTGGCAAGACTTACGGTCTGTTGCGTCCGAACGCGGAAAACCTCGATCTGACTAAACTGCGTTATCACAAAATCATCATCATGACTGACGCCGACGTCGACGGCAGCCACATTCGCACGCTTCTGTTGACGTTCTTCTTCCGCTATGCCCGCCCGGCGGTCGAGAAAGGCTACGTCTATATCGCGCAGCCGCCTCTCTACAAAGTGACTAAAGGATCAGGCAAAAACGCCAAGATTGAATACTGTTATAACGAACATCGCCTGGAAGCGGTGTTGGCTGAGATGGGCGAAAAGGCTGAAATCCAACGATTCAAAGGTCTGGGCGAAATGATGCCGGAGCAGCTCTGGGAGACAACCATGAATCCCGAGACGCGCACGCTCAAGCAGGTGACGATTAACGACGCCACTGAAGCCGACCACATCTTCGACCTGCTCATGGGCGAAGCTGTCAGTCCTCGCCGTCAGTTTATCGAAGAGTGGGCGCTGACGAGCAACCTGGACATCTAAGGCGGAACGTTGATCAACGTCGCAAACGTTGTCACTGTCTCCAGGGTCTTTGTCGCCCTGGGCGCCATCGGTCTGCTCTGGGTCGATAATGAGTCTGCCCGCTGGACGGCGTTCGGATTGACCGCCTTCGTCATCTACGCCGATGCACTTGATGGCTATCTGGCGCGCAAGCTCAACCTCGCCTCCAAATTCGGTGGCATCCTCGACATCGCCGGAGACCGCGCAGTGGAGATGTCCTACTGGGTAGCGTTCTGCTCTCTGGGCTGGATTCCGGCCTGGGTGCCTCTGCTTTTCGTTATTAGAGGCACCTTTGTCGACGCCATTCGCTCATTCGCCTTGGAGCAGGGCCACACCGCCTTTGGTGCCAAGACGATGATGAACTCGGGGTTGGGCAAGTTTCTCGTCGCTTCCAACTTTAGCCGGTTCACTTATGCTGTGGCGAAAGCTGTGGCGTTCTGCTTACTGATTGGAGCCCGCACCGCCTTCGGTGCCAGGCACGGCGTGGCAGCGATCGCCATGGTCTTCGTCTACATCGCTGCCGTCTTCTGTGTCGTGCGCGGCGTGCCGGTCTTGATTGAGAGTAAGGCGCTCTTCACCAGCGCTCCGCCAGCCAGTTGAACTTTCGGGCAGTTCAACTGCACGCAAGAGAACTTACTGCTAGCGCGAGCTACCTATATTCCTCGCCTAGATCAATGTTGCGATCCGTGCCCAATTCCCGCTTTGGGGAAAAGTCCTGAATCGTTTACACACACCGGCTTTGCGCTGACGGCACTGGCGGACGTCAATGATCGAGTTTTGCAACCTAAACCCTAGACGGTGAGGATGAGGTAATTCGAGAGCGTAAGCTGAATCGCAACTCTGTCCGACCGCGATCCGCACCTCGACCTGTCGAAATGAAACCTATCCGGCTTCCGAGATGGCCACATCTTTTTTCGTTAGCGGATGTTTGTGGGCGAACCTGTCCGACAACCGTTTTTGCAGGTGGTCCAGGTAGATGTAAAAGACGGGCGTGATGTAGAGCGTCACCAGCTGTGAGACGAGCAAGCCGCCCACGACCGTCAAGCCCAACGGTTGGCGTGCTTCCGACCCGGCACCGATTCCCATTGCGATAGGAATACCGCCCATCAGTGCCGCCATGGTCGTCATCATGATCGGGCGGAATCTCGTCAGGCACGCTTCGTAGATGGCCTCTTCCGCAGTTTTGCCGCCGTTGCGCTCCGCATCGAGAGCAAAGTCGATCATCATGATGGCGTTTTTCTTGACGATACCGATCAACATGATCAAGCCGAGGAAGCCGTAGATGTTCAAGTCGACGTGACAGATCATCAGCACCGCCAGCGCCCCCAGTCCTGCTGACGGTAAGCCGGAGAGAATCGTGAGCGGATGCACGAAGCTCTCATACAGAATGCCGAGCACGATATAAATAACCACGATAGCCAATGCCAACAACACCCAGAGATTGGAGAGCGAATCTTCGAACGCCTGGGCCGTGCCCTGGAAGCCTGTCGTCACTGAAGCCGGCACGCTTTGCGCAGCCAGCGCTTTCACTTCTTTGACGACGTCACCGAGCGAGGTGCCGGTGCGCAGGTTGAAAGAGATCGTCACTGAAGGAAACTGACTCAAGTGGTTGACCAGAAGCGGCCCGACCCCGATATCCATCGTCGCCACTGAGTCGAGCGGAATCAACGCTCCCCCCGTGTTATGCAGATACAACGTGTGCAACAGTGACGGGTCACGGTAATACTTCGGTTGTACTTCGATGATCACATAATACTGGTTGGTCGAGGTGTACATCGTCGAGATCTGACGGGTAGCGTAGGCGCTGTCGAGCGCGTCTTCCACCTGCTCCATCGTCAAACCCATCTTCGAGCATTTGTCTCGATCGACGGTGATGTGCACTTCCGGATTGTCGACCAGGTTGTCCGTCGTCACGTCAGTGACGCCATGCAGCTTCTTGATCTTCGTCATCAAGTCGTTGGCCACCTGATAGAGCTGTGATCGGTTGGGGCTGGAGAGCGAGAACTGATACAAACTCTTCGTCACCTGTCCGCCGATTGTGATAGTAGGCGGATTCTGCAAGAAGGTGTTGATGCCGATCACATCCGCCAGTTTGGGCTCCAACTCCTCAATCACCTGGTCGGCATTGAGGGGTCGTTGATTTCGCGGTTTCAAGACAATGAGGATGCGCCCCTGGTTGAGCGCCAGGTTTGGACTGCCATTGCCGACACCGATACTGCTCATGATCGATTCGACGTTCGGGTCCTGCAGAATGAGCGTGGCCAGCTGTTGATGGTAGTTGACCATGGCGTCGAAGGAAGTGCCTTGTTGTGCTTCCGTCATTGCTACGACCTGACCGGTATCTTCGTTCGGCATGAAGCCTTTCGGCATGATTTCGAAGAAGATGCCTGTGCCGATGAGCATGATGAAAAAAGCGAGCACGATCAGTGGCCGATGATCGAGGGCGAAGTGCAGCGTCGAACGATAGCCGTCCAGGAGCGTGTTGAACATGCGATCTGATGCATGCACGAGCGGATTTTTCTTCTCGCCTTCTTTTGTCGGGCGCAAGAAGCGCGAGCAGAGCATGGGGGTAAAACTGATGGAGATAAAGCCGGAGATAAGGATGGCCACCGAGATCGTCACGGCGAATTCATTGAACAGTTTTCCGACAATGCCTGGCAGGAGCAGTACGGGAATGAAGACTGCCACCAAAGACAGTGTCATGCTCAAAATGGTAAAACCGATTTCGCTGGAGCCTTCATAAGCTGCTTCCATCGCTGGTTTGCCCATCTCCATGTGCCTGACTATGTTCTCCAGCATGACGATAGCGTCGTCCACGACAAAGCCTACCGAGAGCGACAGCGCCATCAGTGAGAGGTTGTTCAAACTGAATCCAAGCACGCGCATGGCGGCGAACGTTCCTACGATCGAGATAGGCAGAGCCATACTGGGGATGAACGTGGCGGAAAGGTTGCCGAGAAAAAGGAAGATGACGAAAATAACCAGGGCGATCGTCAAGATCAAAGTAAACTGTACGTCGTCGACAGAGGCTTTGATCGAGTCTGATTCATCGTATAGAACGCCGATGTTGACTGATTTCGGAACCAGCGTTTGGAAGTTGGGGAGAAGCTTCTTGATGTCGTTGACGACCTGAATCGTGTTAGCACCCGGTTGACGCAGAACTCCGAGAACGACTGCCGGTTTGTGGTTGTACCAGGCAGCTTCTTTGTCGTTTTGCACGCTGTCGATGACGTTGGCTACATCACTCAAACGCACGGGGTTGCCGTTGTGATAAGCGATGATGACGGGCGCAAAAGCAGCGGCGTTGAGCAGCTGTCCGTTCGATTGAATGGTGAATGCTTGCTCAGTGCCCCACAGGGTTCCGGTTGGTTGATTCTGGTTGGCTGCGGCGACAGCGGTTTGCACATCGTTGATGCCCAGTCCATATGCAGCCAGACGCTGCGGGTCGACTTGCACGCGCACCGCAAACGTTTGCGATCCGTTCACTTGTACCTGGGCCACCCCGGTCACCCTGGCGATGCGCTGAGCGATCAATGTTTCTGCATAATAATCGACGTCTTTCATCGGCATCGTGTCCGACGAGATCGCTATATAAATGACCGGTTGTTGCGCCGGGTTGACTTTGGCGAACGTCGGCGGTGTAGTCATCTGCGGCGGCAGCTGTTTAGATGCCGCCGTGATCGATGCCTGCACGTCCAGAGCTGCTCCGTCCATGTTGCGCGTCGGATCGAATTCGAGCGTGATCTGCGACTGTCCTAAGGTGCTGGTCGAGCTCATCTGATCTAGACCGGCGATGGTGGCGAACTGCTTTTCCAGTGGTATGGAGACTGCCGATGCCATTGTCTCGGCTGAGGCACCAGGCAGCTGGCTCGTCACCTGAATCGTAGGGAAGTCGACGTTGGGCAAGTTGCTGATAGGCAGCGAATGATAACCGATGGCGCCGAATAAGACGATGGCAAACATGACTAGCGTCGTCATCACCGGTCTGGCTATAAAAATTCTGGCGATGTTCATTAGATGCCCTCTTGCACCGGTGTCAGCTTGCGGCGATGCTGCAAGCGATTCTGCAACCTATCGAGATAAATGTAGAAAACAGGAGTGATATACAGTGTCACCAGCTGCGATACCAGCAGCCCGCCCACGATGGTCATACCGAGCGGGCGCCGTGACTCGGCACCGCCTCCGAACGCGAGGGCAATCGGCAAGCTGCCCATGAGAGCCGCCATTGTCGTCATCATGATCGGGCGGAATCGGGTAATGCAGGCAGTAAAGATCGCTTCTTCGGCTGGGCAGTGGTGGCTGCGCTCATACTCCACGGCAAAGTCGATCATCATAATGGCATTTTTCTTGACGATACCGATCAAAAGCACCATACCAAGGAATCCGTAGATATCGAGCGGGATCTGGAAAATTGTCAGGATCAATAGAGCGCCCAAGCCGGCTGACGGCAGTCCGGAAAGAATCGTCAGCGGATGAATGAAACTTTCATAGAGAATTCCCAACACTATATAGATAACGAGAACCGAGATAAGAAGGAGCGCTCCCAGATTGGAGATGGAGCTCTCGAATGCCTGGGCGGTTCCCTGAAAACTGTAAGTGACGGTGGGCGGCAAAGTGTCGTGCGCCATATCCTCGATTTTCGAGACAACGTCGCTGAGCGGAATGCCTGGCTTCAGGTTGAACGAAATCGTCACTGACGGAAATTGACCGAGGTGGTTGACTAAAAGAGGTCCCACTCCTCGATCCAGCTTGGCAATCGTATTCAATGGCACCAGGTCGCCGTTGCCCGCTCTGATGCGCAGCCAGTCGAGCATGCCGGCATCTTTGTAATACTTGGGTTGTACCTCGAGGATTACCCAGTATTGATTCGTCGGAGTATAGATAACCGAGACTTGCCGCTGCGAGTAGGCGCTGTTCAAGGCGTCTTGCACTTGCTCCATGGTGATGCCCAGCAGCGCAATTTTCTCGCGGTCGACAGTGACGTTGAGCTGCAAGCTCTGGTTTTGCAGATCGGTGTTGACGTCCTGCATGCCGGGGATCGTTTTCATTTTCTCCAGCAGATTGTTGGAGCTGTCGTAAAGCGAATCAGTGTCTGTTCCTGAGAGAGTGAATTGGTAGAGCCCTTTGGTGCTCTGCCCGCCGATTCTGATTGATGGCGGCGTTTGCATGTACATCTTGATGCCGGGAATTTTCGCGGTTTTCTTTCTCAACTCCTGAATGATCTGATCGGAAGTTTGCTTGCGCTTTCCTGGAGGCGTGAGAATTATCTGCATGCGCCCCGAGTTGGTCGATGAGTTGGGACCGCCGGCGCCGACGCTGGACATGAAGCCGATCAGATTTGGGTCTTTGCTGATAATTTTCGCCAGCTCCTGCTGGTGTAAGCACATATCCTCGAACGAAATACCTTGCGCTGCCATCGTCGTCACTGAGATCTGCCCGGTATCTTGGGTGGGCATGAAACCCTTCGGCACTTTGATTACCAGCAGCACAGTGAAGCCGACCATGATGAAAAATGCGAGCAGGATGAACGGCTTATTATCAAGTGCCGGCTTCAATGTCCATTCATATAGTCCTTCCAAGCGCCGAAACAGGTGCTCGGAGACGTTGGTGAGCTGTCCGCCGGTGTGCATCGGGCGCAGAAAACGGCTGCACAGCATTGGTGTGAGGGAAAGAGAGACGAAGCCGGAGATGAGAATCGCCACGCTCATCGTGACGCCGAATTCGAAAAACAGTCGACCGACAATGCCGCCCATCAACAGCACGGGGATGAAAACGGCTATCAGTGAAACAGTCATAGAGACAACCGTGAAGCCGATCTCGCGCGATCCGTTCACGGCGGCCTCTCGTGCCTCCTCGCCCATCTCCATATGGCGAACGATGTTCTCCAATACAACAATGGCGTCATCAATGACAAAGCCGACGCACAAAGTGAGCGCCATCAAAGAGATATTGTTGAGCGTAAATCCAAACAGTTTCATGGCCGCAAAAGTGCCGATGAGCGAGATTGGCAGCGAGACTGCCGCGATAATTGTGCTGGAAAGGTTGCCCAGAAATAGGAAGATCACGGCCACTACCAGAATGACGGTCAACAGCAACGTGCGTTTAACGTCAGTGACGGATTGGCGGATACCTTGCGATCTGTCGAACATGACGTCGAGCTGCACTGCTCCCGGGCAGATGGCACGGAAATTGGGCAGCATCTTTCTGATATCATCGACGATCTGAATGGTGTTAGTGCCGGGTTGCCGCTGCACTGCCAGAATGACGGCGCGCTGATTGTTGTACCAGCTTGCTACCTTGTCCGTTTGCACGCTGTCAATCACGTCTCCAATATCGCTGAGGCGGACGGGATTGCCGTCGCGGTACGTGACGATCAATGGGCGAAATGCGGCCGCATCGAAAAGCTGCCCGTTGGCGGTGATGTTATACGCGGTATCAGGTCCGTACAAAGTGCCTGTCGGCAAATTGACGTTGCCTTGCTCGATGGCAGTAGCCACTTCATCGATGCCGATTCCTAACGCCGACAGTTTACGTGGGTCGACTTGCACGTGCGGTGCGTAGATTTGCGAACCGAAAACTTGCACCTGCGCTACGCCGCTCACCATGGAAATTCGAGAGGCGATGACGTTTTCAGCGTATTCGTCTACGGTGTATAGCGGCAGCGTGGGAGAGGAGAGGGCGAGAAAGAGAATGGGGCTGTCGGACGGATTGACTTTGCGCAAGGTCGGCGGAGTCGGCATGCTGGCGGGCAAAAACGCCCTGGCTGTCACGATCGCAGCTTGCACATCTTCGGCTGCCCCATCGATCGATCGATTGAGGTTGAACTGCAATGTAATCGATGTAGAACCGCTGGCGCTGGTCGAGTTCATCGACTCGACGCCGGAGATGTTGCCGAACTGCTTCTCCAGTGGCGTCGCCACTGCTGCTGCCATTGTTTCGGCATCGGCTCCGGGCAAGCTAGCGGAGACGGTGATCGTGGGAAAGTCGACGGCCGGCAAATCGTTTACCGGCAGTGTGAAGTACGCCACCGCTCCGAATATCAAAAACGCTGCCATGACGAGCGTCGTCATGACAGGGCGTTTGATGAAGATGCTGGAGATGTTCACGACCTAGTTACCCGAGTCGCCACCTGCGCTCGGTGGCGCGCCGGCGTTTGCGTCCGGCGGCTGAGACATGGTCTTCTGAATGGAGACGCGTGCTCCCGGCGTCAATTGCAACTGACCGTCGGTGACGACCGTGTCGCCGGCTTGAATGCCTTTAGTGATGGCGGCCATGTCGCCGAACGTGCGAGCCACTTCCACCGGAACGAAATCAACCTGACCGTTGCGCACTACGTAGACGGAGTTGCCCTGCTGGCTGGTTTGCAGCGCTGTAGCGGGCACCACAACCGTGCTGCCGTTGGACGGCATCGTCACGATGACGTCGACGAACTGTCCCGGATAAAGTCGGTGCTGAGCGTTATCGAAAGTGGCACGCAGAGTGACGGTGCCTGATGTGGTATCAACCGTATTCTGAATGAATGAGACTCCGCCCTTGACGAGATCCGTTTTCTGCCCTTCAATCATCGCGTCGACTTTTAGTGTCTTCTCTTCAATTGATCGCCTGATTTGATCAAGGTTTTGCTCCGGCAGAGTGAACTGAATGTAAATCGGTTTGACCTGATCGATCGTCACCAGCGCGGTCGTTTGATTGGCCTGCACGATATTGCCTTGATAGACGTTCAAGCTGCTGGTGCGCCCGTCAATCGGTGAATAGATTTTGGTAAATTCAACTTGAATCTGCGTATTGGTCGCCGCAGCTTGATCGGCTTGCACTGTGGCGAGGGCTGTGTCGATCGCGGCTTTGTCGGCTTTAACGACATCTCTGGCATTCTCTACCGCCTTGTTGTCGGCGTCGACTGCTGCTTTTGCAGTGTCTGCGTTCGTCGACATCTGATCGGCTTGCTCCTTCGAGACCGCGCCCTGAGCAACGAGAGACATGTATCTCTTGTACTCCGCTTCGGCGTATTTTTGCGAAGCGGTGTCTTTGCTGACATTGGCTTTCAGAAGTCCTACCTGCGCTTGATCTTTGGCCATGTTGGCACGCGCGCTTTCTACTGCTGCTTTATCTTTGGCGACGTTGCCGTTGGCCTGGGCGAAGGTTGCGTCATACACGCGCGGGTCGATCTGGAAAAGCAGGTCGCCTTTGTGCACGAACTGCCCCTGAGTGAAAGTGACTTTAGTCAACTGTCCGCCCACCTGAGGTACGACGTTGACTACGGAGAACGGCAGCACGTTGCCTATGCTTCTTACTTCGATCGGCACATCTTTTATCGTTGCTGTGGCGACCGTAACTGGAACCGGACGGTCACCTTTCTTCGACCCTTTGCCCGCGCCTTGCTTCTCCTGCGTCGGCATGTTGAACAGGAAAAATCCACCGGCGGAGACGGCTGCGATCAGTACGAGCATCAGTGCGATTTTCACTGTGCTCTTTTTGCTGCCGCCACCGTGCGCGCTCGCGTTGATCTCGGAGTGCGTGCCGTCGCCGCTTATTGGCGCTTTCATTCTTTTGACTTCCTGCTCGTTGGGTAACATTTTTTGTCGCTCTTAGTGTACTTCGTTTACGCTCTGGATTTGTCCACAGTAAAGGATTTAGCCGCTTCCGCTAGCAGCGCGAGTCCTTGACTGATCGTTGATATCTGCTCCGGGGTCTCGATCGACAGTAAATTCGCCATGATCTCTTGAGCGCGTGTGTGCGACTCTTCCAGCACGGTGCTGCCGATTTCGGTGATTGTCAGTAAAACCTTTCGCCGTTCGTTCGGATCGTCGACGCGTCGAATCAACTGCTTCTTGACCAGTCTGTCGACGAGCGCCGATGCGGATGGGATGGTGACATCAAGGTGATTGGCGACGTCAGACACGGATGCCCCCGGAGTGCGCGACACGAATCCAAGCACGCGCAATTGGGACACTGAAAATGTGCCGCCTCTGTCACGGACGGAAGTTCTGATCAACCGCATCAACACCGGTACTGTCTCGACAACTTGTTTGGCGCAGACCATTGAAGGCGATTGTGTGTTGACCATGCCAACCTCTTACTGCTGAAAGCTCTTAATTGGACGGAATAGATGATTGAACAGTTAACTATCCTTACTATTAGTATTCCATACAATTAGGCGGGCCGTCAATTGCTAATGCACGCGCCCGGGTGGGGAGTCTCCGTATCCTGTGACGCACGTTCGCTGGGTGAATGTTCCGGAAAGGCGACGTTATAAATGAATCAGCTCAGCTCGGCGAACTCAGCAATTAATCTGGAAACGATCAGCATTTGTGGTGTAAACGCCACAAATGGGCGCGGGATTCGAGATTTCGTAGGCACGGCCAGTGCCCTGGCGCCGCCTTACACCGTCTTGCTTGCGCGAAAAAGGGCGCCCGTGCCACCAAATTCGATACTGTTTGTCGGCCGCGGCAGACCCACACTGGCTTCTGCTGGCGCTCGCGCACTCGATCCTGCTACTTCCCGCTGCTCGCCGTGTTTTTAGGGCATCGGCCCGAAAATCGCAGGCGGCTTGATAGGGCTAAACTGCCCGAATCACAGACCTCGTCGCGCTATTTTAGGGCGATTACTGGGTATGTTCATGTGGGGAACTAAGTTCATCCGGGAGCAAACTCCGCATGCCGCTGCACGAATCATTTCCGAAGAGGGGCCGCGCCAGCCTTGTCAAAATGACGGCAGTGCCAACTCCGGAAGAGCTGATGTACAGCCTCTCCAGCGCTGTCAAAGCGCCGCGTCGTCCGGTCTTTCTTGCCTGGCAAGTAAATCAGGAGGTGCGCGTCCTTTCTATCGTTTGTGGCTTAGAACCAGGCAGTGATGACGCCACCTGGGTTTTGCGATCGGGCGAGGAGATCGATGCGCCGATAATCTGGAAATACTTGACCAAAGATTATCTGTGCATACACACGATGCTGGCGGAAGAATTTCGAGCCAACGATAAGCCTGCTTCCATTCCCGAGTTTTTGCGTCCGAAGCCGGCGGACCAGAGACACGTGCAGACTTCCGATGTGCCGGTCTACGAGGCGGGCGAGCAACTGCAGCCTCAAAACCCAGGGGAGATGCACGAAGAAGAGGAGACCGGCGTCGGCTCCGTCTTCAGCGACCGCTACGAAATCGTCGCTGAAATCGGAAAAGGGGCCATGGGTGTCGTCTATAAGGCCCGCCAACGTGTTATCGAGCGCTTCGTCGCTATCAAAGTATTGCATCCGCACCTGGCTTCGAAAGAGCTGCACAAAAAGCGCTTCGAGCAAGAGGCGCGCGCGGCCAGCGCTCTCTCGCATCCCAACGTCATCGTCATTCACGATTTCGGCTCGACAAAATCCGGACGTCCGTTCATCGTCATGGATCTCGTTGATGGCGCTACTCTCTCTGATGTCTTGCAGCAACACAAGTCGTTAGCGCTGGACAAATTTCTCGATATCTTCATTCAATGCTGCAGCGGTATCGGTCACGCCCATCGCAAAGGCGTAGTGCATCGCGACATGAAGCCGAGCAACATCAGGCTGGCTCAAGGAGATCGCGGCGCGCTCGTGGTGAAGATTCTCGACTTCGGCATTGCCAAAATTCTAGAGCGTGAACAGGATTCAGTGGACAAACAGGGACTGACTCTCACCGGCGACGTCATCGGCAGTCCACTGTATATGAGCCCTGAGCAGTGTCGAGCTGATGCGGTCGATTCCCGCACTGATATCTACTCTTTGGGCTGCATGATGTATCAGAGCATCACGGGACGCCTGGCGTTTCTCGGAAAAGACGCAATGGATACCATGTACAAACATGTGTACGAGAGTGCGCGTCCTTTTGCGGAGGTTCGCCCAGATCTGAATTTCCCGCCTGAACTCGAACGCATCGTCTTCAAAACATTGGAGATCGAGCGCGAAAAGCGTTATGCCACCATGGAAGATCTGGAAGCGGATCTGGTGGCATTGCAGAGATCGGGCGCGCAGGTCACCGCTAAAAAACCGGCACAGTCGCACAACAGCATTGAAATAAGCTCGACAGGATTGCTCCGTCAGGCAGGAATCGTTTCTCAAGAAGATCTCGACAATGTCTCCCACTTAGCTGCCGAAGTCGGCGGCGACACCGGCGCCATGTTGCTGGCGACAGGAAAGTTGGAGAAGTGGACTCTTGATGCAGCCAACAAATGCAAAAGTTTGATCGAAAAGGGCGCTCTGGAAATACCCAGAGCAATTATCCTCCTCAACTACTGCAGCCGTGCGCGAGCCGGCTTTGACGAGGCAGTGCGTGACCTGGGCTGGCAGGTGCCTTCGGCAACATGATGCTGCTCCTGCGGCAATGACGGTGTAAAGCAAAATACTGTGTACACGTGATGCAAGCCGACGAAGAACTAACGACGAATGACTTACGCGAAGCCCTCATGGCTGCGCAGAAAGAGTATGAAGGCGGCAACTTCGCAGTAGCCGAAATAACCTTCAAGCGTGCTCTGCAAGAGCTGCCCGATGATGCCACCACTTCATCGAACTGTTTGAAAAATCTGATTGCCATCAATAACGACCGCGGCGATCTCAACGAATCGATCAGGTTGGCACTGCGGTTGGTGTCTGTCGCTCGCGAGAGCCAGGGCGAAGACAGTGAAGCAATCGTCAACGCCATGGTGGAGCTGGCGAAATTGTATGAGCACGCCGGCAGATACGAAGAATCTGGAGACCTCTATTACAGAGCGAAAGTGATCAGCGAAAAACTCGTCTGGGCTGAAGGCAAAGACGATAAACCGAACGAGGACGAGAGCTCGCCGGACCCGGCAGAAGCAGCGCCGCGCAAGCACGCCTTTCAGGCACTTAAAGACAATGTCAAAGCAAAGACAGAAGAAAGGGAAACTCCCGCGCAGCAGCCGCAAGAGCTGGGAACGGTCGTGGTGGAATCGAAGATTGAGTTTCGCCCTGAAGTCGAGGACGCAACCGCGAAGACATCCAACATACACATGAGGCATACTGCCGATAGAGCACGGCACACCACGGCCGGTACCACCAGGGAAGCCAAGAAAACGGAAGAAGATGAAACTCCTCATCGCTTCAGAGAGGAAGAACACGCCGAAAAACAGTCGGATCATTCTCGCAAACGGAAGTCCGATGATGACCTGATTGAGGAAGAGCAGCCCGTTCGAAAAGAGCGACTGTCACGCGAAGATACAAATATCCACTTCCGCCCCAATCCGGAATCGAGCGGTCCTTCACATAAACAAGCGGTGGGAACGTCAGGGCGCAGTGAAATCGACGTTAAGGCATCGACTCACAAGTTGAGGGTAGTAGAGGTAAAACCGAGCTTCGATAACGCCTTTACCGTTTTCGCACGCGCTATGGGGCAGATGGGCTCGGCTCTCAACCTCAAGCAGATGCTGTGGTCTGTCGGACAAGGTAAAAAGAATAGCGAGAAGGTCAATCTGAAAGGCACCTTGTCTGGTGCCATCTTTGTGGCATTGATTGCGGCGGTGGTTGCCTTTATGCAGCCACGACAACAACAACTGATTGATGTCTACCTTTCAATGCCGCACAATTTCGTATCCGTTGACGGTGACATGAGCCTCAACTGGAAAGCAGGTCATGACTCAGTGGTAACGATTGGCGAGCAGACATATGACGTGGAAACATTCATCTATGGGGGTGAATTCAAAGACGACGTCGTTATGACATTGCGCTCTTTCATACAGCGACCGATCTACTTATTCCACAGACCGATCGGACTCGTCGACGAGCAAGGCGGAGTGCTTTATGCATCGAATGGAGCGGTTGCCACTCTCGCTGACGAGATACGCGACCTGGCAGAACGCGTTGACAAGTTTTACCAGAGCAAGAAACACTACCCCGTAGATGCCGGTGATCTCGGCGGCGTGCAGGCAGCTGCGTACGACAATCCCCTCACCGACCAAGCCGATCAGACGCTGCCCCGCTTCGAGCAAATGACCCTGGGTGCATCAGATACGCTCGAGGCAGCGCATGCGAAGATTCAAGATCTGTACGCTGATATGGGCAAGCAAGGCCGCTGGATAGGCGATCAACCTCTCAGCGCCGGCATTATCAACTGTTGCGCCATAACTGCTCCGTACGGTGATAAAACGCTGCAAGTCTTTGTCATGCAAGCCGGCGGCAAGTCGAATCGCGCTCTTCGCTCAGGACATCCCGGCGAGTTTTATTTCGTCGCATCGGAAGATGGACGACAGGTCGACGTCGGCACGCCGTACAACATTCAGTCCAGCAGCCAAGCCCTGCGTCCCGGCATGATCTGGATCATTCAGCCGGGCGGCTCAGCCGAACTGCTTTTGTTGTTGCGTCACGGCAATGCCTTGATTTTCGGCTTCGTCAGCTTGATCTGCATGATTCTGCTACTCTGCAAATTCGACAAGCGTAAGAAGTTCATGATCGGACTGGCACTCCTCGCTGCCCTTTCTATAGCCGCCGGCTATGCACTGGAAAGCCATCTACCGTAAGCCGATGCAACGAGAAAAACAATCTTGGCTGGGAGCACATAGGGACCTCGTCTTAGGAACAATGTCTCTAGTATTTGTTCTGCTTATCGGTTCACTTGTCGGCATCATCGTTGTCGAACAGTGGTTGATAAACTCTGCCAATGACCTGCAAAAGCATGCAAGTTCTGATGCTGTTGGCGTTCTCAACAAACGTTGAGTGTTCTACCGAGCTACAGCCGCGGCTTTGAGGACTTGGTGGCAGGCGGAGACTATTTGTTCGGCATCGAGTTTTGTCAGACACGGTCTGTCATCGCAAGTTTTCTTGTAAAAGCATGGACGGCATTCGAGTGACTGATCGAAAACTGCCATGGCGTGCGGGCCGTAGGGTCGCCACCGTTCTGGATCAGTGGGACCGAAGACAGCAACAGTCGGGGTGCCGACAGCGGCCGATAGATGCGCTGGTCCGGAATCGACGCAAGCAGAGAGAGCCATGTTTTTGTAAAGCGCCATGCTTTGGCGGATACTCAACTGTCCTGCCAGATTGACGCAGGCGAATCCTGCCAGACCTTCCAACTCCCTATATAAAGGAATGTCCTGCTCAGCTCCCGTGAAGAAGAACGTCGTGGGCTCCTCGCCTTTGAGCTTTTGCATCACCGCCGCCCAGATGCTGAGCGAGCACATCTTATCCGGGTGGGCGGCGGCTGCGTGTATAACCACTTTCCGGTTCGGCGATTTCAACTGCTCGACACGGGCCTCAATTTCACTTTGTTCTTCGGCGGAGATCCATGCTTCCAGACGATCATCGACAATGGGAACATGAGCGACTCGCAGTACATCGAGTGTTGATTGTACTTCGTGGATTTTCGTGTTGAACGGCACGCTGTGAGTGAGAATGATCTGCCGGCCTTCAGTGGCGTATCCAACCCGATACTTGGCGCCAGCGAACAGCGCCAGCGCGGCGGACGACCACGACCGTTTGAGCACAAATGCAAGGTCATACTTTCTCTGGCGCAGTAGTCTGACATACGACCAAAAACTCTTTTTCTCGCCTTCTCCACTGTCGTATTTGTGAAAACGAGTGGTATCGAATGTGATGAGTTCGTCGACGTAAGGGCAGCCCTTAAGAACATCTCCGCTCTGCGGACCGACGAGCATGTCTATCTTCGCGTCGGGATAAGCCAGTCTCAAATTGCGCAAAAACGGTGCTGAGAGAATCGTGTCGCCAAGAAAACGGTAGCGAATCACAAGAATGCGTCGGGCTGGAAGCAGATTTCCGTTTCTATTGCCGGGCAACTGTGCCTTCATAATTTAGCCGTTACCTTGCTGCCGCTCTCGAATTGGGCAGGCCAATGAGTTCGCTCATCGACTGAGGCAAACCGTTCAACCAGACAGTTTCTTGCTTGACTGCGATAATCGGCAGGTCAAGCTTCGATTGAGCAGGAATACGCACGAGGTCTTTCTCAGTTGTGACGATGAACTGCGCCTTTGCTTGCAGCGCACTGGCGTTTATCTGTTGCAGATCTTTCTCGGCATACCAGTGATGATCAGAGAAGGAGATCTCATCTGCTACGGTTGCTCCCAATTTGCTCACCGAGTCGATAAATGCCTGTGGTCGAGCGATGCCACTGAATGCGATGACGCGAGTCGCTTGCAGATTGATGTCGCATTTCGGCTTGAACTGGCAGAATGTAATGTCGGCGTCGCGATTGTATTTTTGCACCACTTCTCGAATACGTCCCATGCGCGCAGCATCGCATCCTACCGGAACTTTGCTCACGATGATCGATGAGGCGCGCCCGAGGGCGGAAGCCGGCTCTCTCAATCTGCCTGCAGGCAGCAGCCTGGCGCGATCGAGGTCCTCTTCGTAGTCGAGAAGAACAAGATCGATATTTCTTCTCAGGCGCACATGTTGAAAGCCGTCATCGAGCAAAAGTATCTGTGCTCCCAGCTCATTTATGGCAAGCTCGCCGCTCGCCACTCTGTCGGCGCCCACCACGACTACTGCGTCAGGCACGGCGCGCGCAATTAAATACGGCTCGTCCCCCGCATCTTCGCAGCTCGCTTTGGCGCCGGTACCAGCGCTGACGATGACGATCGGCTCGGTCGATTTGCGTTTGTAGCCGCGACTCAAAATTGCCACCTTGTGTCCGGCGTCGATCATGCGTCGAGCCAGGTCTATCGTGATTGGTGTCTTTCCGGTGCCTCCCACCGTCAGATTGCCGACGCTGACGACAGGAACAGGCAGCGTGGTGCGAGCCAACGCGCCGGTGGCATAGCCGAGCGCACGCACATAACTGCCCACACCGTATGCGGTGGCAGCCGGCATCAACGCCGCTTGCAAAATTCGCTCTCCGGTATTTTGCGGGTTGCCCCAGCTCATCGCTTTGCCTCCGCCAGCTTGGCGCTGTCGGCGATGACGCCGGTTTTTTCGATCAGCGCCAGTGTACGGTTGACTGCTCCCTGGCTCTGCTCCACCCAGCGCTTGCCGCTCTCTCCCATCTGTTTGCGTTGAGCCGGATTGCCAGACAGTTGAACAATACTTTCGGTGACATGTTGCGCATCTCTGGCAATCAACATAGCGCCTAAACTCTCTAACGCTCTGGCCGAATCTCGCGTCTTCTGCACGTGTGGTCCGCTCACCACCGGCACTGAGTACGTATAGGGCTCTGCTACATTGTGTCCGCCCAGCGTGATAATCGTGCCTCCGACGAAGGCAACGTCGGCTACGGAGTAAAAGCGCATCAAGTGCCCAATTGCGTCGAGCAAATACACATCGCGCCCATCTGCGAAAGTCTCTTGCCGGGAAAATCTGCGCGCTCGAAAACCGTAAGACTCGATCAGCTCTGCCACTCGCGCGAATCGCTCCGGATGTCGAGGCACGAGAATCAAACGCGCATCGATGCCTTTCTCTTTCAGTTCTCGAGCCGCTTTCAGCAGCGGCTCTTCCTCGCTTTCATGTGTCGAGCCGCCGATCAAAACCAGTTGGTTGCCGATTCCTAGCTGCGCCCTCAGCGCCTCTTGTTCTGCCGGCGGCATCGGTTTGAATCCATCGAATTTGAGATTGCCTGTGACGGTGATCGGCACGCCACTACCGGTGATATCGCGGTAGCGCCCTGCTTCCTCATCTGATTGCGCCAGGATTTGTGCGGCACAACCGAACACCCTGCTAAAAAGCCAGCTCAACCGCTTATAACGAGAGTACGATCGCGGCGACATGCGTCCGTTGACGATCAGAAGCGCAATATTGCGTTGGCGGCACTGCTGGTAGAAGCCTGGCCATACCTCTGTCTCTACAATCAAAACGGCAGCCGGATTTATGGCAGTCAACCAGTTGCTGGCTGACCAGGGCAGGTCGTAAGGGAAATAGAAAACTCGTGCGAAGCTGCCGGCGCGCTCCCGTGCCAGGTTGTGTCCTGTCTCTGTCGTGGTCGACACAGCCAGTGGCAGGCTTGGATATTTTTCGTGCAGCTCTCGAAGCAAAGGCCAGAGCGCGTTGAACTCGCCTACCGAGACTGAGTGAAACCACAACGGACGCTCGCCATCGCCAGTGAAAACCTGCTCCGGCACGAAGCCAAGCTTCTGGCTGAACCCCGCGCGCGCCCGTTTTTTGAACAACAAAACAGGGCTTATCAGCAGCCCGACAACGATAATGACGCAGTAATAAATCGCTAACACTGCCAAACCTGGTTCCCAGCCTGCAGATCGTAGCAGCTACCGCGCTTGACTGGCAGTGCAATCCTCTAATCAGCGGGCTCTGGGCGCCGGATTCTCTAGTTTTGCCGCATTCGCCTGCGCCTTCAGCCGCGCCTCGCGTCTGATGGCATCAGCCTTATCCCGCGCCTCCAGGCGCACGTCCGATATGTCTTCTTGCGTGTAGCGCTTAACGTTCAGGTTGCCAATGCGAATTGTGGCGGTCTCCATCTGGCGCACCTTGTTCTCCGCCTGCGCCTCAATGGCGCGGGCGCGCCCCTCTGCCTCTCGCAAATCCTTCTTCGTATCGCCGGCCGCCGACTTTGGTTTGGCCTGTTCCAGACTGCTCTTCTCCTGGCGTTGTTTGGCTGCGAGCGGACCGCAGGCAGCCAGCGCCGCTTGCGCGTACTGCCGCACCTGCGAGCCTGGCGGCGCCAGAGCGAACGCCAGGCGAAACTCAGCCAGCGCGTCGTCTAATTGGTTCAATTTGGCTTCTGTGCTGCCCAGGTAATAATGCGCCTGTGGATCTTTGGGCGTCTCTGCTACAGCTTTCTTGAATTCGACGAGCGCTGCATCGAACTGCCCCATCTCGAAGTTGCTCATGCCTGGCTTGAGATGGTGCGCTACCGGCTCCTCGGCTTGCGTGGCCGATGACACCACGATCAGTCCGGCAATGACAAGTAACATCAAAAAATATCTTCGTGGCGGTTGCACTTCTTGTCGCCAATACACGTCAGGCGTCTTTCAGCGTGCCGCCGGCGCTGAGCTCTCTTAGATACGAGATCTTTCTGCGCACGTAGTCGGCATAGATCAAGTTTAGTCGAAAACACAGAGGTCCTTCCAAAAATCCGAGCCGAATGAAATAGCGGTAGAAGAAAGTCCATAGCGGATGCAGCTTTTCGTTGATGATACTTTTGCGCCACGCTTTGCTGCCTTGGGAAAAGTAATGCTGGGCGGAGAGTCTCGCATACTTATCCATAGTGCGGGCGAACTCTGCCGCAGTGTCGTATGCGAAGTGGTGCAGATCGTGTTTCAGCTTGAGGACGTCGCCATCGACTTCCAGCGCTTCATGCACAATGCGCTCTTTGAAGCGCCCTTGCCCTCTGCGAAACAACCGCAATTGCGCGTCCGGGTAAAATCCACCGCGACGGACGGGGCTATCACCGATGAAAAGGACGCGAGGCAATCTGAAACCTGCAACATCGGGCGATACTCCCGAATTGAGGAGGTTGATGATCTCACAGGCTAACTCTTTGGTGACCACTTCATCTGCATCGAGGCTGAGCACCCAATCGCATTTGGCCTGTTCGATCGATAAGTTCTTCTGTGCCGAATAGCCAAGCCATTTCTGATGCATCACTCGGGCGCCGAGCGATTCTGCAATCTGCATGGTTTTGTCTGTCGAGCCGGAGTCGACGAGAATTATCTCGTCAGCCCACTCTCGAACAGCTTCGAGCACGTTGCCTATCGTTCGCTCTTCATCCTGTGCGACGAGAACTACTGACAGTGTTGTTTTGTTCAATCTGCCGGCCATGCCGATTACACTAATACTCTTTGTTGCCCTTGAAGAAGGCGCTCAACTTGTGGCGAAATCCTTCGTACTTGGTGTATCGATCCGAGCTTGCCCAGTTAAGCTGCACGCTGCGGCGCTCTCCTTCGCAGGGCTCGTGACCGTGCCAGGAGTAGTCGCACCGTTTGAACAAAAGCATCTGTCCCATCAGGGGCGGAATCTCCGCTGCATAGTCCTGGAGGTCGTTTTTGCCGCGCAGTACGCGCAAGCGACCACCGGGCTGCGTCCACTCTTCATTCAGATAGAGCAGCACGGTGATCACCTTTTCTTTCGAGTCGGTGTGAATTTTTCCGTCGGCTTTAGAACGCCCATGCCCGCGGACAGTGAGCATTGTCGGCAGTGCCGACAGTGCAAGCCCGAATTTCTCTTCCACGATCTGCTCGAATTCCTTACTGAGAAGTTCTTGGCAGAGCTGGTCGAATGCCGGTCCATAGGTGAGAGTCGTGAGGGGGAAGCTGCCGCCGCTTTTGATCGCTGGGAAATCTCTGGTAATGCTCGACCAGGTGCTTCTATCAAGCACATCAGGCGCGATCGCGTAGTGATACGGCTTGGTGTTGAGTACTGCTTTGCGCACGGCGTCCAGGTTTAACAGTTTGCAGTCGACAGAGCTTGCGGGCATGTTTCCTCCTATCGGGCGGTCAATAGAGTGCTGACCTGGGGAATGGCTTGGACCAGGGCGTTGAACACCTCGTCGGGATAAACGCTCTCCAGGCATTCGCCCGTTTTGAGCGGGCAAGATCTTTTATGGCAGGGCTGGCATCTGAGGCTGCCCTCCGTAGTGAAAATCTGAATATCTGCACTGCCGATTGGCGCTGTGCGCTTCGATGCCGTCGGTCCAAACAGCCCAAAAAGATGGGGAACCGCTGCTGCTCCAGCGATATGCAATGGGGCAGTGTCGGAAGCGATGGCAGCCTGCACCTTGGTGAAAAGGTAGTACAGCTCTTGAATCTTGGTTGTTCCGGCAACGTTGACTATGCGACCCGGTGGTGTGTCCGCTGCCACCGCCGAGACGATGTGCGCGGCGAGCTGGGCATCTGCCGGAGAGCCGACGAAAAGAATTTTCAGACTTGTCTCTTTCAGCACGCGGCGCACCAGCGCGATCCAATGGTGGTCCGGCCACTTCTTGCTCTGCCATTGCGTTCCTGGTGCGACTGCAAGAATCGCATCGGTGGCTGAGAAGTTATCGGCCATCAAAGCGTCGATCTTTTCTCTGGTTGACTCCGTCGGTGGTGGCAACGGCAGTTTGTGCTCGCCCTGCTCGCAACCGATGACGCTGGCTAAGTAAGCCATGTGATCGATGTGCAGCACGTGATGAGCAAAATAATCTTTGCGGTTGATATAGGCTTCGTCGTAAAAGAAGTTGCTGAATTCGCGGCCGTGGGCGAAGCCGATCCGGCGGGCAGCGCCAGAGAAGCGCGTCAATAGAGCCGTCTTGAGCAAGCCTTGCAGATCCAAAGCGACGTCGTAATTGACACTGCGGACGTCATCAACGAAGGCGCGCATCTCGCCCAGAGTAGAATTCCACAGGGCCGGGTTTTTCACAGCCTTGATCCAGCGTTTGCGGTGGCAGGGGTGTATCCGATCCAGCATCTGATGCCCCTCGATCGCGGGCACCAGCTCGGCGTCGATCGCCCAACCGATGTGGGCGTCCGGATAACGTTCGCGCAACATCGGCAAAATCGGCAGCGTTTGCACGACATCGCCCAGCGCGCTAAATCTGACCAGCAGAATTCTCGGGCGCGGTGGTAATTTCAGCTCTTTCCGTTTAGCCAACCGGTTAACCTTGAAGTAGGCAGGCTGCACCTTCCAGGCTATTGAGATATCACAATTCGAGGTTTTCAATATTACCTGAATCACAGAATCAAGCCGCTTTTGGCGCTCTTGAGCAGTGCGCTTGTCAAGGCGCCTAAATTCTCGAGCTCGTCCGTTTAATGTCACCAGAACCGCGGATTTTTCGCAAAAACGGTTCTATTGCAGGCCCGGGCGGGAATAATTGACGTAGTGAGAGCGGTGGATGAAAAACATGACCGAACAACCCACTAACGAAGGCAATCCGCCTTCTCAGGACAGAAAACAGCCAGATCCACAGCGCTCTGGCAAAGCGCGTTTCATGGATGTCAATTCCGTGCTCTCCGTCATGGGCAAGACCGTCAAGGAGTGCACCACGACTGACCCACCCTCTGACGAGGATGGGCAGGATCAAGCTGAGACCTGCATGATCAAGGCTGTAGACGTCCCCCTGCCGATCGATATTAAACCGGGAAAAGGCTCTTCGGCTCAGGTTCAGCCGCTGTTCAAAGATCCCGTGCCCACTGCCGACTTGGGCAAAGATTTCGACCCCTTCAAAGACCTGCCGCGAGTAACGGGCGGCTCTCTTACTCAAGAAGAGATCAGCCGTATGTATAAAGATGTCATGTCTCAAGAAGTGAACATGCAGATCGACACAGGAGTGATCAATCTCAATAGTTTTCCCAAACCGCTCAAACTCCAGGCGCGCATCACCAACTCCGAAACACCCCAACGTGTAGAGGTGCCTCGTCGCAACGACAGCAAGCATCGGCTCGAGAGCATGCAAGCCGGCGAGCAAAAGCCGAGCGAGCCGACGGCGGACCAGAGCAAGTTTCACAAGCCTGTTTCCGGATTGCTGGCGAAGTTGGTACGTAAGCCTGCCGATGCACAAAAGCAGCAGCAGTCCGGCCGTGGCAAACAGGAAGAGATTGAAGAGAAGAAGTCACTCTTCCAGCGAACGATTCCTCAACAACCTAAACACGAGACCGGACTCGTTGATCTGACTCGTATCAACACCCAGGCAAACCGTCAACATCTCGAGCCTGTGGCTCGCCCGCCGGCAGTGCAAACCAACTCCGGCTCTACGGCGGATTCACTGCCGGTAGTGCAGCAACAAAACGATTTAGTGGCGCGGATTGATGATTTGCCTGAGCCTGCTCAACTGTCGGCGTCGCCTCAGGCGGCAGCTAAAAACGCGCCTGCCATGGAGCACTTCGACACTGGAGTTGTGGACGTGAGTGCAATCAATGTACCGCATCCGATGCAGGCTCCTACACGTCCAGCGACAGACTGGAAAGAGAATCAGAGCGAGACCGGTCGCGTGGACATCAGGCAAATCCGTGAACTATCCCAGAGAATCGCGCCGCCAGCGCCCGCTCCAGCACCGGCCGCGCCCATGCCGATACGCGAGCCGGTTCAGGTAATTAAACCGGTGCAGACTGTGCCGCTCATTCAGACGCAACAGATCGCCATCTCGATGCACAGCAGTCGCCAACCGCTTTTGCATGTCACTGCCAGTGGTCTGCTCGAAGAAAATATCTCCTTCATCGGCATGCAACACTGCATCCAGATCATCTCCAGCCGCCGCACCCCGCGTGCACCTCAACCCGCCGCGGTGTCAGCCGGACAACCGATGCAGGAGTCCGCCGATCCGCCAGGCTCCCAGGCAAAGCCCGGGTTCTTACAAGGCATGATGAAGAAGTTAGGTCTGGAATAGCTCTCTCTACAACAGATCCAAAGCGTCTACGTCGATCGCTAACACGAGCCCGTTTGCTAATCGCCGTGAGCGCAGGAAGTCGGTGAGTAGCTTGCGACCTCGCTCGCCGACCATGTTCTTGATTAAGAGGTGAAATCGGAATTTGCCTCGCAATCGTTCGAGCAAACACGGTGCCGGTCCAAGCACTTTGATATCGCTTTCCGGTAGTGCATCGGCAAGATTGTTGCTCAACTGCTCCGCCAGTTGTTCGCAGGCAGCTTCTACTTCGTACGCATCCGGTCCTGCCACGACAACGCGCAGGAGCTGCGAAAACGGCGGGTAGTCGAAGGTTTTGCGCGCAGCTAATTCTTCTTGCACGAAAGTCGCATAATCGTGTTGTTTCGACCAATTCAATGCCGGCATCTCCGGATTGAATGTCTGCATAACTACGCTGCCGGGGCGGTCTCCGCGTCCGGCACGACCGGCAACCTGAGTGAGGAGTTGGAAGCCTCTTTCGACGGAGCGATAGTCGGGAAGATTGAAAGCAGCATCTGCGGCTAACACTCCAACCAGCGTGACGTTAGGGATGTCCAGACCTTTCGAAACCATCTGCGTTCCGATCAGTACGTCTGCCTCGCCGCGTGAAAACTGTTTCAAAATCTCTTCGTGCGCGCCTCTGCGCGCTGTCACATCACTGTCCAGACGCAAGACGCGTGCATCCGGATAGCGCATGGCTACTTCTTCTTCGACGCGTTGAGTGCCGAGACCGAACTGGCGGATGAAGGGGCTGCGGCATGAGGGACAGATCTCCATCGAGGCGGTGTGGTATCCGCAGTGGTGGCATGCCAGATGCCCGCCCAGGTAGATGTTTTGCAACGATTCGTGTGATGAGGCCGGCGCTTTCGATTGATGGAAGACCAGGGAGACGCTGCAGTTTTTGCATTGCAAGACAAAGCCGCAAGCGCGACAGAAAACATAACTCGCGTATCCTCGGCGGTTGATGAGAAGAATCGCTTGCTCTTTCGCATCGAGACAGTCAGCCAATCTTGTCAGAAGCACGCGAGAGAAAATACTGCGGTTGCCCTCCGCCAACTCTTGCCGCATATCGACCATGCGCACTTCCGGCATGGGCTGCTGGAAGACGCGCCTGGGCAGCTCTAAAATTCGACCGGACTGAGTGGCAGCGAAAAAGCTTCCCACATCAGGGGTGGCGCTGCCTAAAACTAGCAAAGCTCCCGTTCGACGAGCTCTTTCGATGGCCACGTCTCGAGCGTGATAGCGTGGTGCCGGACTGCTCTGCTTATAGCTTCCGTCGTGTTCTTCGTCGAGAATGATCAACCCTAAATCGGGGATATTGGCCAGCACGGCAGAACGTGCACCGAGAAGCACTTTCACGTCGCCCGCTCTCAACCGTCTCCAGGTATCGTAGCGTTCACCGTCGCTCAAGGCGCTGTGCCATACGGAGACTTTGTCTGCAAAGCGCGATTTCAACCGCCCCGCTAACTGAGGCGTCAGGCTAATTTCAGGAACCAGCAATAACGCGGTACGCCCGCCATTCAAGGCTTGATCGATGAGACGCAGATAGATCTCAGTTTTGCCGCTGCCGGTAACCCCGTGCAAAAGCCACGGGGCGCAATCCTCGTCCGACGTGCGCACCAGTGCTGCTACCGCGCTGCCCGAGACCTCTCGTTCTGCGGTCGAGTCACCCAGACTTACCACGGGCCGAGCTGCAGCCAGCCTTGCCGTTAGCTCTCGAGAGAGCACCGCCAATACTTTCACCTGATCTTCGGTCAAATCAGGCAGAGTCTCCGTCTTGCTCTCCGTAGACCTGAGCGGATCTCGAACGACTTCTTCTTGCGACACTACAACGACACCTTCGCTGGCAAGCTTTTTTATGCTGGAGTGCGTGGTGCTTGCTTCATCGATCAATTGAGCCAACAGCATCTGCCCACCGTGTCTGACAAGCACGGCGATTACTTCCTTGAGCCTGCTGGTGGGCGCCTCTTGCCCTGTCCATATAACAGTGGCCCGCGTTTTGGCAGTGGCGGCCTCGGAAGTTTGCGTCTCGATGGTGATAAATCCTTCCTGCCTGAGATAATTCTGTGCACGGTAGAACTGCGATTGCGGCAGTCGGGCGGCTTTACGCCAACGCTGTCGCAGAGCCACTACCGAAAGTGAGCCTCCTTTCGACTCTGCCAGCATATTGAGAAGGTGAAACATCGCCGGCTCTCTCGTTTTGCTCAAGGTGGCGCCGGCTGCGGTGGCACTGCCGCGTTCGGTGAGTTTGACATAACGTTTGATTTTGGGTGAGAAAAATGACGGAATCGCTGCGGCGATTGCATCCGAGATGCTGGCGCAGTAGAACTCCGCCACCCAATACAAAAGATCTATATATTCACGATCGAATAGAGGTTCGGGTTCGATGACCTCGGCTATATCCTTAATAGCTGATTCCGGACTGGAAGGTTTGTCCGTCAGCGAGACGACGAACCCGCCTATGAGGTTATTGGAGCCGAAGGGCACCAGCACTTGGGCGCCGATGAAGGTCTCGCCGGTTAGCGCCTCTGGAATTCTGTAGGTGAACAGCTTGTCCTTGAGTTCGCGCGCCTGAATATCAACAACTATGTTTGCGTAAACGCAGTCACTCAAATGTTTGTCCTTAAGAACGAGTTGTCGAATGTACGGCGAACTGCCTGAA
Source organism: Planktothrix sp. (assembly GCA_036703195.1). GTDB lineage: Bacteria > Cyanobacteriota > Vampirovibrionia > Obscuribacterales > Obscuribacteraceae > DATNPN01. The sequence continues at coordinate 728,302 of DATNPN010000005.1, read as the reverse complement.
TTTAACGGATATAGATGCGTTTGCATAGCGGCAACCCCCTGTTGTCCGATCCAGCCTTCCCTCCTTACTAACGTTCAGCCGGCCGAAAAAGTTCATGCCCCAGGGCGCATCACTCTGAAGATTAGCAGGAACTTAAATTTCTGCCCGCCTAACTCTTTCCAGAACGCAGTTATCGCTCTTGGACGAGAGATTCGAAGATCAGGAGTTAGGAAATGGCTATTCAGTTGAACCGCACCCACAGAAACGCTCCGCCCTTGAGAAACACTCATGAGAGACGTCTCGATCTGACTGATGTCATCATCCGCAATATGAACAGCGCTGCCGAGAGAGATTCGTTCGCCTCCCATCGAGTGGCAATCGAATCGTACGAAGCAGCCGCTCCGATCAATACGTTCGACGCCTCGCCCGCTCTGACATTCGATGTTGCAGCTCCCGGCGCGGCCGATGCGGTGGAAGAGAACATGGCCGCTTCTGCCGGCGACGAATCGCGTCCCGAGCCCGGTGTGTGGCGCACAGAGCGCGGCACCATCAAGTTAGTGGTGCACCCGACCGGCACCTTCATCAAACCGCACTACAATTACTCCGGCATCCTTCTCTCGGTAGAACTGGATGACGGCAGCAGGTTTGTCCGCGCCGGAGGTTGCGCACCGTGGACGGTGCAAGCAGCAGACGGTTCGCCCATCAGCGAACTGGAAATCACTTCTCTCACCCTCGATCGGTCAGGCAGTCTCATCTACCAGACGTCCGATCGTGTACGCACAGTCATCCGCTACGACGGTCAGATCCAAACAGCCAAGCTTTCATAAGAGCGCTTCCTCGAATTAGATATATGCGCTCCGTCGCGTCGGTACCCCTCGCTCCTCCGCGCCGCAACGCTTCACTCCGCACGGCTCAATCGCCGCGCTCCGTTCCGCTGACTGCGTTGTGCAAGGTGACGAAGCATCGCAACAGAGTGGCAGTCTTGGCTCTGAGGTCCGAGTTTGCCAACAAAACCGACGAAATCTCCGAACACGGCGCTAATCTCCGCTGTTTCAAGCCGAAGAGCCTAAGCGCCGATGACGTATTTCTTCCAGGTGTACTCGCCGGAGGAGGAGTGCTTAGAAATCTCGAAATGCACGTGGCTGGGCGGCCGGCGCGGGACGTTGAGCAGCGCCATGTTCGCCTCTTTGGGCGTGCGATCGCCTTTCTTGACATTGCACTTCAAGCAAGCTGCCACCACGTTGTCCCAGGTGTCCGGGCCGCCGCGAGATCGAGGAATGATGTGGTCGATAGTAAGGTCGTGGCGCCGGTCCGCACAGTATTGACACGTGTAGTTATCTCGGTGCAACAAATTGCGTCGAGACAAACTTATTTCTTTGTATGGAATTTTGATGTACGAGCGCAGTCTAATGACGGTCGGCAGAGGGAAGTCAGCGTAGATAAGTTTGCCGTTGTGCTCGATCTGTTCGGCTTTGCCTTTCATCAAAAGCACCACAGCACGACGCCAAGTACAGATGTTTAGCGGTTCGTATGATGCGTTGAGTACAAGTACTTTTGACAAAACCAATCCCTAAGCTGATTAGCAAATGTTTACTCTCCAATATTATAACGAGCTTAGGCTCAAATTGTCCATAAATAAGCTATTTCGGACTCTGTGGTACAATTACCTGATTGTCCATCCGGACGGAAACAGTTAGCTGTACAGCTACAAGCTGCATTCCTCGGAGCGGAGCGTGTGGGTCTGGCTAGACCGCCGCTCTAATTCGTCACTGTTAATGCCCGCTCCGGTGTGCATTGCGTATTCCCTACCCTGTCATTACCTACGTCGATCAAGATTACAAAGGAGAAAACTTGTCAGTAGCATCGATGAGACAACTGTTGGAAGCCGGCGTTCACTTCGGGCACCAGACCCGCCGCTGGAATCCAAAAATGCGCCCTTACATTTACGGCGAGCGCAATGGCATCTACATTATCGACCTCGAGCAGACAACACGCGCTCTGGATAAGGCTTGCGAGTACATTCGCCAATCGGCATCCGAGAAGAAAAACATTGTCTTCGTCGGCACCAAGAAGCAAGCAGCAGAGATCGTCGAAGAAGAAGCGAAGCGTTGTGGCGCTCACTTCGTCAACCGTCGCTGGCTGGGCGGCATGCTCACCAACTTCGAGACAATTCGTCTGCGCATCAACCGCTTGAAAGAGCTGGAAGAAATGAAAGAGTCCGGCGAGTTCTATCGCCGTCCGAAGAAAGAGCTGGCCGTGCTCAACCGTGAGCTGTTCAAGCTAGACAAGTCGTTGGGCGGCATCAAGAGCATGCGCGGACGTCCGGACATTCTCTTCGTCATCGACCAAAAACGCGAGCTGATCGCCGTGGCCGAAGCGAAGAAAATCGGTTGCGCGACCGTCGGAATCATCGACACCAACTGCGATCCGGATGACATCGACTACGTCATACCCGGCAACGACGATTCGATCCGTTCGATCAAATTGATCGTAGGCAAAATCGCCGATTCGATTCTCGAAGGCAAGCGCGGACAAGCTTATGTCGAGCCTGAGCAAGAAAAAGCCTGGCAAGGACAAGGTAGCGAGCCAAAGCCTGAAACCGAAGAGCGCGATCTGGTTGGCGTTCAGAGCAAAGGTGGCACAGTCGAAGATGGTGATGAAACCTTTGCCGGCGAACCAACTGCTTGATCGGTCTGTTCTTGTATCAATTGAATGTTGAACCGACGGCTGCAAAAGCCTGAGCGGTCGTTTTCACTAAACTAACGGAGGGCTATGTGACGCGCGACCTCGCGCCGAACATTGTGAGGAGAATATGGTAATGGTAGAGATTTCCGCTTCGATGGTTAAAGAGCTTAGAGAGAAGTCCGGAGCGGCAATGATGGATTGCAAGAAGGCGCTGGTCGAGTCCTCCGGGGACTTGGATAAAGCGTTCGAATGGCTGCGCCAAAAAGGGGTCGCCACCGCTTCCAAGAAAGCTTCGCGCTCGGCTTCCGAAGGTCTGGTCGTAGGGCAGGTTGCGCCTGACCACAAGACCGCGGTTTTGCTCGAGCTCAACTGCGAGACCGACTTCGTCGCTCGCAATGATGCGTTCATTCAGTTGGCTAACGAACTTGCCGCTGAAGCTTTGCAGACCAAACCGAAAGATGCTGAATCTTTCCTCGATCAGAAATACGGCAACAGCACCGTCAGAGAGCACATCTCGGGTGCCATCGCCAAGACCGGTGAAAACATGGTTTTGCGTCGTCTCAGCACTTTTGAAGCGAAAGGACCAAACAGCGTCGTCGGACTGTACGTGCACTCAGTTGGCGGCAAGCTTGGCGCCCTCTTCGAACTGGACGGCACCAAGGCTCTCGAAACCGACAAAGCTAGCGCGCTCACCCGCGAACTGGCCATGCACGTTGTTTCGGCTAAGCCGACCTTCGTCTCCAAGGAAGAAGTTCCCGCAGAAACGATCGACAACGAGCGGCGCATCGAGTCAGGCAAGGCTGACTTGGCCGATAAGAAGCCGGAAATGCGCGACAAAATCGTGCAAGGTCGCGTCGATAAGATTATGGCTGAACGTTGCTTACTCGAGCAGCCGTTCGTCAAAGATCCGTCGCAGACCGTCAGCAAATATCTCGCCGGCAAAGGCAAAGAACTCGACGGCACCGAACTCAAGCCCGTGCGTTTCGACCTGTACATCCTGGGCGAAACTCAATCCGAATCAAACGGATCCGACGCCGAGTAATTCGGTCGCTATAGACAGAATCGAAGGCGCCCGCAAGGGCGCCTTTTTCTTGCCCAGACAGCGGATTTAACATAGATAGATCGAAAGAACAACTAGATATGATGGCGCCGCCGACCGGCTGTCAATACAATGACAAGTGCGTGGGCCGAGCGCAATTCCTCTCCCCAGCTCCCCACCATAACTTCAGAGTTCTTGGCTACATATAATCTATATCGTTTGCCCCATGAAAATGCCGACATGTAAGGCTCTTCGATTAACGCTATCATGGCTTGGAACCGAGATAATCAGGACTCCTGCAGGTTCGATTAGCGGTAATGGCAAACACGAAATACAAACGGATTCTCTTAAAACTGAGCGGCGAAGCGTTGGCAGGCAAAGATGCGGCCAACAAAGAGCGCTCCATCGATCCTGAAGTCATCGGCCGCATTGCCGATGAGATCAAGTCCGCACACGACGAGGGCGTTGAAGTCGCAGTCGTGGTAGGGGCGGGCAATATCTTTCGCGGCGTGCAGGGCAGTGAATGGGGCATGGACAAAGCGGCTGCAGACTACGTCGGTATGCTTGCCACGATTATGAACTGCCTCATACTGCAAGAAGTTTTGAAGTCCAAGGGAGTTCCTACTCGAGTTCAAACGGCGATCGCCATGCCTTCGGTGGCAGAACCGTACATTCGCTTGCGCGCCATCCGTCATCTGGAGAAGCGACGCGTCGTCATCTTCGGCGGCGGCACCGGCAACCCGCTCGTCACCACTGACACTGCGGCAGCCCTGCGTGCGGCTGAGATCAAAGCCGATGTAATGCTGATGGCGAAGAACAAAGTGGATGGCGTCTATGATGACGACCCGCAAAAGAACAGCAACGCTCGTAAGTTCGACTATCTGACCTTCGATGAGGTCATCCGTCAGGGACTCAAGGTCATGGATCCGGCAGCCGTCTCCCTGTGCGGTGAGAACAACGTTCCTATAGTTGTGTTCGATTTCGCCAAAGAAGGCTCGATCGGACGCATCGTTGCCGGCGAGAAGGTCGGCACCGTGGTTTCGACGAATAAAGTCTGTTGTGCTACGGAATCCCATTAACTGAGCGCGTAATCGGAGGAATTTATGAGTACCGCGACTGACATTCTGGCTTCCGCTGAGGATCGGATGAAAAAATCGTCCGCCACCCTGACCAAGGAGTTGCAAACGATTCGGACCGGCAGAGCCAACCCAGCCATTTTGGACCGGGTCGAAGTCGAGTACTACGGCACGATGACAGCCCTGAAGGGCGTGGCGAACATTCGCAATGACGACGGGCGCACCCTGGTGATTCAGCCGTTCGATAAGAGTGCCCTGAAAAATATCGAGCAAGCAATAAATAAATCTGACTTAGGGTTGACACCAAATAGCGACGGCAGCGTCATCAGGTTAGTCGTTCCGGCTCTGACGGAAGAGCGCCGCAAGGATCTGACCAAGATGGTACGCAAGATGGGTGAAGAGCAGCGAGTAGCGGTCCGCAATATCCGCCGTGACAGCGGTGAAGACCTGAAGAAGCTCAAAGGTCAACTGCCGGAGGACGACATCAAACGCCAGGAAGAACAGCTGCAGAAGCTGACCGACAAGTATGTAAAAGAGATCGACAAACTAGTCCAAGACAAAGAAGCTGAAGTCATGGAAGTTTAGGAGGAGCCTCAACTATGTGTGGAATCGTTGGCTATCTTGGTCCTGCCGAAGCAGCGCCAGTGTTACTATCTGAACTTCGTTGCCTCGAATATCGCGGCTACGACTCTGCTGGCGTGGCAGTCATCGAAGATGGGCGCCTCTGCGTCATGAAAGCGGCGGGCAAACTCTCCAACCTGGAGACGCTGCTGACGCAAAAACGTCCGTTGGCTACTGTCGGCATCGGACACACACGCTGGGCAACGCACGGCGTTCCTAACGACCAGAATGCCCACCCGCACATGGACTCGACCGGCACCATCGCCGTCGTGCACAACGGCATCATCGAAAACCATGACGAGCTGCGCACCGAGTTAAAGCAACAAGGCTACATCTTCAACTCCGATACTGATACGGAAGTGGTGGCACATCTGGTGTCATTCGAATACGCCAAAGACAAAGAGTTGCGTGCCGCCATTCTGCGCTCGGTGCTTCGACTGAAAGGCGCATATGCTCTCGGTATCGTCTGCCAACGCCATCCCGATCGCATCTTCGCAGTCAATCATCACTACTCATTGGCGGTTGGTTTGGGCGAACACGAAAGTTTTCTCGCCTCTGACAGCATGGCTGTGCGCCAATATACCAACAAGATACTCAAGTTGGAACAGAGCGAGTTGGCGGAAATTACCGCAGAAGGCGCGAGACTGTACGATTTTGCCGGTCAGGAAGTGACGCGTCCGCCGGTTTCGATGGACACCAATCCTTACGTCATCGATAAGGAAGGGTACAAGCATTTCCTCCTCAAGGAGATTCACGAGCAGCCGCTGGTCATGCGCCGCACGCTGGGCAAATATCTTGCCCATCCCAATAAGCCGGTCGACTTCACCTACAAACACAATGGCGAGATACCTGCTTATGCGGTCAATCTGAGTGAAACCGAACTGAAGGGGATCGATCGCATTCATATAGTCGCTTGCGGAACCGCCTACCACGCTGGTATGGTCGGCAAATATCTGATCGAAGAGCTGTGCTCCATTCCCGTCGAAGTCGAAATCGCCTCGGAAATCCGTGGTCGCAAGATGCTCGTCAACGAAAGCACACTGACGATCGCCGTCAGCCAGTCTGGTGAAACAGCCGACACCATTGCTGCTCTCGAAGAGGCAAAGAGAAAGGGCTCGTTCACACTCGGCATCACTAACCGTCCGGACTCGCACCTGGCGCAGATCACCAACAACTTGATCGTGACTGAGTGCGGCATCGAAGTTTCTGTAGCTGCCACCAAGACATATGTGGCGCAGTTGGCTTGCTTCTACTTGCTCGCCATCTACCTGGCAGAGGTTCGCGGCGCCATCACTCCGACACGCGCTCGCGCTCTCAAATCTTCGCTCAACAGCATTCCCATGCAGATGGAGCAGATTCTCGCCAGAGAGAAGGAAACGCGTAAAGCGGCGCAGGAATATTCAGACGCGAAAGACTGTGTCTTCATCGGACGCGGACTGAACTTCCCCACCGCTCTGGAAGGAGCGCTCAAGCTGAAAGAATTGAGCTACATTCACGCCTCCGGCTACGCTGCCGGTGAGTTAAAACACGGACCGATCGCGGTTCTCGACTCGCGCGTGCCGGTCGTCACCGTTGTCGTTCCGGGTGCGGTCTACGAGAAGACTCTCTCGAACGCGCAAGAAGCCCGCGCTCGCAACGCCAAGATGATTGCGGTGGCTGTGGACGGTGACGAGATGGTGAAGAAGACCTTCGACACAGTGCTCAGCATTCCGCCCGTGGAAGAGCTGTTCAGCCCCATGCTGACGGTGGTTCCGATGCAGCTGTTCTCGTACTTCGTAGCCGACTATCTCGGCAAAGACGTCGACCAGCCTCGCAACCTGGCTAAATCGGTCACCGTCGAATAATTGGATTCTGGATTCGTGTGCTTCCTTATATGAAGTAACATGGCCGCGAATTTGGACATTGAACTGTGACAAATCTCCTGATTGCAACTGCGACAAATGATTCCAGGTTTTGGCAATGTTCTCTGGCATCTTCTCAACTGCCGACAGAACCGCAGAAATTGTGAGCGATTTGTGATTTTTCGACTTCGCTGAAAGCCCCTTCTCATCTAGGTTTTCGCGCGGCGACGCCGGACCTGTTCTTCGTAAACCCGCAATGTCACGGATTTGACCCAAAACTTTCATCTGCGGGAAATACGTAGCTGATCGCTACTTTGCCAGCCTGTTTGTGTTTTGGGGATTTCTTTTACCTTGACAATCGTTGCTGAAAAATGTATATTTTGCACACAGTTCCACCCCACCTTGACCGCAACTTGCGACAGGGGTAACGTTGCTTTTGTCTCGTGTGAGCGGACAGAGCGACCGTTTTTTGGCTAATGGCTAGAGGACAATAAAATATGCCAGCTTTCGACAAAAATAGCGTCCAGATCGACTACGCCTACAGCGTTAACCCCATCGACACAGACGAAACGCCGCTGCAACCATGTCCGCACTGTGGGCATCCGGGAGAAAGAAAGCATCGCAGCGTCTGCCTGTCGTGCAAACGTCGCATTCCTCCTATTGCCGCACGCCAATCGTGGGAATTCAAAGTACACAATCCGCACGCTGAAATCAGCCCATACGTCGTTCGCACCAAAGAAGTAAAACAACAGAGCTTCTTCGGCATCAAGAAAGCCTATCTCGAGCTCATTCGCGAATACAGAAAGTTCATCGCCGCTGTCGCGTTTGTCGCCGCAGTATTTTATGCGACGCCATACATCTCGACGCAATTTCTTGGACAGGCCAAATGGCACAGCGTAGTTGCCGAATGGCAGTATCTCATCGGCGCCACCCCGGCTCCGAAGACCATGGCAGGGATCAAATAGTCTCTGCACAGCTGAAAGTCATTCCAAAGCTGCCACCGTTATCGGTGGCAGTTCTTTTTGTGCCGGTTGATTACATCAGAGGCGGAGTGCTGGAGCTGTCGCTCACGCTGTTGATTGGGTCTTCTTCCACAATCTTTGGTGTCAGCAATAGCATCAACTCAGTTCTGTTTCTTCCCTTCAAGCTGTTTCTAAAGAAGGCTCCCAAAACTGGTGTCTCTGCCAGGTAAGGAACTTTGGAAAGCTGTGCCTGCTCTTGTTCTGTGAACAAGCCGCCGATCACCAGCGTTTGTCCGTCTTTGACGCGCACTTCTTGCGAGATCACTTCGCGGACTTCCAGGAGCGTGACCGTAGTAGGAGCCGAGGTCGAGCCGAACGTTTGCGCCGGTCCTGTGGGAGCGGACACCTGCGGACGCAATCGCATAGTTATGAAGCCGTCTTCGGTGATTCGGGGCAGAACGTTGAGGAAAATTCCCGCTTTCGTCAGCTCCACGTTGGTTGTCACTACGCCCAGACTGACTGTGGATGTGACTTTGTGAATCACTTCACTGGCGATGGTGATCAGTGACTCCGTGTTGTCGACAACAACGACGCTCGGGTTGGCGATTACCTTCGCTTTGTTGGTTTGCAGCAGCAGGTTGACACTGAGGTTGAGCCCGAACGGATAGGTGGCGATGTTGGCGATGCCGCCGGCGTTTTTACCCAAGGTGAGGAAGTTGATGCCGCTCTGAGATGTGCTCACCGACTGCACTCCTGCAATCTGCGGTGCTGAAGGCAAGAGGACGCCGAGAAGACCCGAGAAAGAACCAGTCGACGACGTGCTCACCGGAGTCAGCTGCGTGGGGCTGACGAAAGGCACTACGGGCGGGCTGCCTAACCCCTGGAGAAACCCATTCAATGGGGCGGAGGAGTTGCCCATCACGGACGATGACACACCCGCACCTTGCACGTTGAGAGTAGCTCCCAGTTCGCGAATGCCGGCATTGTTTATTTCGATCAACGACGCTTGAATATGAACTTCACGCGGACGCCGGTCGATGACGCGGATAGCGTCTTCGGCCACTTGCAGATCTTCAGCCGTGCCCACGACAATGACTTGATTGCGGCGCACGTCCGGCACGACAATCGCGTTGCCGCCGTTTTGCTCGACGACGTAATCGGTATTAATTTCCTGATTAGAACGAATCTGTTGCGAACCGGGATCTGTGGCGGCGTTGTTGAAGCCTACGCCCTCCTGGATCTGGGTGCGCGAAGCACCGCGCACGTAGCGCGATTGATCGATACGTGTGATGGCGGTATTGCGGCTTTGAATATCATCGACGTCGGGACCTTGTTCTGTGGCGCTGTTAGAAGCCTCTCCCTGTGTACCCGTTATGCTTTTGGAGTCAGTCTTCGTCTGCGTCTCCGTCAAATCTTGCGATTGTTTTTGGAAATCTGGCAGAGTGCCCTTGTTAAAGACTGACGCATGCAGAATGTTTGCCACATCATATGGGTGCGCGTAGCTCAACTTGAATGCGCGCGCAATTGGTCGATTGAGACCGAGTTGGATCATCGCTTGCATGGAGCCGACGATGACCGTGTTGTTGTCGACTACACGGTGTTGCAAACCCGCCGATGCGAGAATGCTGTCCATCGCTTCGTTGAGCGTTACGTCAGTGAGTTCGCCGGTTATGCGGCCGGTGACAGAGCGGTCAAAAAGGATGTTCAGTTTGCCGCGTCTCGCTATCTCCGCGATCACCTCGCGCACTGGTGTGTCGCGGAAGCTGAGGTTATGTATAAGCGGCTCCGGCGAGACAGCGAATAGCTTGAACGGTTTGCGAAGGGTAACAGTGCCGGCCACTGCTGGATTGTGTTGGCGTTGGACCGACGCAGGAACCTGCGCTAGTTGATCGCCGTTTTTTTGCGGCGATTGTTTTTCTTCAGCCGCCGTCCTGGTGTCACTATCTGTGGTGGCAATTTTTTGACCATCGATTGACATTCCTGATTCACCGTCAGGAATTGCTCCAAGCTGGGCAGCTCCGGGAGGCGGCGGGGCTGGTTTGGTTGCTTTTTCCGCCGCGCCGGCAGTGTTCGGCGCCTGGTGAACTGCGTCAGCCGGGTCAAAGGAAATGTTTGAACGTCCGTTAACGGACTGCGAACGAACTACTTGCGATGGCGATGGCGCCGCTGCAGGCGCGGGGCTGACTGAATGCGCAGGCGAATCCGCCGGCGCTGCGGCTTGCGCACCGTCTAGCGGAGGCAGTGTTCTGATGGAGACATCTTCGCTTTGATTGTTGCCCGGATTCTCTGCCGCCAGGACCATCGCCGGTTGAAGCAAGATGGCTGATACCGCTGCCAGTATCAGGCCGCTGCATCCTTGCCCAGTCAGTTTTGCCACTTGCCGTTTCTGCATCTCTCTTCTCAGGGCAAAATCGTTTGCACCGGTGCCATTGCTTCACCATTACAGAACATCCTAATTTTACCTTTATCAGCCTGTATCGAAATCTTATAATGTTCTTCCCTGCCCATTGATCGGAGAGCCTGCCACGGTCTTCATTGACGAGATTAGTTAGAAGAAATCACTTTTCAACCTGGTGGTATCACCAGCGGTTAGAATTACTTGCTTCCTGACAGCCCGTGAATCGCGATCTCTAGATTGTTTCTCGCCTCGCCCAGGTGCGGATTCAGTCGCAGCGAAATACGCAGCTCGGTGATAGCCGCAAATAGATCTCCTTTGCTGTACAAAGCATATCCGAGATCATTGTGTGCCCAGGCGTTGAGGGGATCGAGTTCAGTTGCCTGACGAAATTGATCGACCGCTCCGTTCAGATCGCCCTTTGCGTGCAGCACGCGACCGAGCGCGATATGACTGTCGGCCATTGACGGACTGAGCAAAACTGCTTGCCTGGCGGTGCGCATTGAGGCGACGTAGTCGCCCGAAAGGATCAACGATTTTGTCAAAGCCACGTGCGCTCGTGCCGAACTGGGATCGAGGGAGACCGCTTGCCTGGCTGCTTTTAACGATCCGATTCTGTCGCGCGCCATGATCAGAGCTTCTGCCAATCCGGTCAATGCGTCGGCTGTTGGTTTGGCGCTGATGGCACGTTGATATTCATTGATCGCCTTCGACATCTCACCCGAGTTGAGCAGACTATCTGCATACAGCAAATGAGGTTCCGGCGCATTGGGAGCGAGATCTATCGCGTGCCTGTACTCCTGAGCCGCACTTTCATTGGCGGCAACGTCATCGAGTGTGCGCGCCAACAAAGCGTGCGCTTTGTAATCTTGTGGCTTGAGTGCGACGGCTCTTTTGAATTCCGTGACGGCTCCTTCGTAATCGCCGGCCAATAGCAGGTAAGAGCCGAGTTTTACACGCAACTGTTCGTCGTACGGATTGTCGGTCACCTTGCGTCTGACGATCATCATCGTTTCGCCAATCGATTTTAAGTCGATCAAACTGCTCTCACGCCGCAACGATTTCATCGTTGAATCGAAGTCCCACGGTGGCTCCGATCCCGCTTCCACCGGCGCTTTCGCTTTGTTCGTGTCAGCGGATTTTTTCGCTGCCGCAGCAGTTGATTTTGACGTCGACGCAGGTGGCTTTTGAAATTCGTAATGTGTGGTGGATTTTGGATGTCCCAGCAACTCCCAGGTCGTTTTGCCGGGGACAAACTTTATGTCGGCTGCTGGTGCCCCTTTTGATTCAGCAGGCTCGTGCGAAGTTTGCGCCGGCTCAGTCACGGTTTCTTTTTTTACTGCCGCTCTCTGCGACGGCTCCATCAGCTTGGCGTGCGGGGTTAAAAGAGTGGCGGGCGCCTTGAGTGGTGCTTGTTGCCGGTCGGCAGCGAACGCTGAAATTGCCCCTAAACAAGCGACAGGGCCCAGGCTCAAGACAGTTGTGCTCGCCAAAATTAATCGCCGCACTTAACGATCACCTGCAATTGCGCTTTGCGCTGTGGTTTTGGAGTACATTAACTTGGTAAGGACGGCTCGTGCGTGTGCATGCTTGCCGCGCCTCTGAATAATATCAGCGCTATGCCAGTCAGTGCGTACATTCACATTCCGTTTTGCTCACACAAGTGCGATTTCTGTGATTTCGCGGCGTTTGCCGGCGTCGATCATCTCGAAGATGAATATGGTGCAACCGTTGTCTCCGAGATTTGCCAGCGCTTGAGTGGTGACAAGTCTCAACTGGCGTCCGTCTTTTATGGCGGGGGCACACCAGGGTTGGTGAAGCCTGAGACAATCGAGAGTATCCAGAAGTCGCTGACAGAACGAGCACCGCTTCAGGCAGGCGCCGAAGTGTCACTGGAGACGACGCCTCATTCAATTACCGAAAGCAAGGCTCGCGATTGGCTTGCCTTGGGCATAAACCGCCTCTCGATTGGGATAGAGTCGCTGCAAGATGACGAGTTGCAAGCGATCGGTCGCGACCACACCAGAGAGCAAGCGCTGGCTGGTGTAGAAAGAGCCTGCCGGGCTGGGTTTACTAACGTCAGCTGCGACTTCATGTACGCTCTGCCGACGCAAAAACTCTCGAGCTGGCGCCACACTCTGGAGCAGTTCGCTGCCCTGGCGGACCAGTACCGGCAGATAAAGCATGTTTCGGCGTACGGGCTGCACTTAGCCAACAACTCACCTCTGTTTTCGCGCTTTCCCAAAGAGTCTCCCAGCTATCCCGACGATGAAGCGTTCGAGGGAATGTACGATTTGCTGGTGCAAACCTTGGAATCACAAGGGTTTTATCAGTACGAGGTGTCGAATTTCGCACGACCCGGCTTCCAGTCCGCACATAATCTGGCGTACTGGCAGAACAAGGAGTATTTCGGATTTGGAGTGAGTGCCCATCGGTATGTTGGCGGGGTGCGCAGCTCCAATTTTCGCTCCCTCGCTCGCTACATGAAAGACTGTTTGGGCGATGAAACCCGCGAGGAGATCGATGAAGCGACGCGATTACGAGAGGCGATTATGCTGGGGCTGCGCATGAGAGCGGGAATAGACCTGGCGGCATTCGAGCGCGAGTTTGGCTTCGATCTATTGCAAAAAAACCGCCGACCCCTGGAGAAGCTTATGGGTGGCGGATTCGTGGAGTTGGCTGACGGGCACCTGCGAATTACGCACAGAGGCGTTCCGGTGAGCAACTCGATAATAGCGGAGCTTATCTGACTAATACTGGCGAGTGCACGTAAGAATGACTCGGTTTGGTGATTAGACAAATAGCTCCAGCAGCACGAAGTAGAAGACCTGGAATGCCATCCAGAGCAGCAATAGCGTGATTAGCGGATGCAAGAAATACAGTACCATCGGTTTTCCCCAGTCTCCTTCTGTTTTAGAAAGGACGTGTCTAGCCGGTGCTGGTTTCGCCCAGGTATCAACTTGTAAAAAAATTTGTCTCAGCCCGCAAAGCCTGGCCAGTGCCTGAATCGATTCGGCAGCCCAGGCGGAACAAATTGGCGCTGCAAAAGCCAAAACGGCTTAGGACGCCCGGTTAAGCCAAATTTATCTGCACTTGCAATCGGTCTCAGGCACCAGTTCATCCCACAGGCTGCCTGTTTAGCACTTACTCCCCAGGGGTATGGTGAGATCGAAAAACCCGGCGCATTTAGCACGTGGTGCCCGGCGGAGGCTTACTAGAAGATTTTGAAAACTTGTCCTGAATGCTATTCAGAGTACGAGGACTCATTCGAGAAGTGTCCTACCGATCAGGCTGTGCTGCGAACGATCGACAGAGATCCTCTCGTAGGCTCCAACCTGGCCGATAGATATCAGATCGAATCCGTCATCGGACGCGGCGGCATGGGCGTAGTCTACAAGGCACGCCACCAGCTCATGGACAAATTCATGGCCATCAAGATGCTGCACTCGCATCTCGTGGCTGAGCCTGAGGCAGTCAAACGGTTTCACCGCGAAGCGAAAACCGTGTCGCAGGTGAAGCATCACCACATCATCACTCTCTACGATTTCGGTATGAGCGCTCAGCGGCAGCCGTATCTCGTCATGGACTACCTGGAAGGGACCAGTCTGAAGAACGTGATCAAGGAGAATGGCTTCTTGCCGTTTGAGCGCACGGAGCGCATCTTCAATCAGGTGATCGAGGCTCTGGCGACGGCACACTCGATGGATCTGGTGCACCGCGACCTGAAGCCTGAAAACATTATGCTCAGCCGCTATAACAACGAAGAAGATTGGGTGACGCTAGTCGACTTCGGTCTTTCCAAATTGAAAGATGTGAAACCGCTGGAGGATAACAACTCCTACCAGATCACGAAAGTAGGCGATGTATGCGGCAGTCCGCCGTATATGAGTCCCGAGCAGTGCCTGTCGTCTCAAGTGGTAGATCCGCGCAGCGACATCTACTCGCTCGCCATCTGCGTGTACGAGACTTTGAGCGGGCGGCTTCCTTTCAACGCAAAATCCGCCATCGAAATGCTCGATAGCCACTTGTATGCCACCCCAATTCCGTTCAATCAGGCTCTGCCCGAGTTGAAGGTCTGCACGGAGCTTACGCACGTGCTCAACAAAGGTCTGCAGAAGGAGCCTGATAAGCGTCATGCCACGGTAGAAGAGTTCGGTGCGGAGTTTAGCGATGCCATTCGCCGTGATTCGTTAAAGCTGAAAACTTACAAGCACAGATTGCAAACTTCTGAATTCAGCGACCTGGCCAGTGAGGCCGAGGCTCTCACCAAGACCGGCGAGAGGGTGAGCGCTCTAGGTTTGAAGACGCTTGCCAGACCGGAAGAGAGTTCGCTAGATGGTGTGCAATTCGTGCAGGATCAGGCGCAATCGTACTCCGCCTTGCCCAAGATGCCGAAGCGCACCACCGACCGCCGCCTGCTCGACGGCAACGCCGGACTGGGTGAGCAAGCGTGGATCCAACTCTGCATGATGTTCGGGATCAAACCTGAACAGAGTGGCAAGTCCGGCAAAAAGGCGGCATCTACAGGACATAAGTGGTCGCACTGTCCTTACTGCGAAGCGCCGGCGGAGCCCGGCATCAGATTTTGTCTCAACTGCAAACATCAATTCATCTCGCCCTTAGAAGCCGCTAAGTTGAAAAAGCAGCAGGCGATGGAAGAGCGTAACAACGGCAACAACGGCGCCGCACGCGGCTTCAGTAAACGTGCCAAAGGCGGCGGTCCAGACCCGAAGGTTCAACGCGCCTTCGGTGTAATGCTTGTTATCGCGCTGGCTTACCTGGGCTACATGGGACTGACCAACGACAGTTTTATGCAGATGGCACATCATCTCGTACCCTCCCTCGGCTCCGTATCCAACGAAAGTCCCTCCACGCCACACAGGCATAACTAGCCATAAGTGTTCAGCGGGCAAGCCCGTAATCAGGGGTGAAGCTATACGCCACTGCGAATCCCGTTTGCGTTGCTGCGCGGCACTATGCGGCGTTTTGGGAACTATCTCTGATTTAACTGGTCTTGGTAGCAGGCGCAGCGCGCCTCCTTGGAGGATAAGTGTCTTGCCAAAGCGGTTTGTAGTTCTGGTGGCCGAGGATCATCCGGTCAATCAGAGGGTTCTCAGCATACTGCTGCACAGCCTGGGTGTGCAGAGTGACTGCGCGAACAATGGCGCTGAGGCTGTTGAGGCCGCCACAAACAACAGCTATGCACTTGTCCTTATGGACTGCATGATGCCGGAGTTGGACGGGTTTGAGGCGTCCTTTCAGATAAGGAAATATGAATTTCACAAGAAACGACATACACCAATTATTGCCTGCACTGCCATGGACGAAGACAGGATCATTAATCAGTGCGTGCAATCCGGCATGGATGACTATATCGGAAAACCGATAGACAGAAATACGTTGAAGGAAAAGATCGCTTTCTGGTCCTTAATACCCATGACCTTGAATCCGCTCACAGCGGCTATGGCGGCTGAGATTCACCGACTGGAAACAAGTGACGTGGCCGAGCCTATTGATCGCGCTCAATTAAATCTTCTCTACGGTCTTCAGCAGCTAGACGACGTGTTGGAGCTTTTTATGACCGTGACAGACACCTTGCTTGGTCAGTTGGAATCAGCTATTGTCCATCACGACGTAGCAATCGTGCGACGTATGGCTCACGAGATTAAGGGTTCCAGTTATGCAGTCAGTGCAAAAGAAATGGCGAAGCTGTGTCGTGAAATGGAGCAAGCAGGGGATGAGCAGGACTGGCCTGAGGCTGAAAGGCTATACACTGCATTAGGACTGGCTTTTGCGCGAGTGCGGCAATTCCTCAATGGCAAACAACAGTCTCTTCTCAACTCTCAGTCCTAAGCGAGCGTCTTGCCAGAAGAATGCTGCCAGTTACTGAGCCCCGCCTGGCGGTGTTACCGCGGCTGGTTCGCCGCTTTCGGCAGCGTGGGCGCGTTTTAACAGATTCTCGATCTCCGGCAGGTGTCGTTTGGCGGCAGGGTCGTTGCTGCAGTCAGTGAACAACTGCTCTGCGCACTCGCACAAATTGCCTAATGATTTGCTGTGCGCTTTCTCTTCGAATTGAATCGCCTGCAATAACCAACTTTCAGCCTTCATGTATTTTTTCGCTGTCATGCATCTCTTGGCCTGATCGATGAGCATGTTCGCATACTTATCAGCGAACTCGGCATCGAGCTGTTTGGGGTTGAAAGCGCCGCCCGATATCATGCCGCTGTCAATCTGAGTGAGGGCTGGCAGATCGGGTGTGTTATCTCCGAACAAGGCGATCATGCGTTGAAGATGTTCGAGCAACATCTCCCTGCGCAACTGATCGACCTGACCTGGTTTGTATTTCTGATAGAGCTCGACGAGTTTTAACTGAGCCTTCAGCTCTTTGTCATAGATCGGGCTCATTTCCTTGCCGATATCTTTTGCTTTATTGTAATCGGAGATGGCATTGTCGATTCTGTTTTCAGCTTCGTCGCGATCGCCTGCTTCCATGGCCCAACGCCATATCAGCTTTTGCCAGGCAGGCGCGGGATCTTCCTTTGGTCCCGGCATGATCATCATCATCGTGAATGCGGAAAGGAGCAGCGCGAATATAACCAGCGACACAGACATGATACGTTTTTGCTTTATCGCTGCCTCCATGCGAGCAGCGTTTACCGCGGTTTGTACCATCTCGTGCACTTCTGCGCACGGTACGCCTTGCACCACCGGCGGTGTGGGGCCGGTGGTCTGTGATCCGTCAAGCGCTTGGAATTCACCAGTCAAAAATGGCTTCGGCTGGTAATCCGAGACTGGGCTCTCGAGATAGATGTTCGATTTTTTGGCTGCATCGGCTAGTTCGTACTTGAGTTGCGCCATGGTCTTGGGTCGACCCTTCGCATCTTTCGAGAGCGCTTTCATGATGACGGCGTCGATCAACTCAGGAATTTTCAATTCGGGAGCTGTGCCCCGCATCGTTAGCGGCTTTTCGTTGACGTGCATGGTCATAGTCTCGAAGGAGTTGACGCCCATCAATGGTGGCATTCCGGTGAGAGTTTCATAGATGACGCATGCCAGCGCGTAGATGTCCGAACGTTCGTCGAGTGGTTTGCCCTGGCACTGCTCGGGACTCATGTACAGAGGGCTGCCGAAGATCTCGCCCGCTTTCGTCAGGTGTTGCTCTTCCTTCCCTTCTTGCGGTTTCATTTTGGCAATGCCGAAATCGACAATCTTCACCAGCTCCCTGTCGAATTCATCGACTGTAAGCAGAAGATTGCCGGGCTTCAAATCTCTGTGAATAACGCCTTTGCTGTGCGCATATGCCAGTCCATCGCAGGCTTGGAGAAAAATCTCCAGCGCGCGTTTGATCGCCATGGTGCCTTTCTGCTCGAGGTAGTCGTCGAGAGCGGTGCCCTGGAGAAATTCCATGATGAGAAACGGCTCGTGGTTGGGCGTGATACCAAAATCAACGATGTGCAAAATGTTGGGGTGCTTGAGCGTAGCCAGTGTTTTTGCTTCTTGCTGAAAGCGGTCGATAGCTACCTGGTTGGAAGTGTGCTCTTTGTAGAGCACTTTTATGGCGACGTCGACTTCCATGTATTTCTGCCGCGCCTTGTAAACTACGCCCATGCCGCCTTTGCCAACGCGGGCGAGGATTTCGTAGCGCTCGGCGAAGGTCGTACCGATGAGCGGATCTGCTTGCGCTGGGATAAGGTCGCTTCCGTCGTGCGGACATGCGTTGCCTGAGCCAACCGGAAACTCGGAATGGCAGGCTCGGCATATCATTTTGTGTTGCCCTTGCTCGGCAACCTTTTCAGCGTCCATGTGACTCCAACGGACGGTCACTACTAATTATATGCGTTTCGTTGGCTTCGTCCCCGCCTTCTTCGCATTCGTTATATCCGCTCGGTCGCTGGAGCCGGGCAGCTTGTTGCATTAGCGTCTCGGGCGGCTCGCTTTGCTGTGCTCACTCGTTGGCAAACAAAACCCCTCGGCACGGCTCGTTCGCCGCGCTCCACCAGGCACAGTGGAATGCCGCAGCCTGAGGAGGCAGTATCCCGACACATACTTTCTACCCAGTAGCGCAAGGCCAGTGCGCATGGGCTGCAAACGACTTACGGTAATCTTTCTCAGGACACCGCAGTGTCAACCTCGCGTCAAAACCACGAGTGTATTGCAAACAACAATTTGAAAAATCCCCCGGTCGGGCAAGAGCTAACTTGCCGTCCAGGTCGATTTGAAATTCTGTCCGATGCGAAAACCCTGAACCAGATTGGTGCGATTCAGCTGATAAAGCTCGTGCAACGCATCTTGATCGTTGATGCCGTACTTAGCAGCGACAGCATTTACTTGTTGCATCGCTATGGCCGAAAAGTAAACGAGAACTTCATCGCGGACCGCACCCCGGCCCTGGTTGGGAAGTTTTAAAACCGCTCTGCCAAAGTCATTATTGACCGCTTCGCAGATCTCCTGCGTCAGCGCGTCAGAGAAAAACGTATCTGCTTTCCTGCCCATATGACTCCCTTGGATCTTTGCCTTGCCATGCATGCATTCAGCGCCATGCATCCAACTTTTTGCGGACTTCTTTAATGTCCTGCCACATCAACCACTTAGGACTTCCAACCTCTTTCGACTCATTGCGTAAGAGATACGATGGATGGAATATCGGCATTACTTTAGCACCGTTTTTATAGTCGCACCATTTGCCTCTGATGCGGCTTATAGGATCCTTAACTTGCAAGACAGCCTGTACAGCCGTGCTCCCAGCGAGAAGTATCAGCTTTGGTTGTACGAAATTTATTTGGTGATCGAGAAACTCACGACATGCATCCATCTCAGCGCGTGTAGGGACGCGGTTTTGCGGAGGGCGGCATTTCACAACGTTGCAAATATATACATCTTTTTCGCGATCTATCTTTACGGAAGCGAGGATTCTATCGAGCAACTGCCCTGCGCGTCCGACAAAAGGAAGACCGGTTTCATCTTCTTGTTGTCCCGGACCTTCGCCGATAATCATCAGCTTGGCCGCCGCATTACCACGAAAGAAAACGACGTTCTTTCTGGTCTGGCACAGACCGCAAGCAAGACACTGTTTGGCTGCCTGTGCCGTTGCTTCCAGAGTGGAATATTTGCCTGCCGTTTGCAGATCGAGCAAACCGGTTGTCGCCACCATCGTCCTCCCGCTGATCAGCATTCGAGTCGGAGGGCGTGGGCAGGGTTATCTCCCTCTCACCGACCGCACCGGACAAACTCATCGATGTGAGCTATCGTCGAGGGAATTGTAGTTTTTCAAAAGCTACGGCACAACGGGCGCGGCAACAGGCGCCGGCACAGATTCTCGAGGAATAGAGAAGAGACGATCGCAGAGACATCTTTCCAGTGCGGTGATCTCTATCGAGTTGACGGTCCATGGCATATAACCGAGGCAAATTTGTGCGGTCGCTGCAAACGAGCTCGCATTGCCGGTTACGTACATGTCGCCTGAGAGATGAGCGGCGCTCTCATTTGAATTTGTTCCGCTTAAAATTTGTGCAGGATCGAGGAATGTCATCTGCGAACCGGCGATCGATTCGAGCTGCCGTTTGAAAAACGGGTAGTGCGTGCAGCCGAGAATGACCGTCTCAACCTCTTCCGCTTGCAGTCGCGCCACGTATTTGGTCAAAACAGAGAGCGCTTGCGGCGAGTCGATCTGACCACTCTCAGCCAACAAAACCAGCTCCGGACAGCCGAACTCAATCACCTGTGCATTAGCATTGAACTCGGCGATCGTTCTCGAGAACGCCCGGCTTTTGGCAGTCGATGCCGTAGCCATGACGGCGATCTTGCCCCGACGCGATGCCGCCGCTTCAGATGCTGCCGTTATTAGATCGAAAACTGGCACTTTGGCGGCGCTGTCTGCCGCCGCTCGCGCCAGTGCGGCGCTGGTGTTGCACGCCATGATGATGGCGTCGACGTTCTTCGTCTCCAGCCAGGTGACGATCTGGGCAACGAAAGCAGAGATTTCGCCGGGCTCACGATTGCCATAGGGGCACCGTGCTGTATCGCCGAGATAGACAAAACTCCGATCTTGCGCCCCTGGTAAGTTTGCCAATCGTCTCAGCACCGACAGACCGCCCACACCGCTGTCGAACAATCCAATGCGCCTGAAGCGCGCCAGTTGGTTCTCGGATTCTGTCATTGGTAATTGCACTACTAAAGGTATCCTTGGGATTTTAGTGAAATCAAAATGCCTTTTGGCTCTGTACGCTCTGGGAGGCAAAACTTGAGGAGAGTGACTTGGCGCTGCTGACAGTTGTTCCCTCAGCAGTTGCAGGCTTGTTTGAGTCGCCTTGTGCCACGTGGCTGCTGCCTGTTTCGTGACTGGCTATGTAGACGTTGACGCCTCGTGCCAACGATTCGGCAATTTTTTCTTGATAATCAGCAGTATTTAACTTTTGCCGCTCATCTTTGTTCGAGATGAACCCAACCTCAGCCAGAATGGCAGGCACTTGAGTGTGATTGATTACGTAAAAGCGTGCTTTGCGAGTAGAACGGTCCTGTGCACCCAGTCCACTGACCAGATCCTGGTGCACTGCGTCCGCCAGCGCTTTGCTCTGGTCGGTCTGGTAGTAAGTCTCGATTCCGGCAATATCGTTGGCGCTCTCCATCGCATTTATGTGAACGCTGAGGAAAAGGTCCGGCATGACCTGATTGGTGATTTTGACGCGGTCTTCCAGAGAGACGAAAGTGTCATCCGATCTCGTCATCACCACTGAGCATCCCTGTTGCTCGAGTAATTTCTTCAATTTGTTGACGATGGCGAGCGTCAAATCCTTTTCGTTGACATCGGCGCGCTGAGCTCCCGGATCGCTGCCGCCATGTCCGGCGTCGAGTACGATCACTTTGCCGCCAGGCAGTTTTGCTGCAGCGAGCGGCACAGTGACAGTGGTTGGCTTATCATCTTTCGGCAGCTCGCTCGTCCTGGCAGGCGCACCATTGACGGTGGCACCGGAAGCAGTGCTGTCTTTGCGATAGAGCATCAAACTGAGGGTGTTCAGACTGTCGTCGTACTTGTCTCTGATTTGCACGCTATCGTCAGGCAGGTCGAGCACCAGGCGCTCTGTGTTGGGCTTGTCTGGCAGAGTGCCGCTGCGCAGACGATAGAAGAGCGGCGAGTCGGAGTCCGGCAATCCCAGCGAAGCCAGCTCTGGCAGCTGGTCGAAATCGATTACATATCTCTCTGGGTTGTGCATGCGGAAGCTCGTGTAGTTCAGTTTTCGCTGCGCGGTCAAATCGATTTTCAGGTTTTCCACCACGGAGGTCTCGTCGGTGGACATATAGATTGCTAAGGGCGGTGTGGCCGCTGTCTTTGCTCCAGCGCTGCCCGGACCATCCGGGACCGGCATTCCCGCCTGTTCTTTCATCGTAGCTGGTTGTTGGTCCCTGACTACCGTGGCAGGTTCAGCGGTTGTTAACTTGTCGTGGGATTTGGGATCCTTCTCGTTAAGCAGCTTCTCTGTTTTGCTGGCAAGCTTATGCAAGATGCCCGGCTTGACCGGGCGCGCGCCCGATAAGTCGTCCCCGTCGCTATTTTTGGTTGTTGTTTCGGAGTTGCCGGCCACAGCCGTTTTATTCGCTGCCGCTGTCGTTTGCGCCGTCGGGTCGAATGCCGAGGACGAGGCGGCTGCGGGTGGCGGCTGGTACGAGACTGGCGGTAAGAACGATGGGGAACCACTGAAGCTGGGCGCAGACGGTGGCACCAGTCGATTGGCCGCCGGTTGGGCATCGACGATGCGGGGAGCGCCCTCGCCCACACCCTGCGGCACGTTCACAGGCATCATCCGCCGGGCTGGTCCATCCCTGTTCGGCTCATCGGCGGTGAAGACCGGAACGAGGCGGCGCACGGGTGTGGTCGGCAGTGACGCGCCCACGGCGCCACCCCACTTCACCTGGAGCTCTCCCGTCAAATTCTGGAAGGTGACACCTTTGAATAATTTAGGATTTTTGCTGGTAACGGAAACCCGGCATACCGGGGGCGAGTTTTCAAACTGCCCGACGCGCACTTCCAAGATGCCTGGCGCGTTTTCGGGGTGAATTACGCGCGGCGGTCCCACCCAGGTTAGACCGTTGAAATCTGCCACTAAGACGGTGCAGTCATCAGGTCCGGGAAGATATTGAATTACCGGGGCAGGCAAAGGCGTGTGCCAGCTTGTCACGATCGTGAGCACGTTAGGCTGCGTCGCTATGCACGACGTGACGCGGTTAGGCTGGGACAACCCTTGAGCCAGAACGCTCGTGTTGCAACTCAGCAGATTCGTGAACGCGACGGCGGCAATGAAACCAGATCGCAGGCTCGATGCACGCGGCATTAGACACCTTTACTCCAGAGGTTTTGTATTTTACTACGTGGCATCCGCCTTTTACAGGTTGCCATATATCGGCTTGCTATCTATTGCCACCACTGGTGAAGGCGAAAATTTAATTCAGATTTTTCCATTTACATTATTAGACTGCTACGCTTAACGGCGCGTTTCCTGAAAGCCGCGCCCATTGCCTGGAGCCGATTTCAGGCGGGTGTTAAGCGTCTGCATACTGAGACGTTATTTAGATTCGGCAAAAGCGAAATTTCGTTAATCCCTTGAACGCCGGATAAATTGAATCCAAGCTGAAAAACAGTAAAGAGGAGTTAGTAGATGAACGGAGAGTTAGCCCTTCAATTGCCGTGGATCTGCGGTAGCTTGGGTCTTCTGTACGGTGGCTACGCCGCCACCAGCGTACTCAAAATGAGCCCTGGCAACGAACGCATGCAAGAGATTGCCGCTGCAATTCAGCAAGGTGCTAACGCGTACATGAACCGCCAATACAGCACTATCTGTGTTGTGGGCATTGTTCTGGCTATCATCATCGCTGTTGTGCTCGGACCGATCACTGCTGCGGGGTTTGTAGTCGGAGCCACATTGAGCGCACTGGCTGGATACATCGGCATGTATGTTTCCGTTCGCGCCAACGTGCGTACGGCCGAAGCGGCAAGATCTGGTCTGGAGCGCGCTCTCGGTGTCGCCTTTAAGGGCGGTAGCGTCACCGGTCTATTAGTAGTAGCGCTGGCATTACTCGGCGTCTCTCTTTTCTATATGGCCACACGCGACGTCAAAGCTCTTGTCGGACTGGGCTTCGGCGCCAGTCTCATCTCCGTATTCGCCCGTCTTGGCGGCGGTATCTACACCAAAGCCGCTGACGTCGGCGCTGACCTCGTCGGCAAAGTGGAAGCCGGTATCCCTGAAGACGATCCGCGCAATCCAGCAGTCATTGCCGATAACGTCGGCGACAACGTTGGTGACTGCGCCGGCATGGCTGCTGACCTGTTTGAAACGTACGCTGTGACGGCCATTGCCACCATGCTTCTGGCCACCGAAGTGTTCTCGGATCAAGTTGCCGCCCGTCCGGAAATTCTGGCCTATCCTCTGGTGCTCGGCGGTATCTCGATCTTCACCTCAATTATTGGTGCTCTATGTGTGCGCCTCGGCAACAGCACCAACATCATGGGCGCGCTCTATAAAGGACTGATCGTCGCCGGCGTTCTGGCGGTGGCTGGATTCTACTTCGCCACCAACGAAATGATGAGCGGTATCACCATGAATGGTCAGCCTGTATCGACCATGTCGTTCTGGGTAGCTTCGCTGGTAGGATTGGCTGTAACTGGGTTGATCGTTTGGATCACCGAGTACTACACCTCGACTGCGTACGCACCCGTTCGCCACATCGCCAATGCGTCGCAAACCGGCCATGCCACCAACATCATCGCCGGACTGGGCGTCTCGATGAAATCGACTGCACTGCCCGTGCTCGTGATTATCGGCGGAATTATCGTCTCCTTCTCCGTCTGTGGAATCTTCGGCGTCGCTCTCGCTGCCATGTCTATGCTCTCGATGGCTGGAATTATTGTCGCCATCGACTCGTACGGACCGATCACCGACAACGCCGGTGGTATCGCCGAGATGTCCGAACTGCCTAAAGAAGTTCGCGCTGTCACTGATCCACTTGATGCCGTCGGTAATACCACCAAGGCAGTCACCAAAGGCTATGCAATCGGCTCCGCCGGTCTGGCCGCCATTGTGCTGTTCAGCTCGTACACGCAAGAGTTGCAGACTGCTCTCAAAGCAGCCGGCAAAACTGGCGCTGATGCAGTCATCGCCTTCGATCTCTCTAATCCATTCGTACTTTGCGGTCTCTTCCTGGGCGGCTTGATCCCCTTCTTGTTCGCCGCGATGGCGATGGAATCGGTCGGCTACGCCGGCGGTCTGGTGGTGGAAGAAGTCCGCCGCCAGTTCAAAGCCATCCCCGGCATCATGGAAGGCACTGCCAAACCGGACTACGCAGCTTGCGTCGATATCGTCACCAAAGCTGCCATCAAACAGATGATCGTGCCGGCACTGTTGCCCGTGCTCACTCCGATCGTCATTGCCATGCTTGGT
The DNA here is from genome assembly GCA_036703195.1 of Planktothrix sp. GTDB lineage: Bacteria > Cyanobacteriota > Vampirovibrionia > Obscuribacterales > Obscuribacteraceae > DATNPN01. Next base: position 703,275 of record DATNPN010000005.1, on the reverse strand, counting down.
GTGGCATTCCTCAACCACGGCATTCCGGGACAAGAGTACGCAGCCGCCAAAATGCTCGGCGGTGTGCTGGTCGGCTCCATCGTTACCGGTATCTTCGTTGCTATCTCGATGACCTCCGGTGGCGGCGCCTGGGATAACGCCAAAAAATACATCGAAGAAGGCAACTTCGGCGGCAAGGGCTCCGACGCCCATAAAGCCGCTGTCACCGGCGACACGGTCGGCGATCCTTATAAGGACACCGCCGGTCCCGCAATCAACCCGATGATCAAAATCTTGAACATCGTCTCCTTGTTGCTGGTCGCTTACCTGGTGAAATAGCCCGATGCAGATCCGCATCGGCAACAAACAAGACGAGTCGTCAGCGCGAGCGCTCATAGAAGGTGTGCTGGCAGAGGACAGTAACAAACTCGATCTAGACGGTGCCGATAGCGATCTCAAAAAAATCGAGACCCATTACTTCGGCCACGACGGAATCTTCCTCGTGGCCGAAGTCGATCGTCAGGTGGCAGGCATAGCCGCCGCGCTCAAACGGACCGAGACCGTATGCGAGTTGAAACGGTTGTACGTCGGGCGCCCACACCGCAATAAAGATATCGAGGCGCAGCTCCTCAGACAGATCATCAAGTTTGCCAAGGATCTGGATTATTTGGAACTGGCAGTAGCTGATTTAGAAAATCAACGCGATCTATTTATCAGCAACGGATTTTCGCTGCGCCACGGACAGTTGATTCGTTCGCTGTAATGTATTGACCCGGATACGAGCACTGGGCGCGAACTCTAGCGATTCGTACTTTCCCCATTTGCCCGTAAGAAATCGCTCTCTAGTATTTTTTGCAGTCGCGCATAAACCTCAATTATATTTTTTGGAGATTGCATCATGTCATTTGATGGAAACCCGCAGGACAGCTCGTCTATCGAAGCACAGAAAGGGCAAGTTGATCCGCACGAAAACTCTTCGCACGGCAAACTTTACGCTGAAATCGCGGCCGGCGGTGCGGCACTGATTGCCACAGCTGCCATTATCGCCTCACGAGGTCGACTTGCCGATGAAGTTTTGCCTAATGCCAACTACCTTTTTGAAGACATTCACGGCGCCGGCGGAGGCGATATTGGCTTGCTCGAGCGAGCCGAGATGGACGACCTTCTGGCGGAGCGTAAAGCCAGATTCATTCACGGTGACGTCGAATCTCATGCCGTCGCAGACTTCGGTCCTCGCCGACAACCGTCGTTGCTTTTATATCCGCAAGGCAGGCTCGCTGATTACAAGAAAGAGGACGCTATTCTCAGAGATTTTCTGGCGAACGAGAAGTTGCAACGTCTAATGCAAGCGCACAAAATCGGTGAGGCAGTTACTGACGACGAATCGCTCACTAAGCCGAGCCGATTCCAGTGGTTAGCCGATCTCGTCAGACGTAAAAACGCCTGAAGGTCACACATTAAGTGACAAAGCAACTCGATGCTACGGCAGTGGCAGCGTAATTTCACCATTCACTGAAGCGTTGAATGACTCTATCCTTTGGGATTATTTCCGCCCAAATAGGATCTCATATGAGCGATGTCGATCGTCCTGGCATTGATTTGCAGCATCTAACGTCCGCGCAGTTGTCGCAAACAGATGCTTTTGAATTGAGCAAACAAGTGATGGCAGAACTGGCGCCAAAGATGAAAGCCGCTCATGCTTCAAAACAACTGGACTTCACAACCACTGAAGTCGACTGCATCGATGGTTCAATGCTTCACGGCGACTTTCATCACGATGCGGCCAACAACCCGGTGTTCGACAAAGGTTATTTTGAATCTAAAGCCCCTGACGGCACCAAGACACGTGCAGAGATAAAAACGGAAGACGATTTCCAAGCAAAGCTCAAAGATATCGATGACAGGCATCAATTTCTCATTGAGCAAACGACTTCCGGCACCAAGCAAGGTTATGCACAAACCAGCGAAGTGATCGCAAATGGCGAGCTTGCCGAACAGTTCGAAACGCTTAAAGACGGCAACCTCAGTTGGAAGGCCAACTATTGGCCGGACCAGCGCGGCTTCATGTCCGGCACCGCGCGAATTGATAACAAAGACGGATCTTCCGCCACGATCAAGTGGGATCGGGAGTTTCACCTGCAGCAACTAAAGCTGAATCTTTCAGACGACAAGAGCGTTAGCGTCGACTTCGACAACGATGGAAAGGTGCTGTGGCCGTCTAAAGAGACGGAAGAGCAAGCGGGCTCGACTCAGGTTCGGGAATTTCGGCAAAATGGAACTTTGACTCACGAGCATTCGAAATGGTCCGACAATAGCGAAGACGACATAACTTATGACGACAAAGGCAAACCGGCCCTGGAAAAGCAGACAGACCAATCCGGGCATGTGACGACGATCGACTACAGTAAAAAGTCGCAGTAGAGGCACGCTTGCCAGGCGCGGTTTACTTTTGCACCGGATAGCCATCATACAAACGATTTATCGTGGCGATGTCTCTGCCAGTCAAACTGCGCAGAACTGATCCGCCACCAGGGTTGGTGACGAAGAACATGATGTCGTGAAAGTTTGGCGAATGTCCTACCAAGCCCAGAGCATGCCCGACTTCATGCAAGCAGACATCAGATGCTTCGGCATCGGTGATATATTTGTTCGATTTGGCATTCAATGTCGAAATCAATACAGTCGTGTGTTTGATGTACTTCTGATCGCCTCGCGTTATCGTGTCGTAAGTGGATACTTCGCCCTGCTCATCAGGATTGGAGCCGTGCAAAGTAAAACCGCCGTTGTTAGCAGTCCAGTGACAATCGATCTCCGCCATTGCCGCAGGTGGAACAAGTATCCAGGTGAGACGATTATCCGTCGCGTGCGTCCATTGGTTGAGCGCATCAATCAGCGCTTGACGGAAAGATGGCTGGTAGCCCGGCACACCCTCACCCGAGTCGATCGAAACAGTGATCGGTTGTCCTGGCGGCCATCGCAACGTACCTCGTGCAGTTGCACTTCTGAAATAATCAGGTCCTTGCGGATTATCTGTTTGATCGCCGCCGCCTCTTGCGGCTATCGTCACTAGAGTGCTTCGGGCTTCGTTGGCGTCTTTGCCGTCGCCATGATCGTGCAGGTATTTGCTGAAATAGCGTTTTGCTTCCGGAAAATTGCCTTCGTTGTAGTAGCTGCGCGCCATGTTGATTGTGGCAAGGTCCATGTCCGGATTGATCTGCAACGCCTTCTTGTACTGCTCGATGGCTTCATCAAGCTGGCTTTTGGCGTGATAGGCAGTGCCGAGGTTGTTGTATGACATGGCACGATTGGGATCGAGCGCCACGATCTCCGCGTAGACTTTCATGGCGTCGTCGTATCTCAGTTGAGCCATCAGCTGCTTGGCACGGTCAGTCAGTACGTTGATCTTGTTGCTAGCCAGGTTTTTCCTAGCCAAAGCCAGGTTTGGATCGAATTGGAGCGCCTTCTCGTACTCCGGCGTTGCCGCGGCAGCTTCTCCCAGCGACTCCAGGGTGGAGGCGAGATTGTTGTGCACCATGGCCGACTCGGTGTTCGGATCCAGGCGGACGCATCTCTCGTAGAGGGCTTTCGCCCCGGTGAAATTGCCCGCATGGGCCATCCGGCGGGCGTTCTCGAGCATGTCGCCGGCCTGCTGACTGCGGGAGACAAAGCCTGCGTCCTGCGCCTGCTGCATCTGCCCGGCTGGGTAATCGCCCTGGGCAGGAGCCGGATAATTGGTGATTGAAGCGAGCAGCAAAAGGGTGATTAATGCCCCCAAATAGAGGGCAACCTGAGCTTTTAGCCGTTTCATCCCGCCTCTCTCCTCGCTCGATATGTTGACCATATACATCCTATCGACTCTCACTGCCAACGTTCAGTATCCATCGGGGAATTTAGCTCCCCTGCATCGGTTTCACCTTCGCCTGTGAACCCTGCAAACAAGCGCCCGTATTAATTTCGCCCCTGCCAGCGGGTGGAAATTGCCAGAGAGAAACGATTTTAAGGCGGCGGTACTTTAGATTAGTGTGTCGATCCAGTAGACTACGCTCGATTGCTGGGATCAAATCGGCTATGCGAGCCCATTTGATCGGTGGCAACACTATAGGAGCGGTCCAAGTGATGGAACGAACTCTTATTTGCCGGAAAGCGACTTAAAACGGTCGGCTTTCCGGGCCGCTATTGTCGGAAATCAAGTGCTAATCTGATAGTAGACCTCTGCCCAAACGGAAAACCCAACACCAACGCGAGGGAACGAGCGTGACTGAACCTAAGACATATGCCTTCTTCAAAGGAAACTTCGTTCCCATCGAGGAAGCGAACATCAGCATCATGAACCACTCGTTCATGTATGGAACCGCGGTTTTCGAGGGTATCCGAGGATATTGGAACGAGCAGCAGCAAGAGATGTATCTCTTCCGCATGCGCGAGCACTTCGAGCGCATGCAGGACAGCATGAAGATCATGTATCTGCAAACGCCGCACTCTCTCGATGAGTTGGGTAAAATTGTCGTCGAGCTGATCAAACGCAACGCTCCGCGAACGGATACGTACATTCGTCCGTGTGCCTATAAGACAGTGCATCGCGTCGGTCCCAGTCTGGATAACAATCCGAGCGACATCAGCGTTTTCACTGTTCCTTTCGGTGATTATTTTCATGGTGCCGGCGGATTGCGGGTGCAGGTTTCGAGCTGGCGACGCGTGGAAGATAACGCCATCCCGGCGCGCGCGAAGATTGTCGGCGCTTATGCCAACACGGCTTTGGCGAAAACCGACGCAATCATGGCCGGCTTCGACGAGTGCATCGTGCTGAGCGAAAACGGGCACGTCTCCGAAGGCAGTGCCATGAACGTATTCATGGTGAAGAAGCGCCAGTTGATCACAACGTCGACGACGGAGAATATTCTTGAAGGTGTGACGCGCTCTAGCATCATCGAATTTGCCGAGGAAGAGTTCGGCATAAAGACAATTTGTCGCCAGATCGATCGAAGCGAGTTGTACACCGCTGATGAGCTGTTCTTCTGCGGCACCGGTGCACAGATTGCGCCCATCGTCGAGATCGACAAACGTCCGGTTGGCAACGGAAAACCCGGCGCCATCACCAATCAGGTCAAAGATTCGTACATTTCGATCTGCCGTGGCGATAATCCGAAATATCACAAGTGGCTTACTCCGGTGTACGGACGCAAAACCGCACCGGCTGAGAAAGAGCACCCGAACAAAGAACACAAAGGCAAGGAGCACAAGCTCGCCGCTCGCTAGGAAGACGCACGCGATCTGCTCAGTCGTCACGTAACTTTTAAAATGCGAACAAAATTGACTCTTTCACGTCTGTTGCGTTCGATAAGATCGTTGTGGTGATCGATTATGCATCTGGATGTCCTGGGCTTTCCGCTGTGGTTGCGCATCACACATTTTTGCAACTTCCTCTTTCTCACGTTGTTGATCCGTAGCGGCATTCAGATTCTTTCCGATCATCCAAAACTTTATTGGAACGATCATTGCTATCCCGGCAGTGAGTGGCTCAAGTTCGGCAAAAGAGACCTGCCCACTCGGGCGCTGTGGACGTCGATGGATGAGGCGGTAGACGTATCTCCTGTTATCGCGTTACCGGGGCAGCGGCACGCTCTTGGCGCCGGGCGCCACTGGCATTTCCTGCCCATGGTTTTCTGGCTCATCAATGGATTCATTTATATAACTCTTTTGTTTTGTACCGGCAATTGGCGGCGGCTCGTGCCGACATCGTCGACTATCATTCCGCGCGCGCTGCATGATATGGCTACATACATGACGCTGCATAAACCGCCTTTGAGCGAGTTTCAACCGTACGATGCTCTGCAACAACTGGTTTATTTCAGTGTCGTCTTCGTCTTGACGCCGTTGACGATTCTCTCCGGTATAGCGATGTCGCCCGCTCTGGAAGCACGTTTTCCCTGGTACGCCAATGTCTTTCGGGGACAGCAAAAAGCGCGCAGCCTGCACTTTCTCTGCATGGTCAGCTATGTGTTGTTTCTCATCGTGCATGTGACGATGGTGTTTGTTGTCCATTTTAAAAATTCCGCCATGAACATCACGTTGGGCGGTGACGAAGGTGGCAGTTTTCCCGTGGCTTTGGCGCTTTTCTTTGGCGGCATTTTGCTGGTTATAGCATTGAATTGGTTGGCGACAGCGTTTACTCGCAAAAACCCGCGTGCCGTTCAAAATCTCTCTATCGCGTTGATTGAACCGATCAAACGATTACTTTTTCGTCGCCTAGACAACGTGCAAGAGTACACTGAAAGCGAGATATCGCCCTATTTCCGAGTTAACGGCAGACCACCGGAAACGGAAGAGTATCTGGACATGATGCAGAAAAATTTCCTCAACTACAAGTTGAGGATTTTCGGACTGGTCGAAAATCCAGTCGAGCTGTCGCTGGAAGATTTGCGCGAACTTCCGCGTCAGAGTTATACGACCAAACACGTTTGCATTCAGGGGTGGACTGCGATAGGGCAGTGGGCTGGCGTCGAGCTGTCGGAGATTTTAAAACTGTGCAATCCGCTGCCCAACGCAAAACGGATTTATTTTCATTCGTTTCAACTCGATCCTCACGGACGAGCTTACTACACATCGCTCGATCTCGATGAGTGCGAAAAAGAGAGAACGATTCTCGCTTACGAAATGAACCATCAGTCCCTTCCCATGGAGCATGGCGCCCCGCTTCGGCTGCGGTGCGAAACGAAATTGGGGTTTAAAATGTGCAAATGGATCAGATCGATTGAAGTCGTCGCCAGCATAAAGGACGTTGGACTTGGTCAGGGTGGATATCGCGAGGACTACCAGTATTATGGAACCGAATCAACGATTTAACGGCAGCCCATTCCTGCCGCCATACGAAAGGCGCAACCATCACGTCATCTCATATAAAGGATTATGGTGCGTGCACGGTGAGTTGAGCCGCGAGGTGAAACCGTTCGAGAGTAGAGAAGAAGCGATCGAGTTCGCACGCCAGGCTTCATCAGCCGAGAAAACTGACGCCATCGTGCACCGCGAAGACGGCTCGGTAGAGACGGCCTGGATATATTCGCCTACCTCATTCCCGCAAGCGAGCGTTCATCCGCCTTGCGAATATCCGCTGCAACAACTTCCCGGTGATACGGTACTGTAATCAGCTCGCTTCACTCTGCGGATTCGGTTGCTGCGGACCGCGTGGTTTTATCTTTAGCGCGGCGAATGAAAGCCCGTACAGAACCATCGCGATCACCGGCAGTCCTTTGATTCCGGTTAGCAAACAGAGATTTTCCGTCAGCCCTCCTACCGCTACTCCCAACAGGTTGGCAGACAAGTAGAGCGGTGGCGATGTGGCTTGGCGAAAACACATAGAGAAGATCAGTCCGCCGAATAAGATGGGCAAGCAAGCAACCAGGGTGGCTGTCACCGCCAGCAATAGGGGGCTGATCTGTGATTCGGTCGGCACTTTGAAGAAGATATCCAGGAGCAGCGCCGCAGCCAATCCCAGGTAAGCGGGCAGAAGATTGTTGCTCTTGATTTTGCCCGCACACCAGTTGGCAAGGAATGCCAGAATCAATACTGAAGTGACGACAACCGAGGTTACCAGCCAGGTCGCTCCAAAAAACAACGATAACTGTGTGATTGATTTAGTCTCGACCAGCATGAACGACTGTCCCAGGAAAAACATATTTCCCCAGGCACTGCCGGTGATATCACCCCCCGTGCTGGAGCGCGTCAGTACTAACGCCGGCAGGATAATAGCCACGATAAGAATGCCGAAGTACAAAATTTCGCCGGCCAGATCGTTGCTGAGGTAGAGAAACGGCCAGTCGTCAGTGGAGGGAGCGCTGGCAGCATTGTCATCCTTCGCAGGCCACGGCCGCAGGTCGTGCAAATTAGCCGGATCGAGCTTCAAGGAGTCGGCCACCGGTCCGGCAAAGAACAGAACACTGTCCCATTCGTCGTTTACAAAAGTGCGCGGCGGGTGACCTTGCGCCAGCGTGATTGTCTGATAGAGCCTTCTGGTCACCGGATGTTTGGCGCCGGTGGCAAAACTTATGCTCAACAGCCCGCCGTTGTCTAAATGGTTGATAGCCGATCGAATTGATTCAGCCGTATAAACGAAATTGTCCACTCGTATGAAAGAGGCGGTGTTGAGCGTGTTGCCCGGATCCAGGTAAGCAAACTCAATCAAATCGAATTTGTCTTTCGAATAACGCAGAAATGTCCGTGCGTCCTCGGTATGCAGGGTGACGCGTGAGTCCACATATGGGCGGTCGGGATGGCGCGTTTTGCCAAGCCGACTGATGATCGGATCGATCTCAACGACGTCGACGTGTTTGGCCCCGTGCTGTAAGGCATAAGCAACGTCATTGCCGGATCCACCTCCCAATACGAGGACCCGGTCATGTTTAGGAGCACACGCCAGGGACGTCTCTAGAAAATTGAAGTAGTGCTCGACGATTTTTTTCTGCTGCGTTTGCGCCTCTTTGTGAAATCTTTCCAGCTCTTTGTCATTGAGCATACGCAGAGCGAAGTGAAAATAATGGTTGTTGGAATTGAGCACATAATTGCCCTGACCAAGAGCGCTGTCGGACGTCACTTCAATTGGGATCACGTCCAGTTTGCTGTACGGCGACCATAGACTTTTCAACGTCGTCGTGCAGGCGCACGCGATAAAGACGGCTGTGGCTATCGGCACCCATTTGCTTCTCACGACCTGCCAGCAAATGAGTCCACAGGCGAGAATCCACAGTGGCGGCGGTAAAAAGAAAACCGACAACAATGCTGCCATGACCACACCAGCGATACTGCCGGCCAGGTTGATCGAATACGCGCGCAATGGCGGCAGAGACGAAAACCCTTCGGCCATTATCCTGCCCAGGTTTACGAAGACGACGATAAGCGACCCAATCAGTGCCAGCAGCGAGACCACTGAAACGATGGCGTTGCTGGCCGAGACATCCAATTTGATGGATTGGGAGGGAATTTTCAGCGGAACCGCAAAGACCAGCGTCAGGACCAGGATGCTCGTGGCTGTCAATAACACTGGCAGTGGTGTTTTATACCGCTCCGGCGAACCAAGCCCGGCCGATGCTGCCACTAGCACTGACAAAAGCACCAAATTCGGGAAAACCGCGACAGTTGGTACTTCGATTCCGAGCCAGCGTATCGCCAAGATCTCACCGAAAAGGAGTAACACACTGGCCCAGAATAAGCGTTTTTCTGCCATTTGCCGCCGGAATCTCATTGATGATTTGATCAGCTTCAGTCTACGTTGACGGTTGTAATGCTGCAATGTTGACAGCCGCGAATTCAGCTCGTCCCTTTGCAAGAGCGTTGGTGGCACCGTGGGATTTTGATTCGCCACCGAATATGGTGTTACGTCCAAGCCCGCAATGCGGTTCGAGGAGTTGACGCTGATGTCAATTTGTCGCCTTGCTCTGGTCCTGCCGGCGTGGTTTTACGAAGAGAGAGGCAAACGAAAGTCCATAGAGGACCATGGCGATTATCGGCAGCCCTTTGATTCCGGTAACCAGGCAGAGGTTTTCCGTCAATCCTCCAATTGCTACGCCCAGAAGGTTAGCTGACAGGTAAAGCGGCGGCGATGTGGCTTGGCGGAAGCACATCGAGAAAATCAGCCCACCGAAGAAAATCGGCAAGCAGGCAATCAGCGTCGCTATGATCGCTAGAAATAAAGGATTGAGCTGTGATTCGGCCGGCACCTTGAACAAGATATCCAGCAGTAATGCGGCAGCCAGCCCCACATAGGCGGGAAGCACGCGGGTGGTCTTGATTTTGCCCGCACACCAGTTGGCAATGAATGCCAGTATCAACACAGAAGTGACGACGACCGATGTCACCAGCCAGGTAGCTCCAAAGAACAGTGATAACTGCGTGATGGATTTGGTCTCCACCAGCATGAACGACTGTCCCAGGAAAAACATATTTCCCCAGGCACCGCCAGTGATATCGCCACCCGTGCTGGTTCGCGTCAGTATGAGCGCCGGGAAGATCACAGCGACGATAAGGATGCCGAAGTACAAAATCTCGCCGGACAGGTCGTTGTTAAGGTAGAGGAACGGCCAATCATCCGTGGCTGGGGCGCTATCAGCGCTCTCGCCCGGTTGGGGAAAGGGGCGCAGTCCGTGCAGTGAAGCAGGATCGATTTTGAGCGAGTCGGCAATGGGTCCGGCAAAGAAGAGCACGCCCTCCCAGTCATCGGTGGCAAAAGCGCGCGGCGGGTGACCCTGTGCCAAACTAATTGTCTGGTACAGCCGCCTGGTTACCCACTGTTTTGGTCCGGTAGCAAAACTAATGCTCAACAGCCCGTCCTTATCGAGATGGTCGATAGCCGAATGAATTGATTCTGCCGTATAAACAAAGTTGTCTACTCGTATGAAAGACGCGGTGTTGAGTGTCCTGCCAGGGTCGAGATAAGCGAACTCGATCAAATCGTATTTATCTTTTGAATAACGCAAAAACGTGCGCGCGTCTTCGGTGTGCACAGTGACGCGCGGATCGATATAGGGCCGGTCAGGATGGCGCGTTCTGCCCAAGTCGCTGATTATTGGATCGATCTCGACTACGTCGATATGTTTGGCTCCATGCCCCAGCGCATAGGCGACGTCGTTGCCGGAGCCGCCTCCCAAGACGAGCACCCGATCGTGTTTAGGAGCGTAAGCCATGGTTATGTGCAGAAAATACCAATAACGTTCTACGATTTCTTTCAGCTGGCTGGGAGCTTCTTTGTGAAATCGCGCGAAATTCTCGTCGCTGAGCATGTGCAGCGCGGTGTGAAAAAAGTAGTTGTTAGAGTCGAGCACGTAATTGCCCTCACCTAGCAAGCTATCGGCGTTGGTTGCGATCGGCAGCACATCTAACTTACTGTACGGGGACCATAAGCTTTTCAGCGATGTCGTGCAGGCGCACGCGATAAATACGGCAGTGGCTATTGGCACCCACTTATCTCTCACTACCTGCCAGCAGATCAGTCCGCCGGCGAGGATCCAGAGAGGCGGCGGCAAGAAGAAAACTGACAGGAGGGCTGCCATGATCACGCCGGCAATACTGCCCGCCAGGTTGATCGAATATGCACGAAGCGGCGGCAGTGCAGAAAACCCTTCTGCCATTACCCGGCCCAGGTTGATGAAAATGACAATGAGCGACCCGATCAGTAAGAGCAGGCAGGTCGTTGAGGAGACGGCCTTGACCGGGTCATCTACTCTGATGGTCTGGTGCATGAGCCCCAGGGGCACTGCAAAAATCAGCGTCAGGACCGGAATAGCCGTCGCTGCCAACAGTATCGGCAATGGCGTCTTATATCTGTCCGGCGAGCCCAGTCCCGCCGAAGCCGCGACAAGCACAGATAAGAGCACCATGTTTGGAAAGATCGAGACGATCGGCTCTTCGATTCCTAGCCAACGTATCGCCAGGATTTCTCCAAAAAGGAGTAGCACGCTGGCCCAGAATAAGCGTTTTTCTGCCATTTGCCGTCGAATCCCATCACATAAGACTTGATCGACTTCAGTCTACGTTGACGGTTGTAATGCTGCAATGTTGACAGCCGCGAATTTCATCTACACCGGTCAAGCCTTGCGGCTTAAACCTCGCCATCTCTCCGCACCGGATGTGGTGTGGTCGCAAGCAAAATCCGTACTGCACTTTACCGGATGCAATCTAGTGTGTTTTTTCGCTGGATGCGACTTGTGCTTTCACTTGCTTCATCCGATCTTGCTTCTCTAACATCTTCGCCACGCGCGACAACCGCCGCGATTCGTTTTTTGCTTCAATCTGCTCGAGATAATCAGAATCGTGATGCCAAAGCAGCTTCCACTCTTGCTGCGCCATCTGCACCATTTCCGGTGTCACATTTTGTCCTGCCTCGATCTTTCTCGTCAGCGCCCGTGCGTAGAGCACGTGACCTTCCGGCTCTGCCGCATCTAATTGAACTGCCTTCGACAACTTGCGAATAGCTGCATCCCATTCGTGATTGTCCATATCTTGCTCGCCTTGGAATCGAAGCACTGATGCTTCGGTAAGATGAGAGCCGGTGCCGGTGCCGTAAAACGTGCTATCCGGCTTTTCTTTAGAGTAGCTATCATCGGTCGCTTCTTTGATGCTGGGCGAGATCGCATCGCAGTAAGCTGCTTGCGCACCAACCAAAACGAACAATGCAGAGAAAAGTGCGGCGGACAGCCTCAGTCTTGCCATCGAAGATTACTCCTTACCGGGCTCTTTGCCGGACTCGGTCACGTCCTGAACGTCTACGTGCTGGGTGCTGGCCGACAGATCGGCGATTTCGCTCTCGATCTCCCGGATCTGGCTGTCGATACGTTCGATCTGAGCGATCTCATCGCGTACTCGATCGAGCAAAACCTTTCCATCGATGGCGTTGGTTTCTGAAAACAGCGAAAAGGCGCGGTTGCCAATGGTGGTTATGTGACGTCCGCGCTCGGTTTTCAAGGTCATGATATTTGTTTGCAGCTTCACCTTCTTGGCTTGTCTGCCTACTTGGTCCGCCGCTTGTTTGCCGACGTCTTTCGCCTTGCTGAAGAATTTGTCGAATTTGGGGTTGGGAGACATGTATTTCTCGCTATTTGTATACGAACCTAAATATACGCCACGTCTTTGATACTGTGACTAGTTATGAAAAAGATAGAGCCTCTTGGCTAGCCTGCCCGAGTCCCCGCCCAGAGTCCATGCTTGTCTCACTTGGTAACTGCGCGCAGGCGCTGGTGGTTTTAATCGATCGTGTTGCGCAGGGCGGCTCATGTCGATGCACGAGCGCAGCTTAGACCTGCTTTAGTCCGGAGCCGGCTGGACCCTAGAATCAGTCGAGCGCTTCGAAAGGAAGCTGAAAGCGTGCGTGCACTAGACGCACGGCATTGCGCGCATGCAAGGCGGGTAATACCACGCTCACTCGCAAATCTGATGTCGATACCATCGTCACTGGAATGGAAGAGCGCTCTAAGACCTCGAAAACATTCGATACCACTTCCGGTCTGGCACCCAGTCCTCGACCGATGATTGAGATGGTGGCAATTTGTGGATCGACTCTGACTATTGGATGATCGATGACTGCCGCCAGCGAGTCGATAATCGATCTGACGCGGGGCACGTGACGTTTGTCGACGGTGAACGAAAGCTCTTGCGCCGGCTCGTCTTCATGGGTAAGCAGCATTACCATGCCGGTATTGATCGCCAGTTCATCCATGCGCGCGAACAGAGATGTGAAACCTTCGAGAGGACGCTCTTCTGGTCCGGTATTGTAGATTTTGATGGTCATTGCAGCGTGCTCTTCGTCAAGCGCGACCGAACAAGGGCTGCTTTCCGATGAAGATTGTTTTTGCGTAATTATCGTGCCCAAGTGTTCGTAATTGTTGATTGGTCTGATACGGATCGGCACCAGGTTGTCCATAGCCAGCTCCACTGCTTCCGGGTGCAAATGGTGCAAGCCCGAAAACGACAGCTCCAGCATCTCTTCATAACTAATCGAGGCCAACACTTTGGCTTTCGGCACGACACGAGGATCAGCGGTGCAAACGCCGCTGGTATCGCAGAAGATGTCACAACGTTCTGCCTCCAACGAACACGCCAGAGCGATCGCTGAAGCATCTACCCCGCCGTCACCCACCGTGGTCAGCTCTTTGCTGTCGGTAACGCCTTGAAACCCGCCGATGACCGCAATTTCGCCTCGTGCCAGGCTGTTTTCGATCTCTTCGCAGTCAATCTCTTTAATAGGAGCATCGCCGTGACGATTCTCAGTGACAATGCCTGCCTGAGCAGCGGTAAAAGATCGTGCCGGCCATCCCAGCGCCTGGATGGCCATGGACATGAGCGCGACCGAGGCTTGTTCTGCCGTCGTAAGTAGCATATCCATGTCGCGAGGGTTGGGATTGGGTGCCACCATTTCCGCCACCGCTCGCAGTTGAGCGGAAGTTTTCCCCATCGACGAAATGACAGCCGCCACCTCGTTGCCCTCTTCGGCGGCACGAATAGCGATCTCGGCTGCTTTCCTGATACTTTCGACATCCGGCAAGACGTGACTGCCGAACTTCTGAACCAGTCGTCCCATTGTCGTAGCTCGCTTGATGGGGATGTGCGGGCGATCGAACGATCGGGCGGGCACCATATTTAGTGTCCAGCGTCATTATAAACAGATAATTCGGCCGATGCAATAGCATGCCACCTAATTTGGTGCCGCACCTCGGGTGGTGCCGCACCAATAACGGTGGCATAGTCAAGATCTGGGCTGTGCGGTTAGATTTCCGCCATCGGGATGCGCACCCCGGCTTTTTTCGCAAAATCGATCGCTTCGTCATATCCGGCATCGACGTGGCGGATCACCCCCATGCCCGGATCGGTCGTGAGCACACGGTTGAGTCGCGCGGCCGCTGCTTCCGTGCCGTCGGCGACGATCACCTGTCCGGCGTGCAGCGAATAACCTATTCCCACTCCGCCACCATGATGAACCGATACCCAGCTGGCGCCGTTGACGGCATTAATCATGGCGTTGAGATAGACCCAGTCGGCGATGGCATCAGACCCATCTTTCATGGCCTCGGTCTCTCTGTTGGGTGAGGCGACCGAACCCGAATCGAGATGATCTCTTCCGATTACGATCGGTGCCTTCAACTTCTTCTCCTGCACCATCTTATTTATTATCAGACCCATTTTGGCCCGGTCTCCGTATCCAAACCAGCAGATGCGAGCAGGCAGGCCTTGAAACTCGACTCTTTCGCAGGCCAGTTGTATCCAGCGACAGAGCTCTCTGTCATGGGCAAAGTTTTGCAAAATCGCCTGATCGATGGCAGCGATATCCGCTGGATCTCCCGAAAGTGCAGCCCAACGAAATGGACCTTTGCCTTGGCAGAATAACGGTCGAATATATGCCGGTACAAATCCGGGGAAATCGAAGGCGTTGGTGACCCCGTGATCTCGCGCCACCTGGCGAATGTTATTGCCGTAGTCGAATACGACTGCGCCTTTCTTTTGCAAATCCAACATCGCCCTGACATGGGTGACGATCGATGCGCACGCCAGGCCGATGTACTTGTCAGGATCTTTTTCACGCAGCTCGATTGCGGCTTGCAGTGACATTCCGGCCGGAACGTAGCCGGTCAAGGGATCGTGTGCCGACGTTTGATCTGTGACGACGTCTGGTTGAAAACCTTTTGCGATCAGAGCGGGCAAAACTTCTGCAGCATTACCCAGTATGGCGATGGATAACGGTTTACCCTCCCTCTTTGCCTCCAGTGCCAACTTGAGCGCATGCTCGATGTTGTCTGCCTTGACGTCGCAATACCGTTTTTCCAGGCGACGCTCGATACGAGTCGGATCGATCTCGACACAGAGAGCGATCCCTTCGTTCATGGTCACCGCCAGTGGTTGCGCACCGCCCATGCCACCAAGCCCGGCGGTCAGTACAATCTTTCCTTTGAGCGTGCCACCATAATGTTTTTTCGCCAGTGCCGCAAAGGTCTCATAAGTGCCCTGCAAAATTCCTTGCGTTCCGATGTAGATCCATGACCCTGCGGTCATCTGCCCGAACATGATCAAACCTTTGCGTTCGAGCTCGCGAAAATGCTCCCAGTTTGCCCAGTTGCCTACCAGGTTGGAGTTGGCTATAAGCACGCGCGGAGCCTCGGGATGCGTTTTGAAGATGCCCACCGGCTTGCCGGACTGCACTAATAGAGTTTCATCCGAGGTCAAAGTGGTGAGCGCTTTGACGATCGCTTTGAACGATTTCCAGTCGCGGGCCGCCTTGCCGGAGCCGCCGTAAACGACCAGATCCAACGGGCGCTCGCCCACTTCCGGGTCGAGGTTATTGAGGAGCATACGCAGTGCCGCCTCCTGAATCCAACCCTGAGTGTGAAGCTCGGTGCCACGCGGCGCCTGCACTGAAATCGGCTTATCACTGGACAGGATTGCCTTGATCAGTTCTGCTCCGGACGCGATCGAAGCCGCTGATGTCATGATCGAACTCCTAAAATGATGAAAACATTACAGCCCCAGACCTGTGGTGTAGACTGGCAAAGGAAGATCATATAGGACAGAGACGCACCGGTAAACAGGGCGGACTCGAGGGAGTATCAATGGTCAGAGAACTGTCTAAGCCCACCACCGCGCGTCCTGCGCAAGAAAAGGTCGTGGAGACGATTTCGGGCATTCCGCTCAAGACCGTCTACACGCCGGAAGATCTTAAGGGCTGGAGTTACGAGAAAAGTCTGGCCGAGCCGGGGCAGTTTCCCTATACTCGCGGTATTCACCCGAACATGTATCTGGGCAAAATCTGGACGATGCGGCAGTTCGCCGGCTTCGGCGGTCCGGAAGAGACCAATGCCCGCTTCAAATATCTGCTTTCTCAGGGACAGACCGGTCTTTCCACTGCCTTTGACCTGCCGACTTTGATGGGCTATGACTCGGATTCGCCCAAGTCGACCGGTGAAGTGGGCGTCTGCGGCGTTGCCGTGGACAGCCTGGAAGACATGGAGATTCTCTACCGCGATCTGCCCCTGGATAAAGTCTCGACTTCGATGACCATCAACGGTCCCGCCGTCATCGTTATGGCCATGTTTCTCGCCAACGCGCAGAAGCGCGGCTTCGACTTGAAAAAGTTGAACGGCACCCTGCAGAACGACATCTTCAAAGAGTACATCGCGCAGAAGACTTATCTTTTGCCGCCCCGTCCGGCAGTCAAGCTGATTCAGGACCTGATGGTCTTTTGCACCCATGAGGTGCCCCGATGGAACACCATCTCCGTCAGCGGCTATCACATCCGCGAGGCTGGAGCCACAGCCGTGCAAGAGCTTGCGTTTACGCTCGCCGACGGTTTTGCCTATGTCGACTACGGCATCGAAGCCGGCTTGAAGGTCGATGACTTCGTTCCGCGACTTTCTTTCTTCTTCAATGCGCACATCGACTTCTTCGAGGAGATCGCCAAATATCGTGCCGCTCGCCGCATCTGGGCGCGCCGCATGCGCGAGAAGTACGGCTCCACCGATGAACGCACTCTCAAGCTGAGATTCCATACGCAGACGGCTGGATGTAGCTTGACCGCGCCACAACCGGAAAACAACATTGTCCGCACCGCCATCGAAGCGCTTGCCGGCGTTTTGGGCGGCACGCAATCGTTGCACACCAATTCGATGGACGAGGTGCTTGGGCTGCCCACGGAAAAAGCTGCTTTGATCGCTCTGCGCACTCAGCAAATCATTGCCCACGAAACTGGTGTCGCCAACGTGGTCGATCCGCTTGCCGGCTCGTATTACGTCGAATGGCTAACTGACGAGATGGAGCGTCAAGCGCTCGAGTATTTCGACAAGATCGATGAAGTCGGCGGTGTTATCCCGGGAATCGAGAAGGGCTTCTTTATGAAAGAGATAGCCGACTCCGCCTATCGTTTTCAGCAGAAGCTCGACTCCGGCGAGCGCGTCTTTGTCGGATTGACTGCCTTCACCGAAGAAGCTCCGGGCGCCAAGATCGATATTCTCAAGATCGGTTCGGAGTATGAAGAGCGTCAGCGCAAGCGCCTGATCGACCTGCGTGCGCGCCGCGACAATGAAAAGGTGACCAACTCCCTCAAGGCTTTGAAAGAAGCTTGTGCCGCAGGCAAACCGACTTTCCCGGCGATTCTCGAGACGGTCAAGCAGTACGCCACTCTGCAAGAGATCTGCGACGCCATGCGTGAGGTCTGGGGAGCATACCGCGAAACCGCGTTTCTCTAATTTATACGCTCCGTCGCTCGGTACCCCTCGCTCCTCCGCTATCTAAGCGCTACGCTCAGCACGCCTCACTCGGCGCGCTTCGCTTCGCTGACTCAGCTGCCTTCGGTAGCTTGCTCCGTCGCTGGAGCTGGGCAGCTTCGCTGCATAAGCCCCCTCGGGCGGCGCGCTTCGCTTCGCTGACTCAGCTGCCTTCGGTAGCTTGCTCCGTCGCTGGAGCTGGGCAGCTTCGCTGCATAAGCCCCCCTCGGGCGGTACCCCTCGCATTTCGATTTATGCGCTCCGTCACTTCGCTCCGCTCGTTCCTCCGCGCTGCAACGCTCCACTCCGCACGGCTCATTCGCCGCGCTCCGTTCCGCTTGCTTATTCGCGCTCAGCACGCCTCACTGGAGCTGGGCAGCTTGCTGCATAAGCGAGTGACGGAGCGGATCGAAACTAATACCGAGCGACGGAGCGCATATATGGGTATATTTGGCTTGTTCGGATGGTATTGAATAATGACTGAGCGACAGTCAAGACGCATCAGACCGGTATCGCTGCTAATCGACTTCGCCGCGACATTTTTGGCTGTTCTCGTCCTGATAATGGACGGTGCGGCGTTTTTGTTCTGGCTCAGCCTGGGCGTTTTTGACAACCACTGGAAAGACATTCCGCTTCAGGTGCTGTTTGTGTGCCTGATTATCAGCTACTTGTTTCTCCTGGTCGTGGCGGCCATGTTCGGACTGGCAGAGCGACTCAAGGATGACTCGGAAAAGAGTTCTGTCCGCATCCTCATGCATCTCGGCACTCTCATCGACGGCGGCTGGGATAAGGCACTGCAGGTGGGGGCAAACTGCTCGATGGTGGTGCTATCACTACTGGTGGCTGCATGTTTGGCTTGGTGGCGCGACCTGATGTGGTGGACGGAGATGAGTAGAGGGCTAAGGGCCGAAACCGAGCATCGCAGCGAAGACGCGACGAAGTTTTATCAAAGTGCGCTGGACATCGGCACCAAAGATCGCATTGCGGTATCGCAGGTGATGCTGGCGAATGTGGCGTTCGATCGCCAAGAGCTTTTGATCGCGGACCTATATTTCAATCAGGCGATCGCCACCGCTGACAGCACTCGTGGAGATAACCGCAACCTCATAGTCACTGCCTATCAGGGTTTAGTCAAGACTCTACTGCTCGAGAAAAAATACAAAGAAGCTGAAATCGCAGCGCGAAAATGTCTGGCAGTTTATGCCAAGAACAAGACTCCTTTGCCGCCGATCTACCTGCGATTGCTCGGCGATGTCTGGCTGCCTAGCAACAATGCTCCCCCCACGTTGATGGGCACTTACACGCTTCTTGAAGAAGCTTGTGTGAGCAATGGCCAGTTCGAAGATGCGAAAAAAACTTTCGCGGACAATTTGGTTGCGTTGAGAGGCAGCAAGGAGTCTACTGCCAGTGAAATTATCGCGGTCACTAACTTGTATGTCGACCTGCTTGCAGGTGTCAAGCCGATCCGGCTCGAAATGCTCAACGACGCTGTAGAACAAGCGCAAACAACGTTGACACAGAAATACGGAGATAACTGTGCAGCGATCGTCGAACTCGAAACTAGATACGGTGACAGGCTGCAAGCCTTGGGTTATCCTGAACAAGCTGAGTCACGCTATTTGAAAGCGATTCAGGTGGCGGAAGCTGACAAAGTGGAAAACTTCATAGTGCTGAGAGCGATGAATGGACTTGCCTCGATTTACGTGTCCAGCAACCGCCTCGATCTGGCCGATGCAACCTACAAGAAAGAGATTGCACTGCGTGACACCTGGAAGAAGAGTTCTTCAGACGACGATATCGAGATGAACACCTGCCGAGCCGACTATGCAGCACTTTTGCGAAAGCTGAATCGTGGAGATGAAGCTGATCGGATTCAGTCGGCCAGTTCAGGCAAAGTAAGACAAGACTGACATCGAAAAACGACTTCGTACTCTCCCCACCTTTTGGGCTTGGTGAACACGTAGTTCTCCCACTGACTTTGGACTTTTTAGAAGCTTTAATGAGTGAGTAATGAAAGATCTCTTGCTCATGACAGATAAACGCTACGCATCTGAACTGCAAAACTTGGATACTCAGACTCCCAACGGGACTCTGGGAGAGAAGCTGCACAATGAGCTTTATGTTCTGGGCAACGGAATATCGCAGAGCGTAGCTGGTATTGAACATGCAGCTGAAAAAGCATTGCATGACCCGGCTACCATCGTGAAAGTGACCGCCAGCGCCGTGATGGGGCTCGGTCTTGGTGCTCTGGCAGGCAGGACCGGAGCCCTTGGGCTGATTGGGCGCAGCCTGGGTATCGCTGCCACGACTTCCATGGTCTTCGACGGCGTCAAGCCGTTTTACAGCGCGGCGACAACGGCATGGAATGCCACCAGCCGCAGTCAGCTCGACCGAGCGAGTGCCACACTGGGACAGTCAATTGGCGATTTTACGGTGGATTTCGCCATTCAGACTCCGGGCGCTATGTTGGGCGGCGGGTTGGCTCGCACCTTCGAATCCGGAAAAGGCGCAGGACTGTGGCGCCAGCATGGCATGCCCGAACGATTGCAGGGCTTCAAGTCCGGACTGTTCAAGCCTGCCGAAGAGCCGATGGTAACCGGCATCGACTTCAAAGGAGCTCTTTTGCAGCCTGTCCGCAGCGAGGGAGAGGCGCTCAGCAGCGAGGTAATATCGCATCCCAATAGCCTCGTGGCCGAAACTCAACTGTCCACAGCCAATGCCGTCAAAGCCGAGACTTCGGTCTCCACACCGCAACCGGTCAAACAAACTCAGCTCTCCAGAATTGACGCTGTCCAAGCCGAGCGTCCTCGCACAAATAATGGCACTGCCATTCACGGCTTCGACTTTGCCGAGATCAAATCCACGGACACTGAGATCCCGGCGTTCGATATGGGCGTCGGCATTGACGATAGTGCGTTGTTGCACGGTCGCCGCAATCTGGTTTCCCCTCGCAAATTCGGCGACCGCGAGAGTTTGGCTCTAGGTGCGCTCTACTGCCCGACGGCGCGTTTGCCCAGGGTGGGAAAAACCCTGGCTATCACCGAGAGGAGTACCGACAGTTTGACGGCCCTGGCTATTCTCGCCAACCGCGCCGAATCGCGCAAAGTTAACCAGAATATCGTCAAATTGGTAGCTGAGCACGGCATCGGCAGCGTCGAACCCCAGGCAATCAAGGGCTACAAGGCGATTTCGCTCGTAGCCGAACAAGATGGCATGAAGATCGGCGATCGCGTGCGCTTCATCCGCGCGGTGCTAGATAATACGGTGACGCCGCAAGATCTGAACGTATATTCCGAGCGGTATGACGCTATGCAGCGCAAGCACATTCCCGGAGATATCCTGGCAAAACGATCTGTCGGACTACGTAGTTTCAATGACCAGCTCATTTATTCGTACCACCAAGCGGGCACCAACCAGCCAAGTTTCGACTATGCGATAGGAACCGACGATAGAAATATTGTTGGTGATGCGTCGATCATCGACCAGAATGGTTCGTCAAACATCGTGCAGACTGTGATGGCGATGTCTGATGATGAACTGCCCAAACCCGGTTCGAGTATGGTATTTGCAGAAACCGACATCAACCGCTTGACGGCGGCGGCGATTCTGGAAAATCGTGTCGAGGGCAACCCGATGCGCAAATCCTTGATCGACTACATCTTGCGCCGTGGCAGTCAATCAGAACGCATTCCGGCCGACGAACGCGAAAATGTGATGGCGGCGTACGATGCGATGGAGGGATTCTCCAATGATCCGCACATTCGACCGGACAAGAAAATCGCGGCCATCAAAAACTTGCTCTCCAACGATGTTCCGGCTCGAAATCTGTTGAGCATGATCTATGAGTTCGCACTTTTCAGACCGTCTAACCAGCCGTTCAAATACGTCAGAACCACCGCATATAAGCCCAAGCCGTTTGATTTTGGAGTTGAGATCACTACTCATGGACTCGTCAGAGGACAACCTAATTTGCTTCATCCACAAGCCGGCATGCTCAGCGCTGCTGAACAGGCGCTTAAGCTCGATGAGTCTCAACTGCCCGCCCGCGATGCTCGAGTGGCGATAGAAAAACCGGATGCCGACGCGCTCACAGCGATTGCTGTCATGGCAAACCGTCTCGACGGCATACCGGTCAATGCCCGTCTCGTCGAGGCAGTTGGTCGCCGAGATCGCGGTCTCGACAGTGATCCGGAAGGCAAGCCGTACGAGGATATTGAAGCACCGTTTCTCGCCATACGTTCATTTGCTCGCAACAAGAACATTCTCATCACACAACGTATCGCCGCCATCCGTGTCTTGCTTGCTGGCGCCATGAGAGAGACTGAGCTGACCGGGCTGGTAGATCGCTTCAAGGGGGGACAAGCGGAGATGCAAGAGCGCGCAGAATCAGATTCTAAGGTGACAGAACACATTTCAGGTAAGATGGTCTACGTCGAGACACCGATGAATAATTGGTACGCCTCTCGTGCTCTCGGTTTGAAACATGCACCGGTTGCTGTCATAGCCGCCACTGAGGGCAACAGAACGCACTTTCAAGTCTTAGCGCGCTCGGAAGATCCAATCGCCAGTCAATTGGGCAACGCGCTCAAAGAGCTGCAACAGCTCGAGCATGGCTGGGGCGGGCATGAATACATCTTCGTCTCATCCGGGAATTCCAAACTGTCGGCGCAGACGGTTCTCGACATTGTCGGCAAACACGCCTTCGGCACCAGCAGGTAAGTAAAACCTTCGATCTCGACAAAGGCGTAGCTGGAAAACCTCATCCTACTTTTGAGGGATTTGGTGCATGAGTTCGCCGGGTAGATCGAGAAAGTGTACTGTCGCAAAACTGCCGGCGCCAGACTATGTTGAAACGGTATCTAAATGATTGGTACGAAATTTACTACGGCCAATCGAAGAGCAGCACTTCGGGGGTGGAGAAATGAGCGGGTCATTAGAACGAAGAGACGACGGCTCGGTGGCGCTGTTCATTAGTGGTGATTTGCAATTCGACAGCCGTGATGAGCGAATATACCACGAGGCCCTGGCATTGCCCGCTCTGGCTCTGTCTCTTGCCCGCACTCAATCAAGTTTGCGTGTGCTGGTCATTGGTGGCGGCGATGGTCTTATCGCGCGCGAACTGTTCAAATCTGATCGGGTAGCTTCTGTCGATCTGGTTGATTTCGACCCGCAAATACTGGCAATGGCGAATAGTGAACTGTCCGGTCTGAATGCAAGCAGTCTCACCGATGCGCGTATGCAGATCCATGTGCAAGACGCCTGGGTCTTTTGCGAAGAAAGCCTGAATCTGGGCAAACAGTACGATCTAATCGTCTGTGATCTGACCGTGCCGGAAGACTTAAGCGGCGCTCGTTTTCACACTTGCGATTGGTATGAAAAGCTGCACCGTCTCCTCACCCCATCAGGCGTGGTGGCTGTGAATGCCTGCTCACCGCACGCCACTCCGCGTGCTTTCTGCTCAGTCTTCAACAGCCTATTGAGAGCTAAATTTGACGCCAGACCGTTGCATGTCTCGCTGCCTTCATTCACCGAGCGCGGCTACGGAGATGATTGGGGGTTTTTTGTCGCGTCGCCGCGAGCGATTGACGCCGGCGAATTCGAGGATAGTTTCGAATCTCTCAAACCGCGACAGTGGTTAGAGGATCTGACCATGCTCTTGCATCTTTTCGAATTTCCACAAGAGCTGTTCGAACAGCGAAACAGCGTTGTTCCGTCTGCAGTAGGAAGTGACATACTCCTGAGCTATTTTTACAACGACAAAACATTGGTCCCCTCGAGCGGTGTTTTCTTGAACGCTCTCAACCTGGACATCGCCACGATGTACGTGCCTGAGCCAGACAGAGGAACAACGCTCCTGCCGGCACATGTCAGCCAGGCATTGGTGCAGTGTTTGCGT
Organism: Planktothrix sp.; assembly: GCA_036703195.1. Classification (GTDB taxonomy): domain Bacteria; phylum Cyanobacteriota; class Vampirovibrionia; order Obscuribacterales; family Obscuribacteraceae; genus DATNPN01. The sequence goes on along the minus strand of DATNPN010000005.1, from coordinate 679,668 downwards.
TCGCAGTTTGATACGCCCGAGGCCGATTCTCCCCTCATTGATAATGTACAGAAAGATGTGCTGGCATTGATCCCCGCGCTCTACCGCGATCACACTCCTCGGATTCTTGGCGAGTTCCTCAATGACCCCGCCGCGTTTTTGCGAGGTTTAGATTTGCGCGCATTAGTTAATGCACTTTTGCAACGCGCTCAAGAGCTGCCATCGCAGTTGGTGGCAGAGTTGAAATTGTTGCGCGATAAGTTGGATACATGGATGGATGACAATCTTACGGTGCTCAGCCTCGGGCATCGTGTTTTAACTATTCTTTCTCTCGTCGTAGTCCTCGGCAATTTGCTCTATCCGGACATGGTCTATGCCAAAGGTGGTGCACATACTGCATCGGTCTCTCATGCCGCTGGTCGCGGCGCTGCTGGTCGCAAGGGAGGGCGCAGCTACGGACGCGGTTGGGGCGGCGGATATGGAGGCGGTTACTATGGAACAAACTATGTCCGGCGGCCAAGAGTAATCAACCGGGGTGCAATTGGTCCAGCCGACGGTCCGCCTTCCAAGGGCGTACAGATCAACAATTACGGCCCGAGCAGGAAATCCTTGCCCAATCAGGGCAGCCTGCCAGGAGCAAAAGGGTCTATCTCCATGCAAGTAACTACAGGCGGTGCGGCTGGCCCAGATGGAATTGGCAGCGCCGATACCAACAAAGAACTGCGCAGAATCCATAGTCGTCTGCAGTCCAGGGAAAAGGATCTGTGCGAATATGCGGATGTGCTGAGGCGAGAGCTTTTGGCATATCAGTCAGCCACCGATCCTCTGGTCATTTTTGGCACACACAGCATTCCTGTTCAAGATGCCATAAATAGAACTATCACAGCAATCGCGACAGCCGAATCCGAAGCTCAGGCGGCCCGTGACGGCGCTGAGCAGCTCGCTATTCGCTTAGAGGACGCGACCATGCCATTGGCGCCGATTGACGAGCAGGAGAAAGCATAATCATGGGCGCGTCCATGCAGGTTCGCATACTGGACGATCTTTCCCTCTGGTCAGCGGAGGCACAATCATGGGAGACGTTGGTTAAGGACAACACCGCCAGCGGTATCATGCAAAGTCTTCATTGGCGAGAGATGAAAAGATGCCAGGGACTGCTTTCCTTTCACCTGGGTATTTATCGCAATGACGAACTGATCGGTGGTGCTATCTTCTATGCTGCGCGCAAAAGCAACGGCGCCGGCATTTTGGTGGCTCCCGAAGGACCTGTCCTTCCCTGGGACGACGAGCCGGTAGCAAGAGAAGCGTTACGATTAATTATAGATACGGCTCAAGATTACGCCGCCGAACTAGGCGCATTAGCGCTGCGAATCGAACCCAGATTGTCTCCTCCGCCCGTCAAGATACTGAGAGAATTTGTACGAGGTCCGCTGGATCTGGTGCCGAAGGACACCCTCTATGTTGACCTGTGCCCATCCGCCGAGACGCTTTTGGCTGGCATGAAGCCTAAAGGGCGTTACAACATCAAATTGTCTCGACGACACGGAGTCAGGGTGGTAGAAGATAAAAGCGCTGCAGCGGTCGGGCGCTTTTATCCGATAATCCGAGAGGCGAGCGTGCGTGATTCTTTCGCGCTCGAGCCATACGGTTTTTTTGAGAACATGGCCGAAATTTTGTGCCAAAGAGGCTGCGCGCGATTTCTCTTTGCCGAGCATGAGGGAGACACTCTCGGTACACTCATGCTGATTACGTACGGAAAAAGGGCGACATATTTGTATGGCGGCATCGCTGACAAAAAGCGCAATCTGATGGGCGGATATGCCTTGCAATGGGCGGCGTTGGAGGCTGCTCGCCAAGCCGGATGCAGCACCTACGACTTCTACGGATTTGACGCCTTTAGATCTCGCGAGCATCCCTATGCACGCTTTTCGCAATTCAAAAGCCAATTCGGCGGTGAAGTGAGGAAGTTCATTGGGGCACAGGATTATTTCTTTATGCAAAATGTTGCTGACGCATTTGTCAAAGTGATCAACGAAGCGGGCCTTCAACCCATAGCGGAGAATGTCTAAAATGCAAAGTTCAGTGCAACCTGGCAGCATCGATGACGCCGTCAACTATGAGGCTTCTGGCACCCATCTTTTATTAACCCTGAAGGACTGTACAGCGGCCATCATTCATGACGCTGACGCACTGAAGGCGCTAGCCCATGCCGCCGCCACGGCGACGGGCGCGACAGTATTGGAAATCGTCGCTCATCGCTTTCAACCGCAAGGCACTACTGTGGTTGTTGTGCTGGCCGAAAGCCATGCGAGCCTGCACACTTATCCGGAATCGAACACCGTATTTTGGGACTGTTTCACCTGTGGTTCTACGTGCAAGCCGGAGCTGAGCGAAGCAATTCTTTCGACAGCACTATTACCCAAAGCAATCAGCAGACAAATAGTTCATCGAGACTGAGGCAGAGCTAAACGAAGCTAAAGCCTTAACACATGATCCGCCGCAATACGCTTTCGTTGTGATCAATGGAGTGGGCACCTGCTCGTGTCGGCACTCTTTCGCAACAATCAACTGACCGCTGCGGTTTCTAATTTCTTTTTGTCGATTTTGCCGGCCAGGGTCTTCGGCAGCGGCTTGTCGGCCGGGCGGAAATCCCATTCCATCGGGCGCAGTTCGCGGCGCAAGTGTTCGTTGCAAAACTCCTTGAGCGAGGCGATCAACGTATGGCGCGCTTCTTTGTGCGCTTCGCCCTCGCTTGCCAGCTTATCGCTCAACTCTCCCTCTTTTACTACAATCACTGCTTTTACAATCTGACCGAGTTTCGAATGCGGCTGGCCGAACACCGCAGCTTCTTTCACTGCAGGATGCTTGATCAACGCGTCTTCCACTTCGACGGGGAAGACCTTATAACCGGCGACGATGATCATTTCTTTCGTGCGCCCGACAATATAGAGGTTTCCATCTTTGAAGTGTCCCATGTCGCCTGTGTGATAGTGACCGTCATGCAAAACCTTCTTGCTCGCTTCGTCTTGCCCGATATAACCCATCATTAAAATCGGTCCGGCGATTCGCACTTCGCCGGTCTCGCCCATAGGCAGGACTTCATCCTTCTCATTGACGATCTCGATTTTTACGGACGGGACTATGTTGCCCACGCAATCGAGGGGTCCGGTTTGGTTGAGCGCGACGATTTTCGACTCCGTCGAGCCGTAGCCATTGTTGAGACGCTTGCCGAATTTCCTTTCGAAGTCGGCTGCCATCGATGTCGGCAACGGTGCTCCTCCGCTCAAAAGAAGAACGGCGTTGCTCAGGTCGACCGACTCTTTCGGAGCCTGCATCAATGCGCCGTACAAGGTGGGAACCCCGGCAACTATGTGTGGTTTGAATTTAGCAACGCACTGCACAAAACTGCTCGCGTTCAATTCGCTGAGCACGACCATGGAGCCGCATATAAAGGCGACCATGCAAACTTCCAAACCGAATATGTGGCTCAGAGGCAGCGGTAAGACACCGCGCATGGTGTTATCGATGCCCGACATCTCACCCAGCTCTAACAAGTTGGTGATGAGCGTCCCGACAGAGTGAACGGCGCCTTTCGGTATGCCGGTCGTACCCGATGTGAGGATGACGAACGAAGGAGAGTCGAAATCGATTTCGCTTACGTCAACTTTCGCTGCCTCTTTTGCGTCTTCCGGTTTCATCGATACGAGATCGAACAGTTTTGCCGAACCGACAATCGCCGACATGGTTTGTTCGAAATTATGAACAATGCGGCTCGAGCCCAGCAGTGCTTTCGCTTGCAACTGCTTCAAGACGTTGGCAAGCTCCTGTCCTGTCAGGCGCAGGTCCACCGGCACTGCACAGACTCCCATGCTCCAGCAAGCGATGAGCGACGCCACCATCTCGGGGCTGTTCTCCGAACTCAGCGCTACGCGATCGCCTTTGGCAACGCCCAACTCTGCGATTTTGACTCGGGCGAGAGAAATCAACTGTTCGAGCTCCCCGAACGTAATCGATCGTTCTCCAGTTTGGTCTACCTGTACCAATGCCGGTTTGTCCGCCATATCAGGTCGGCTGGAGCCTGGCAGGAAGAGTTGTTTAATCGCTTGCTCGCGGGATAGCATCGTAAACCTCGATTCTATTGTGAATAGATGAAATTTTACGACGTCTCAAGGGCTGTTGATCGGCATCTCAACAGATATAGAATTGTATTTCTCAGAGAGGTGCAAAATTCTGGCGCACATAATTACTGGTGGAGCGGATCTTAAGTACGATAGCCTGGCTGTTGTGCCTCTTGGCGGGCAGAGCGAACACGGGCAGGTGCTTTGGGCGCTTATCTACGCCGGGCAGATTCTCCTTATCGACGCTGGAGCCGCCTATCCCACGGCAGACCTGCCGGGTGTGGATCTGCTCTTGCCCAACACTAACTTTCTTGAAGCAAACGAAGAGCGGATTCTGGCCTTGGCTCTGACAAACGCTCACGAGGAGCACTGTGGCGGTGTCTCGTACCTGCTTCACCACTGCCGCATTCCCAAGATCATGGGACCTCGGTACGTCGCTGCATTTCTCGCTCAATGCGCCATCGGTGGTTCGCCCGATAAAGGGTTCGCCTGTCCGGACGTGGACACGATCGAGATGCGGCACCCGTACAAAATCGGTCCCTTCGAGGTGGAGTGGATTCAAGTCAATGACGCCATCGCCGATGCCTGCGCGCTGCGCATCTCCACTCCCGAAGGCACGATTGTCTACACCTCCAGTTTTAAACTCGACCAAACCCCAGTAGATGGCAGGCTCGCTGATGTGGCACGCCTGGCGCAAACTGGAGACAACGGCGTGCTTCTGCTCATCAGTGATTCGGCCGGCGCCGAAGCGGCAGGCTATACGCCGTCCGAGAAGGCGGTAGTGCCGGCGTTAAAGAAACAGATTCGCAAAGCGTCCGGGCGCGTCGTGGTCGTGCTGCCGGGTTCAAACACGCATCGCTTGCAGATTCTTTTCGATATCGCCAAGGCGACAGGACGCAAAGTAGTGGTCCTGGGTGAAACGCTCATTCGCACCACTTTGTCCGCGGCGATTACGGGCAATCTCGTCTACGATCGCTCGATCGAGGCAGGCTTGGATAGCCTCTCTTCCCTGCCAGATAACAAGGTCTTGATCGTTGCCACCGGCTTGGAAGGCGACCCGATGGATATATTGGGCGAGCTTGCTTACGGTCGCAACAAGGATGTCACCGTCAAAGAGGGCGACACTGTCATCTACAGCGCCGAAATCTACGCCGGCAGATTGCGCTTGATGGCAAACATTCTCGATCAATTTCTCTCGCTTGGCGTGCACACAGTGCAGGGTCCGCGAGCCAATGTGCATGTTTCCAAACATGCCAGCCGTGAAGAGCTGAAGTTGATGCTTTCGATTATCAACCCTAAATTCTTCGTGCCGGCATTGGGTGAAGGTCGCCATATCATGCACCATGCGCAGCTCGCTATCGATTGGGGCATGCCATCAGATGCGGTGCTGCCCTTGAAAAACGGCGACATTCTGCAAATCGATAATGGACTGGCCCAAGTGATCGGCACCATAGAGTCTGCGGCAGTCCTGTTCAATCGCGACCAAGGTGAGAAAGTAACGACGTTCTCCGTCAACGAGCGCCGCAATTTGAGCAACGAAGGCATCGTTACCGTCGGACTCGTCGTCGATCGTTCAGGCAAATTGGTGCACGGCCCCACAATCGAGGTGGGCGGCTCCGGCTTTATGCTCGCTCCGGAATGGCAGGCTTGCATCGGCGATGTGCGCAACAATATTCTGGCGACCGTCGAGCGTCTGGCCAATGGCAAAGGGTCCGATGCGACGTACGAATTCGCGGCATTGCGCGCGGCTGTTCGCGAAACGTCAGTGAAGACAATCCGTTCGAAGTTGCAGGCAAAACCGGTCGTTCAAGTGGTGCTGCACGAAATCAGCACTACCACGCCCCTTCAATAGTCAAAGCGTTGTCCTCGTTGAGGATCACCTTTTCAGTAGTGCCTTCATGCACGCCGACTGGCTCTTCCCAGAAATAGGTGAGACCCGGAATCTTCAATGTGCAGACTATCCACCACTGACCGGACGGCACTCTCACCAGGGCTCGGCGCTTGCCATCGGGGCTGAATTTGTCGAACTTGACGAACGATGGTGTCAGACCTTTGCGTGTAGCCTCGGTCTCGGCGTCAGCGCGTCCGTCCGTGTACTCCTGCTCCATGTCGTCGTACCGTTTGAGGCGCTTCTCTTCTATCTTGTTGCTGGCGATGCACTCCTCTTTCACATACGGAAAAACCGCATCACTGAAAAGATAGAGATTGGTGACAAGGTGCGGTTCCATTCTGCCGGAGCGATCGAGCCCTCTGTGATAGGCATTCTGCCAGCGCCAACCGCCTGTGGGGTAGTACTCGGTGTGAACCGTGCGCCGTGTATATGCAGTCGATTGAATTTGCTTCTTTATATATCCGTTGTTTAACGAAAGCGGTCCGATCTTTTGTTTACGCAAAGGCGGTGCCATCGGATACGGATAGGCATAAGCCGTGCAAATAGCGTTGGCGTTGAGCGCGTGTGGGATGTCCAGGTCAACGGTGCACTGAGCTTTCTGGAGCGTCTCCTCGGCACCGGGGTTGATCTCGAGCGGCATATCGTCTTCGGCCGGCTTCTGCGCAGGCAAAGCCGAAGCGGTCTTTCGCCCAGGCCACCAGCCGTGAGCCGCGGGACTGAAGCAAGTAGCTCCCAGGGAAAGGGCGGAGAAGCCCACCAGGAGAAACCTTATATATGGATATTCGTTCTTCACGCGGATAGCCTGTTGGAAACAGGTTCATTCTATAGCGCTTGTCAGGCAGCCGCGCTAGAAATTGCTAATTTGACGGATTTCGGACACTGACCGTCCTAGTCAAGAGGCTGGTAGTCGGGCGGCAGGTTGGCGTTGTACATGCGGTCGAACGCGTCGCGCAGACCTTCTTCTTCGCGCTTCTCATTCGAGCCGCACATGAGCTCGACGAGCCGCTGCCAGCTGATTGTTTTAAACATCTCGATCTCGTTTGACGAAGATTGACGATCGCGCTCAGATTCCATGACCTTGAGCACTCGGTGCGCAGGCAGTTTATAAAAGGCATCGACGCAGCCAGCTTCGAAGTGGTTGTCGCGCCCGGAAATCATGATCTCGCTCACTTTGTCGATCGGCATGCGGTTGCGGTAGTGCCTCACTGAAGTGAGCGCATCGAAAACATCGGACACAGCGATGATGCGCGACAAAAAGGGAATGTCGTTGCCGCGCAAACCGCGATAATAGCCGGTTCCATCGACCTTCTCGTGGTGGCAGGACGCGACGAACGGAACGGCCGCCAGCCGTGTGGTAAACGGTAAGTTGCTCAGCAAGTCGTAGGTGATGCGCGCATGCTTTTGCACAGTCGCATACTCTTCCGGGGTCAGTCTGCCGTTTTTCCATAGAATCGCTTCGGGCACGCCGATCTTGCCGTAATCGTGCATCATGGCTGAATAGCGCAGCACGTCGATATCATTATCCGGCACCGACATCGCTTGTCCGACGAGCAAACTGTAATTGGTGACGCGCATGGAATGACCTGCGGTGAGCGGGTCTCGCTTATCAATTGTCTGGGCCAGAGTTTCGAGAGTCTTGTCGACAAAACGCTCGATTTCGTCGTACGCCTGTGCCTGCTCGATCAGCCCGGCAGCGACAGCGGTCAAGCCCTGGAGCCAATCTTCATCTTCGCTGGTAAACGGTCCCCCCACCTTGTTCAGCACCTGAAAGACGCCGATTACTTCGCCGCCGCGGTTGAGCATAGGCACGCACAAGACGCTCTGCGTGTGGTATCCGGTGTGTTTGTCGACATCGGGATCGAAGCGCGCGTCTGAGTAGGCATCGGGAATGTTGATCACCTGCGATGTGCGAGCGCAATCGCTGACGATGCTGGTGCCGTGCAACGGAATTCTGATGGTGCGGTGGCCGATGAGCCCTTGAGCCACTTGTGTCCAGAGCTCTCCTCGTGCGGCTTCTAAAACGAATACGCTGCATCGATCGCATTTGAGCATCATCTGCGTTTCGCGTGTGATGACATCGAGCAACGAATCAAGGCGCCGCTCGGTCGCCATCGCTTTCACCACGCGCCAGAGACCGGACAATGGTCGCAAGCGATCGAGCTCTTCTTGCAGACGCAGAGATTTGATTTCGCGCTCAATCAGCTCCACTTCGCGCTTGTTGAGGTTGGACTCTATCTCTCTGACAGCCGTCTGGATCTCTTGCGGTGTGCCTTCGATAGGAATGTGGAAGTGCCCGTCTTTCGACTTGACTTCGACAATTGCTGACTTAGTCTTGCCCTTTGTCGAGCCATTTTTGCTCTTGCCGTCAACGGTGGTTTGGGAGCTTTTGCTTCCGCGCGAACCCGTACTCTTTGTCATGAATTCCTACCTTCGATAGTCAAGCGATCCCTGGGATCGCGTCCCAAATTAATATACCCACCACTGCTTAGAACACCCATTATATTCGCTCCGTCGCTCGGTATTAGGCGTAAGCGCTCCCGCGCCTTCCTCGTGTCGCCCATTAGACAGCGACATGCTGCCCAGCTTCAGTGAGGTGTGCAGAGCGCGTTCTAGTTGGAGGGACTTGCAGCCAAGCTGCCCAGTTTCAGTGAGTGGTGCAAATTACTCGTCCAAGATCTGCTGATATTTCGGGGGCGAAAGCCGGCGCCAGAAAAGCAGACAAGCGCGACCGACGATGCGGTTTTGGTCGAGGAAACCCCAAACGTGGCTGTCTTCACTGTTGTTGCGGTTATCACCCATCATGAACAGTTTGTTCGGAGGCACGATAATCGGCTCGTTGACTTGATCGCCGGTAAAAGGACGGATGACTGAGTTGTCCGTGGCGCGACCAAAGATGTCACCCAGAACATTGAGGTCGTAGTTAGGGGGTTCTTTGATGTATCCCGACTCGTCCAGCAGCTGTCCGTTGATGTAGACGCCCTGTCCGCGCACGATGCGCAGATGGTCGCCGGGCAGGCCGACGACGCGTTTGATGAAGGCCGGCTCGTACGGCAAGAATGGCAGTCCGGTCAGGCGTCCGAGCACGGTGAGCGGGTCGTATTTGAGGTCATGACCGCCCAACTCAATCGGAGGCGGATAGAAAACGAGGATATCGCCGCGTTCGATTTTCTTACCTAGGTGGTCGGAGACCTTCTCGACCAAAAGCCTGTCGTTGATCTGCAACGTCGGCTCCATTGAGCTGGAAGGGATGTAGCGCGCTTCGGCGAAAGCCCAGCGAATGAAGATCAAGAGCAAGAGTGTTACTACTACGAGCTCGACGACTTCTTTGAGAAAACCAACGACCCCGCCGCCCTTACCATTTTTACCGTTTTGCGCGGCTTGCTGATTGTTCACTGCTCCACCGTTTTGTTCTTTTGTTTCCACACCTTTATTTTCTTCGCTTCTGGATGTGGTGATCGAGTCTGTTGGTTCCATTACCGCTGTGGGCCTCAGTTGTTGAGTTGGGATTATACCAGTGGATTTAGACAGGCAGCGCTGTTTCTTTGCCGCTCGCTGCGCGCGTTTTACTCTTTCCCAGAACGGCCGCCAACTCTGCGGCGTATCGGTCCAGCTCTTCCACCGAGTTCATCTCGGTAACTGCGACAAGCAGAGCGTTATCGAGTTCGGGATAGAACTGCTTCAGTGCCAGACCGCCGAGAATGCCGCGTTGCTTCAACTGTTCGAGAACGTGGTCGACTGGTTGTTCGAGCGCTACTGCGAATTCGTTGAAGAACGGCGTGAACAATAGCTTCACTCCGGCAATTTTGGCCAGCTTGTCAGCCAGGTAGTTTGCGCGTTGCAGGCTGATCGAGGCCAACTGCTTGATTCCTTGCGGTCCCATCATTGTCAGGTAGACCAGCATGGCGAGAGCATTGAGAGCCTGGTTGGTGCAGATATTCGAGGTCGCTTTCGCTCGACGAATATGTTGTTCGCGAGTCTGCAAAGTCAGTGTAAATGCTCGATTGCCGCGGTTATCCACAGTCATGCCCGCCAGTCTGCCGGGCAGTTGGCGTACGAAATCTTTGCGGCAGGCCATGAATCCTGCCGATGGTCCGCCGAAGGAAAGCGAGTTGCCGCAAGGCTGCGCGTCACCGACCACGATGTCGGCGCCGAACAGTCCGGGGGGTGTGAGCAATCCCATAGCGATGGCATCAGTGACGACGACCAGAAGCGCACCCGCATCGTGAGCGGCTTTGGCTACCGACTCGACATCTTCGAAGAGACCGAAATAATTCGGATATTGCACGATCACGGCAGCGGTGTCTTGATCGATATTGAGCTTTTCGCTTGCAGTGAGCCCGTCTTGGCTTACTTGTTCGGAGCACTCGTATATCAATCCGCACGAGTTGAGATATGTCTGCGTCACCATTCTGTACTCGGGATTGACCGAGCGGCTGGCGATTACTTTCTGGCGGCTGTTCAGTCGCGCTGCCATAAGAGCCGCTTCTGCGCATGCCGTCGGACCGTCGTACATAGAAGCGTTTGCCACTTCCATGCCAGTCAACAAACAAACGGCTGTTTGAAACTCGTATATGATTTGCAGGCTGCCCTGGCTCACTTCCGGCTGATACGGTGTATATGCAGTAGCAAACTCCGAGCGAGAAATGATCGACGGAACCACCGATGGCACGAACCTTCTATATGATCCGCCGCCGAGAAAGGAACTCTGTTTGGAAGTAGATGTGTTCTTGCTCGCCAGTGCCGAGATGTGCTGCGTCAATTCGAGCTCACTCAGTCCCGGTCGCAAATCGAGTTTTTCCGCGCGCACGCCGTCAGGAATGTGTTTGACCAACTCTTCGAACGAGCGTACTCCGATCTTCTTCAGCATCTCCTGCCGGTCTTCCTCTGTGTGCGGAAGGTAAGGGAAATGCGAGTAGTTAGTCTCTGTCATTTGATGCGCTTTAACCTGTAGTGCGTTCATGCCCGAGTTTGCCGGAGCGAGTTTTTACTCTCGATCGCGCAATGATCACAATGATCCATATCAATAAAAGTGTAGCCGTTAACGGGGCGGATTGATCACTATGATTACAGGCTTGTCATGGCTCAGCGTGCGGGATTGGCGGGCAGGAGGGAGGCGGCGGCAAGCGCTTCATTTATTAATGTTTATAAGCGCCCTTCTAGAGTTCGAGCCGGCGCAAGCAGTTCGCTTTGCCATGAGGCTCCTCTTGGAGCTAATCTGTTTGTCTATTCAAGCGGCTGAGCGCGAGTGATGAAAATTCTGATAGGTTTGGGAAACCCTGAGAGCCGGTACGAGAAAACCCGCCATAACGCTGGCTTTCGCGTGATCGATCGTCTGGCGGCGATGCACAACGTCGACTTGCGCAACGAATCCAAATTTCGCGCGTTGTTCGCCTCAGCGACAATCGGCGGCGAACGAACGCTGTTGGTAAAGCCGCTCACGTACATGAACTTGTCGGGCGAGTCGGTGCAGTCGGTGCTCAGCTATTTCAAGGTTGAATCGATGTCGGACATGCTCGTCATTCACGACGACGTCTCTTTGCCGCTTGGCAGGATTCGCGCTCAGAAAGGGGGCGGAGCCGGTGGTCAACATGGTGTCGAATCGATCATGCGCATGCTTTCCGGAAGCAAAGATTTTCATCGTTTGAAATTCGGGGTGGGGCCGGATCCAGGTGGACAATGGCGCGCGGACTTCGTCTTGTCGCAATTCGAGCCGGAAGATGTCGAGTTGTACGAAATTGTGATCGGCAAATCATGTGACGCCGCATTAACGTGGATTCGCGCAGGTATTCAGGAGACGATGAACCATTTTAACGGCGTCGTTTTTGGACTGCCCAAGTGCATGCAAGAGCCTCCTGATGAATCACCTCCAGAACCGCCTTCCGAGCCGGGACCCGCTGACGAAGGCCCGACAAAACCTTGATCGTTTTTGCGCCCGATCTCCCCGTTTCAGCCGTCGACTTTAAGTGACTTGATCTTTTTGTCTGCAATTTATTTTTGGTGAAACTTGCCTCAGCTAGAGACAAATTGCCTGTCAGCCAGGTACCCTTTGTACGATTAATGCATCACTACGTATGGTGCTCTGGTGACTCAAATACTTTTTGAACGAAAACTCATGGTTACAACCGCCAAAAGCGGTGATGTCAGTAGCCTAAAATTTTCCACATCAAAGCCGGCGCGTAAGCAATCGTGTGGGGGTGGCTCAATTTGGCAAGCTCGATAAATTTGACCGGACGATTCCTCAGCAATCAGGAAGGCAGCGCCAGTCGCAACTTCTTTCTGTCCGCCCTGTTTTGGTCACTGCTGGGTATGGGGGCAGGCTTGCTCGGCGGTCTGGAATTCTCGAACCCCGACCTGGTGCACAACATTCCGCAACTGGCCTTTCCGCACGTGAGAATGTTTCACGTCAACGCGGTAGCCATCGGCTGGTTGTCGATGGGTTATGTCGGATCGATTTTCCACATGGTGCCGACGCTCTGCAAAACGAAATTGTGGAGCGAGAGATTAGGCAACTTCACGATGTGGGCTTGGAACCTAGTCATGATCGGTGCCTTCTGCACCTTGTTGAACGGCAACACCGAAGGACGTGAGTACGCCGAGCTAGGTGCAATCCTCGATGTCATGGTGGTGACGGCACTAATTCTGGTGGCAGCCAACATCTACATGACCATCATCAACCGGCGCGTGAAAAAGTTGTACGTGTCGTTGTGGTATTTCCTCGGTTCGCTGTTCTGGTTTCCTCTCGTCTACATCATCGGACAACGCACGTTTGTGGCGTTGCCTGGCTTGAACGACGCCATCGTCGGTTGGTTCTACGGTCACAACATTCTCGGCATGTGGTTCACCACGGTTGGTGTCGGCATGATGTATTACCTTCTCCCTCGTCTGACTGGCGCACCGCTTTATAGCCACGGTCTCTCAATGCTTGGATTCTGGGGCATCGCATTGTTCTACGCTCCCACCGGAACGCACCACATTTTGCAGTCGCCTGTGCCGGAGTGGTTGAAGGCTATCGCCGTCATTTCCTCCGCCTTCTTGTTGGTGCCGGTGTTGACCGTGCTCACCAACTTCTTTATGACGATGAAGGGCAAGTGGACGATGATGGTGACGGATCTGCCGTTGCGCTTCGCCATCACTTCTTGCATGTTCTATCTCGTCACTTGTATTCAAGGACCGTTTCAAGCGACGCGCTGGATCAACTGGTATTTGCACTTCTCGCAGTGGGTTGTCGGACACGCTCACCTGGCGTTGCTCGGTACGTTCTCCTTCATCCTCACCTCATCCTTTTATTACAGTATGCCGCGCCTGACTGGTCGCCAATGGCACAGTCAAGGTTTGATCCGGGCGCACTACTGGCTGAAATTTCTCGGCTTCTTGCTGATGATGGCCTCATTGACCATCGCCGGACTTGTTCAAGCAGCGGGTTGGGCATTCAACATTCCGATCGATCAATGGAGTCTGCAAATAAGACCGTACTGGTTCTTCCGCGCTATCTCCGGCATCATGATCCTGCTCGGTCAGTGCATCTTCGCCTACAACTGCTACAAGACGCTGTATACACCGGCCGTCATATCGGCCGATGAGGCCCTCAAGCCTCGGGAGGTCAAAGTCTAATGTACGGCTACCGGCTCGGCGCTATTGGTATCGTCATCACATTTTTTGGAATCATCTTCTCGACAGTGTTGATGCCGATGGTGCTCTTCAACCCGAAAGCATCAGGACGCGAAAACAACTACACATCACAGCGAGATGGTGATGCCGCGCGCGGACGACAGATATATGTTCGCGAAGGTTGCTTCTACTGCCACACTCAGTTCAATAGATTGCAAGATCGCGGCTACGGACCGCTCGTCAAAGCCGGCGATTACATCAACGAAACTCCGCACCAATTAGGTACTGCGCGTACCGGTCCTGACCTCACCAATGAAGGCGGCAGATTTCCGCCGCAATGGCAGAAGGCTCACCTGGTAGAACCGCGTGCCGTCAAACCCGGATCGATCATGCCTTCGTTCAGCTACCTGAGTGACAGAGATATGAACGACCTGGTGGCATACATTGAAACTTTGGGCAACGAGCGTAAGCCGGAGCATTTCGTCGAAGCACCTGATGAGTACAGAACGACGACAGAGACTGGTCGCAAACTGTTGGCGTTGAAAGCGGTTGATACCAATGCCAGTGCATCAGCCAACGCCGGTCGCGGTATCTATCAACAAAACTGCGCCAGCTGTCATGGTATGCAAGGTCTGGGCGAAGGTCCCAACGCTATCTCGCTCGAGAAAAAACCGCCCAACTTCTCACGTCCTTTCTACAAACAGTACTCGGATGAATTCTGGTTCTACCGTATTACCGAAGGCGTCCCCGGAACACGTATGCCCAAGTGGGGCGACGGTGGCGGACTCGGCGATCCTCGTGGCGGCATCTTGACTCAAGAGCAACGCTGGTATCTGGTGGCGTATTTGAAGACGCTGCCGAGAGACCAGGAAGTGACGATCGACAACCTCGATCAACTGAACAAGGCTCCTCAAGTCAAATTGCCGACACTCACTCATCAAGAATACGAGCCGGCAACGGGCGGCGGGGAGTAAGCCATGTGTCCTAATTGCATTCTCAATCAAGCCTCTCTATCAGGTGGACTGTATGTCGCATTCGGTGTCTGCGGAGCGTTCTTCGTCATCGCTATCGCTGCCATCTGGTGGGCGTTCCGCAATGGTGAGTTCGAAGATGTCGAAGCAGTCAAATTCGAAATGATGGATGACGAACTTGACGGCGTCGCGGGGGCGCGTGCACGGGCGATTGTCGAGCAGCAGCGGATCTCCGCCAGCTCGTCAAACTAAGGGGTAAAAAATGGCCGACGAAAAGGATATTAAACCGACAACAGCCACGGTCAAACCGCTTCCGGCAGAAGCCGGCGCTGAGGACGAGCACTACGAGATCGTCTCCGAATATCGCATCGGCGAAGGTCCGCCGCCTCTCTTCCTGGTCATATGTTTCGTCTTGATTGTTCTCTGGGCGATGTTCTCCTGGATTCCCTTCTTCGGATATTGATTACCAAAATGCAGCGTAAATTCTTCAATGTGATGATCCAGATGGCAGTGGCGGTGCCCTTGGTTGCGTCGCTCGCATCTTGCGGTGGCATGGTCAAAGTGGACAACTCCAATCAGGTTCAGCCAGAGGTGACACAAGGTAAGCCGGAGCCGTTGTATCCGAACGACTTGCCCTCTTCAGCCGACGGAAAGCTGGTCTATGCCGCGCAAAATTGCGCTCAGTGCCATGGCGCCGACGGCAAAGGCGGCTCAGCCAAGATCGACTTTACCAACACCGAATATATGGACAAGCAGAAGCCTGTCGATCAATATATGTTCGTCGCCTACGGCAAGCAAGGCGCCAACCCGCACCCGGCTACTGTCGACAAGCTGACGACGCGCCAGATTTGGAACCTCGTTTTCTACACGCGATCGCTGGCACGCCCTGTTATCGCTCCCACGTCCAACCCTGAACACCCGGAAGAATATCTGGCGCTCGACGCCGTGTTCGGTTCTAACTGCGTCGTTTGCCACGGCAAGAAGGGCAACGGAGACGGACCTCTGGCTCACGATCTCGAGCCTATTCCCGCCAACTTCGCCCAGTTCCCTCGTTTCTATGACCGTACTGATGCTGTCCTCTGGGACCACATCGCCAACGGCATCCAGTGGGAAGGTATGCCCAACTTCCTCAACAAGGAAGACAAGGCTAAGAACGTCAAGTTCGATAAAGATTACATCTGGAAGCTCGTAGCGTACGTTCGTCACTTCCAATCAACCGATATACCGACTACAGTCATTGCGGAAAGTAACAATACGCAAGGAAATGAAGCAAATAAGTCTACACAAGGCGCCACCGGGCGGAAATAAACGCCAAAATCAGAATAGCCCCGTTGGCTAGAGGACTAAGTCATGGAACCAACAACAAGAAGAACTTTACTGAAGACAGCCGCCGCGATTCCGCTCGCCGCCACATTCGGCTTGCTTATCTCGCCCATGTTGCGGTTTTTGCGCCCGACGCTGAAGCCGCTCGACATCATCGGCAAATCCGATCAACCGATCGCAGAGGCGCCGGTTCCTACTTTCAAGCAGTCTGACTTCCCGGATGTCTGGACAGCCATTCCTTTCATGTTCAAACAGAGCTACATCGAATACAACCCGGAAGGCAAAGAGACACGCCAGATTCCGGGTTTCATCGTCAAAATTCCCGGCGGCGATATCGTTGCATATAGCCGCATCTGCCCGCACCTTGGCTGCATCTTCAACTTCGTCAAAGACCCGAACGAGTGCGCCAAAGGTTATAACTTCCATCCGAACGGACCGGTGTTTGCCTGCCCGTGCCACTTGAGCGTCTACGACATCGCTCAGGGCGGCAAGGTCGTTTCAGGCCCCGCTCCAAGACCTCCTCGCAAGTTCGATGTGAAAATCGATGGGGATACGATCAAGGTTCTATCTTTGGAGGCCGGGGGAATTGCCTAGCACAACGAACACCAAACCGTTTTTGACCGCTGCCGGCGACTTCGTTAAAACGCGTATCGCCAACATCGACATTTTCGATGAGCACTATCAGAACGAAGCGAAGACCAATCCGTTCTACGCGCTTGGTCCTATCTTCTACCTGGTCTGGTTTATCGTCATGGCGACGGGCTGTATCCTCATCATGTGGTACGTACCCTCAAAAGCAGCGGCGTTTGACTCCATCTTGGATATTCAGAACAAAATTCCGTTTGGTGGGTTGATGCGGGGAATGCATAAGTATGGGGCAGACGCGATGATCATCGCGGCCACCATGCGCATGTACCGTATGTTTCTTCTCGGTGACTACAAGCCGGGCAAAGAGTTCAACATAGCGATCGGCTTAGTCGGTCTGCTTCTCTCCATGTACTCCGGTCTGACCGGATATCTGCTTATTTGGAACCAGCGCGCATTTTGGGCTACCAAGGTGTTCGCGACATTCCCGACGTACATGGACCAATTTCCGGTCATGGGCGACTTCTACCAGCCTCTGGTGCGTTCATTCCATATGGGATGGAACACAGCAGAGGTGCTCCTTGGTGGCGGTGCCGCTATTACGCAAGAGACAATCACTCGATTCTTCTCTCTGCACCTGGCGTTCTCGCTCATTCCTCTCATCTTCGTAGAGTTGTATTTCTATAAAAACCACTACGTCCGCATGCCCATCAACTGGACTAAGCGATGGGTGGTCACCTTGATGATCGCTGTCGTGGCGGTCATTCTTCCGGCGGCTCAGGGACACCGTTCTAACCCCGACGTCACGCCGCTGCCGATTTTGTCCGACTGGTACTTCCTCGGCTTGTATCAGATGTACAAGTATTTGGAACCTGTCGTGGCAACGGAAATCACAATCATCATTCCTCTTTCGGTCGTCTTGCTGCCATTTATTGATGGCGCCATCACCGGACCCGAGAAGAACATCATGAAGCGACCGTTCATGTTCATGGTCACCTTCATGGCGCTGATGACATGGGTGATTTTCTCCTACCTGATCATCGTCAACATCGCCAACATCCACAACGATCCGCCGTACTGGAGGCTGTTCTTCTACGGGACGATCGATATCGGCATCATCTGGCAGTTGGCTCTGATCTGGACCAATCCCAACGTGCAAGAACGTGTCAGAGCCGCTAAATCCGCATTCGTACTGGGTGTGGTGGCATTGGTGCAAAGCTTCTTTGCCTGGATCTTCTTCTACATGGCGCAAGTCGAGATTTTCATGGATCCGATGTGGCACCAGTTCGGTTATCGTCTGTTGCGTCCGGTCATGGGAGACAACGCTGACAAGATTGAGACTGCGATCCGCCAGATCGTCTATCCGATGAACACGACCCTGCCGTACAACACCGACTTCATCAGCTTAGCCAAGGACACCTTCGTCAAGGTCCCCACTGCCAAGGGAGGCATCGCCACCCTGCAGCAGATCTCGGCGCAACATAGTCCATTCGACTTCGTCGTCTGTTGGTGGCCGACTTTCGATGCGCAGAAGCCGTTCTACAACAGCCTCTACGAGTTCGTCATCTCCAACCGTTGGGCGTACGATTTCGTCAACTTCTCAGAGCGTATGTCGGCCGGGCACGTGCCCTCGACGACGCCGGGGCTCAACTATCCATTGCCGGTTCCGCAGCTCGACATGTATTGGATTATCTTGAGTCCGATCATCGTGTTCGTAGCGTTCGGCACCTGGTGGTGGTGCAAGCAGGGTGCTGCTACACAACCGGCGCCCAGTCAGACACAATCGGCGACGGCAGCGTAGGGGGCTCCACGAGTGCACAGCGGTATCATGGGTGGTGATATGGCTCAACGCCAGTTCAAAGTCAAATTTGGCTGGAAGGCGTTAGCATTTGTCGCCACGACTATAACGCTGTCGTGGTTTTTCGAAGGCTACCGCGAAGTGCAAAAAGGTTGGACGCTCAGCCATACCGGCGTTCTTGCTGCGGGTATCGGGTGCACCCTGGTAATGTTGGGCGTGCAGGGGTATTGGATATATGTCGAAGAGAAGCTGAAAGGCACACTGAAAAGAAGAATCGATCTGTTCGAGCGTATATACACGCATTTGCAAAAGCGTAATGGTGACAGCGGAGAGGAATCGTGAAGGGAATAATCATCGGAATCCTGGCAATTGCCTGCCTCGTCTTGTCCGTGGTTTTTCAACCGTGGGCAGAGATGGGATTCGGCACTGACCCCAATGAGTTAGCCACGGACTCGCTGCTCGCTCAACCAGTGCATGCTCTTGCAGGCTGGTATTCCCAGTTCGATGGCATGGCCAAATCACTGCAATCGGATATCAAAGGCAAGCTCGATCAGGAAGCCATCCAAACCGGTGCCAAACCCGATCCGGATTGGGGCAAGTCGGTCATCGCCGGCAACTACACCTACGTTTATGTGATGGCATTTGCCATGTTCGCTTCTGCCGTCGCGATCATAGTGATTGGCAGAGAAGACGCTGAAGAGAAGACAGTTATACCGATCAAGAAGTAAGGCGATTTTTGACTGGGGTAAAGAGGAAGACAGATGGACTGGTACACGGGATTAATCAGAGCGTTCACGAAAGCGTTTCTCGCGTTTGAAGACGGTCTCAATAAAATTGGCACCAACAAGTACAACCCGATGTACTATCACGGAGCCTTGCCTCAATTCTTTCTCTGGGTGCTCTTTCTCTCAGGATTGCTCCTGTTTGCTTACTACATTCCGACAATCGATAACGCCTACCTGTCGAAAGCGACTGTCAACGCCTGGACTTCAGTCAGATACATCACGTACTCGCTTCCGTTCGGAGGCGCCATCAGAGGCATACATCGCTACGCCGGCGATGCCATGGTTTTGACTATCTTTCTGCACATGATCCGCGTCTGGTTTACTGACCGCTATCGCCAATATCGTTGGGTGCAATGGCTCAGTGGCGTCGTTCTTCTTTTCATGGTGCTCTTCATCGGACAGACCGGTTATTACCTGGTCTGGGATAACCGCTCCTTGATCCTCACCCGTATGACCGTCAGCGCGCTCGACGCACTCGGACCTCTGGGTGGTGCCATCAAAGGGTGGTTCCTCAACGGGCAGGCGATCACCAACCTGACGATGTCGAACTTCCTCTTCATTCATATCGGCTTGTCGTTCACCTTGCTCTTCGGATTGTGGATCCACTACATGCGCATGACTCGCCCGGTATTGACGCCGCCTCCGGCGCTCAACTACATCATGATGGGCATCACGCTCTGCGTCGTGTTTCTCTATCCGATCGCGTCCGGCGCTCCTGCCGACCTCAACACGGCGCCGACATCGTTCGATCTGGATGTGTGGTTTTTGTGGCCGTACTGGATTCTGACTCAGACCTCGCCTATGGTCTTCTGGGCATTGATGGTGATCGGCACGATTCTGCTCTGCTTCATTCCCATGCCGGGCTTCCTGGTGCCCAAGGCGCAGCCGCCGGTTCAAGCCGCTGAAGTGGTCATCGGCAAGTGCGTCGGCTGCAACCTCTGCTTCGTCGACTGCCCGTTCCAAGCTATCGAGATGGTGCCGGCACCGGCAAACTCTCGCTTCAAACTTCTCGCCACCGTCAAGCCGTACCGCTGCTCCAGCTGCGGTGTATGCGTGGGCGCGTGCGCATTCGATGCGATCGATTTGCCTGAGCTCACCGATGCTCAAGTGAACGCTCAAATCAAACAACTGCTCTCAGCGAACGCATAATCAAACCCGGAGATCTATTTCGCTATGTCCAACGAAAAGAAAGTAATCACCCTGTTATGCGAGCGAGCGGCAGATTTGAACAATCTGCTCGATGCTGACGGCAAGCTTCAAGGTGTTGATGGTTGCAGCATAGTTAAGCTGCCATGCAGCGGCATGATTCAACCGTTGATGATTGAAGGCGCTCTCAAGGGTGGCGCCGCCGGTGTCATCGTCTGCGGCTGCCAGTTGGGCGACTGCTTCTATCGCGAAGGCAACAAGATCGTGCGTGAGCGCTTGCTCGGCGATCGGCCTCCTTCGTTGAAGAAAGCGACGGACCGCCGCCGCGTTCTCGGGGTCTGGCTCTCGCGCCTGCAAACCCAAAAGTTTGTCGCGGAAGCAAAAGAGTTCGTAGCGTACGTCAACTCACTCGAACCGGTCGGAGCTGCAGCTGCGCCGGCAGCCAAACCAGCCGCTGCCCCCGCACCCAAAACCGACGCGCCGGCAGATCAATAGTTTCAAACCAGCAAGGATAGAGGAATGGCAAAGGAAGCTAAAATCACCGAAGTTCAACTGATCAGCAGATGGGCGTGGTTTTTCGTCCTTTACTTCTTCTTCATTCTGCTCATCGCCTGCTTCGGTCTTGTTGCCGAGTTTTAGGAAGAAACCCTGCATAGACGGGCGCTAGACGCTATCCTCCCGCGGATAGCGATATCGAATCGGCGTTCCCACGATTATGTTTGGTTCGAGATCCGCTTCCAGGCTGGTTCGAGTCCCTGACCGCCGGTGCGAATTCTTTCCAGTGCAGCTTCCGCCTCGAGTCGCACCTCAAATTGCGGATCGTGCAGCGCTTGCTCTAAGAATGGAATCGCTTCTACATCGCCAAGATCAAAAAGAAACCTGGCAGCACGCCAGCGGACTAATTTGTTGTCGTCGGATAAAGCCTGGCACATAGCTGGTTGCGCTTCTCGGGCGCCGAGATCAGATAGGGCATCACCGGCGGTGCGACGGACGCCGACCGAATCATCATTCAACAGTGCGACGCAAAGATGTTCTAATGCTGCTGCATCTCCCGATGCTCCAAGCGCTGCCGCCGCAAGGCGCCGCACTTGCGGGTGCGCGTCACGAAGGGCGCTCACCAACGAGGGCAGGCTGTCTGCTAGCAGACTGAGTTCCATAACTGCCGCAAGTCTGCGTGTCCAATCATCCGATGACAGCCATTCCTGCAGCAGCTCTGGCGAGACCTTTTCCGGTGGGATCTTACCCATCGACTGTGCAACCAGTGTTTCTAATTTCGCTGCGTCGAACAGACCCTCAAGTTCTTCTTTAACTTCTTGAGCTACCGCAGCTCGCTCACCATATCTGGTGCCATGATCAGCCCAGTAGCGTTCTGTCAGATAGTTAGCGCCAGTTTTGTCTTGGATCTTCATTGCCGCATCGTTGAATCGCTCGCCCAGCGCCACACGCGCTTCATTCTCTGCATCAACTATTTTCACCTGAATCGGAATTCCCCGGAATGTCTGCACGAGCACATGCACCTGTCCATCTAGCTGCGCAGATTCTCGCTGTTGCTTTTTCGTGTCGACTGCAGATTGCTTACCGTCGATAATTGCAGTGGCATTTTCCAATATTGGTTTCCACTCAACTCTCGCATCTTTGTTCAGAGTGACAAAATCAGCGCAGACAAAGACGCTGCGCACGCCAGTGATTTCCAGCAACTTTTGTATCCAGCCGGGCGCTTTCAGTTTATCCTCCGTCGAGTACGTCACCGCCGCACCAAGCTGCTCGCTCAGGTTCAGCTTCATGCTATTCGGGTTAGGAGTCGTCTCGACTGACTTCAGCTGCATGAAGCTATTATGCACTGCCACAGTTATTAGTATTCCTGTTCTGCATCAAATCCGTGAAGTACTTTCGATTTTCCATAAAGGAAATCATTGACAGTAGAAAACCTGCAACTCAGATCGGCTGCATGAGTCATCTCATGGGCAATCTATTCAACGTGATTGCGTCATGCGACGTCCAGTCCGATTACTAGCCGTCGCCCCAAGACCTCGATGGCTTCGGCAATGCGAGGAAGCTTCGACCCATAGCGGGGATCGAGCAAGCGTCGCACTTCTTTCTCATCGACACCAAGTCGTTTTGCCAATTGGATATTTGAAATGCCGGCCTCTCGCATCGCGACGTAGAGGGCTGCCTTTGCTACGGTCTCCACGCGTGGTGCGACGAAATGTTCGCCGCGTTTAGCCTTGCTGGCTTCGGGAAAAGCTCGTTTACCGTACATGTATGATGCGAAAAGCTCGTCCATGGCGTCAGATGCCTCAGCGAGCGCATCTTCCAGACTTTCACCTTGGGTAATTAACTCTGGCAGGTCTCTACAGGTGACGATAAAACCACCTTCTTTCGCTGCTTTTAAGCTAACCGCATATTCAAATCGTTCCAGAGTCATAATTCATTATCGGACGAAAACGTCCGGGGCGCAAGAGGGTTGGCGCTGCTTTATTCATCGCGAATCGAATCCATACAGGACAGTTGTTTTTCCTGAAAGAAAATCTCTCACTGATGTCCTCGCACTGGACAACGATGTCAGATTCCTGGTCTCAACGACGATTTCTGATTCGCTCGCTCGTTGGCGTGTTTTTAGATTCGCTAAGTGTTTCTGGTCGACCGTTGCGGCTTGTGCATTGCCGAGTTTGTAGTTGACAAAACTTCTCGCCTGCAATCCATATTTGTCATCTGGGGATATCGCAAGTAATTCATTCAGGATTTGCATGGACTGCTCATACTTTGCCTGATCTAACAAAATAGACGCTTCTGCACCCAATAGATAGATGTAGCTTTCGTCGGAGTGACTGACTCCGGCTTCATTGAGCAACTTCTTCCCTTCATCTATGGTGTTTGAGGCTTTGTCAAAGTCCTTGTTTGCTTTGTAAAAATAAGACAGAAAACCGTAAATTGAGGCTGTCGATGGATCCGATTTCTCAAGCGCTTCAAGGTCGCCGATGTATTTCTTGCTATCTTTTGACTCGGAAAAACTTATCTTCGCTGCTTTGAAGGAAGCGTTCCATTGAAGAGACTGATCACTTTGAGCAATCACAAGAGGCAGAATCGTACTCTTGAACTGTTCAGATGATTGGAAATCTGAATCGAAGATAGTTGCTGCGACGTAGTCCGCTAGGGCCTCTCTTAGGTTTGTGCAACCATAGAGGGAAGGCCAGATATTTTTACTTCGAAGTTCTGTATCTATACCAACCCATTCGGCATACGATTTAGGGTGATGATCCTTCCTGATTTTGGTGATTGTCTGTTGAGCGAATGCCACCCATGCATGTGAATGAGAAACGGTCTCTCCCAACTCGGATGCGTGTGTCATCTCATGTGCCAGCGCTTTAGTTTGCCATCGCGTCGGTGTGATAAAGAATTTGTCTGTTATAAGTATTCCTTTTGGAGTGGTTGCCGCTTGCACAGACTCCAGTGGATGCATTCCGAAAGCACCTACATCGACTAAAAGCCTCGTTGTTCTGAGCAGTCGTAACTTTCCTCCATCACCTGCAGCAACGATCAAACCTGGAGCTCGATCGACGATAGTCTGTAATCTCAAAGTAATCAGGGCTCGCTCGTTTGCCGACCATTCCTTACATGACCCCACCCCTTCGACATAGCCTGGTGCGTCATCGAAGTTGACATAGGCACTTACTTGATGGCCCAGCTTGGAGCCAATTTCTGCCTGTGTCGCATCGAAATATTGAACCCTTGCTTCCTGCTGCTCGGCAGAAGCTCGTTGTGACGCCAATCCCACAACACATGCGAGTGCCGTCGCTAATACAATTCCGCAGCGTGCAGGTCGTAACATCGAACGAACCCACTTGGAGCTATCTATCGATTCTAACTCAAGCGCGCAGCGAGTGGGCGGTTAATTAAACCGGAAAGGCACGTAGGATGTGGGTCCGGTGGTGCTGGGTGTGATGCTCGGAATTGGACGTGGCGGTGTTGCTTCCTCGCCTTCGAGCTGCTGTTTAATCTCCTGAATCGCTTTGGTGAGCGGCGGTTTGCCCAAGGTGGCTCGCAGACCCCAGAACAAGCGGAAATCGAAGCCTGACAGTCCGGGTGTATTGTCTGAGTGGAAATTCCAGATTGGCTCTGCGCGAATGAATGCTTGCATGCCGGAATATTTTTTGAACAGTTGACGGTCCAACTCCGCGTCTGCAACGAACGAATAATTATTGACCGGTATCAATGCATTGCCGGCGAATGGTTGACGGAAGTTTTGCAGAAATGTCAGTGCCAGCGAGGCTTGCCAGCGCCCTCGTTGTGTGAGGACACCGACAGTATAGAAAGGATCGATTTCACGTGTCGGTGCACATGCGAAATATCTTCCGCGCAACTGCAATAGAGTGTTGATGTAAGCGATCGAGTGACGACCAAGCGCATACGAAAGTGTGGCTCCGGGCAGGTAGTCGAAGACCGGCACCTGGTTGCTTTGATATAGCTCGCGAAACTGTCCGTTCAACTGAAAATTGGCTTTTGTACCAAGTGCAATGTCGTGCTGCAATCCGCCGCCGACTGATTGGACCGTGTTGTTCAACAGAATGTCGTGCATCAAGCTGTCGCGGATCAAGAAGTAGTTTGCATAAGCGCGAGTCGTCGGAGTAAACGCCCATCCGGTTGTGACGTTTGGCAGCGTGCGGAAAACAGTGTCACTGGCGTTGACTTCGCCTAACAAGGTCTGCTCCTGCTGGTCGCGAAATTGCGGCAATGCCGAGGTGGGAACACCGGCCTCTAGTTTTTGCTGCAGCGCGCTCTTGCTCGGCATCTGATAAGGGTTTGTTTCCAGACGGAAGCTGCTTTCATTGATTGCATTGAGATAAAACTTTGACGGCAGACGTTGCAAGACACGAAGTTGCAACGCTTGTCCGAACGATTGCCCTTCGTGCGGCGCCGGAAGCGGGACGATATCTGTCGGAACAATCGTACCGACTTGTGCCACTCGCGCCCGCGGCGCATCATCGTCTCGCGCACCATCTTCCAGTGTTCCGAAAAAAGTCGGATTGTAGTGTGGATCCATGTACGGTGCATTCAACTGCATCGACATGCGCGGATCGTAGAACTGTGCTGATGCAGGTCTCGTCGTCAGTGCAGTTATGCCGCATAAAAGTGACATGACGGCTGCACCCGTCAGTGCCGGTTTAAACGATCTGGCAGCTTTTTCGGTCCGCATTGTGCGCGAACTAATACAGCGAGCGAAGAGGCTGGGTTTTGAGATTCCACATGCACCATTTCTGGTGTCAAGCAGTATTGACATGTGCATGGGCCATCACTCAGAAACATCCCAGCAGAATTATATGCGAGAAATACAGAAATGCACTCCTGTCTAATCTTTTGTTGGCTGGGCGCCTATAACGCATATTCAGGCAACACGCTGAGAGGCTTTCGTCCGCGCAAACCCTCGTGTATGGGATGCCAGTATGAAATCTCTTCGTCGTCTAGTTTCCAGCATAAGAAGTATTCGAACGCCCCTTCCCGCGCCGGGAAATCGAGCAACCCCGTGCGAATGTCACGCAGGATGACACCAATTTCCGTGATGCGCTCGACCCAAACGTTCAAGCATTCGAGATACTCATTTTGAGCGGCAGATAAGACTTCGATCGCCTGCTGGAATTCATCGCGCGCCTCGCGCATTTTCTTATTCGCTTGCTTGTCGTCTGCTTCTGGCTTGCAGGTGCGCAAAACGGACTCGGCGTCAGCGTATCGCTTATTGGCTTCTTCGAGACCGCCGGAGAGGTATTCCAGCTCTACGTTTGCGCCTTCGACCAGATGCCGAAGTCTGGGCACGAATTCACGAGCTTCTTGCAGCGTAAAGGTTTTAACCGAGCTCATTCGTCTGGGCCTCCAATATGACAGTATATCTTGCGACAATTCGGAAGCCTCACCTCGATTGCGTGGCTAGGAGCCATAAATGCGAAAACTTATTGACCTCACCCGCCCTCTCGTCGTCCTGAAAGAGAACGCTCTTCCCGCTGCGCTCAAACCATTGGAGCGGATCATCGCGCCGACTGTCGAGTTCGTTGACCATAAAGGCGGTGCCCAAATCATGTGCGGGCTGTTCAACTGCCCGCCCGGCGATCTGCCGGAAGGCGAGGGATGGGCGGAGGAAAATCTATCCATATCGAGCCATCTTGGCACCCACGTCGATGCGCCCTGGCACTACGGCAGCACCACGGCTGGTCGTCCGGCCAAGACGGTGGACCAGATACCTCTGGAGGAGCTGTTCTGTGACGGTATCGTGCTTGATGTTACCCACAAGCGAGCGACCGGAGAGCCTATCGAAGTGAAGGATCTGCAGCAAGCTCTCGCCAAGATCGGCTGCAAAATAAAGCCCGGCGACGCAGTCATGATGCGCACCGATCATGACAAGTTCGGTTTGACCGAACTGGCTCGCTACAACTATCCGGGCATGACGCGCGAATCAACTCTCTGGCTGGCGGAGCAAGGCGCTAAAGTCGGTGGCACTGACGCGCTTGGTTGGGACCGCCCGTTTCCCGTCATGATTGCCGATTATCAGCGCACAAAAGATAAAAGCAAAATCTGGGACGCGCACTTTGCCTGCCGCGATGTCGAGTTCTACGTGGTGCAGCAGCTTGCCAATCTGGATAAGCTTCCTGCGAAAGGCTTTCAGGTTGCATTCTTCCCGCTGCTCCTGGTCGGTGCTTCCGCTGCGCCAGCACGGGTGGTGGCGTTCGTAGAGGGATGAACACCCTGAAAGCAAGAGGCATCGATTCTTTCGAATCCATGCCCCTTGTGCTTAGTAATTGCCGCCAGATTGGTTTTTGGTTAATCTTTCTCGGTACTTGCGAGTTCCAGCGGCTAGTTAATTAGTAGCGTAACCTCCTGATATCCTAAAAGAACTAGGGTTTTTCCTGAATCGTCATTACCCTTTACCTTGGAAACCGCAGATCGCTCCCACAATCACCATGGACGTCAGAGCACCATCACTTGCAATTTCCCTGGTTGAATTACAACCTTTAACCGCAGAACTGTCATGACCGAACGACCCAAAACAGATAGCTCAGCAGCTGCTCAGATGCTTGGCTCCACTGTCTTCTACAACTATCACCAGCGGACGAAGCACACTTTCGAGAAGCTGTTTGCGGATAATCGGCGACTCGATTGGAACAACGAACCAAATCCGTTCAGAGTCTACGCTGGTGCGAATGTGGTATCACTGAGTCGTTCAATGGTAGCGACTGATAATCGACTATTTGATCTTTTGTTGCCAGGTTGGAACCAGTCGCAAGGGAGCGAGGCAATCGGGAAGCTCGCAAGTTTGGACGCTGCCACACTCTCCACCCTGCTCTTCCACACGTGCGCTATCAGCGCCTGGAAGGCTATCGGTTCGACCGACCATCGCTGGGCTCTGCGAGTAAATGCTTCGTCGGGCAATTTACATCCGACCGAAACGCATGTTTTAATCGCCGGTGTAGATGGTATTGAACCCGGTGCCTACCATTATCGGGTCGACCGGCATGAACTCGAACAACGATGCACATCTACCGAACCAATGCGCCAGGTATGGCAGCTCTCAGGCGGAGAATTGGAAGAGCTGCCGCCTCTGATAATCTGTTTCAACAGCATCATCTGGCGTGAGTGTTGGAAATACCTTGAACGCGGCTTCCGCTACTGCCAGCATGATATGGGACATGTGCTGGGAAGTCTCATGGTGGCATCTGCGGATCTGGGACTATCGCTGGACATTCGTGCACTCTTTTGCGATGCTCTGATCTCTGCCACGCTCGGGCTGGATGGCTCGGACGAATGTCCATACCTTGTAATTGGCGTGCGGGGCAACAGTTTGAGCGCCGCGAAAAACTCCGATGCACCGGCACAATGGATCGGAACCGCAAATTCGATCTCTGCGGCGGAGATTTCGTACGACATAATCAAAAAAGTACGGTCTGCGACTTGCATGAGCGAATCACAGGTAGAAGCCGCGCGTCAACGAGTTGAATCAGGGCAACATCGACGCTCTCTCGAGAATACTCGTCCGGCAACGCTGGTCACTTGCGCAGATGATGTTATAGCCCAGGTTGCAGCAGGGCACGCGCAAAGATCTGCCGCAGATGAATCAGTGCAGACGACTGTGCGCCGCCGCCGTTCTGCAGTCGATATGGATGGCCGCCGGCGCATGCTGCTTGCGGATCTGTCACTTATACTTGCCGGTGCCACGCGCGGCGTAAACGCGGATTTTCTTGCGCGAATCAGTGACGAGTCAGCGCGAAATAATGAAGAGTGTGGCGCCTATTTTGTCGATTTGTATGTGTATGCGCATCGTATCAGTGGATTAGAATCCGGTCTCTACTTCTGGGATCGGGCGAGACAGGCGCTGGTTGCACTAGCACATACTGACCAGCGGGAAGTGGCAAAACAAGCGAGCTGTTTTCAGGACATTGCGGCTGATGGCTGCCTTACATTGAGCATGGTGGCAAACTTGAAGAACGCCAATGAGATATTCGGCGAACGAGCGTACCGGCTCGTTCATTACGAAGCTGGTATCATCGGGCAGTTGTTGTATCTCGGTGCCACCGCGCTTGGTTATGATGCAACTGGCATCGGTTGCTTCGTCGACGATGCCATCAACAACTACCTGGTACTTCCGGCAGGCACCGAGGTCATCTACAACTTTTGTATCGGCGGCGCTGTTATCGACTCGCGATTGACCACGCTTCCTGCGTACGATTTCGCGCAGTGATCTCCGATGCGGAGCGCCGGGCTCCAGCCCGGCAGCGGAAGTGCACTGGAACAGTATCAGTGCCATCCATGTCGGCGCCGAGCCTGCGTTTATCCTTGCGAGATCATTTGATCTAGGTCACTCAACGACTTCGTCAAACACATTTGCATTAGCTGCTCTCGGTGAGGACGCACATCTCGCAAGACCTCGGAGAGTTGCACCAGAGCATCGGGCGCTGTGCCTCCTAAATTGAGGCGCAAGCAGATGTTGAACGAAACTGATTCTCTGATCACTTGCGGACCTGCCGTGACATCATAGCTGGTCATGACCAGTTTGGCCGGAGGCAACTCGTACAAACGATCGGCGAGATTCATGGATTCCAGAACGAAAAGGCGCATTTCTTCCGGAATGTCGGTCTGCTGTTCGAGGAGCAAAAGCCACAGCTGAACGCACATCAATGTCTTGACGCAGTATGCGAATTCATCTTGCGTGATGAATGGATCGGTCGAGCCAGACATGGCTTGGTCGCGGCAGTGTTCTATGTAGTTTGTAAGGAGATTGCTGCACTGCATTCCCAGCGCAGTGGAGAAAGCAAGCGCACGGCGAAAGCGCTCCTTGTTATCTTGCAGCGAACTGCGCGCTGCTTTTACGGTGGTCATTAGATCTGTTTGCTCGGACATTCCGTTAGACCTGAGTGGGCTCCGTATTAATTTGCCTCGCCGATGACCGTCGGTTTCATCTCTTTGCTTGTAAGCTTAGCAGCGCCAGAAAATTATTGCAGGCGAACGATAAATGTCATGTCGGGAGCGTCTTCAGTCGATCGCGGCTTCTGTTTCCACAAGCATACGTGTGCAATCGCCGGCAGCGCCGTATATTTGATTTCGTCGAGAGCCGGAATCGACGGGCTCATATTGTTGCAACCGCCTGGATAGCCACATGAGCCGCCGCAGTGAATAAATTGAGCGATTCGAATTGGTTCGGTGGGTTTGCGTAAGCACTCTATATTGGTGCTCGAATCGGGCGCCACCCAGAGCCAATTGTATCCAAAATCGCGCGCGTTATATGCGACGAGCGCAAACTGCGGCGCTATTTTCTGGTCTTTCATCTTGTCGCGCCAGACATACAGTTTTTGGTTGTAATCGCTTACCGCGTACGCAACTTCGGCGGTCGATTTTGCGGCAGACCAAGTGAGCGATGATGGCAGCCACGTGAGCGGAAAGTCTGCACGGTCGAGGTCTTCTTCGCTCAGCTTGTCTTTGTCCCAAATTCCGAACGAGTAAGTGTTTGCGCCAACGAGTATCCAGGGGTTAAGGAGAAACCTCGACTCCTCTGAGTCGCCTTCGATACTTTGTTTTCCTTCGCCGTAAACTGCTTCGCCATGAAGTCCCCACCACGGTTTGTTATCTTCCACTAAACCGAATACATCTTCGTTCGGTGAATAAGGGCGCGCAAGCAGCGTTGGCTGTGTGTTGACGAGCTGCGCGCGCAGAGCGAAAATCTCATCGCGAGTCTTAAAATTGAGATTTTGCGGCGCGTTGCACCCGACTGCAATGTCTTCTTGGTTGCGAGAAGTGGTGCCGACCGCAAGCTCATTGGTTGCACCGGTGGCGGTGCAGAACATCGACGTAACAAAAGCGCCAACGAGTGCCTTAACGAGAAGAAGGTTGCTGCGGGTACGGTCGAAGATCGGCATTATGGGCACTGGGCACGGTAGTTGGGAGCGGTCTGACTGCTGAGTAAATCAGCGGTTTTTCGAGAGGAAGTACATTATTTCTAGGTGCGTTTGATACTCTTTCGTTCTGAAGTTATTAACGGCGATGGTGCATTGGCTGTTCTTCTTGGTAGCGCATATGGTATCACTTGTGGATTGCTTGATATTCCATTGTTGCATGCGCAGAACATTCCTGTACCATTCCATCACTTGTTGAGGACTCTCTTTTACTTTGAATGTCATCAACCATGACGGTCCGTTGTCGGATTCGTGCACGTGTCCGTTTACGAAAGTCGCATGACCGGTGAATGCAGGCAAGTCTTGCAGTTGAACTGGTTCACGCAGGGAAGTGACGTCGACGTCGTTGCCTTTTGCTGGAGCGCGTCCCCACTGATTAGCGGCGCCGGGCGCCTCGACTTTGTGCAGGACACGCACATTCTGGGCCATGGCGGCGCACACGCTGAAGCCCACCATAGCTGCAGGCAAAAGAATCTTAGCTGCCTTGTTATGCGTGAGCATTTTCTCCTCCTCGATGCGAGAATCCGCCCTAATCAGAATCATACATGATTCGACCGGGCGGACTCTAGTGTGTACAAACCACAATGTCTTCTTAATTGGGTCGGCTGAAAGTATCTCCACCTGTTGTTGTTTGATAAAAATCCAGTTTGCCGAGCAAGTTCTGATAGCCTGACGACAAGATGAAATCAGCGTGGTCTTCGGCAGCCAAGTCGCCGGTGCCAGTGTTGCTGATAGAACGATATGGACGGTCGTGCAGATTGTTGTCGCCCTTATCTGTTCCGTTGGGGCTGATCGAATCGATCATCTCATCGCTGAGCAGATTGTAAGCGCCGCCGTTGCAGATTTCAGACGAACCGCCGGTGGTTGAACCATCGGCTGTCGGCATGACGCCGCCAGGACCGGAGACATATGTCGAAGGAGATGCACTCTGGATTACCAGTGGGCTGGTCGGATCGTTGGGCGTCTGTTTGCAGATGAAAACTGCCGTACCCATCGACATCGGAGGCGAGTTCTTCAACAGCCCGACAATCGATCCGGATGAAGCTGAAGCGCTCGTGCACGCCGGCGAGCTGACGGTACCAGCGGCGACACCAGGGACGATTTCGTTAGCGCGCTGAGTCAGATCCGCGACTACCGAAGAGACGGCGCAGCCGCCGACCTGGTTGAGCAGATCCCACGCTGTCGAATTCGTGTTTTCCAAAGGAGGCGTGGCAGCAGTCGGTCCGCCTGGATACCACGGTGTGTTGGAGAAGCCGTTTTTGTAAGCGCCCATGCCTGACGGAGCAGCTGGAGCGTCGACGGTGATTTCGGAGTTGCCGTCGCGGAAGCCGTCGATGATGTCCGCTTTGATGGTGTCGACGTTCGTCCACATCGTCACTGGACCGCTGCCACTAGCGGAGCCACCAAGAGGAGCGCGTCCGTAGGCAGAACAAAAACTGTTGAGTGCTCCCGCGCAGCGGGGATCAGCAAGATAGTTGTTGACGTCGAGATCGTCGGTGAGGCAGTTGAGTCCGCTGTTGGTGACCAGTTTCATATCTGCCGCGGTGGCTGGGGCCGAGCCGCCACCACTGGTCGATGCGAATACTCCGGATGGAATTTGCGGAGCGCCGGTCGTGGGAAGACCGGTAGTGGGATCCGTCCACGGAGTCGAGGCCGGATCACCGGCAGCATTGTAAGCTGCCCATTGTTGGAGGGATTGTGCGCCGGCGCCGCTATCGAGTGTAAACACATCGTTGGGACCGGATTGAGTAGACTCGATGCCTGGCGCATCGCCAAGCTCATGATTGAAGATGTTGTTGCTCGAATCGACGGGTCCCGACCAGCCCGCAGGAACTGGGGCAGCACTGCGGTTTGCCAGCAGAATATAACCGCCGGGAATACAGCCGACGAAATCAACGGGGCTGGTGACCGGGTTGTTTACACCGGCTGCGTACGCGCACCCGACGATGGCGCAGGCAATGGCACCACCAGTGGTGCTGCTCTTGCAGTCCAGATTTTGCGATTGAACGCAGAAAGCGTTGGGTGGAACGGTGGCAGCGGGCGCAGTGGCAGCGGTTTGGAAGTCCGCCAGTCTGACCAAGTGCGGAGTCTGTTGAGGAAAGACCGGAACGCCCATAACGGAGCCTACACCAGGCACCGCGATCGACTGATAGCCGACCATGTACTTGTCCTGGTACGCCCCCACATCACCGACCATGCTCGGGGTTTTGTCGAGCGCGACGGACGCCACCAAGTTCAAGCTGCTTAACGAAGCTGCGGGAGCGCCCGGGAAGCTGGCAGAGCTAAACCAGATATTGGTAGAACCGCCCGGTTTCATGTAGGCGTAGTTATAACCGCCCATTGCCTCCGAGATCGTGTTGTTGCCGTACATCTTCATGCTGTTGCCGTCGGCGACGACAGTGAACTGATTGTTTAAAGTGCTGGAATTCCGAAGCAGAGTTGTCAGTCCGGTGCCGACTGTGTTCAAGTAACCGAATGTGGTGGCAGCGTTGGCGAGGGCGGTGCCGGTGTTTTCTTGCTGCGCATTCAATGCCACCAAAAGCGCTTGAGCAACAGCGCGGTTATAGGTGTAGAGCGTTATCTGCCCTGAATATTGCGGGTCGGCCAGTGCCATGAAATCTGCCGGCGCCGGTGTCTCCACGTATGAACTGCGCAGAGCTTGTTTGGCGACGTTGAGTGTGCCGGCGTCCGTTGCGTTGGTGACTTCTCTGCCGCCGCCGCACAGTTTGGCGAGGAAGAAGCAGCCCACCCCTAGGACTATCAGCACGAGCACGCTTACGGCTATAAGACCGAGAGTGGCTCCCTTTCGCCGCCGCGCTTTCATGAAGGTGACCTCTTGAGCGGTGTGCCCGTGCGTGTTTCCTTGGTGCGAAAAGGATGCGGCTTCCAGAGCTTTCGAGAGAGCTAGTAAAGAACCATCTGTAGATTATCTTCCTTTAAGGTTGATTTGTTGTCAACCACGGCCAAAATCCCCCCAACCCTATGGCTGGCGGAGGTTCGGCGTGGTTCTCCACCCAAGTCGAACCTTAATTTATTAACGGGCGCTCATAAAATTCATGAGCTCCGACTCATTTAGTGTCTGGGCCTACTTCTCTATATATGCGTGGGGCAGGGGCACCGTCGTGAGAAGTGCCACCAACAGCCAGAAGATGAACTGCACTTGTGGCCGGTAGAAGACCGTGTCCACGAATCCGTGCACCATCATGCCTACCAGTGCGATGCCTGCTCCGAGCGCGATCCAGCGGTCCAGGGTGGGCGTTGAATAGATAGAGTTGCAGCCCCAAAACTCGGCATGCCCGCGCGCGAGAAGCGATCCGATCAGGCAGACGAAGGCGATCAGTCCCAAAATGCCGCATTCTACGCCGACCTCGAGGGGGACGCAGTAGGTTCCTAGCGCGTCGAAACTGCTTTCCATATACAGTCCGTACGCGTGCACGAAGGCATCTTTGCCGGGACCGATGCCGAACCACCAGTTATCTTTGAACATGCGAAACGAGGCGCGCCAGACGTTTATGCGGAAGGCGTTGGAGCTGTGCTCGCTGCCGGCGAAAATCGATGAGACTCGCTGTTGAAACGACGGCAAGAAGTGCAATGCCAGCATGACTGCCGCAACAGCGCCCAGCAGTGCCACGATTATGGGAATGCGCAGCTTCGGTTTTTCGCGCCAAAATGAAACGAACAAGACGGCGGCGAGGCAGCCGAGGCTGACGAAAAGCCCTATCCATCCACCTCTGCTGCCTGTGAGCACAGTGGCGACCGCGACCACGACGGCAATGCCGATGAACGGCAGACCGAATAGCCAGCGCCTGGTCGAGCATAGGCCCGTTCCTAATGCGCCAAAGAGTGGAACCAGAGGGAGCAGATATCCTGCCAGCAGGTTGGGATTGTTGAGAGTGGAGAAGATGCGAGTTTCGTGCGTTTCCAGCGTCGGGTCTTCCCAGGTCGCCAGCGGTTCTACGTGATGGACGTACTGCCAGAAGCCGAATAGCGAGACCGCCAGCGCCACTGCTGCCAGCGCCGAGATGATGCCAATCTTGCGTCCTGTTTTGTGATTGAGAACGCTGGTGAGGTAAAAGTACGTGAGGATGTAGACCGCTACTTTCGCCAGTCCTTTCAGACTTTCTTGAAAATAGTGCGAGCCAAACGCAGCCACGACATTGGCGCCGAAGTATAAAAGCACGAATCCATCAACCGCTGACGGCATGCGCCGTTCTTTGCCCGAGAGCAGATTGCCGGCAAACCAGAGAGCAAAGCCGGCTACAGCGATGACCGCCAATCCTTCTTTGTCGTTGGCGAACTGCCGCGCTCCGAGCGCCGCAAAGAGAATCACCGCGACCACATAACTCAATAGTTGAAATATCGAGCCCAACTTCGCGGATGAGGGAAAAGCCCGCTTGATTGCGAAGAGCGGGCTCGCCAATAACGATTGTTTGAGCGTTAAAGCCCAGTCTTCATCGAAGCTTTGCAGCGATTGTTGCAGCAGCATTATTGTCCTGTTTTGATATCGACCACGACGCCTTGCACGCGGTACTTCTTACCTTCAAGATCTATTGAGTTGCCGACCTTGATCTTTTGTCCGTGCACGACATATCCGTCCCGCGTCTCTTCAGCGACATCGCTTACCGTGACGAGAAAATCGCTCGCGATGGCATTGGCTGGGTCAGCGAAGGAGAGCGCCTTCTTGCCGTCAGGCGAGAGAAACGACACTTGTTTGGGAGTATGCGAAACCTTTGTAATGGTGAGCGGAGGTTGAACCGGAACGTTGCGCACGGTAATGGCGCAGGGCTCGCCTTTCTTGAACAGGTCGAGGTCTTCGGTCTTCAATCCCGTGATGAAGACATCGATCGAGATCTGTGGAGTTCCTGTTATCTGTTTGTTGACGCCCGCGTGGCCCGCGCGTGCTAACGCAAAACCGGCTACTGCCAGGACAACCACGAAAAGAGCGCTGCAGTCGATAAGGTTGAGTCTTCGTCCGGAAGCCTTATTTGACACGGAAGGAACCTCCAAAATATGGGCGTAAAAGCCAATATACAGAACCCGCCTGCCACTAGCATTAAGGTTGGTTCTGGTTTTTCTCGGTCTATATATAGATTGAGGGTTCTGGTCGGCTTCTATATATAGGGGCGGTTTGCCAGAGTTTGAAATTTCTCTGCGGAAACTACGTAGGGGCTTGTCTAATTGCTGGTCACGTTCGGGTAGATGCATACACAAGGTGACAGACGACCAACCAACCCCCCAGGAGCACAAAATGTCAGGCGATAACTTCAACTTCTACACTCCCGTCGAAAATTTCAACTTCAACCCGACCGAAGGACCCGAAGCTCCCAGCGTCAAAGAGATGGGCAACCTCACGGACCAAGTCAAACTAAAACATGCTATCGCAGCCAACGACCAGGCGATCGAAGCGACGAAAGCCTACTTCGCCAGCATGTTCTCTCAACTGAACGGAATTCAGGACGACGTGGTGAAAGGCATACCTACGGCATGGCTGAACAACGAGCGCGATTATCCGCTGTATAGCCACATTCTCAAGGCTAACGCCGCTAATTTAGAAGGCTGCTAAGCAAACCCATTGGCGTGGGCGTGACGGAACTTCTATTCAGGTAAACGAAGCAATTCCAGATTTTCCAGCATCTCTGTTTGAGACGTCACAGCTGTTCCAGACTTTCTAACGACGATACCGGCCGCCAGATTGCCTAGCGCCATGGCTTCCAGAAATGAAGCTCCGGTGACGAGTGCCAGAGCCATTGTTCCGACCACTGTGTCGCCGGCTCCAGTGACATCGAAGACATCACTTCTGTTGAATGCGGGCAATTCGGACATGCCTTTACCGGCCTCGAACAGCACCATACCAGCAGCGCCGCGCGTGATGAGCAGCGATTGAGCGCCAGTGGCGGACAAGATCTCGTTGCCTGCTTTCAGCAGCGCTTCCGGTGTATCGAGCGGATATCCGACGGCGCTTTCGGTGTCAGGCTGATTAGGTGTCAACAATGTCGCATCTTTGAAGCGCTCGAAGCGCTGTTGGGCATCAACTATCACCATCAACGAGTGATGCGAAGCCAGCCCTCTGCATGCCTCGATGACACCATCGGTGATGACGCCGGCTTTGTAATCAGAGAGCACGACCGCCTTGAATGAAGGCGCGGCGTTTTCGAGACGGCTGATCAGCTCTTTCTCCACTTCCGCGCTAATCTGCTGGTGGGAGATTCTGTCCATGCGCAAGAGCTGTTGCATGAGTGAATGAGACTTGCTCAGAATGCGCGTCTTCACCGTCGTGGGGCGCGACGAATCGTGCACGAGCGAATGTGTTATGCCACACGACTTGAGAAGATTGGCCAGTTTGGTAGCGTACTCGTCGTTGCCGCAAACACCGATGGCGTGGCAACTTCCACCCATCGCCGCAATATTGTGAGCGGTATTGGCGGCGCCTCCGGGGATAAGCACCGTATCGACATGCTCCAAAATGAGTACTGGTGCTTCACGCGATATACGCTCGGGTTTGCCCTCGAGAAGCTCATCGATGAGCAGGTCTCCGAGAACAATAACTTTCCCTTTTGACAGCGCCTGTATGCGTTGGCGCAATGCCGATTTGGTCAGCGCTGCCTGAGCCATTGCCTGGCTGGTGACACCGACATCGACGGGGTGCATGCGCTCTAACTCTTTAAACAATTGAATTCCTAGCATATTATTCGCATCGATTCCCAAAGCGAGCTCAATCGCCTTTTTCGCCTCATCAATATAGCGCAGATGCTGAAGAAGACGAGCTAGATGAAGGGCGTTTGAGAGAACATCGGAAGGGGTCTCCGACTCCTGCAACTGCTTGCGAGATTGCGTAAGCTCTTGTCTTTCAGCCGGTGAGAGTTTCTCTTCTTCGTGCGCTTTCGTCTGGTTTAGAAAATTATCTGTTAGATTCCTCAGCTCTGTGAGAGGTTTGTCATCAGCGCCGGTGGGAAACTCTGATTTCACCGGACGAAAGTACTGCCTGTTGCCCATGGGAAAACCGAGCCCGGCATTCGCCGACGCATCTGGCTTTTGCACAGGTCTGAACTCTTGCTTGCTGCCCGTAGCGCTCAAACCCATCGTCAGGTCGCGTTTCATGTCGGCGGTCAGTCCGCGCAAATTGCTGGCGTTGGCGTCGGTGCGGAAGCTGATAAGGTCGTCTGCTTTGCCCGGTTTGGGCGCATTCATCTGCTGCAGAGACTCCTTGCTCATCGGCATGATGTCGCCAAGAGACAGGTTGGAGTGATCGCCTTCGGGCTTATCCGGCGCTCCCTCCTGCTTTTCGCCAGGTTTTTTCTGCTCGTCTTTTGGATCGAGGGTTGTCACTAACTGTCCCTCATCAATCGTTGCCAATGGCCATTATAGCCGGGCTCAGTTCTGCCTTCAGACGACTTTTCAGACTTGTGCTTTTGTCGAACCCAGCCAGATGAGATAATTTATTATGAAGTGTGGAGGGGACAACTGGATGCGGACGCTTAATTACCTGGTCTTTGCCGGTTTGTTTGCGGCGCCGATCAGCCTGCTGTTAGTGGTATCACCGGTAGAGGCGCAGGGATATGGGCATCCTTCGCAAACTTCCAACGTTTCGTCCAGCGTCAATCCGGTTCCCGGCACAGGGAGCATGGTAGGTGGAACGCAGCCCGGCAGCACTTCCGCTGTCGGCAGCGTCACAACGCAGACGGTGCCGGTGGTCCTGCCCGTGCAACAGTCGACGACAGTGCAGACGACGACGCAACAGGTTGCACCGAGCTCGGCGACGACCACCACTACAACAACGACAGTTACCAATCAAACATCGCCGGAGCTGCGACCTGCGCAGCAAACTCAAACTACATCGGTAGTGAAGTACAAGCCGCATTACGATCGCAGCGATACACGCACTGCCAAGCGCCTGGCTACATATCACTGGCTGGACAAAGCTGTGCAAGCCGACCCGTCGCTGGTCGAATCGATCTGCCGTCACTACGGCGCTGCCAAGCTTCTTGCTGGACATCCGCGCCTGGGCGAGATTGCCCAGTACGATCACTACACCTGCCGTCGCCTGACTCGCTACAAAACTTGCGCCAGGATTCTCGCCAGCAGCGGCGAATGCTCGAAGGTGATTGCGCTCGATCCGGAAGGCATTTATCGTGCCATCAAGCGCGACCGCCGCATAGCCAAGCTGCTAGCTACCAATCCCAACTTCAATGAGATGATTGAAGAAAATCCGGATTTGGGACTTTTGATCTCTAAATATATGTAGTTTGATGCAAAATAGAATCTTGATCTGTTTGTGGATGTTGTGATGTTTCACGCGCGTCTTCTGGAATTGGAATCCGAGATTCTTGCAAAAGAGCAGGCGGCTCGCGGTTTGGAGCAGTTGCCACCGGAATGCGCGATTTTGGTCGAGCAGTTGCAGAATGAGATTGGCTTGAAACTGGGCGATAAGGCGGCGAAAGACTATAAAGGTTGGTTGAGCTACAAACGCAGCAAGGAATCGCTTGTTATCTGCCGCGGGCGTGCGTTCAATCTTGGCGGCATTTTTGCGAAGTGGTACGCCGGCTTCGATGTGGTCAACGGTGCCGATTCTGCGCGCGAGGCACAGCGAGCGTTTGACGTCACTCCGGCGCAAGAGCTCGATCACTTGCAGGTCAATTTCGGAGCGGGCGAATCGGTGCGGGTGTTTCTCTGGTACGGAGAGAACATTGCGCCGTACAGATTGATCTTTGCCGCCGAGATGAGCGATGAGCCGGAGAAGCAGTTGCAAAACGCGATTGTGGAAGCATGCACCTGGATTTTGACGAAACCAAAAGGGCAGACCCTGCCTGAATTTCTGGCGCAGAAAAAACAAGTTCAGGGCTGAGATTGCGCGTCCGGAGCGAAAGGATTTTCGTCCTGAAATTTCTGCCGGTGCCCAGCGGCACCTCGGTCAAAACTTGCCTATACTTATGTTGCAAAACTCGATCATTGACAACCTGCGCCTTCGCGGCTCGAATCGCTTTGTCAGTCCGCGATTGCGGATTTCGGACTGATACATGATCGGGACCACGAAACGCAACATGACTATAGGCGCACCCAGAAAGGTATCAGCGTTCAGCAAAGAAAATAGCCGATTAAATCGAAACTTTTCACCTCGGCGAAAGTATATAGTTATTGCAATCTCTCTAAGCGGGTATCTCTGATGAAACGACTTTTGCTTGCGCTTGTCTGTACGATTATCTCAGCTACTGTGATTGTCGGCGGCAATGTCGGGCTGGCGAAGTCCAGTTCTGAAGCCGAAACTGGCGCGGGACAGGTCGTATATCAGGACTGGCTCGATTCGAGCCGCAGTCGAAAAATTCCCGTCAAGATTTACATGCCTACAAAAGGCAACGCTCCGTACCCGGTCGTGATCTTCTCTCATGGGCTCGGCGGATCACGTGAGGCGGCGACTTATCTCGGTGACTACTGGAGTCAGCACGGGTTTATCTGTTTTTTCGTACAACATGTAGGCAGCGATGACAGTGTATGGCAGGGCGAGCGCGGGCAGGGGCGTGCCGCGATTTTGGCAAGCTTGAAAGGCGCAATGAATGGCCAAACATTCGAAGCGCGACTTGAAGATGTGAAATTCGTTCTCGATGAACTTGGCAGACTAAATAAAGAGCAAGGCTCGCTGCAAGGAAAACTGGATCTTTCTCGCATCGCCATGTCAGGCCATTCGTATGGTGCCAATACTTCGATGACCATGGCCGGACAAAGATACGGAGTCTCCGGTAGGGAGCAATCGTTTGCCGATGCGCGCGTTAAATGTGCCATCTATTTAAGTGCACCCGTCGTTTTGCGTGGGCGTTCGCCGCAAGAAGTTTTTGGTGGTATCAAAATTCCCGGACTACTCATGACGGGCACCGAAGATAATTCACCGGTCGGCGACACTACAGCCGCGATGCGCCGCCTTCCATTCGACGGTATGACCGGTCCCAATCAGTATCTCGTCATTTTCAACGGCGGCGACCACATGCTATTCGCGGGCGCCGTCCGGCGACAACAAACTGAAGCAGACGCGCGCATGCTGCCGGAGATCGAACGCGTTACCACCGCATTCCTCGACGCCTATCTCAATGGCGACAAATCAGCAAAACAGTGGCTCAACACCGAAACAAGCAAATACCTTGGACAAGACGCCACCTTCGAGCGCAAATGATTCGATCACACAGCGGCCAACTGTCGCAGAAGCCCATCTTTATTGACCGACAGCAGAGTCATATTTTGACCTATAGCTCAACTGTGACCTATATGTCAATATTTGTCAATCCGTCGAGCCTGCCCTAGACTGGCTGTGGGGGCAGCAAACAGGCCAAGACTTTCGACTAGGTTGCAATCTGAATGGATGTCGTCGACATATCGGAATTCAACGGAAAGATTTGTAGAAAGTGCGGAGAACGTTCCGACGTCATTTCTTTGGTATGTGTAATTTGCGGGGAGGTTTTGTCCGAGCCTCGAAACTCAAAAACGGATTTGCAAACCAAGACCGTTGATGAATCGATTGCTCACAAAGTCAAACCAGCATATGAGCCGATGCGGTCCACCATTGATTGGACTCCAATCAGATGGACGTTTTTTAGCGCCAACAGTCAGGTAAAAGAATCGATCGCTTTTCCCTTCGCTGTCGTCTTAATTGCCGCCATTCCACTTCTTCTTTTCTCGTTGTCAGTTCGATATCCGTTATTGTGGATGATGTATGTGTATATGTCTCCAGCAATTCTTGCTGCGGCGCGGCAGAAACCCAATGCCTGGATCATCGGCATTGCAAATATGATGATTGGTTGGACCATCGTGGGTTGGGGCGTTTGTCTCGTATACGCGCTGATGGACAAAGCGCCGGTCAGACCATCAGTCATCCCTTCGAGTGACGAATAGAAAATCGCCTAGGCAGTCGGTGCGGCGGTGACGTACCAGTTGAATTCTTCGAATTGCTGGCCAGATACTTTTTCCCAAGTCATATTTTTTGCTTTGCATGTCTCTTCCAGAAGGTGAAGAAACGCATCGCGATCGGCGGTGTTGTAAAAGATTGCCTGCGCGAAGTCGCCGTCGGCGCCCGGTACGAGGGCACCAATCACGCCACTGCTTTTCAAACTGGCGGCGCCGAATTCTTGATGTTTCAATGCCCCTAATAGACCATTCCGCGCTACTGTGGGTTGTGTTTTTGTTTTGAAGATGAGCGCGAACTGTCCTTCATGACACCAGATCATGTAATTTGTATCAAACATCTGTTTGATCACATCTGCTTTGTCGGTCCAGATGAATTCAATTTTGCTGCCGAACATGCCGAAGAATCCGTTGAACTCGTATCCTGTTATCAGCGCCACGCGTTGTGCTGATGTCCCTTCGCCTTCAGGGCGTCCATAGACAACGGAGCCTGTGGCAGCGAGAACGTCGCTGAGCAACTCTTCAACCTGTTTCGGCGGTGCTTCGTCAGCATCAAGATCGTCGTGCACCCAGCCAATCGAAATTTCGTAGGCGCCTGGCACTTCGACGACTGTCCAGGTGCGAGGTTGTGTGTCAGTGGTAACAATCAGTTTGTCAATCTTAGCCATTTTCCGTCTTCTTTTCCGGTTCACGCAGCTTGATTGTACTATCTGGTTTGATCGATTGCGATGCTTTTTTCGGACCCGCGGCTGCGCGCTTCGCCGAATCAAAAAGCTCGATCGGTATCGGGAAAATCAATGTGGAGTTTTTCTCAGCAGACACTTCAACCATCGTTTGCAACTGTCGCAACTGCATCGCTCCCGGTGTGGCGGAGATGACTTTCGCTGCTTCAGCCAGACGTTCTGCTGCCTGGTGTTCGCCTTCCGCCGCCACTATTTTCGCACGGCGTTCGCGCTCGGCCTCTGCTTGACGAGCCATCGCGCGTTGCATCGATTCTGGTATCTCGACATCTTTCACTTCCACCGCGTTGACTTTGATTCCCCATGGTTCTGTCTGGCGGTCGATGATTTCGCCCAGCTTGGCATTGATTGCGTCACGCTCGGTGAGAAGCTCGTCCAGCTCGTGTTGACCCAAGACGCTGCGCAGTGTTGTCTGCGCGATTTGATTGGTGGCGGTGAAAGGATCTTCGATTTTGGTGACAGCCTTGTACGGATCGATAACTTGAAAGAAGCACACTGCAGCGGTTTTTACCGAGACGTTGTCGCGTGTGATGATCTCCTGGCTGGGGATTGACATCGTGATAATGCGCATGTCAATGCGCTTTGAGGTCTGCACCGGCGGAAACGTGAAATTCAGTCCCGGCTCCATCACGCTCGTCACTTTGCCCAGCGTGAAGATCACGACCCGCTCGTACTCTTTCACGATTTTGACTGCCACGGTCGAGTAGGCGAGAGCGAAAACTCCTAGTCCCATTAACTCGAAAAGCAATTTATCTTCCCCTGTGACAGGTCTACAGCACTGTACCCATCATATTTGCTTTTTCCTCAAACGGCAGAGAAAGAACCCTGATACTTTATGCTTCGACGGCATCAGTTGAACCATGTACGGTCTGGTCATCTCGGGTTCAGTTTTGCACGCAGGTCCGCTCCATGAGCTGCACAGCTCGTCTCTAAACTGCTCGGGCAGAAAATTCGCGATGTCATCGCCCTCAAATTCAGCGAATTCGCGCATAAACCAGCGGATGTTGTCGAAATTCTCCTCCGGTTCGAGAGAGCAAGTCGAATAAACAAGAATGCCGCCTGGCTTCACCATGCGAGCGGCATTGGCGAGCAGTTCGCGCTGCAATTCAGTAAGAGAAGCTAAATCCGGAGGTTCTCGATGAAACCGCGAATCGGAGCGACGATTCATGACGCCGGTGCCGGTGCACGGTGCATCCAGCAAGACTCGATCGGCGAGTTTGTTGGGCTCGAACGTTCTGCCATCCGCAGTGACGATCTCGATGT
Source organism: Planktothrix sp. (assembly GCA_036703195.1). Classification (GTDB taxonomy): domain Bacteria; phylum Cyanobacteriota; class Vampirovibrionia; order Obscuribacterales; family Obscuribacteraceae; genus DATNPN01. The sequence goes on along the minus strand of DATNPN010000005.1, from coordinate 636,147 downwards.
TAGTCAATGCGAGGCGAGTTCTGTTCTGCTTGAGCAGATTGAGGCGTCCTTCGTGCTTATCAACGGCGATCACGCGCCCTGTATTATTCATCATTTCCGCCATGTGCAGAGTCTTGCCACCGGGAGCGGCGCAGAGATCGACTACCAGCTCTCCCGGCTGTGCATCGACAGCGCGTGAAACGAACGCCGCCGCTTCGTCTTGAACAGTGAAAAATCCCTCGACGTAGCCCGGCCATTTTTCAGGCGAGCCATGCTTGCGACTTTCGATGATGAGGACTGACGGCACCAGTTCGCCCTGGTGAAACTTGATGTCTTTGTCAGCAAAAATTCTTTTCAGTGCGTCCGTAGTAAGCGACATCTCGCACACTCGCACAGCCAACTCCGGCGTGCTTTGTGCGTGCGCTAATAACTGAAGGGTTTCATCTCTGCCGAAATTGTCTAACCATCGGCTAACGATCCATTCCGGAATCGAATATTTCGTGGCAAGCACTTGCGCTCCAGCCGACGCATCGTCAACTGCCGGTTGAGAGATGGTATCAATTACGGTGCCTTCGGCAGAGGCTTCTTTTTTGCGCAGATAATTGCGCAAAATACCGTTAGTGAATTTTGCTTGCCCCTGATGTCCCATCGTTCTGGAAAGATCGGCGCTTGTATTCACGACAGCAGAGGCGGGGATGTCCGGCATTTCGTCCAGTTGAAACAACGCGATGCGCAGCACATTTCGAAGTGGTGCCGGCATTTTATCCAGCGGCTTGGAAGAGATCGCGTTCAGCTTCTCGTCTATTTGCATGCGGTGTCGCAACACGCCTTGTACGAGTGCTGTGACGAAGGCACGGTCGCGCTCGGAGAGCTGCTTGCGTTTGAATGCGGCATTCAAGGCTTGAGTTGCGTAGGCGCCTTCCTGATCGATACCGATCAATACTTCGACAGCCAGCCTGCGAGATGCCAGACCTTCTTTTTTCGAACCGCTTTGCTTTTCTTCAGCCATCAGTTGCCCAGCACGTCGCCGTTTTGCAGATGTGCGCCGTTAGCCCAGTCGCGTGCTCGCATTCGCCCTTTGCCAGGCGGTTGAACTTCGAGCAACTCGATTCTGTCTTTGCCATCAGCACCACATGCCACCACCAGCTTGTCGCCCGCTAATGATACCGCTCCTGGTGTCAATGTATCGCCGCGATGCTCGGATGAAACATGAGTTCTGATGATCTTGAGAGAGATCTCTTTGAACGGCGTATAGGTGCCTGGCCATGGAATCAGCCCACGCACGAGGTTGTGAATCATCTGTCCGGGCAGCGTCCAATCAATCTTGCCCATCTCTTTCGAGAGCATCGGTGCCAGACTCGCTTCTTGATCGTTTTGCGGCTCCGGCACCAAATCGCCGGCTTCCAGCTGTACTAATGTCTCGATCAACAAGTTGGCGCCCACGACCGACAGTTCTTTCGCTAATTCCTCCGCGTTCATATCCGCACCGACAGGGACTTCTGCGCGCAGCAACATCGGACCTGTATCGACGCCGGCTTCAGTGAACATTGTTGTGACGCCGGCAACGTGATCGCCGTTGATGATCGACCAATTAATCGGCGCTGCGCCGCGCAGCTTTGGCAACAAAGAGCCGTGGATGTTGACCACACCTTTTTTCGGCATGTCCAACATCGCCTTGCGCAGTATCTGACCGAACGCCACCATGACGGTGTAATCAGGTTGTAGATCACGCAGTTCTTGCACCATTTCGGGTGCTTTGGAAAGACTTTGCGGCTGAAACACTTTGATGCCATGCTTTTCTGCCACGACCTTGGTCGGCGGCGCTTGCACTTTGTTGCCACGACCTGACGGCCTATCGGGCTGTGTGACAACTCCAATGACTTCGAAGCGCTTGTCTTCGAGCAGATTAATCAGCGTAGGGACGGCGAACTCTGGCGTGCCGAGAAATAAAATTCGCACTGTCATTTGTTAAGAGAGTCTCCCACGCACTCTTGATAAGTGCAAAAGTCCGATCTGTGCTCTAACATCTTGGTACCGAGATCTTAGGCAATTGTGAACACAGAAATCAAGTCTCAAGCTTCAACTAACGCAAGGTGGTCGAACGCCTATCTGGTGTTGTTTCCCGCCGGAATTTGGCTGCTTGTTTTCATGGTGTTGCCCTTATTCATTCTTCTCGTGTACAGCTTGGGAAGTAGAGACGAGCTGGGCCGTATAGTTCTTGCATTCAACTTTACCAATTATGTTCGCTTTTTCTGCGGTCCCTACATCAATGCCCTGGCCCGCTCTCTGACACTAGCGGCGGTGACAACCACGGCGTGCTTGATCGTCGGATTGATGTTTTCGATGTGGCTTGCATTCGCGGTGCCGCGTAATCGGCAAAACTTCTTCATGACTCTCATGGTGGCACCTCTATGGACATCGTTTCTTCTTCGCATATATGCATGGATGACGATATTGCGACCGACGGGGATTCTGAGCGAAGTGCTGCGCAGCTGCGGAATAGCAGATCCACCGGTCATTCTTTATACGCCCTTGGCGGTGTTTATTGGCATGGTTTATAACTATCTACCGTTTATGGTGCTGCCAGTTTATGCATCGCTGGAAAAACTCGACAAGCGCTTACTCGAAGCTGCGGCTGATCTCGGCGCCACGCCGTGGCGCAGTTTTCTCAAGATAACTTTGCCTCTTAGTGCGCGTGGTATCGTGGCTGGTTGCATCATGGTTTTCGTTCCGGCGCTCGGCGATTATGTCACGCCCGATCTGCTCGGGGGCGCCAAGACAATGTTTATCGGCAACTTGATCCAAAACCAGTTTCTCATGGTGCGCGACTGGGCATTTGGTTGCGCCGTGTCGACTATATTAATGATCATCGTCGCGATCGGCGTCTTCTTCTACTTAAAGTACGGCGAGCAGTAAAAGCGCCAGTGCAAGACTATGCGCCCAGTGCCAGCAATCACTTAGCCGCCGAGCCAGTTGATTGCAGAGTGCAATCAAAAACGCCTGGATTTGATTGCAACCAGCAATCACAAAGGCGTCTGGGCCAGTTGATTGCAGAGTGCAATCAAAAACGCCTGGATTTGATTGCAACCAGCAATCACTAAGGCGTCTGAGCCAGTTGATTGCAGAGTGCAATCAAAAACGTCTGAATTTGATTGCAACCAGCAATCACTAAGGCGCCTGAGCCAGTTGATTGCAGAGTGCAATCAAAAACGCCTGGATTTGATTGCACACAGCAATCACGCTGGCATTTTTGGCATGTTGATTGCTGGCAGCAATCAAAAACGCTGGAATTTGATTGCACACAGCAATCGCGCTGGCATTTTTGGCATGTTGATTGCTGGCAGCAATCAAAAACGCCGGAATTTGATTGCACACAGCAATCACTTAGGCGCTTGAGCAAGTTGATTGCTGGCAGCAATCAAAAACGCCGGAATTTGATTGCACACAGCAATCACGCTGGCATTTTTGGCATGTTGATTGCTGGCAGCAATCAAAAACGCCGGAATTTGATTGCACGCAGCAATCACTTAGGCGCTTGAGCAAGTTGAGTGCTGACTGCAACCAAAAACGCCTGGAATTGGGTGCCAACCAGCAATGGCTCAATTTTGGTAGAAAGAGTGGCGATTTTTCGGTACGGGGGCGGTTCTGGAAGTCACGTTTCAACGTAAGTGGAAGGTAGCGATTGGTGACGTGAGGTGGCGCTTCCTGTCGCCAGGCAAGGTTTAATGTGACTGTCCCAAAACTGCCCCATTTGTGACTGTATGCTTCGGTCAACCGCTCATAGGCATAAGAGCTAGGTCGCTATCGCGCCCAGGCGGTTTTCCGGTCGTCTTTGTTGACAAAAAAGTTGCCTCGAGCAACTCGAAATATGAGTAAGTTGGTCGATGGGATTTAATTTGGTGCTCACCGCTTCGCCACGAATTTCATCTAAATGTATATGTAGTTCGTCCTGCCAGAACAACTGCGCGTTTTTAAGTCGGGGGATTCTATGACCAAGCCATGTGATGATTCGCAATTGGGACAGTTAGTCGTTGGACTCGGCTGGATATCCGAGGAGCAGCTTCATAACGCTCTGGCGATATCTCAAGAGACCAAACAGCCGATCGGCAGAGTATTTGTTACCAACGGGGATTTGACCGACAATGAAGTGCGCACCTTGGTGCAAGCACAGCAAATGGTAAGAGACCGTCACATCACGGTGTCGCAGGCGAAGCAAGTTCTAACTTACAGCACCTGGCTCGGTCTTTCTTTCGAAGATACTCTTATATTTTGCAACATCCAAACGGACGGCAAGTCTCACGACTATCGCCTCGGCAAGCTGCTGTCAGCATCCGGTTGCGTGGCGGAAGAGGAAATCGAACATTATGCGCAAGCAAGCAAGCGTGCTGGAGTCCAGCTCGGGCGGCTGCTAGTCTTACGTAAGCAGTTGTCCAAGTCGATGCTCGATGTTTGTTTGGAAACGCAAAAGCTGGTTCGAATTGGAGCTCTCGCCTACGAGCAGGCGATCAGCGGCTTGAGCGCAATTCAAACAGCGCTGCAAGAGTTTACCGAAGATTATGAAGACAAAGCTGTTCCGCTCGGAAAGCTGCTCGTTAACGCCGGGATTATTTCCGAAAAACAAGTGCAAGATGCGTTGGAAGTTTCACGCATCAACGGCAAACCGCTCGGGCAGGTGCTCATCATTTTTGCCATGATCTCGCAAACGACCTTGGAAGCTGCGCTCGAATTGCAGCATCTGATGCGCCTGAACCGATTGCGTGCACATGCGGCGGTCAGAGCATTGAGTGCCGTATTCAATGAGAATATCTCAGTGATGGCGGCGCTCGCATCTGTGCACGACGCACCAGGTACAGGCGCAATCGCCGAGACATCTCTTTCTATGTTCTTGAAACGCACCGGCTTGTTTCACGACATCGCGAAGCAGTTGGACGCGGTCGAGCAGAGCATTTCGCAGTCCCAACAGCTGCGGGAGCTGCGTTCAGTTATTGACGAAAATAAACTGCGCATGGCAGTTCGTTGCACGTTCTTGATCAGACGTTCCATCATCTCGTTCGAGCAAGGACTGCTCGCGTTTCATCACAGCATTCTCAATGAATGCGAAGTCGACGCTTTCCTCATCGACGTTGGCTGGCTCGACGAAGCCACCCTCGATGTTCTCGCCCAAAACAAAGGCGAGCGCCACCTCAACATCGTGGCAGCATAGCTGTGTCAGAAACCAACTAAGTATCGTCAGTTGCCGGCGGCTCCGGCAGCGGGAGCGCCGCTGCAGCCGGTGGATTGTTGTATGGGTAAGGACGTTTAGGAACGCGTGAACCGCCGTCCGGTCCACGGTTATTCCATCCTCCGCCCATTAAATTGTCCCAGCGTGCGGGATCGTCCGGTCCGCCTTTGCCCATCTGTTTTTTCAGCGCGAGGAGTTCTGCGTCTAAGTTCGTTGTGCTACTGGTAGTGCCGCTCAATTCGGCAAAGGCGGCTTCGCGTCGAACAATGTCTGGCAATCCCGCCGCTTGAGCCTCTTTTGAATCGCTGTCTGTCGCTCGTTTCGGTGCGTCATTTGTTGTCTGCGTGGAACCTTGAACACCCTTCGAATGCTGCAAAAGCGCGTCCGATTCCTGTTTCAGCCTTTGCAATTTCTCGAGTCGCTCTCGCACCTCAGCGCGATGCGATGTATCGAGCCAGCGTTTGAAAGTTTGCTTGAAGTTTTTCAGTACGGTCATACTCTATTAAAGCACGAAGCCGTTCCAACGGGTCGCTGCAAGCGACCACTATGGTTCCAACTTTCAATGGGTCGCTTGCGAATCCATGAATTACACTACACCTGGTCTGATCTTACGCAACACGCACACCAGTCGGTCGTAGTCTGAACGCAGCAAGTTTGACAGTGCCTGCCCTGCTGATACGAGAAAAGCGTAATCGCAATCGCGAGCTTTGTATGCTTCTCTAATCGCCGCCGCTAATAATTCATCTGATGGAACTTCCGAGATCGTCGAAAGCAACCGCAAGAAATCAAACTCTTCGGTGATCATCTCAATCTGCGACGGCGCTGCCGGATAGACGAAATCGTGCACTTCCGGCGGCTGCGGCGGCAGATGATGATACGCGCGATCGCCTAACGCGTATCCGATAATTGCTGCATGCACTTCAGTGCGCAACAAGGCAAAAATATGCGGTTGCTCGATCTTCAAACGCTGCCTGCTCAAGCCCAGCGCGGACGGCTTGTGGACAGAGTCTTGCGGACCAGTGATAACGTTGTAAACGACTGCCGCCACATCGAACTGCGATTCGTTGCACTCGATGCGCAAAAAGCTTCCGAAATTCGGTTTGTCCGTGCGCAGCAATCCATCGGAATCTTCCGACTGCCAACACTGTGCCACCAACGTCGTCACCGTCGAGCTGATTACTTCGCCGAGCGCTTTTATCTCGGTATCTGCTTGTTGCGAGCGTGCTTTCTTTGCCATCGTCCTGCAAACCTTCTTCTTCGATGACTACTGCGCGGAAGTGGCGACGCCGCGATTAGTCCGAAGGCGGATTGACTTTATCCGGTTGATAGTTTTCCGAGTTTGATTCGGTATCTTCTTTCGAGGTATCGCTTGATTTGCCGGCGGAGAGAGAGATTGTTGTCTTGCCGTTATCGTCAGCAAGCATCACGTTGCCTTCCACATCTTTCTGATGCACCGATATGCTCACCACTTTTGGTGCGTCGGTGTCTACTTTATCGATGCTCCAGCCCTTGTCTTTCAACGTGTTTTGATAGTAATCGCTGACCTTGTCCATCTGGTCCGGCGTTGACAACATCAAAAACTTTGACTGATCTTGGTCGCCGCCGTCGGCTGTCACCGAGCCAGTCGCGGTAGCTCCGGGATAGATGGGCAACAAAAAGTCTTTCGGAACCGCGTCTTTGCCTTCAGCAAATGTGTGGGTCATGCCGCCCGAACTGAAGCTGACCTTGTCTTGCTGAGAGCAGCCGGACATTACCGCGACAGCCAACAGCGATATTGTCGCTGTCGCCGCTAATCTCGTAGGTTTCTTGCAGATTTGCATGATCTCTCTTTCGCTGATGATCATAATTCTACTCGTAGTTGGCGTTTTTGTTTGGATATGAAACTTTGCCAACAATGGGCGTGAGTTAGCGGTTTTTGTGCAAACCGGTCACTTCCAGCCAGCCTTCGCCTACGAGTGTGACAGCGATCACGGTCATGGTGATGAGTACGCCGGGGATCAAGACCGCCCACCAGTTGCCCTGTACCAGGCTCAGTTGTCCCGAAGTCAGCATAGTGCCCCAGCTTGGCGTGGACGGTCCCAGTCCCAACCCGAGATAACTCAACCCTGACTCCATTAAGATGGCGTCGGACACGAGAAGTGTCGCTTCGATCAGGATGACTGCGCCGGCGTTGGGCAGCAAATGTTTGACGATCATTCTCCAAAAACCTGTTCCTATTGCGGTTGCTGCGGCAATGTACTCTTCGGATTTGACAATCAAAATCTTCCCGCGTGCGATGCGCGCAGCTTCGAGCCATGTGGTGGCGCTGATTGCGATGACGACCGTGACCAGCGGCAACGAACCGTAGCTGTACGAGGTTATGTGAAGAACGCCAAGAAGCCATGGCGGCAGCGCGCTCGTGATGCTTGGCGTGGTAATCAGTGAGTCCAGTGCCAGCAGCAGTATGATGCTGGGAATCGCCAACATTCCGTCGACGATGCGCATCATGATCGAGTCGATGATCCCTCCCGCAAAAGCGCTCAGCGTGCCCCACAAGCTACCGAAAGCAGCAGCGAGAAGGGCCGAGATTATGCCGACTCCGAGCGAGGTTCGGGCGCCCCAGATCGCTTCTTTGAGGACGTCGCGCCCGAGGTAATCCGTTCCAAACAAATGTCCGGCTGCTCCCGGAGGGATGTTGGCGTCTGGCAAGTTGGTGAACAGAGGCGCCAAACTCGAGTCACGTGGTGCTACATACGGTGCCAACAAAGCAGCCAGGTAAAAAACGAGCAGAATGAGCAGACCGAATATGACACGCTTAGAAAGCCGGTAATCATAGTTGCGCGGCCGAGTTGCCGCCGTCATTATGCTGCGTTTTGGTAAGTGAAAGTGTGGCGCGTGTATGTGCATTCTAGCCACCGTGCCCTGCCGCGGCGCTCTCGAACTCACGTATGCGTGGGTCGGCTGCGTACTGCGCTATATCAGCGATCAAGTTCGATACGACAACCAGCGTGCCATAGATCATGATCAGCGCCAGCAAAACCGGATAGTTGCGCCCGAATGTGGCGTCGACAGCCAATCTGCCCATGCCGGGCCAGCCAAAGACCGTTTCTACCAGCACAGAGCCGCCCAGAAGCGCGGGCAAAGACAGTCCGGCAAGGCTAATCACAGGCAGGAGACTGTTTTTGGCGGCGTGCTTGATAATGGCAGCCGTCTTACTCAGCCCTTTGCTCCGAGCGACTGTAACGTAATCTTTCGTTAGTTCTTCTAAAGTTGATGTGCGGACGAAAAGGGCGACTTTCGCCGTTCTACGACAGGAGAGCACGAGAGCGGGCAAAATCAGATAGGCAAATGAGGGGTAAAGCCCGCCTGCGCCAGGCTCATGCAGCCCGAGGATGGGCAAAAAGGAGAGCGCGGGAATCTGCATGACAAGGGCGATGGCGAGGAAACCCAGCCAGAAGTTGGGCGCGGAATAGAGAATCAGCGCCATAGTAATCAGGACATTCTCCGCCACTTTGCCCAACTTGCTGTCATTGAGCGCCGCCATTGCCAGTCCGCCGAGAATACCGACCCCGAAAGCAATCACCAGTGACACGCCGACCAGCGAGAGGGTCGCGGGTAAGCGCTCCGCGATCACTTCCTTGACGGGGCGACCGTCCCGATATGAGCGCCCGAATTCGCCGTGCAGCGCCATTCCTTTGAGCCACGCTGCGTATTGTTGAGCTGGCGGCTTGTCTAATCCCAGCTCTGAGCGCATTTGCGCCATGATCTGGGGCGAAACATCCTTCTGGGCGCTACCGACCAGGATATCGACCGGATCTCCTGGAAGGCTCTTGATTATGGCAAAGGAAACCAGCGAAAGGACGAACAGCAGGGGGATTGAGGCAAGACACCGCCTGACTATCGTTGACAGCAACTGTTAATCCTTCCCCGCACGTCAAATCGGCACAATCATAATGGATCCTTGGATTTGACAAACAAAGAAGCGGCGGAATACGATACGTAAGCCAAGCCGCTCCGTGCGGCTACTTGCCGTGGCGGCATAGCCAAGTGGTAAGGCGGAGGTCTGCAAAACCTCTATTCCCCAGTTCGAATCTGGGTGCCGCCTAATCTTTTCCCCTTTGCCTGAGTGGGCGGGGGCGAGATAAAATAGACCCCTGTGGACGGTTGGCGCAGTTGGTAGCGCACCACTTTGACATAGTGGGGGTCACTGGTTCGAATCCAGTACCGTCCAAATTTTCCAATTCAATGTCTAGCTTCAGCTCGCGAGCTGTCCGTCGATCGCTTCGCCGGAGTTGGTTGCGCCGGTGGTGCCTCGACCGGTTGAGTGTCCTGCGCGATTAGCGGAACGCGAAACCAGAATGTCGAGCCCTCTCCTTCCTTGCTTGTCACGCCGATCCGTCCGCCGTGCTGTTCGATGATCGCTTTGCAGATCGCCAACCCCAGCCCGGTACCGCCTTTCTGTCTAGAGTCATTGATCTCGACTTGCTTGTAGCGATCGAAAACAGAGTCGATAAATTCCGGCGGAATTCCGCGTCCTTGATCCTGCACTCGAAATTCCACTTCTTTTTCTTTTATCGGTGCGCAGCTCACCGTGATCTTGCCGCCTTCAGGCGAGAATTTAACGGCGTTAGATAACAAGTTGACTAAAACCTGCACGAGGCGGTCGCCGTCCGCGACAATGGTGGCAGTGATATCTTCAGGCGCCACCACTGCCACTTTGCGTTTTTCCGCCATCATTCGCACTGAGTTGGTAGAACGCGCGAGGATGTCGTTGATCTTTGTCTCTGCGAACGTCATGTCGAGTCTGCCGCTTTCCATCTTCTCGATATCGAGCAGTTCGTTGATCAATTTGATCAGGCGCTCGACGTCTGCTTCGGCGCCCCGAATGCGACTCTTGCTCTTATCCGGCAGCTCACCCAAAACCCCTGCTTCTAACAGTGTCAATAGCGCCTGAATCGATGTTAATGGCGTACGCAACTCATGGCTGATGATACCGACGAATTCTTGTTTTAATCTGTCCGCTTCTTTTAGCTTTGCCGCCATGTCATGGAAAACTGAGTCGACGTGCGCGATTTCATCCTTGCCTTCCAGTCGTGGTTTGAGAGGCAATCCTTTAGCTAGCTGAAACGTATTTTGATCGATTACATTGAGCCGGTCGCCGATGTTCTTTCCGAAGAAATTCGCCAGGACAACTGCAAGAGCGAACGTCATGGCAAGACCGGCGCAAAGCGCAGACATCAGCGCGGTTTCGTCGATTGCTCGTGCCTGCGGACTGTGGATTTCAATCTCTTTCTCTTCGGAAATGAGGTCGTTCATTTTGCCGCTGATCTGTTTGATCATGTCATTGAGCGTTCTGACGCCGCGAAATATTTTCACCTGAAAGACAAGCGGCGGATACTCATCTTTGTGCCGCACGAACTCCACGAGCTCTTGCGCTAGCGTTTGGTATCTCGTATAGACTTCTCGCATTTCACTGAGCATCGCCGCTTCATCAGGCTTGTCGCGCACCGCACTTTGCAGGTAATCAAACTCCTCTCTGGAGCGCCCGTTTGCTGCTTCGAACTGCTGCTGCGCCGCTGCGAGCTTATCCGGATCGTGAATGTTGAGTGCGTATGTGCTCGATGCCTGCGCGGCATTGAGTACATTTACCATCAAAACATCGGAGTGCTCGATTATTGTTTTAGAACGAATTTCCCGTTGCACTTCTGACTCTGCCTGCCAGTGCAGATACGCGAGCACGACGACGAATGCTAATTCGCAGACAAATGGAACTGCTACCAACAGCAGTCCGGTTTTCTTAATCGACAAATTCAGCGACATTTATATGCCATCGCAGCCTGATACTGGCATTTTACCCAGCTGGAGATGATGAGGCGACAAGCTGCGCTTACTGGGTTTGGGTGGCTACTGTTGCTGCAAGTCGAGCATGTAGCCCTGTCGATGAATTGTGCGAAGAAGCGGCTTCTCGCCGTCATCTTGGATTTTGCTGCGCAAGCGAGCGATGTGCACGCGCACCGTTTCTGGTGAGGCCTCGGAATCAGAGGACCAGACGCGTTCTTGCAGAGCCTCGATGCTGAAGACCTGGTTCGGGTGGCGCATGAGAAACTCCAATAACGCGAGCTCTTTGGGAAAGAGTTCGATCTGTTGGCCGTCTTTCATCAGGCGACACGCCGAAACATCGAGCACCAGGCGTCCCTGATCGAGCACAGTGGTTGCCATATCAGGCGGCCGCCGCAACAGCGCGCGCACACGTGCCGATAATTCACGCAGATGAAAAGGTTTCGTCAGATAATCATCAGCGCCCGCGTCCAACCCTTGCTCTTTATCTTCGATTTTGTCCTTGCCTGTGAGCATCAAAATTGGGCTGGTGCCGCCATTTTTACGGTATTCGTTGCAGATTTCTATGCCGGTGCGTCCCGGCATATTCCAGTCCAAGATCAACAGATCGAATCGTGATGCCTGCAAGAGGTTGATGGCATCGAGTCCGTTGTCGACTAACTCGACACGATGATGCTCGGATTTGAGCCAATCCTCAACCAGAGATGAAAGTTGAGAGTCGTCTTCTGCGAGGAGAATTTTTGCCATTAAAAATAAACCGACACCGGGTTCGCAGGCCATTATGCCCGGTTGCGTTTAATCTTACCCGCTGCCTAGAACATGTGACCTAAAAGTGCTCCCTGACTACCAGGGCAAAAAAGGCTCAAATGCCTGATGTGGACTGGATTCTTGGAAGTCACCAAAATGGTACTTATTGTCACCTGCCAGGTGACTATTCTGGGGCGAATTCAAGGGCGCCCAGCTCCTTTGCGCTGACTTGACTCTGAACCATAACGAAAAAGGACTTGAGTGCAGGCGGGACCAAAGTCACCGCCCACATCCAAGACCATCGGGATTTTTTATATCCGCTCCGTCGCTCGGTACCCCTCGCTCCTCCGCTATGGTTGCGCTCCACTCCGCACGGCTCTGTCGCCGCGCTCCGTTGCGCTGACTTGACTTTGAAAGCAGAACGAAAAAGGACTTGAGTGCAGGCGGTGTCTAAACACCGCCCACATCCAAGACCATCGGCTCTCTCTCTAAACTTGGTGTCGTTCAAGATTTGGGACTTGAGTGCAGGCGGGACCAAAGTCACCGCCCACATCCAAGACCATCGGCTCTCTCTCTAAAACTATTCGGTCACAAACGCGCTGAGGCGTGAACTGCTGCGCGGTTTGCGCAGGAAGTCATAGGTGGGGTAGGGGGCGGGGCGAACTAACTGGCTTTCAGTCCAGTCTCGAAATTGGGGATTGTGGTTCCGTCGGCTTTCGCCGTAATGGAAAATCCGTCTGCGTACTGATAGATGGTCGTATTATCCGGCTGACGCGTTGTCTTATCGCCGTTGAAAAACTCGATGACTTCGGTGCCGTCGAGCAGGCTGGTGACGCGAGTTCCGTTGAGAAACTCGGTCACGACTTTGCCGTTCCAATAGCGGGTAATCTTCTGTCCGCTGGTGTTTTCGATGATTTCGGAAATATCCGAGTTCACCGGTTTGGTCACGGTTTTTCCATCTGTATATTTGGAAATCTTGGTGCCGTCAGGTTTTACGGTGAGCATCATGTTGGCAGAGTTTGATTCCATTTAAAATCTCCGCTGGCAAACGCCTTTGGGAAAGCAGTGTGCTTTAAATATCGGATACAAGCTTCGTGGGGGAGGCTTATGGGGATACAATACCTTCGCGTTATAACAAAGTTATTAAAAATCAGGACTGAATAATTTTCGTCGAAATGCACTGCCTGTGAGCGTTGACAGCGGCAGAACGCGAGCCTTCGCCGCCCGTCCGCGTAATTTTCAGCCCGAATGCTGCCGCCTGCCGTGAAAGACCTGCCAACAATTAAATAGAGGTGAGGAGAAGGTGTCAGCGCCTAGGGGGGCTTATGCAGCAAGCTGCCCAGCTCCAGCGACGGAGCGAAATAAGTATAGTACCGAGCGATGGAGCGAATATATGGGAATATGACCCTTGTTCCCATCCATAAATATGAAGGATGAGCTCGACCGACGTTGGCATGACTGATAAAGATCGACGGCATTCGCCATCGGCGTTTTTGGATCGCTGGCTTTCCAACCTGGAGCAGCGTGCCATGACGATCTGCGCGCTTGTCGGACTGGTCGTGATTATGATTCTCGCCTCCCGTCTGCCGCCCGTTGCGGCGATGATCTCCGCGCAGGAGCTCGCCGTTCAGGACAGCTTTTTCTCCGTCCGCGATCAAATAACTGGGCGCCCACACTCTCTGGGCGATGAGATTGTGCTCGTGTGCGTCGATTCGGACTCTGCGCGCAGGCTGAATATCTCTGCCAGCGAGGCAATGCCCCGGCGAATTTATGCGCAGCTTCTCAAACGACTGCAAGAGGCGGGTGCGCAGGTAATCGGCTTCGATATTCCGCTGGAGACCGCTGGTCTGACTGCAGACGACTCTGCCTTCGCCAAGGAGCTGCAAGACGCGAAAAACGTTGTTTTGTCCAGCAATATCGATCTCGAGTCGCGCGTGCGCAACGGCCTGTACAAAATGCCTGACGCTCCCTTTGTCGACGCGCTCGGAGTAGATTCTGGCTCCGTAGGCAATGCGCTCATACAACCGGACAGCGACGGTCTCGTTCGCCATCTCTCCCTTGTCTTCGATCAGTTCAAAGGTTCCGCATACTTCTACAAATCTTTTGCCTTGCGCGTTGCCGAGAAGCAGATGGACGCGAAAGCAATGGTGGATACGCCGGACCGGCTGTTTCTCCGCAAGCATGTCTACCCCACCGACATTCGCCTGAATTTCATCGGACCGACTGGCGGTTTCAAAATGGTTCCACTCTGGCGTGCGCTCGAGTGGGAGAAGCACATGGCCCGTCACGGTTTGTTTCTCGAAAACAGCGATAACGGCGACAGTGATGTCAGTGCTGTCAATCCGTTTCACGACAAGATTGTTTTGGTTGGTGTCGTCAGTAATGCTTCCGAGAATAAAGCTCCTGACGCCGGACGGCGCCAGTCAAGCGCTCCGGGATTCGCTACTCCGGTATCACTGCCCAACGTGCCGATGTCAGATGTCGAGGTTCATGCCAACGCGGTAGCCAATCTCTTGCACGAACGGTTTTTATATGAACCTGATTTGGCGACGAACATCCTTTTGATTTTCGCGCTTTCATTGTTGTTTGGCAGGCTGTTAGGGAAGATGCAGGGACGCCCCTGGGCTGGACTCGGACTGGTGGTGGCCTTTTCGGTTTGCTGGCTAGCGGGCGCCACGTTCAGTTTTATCTGCCTGCACACACTGGTACCGGTGGTGGTGCCGATAGCCTATGTCGCGTTTCCTTCCTGGTTGCTCGTGGTGGCTGATTCACGTTCGTTCGCCCGGCGAGAGAAGCGCAAGCGCATCAGAATATTCCGCTCGCTGGCCGCCAAACCGTTGGCCCAGGAGATCGAGCGCAAATTGCTGGCCGAGTTGGGATTGGAAGGCAAACGGATGACCGTCACTGTACTCGCCTGTCAGATGCGAGGATTCGGCGAGAAGAACGAAGAATCTGCCGAGGCGGTTATGCAACGGCTCAATGCCTGCCTGTCTGTGATGATGTCGTGCGTAGGCGACTACAACGGACTGGTCGAGCGAATATGGAATTGCGGCATTATCGCCATCTGGGGAGCGCCCATCGCCATGGCTGAAGAAAAGCAGGCGAAAATGGCCACTGATTGTGCCTTAGCCATGAGGAAACGGTTGTTTGAGCTGCATGACAGCGGCGAATCGGCGGTTGCCGGATTCAACTTTACTTGTGGTATCAATACCGGTGAGTCGATTTGCGGCACCATTAATGCCGCCGCCGGTGATACCAGCTTGACTCAGTATGGGGCCCTGGGCTCGGCTGTAGACCTGGCGGTCGAACTAGAATCGCTGAATCCTGGCTTCGGCACGACCTTCATTATCGGACCGGCTACAGCAACTTTAGTCGATGAAACATTCGAGGTGCGCGAAATCGACAGATTGAAGTTGGGTCGCCGCGAAAATGCCCAGTCGGTGTATGAGCTGCTGCCATGGGAGGGTTCAATGCCGGGTGCTTTGGAAGAAGCGATGGCGCTATTCAAACAGGGTCGTGCTGCTCTGGAAGAAGGGCGCGTGCACGAAGCCGAGCAACTGTTCGCAACCAGTCTGCGAATGGTGCCCCACGACAAGCCGACGATGATCATGCTCGAACGTTGCAAGAAGCTGATCAGCAGCGCCCCCAGCAATCCTGATTACGTGCAAAAACTGAGCTTGAAAGAGCGCTTGACCGAGGGACCTTAGTCTTAGCAGCGACTTGCATCGACCTTGTAGCCCAGCCCGTGCACAGTTGAAATTATCGATTCTGCTCCAGGCGTATCGAGTTTTTTCCTTATGCGCTGGATATGTCCGCGCACCGAATCGACTGCTACGCTGTCTGATTCCCAAACGCTCTCCAGAAGTTGTTCGGCGCTGAAGACATGCTGAGGATGGCGCACGAAAAACTCCAGCAGTCGATACTCCTGCGGCAGAAGACGTGTTTCGACACCGTTTTTCTCCACTCGGTGTTTGCCCAACTCTATAACGACATCGCCGATGCAATAACGGTCGCCTTTACTGTCGCCCCGTCTCAGCATGGCGCGCACTCGAGCTGCTAACTCTTTCAAGTCGAACGGTTTTGTCAGGTAATCGTCCGCGCCGAGATCGAGCCCAATCTCTTTGTCTCGCACCGACGATCTGGCCGTGACCATCAAGATCGGCATGGCGCCTCGTCCTGCTCGGTAGCGATGGCAGATCTCCAAGCCATCGAGTCCCGGCAGCATCAGATCCAGAATCATCAAGTCGTAATGATTTATCTGGACCATCTGCAATGCGTCTTCGCCGTGAAACACGAGCTCAACCAGATGCTGCTCTTTGCGTAGCCAGTTGGCCATCAGCTCAGCGAGGTCTACTTCATCTTCGACGATTAAAATCTTCGCCATTTCTAATTTGCAGCTCCCGCTAAAAGATACCAGTATAACTTGTAACCTGGGATTGTGATCCACCTGTGATCAAGGTTGGACGGCACATGCGGCTCTTATGCTCGAAAAAAGCGATATAATTCGGCGTACAAACCGGTGCTTATTGCATGATTGAAGTGAAGAAATCTACCGGTCTGCGTGAGACGCGGCTTCTGGACTCCGAAGAGCTTCCAATCAAAGCTCTGCGCAAGCGTTTGACTATTTCGTTCGTCTCTATCTCGCTGTTTATCTATCTAATCACAATCGCCCTGGCCATATTAGTGTCGTCTTCCAGTCTGAATCTCTCGCTCGACTCGAACATCAAGCGACTGATCGCCGAGATCCAGCCGGCTGTTAAAATTGAAAACGGCCATCTGTCACTCCGTGACTGGGAAACAAACGCTCGTTCGCAAAATTTGCAGATTCAACATGTTGTTCAACTTTATGACAAAGACGGCAAGCTTCTGGAAGCGTATGGAATATCAGGCGTGCCGAGATTGACGGATGGTCGTTGCGAGCAAGCCGGACTTCAGTTTGCGCATGATTTTCGCTCTAAGTTCATCGCCGTCCAGAACGCCGGCTTTTTGCAGATACAGGTTGATGCTAAGCGAACCGACGAGGCGCTCATTCATTTTTTGATGACCATGCTCGCGCTTATTCCGGTGGTCGCTCTCACTGCCGGCTGGGCCGGCTACATCTTCTGTGGCGAAGCCGTGATGCCTATATCTGAAAACTTCAGAGTGCTGAGAAGGTTTGTTGATGATGCCGGACATGAATTGCGCACGCCTGTCTCGATTATCTCTGCTAGCGTCGAAACACTGGAGGTCGTTCTGGCGAGCGACGACGCCAATGTGCGCATAGTGGAAAAAATCAATCGAGCCGTTGCACGACTGAAATACCTTTCCTCCAATCTTCTCATTCTGGCCACTATGGATAGTCCCGGTATGCAGTTGCGTTACTCGACATTGGATCTGACTGCGCTCGTCCTTCAGGTCTGTAGCGACTTTCAGTCAGCGGCCGCGAATAAAGGAATAAAACTGCAGGTAAGTGTACGACCAAATCTAGAACTGTTGGGCAATTCAGATGCCCTGCAACAGATGCTATCCAATCTTCTAGATAACGCGATCCGCTGCACCGCCAATGGGGGCACAATCTCTGTCAACGGACAATCTAATGCAACAACAACCTCGATCGAGGTGTCTGATAGTGGCATCGGCATACCGGAGGAGTCCATACAGCATGTGTTCGAACGTTTTTACCGAGTAGAGTCCTCGCGCGCCAGGGAACAAGGTGGAACCGGTTTAGGATTGTCGATAGTTAAGTCAGTTGTGGAAGCGCATGGTGGCAAAGTCAGCGTCTCCAGCAAATTGAATGTCGGGACAGTATTTACTGCTCAATTCCCCCATCGAACATAGTGCTTGACCGCGGTGCAACTGACTCGAACCTGCTAACTCGCAGTCACGGGTTTGACCTTCGACTCGTTTTGCAACTCTTCACTTGCCTCTTTCGCCACCCAATCTCCGTCATGCAGTGCGCCAAACACTTCCACCATCCCATTCATGATCTGTCCTTTGGTTACGGAAACCCACTCGACCACGCCCTTGTTGATTTTGCAAACGAAAGTATCGATCGGTGTGGTGACGACGGCGGAAAGCGGTACGAACATCGAGGAGGTGTGTCGTCTTGTCGGCCAGTAAACTTGACAGAACATTCCCGGCAGGATCTGATAATTCGGATTGAAGTAGTTTAGCTCCACTGGCATCGTTCTGGTGGCTTTATCCAAACTGTTGCTTATACGCGCGATTGTTCCGCTAAATCGTTTGCCTGGAAAAGATGACACGGAAAATTTTACTTCGGAGCCTGCCACCACACCTGATGTATCGCGTTCAGGCACGGGCGCTATGATGCGCAGCAAATCCAGCTGCTTTACCCGGCAGATGGGCGGATAGGCACCACTACCATCCGGTCCGACGAAGCTGCCCACGTGCAACTGTCTTTCCGTAACGTAGCCGTCGAACGGAGCTCGCAATTCGAGATACGATGCGAAGTCGGCCCGGTTTTCGAATGCCTTCGTGTACGCCTCCAACTCTTGTTTGCGAACGGACACTTCGTGATCGGTGGCGTTAACTCGTTTGATCAGTGTGTTGACGTCCTGTTTGTCTTGCTCCACCGTTTCTGCCCATTGCACGACATCGTTGTCGGCTATAACACCGGGCGTTTCTGATGCGGCTACCACCCGTTGATAGGTAGATTCATCGGCGAGCAAATTTGCCTGTCTCTTTTTCAGGTCTGCCTCTACGTCTTGCAGCTTCGATTCTTCCGCTGCAATGGACGCCTTGGCGCCGGCGACTCTAGCTAGACCCTCGTTGCGCTCCGCCAAAAACTCCGGAGCGTACATGGTCACCATCAACTGATCCTTTTTCACCACTGAGCCACGGTCGACTCCGATCCATTTGATAAAGCCACGAACTTTCGGATAAATCAATACATCCTGGTATGCTTCTATCTCACCGGGCAACTGATCCTCTCGAAATAGAGTCTTTGATGTGACCTCGACAACCGGGACCTTGGGGAGCTGACGCACTGTCGCCTCCAACTCTTTCCTGCCGTGCCACCACTGCCAGCCGAACGCGCCAAGTGCCCCGATCAGCACAAGACAGAGAAGCAGAAGTAGTGATTTACGATTCAAATTATACTTAGTCATTTTCTTTGCTCATTCGTACCAGTATCGATCGCGAATAACTTGCTCAGGTCAATGGTCCACATCTTCCGGGTGAAGAGAGGGAGACGACAGTGGTGCACCTCGTTGAATGATTGTAAACACGAGGGGAAGAAGTGTGAGAACCGATATAGTCGACATGGTCAACCCGCCAATTACGGCTCTTCCTAGGGGCGCGCTCTGACCCCCGCTGAGCGCCATCGGAATCATCCCGGCGATCATGGCGATGGAGGTCATGAGAATCGGTCGCATCCGGCTCTGGGCAGCATGAATGGCGGCTTCGTCTGCTGCCATTCCGCCGCGCCGGTTTTCCTCGGCAAACACTACCAGCAGAATAGCGTTGGCGATGCCAACCCCTACCGACATGATCGCTCCCATGAACGATTGCACGTTGAGAGTTGTCCCCGTTATGAATAGGAAAGTTAAAACACCCAGGAGAATAGCGGGCGTCGTCGACATCACGATCAGTACCACGCGTGGTGCCTGGAAATAGGCAAGCAGCATCAGAGTGATCACCACGACAGCCAGACCCAAGCCGCTGAGAAGGTGATTGAAGGTATCATGCAGCAAAGGCGTCTGACCCGTCACCTCGACGAATACGCCCCGAGGCGGGTCGCCCACACGCTGTACCGCGGCTTTCACCGCGTCGCCCACACTGCCCAGGTCATTCGTTGCGATGTTCGCTGTAAGGGAGACCATGCGCATCATGTTGTAGCGGTCAAATTCGCCGGTCGTTACGCCGTACTGCACCGACGCCACATCCGATATCAAAGGATGTTGCCGTCTTCTCGTATGGTTGCCCGGATACATCCGGTCGACATTATTATCCTCATCCTGATCCTCAGCTCTAGTCCGCATCTCCTCCTTGCGTTCACTGGACATCGTGGGGAAGTTTTCTATGTCATCCTTCGATCTTATCTGGTCTTGGGGGACCTGCACCTGTACCTGGTACGAAAATCCGCTGGTGCGATCGCGCCACAGACTGAGGTGGACAAACCGGCTCGAGAATATCGCCGGCTGTAGCGACATACCGATCTCTTTGGCTGTCAATCCCAGCTGTCCTGCTAGTTCACGGTCGATTGTTATCTGGCAGGAGGGATAATCGAGCGCCTGTCCCCACTGCAGATCGCGCAGAGCGGAGATTTTATTCATCTCGGTGTAAATCTTTTCGGCGAACAGTTTGTCGGCGATCAGGTCGTGCCCCATCACTTGCACCGTGATTGGTGTCGGCGACCCCAGGTTCATAATCTGGCTGACCAGGTCGCCCGGCTCGAATGAAAACCTTGTGTCCGGCAGTGCTTTAGATAAGCGCTGGCGCAAGTGATCTTTGAACAGCGGCATATTGATGCCTGCTGCTTCACGCAACTGCACATCCAGCACCGCCTGATGTGGACCACTCGTCCACAAGAATGCCGAACTGATGGGAAACATCGGTGGTTGCTGTCCGGCATATCCGAGCGTCTTTTCCAGATTGTCCGGTCCCGCCTCTTTTCTGATTTCAGCGATGGTCGTCAAAACTCGTTTTTCCAGAGCTTCGACGCGCATGCCGGTCGGTGCGGTGATTCTCAATCTGAATTGACTGCTGCCCGATGCCGGAAATAGCTCCTTGCCGATGGCAAAATAGAGAGCCAGAATGGCAATGACGCAAAGCACCAGATAGGCGGGCACAATCACCATGCGCAACGGCAAGATCGTCTTTATAAAGTGATCGAGTGTGTTCTTCAACCGATCTAGAAAATCAGGTTTGTGCTCGTGCGCTTCATCGTGTTCGTGCGATTTCAAAAGCCAAGCTGACATGATTGGCACTAGCGTTGACGCCAAAATAGTTGACGCTACCATGGCGAAACCAACCGCCAGAGAGAGAGGAATGAAAAGTTGGCGCGTGATGCCGACCATAAAAAACGAGGGAATAAATACTGCCACCACCGATAACATGGCCAGGAGCTGGGGCACCATTGTCTCGACGCAAGCGTCGAAAATAGCTTGATTCTTTGGTGCGCCGGAGGCCAGGTGACTGTGTATATTTTCGATATTAACGGTCGCTTCGTCTACGAGAATACCGATTGAGAGAGCCAGACCGCTCAACGTTTGAATATTTATCGTCTGTCCCGTCATCCAGAGGCAGACTATGGCGGTGAGAAGCGACAGCGGAATAGTAGTGACGACTATGATCGTGCTGCGCCAATCCCGCAAGAACAGAAGAATCATCAAACCCGGCAGCAAAGTTCCTAACAACCCTTCGTGAAACACATCATTGATCGCTTCGCGGACATACTTGGATTGATCGAATTCATAACTGATGGTGACATCTGGCGGCAGCACCGCTTGCATGCGCGGCAATGCCTGTTTCAAAGCGTCCACAACCGACACCGTAGACGCATCGGCACGTTTGACCGCCGGGATATACACAGTGCGCTTTCCCTGGAAAAGAGCATATCCAGCCAGAATATCCGAGGAGTCTTCGATCGTGCCGATATCCTTGAGGAATATCTGGGCGCCATGCCCGGTTCTGATCGGCATGTAATCGAGTTGATGAATATCGGGAAGGTCGGTATTAACTGGGGCGATGCGCAAGTAGTCGCCTGTTCTCACGTTGCCCGAAGGTAGAACAGAGTTGCCCGATTCCAGGGCCTTGATTATTTCATCGCCGGAGATATTGTACTGCCGCAGCTTGTCTGCGTTGACGTTGAGCACAATGGAGCGAATGTTGCCACCGAATGGCGGTGGCGCTTCCGCACCCGGAACTGTCGCCAACATCGGTCTGATTCGAACATAAGCAAAGTCTTCCAGCTCTTTGACAGGCCTTGTTTGAGACGACAACACTAACTGTCCGACCGGCAAGCTGCCCGCGTCAAACCTCAAGACAAAAGGGTTGTACGTCCCGTGGGGCATCAGGCTGGTAGCGCGGTTTGCCATGGCCACTACGGCCGCCATCGCGCTCGCCATGTCCGTGTCCGGTTGAAAATATACCTTGATCAACGCCACGTTTTGGATAGAGCGGGACTCGATGTGCTCTATGCCGGGCACGTAAAGAAAGAACAGCTCGTAGGTCGATGTGATGTAACCCTCCATCTGCTCGGGCGACATGCCGCCGTAGCCCTGGATGATGTAAATGGCGGGAATTTTGAGATCCGGGAAGATGTCGCGCTTCATGCTGGAAATCGCCAGCACTGAGATCAACACTATGCTCAGTAACGCCGAGACGATACTGATCGGTCGCTTCATTGCCAGGGCAATAACCCACATTTACGATGGTCTCCGTTACTTACTTTCGGGAAGAATGCTTATGGGCGGCACGCCTGATTCTGCTCCGCCGATTGGCAGTCCCCGGTTGCTCTCCGCAATTGATACAAGCTGCAAAAACGGCTTCAGATCGCCTTGCACATAAGAGAGGGAGAGTATTGAACGCCAAAGCTCGATCTGAGCGAGCGAATTCTCCACTTCTGAATCGGCCAGAATCCTCTCCGCTTCAGCCACTCCGACCATGTCGATAAGCCCTGTCTGATACCGTTTAACTTCTTTGATCTCGCGCGCTTGAGCAGCGTGCACCATCTTTGGTGTCTCCTCCGCTACTCGCTGTGCTTCGGTCAAAAGCACTCTCGCTCTTACATCTTTCTGCTCCAGAATCTGAATAGCAAGGTCGAAGCTCGCTTTGGCCGCATAAGCATTATTAAGAGCGATTTTCTTCTCCTCTCGCAAAGGAAAGTACTCCATCAGAGGCATGCTGAGCGATAAGCCGGCCATGTAGTTGAAAGTCTGAGGTAAAACGCCTCCTGCCACGGACGGTATAGGATTTATGCTGCGTGGCTCGCCGCTGCCTCGTCCCCAGATGGAAGAGTTGAGCCATAGGTGTGGGTAGTAAGCATGGTTCAAAACTTGCAATTTTGCCTTCCACCTTTCTACCTCCGCTGTTTTGAGCGCAGCCAACGGGTGAGAGCTCAGGTTGAATGGACCGAACGGTTGTGTCTCTGTCTCGAGCGGCCCCCGTATCAGTGGGTCTGAAACAATCTCTATGTCGGAGTTGGCCAAGCCGATTTTCTCCGCCAGGTCAACTAGTGCTAACTTGATCTCTTTATCGGCTTTAATTACCGAAATCTTCGAGCGAGAGACATCGAAGTCAAGATTGGCTGCGTCAACGCCAGGACGAAGGCCTTGTGCAACAAGCGTTTTGGCAATCACATCAGCGGCTTGCATGCGGTTGAGGGCCGCCTGTGCCGACTTGATAACTTGCTCGGCCGCCACTGCCTGCAAGTACGCATCTGCCGCGTCATAAGCGACATCTAGCTTCGTCAGCCGCAGATCCGCTCTTGCCGCCCGGGCGTCTGCTCGAGCGAAGTCATCGTTGGCGTGACGTAGTCCGAAATCGACGAGAAGCCAGTTGAAGTTGAGACCTTGCAGGTTGTTCGCCAGCGGCTTCATGCTCATATGCGTAGCCGAAGGACCGGTGTCGACGGGCACAGTATCAAACCCTGACACGTTGTTCATCACGACGGACGCGACACGGTTGCTCGTCACGGCTGATTCTTGAATGTCTGCGTTAAGGTTGGGAAGGTATTGAGTCTTGGCCAGGCTGATGTTTGCCATCGCCGCCCGCACTTTGAAAATTCTCTCGGTAATGGAGGGAAAGTTTCGCAAAGCGATGTCTACCGCCTCTTTTATTGTTATCGCCTTAGTCGGGTGAATCGGCTGAAACTGTACATCAGGGATTGGCACCTCCCTTCCGGAAGCTAAAGCAGCCGGCGGTGAAAGCTGGCAAATTAGGAAAACCAGACAGCTGGCAGCGAGTAAGCTCAGTCTGCAAGCGGTTCTAGTGATTGAGCGCGAAGACAGTCGGCCCGTTCTATTGTTGGAAAACACACTCATGTCCATGCAATTGCAAACATGGCGCCCGCCGTGTTTGAAACACGACTATCATGCTAATCGCGAAAAGAGATCGCGTTGTGATCTTCATCGCCAGCTAAATGGAAAGATTTCCAAGCATTGTCGTGTCCCTGGTTTAGAGGTGCTACGATCGTGCTGGCGCCGGACCATTGTTACCGGTGTTGATTATACACAATGTAGTCTATCGTATACGTGACTGAGCAAATAAATCGCTGTCATTTTGTGCTCCACGGAGATTGCCGCCACAACCACTATTGGTCGGGATCTGTCGGATTGTCGCTTGTTTTTTGCTGCCTCTCAACGTTGTCGACAAGCGCCGTTCATGCTGAGCCGTCACCCAGCGACCACGGACGCTTCAATGGCTCGGAGTTCAACGCCTCCAGCTTTCGAGACGAGAGCCTGGAAAAACATTCGTTCAGGGATCTGGACGATCGAACAGCACGCGCTTCGCAGTCTAAGCAGTCAGAGGTGCACCTCGGAGCGGCTGCCAAAAAGAAAGACAAGAGTGTTGAAGCCAGTGGCGGTGAGCTGAGGGAGTCGTCTGTTAAAGCGGTTGGGTTGAAGGGGCGATTTGCCGAGTCGCTACAGCCTCATCATGAGATCACTGGCGATTGGGCACCGGACAAAATTGACCTGACAAGCAACGGTGGCTTTTCCGTCGAGCCATTTAACGGAACACCCGTTCCGTACACATTAAATGGTCACGTCGATCCGAACCGCGGTCGCCCCTGGGAAGAGCATTGACCTTTCCGACTGCTTCTGACATCGCAACGTCTTGACAGTTTAGTGTGGTGACTTTGCCAGAATCAAGAGGGCGCGCGCCTGGGCCTCATTGGCTTCAGCAATGCGTCCTAAAGCGGATAGGACATTTGCATAGTCGGTGAGGCACGCTGCCACGAGGGGGCTGCCCTTGCCTGCTGCCGCCTCCGTGCTGGCCAGGGCCCACTGGTAAACGGTGCACGCATCTTGCAGCTTACCCTGCCGATAATAAAGATGTGCCAGGTCGTTGAGGATGCGAGAAGTCTCCATATCATTCGGTTTGAGTGCGAGTTGAGCACTGCTGAACACGTTGCTGTAAATGTTGGATGCCTCGTCCGTCATTCCTAACTCTCTATATACGGACGCCAGAGTCGCTCTCGTATTGGAGACGAGTAGGTTGTCCACTCCGTACACATTTTGGTAAATGGGGAGTGCTTTTTCGAGAAGCGGTTTTGCATCGGCGTAGCGATGCTCTGCAATGTAGAGAGTGGCCAACCCGATCAGATCATCCGCTACTGTCGGATGAGTGGGGCCGAGCGTTTTGATGTCGATGGCAATCATCTTCTGAAAGTGCTGCTCTTGCTCCTTGAAGGTTTGCTGATTGCTCAGCGTGTTTGACATATTTTCGTAAGCTGGTGCGAGCGCGGTTCCGGTGAAGGGCTCTTTGTATCCACGCAGCAGCACTTGCTGTTGTTCGTTGACGGATCCGCTTTGCGTTTTTTCGATGCGGGCGGAAATCTGTCTTTGAAAAGCTGACTGACCAACATCGACGGGTGCTGTTGAGACTGTCACATCCGAATGTTTGGCGAGAATGTCTTTCTCAAAATCTGATAGCAAAGTCGAATCGGTATTTTCTTTTTTTCGCAATAAATCTTGGTAATCGCTCAGCAGCGATTCCAATTCATTGCTGGACGCCAGGCTTGGTTGGTTGACCAAGATCGATAGCGATGATTTGTAATTGCGCTCCGCTTCGTCAATGTGACCCACTGCAAAATTGGTTCGACCAAGATAGTGCAGCGATTTTGCCGCTGCAGGGCTGAATCGGCCAAAACTTTTCTCGCTAATCGCCAGGGCGCGCCGGTAAAGGTTCATCGCCAGCCCGTGATCGCCGGCTGCCTCATATATTGAGCCCAGCGCAAAAAGTATGGGCGTCACCCTCGGACTGTCCTTGCCGTACTGCTTCTCTAATGCACGCAATGTGCGCTGATAAATAACCACTGCAGCTTCAGTTTTGTCCTCTAACGTCAGCGTGGATGCAAGCTTCTGCATGCATGTATCGAGTTCGTCATCGGTGTGCGTTTGATGATCGATATCACGCAGTGCCGCCCTATAACAGTTCTCCGCCTGCAAAAGCTTTTGCTGGCTCAAATCCACGTCGCCGTCTGCCTGCCATTTTCTCCATGACTGCTCCGCTGAATATGCGGCGCTAGTAAACGTGAACAGCAGAATTGTCCAGATAAAATAGTTCAAGAGTCGAAAAGAGCCCACGATGCACCTGAAGGTTTGAAGTGATCTCAAACTACATGTCTACGGACAATTTCGAGAGACTTTTAGCAGACTGGTTTTTGCCACAGACTCGAACCCCGGAACGCGTGTCGAGAATTTGCTTGCGAAATTCGGAGAGGAGATTTGCATCTGTCTGATCATTGTTGTTTATGAGGTCAGTGTTCTTTCGAGAAGCTATCATCTTTGCCATTCTTTCGCTTGCATCGAGATCGGATGACACAGCAAGCTCAGACATGCTACCAGGCTGCTTCCCTGTTTTTGAAGTTTGTATAGCCAGATGACTGAGATTTTTCAACCGTCCTGCTAGCGCTGGATCGTAAGGACCAGCTTCTTTTTCGCTCTGCGCCAAGCTGATTCGGTAAAGTTGAGCGGCAGAGGCATGGTCGCCGACAGACTCGTAAATCGAACCCAAGGCGATAATCGTTTTCAATCGCAGTTTCCTGCTGCTGAGCTTATGGTCTCGTGCCAGCAAAGCAAGTGATTTCCGGTAGGTTTCGACTGCCTCAGCCGTTTTGTCCTGCAGTGCTAAGACATTTGCCAATTTGTTTTGACAGAGAGCCATAGCAGGGATGTTATCAGGGGTACCTTCGGCAGCTCGCAAGGCTTGCCGATAGTATCTTTCCGCCTCTTTCAGCTTGCCAACATTCAGCAATCCATCTGCTCTGTTCGCGTACTCAGTCCATGGCAGTCGCGTTTGTGGACTTGCCGCAACTGTCGGTCCTATCGCAACTACCGAGCTAATCGCGATGGTGGATAGTACAAGCAACAAGCGGACTGATTGTATGCGATTTGGCAGGTTGTTTTGCTTCATCTGGGTCTCCATGCATTTGCTTCCGGCTTGCGATAACTGCGACCAAAAGTAAGACGCAAAGTTCCGGCGGTTGGATCCGGCTCAGCTTCAAGTCGCAACAAGCATTTAGAACTGACGAGTCTTAATCGCGGCGCACACATGGTGGTCTCTCGTTAAGCGAAAACGAAAAACTTGGTGCTAGACAACCGTCGCCAGCGAGCAGCAGTAGACGAATCTGAAAATAGCTTTGACTCAGCTTCTTTGAAAAACTCACTCTCTTGTGTCAATCAATTTGCCACACAACCATTGATACCAGGCAGGCGTGATCACTTTGTGATCCGCCACATCTTACGGATCCAACAATGGCGGGACTTTGATATACTTTTGTTGACGTAAGGGGAGTAGCCCTGCCGCTTATCAAGCGGTCTCGCGGATATCGACATACTGATGCGCCAATGCATCCGCTCCGCGAGCAGAATTCCAGCAATCTCTGAGAGCCAGACCTTCGTAAATCCATGCCACTTTAGTGCGCTTGGTTTTTACGAAGATCTGGCTCTTTTTTGGATGCAAATGTATCGGGTAGGCAAATCAATAATCACAGCATCTCTGTCGCTTTTGGCGACAGCGTTTCTGTGTGCCAAAGTTGATGCTGCCGATCAAAACCTGCAATCAGTACACGCAGTCGAGCAACAACCCCGGCCGGCGACAACAATGCCGGCCACCCAACAGACCGGAGAGCCCGCGCAGCAGACAACAACACCGGCGCAGCAGTCAAAAACGACGCCAGGTTCGCCCGCTCTCAAGCCCCCCATCGCACCAGCAACACAATCAATAAATCCAAATCTCAAAACGATTCAGATCGAAGAAGACTACTGGATCGATCCGGATCGCCCGCACATTGCTGATTCGAGTGTCAATGTTCCTAAAGGATTGTGGCTGCAAGAAAATGGGTTTCAGCAATCGTTCGCCGATCACACCGGAGCGTTTGATTTCCCGGAAACATTGATTCGTTTGGGTATCGCTAGTCGATTGGAGCTGCGCTACAACACGCCGAATTTTTTCACAGGCGAAGCAGTTACGCTCAATCCTTCCCGCGCCGCGGTGACGCAAAAACAAACCGGCTTTCAAAATATGCAATCCGGCTTCAAATACAGACTGGGTCCGCTTGCACCGACGAAATTTCAGATTGCGGTCAATCCTTACGTTGCCATTCCTACCGGCTTTTCAAATGAATCGCGGCGTGTCGACGGTTTTATCAAATTTCCGTTTTCGCAAGC
Organism: Planktothrix sp.; assembly: GCA_036703195.1. Taxonomy (GTDB): domain Bacteria; phylum Cyanobacteriota; class Vampirovibrionia; order Obscuribacterales; family Obscuribacteraceae; genus DATNPN01. The sequence continues at coordinate 608,049 of DATNPN010000005.1, read as the reverse complement.
GATTAATGAACGTTGGGACATTGAAGGAATGGAATCGTTGTTCGATCCGACCGGTGTCGATGGCAGACGCAATTTCGATTGGCAGAACAGCCTGGTACTGAATAGATCCTGGGGGCGCCAGAGAAATGTGTTTGTAGAATATGTCGGCGATCTATTTCAGTACGGGCACATGTCCAATCTCGTTCACTTCGGCGCCGCTTACCGACCCAATCGCAGAAATCAAGTCGATTTGCAATTCGGATTTCGCATCAGTCATCCCGCACCGATTGCGTTTTTTGGATTTGGTTATTCGTTTCTTTTAGGAAGTCTGGAAACCCCGAAATTGACGCCCAGTCATTTCCCACCGAAATAAGCTAGGCGTTCACGTTTCCTTCTGCTCCGCAACGGCTGGTTATGCCCGTTTTACACCAGGCACCGTAGGGTCGCTTGCAGCGACGCGCTGAAATGTCTCTGATTGATACTTACGGATCCGGCGGCCCATCGCCTTCGATCATTGTCCAAAATTTGCGTTCGAGATCCCACAATGGCTCGTCTTGCCAGTTCAACAAAACTGTTTTGACCAGGTACAAACCCTCTTTATCGAGCGTCGCATTGGCCTGAAACAGATAATGCCCCTTGAAGATGTCGTTGGGGTCGTTGGCGTTGAACTCCTGCTTAAGAATCTCTTTGCCTTCCGGGTTTTCAATGGTGACGATGCCTTTGTACTGGCGCCTTTCATACGGCGTTCCAAAACCAATTACGACGTAGCAGTTCATCTTCATCGGCAGCTCTTTACCGACGAACAGATCGAAGAGACCTTTGGCGTCGATGCGCCCATTCTCTTCGTGTTCGGCGTGCTCGCAAAAGAGGACGTAGCCTGAATGCAGATACTTCATAAAACTCCAGGATGACCGATTCGTAAACATTAGCGAGTTTACCCTCTTTACTAGGGTTCGCTCCTGAACTGTGCCAGAATTCGTCAGGTGATGAAGCGCTCCGCCAGGGGAACATACTGATGGTTGGCTTGCTATGCTTGCCTGCTTACCAATCATTTCGCCCAACTTTCGGTGACTCATGTCAAATTCCAATCAAATCGCAGATGTAGCCAAACTGGAATCGCAAGCTCTGCAGCAGTTGTCCGACGCGGTGCGTGCGTTAGTCGTTGATTCGCAGCCGCTCGATGTGCGGCTCGAAGTCATGTCGGCAAAGTCGGGTGAAGCTGAAGCACTCTATGCTCAAGCTGCGGCAGAGCGCGAGAAAGGCGGTACCCCCAATGATGCCGCGCTCGGTATTAATCTGCTTGCGTCGGCGCTGGCGAAGGAGTTGCAATCGAAGCATTCTGACGCTGACGCCATGTTTAAACGGGCGTACACGCTGTTGAAAAAGGATGGCGAGCTGCAGGAAAACGTGACTTCGATCATCGAATTGCTCTGCAATGCGGGTCGCGTTATGAGCCTGGACGCGAAGTTCGATCTATCGGAGAAATTCGACCAGCGCGCCATCGAAGTGGCAGAAGCATTGCTGGACGACACGCATCCGTATAGAGCACAAGCTCACTACGATTTGGCTGTGACGATGGATGTGCAAGGCAAATCGGAGGCAGACAAGCTGTACGAGAAGTCTCTGGCGATCCAAGAAAACAGTTTAGGCATGTCGGCAAATCTGGCGAAACTTGCCCAAGCTTATCTCCAATTCGAAAATGTCGAGGCGGCAAAGCGACTGTATGCTCGCGCGCTCGGCTTAAGAGAAACGGCTGTTGGTGCGGATTCCGAAGACCTTATTCCGCTTCTTCTTACCTGCGGCGATCTGGAAGCACAAGTTTTTGAAAATCATATTCTCGAGCGCAGGTATTTTGAACGCGCGCTGCGCATCAGTGAAAAAGCAAACGGACTGGAGAGTGATACCACATCCGGCATCATCGTCAAATTAGGAATGTCGTGCATGATGTGCCGCGATTTCGTGGCAGCCGTAAAGCTCTTCGAGAGCGTTCTGCCTTATCGCGAGAAGTTGCTCGGCGGCAACGCGCCACAGTTCATCGCCGAGATTCGATGCATGGCCATGTCGTGTTTGATCAGCGGACAGTTAGAGAAGGCGCGTGAGCTTTTCGAGCGCATTCTTGTTCTCAATGAAAACAGCCAACCGCCGAATGAAGAAGGATTGGCGGAGGCCGCACTGCATCTGGGTGCTACTTATTCGCAGCTGCATCGTTATGAAGAGGCGGCTGATCTGCTCACCAAGGTGGTTCCACGCGCAGAAAAAGCGATCGGTCCCGACCACCCTCTTCTGGCAAACATGAAGCTGCTTCTGGCAGATTGCATCCAGGCTTCCAGCAAATAGCAAAAGCCCGGCTGTGAAGCCGGGCTCGATAATTGCTTGATTGGCTCGAACTACTTCGATTTTGCTCCGTGCGTGATCACCTGATCGGCGATGTTGGGCGGAACTTCTTCGAAGTGGTAGAACTCCATCACGAACGTGCCTTGTCCGCGTGTCTTGTTGCGCACGTTGGTGGCATAACCGAACATTTCGGCCAGCGGCACCGTGGCGCGCACCTTCGAAAGGTGATCGTTGGTTTCCATACCTTCGACTTTGCCGCGACGGCTGGAGATATCTCCGATAACGTCGCCGACGTACTCTTCCGGTACTTCGATCTCGACCTTCATCAACGGCTCGAGCAGGATCGGCTTGGCTTTCATGAAGGCTTCCTTGAAGCCGATAGAACCAGCCGTTCTGAATGCCATTTCCGATGAGTCGACTGCGTGGTATTTGCCGTCGACGAGCGTCACTCTGACGTCGATGATCGGATAGCCAGCCAGGACTCCGCCAACCAATGTGTCGCGCACACCATTTTCCACCGCCGGAATGTATTCCTTCGGAATGGCGCCGCCAACGACCTTGTTGACGAACTCGAAACCAGTGCCAGCCGGAAGCGGCTCCAACTCGAGTTCGCAAACACCGTACTGACCGCGACCGCCCGACTGACGAATGCATTCGCCGACCTGGCGTGCCTTGCCGCGAATCGTTTCGCGGTATGCCACTTGCGGTTTGCCGACGTTTGCTTCTACTTTGAACTCGCGCAGCAAGCGATCGACGATGATTTCCAGGTGCAGTTCGCCCATACCGGCGATGATCGTCTGGCCTGTTTCCTGGTCGACTCTGACCTTGAAGGTCGGATCTTCTTCCGCCAGGCGACCGAGCGAAACGCCCAGTCTATCCGAGTCGGCTTTGGTCTTCGGTTCGATGGCCACCGAGATAACGGGATCAGGGAAGTTCATCGCTTCGAGAATGATAGGAGCGCTGTCGGCGCAGAGAGTGTCACCAGTTGTGGTGTCCTTCAGACCGACGGCGGCGACGATGTCGCCGGCGAACGCTTCGTGCACATCGGTGCGCTGATCAGCTTGCAGCTGAACCAGGCGGCTGATGCGCTCGCGCTTGCCTTTGGTGCTGTTCATCACGTATGAGCCGGCAGCGAGCTTTCCGCTGTATACGCGCAAGAAGGTCAATTTGCCGACGAACGGGTCGTTCATTACTTTGAACGCCAGAGCCGAGAACGGCTCGTTTTCATCCGGTCCACGGGACGATTCTTCACCGTTTGGAGCCCAGCCCTTGATCGATTTGACGTCTTCAGGCGACGGCAAGTAATCGATGATGGCGTCGAGCAACGGTTGAACGCCTTTGTTCTTGAAGGCGGAGCCGCACAAGATCGGAACGATTTTGTTGTCGCAAACTGCTTTGCGCAGCGTGCGCTTGAGCTCGTCCACTGTGAATTCAGCGCCTTCCAGATATTTTGTCATCAATTCATCATCGGTTTCGATAATCGAATCGACCAACTTTTGGCGATACTCTTCGGCTTCTTCGCGCATGTTGTCGGGAACAGCCGTCTCGCGCACTTTTTTGCCGAGCGGATCGTCGTCTTCATACATGAATGCCTTGCGTTCGATCAGATCGATGATTCCTTCGAATCCGCTTTCCGCGCCGATTGGCAGTTGGATCGGATGGGCATTGACCCAGGTCGTGTGGAGCCCAGGGAGGTTTTCTTTGATCTGTTTAACGACTTTGAAAAAGTCAGCGCCGGTTCTGTCCATCTTATTGACCAGAATCATGCGCGGAACTTCATAACGATTGGCCTGTTTCCACACAGTCAGCGTTTGCGGTTGAACGCCACCGACTGCGCAGAGGACGATAACGACGCCGTCCAGAACGCGCATAGAGCGTTCTACTTCGACTGTGAAGTCGACGTGTCCAGGTGTGTCAATCAAATTGATGCGTTTGTCTTTCCAGGTGCTGGTGATGGCAGCGGCGGTGATTGTGATGCCGCGCTCTTTCTCCTGCTCCATCCAGTCAGTGACCGTCGTGCCGTCGTGCACTTCACCAACCCGGTGTATGAGACCGGAATAGAAGAGAATGCGCTCCGTTGTCGTGGTCTTTCCCGCATCGATGTGGGCAGCAATTCCCATATTGCGGATGTCTTTGAGTGGGGTATTCCTTGTTGACACGGACATAGGGTTCCTTTCTATGCGGGCCAGGGTATCCATCGGTGAGGTCCTTCTAGATTAGTTTAGTTAGTTGCGGTGTGTTTGAACTCGGTTTGTAAAGGCTGTTGACAGCCTGAGAACGATAACATGCCTTCTTGAGTTCTCATAATTTGTTCAGAGTTTTAGTGCTGAAAACACCGTTGTATCTTTACAAACGAGACTTTTTGTTTGCGATTTTGCGCCGTCGAGCTGGTACTTTTCCCGCGCAAAAGTTTTTGTACATCCGCTTGCAATGCGGGTTGCCAAACGAAGCTCCAAACACGAGCGACGATGGCCTTGGCGAGTGACAGTCAGACGTACTTTGTAACGGTTCCCCTGGCGTTAACTCAGGGCAGCCGATGCAGATACTGCCAGGCGCACTCGTCCTAAAACGTTTGGCTAGCTTGCCTTTCCAGGCTTAATAGCGATAGTGAGCGAAAGCTTTGTTGGCTTCGGCCATCTTGTGCGTCTCGTCTTTCTTACGCACTGAGTTGCCGGCTCCGTTAGAAGCATCGTGCAGTTCACCGGAGAGGCGCTCTGCAAAGGTTCTGCCTGGGCGCTTTCTGCTGTTGGTGATGATCCACTGTGTAGCGAGAGCGACGCCTCGTTGTTGCTTCACTTCAACCGGAACTTGATAGGTCGAGCCGCCGACACGACGCGCCTTAACTTCTACCAATGGTGTCACGTTCTTAACAGCTTTATTGAAGACTTCCATCGGCTCTTGACCTTTGGCGCGGTCTTTCAGCAGGCTGAGAGATTCGTAGAATGCCCGCTGGGCGGTGCTCTTCTTGCCGCGCTGCATCATTCTATTGATGAAACGGTTAACAAGTTGGCTGCCGTATACCGGATCTGGCTCTGGAATTCGTTTTTCTGCGGCTGTTCTGCGTGACATTACTGTTTAATCCCCAATGAAAAGTCTACTTCTTCTTGGCTGCGGCTGCGGCGGCGCCGGCTTTAGGCCGCTTGGCGCCATATTTTGAACGGCTCTGCATTCTGTCTTTGACGCCGGCGGTGTCGAGAGCGCCACGAACGATGTGATAACGAACACCCGGCAGGTCTTTGACACGTCCGCCGCGAATGAGCACGACACTGTGCTCTTGCAGATTGTGTCCGACGCCTGGGATATAGGCGGTGATTTCGATGCCGTTTGTCAGACGGACACGAGCAATCTTGCGCAGTGCGGAGTTCGGCTTCTTAGGCGTCGTTGTCTTGACCTGCGTGCAGACCCCTCTGCGCTGCGGGCAGGACTTGAGGGCCGGCGACTTAGTCTTGTAAGTCACCTTCGCTCTCTCTTGACGAATCAGTTGATTAATGGTCGGCACGGTCACTCCCTGCTTTTCGATAAATTGGCAAATGCAAACGAACCCATGAATCGGGCGGTCGGCAATCATACCGACAACGCCGCAGCCATGTCAAACGCGACTAGTTTTGGCTCACAGCGTTAGCTGCTCGCGCCCAATGGCCTGAGTAGTGTCAATTTAACAGATCATTGAGCCCCAATGCTGCCGTCTTTGCAAAGAATTTAACAATCCTCTCGGCGCTGAAAGGCTTGCTGGACTTAGTTTTAAGCCGCTCTCATAATTTTGGGGGTGAAACCCCTGGGCTGGGCGCGCTGATTCGAGGTTTCGATGGTTGCTTTACTGATTACCGTCGCCCGCTGCTCCCATGCCTCGGTTGCCGACTATCAAGTTGTCCAAGTGATGTAGGTGAAGGTAATCAGCTAACGACTGTCTCAGATCTATGCCGTTCATCACATCAACGGGGTGGAAGTCGGCCACCTTCTGGCAGATCTCTTCCATCATGCCGTGGGTGTCTGGTTGATTTGGGTTGGTCCCCTTCGTCACCTCGGTCATGGTTTGAAACTGGCGGCCATCCATAGAGACTGTCTGGATCATGTGTTCTTCCTGGTAGTAGCTCTTTTTGATTTTGTTGTCTTTGTCACTGTACTCGACGGCAACTGAACTCACGTATCGCTCGAGCTTGGCCGGCGACAAGACCTGCATCGACACGCCACGCTTCATATAGACGACAGTGACTTTCTCACTTGCCACGCGCGATTCGTGTTCCGCTCCGATGCAATGCCAGATGCCACCACGTGCGTCTTGTTGGTATCCGCGCACGACTGTCTCGGCATTCTTGCGATAGATTCCCTTCGGACCGAGATTGAGCGGGTACCACTGCCCGTTTTGAAACACTTGCTCTTGCAGTGTGTGAGCTGTACTTGATTGCCACGTGCCGGCAAAGGCTGGGGGAATCAGCACCCAGACAAGGGCAGGGCGATACTTATTTACCAGATTCTCGTCCCAAATCTTTCCCTGCTGCAGGTCCTGAGGGATTGGCTGAATGACATGACTCTCCGCCGCCCCCAGTTGGAAGGGCTTTTTACCGCCGGATGACGACGAAGCTGCTTCTCCTTCTTGCGGTGCATTAGAAGGATTGCCTTCGGCTGGAGGGGCTGCATTTTGCGTGGCGAAGCCTTGCATCGGAGCCTGCGCGTACGGCGCGCCGCCTTGCGGCTGCACCTGCTGGTAGGGAGCGCCCTGTGAGTAGCTTTGTTGCGGGTATGGCGGCGCGTACTGTCCCTGAGGATAGGGAGTCGAGCCTTGGGGATAGCCTTGCATTTGCCCCTGGGGATAAGGCGTTGCCCCCTGTGGATAGCCTTGCATTTGTCCCTGGGGATAAGGCGTGGCGCCCTGCGGATAGCCCTGCATTTGTCCCTGGGGATAGGGCGTGGCACCCTGCGGATAGCCTTGCATCTGTCCTGGCGGATACCCTTGCGTGCCCGATGCTTGATAGCCGTCGGCCAAGACCGGCATGGGCAGCGCCACTGCCAGCGACAGAATTAGATACGGCAGCTCTTTCATGACTCTCCGCTTATTACGCAATTCTCACTGATCTTACTATTCATTCGCCGAATTAGCCGTTGCCTGACTGCGTAATCGCCTCACTGCGATATAGTTGCTGTTCAATAAATAAGAATGGAGTTTGACCGATGCCGGATGTCTCTGCGCCATCAATCAAGGATCGAGTTGCTGAGATCGGATTTTGGTGGCACTCGATCGATTTGGGCAATGGCATCGTCACGCCCGGACATAAAGGATCAGGACAGCTCGCTCACGAAGTCGAGTTGATGAAGCTTCCGGATTTGCGAGGCAAGTCTGTGATCGATATCGGCGCTTGGGACGGTTTCTTTTCCTTCGAAGCAGAACGCAGAGGCGCATCACGGGTGGTGGCAATGGATTATCACGCTTGGCACTCTGACATGGACACTCTTTTCAAGCATCGTGCCGATGGTGGCGGCGACGAATCACAATTGAAGATCTGGCACGATGACGCACTGCCCGGCAAGCGCGCCTTCGACCTGGCTGCTTCTGCATTGAACAGCAAAGTCGAATCGATCGATGCTGATTTCATGACGACCGATTTGAGCAAAGTTGGGACGTTCGACGTCACTCTTTTTCTCGGCGTTCTCTATCACATGAAACACCCGTTAGTGGCGCTGGAAAAGATCGCCTCGCTGACGAAAGAGGTAGCAATCATCGAGACCGAGGCTATCGTCATTCCCGGTTATGAGAAAGCGGTGTTCTGCGAGTTTTATGAAACCGATGAGCTGAACAAAGACGCCAGCAATTGGTGGGCACCGACCATGCCTGCCTTACTCGGCATGTTGCGCGCCGCTGGTTTTCGCAAAGTCGAAGCCGCCAACCACGCGCCCCCAACTGCCAAACTCGACCGCCTGAAAAGCGCCCTCGGCGACGCCAAACCCATCCACTACCGCGCCTTCGCCCACGCCTGGAAATGATCGATCGCCTCTCTCCGCTGGTTCCTGAGGGTAATCTGCAATCCGCCCAATAAAAAACCCTCGGGCGTTGGCTGTAGTAAATAAAGCCGATGCGCCCAGAGGGTCTTCTGACGTTTATTTACCACTACGGCCGGCTGCTAAACCCGGCTGAAAAACTTTTTTGATTTTGTAATCTGCCTAACATTTTGCCGCTGGACAGCCACGGTTGGTTTTTATGGAGACTTAAACCGGAAAGTCAGGCCGCCCGGTGGCTTACACGATTTTCTCACGCGCACGCCCGTAGATTGCATGGTGGCAACTTCAGCCACCCGGAATACTTACTAAGGACTGCAAACTCTACAAAGATCGTGGTTTTCGTGATCGAGAATCCGGCGCATCGAAATTCTACGTAGTTTGCGCTGCATCAGGCGTTGCGTACCAGCGGCAGGCAACGACGAAAAGCCAAATATCTGTAATCAACATCCACAAGCCGACTATTTCCCCCAGAGGGATCTTGTCGGTGACGATGTATAACATGAATGTCGAAAACGGCAGCAGGATTAGCAGGTGACTCCATGTGCGCGACCATTTGGGCAGTTCGTTTGCCTTGAACCACTCGACTGCCTGCAACGAACATGCCGCTGCTGCCGCGAAGATAACAAAGTCGTAAATATGTGTATGAGGACTGGTAATGAGGCAAGCTAAGACCGTGATTGCGAAGGCAATGCGCGTTTTTGTTTCACTGGCTTTGGCGGCGCTCAGCCACCAGAAGGCGAAGAGCGCCAGGAGCGCGATTGCGTAGATAGCAGTTGCCACCACCAATGCCTTTTCCTTCCCGAGCAAAATGGTCATCGGACCGCGCAGAGAGATCATCCAGCTTGGAAAAACCGCTGGATTAGAGCTTTCCGTCGACCTGAGCATGGACGGATAGGCAATCAGCGTGTTCGTTCCAAACACTTTCCAGGCTAGGAGCATGTGCACCGTGGCAACTGTCACCGCGGAAGCGAGCAATTTCCATCGTCTACACGCAATTGCAGGAATGGCCATGCAAACAAGGTATTGCGGTTTGATTATCAAGCACGCCAGTCCAGCTCCGCCAGGGAAATCTTTTTTTGCAAACCAGCCGTACAAATACAGGCAGAATGGTGCCAGCAACAACCAGCTATTCTGTCCATCGCGAATTAACCACTCCACAGGATAACAACCTAGCATCCCGATCAAAAAGATTCGAATGAAGCGCGCATCGTGACCGTTCTGTTTCAAAAGCGCCCACAACCCCAACATGGATAAGCCGCCACCTATGAGGTTCCAAACGGCAAAGGAAATTGCCAACGGCATTGTGGCGAATGGCGCCATTAGGGTGAAAAACCATGGCACCGACTGACCGAGCGGAATCTCTTTAACGATCTGCCCGTTTGTCCACGGTGCGATCGTTTTATTGTAAAAGTCGATTTGTACCGCGGGATCGTAAATCGCCGACCGCATATTGGACAAAACTATTTTGCCGGCGGTATAAAACGCCACGTAATCATTAAAGGCAAATCCGCCTGGGGTGCGATGAAAAAACAACACTCCCGTCAGTGCACCGAGCGTGGTGCGATGAAGAAATCCCAGCGCGATACAACCGACCAGGGAAAGATAGGTAAAACCGAGCAGGTCCTTCCGGTGTTCGTTCAATATCATCGTTCACCCGAACGCGCCTGAGCGTTCTCGATCATGACAAGTGTCGCCATTGCCTATTGGCAGGGACCGACTTTGCCGTAATAATAGCTATTGGCAGCGGTCCTGGCAATTTCGTTGCCATAGGCGTTATCTTAGTGTGTAACAGACGCAAAGTCGCGTCGCTCTAATTTTGGTGGCATGAAGGCGAACAAACTTATTTACGGGGGCATTTTCCTCACGTCGCTGGCAACACTCATGTATGAGGTGTTGCTGACCAGGATATTCAGCATCACCACTTGGTATCACTTCGCCTTTCTCGCGATCTCGATCGCCATGATAGGGATGACAGTCGGCGCCATTCTCGTCTACGTTCGTCCGAGGGAAGCTGATTTCGAGCAGACCGCCAAGCGTCAGGCTGTAAGCGCGTTTGCTTTCAGCATATCGAGCATTTTGGCAATTCTGGGGCATCTCAGCGTTCCTATGTTTATCTCTCTGCCTGCGGGCGAGACGATGGCTGTCGCTCTCCTTCTTTCGTTACCGCTCCTGCTTTGCGTCTTCATTTTCAGCGGCATCAGCATTTCGCTAACTTTGACAAGATATCCATCAGAAATGCACAGTCTCTATGCTGCGGACTTTTGCGGCGCGGCTCTTGGCTGCATATTGCTGATAGTTTCACTCAACTATCTCGATGGAATCAGTGACGTTTTTCTCGTCGGCGCGCTTGCATCGCTGGCGGCCTATCTGTTCGCCTCTTGTACTTCCGATGGCAAACTGAAGACTCTCACCGCAATCAGTGCTATCTGTCTTGCTATCGTCGCCGGCGTCAATGGCTATCTAAGTTGGGAACAGCGCCCGCTTCTGCACGTGTTTTGGTCTAAAGGTCTGGCAGATCAAGATTTGAAATTCGAGAGGTGGAACTGCTTCTCTCGCATTCGCGTTTGGGGGCACCCTGAGTTTTCCCAAATGCCATTCGAATTTGGTTATAGCCGCAATATGCCGATGGATACGCGTATTCAACAGATGTGGCTGGATATGGACGGCAACGCCGCGGCCATTCTGTATCACTACCAGGGCGACCTTTCGAAATTCAACTTCTTCAAATATGACGTCTCCAACATCGCCTACGACTTTATCAAAGGCGGCAAATCACTGGTCATCGGTGTCGGCGGCGGCAAGGATATTCTCGCGGCCATGGCGCTTGGCGAAAAATCCGTCACCGGCGTGGAGATAAACAATAATATCGTCTTCATGATGACCAAGCAGTTCGGCGATTACACCGGACATCTGGAACGCGATGCGAAAGTTCGTCTGATCAACGACGAGGCGCGCAGTTTTATCACGCGCACCAATGAAAAGTTCGACACCATTCAAGCTACGCTCGTCGATACTTGGGCCGCCAGCGCAAGCGGAGCTTTTGCTTTGACTGAGAACGGCCTTTACACCGTAGAAGCGTGGAGGACATTCCTCAACCATCTCACCGATCATGGCATCTTGACGGTGACACGGTGGTACCACCAGCCTGTACCGGCGGAGATCTATCGACTTGTCGGACTCGGCCGCGCAGCTTTGATATCGACCGGTGTTAAGGACGACCCACGAGCACACATCGTGCTGGTGCGCCTGGTCAATTCGATGATGGCTGAGCAGTTGCACTCGAGCGATGGACTTGGCACCATCTTAGTGAGCAAGAGCCCATACACACCTGAACAGTTAAATCGTCTCGATGCGCTGTGCAAACAACTGGGCTTCGAAATGGCGCTCAGTCCTCGCGGAGCATTGGACCCGAATCTTGCGCTCGCTGCTGACGGCAAGCTGAAAGAGCTCTCTGATGCTGTGCCGTTTAACGTCTCACCGGCTACCGATGATAAGCCGTTTTTCTTTCAAATGCTCAACATCTGGCGTCTGGACGATAAGCGCATTTATTACAGCGGTCCCACAGCGAACAACGTTCTTTCCGTAGTGGTGCTCCTGGTCTGCCTGGTCGCCGTCGCTTTCTTCTCGTTCTACTGCTTCCGCATGCCGATGCTGATGACAAAGGACAAGACCCAGCTGAAAGGGTCATTACCTCTATTCGTTTACTTCTTCTCTATCGGCGTCGGCTTCATGCTGATTGAGCTGTCTCAAGTGCAGCGCTTTTCGATTCTTCTCGGCCATCCTATATATGCACTGTCTGTGGTGCTGTTTACACTGTTCTTAGCCACCGGTTTGGGAAGCCTTTGTTTTAACAAGCTCGCGGGAATGGTGCATGAACAGCTGCACAAGCTGATCATTGGATTGTTTGCGGTGAGTGCCGTCTTCGGTTTGGCCACTCCTACTATCGTTGAGTCATTTTCATCGCACCCTACACCTGAGAGAATCGGCATTGTTATCCTTTGCCTGTTGCCTCTAGGTTTTGTTCTCGGGCTCGGATTCCCGACTGGCATGCGTCTGGGATTCGGACTCAACGAAAAACTTACGCCCTGGTTGTGGGGCATCAATGGTGCCGCATCTGTTTGCGGATCGGTGCTGTCGGTTCTGCTTTCGATGCTTCTAGGTATCTCGTTCAGCTATTGGCTCGGCTGTGCGTTTTACGTGCTAGCCGCGTATTGCGCCTTGAAAATGGGCGCACGTGTCGAACTGACTGACGCAACACCAACGTAACTCACCTACCTTTATAGGCAGCACTCACCTTCGTTGCTTGCTCTTCTGTATGAATGGTCGTGTTTGTGTTGCATGGCTAAGGCTTTGCTAGTGCCGCGAATGCCTATTTATCGGGGGCGCGATAGATCACTTCGAGTTTTAACGTGCTGTTTCGGGAACTTCTTCGTTGAAAATCCCCTCTTTCTCCCAAGTTGACATTGAATTTTTGGCTGTGGAGGCCCCTTATGATATTTAAGAAGCTTATGGCATTGAACGCGAAGCAAATGCAACTGGCATTCTTTGCCGGTAGCACCGTCGGGTGTATTATGGGCAGCGCTGCGGGTGTTGGTATTGGCGTAGCACTTGGTCTCATGTTTGCACCGAAGTCCGGTAAGGACCTGCGCAAAGACCTCAAAGGTAAAGGTTGTGAGCTCGCCGACACAATGAAAGAACGCGGCGGCGAACTTGCTGAAAATATGAAAGAGCGCGGACTCAAACTGAAAGAAGACGCGCAAACTCTGTACGAAGAGCTCGGCGAAAAACTGGCCGAAAAACGCGCTTCGTAGAAGACGTTGACACTACAAAGAAATAGCTCGTGAACTTAACCGGGCTAATCGCGCCAGGATCGTGTTGTGGCAACAAGGACACGCTCCTGGCGTCCGATTGTCTAAATTTATTAGACGTGCCCATGCCACCACCGGTGGTGATGCCCACCTTTCGCTTGCGTGCCTGGCAGCGGCTGACGAAGGTGGGTCCGAATCTGGAAAGAGAAACGGTCTATCTGTACTGAGCTGTTAAGCGCATTTACGAAGATCATATCGTGATCCGGCTCCGCCCAAGTACCGTAGGGGGCGCTGGTAGCGCCCCGTTTCGCAAACCGGATTACGACCTTACAAGCCTGCGCGAGGCAAATTTACCGCCGGATTTCCAATCGGCTTGAGACTGACGTCCAATTTGATTGGCTTCGGCTTTTTCGCGCGCACCCAATGTTCGCGTGCCAGCAACGAAAAATGTCCGATGCGCTCGAGTCCGCAGTTTTCCAACGCTTCTACAACCGCAGGTTGATAGTCAAAAGCTTTTGCGACAATCATTCCTTTCATGCCGGCTCTCTGCATCATATTAAGCACAAAACTGACGACTTCCGGCGCCATATACGCCCAACCGGGATGCACGGCAAACTCGAGGTGATAGTCGCCTTCTTGATGAGCTGTCACTCTTACTGCTGAGGTGAGAACTTTGCGATCCGGATCTTGCGACACCCAAAACCAGGTCTTGCGCTTTATCAGCTTACGAACGACCTTCTCGAAATTTTCTACCGGCAATTCGGGCACAAGAAAATCGTCAGCCACCCACTCATAAATCAGCCTGTGGTCCGGCGGCAGAGCGTCTTGATGCAGTTGCAACAGACGCGTCTTATCCTCCGGCAGAGCCAGGCGAAAAATGCCGCTGTTTTCGGACTCTGGCGGCTCTTTGAAGTCGATCGGCACTTGAAAATGCGTTATTTTCGCGCAACGGCGAAAACCGCAGCCACCCAGTAAATTGAGCCCAGCCGAGTTTTGGTCGCTAACCTCAGCTATGAAGTGACTGACGCCCTGACTGCCGAATAATGCGAACGCGAACCGCAAAAGCTCCTGGGCTATGCCTCTACCGCGATGGAGAGGATGGACGACTAAGTGCTCAATGCGCCAACAGGCACCAGACTTGCCCAGGGCGCGCAAAGAGATGATACCGAGGACCACTTTATCTTCTTTGGCGATGTAGACCGAAGGCGCCAGGTGCATCCGGCAAGGCAGCCAGTGCTGCCAAAATGTCATACCGCGCAAGGATGGAGCGTCTTCGGCACAATAACTCTCGTACGGCATCGGGTCGGTCTGATGCCGCAAGATGGCGCGGGTCTGAGTGACATCTGTGGCGAAGAGGGGTTCAATCTTGATCATGGTTGCTCCGCGGCACCTGCGAGATACCGCTTATCGGACCGGACCGACCGAGAGCCAAGGGCTCAGCAGCCTCTTAATGATAACATCCGGCTGCCAAGGGCGGGCGCAAAACAGCCCAATCTTGGCGCCTTGCCAGCCGCAATTACATTTTTTTACAGCGCCGAACGTCTTGCCTGTGACTCTCGTCATGCGGGAGGCGAAGCCCACACCTCGAAATTTTGTGGTTCGTTCGACATAAAAACGCGGTTTCATCTTGGACATCACCCTTCGACAACAAACCGGATCTATACTGGACTTTCGAGTGCGCTCTCTGAGAAGCCCGTCAATAAACATGGCCAAACCAACCGGCTCCCAACCGTCGAAGACTGACGGCAAACCGACCATAAAGGTCGTTGCCGACAATCGTCGTGCGCGGCACGAGTACGATATTTTGGAAACGTTCGAAGCGGGTATCGAGCTGGCCGGCACCGAAGTGAAGTCAATCCGCATGGGACGAGCCAATCTTTCCGACAGTTTTGCCCGCGTCGAGAAAGGACAACTCTGGCTATATAACTGCAATATATCTCCATACGACTTTGGCAATCGCTTCAACCACGAGCCGCTGCGCAAGCGCCGTTTGCTCATGCATAAACGAGAGATACAAAAACTTAAATCGAAAATTCAAGAAAAGGGTCTCACTCTGGTGCCTTTGAAAATGTTTTTCAAAGGGAATTGGGCGAAAATTGATCTGGCATTGGCGAAGGGGCGCCAGCTCTATGACAAGCGCGAGGCGATCGCGAAGAAGGAGACTCGCCGTCAGGTAGAACGGATCGTTAAAGGGAGAGGCTGAGTTGGTAAGTTTATTCCGAAGAAACCATGCGAGACGGGCGCTCCTTTGCCGATTGTTGGCTGCAGGTCTGCTGCTCGTGCCGGCTTTCGCCATTCCCCTGCCGGCTTTGGCAGATGCACCAATTGCGGTGCTGCACAGCGCCCGCAACGCCACCGCATACCAGGAAGAGCATTTAGGAACGTACGACGATGATTGGACCGCGTTTCGCCAGGCATTGGAAGCGGGCAACGTCCGCTTCGATGAACTAACTGATGCCGACGCTTCTTCCGGTCCTTCGAAGTTGGCGCCGTATAAGTTGATTATCGTTCCGCTTCTTGTTGATGAGCCTGCGGACGTTGTATCGGCGTTGAGTGAGTTTGTTCGTGGTGGTGGCAAGTTGCTAATCACAGATGCCGGCGGCACTCCGCAGTCCGGTGCGCAAGCGCTCAACCAATTGGCAGGCGCCACTGTCGTCAAACAAAGCACCTCTTCCGACAAACGCAGATTGCAATGGCCGAGATCTCCGATGCCGTTGACGGAAGAGTTTGCTGTCGGTTCGGTATCAGCAGTGGTGACACCTGGTGATGGTGCGTCTGCGCTGGCGACGTGGACCGATCAGAATAATACCAACCTCGGACCTGCCGTCATCAAGAAAGGCAATGCCATCATGTTGTCGTGGGCGCCTGGACTGCAAGGCGACATTACTTCAAACGCAGCATTGCTCGATGCAGCTTTAGAGGAGTTAGCACCTGGTATCACTCAGCAGTCCGCCGTGCAGATTAGCTTCGCTGATTTCCAAGGCATTCAGCAAGAGCTGGATTATCTGGAAAAGAGGACTGATGAAACCATTACGACTGCTAAACAAGCGGATTTAGCGGTGCCGTTCAAGGTGATTCAGCAGCATTTTGATTCAGCGAAAGAGAATGTCGGCCGGTTTCAAGAGGCGTATCACAATCGCCGATTTTACGAAGCTGACGAGTATCTGAATCAAGCGCGGCAAGATTTCTCGCTCGCCTTTGCGCAATCGATGCCGGTGCGCGCTGTCGAGGCTCGTTGCGTCTGGTTGGATCGCGGCACAATCATCACCACTCATGATGCCCGGGGTATGGCAGCGCTTTTCGATAAGCTGCGATCATCCGGTATCAACGTTGTTTATTTCGAAACCAATAATGCCGGCTTCACCATGTATCCCAGCAAGATGGCGACGCAAAACCCTGCCACCGTGGGATGGGATCCGCTCGCGGCAGCAATCAAAGAAGCGCATAAGCGCGGCATGGAACTGCACGCGTGGATGTGGGTATTCAACGTCGGCAACGCCAAGCACAACCCGATCATCGGTAAAGATGCCGATTACCCGGGTCCAGTTTTATCGACTCACAAATTCACCTGGGCGCTAGCCGCGCAAAACGGTTCTCTCATGCCTCCCAAACAGCATGAGTTTTGGATCGACCCGTCTAATCCGGAAGCTCGCCTGTATGCCAAAGATCTGATCTTGGAAGTGGCGAAAAATTATCCGGTCGACGGCATTCAGTTAGATTACATCCGTTATCCGTTTAACGGCAAAGGCACCGAGATGGGCTTCAACTGGCTCGGGCGCGCGCGCTTCGAGCAAGATACCGGTTTGAATCTCGACCGTCTCGATGATGAGACTCGCGAAGTCTGGGTGGCCTGGAAGATTCAGCAGGTCAACAGTTTTGTCAAAGACATTTCGCAGAGTCTTAGAGCATTGAAGCCCGATCTTCGCATCTCTGCTGCTGTCTATGCGTTGCCCAAGCATTGGCGCCTGACTGCGATTCAGCAAGAGTGGGAGACATGGGTGGCGAATGGATGGGTGGACACGCTCAATCCGATGACATACGTGCAGACGGCGAAGGAGCTTTCCACCAATGCCGGCTATGTGCGTGAGAGCACCGCCGATCAGTCGCTCGTCTATCCGGGACTTTCAATCAGACAACTCGATACCGCTGGTCTCGTCGAGCAGCTCGATTCGTCGCGGGCGATGGGAACGCTCGGCACCACCATGTTCGCCGTCGCGCATCTGGACGATAAAAAAATCAACGTATTGAAGGTCGGTCCGTACCGCCGTCAAACTTTGATGACGCCGCAGTCTGATCCCCTGCGCGCCTGCCGTTTATTGATCGACGATTTCGCAGCAACGGTCAACCGTTATCTGCAAGATCCTAAACAGCACATCATGTCCGACCAGGCGAGCACCAACGACGTCTTAATGCAGCTCGACGCCATTCAGCGTCAGTTGCATGGATTGCCGAAAAAGGCTTCAGCCGAGCAGATCGATGTGGTGCTGAAAGACGTTTCGACATTGCACAAATCGATCACCGAGTGGCTGAGACTGGAAGCTTTCGCCCAACGTGGCTATCGCGCCCAGTACATCGTCAGCTACCTCGGGCAAGTCGAAGCGATGCTGTCCTACGCCTCCCACAAAGTCAAAACCGAAAACCAGCGCTCCTCCCTCGCCGCCAGCCCCGGTCAGTAGCTGAAACTCGGGTGCGGAGCGACAGGCTCCGCTGCTAGAGGATTCGGCGGAGCGCCAGGCTTCGCTAGTAACGATTCTGTGGAGCGCCAGCCTCCGGGCTGGCACCTGCTGCAACATTTCGATGCCGAACTTCGCTTCGAGGGTAGAATGCAATATATAGAATTCGAGAACCCGGCATGAAATTCAACCCAATCGCCATTACCCTAAGTGCTGCCGCCGTTTGCGCTCTCGCCAGTGGTCCAGCTTGGGCTGGTGATGGTGGCGGTGCCGGGGCTGGAGTTTTGAGCGGCATTACCAATTACAGCATGTCTCGGCGGGAAGCCTCGCAAAATTTCACCGCCGCGCCGGTCGTGCCATCATCGCTTTTGTTCAACACCGGCACCGGCACTCAAACCACGACGCCGGCGACCGCTGATCCTGGTGCTGCTTTGAGCGTTCCTGCTACCGGTTTTGCCAACCCTAACGACTCAGCACAGCTGGAGTTGAGCAATCCGGTCATGACTCTCTCCGGTTCGGGCTCACTGGGAGGCGCCTCGTTTCCCGCGAAAGCCAACGACAAAACCGACGACAAATCGAACACTGCAGCGGCGACAAGCAAAGATCTACCGACGCCGGAATATCAGCCGTCGAATTTTGCCCTGAGAGCAATCATGCCCGAATCGACAAGCGCCAATGTCTCCTCGCAAATGGGTTCTAACAATTACGAATCAGGGCTCTACGAGCCAGATTCATGGATCGCGCGCTTCAACAGGGCCAAAGCCGGCGAACCGGTGCACTAAATCCAATCAGGCAACGCAACCGCAGTGCCATCACTTCTGGTGGCGCTGCGTTTTTACGAGATGAGAACACATGATGCCGAAAACTACCTCGTCCAGGTCGTATCCGAGCACGGCATAAAATCGGCGTGAAAAGATGCTGTATTCGGATACGGACGTTGCTGACAGCTCTTATTTACGCCAACAAGAAGGGCTCCGCTCGGAAGCGGAGCCCTTTGAAAGGAGGAGCACCCTACTCTTAGTTGCTGGGGGTCCAGTCGGTGGGAGCAGGCTGGTGGATTGGGGCGACGTATGACGTCTCTTGTTCTTGCACTGGCGGTGCGAATGATGTTTGTGGGGCGGAGCCTTGCTGTTGTTGTGCAGCAGCGACGGCAGCCAACGCTTCGTCAATCAAGCCAGCTTTTTCGCGGAGCAAGTATTCTATGTAGTCACCGCGGCTCATGCGCGATGCTGCAACTTGCTCGTCCAGAAGGCGGTGAGCCATCGGAGTGACGCACACGGCGGTTGTCGTTCCGCGGTTTTTGCCGAAGAAGAACGACTTTGCACCACCTTTGGGGCCAGTCTGCTTAGCGGATGCAGGCAGTCTGAGTGGTGGCATGCCGGCGCGCTCGCGAATGAGCATTTCAACATAGTCACCATTGGAGACACCAGCCGCGGCAGCTTGCTCTTTGAGCAACTGACGACCAAGTGCTGTCAAATTGAACGAGACCGAACCAGACTCTTTGCCAGGAAAACGCGAGCGGCGTGGCGAAGTAGTCTTAGCTACGGAAGTGTTTGTTTGGACCGTTGTATTCATCTAGTTTTCGGCAGTAGATTCCTAGCGATTTGCATATATGGATTCTCTGCCTTTCCTCCTTTTCTCAAAGAACGGAACCCGACTGGTATGTAGCAAACGAATTTGCTTTTTTAAAACGATAGCTTTCGCTACCCTCCAACGCACCCCATTGCAATCGACGATTCGAGTTACGCAATGGCTCCTACGGATCGGACCAGTCATCAGTGTTTGGGCACGATGATTGCGCAAAGGAGAAAAAATTATCTCCCCTTCACCTTGTCTATCCCTTGAAGCCGATGATATTTGGTTTCTCGGGAACGAACCTGGCAACCCTTTCCAAGACCTTGATTATATAGCAAAGTTACAGAATATGAGCAGTAGTCATGTATTACAGTCTTATAATAAGTTCGCGCATATTTGCCTCATGACAACTTATTTTAAAAATACGGAAAGTGAGTCGCAGCCCAGTTATTGAACGCATATGCGATCGCTGATCCGAGTGCTGCACCAACCAATACTTCTATCGGTGTATGCCCTAGGAATTCTTTAATACGTGCAGAAGATAGATGCGGATGGTCAGAAAAAAGCTCTTCCATCATCTGGTTCAACACTCTAGCTTGCAGTCCTACTGTGCGTCTTACGCCTGCGGCGTCGTACATGACAATCATCGCCAGACACAAAGCGATCGCAAACGACACGGAATTGAATCCTTCGATCAATCCAACCGAAACCGCCATGCCCATAGTGCAACTGCTGTGACTGGACGGCATTCCGCCTGTTTTCGCCATTACGCGCAGGTCCAGTTTTCCGGTTTTGATCAATTTCCAGAGAAGTTTTACGACCTGGGCCAATAGACTGCAAAGAAGTGTGACGGTAATTACTTGCCAGCCACGGTGATAGGCGGGACCGTCGAAGCTTACGGGAGCTGACCCTATCGTGCTGGAAGTGACCTGCGCAAACGTGATGGGAAACCAGTGCAGATCCATCTTGCTTACTTGAAAACCTCTTAATTCACTCTATGGATAGCATACTTCAGAAGCGATGAAAGGGCAGGCATTGAGCCCTTTTCAATCGACAATGACGTAATCAATTCCTCACCTTCAATCTCGAGCTGTTCCAGTTTTTGCCGCGCTCCATCAACCCCAAACACGCGCACCCATGTCGCTTTCTGCGCCGCTTCGTCTTTACCCGGGGTCTTGCCGAGTGTCTTTATATCGCCCGTGACATCGAGAAGGTCATCGGTAATTTGAAAAGCCAAACCAACGATCTCTCCCAATCGATCCAATCCCTTCAGTTGCGGTTCCAGACCACCGCATAACTTCGCTCCCGACCAGATCGAAAAGCGGATCAGTGCGCCTGTCTTGCGTCGATGAATTGATTCGATAATCTTTGCGTCCGGAACGACGTCACTGATAGTCGACGAAGCCTCGACGCCATTGTCGGGTCTAGAACCGGTGAAGAGCATGTCCTCGACCTGCCCGCCTACCATGCCCACAGCGCCCGTGGCTCTCGCTAACTGTCGGGTTACGTGCAAAAGAACTTTCCGGTCGACTTGCCCCGGAGTTTTATCTATAAGGATATCTATCGCATGCATTAACAGCGCATCACCTGCTAGCAATGCCATAGCTTCCCCGAATACTTTGTGATTGGTCGGTTTGCCCCGGCGGAAGTCATCGTTATCCATGCACGGCAGGTCATCGTGAATCAGGCTCATAGCATGAATCATCTCGATGGCGCAGGCGCAAGGCAGAGCCAGGTCGAGCGCGTCAGCGCCGTCCCTCACCGCTTCCGCCCCTGCCAGGCAGAGAAGCGCTCTCAACCTTTTTCCGCCGGACAGAATCGAATAGCGCATGGAATCCCAGATAACTTTGGGATCAGAATCCGAGAGATACTCTTGCAGCCGTTGCTCCACCAGCATGCGGCGCTGGTCCGTGTAGGACTTGAAATCAAATTCCGGCGCTAATGAAGTCATCTTATTTGCGTTGCTTAAAAGCATCGAAGGCTTGCTTGCCTATTTTCAGACCGAACATGACCCAGTTGACGGTGCTCTTCTCTTTCTTGAGGAGCATATTGACGAGCGGTCCGACGTTTTTCATTAATTCGGGCAGTATCGCCACCTCGACCGGATGAAGCGATTGGTCCAGGCGCTCTTGTACCGTGCGCATCTGCACACGCGCTTGTCTGGCGCCGACGATTGTCTCTTCTTGCAGGAGAAAACCCATCTCCTCCAGAGTGATCAGTTGAACGAGAATCCACTTGCGGAAAAGAACGACGCCCAAACAGGTCAGCGCCAGACCGCCGAAGACCGTGACGCACACTATCTTTGCGGCGGTGATCGGATTGAACGCAACGCCGATAATGGCGATGAAAACCAGATAACCAAGAACGGCTACCGTGGCGGTGCGCAGATGCTCGCCGATCGGTGTATGCGGCGGAGTGATGTGGATGACGGACTCTTCGGAGGCGCCGCGCACGGCGATGCCGATAATTCTTTCCGGTTGTACTTCAGGCGATTCGTCAGTCATCTCTTCTATTTAATAAGGGTACGAGCAATAAGCATGCGCTGGATTTGATTGGTTCCTTCGTAGATTTGTCCTGCTTTGGCATCGCGGAAGATGCGCTCGATGAGAAGCGCCGGTTCGATGCCTTGCATTCCGAGAAGCGACATTACTTCCGTTGAAACTTTCATGGCCACGTCCGTCGCCTGAATTTTTGCCATGCCGGCCAGTTTGGCGTCGGACTGCCCGCGGTCGATGCTGCGCGCCGCTTGAAACATCAAAACTCGTGCGGACTCGATCAAAACAGAGAGTTCGCCGAGGAGAAGCTGCACATCGCGTGTCGGTTCGCCCTTTTTACGCAACGTTGTCACCGCGGCGTCAAGTGCCCCTTGCGCCCAACCGGTCGCCTGAGCGGCGATGGTGACACGACCCTTGGCCAGGCTGGAGAGCGCCACCTTGCGCCCTGCACCTCGTTCTCCCAGCATGTTTTGCTTGGGCACGCGGCAATCGTTGAAAACGATTTCACATGTCGCGTATCCTCGCATACCGATCATGTCGAACTTCTGTCCGATTTCAAAACCGGGGAAGCCTTTCTCGACGATAAACGAAGTGATGCCGGAATTCTGCTCGTCTTTCAGACGCGCCATGACGATAAAGTAGTTGGCTGATCCGCCACTGGTGATGAATGTCTTCGTGCCGTTGAGAATAAATTGATCGCCGTCTTCGCGAGCGTTCGTTTCGATCGCGGCTGTGTCCGAACCAGCGTTTGGTTCGGTCAGCCCGAACGCAGCGAGAAACTCTCCGGCGGAAGATTTGGGCAGATATTTTGCTTTTTGCTCGTCCGTACCGAACCGATAGACCGGCTCCTGGCAGAGCACGTGTACTCCAAGCGAGCTCATAATCGGTACGCAGCGCCGACCAAACTCCTCATTGACGAGGCAGAAGCTGACATAGTCTCCGCCTGAACCACCGTAGGTTGTCGGGAACGGCAACGCGCCCAACCCCTCTTTGCATGCGCGTTCGAACATGTCGCGCCTGAAGGTGTTCTCTTGATCCGAGCCCAGAGTCTCTTTCATCGGCACCGAGTCGGCGAAGGCTCGCGCCTTTTCCAGCCATTCGAGCTGCTCAGGCGTAAACAATGACAGCCTGGCGTTGCGCGCTACCGGC
Source organism: Planktothrix sp. (assembly GCA_036703195.1). Classification (GTDB taxonomy): domain Bacteria; phylum Cyanobacteriota; class Vampirovibrionia; order Obscuribacterales; family Obscuribacteraceae; genus DATNPN01. The sequence goes on along the minus strand of DATNPN010000005.1, from coordinate 585,042 downwards.
GTGGGCTGAGTCTTCAACATGCGTCTGCGCTCCCGAACTTGTGCCCAATAACTATATCAGCAGGGGGGATTAATCAGACAGAATCAACTGCCTGACAGGCTAACAGAGCGTCGCTGGCGCCAGCTCATCGGTTACAATTTGACCGCTTCCTTCCTTCGGGGCGAGGTTGCGAAAGCCCCTGTAATTCAACTCTGAGCGCTGCCATGACCGGTCAAGTTACTATTGTGAAGCCGCGCTTTCTGCGCAAGGGCGACACCGTCGCGCTGGTGGCGCCTGCCAGTCCGCCGTTCGAGGAGGGGCACGCCGAGTTCACGTACCGGTGGCTGACGTCGCTCGGACTCAAATATAAGGTTGGCAAACACATCTTCGACAACTACTCTGACCTGGCCGGTACAGATGAGGCGCGGCTGGAAGACTTTCACGAGGCGTGGCGCGATCCGGAAGTCTCCGCCATTTTTCCTATACGCGGTGGCAACGGTTCTGTCCGGCTTCTGCCGCATATCGATTTTGATCTGGTGCGCAACAATCCGAAGATACTCATCGGTTATAGCGACATAACCGGACTGTTGATTCCGATTCACCAGAAAACAGGATTGGTAACCTTTCACGGACCGACCGCAGGCTCATTCTTCGAAGGCGCCTACACACATCACTATTTCCGCAAGGCGGTGATGAGCAATAAACCGATCGGCATGATTGTCGATCCACCGACCTCGGAGCATGTGTGGAAACCTCAGTATCCGCCGCCGCGTATGGTGATTGCGGAGGGGCGTGCACGTGGTGCGCTCGTTGGTGGATCTCTTACTCTGATTCGTCAGCTCATGGGCACGCCATGGGAGATTGAGACGGAAGGCAAATTGGTTTTTCTCGAAGATGTCGGAGAGGAACCCCATTCGATGGACGCCATGATTTGCCAACTGTTGTTGGCTAACAAGTTGCAGAAATGCGCCGGTATCATATTCGGTGAATCTGTAAAGTGCGTCCCTGGTGCCAGCAGGCGTAATACTTTGATGCTCAACTTCAGCCTGGAACGCGTGCTGCGCGATCGTCTGGCGGATCTCGGCATACCGGTCGTGTACGGTCTGCGATTTGGTCATGGAGAGAACAAATTTACGTTGCCACTGGGAGTGGTGGCGGTATTGGAAGCCGGAAAAGGGGGCGTCAAATTCAAGATCGAGGAAGCAGGAACAGTTTGAAAGCGAGAGCGTTAAAACCAAACGACCGCGTCGGTCTGGTGGCACCGGGTGCCAGACCGGAGAGCGCCGCCGCCGTCGCTTACGCTGTGCGAGTTGTACAAGAGATGGGCTTTCGTGCGGTCGTCGGCGAGCACGTTTTAGATGCGCACGGACATCTGGCGGGAAATGACAATCAACGTCTCAGCGATCTCGATAAGTTTATTCAAGACGAATCGATCGCGGGAATTTTTTGTGTCACCGGCGGCTTCGGCGCGCTGCCATTGCTGGCGCGTCTGGATTACGATGCGATAAAGGACAAACCAAAACTGTTCATCGGCAGCGACGATAACGTAGCGCTATTGATTGCCGTGAACAAAGTATGCTCACTGCCGGTGGTGCTCGGTCCCAATTTGGATCGCGTCCGCACCGCGGAGAGTTTCTCTTCATTGAAAACTGCGGTGACTGATACGACACCGATTACTGTTCGTTGCAAATCGGATCGTTTAGGCGACAACATCGAGATTCCCAGTGGCTACAGTTCGTTTACCGGAGTACGCACCGGCACCGTCATGGGTGGCAGCTTGACGGGGCTGATTTCTCTAATGGGAACGCAGTTTCAACTCGAATTTGACGACATCATTCTCTATCTGGATGATTACAACGAGCGCTTCGATATTCTCGACCGATGGTTTACGACTTTGTATGTCTCAGGCTCTCTGGACAAAGTTGCGGCCACGATTTTTGGTGACATCTCTTCTTGTGGTTCGCGGGGCAACGAAAGCGTTTTAGCTCTGGAAGATCTGTTCGGCGAGCGCCTGAAGCAGTTGAGAAAACCGAACTTGTTCGGGTTTGGCATGGGGCATAACAAGACGAGTCCATCGATACCGCTTGGTGTGCGCGCTCGCTTCGATACTACCAACAGTGCTCTGGAGTTCGAGTCAGCGGCGGTTGAATAGAGCGACGATAGCGTAACGAGGCGACACAATTGTTCACTACCTTAACAAAATGTTTGCATTTTGGCGGGCTGAGCTTATAATCTGACGCGAACCCACAGCCAGAGCGGAGTTGGAATGAACATCATTTGTATATCTCGTTGTATCTATCACGTGGCGCAGTCATAGACTTGGCTCGGCATAACAAGCGATCCGTTCAGATCGCCAATCGCAACTACTTACCACTTCGTCACCGACGCTTGTTGAGCGCAGCCGTGTTCGGCGCTGTTGCGAGTATCGGTGTTTGCATCGGCAACTAATCAAGTCCATCTTCTCTTTGATTGAGGCGAATCACAGGTCGCTTCAATCATGAATCATTGCTGCGAACTCGGCGGCGAAAGAAACGAGGTTCACAAATTGAACGCGCAGCTTCCAGCAGAACATGATGCATGCGGGGTGGGATTCCTTTTCCACCCGAAAAGCAGCCACCAACTCTTGCGTTCGGCGCTCGGTGCTTTAGAGCGGATGGAACATCGGGGCGCGTCGAGTGCCGATAAGATTAGCAGCGACGGAGCCGGTATTCTCACTTCGATTCCCTGGCAACTTCTGGAATCAGAAAATTGGCCAATTTCTGAACTTCATCAAAGTGGGCGGCAGGTGGCGGTGATTGTCTGTTTCATTCCGCACGACTTCGCTCTTTTATGTCGCCAGTCGTGCGAGGAATACCTGGCTGCCGATGGGTTTGACATTCTCGGCTGGCGCCCCGTGCCCACCAATGATGAAGTGTTGGGACCGTTGGCGCGGAAGACGCGCCCCATGATCGAGCACCTTCTGGTGTCGATGCCATCTCATTGGTCGGACCGTGAAGCCGATCTTCGATTGACATCGATACGCAAGAGATTGATCAATCACGTCTGGCGAAAGACCGGCAGTGACGGTTTCTACATTGCTTCTTCATCGACCAGAACTATCGTATACAAGGCGATGGTTTCTTCATCTTCTCTGCCGGTGTTCTACTCGGATTTGAGCAACGAACTCTTTCAAACCAATTGGGTTGTGTTTCACCGCAGGTTTAGCACCAACACAGTGCCTAAATGGCGTCTGGCTCAACCGTTTAGACTCCTCGGTCACAACGGTGAGATAAACACTCTGCCGGGTAATCGACACTGGCTTTCTGCGCGACAACGCTCGGAGGCTCGCGCTGGTTTAACCGAAGACTCTGGGCGACCGGCCCTGATAAATTTGGGAAGTTCTGATTCAGCGAATTTAGATAACGTCCTGGAGTACTTTGTAAACGGGGGCGACAGTCCTGAAGAGTCCTTGATGAAGCTGATTCCGGAGCCGACCGACCAACTTTGCCGATCAGTCGAAGATCGAATAGTTGCCGACTTCTACGAATATCACGCGCCATTGCAAGAGCCCTGGGATGGTCCTGCGCTTATCGTATACAGCGACGGGCGTTGTATGGGTGCAAAGTTGGATCGCAACGGCTTGCGACCGGCGCGCTTTGCCCAGTTAAGCGATGGCACAGTCATTTTAGGTTCGGAGGCGGGTATCGTCGATTTCGCCGCCCAAGACGTATTGAGAAAAGGTAGGCTCGGCCCGGGTCAGATGGTTTCTCTAAACTTGCTGACAGGTGAGCTGCGCCATGACGAGCAGATCAAGTCCGAAATAGCCAGGCGCCGCTCATACTGCGACTTGCTGCATGAGACTCGAGTTCAGTTTCAACCTGGCGAATTTCAGCAGTTCGATGACAGCGATCGGTTTAAGTTAGCGGCGCTGCAGGCGGCCGCTGGTTATGGTCGTGAGGATGTTGATTTCATCGTCAAGGAGATGTCTAAGACCGGGCACGAACCTGTATTCTCGATGGGCGACGATACTGCGTTGGCGTGTCTATCACAACAACCTCGTTTGCTCTTCGACTATTTCAAGCAACGGTTTGCTCAAGTGACAAACCCACCCATTGACCACCTGCGTGAGCGGCTGGTTATGAGTCTGAGTGTCTATCTCAGAGGAAAAGACGAGCAAGTTCTCAAACTTGCGCATCCAGTGCTAAACGAAAATGACTTGAGCAATTTGCTGGCAGTCGGACAGTCGTTTTCTGCAGTGAACATATCGACAGTCTTTCCATACGAAACGACGAAGATGCAAGATGCCCTGAAAGCGGTTGCCGATTCTGCCCTGGAAGAGGCGCGAAGAGGCGCTTGTTTGCTTGTGCTCACCGATCGAGAAGTCAACAAAACCAACGCTATCATTCCTCCGCTTCTAGTGGTGTCTGCCGTTCATCAGAGATTGATAGCGGAGGGATTACGCATGCAGTGCAATCTCGTCGTTGAAACCGCTCAGTGTTTTAGTGTTCATCACTTCGCTTGTCTTTTGAGTTATGGCGCTCAGGTCGTATGCCCTTATCTCGCTTTGCGGAGTGTTCGTGCGCTCACCGCAGATATAGACAGCTCAGTCAAAGATGCGCAGCAGAGTTACCGAACTGCGATTACGGATGGCATCCTCAAAGTGATGTCAAAAATGGGTATCTCGGCACTGAGCAGTTATATCGGCGCCGAGACCATGGAGTGCATTGGGCTCGGACCAATTGTGATTGCGCAGTGTTTTGGCAGCACCAGCTCTCCTGCCTGCGGGCTTGAGATCGAGAACATTGAAGTTGACACTCTGCGTTTTCACAATGCCGCTTTTTCAGACATTGAAGAGCTGCCGAATTTTGGCGCAATGAAATTTAAAACCAACGGTGAGTTTCACGGCAATAACCCGGCTCTGGTGAAAGCGTTGCATGCTGCTCTTAGTTTGAAGGGCTCCGAAACGTCAGCACCCCAAGTGGAAAACTTTCGCTCGTATTCAAACCTGGTCAAGAAACGTGCACCGGCAGCGGTGCGTGATCTGCTCCGCTTCGAATCTGATAAGACATCTATGCCTCTTGCGGATGTCGAAGATGCAAGTTCGATAGTCAGGCGCTTTTGTACGGGTGGAATGTCTCTGGGTTCGCTTTCCAAAGAAGCGCATGAGACTGTCGCTATCGCCATGAACCGATTGGGTGGACGGTCAAATTCTGGAGAAGGCGGCGAAGATCCGAAACGATATTATCCTATCTCCAATGTGACGCCGGAAGGTACAAGCCCTGATTTTCCTGGACTTCGTGGTCTACGCAGCGGTGACCGAGCCAGCTCGGCAGTTCGGCAGGTCGCCTCTGCACGGTTTGGCGTAACGGCGGAATATCTCGTCACTTCCGAGCAACTAGAGATTAAAATCGCGCAGGGAGCCAAGCCCGGGGAGGGTGGTCAGCTGCCCGGGGCTAAGAACTCCGAATACATCGCAAAATTGCGTCGTGCCAAACCTGGTATCACGCTGATCTCGCCGCCGCCGCATCATGATATTTACTCGATCGAGGATCTCGCTCAACTGATCTTCGACTTGCGCCAGGTAAATCCGCACGCCAAAATTTCAGTCAAACTGGTTTCTTCCGCCGGTATCGGCACCATCGCTGCCGGCGTGGCCAAAGCAGGCGCCGATATCATCCAGATCTCCGGACATGACGGTGGCACCGGCGCCTCACCATTATCGTCGATCAAGCATGCAGGTTTTCCCTGGGAGTTTGGCTTGGCTGAAGCACATCGAGCTCTTTTGGCAAACGGATTACGCAAAGGCGTCGTTTTGAGAGTTGATGGTGGAATACGTACTGGCTGGGATGTTATTACAGCAGCGCTACTTGGTGCCGATGAATATGGTTTCGGCTCAATTGCACTGATTGCGCAGGGCTGCATAATGGCTCGCGTCTGTCATACAAATAACTGTCCTGTTGGAATTACCAGTCAAAAAGAGCATCTGCGCGCGAAATTCTCCGGTCAGCCTCAACATCTCGTGGAGTTTTTTCAGTTCATCGCCCAAGAGGTTCGCCACGAACTTTCAACGTTGGGATATCGCTCCCTTGCTGAAATCGTGGGCAGAAATGATCTCCTGCGCAAGAGGGATCGAGCGCTGCCGAAAGCCGATCTAAGTCTCGACATGCTGCTGGCGTCTTCGCCCGAGTCTCGAACTTACTCCATTGATACTCAGAGATATTCAATTCCCGATCCAGCCATTGGCGATCAATTGATTGCAGATCCGGAGATCCAGCGAGCGATTGAAGAACATGCAGCGTTAGAGAAAATATTCTCCGTCACCAATCGAGATAGAACGGTTGGTGCCCGCATCGCTGGTGCGATTGCTTTGCGATGGGGAGATGAGGGATTTCGCGGCAGAATAGATTTGCGCTGCACTGGTACCGCCGGTCAGAGCTTTGCCGCCTTCAACGTTAAGGGAATGCATCTTCTGCTCGAAGGTGAGGCTAATGATTATGTAGGAAAGGGAATGAGTGGCGGTGAAGTCGTCATTCGTCCGCCCGAAGGTACGGCCGTTGCATCGTGGCAAAACGTTATTGTCGGCAACACTTGCCTATACGGAGCGACTGGCGGTGAGGTGTTCATAAGCGGACAAGCGGGCGAGCGCTTCGCTGTGCGCAACTGCAACGCCGTTGCCGTAGTTGAGGGCGTCGGTGACCACGGCTGCGAGTACATGACCGGCGGCGCTGTGGTAGTGCTCGCTGAGATCGGACGCAATTTCGGTGCCGGCATGACTGGCGGACTTGCCTTCGTCTATGATGAGCACGATCGATTTGCCGATCGGTTCAACCGCGACGGAGACAAGTATGTGGGTCGTCTCAGTGATGTCAACGCCCCTGTAGTCAGAGCTCTAATCGCTAAACACTTCCATCTGACCACCAGCCGTCGCGCTGAACACATACTCGCCAACTGGCAAGACTCGCTCACAAAATTCTGGGAAATTATTCCGCCTCAAGCACAGTTTCCCTCTTCATTGCTTGGTGCGAAATCTCCGCAACTCTCTGACAGCTCATTCACCGGGCATCCTGACGGATACCTGCCGGCGCTCTCGGAGTAGTTGCGAGAGTGGGCGAAATCGATCGACCTAAGCGGCTGATTCGTGCAAGTGTGTTGTCAGCGTAGTCTACTTTGAGTTCAGGCGACGTCAGGCTGCTTCTCGCTCGTGCTGACTATCTTGGGCCGTGCACCTTTGGGAACGCTCATATCGTAGACGTGCTGAACGTTAGCCTTATCGGTGCAGCCGCCACCAGAGCCACTCCAACTGCCGCTCCTTCGGCTGTCACATCGATCGGTTGCAACACATTTTGCATGGTCCATTCCTGACGCATTCATCGAACCCGAACTTAGCGCATAGCGCTGGGTAAAGCTCGAGCAAATCATCATCTTTCCAAACCGCACCTGCCGGTGAACCTTTTTCGTCTGCAAGTGCAAACACTGTTTCAAAGCCAATCTTTTTTGAGTAAGCAATTTGCGGTGCCATGTCAAAATCGTCGAACTCAATGTATCTTGGTTTGTCGACAAGATCGCCAAGGACTGCAGGCGATTTTATCGCGGACTCGTAGGTCTCTCGTCCCTGAGAAATGATCCAGCCCCTAAATTGTGAGAAACCATCATTGGAACAGCCATGTTGCATAATGTAGCCGACGGCCCACAGATCCCATCTGTAGAGAGCAACCATCTTTTGATTCATTATGACGATGAATTTCTCTATGTCTTGGTGCGGAAACGCCAGAAGGGCCATAACCAGTTTCTCTGACTGTTCTCCTATAGTTTCCAATTCGTGGCGAGATTCCTCGATTAACCTCCAGAATGTCTGTTCGCTCATCGTCACGAAGCCCTCGGGTTCTACGTCCGTTGAGCAATCCTCTAAGCAAAGTTTTTGAACCGTTTTTCGCCAAAAGATTTCCTTCTCTAACACTGAGAGAAACCGATCACTCGCGACTTGCTGCCGATTTAAGATCCGCACCAGCAGTTCAAGAACCGGTCCGGCGATCCCTCGCTTGACTGACTCGAAATCATTGCGGTCTAGTTCGTTTGCTTTGATCTCCACCGATGCACGAACTGAGCCATCATATTGTCGAAAAGGCGAAACTCGAGGATCGCCTCCTTTGTCGGACAGGACCGTTGCGATACTGACGTGCTTCAGCTTTTTCCTGACCATACTGGAATTCCGGAACGCATCGTTGAGCTCACGCGTAATTTCGTCTCCGGCTGAAAATGTATGCTGGCTGTAGAGAGAGCTGCTAGCGCTGCTCGTTCCGATAGCGACGGTGATCCATTGAGATTCGAGCGGAAAATCATAAAGAGACGACAATGGAACTCCTCATAAGCAGCAATGACTATGGCGTAGCCATAGTTGCATGACTATTATATCGCTGCGACATCACCTTCAGCGGGAGCGACAAAAGAGGATTCAAGACAAAAGTTCGAAGAAACCTACAAGCAACATCTGAACAAGACGAGCTTTTGCTGATCCGAAGCCATCTCACAAGTTCTGCATACTGTGCTCAGTAAATCCTCAAACTGGACGAGAGTCCATTCTAGTTTTTCAAGCTTCGGTACCTTATTCATCCATGTAGCTGCTAGTTCAGAAATTGCATCGGCTGTCAGTCCTGTAAGCGCTTGAACTAAGTCAGTCGGAAATGCCGAGACAAAGGTTTCAGCTCCGAACTCTGACGGGTAGAGGAGTCTGAAATATTGGTGGTAAAGCCTGTAAAACTCGAACGACAAATACTTAGGACTGGGAGGGATCTCCATAAAGAGAGAAAGCAATGAAAGCTGCCGTGCCTCATCGAAACCAGCCACCCAAATCTCTTTGGTGTCACACTCCGGATCTTCGCAGATTCCTCTCGCATCGCGTTCGTCCGCAAGGTATAACTCAAATATTCGGCTCATGAAAATCAATCTCCGACACACGTGAAGCCATGGTGATTTCAATCTACCTGTTCTATCAGCACAGAGTCGAATGGAAGGCTCTGGCAGCAGTTGAATGAATTTCCCTCATCAAACCGCAAGGATTTTGCTTGCGGAGCCAGGCTCCACTGATTATTCTATCGGTAGTCGTAATGGAATGGTACGCCTGTGAAAAAGCTGGTTACTTTACTGACTATGTTTGGTGGAATCGGGCTTCTGCCCGCAGCAGCTTCGGCTGCGGATGACGATGTGACGAAAATACCCGCGGAGCCGCATCATGCGGTTTTCTATCCAAACTCGATGGTTTGTGGCGTTTCGTCCCGCTCCGCGCGTCAGAATTGGCTTGTGGATTGTGAACGCGAGACCCGGGCCGTAGGGTTCGTAGCCTCCAAATTTGCCCACCACAGTATGTCTTACGCCCTGGTCATTCATCCTGACCGCAGCGCCACCATCGCGCAGAAAACCAGCTCCGGTAGTGCAAGTGTTGACCTGTCCGGCAAACAACTCATCGAAAAGGCGTTTCCTTCATTTGAGCCTCTCTGGGGCGTGTCGGTTGATCGCGTTTTCCTGATCGAGCTCGAGTATCCGCGACTTCAGATAAGTCCTATAACGTCGGAAAAGCCGAAGAATGGAACTCCCATCAAAGCAACCTTGTATCCACCTGAGCTCTTGAACAAGAACTACGTGCGCGATAGGCGTAGCGGACTTCCCGCAACCAGCACCGTTTTCTTCCAAATGACCCGGCGGACATTCTGAAAAAATACTACCGAGCTGACTCTAATGTTCGCTTGCTCAATCTCCACACGGATTGGACCAGGGGTATTCGCAATCGAATCATGCCTTAGGGGAATGCGCCAGCGACTTGTTCGATGCTGCGTTGGTTTCAAAATGCGCTTGGTCTGACGTTAACGTTGCCACGAAGTTTCGGCATTTTGCAATTCGGTGCGCATCGTTTAACGGCTGCTTTACAACATGTGGTATCGCGCTTTGCATTGCAGGACTATGTTGGAAGTGTGGTCCAGCTCACTGGGGTGCGAAAAATGACCAACATAATCAGAGCGAGAGTATTAGCAATCAGCGCAATCTGTCTTTCACAAATGGCAATCCTCGGTCCTGGCTGCACGGGCGCAATGGCGACGGCATCCAAGGATGATTGCGTCGAGCGAGCCATGGAGTTGTACGATCAAGGTGACCTTGAAGGAGCTTGCGTCGAATTCGATCAAGCTGCGAAAGAGCACCCAAGCGATTGGAAAATCTACAGCGATCGCGGCGCGATTTTCGCTCAGCTCGGCAACAACGAAGACGCGATGGCGGACTTCAACAAGTCGATTTCGTTCAATCCCCCTTCAGCAAAACCGTACTTCAACAGAGGCAAGCTGGAAAGCGAATTGGGACTGCCTGAAAAAGCGATCAAAGACTACGACGTCGCATTTAAGTACAACAAACACGAGCCGATGATTCTCAATAATCGAGCCAACGATAAGGTCGCACTCGGTGATATTAAAGGTGCAATCGCTGATTACAAACTGGCGATCAAGCTCGATTCTGAATACGCCGAACCGTATAACGGATTAGGGGTGTTGCTGAAAGAACAAGGTGACGCGAAAGATGCAGTCGCCATGTTCAGCAAAGCGATCCAACGCGATCCCGACTTCGCCAAAGCCTTCTACAACAGACACACCTGCTACCTGACCACCGGCGACAGAAACTCCGCCATCGCTGATCTTAAACGATGCGCCGAGATATACGAAGCACAAGGTGAGTTGGAGACGTCCGAGCAGATGTTCGACGACGCCAAAGCCCTTCTATAGTTTTCCCCAGCTAGTTGACCCTAGCATCCTCGCCAGTAAATAGCCGATTTCATAATCATGAGTCGATCGCTCGAGCGCCGGCCAAAGCATATGGCATAGCGGGGCCTGAGCCGATGCAACTGCGGTTGACTGCGGTTGGAAACCGGCTGTTTCTGGCGCGAGGTTCGAGATTGAGTTGAGAAAGTCGTAGCAGATTCGAGGTGGGGTATAACTACAAAGGAGTCCTTGCCATGCGGTTTTGGAGATTGACGAGCGTATCGATATGACAGGACCGGTTATAAATGTGCGACAGCTGAAGGTCGCAACTCTTAGTAAAAATTCGTGGCAGCTTCTGCTGGATCATTGGCATATTCTAGTGTTGGCGACCGCTTGGCACTTCACGCGCAATGTCTTAATTGGCGGCGTCTTTCTGTTCTTTACGGTCGACTCTCCGTCCAGCCCGATGATAGTGCTGACAGTGATTGTCGGGTTGAACATCGTAAGTTATCTCGAGCTGCCGAAAATTTGCCTGCAAATCATGCGAGGACAAAAGCCGCGCATATTCAACATGCCGGATATGCTGTGCACACTGTCCTGGCTGGTCACTTCTTTAGTGTTTGCTTTTCTGGTCGGACTGGGGCTGATCTTACTAGTGATTCCTGGACTGTTTTTAGCTGTTCGACTTTCCATGTATGGCTTCGGAATTGTCGATGGAAAGAATCCGATCGAAGCGCTGCTCACCAGCAATCGAGTAGTTGCAACCGCTTTTAAACAGACTTGCATAATCTTCGGTGCGTTTCTCTGCGCCTCCCTCATTCTTGGAAATCCAGTTTTAATGGGAGCCGATTTTGCCCTCGACGCTGCGATGACATTCGCGCTGTGCCAGATCTACACAAGCAGTGAAGCGGGGAGGCGTTTGAGTGATAGCCACTAAAATCATCAAAACGATTCTCATATGCATCGCTTTCGAGCTGGCGATATTGCCAGGCTTTTGCCTCATGCGCACGTTTGCTCAAGCGCGGTTTATACCGAGCGAGAGCATGGCTCCCACGTTGCAAATCGGCGACAGAATTGTTCTCGAAAACGTTTCCCGTTTTACTGGAAAGTTAGTCGAGCGTGGGTCAATCGTTGTTTTCTATCCTCCGCCGATAGAACTTGCCGGCAAAGATCTATCTTTTGACCCTCTTACCGTGCTTGGGCGCGCGACAGGATTTCCCTTCCTTCCTTACGAGCCTGCTTTCGTGAAGCGCATCATCGGAGTCGAAGGAGATACTATTCGCATAGAGCAAGGCAAAGGAGTTTTCGTCAACGACAAGCTGATCGATGAGCCGTACGTGAGTGAGCCGGCCAACTACGAGCTGGACACGATGGCAGATATCGGCGGTCGTGCCACCGATGGTTCTCGAATTCAACCGTACAAAGATGACACGAAGCCGATTGTAGTGCCTAAAGGCATGATGTTCGTTCTGGGCGACAATCGCAATAATAGTGAAGACAGCCGTGTATTCGGTTTTGTCGCCACCGATCGAATCATCGGGCGGGCGTGGTTTATGTTCTTACCGCATATGGCTTATATCCACGCACCTGCGTGGACTCGCCCGCGCGAGTGACTTTGAGCCCATTTATAATTGACGTTTTGGCCAATCACCTGTTATGGCTCAATAGATAGTATTGGTGAGCAAGTAAGGCAGGACGAGGAATCCCGGACATGATCAAGCAAGCCAATAACATCATTTCAGATACTGTCATGGAAGACGGCACTCGAGTAATCGTCAAAGCCGATGGCACGATCGTCACCATTAAGGACGGCAAGACCACGATCGAATATACGGGCGAGAAAAAAGCCGAAAAGGATCGCATTGCCACGGAAGAGGCTGCCAGAGAGGAAGCGCGTGCCAAGCGTGCATTGCCTCCTGCCAAAACAATGCCACCCGACTTCTCTCATCTGGCGGTGAAGGAGCGCCCGCTCAACGTTGGCTCGTGGGACCCGGAATTGAGTGCACGCGAAATGTCGAACTTCGAGCACTCACCCTTCGTGCTGGATGGCCGACGCTTCGAGTCTGTGGAAGGCTTTTATATCTGGCTGAAATTTTCCGGCGACGCCACTAAGCAAGCGCTGGCACAGAAGATGTACTCATATGAGGCGAAGAAATTTGGCTCTTCAGCGACTAACACTGAAGCCGAGTACGAAGGCGAAACGATCACATTGGGTGGTCCCGAGCATCACGCTCTGCTGAAGCGAGCAATTGCTGCAAAATTGGCGCAACATCCGGATTTGGCTAGACGCTTTGCTGACACACACGCGCGGGAAATCATTCATGATATGGGTCGTCCGGAATCAGCGAGCAGATTTCCTGCTAAAGACTTCACCCGCATCTTGACCGAACTGAGACAAGAGCTGGTTGATGGTACGCTGGAAACGATCGCCGGTCCGGTGAGCGAGCTCCAGCGCCAGGCGCATGAAAAGATTGAGAAAACCCGAACCTACACTGTGTCGGAATTATTGGAACTGAAGCGGTCGAGCAAAGAGTGCAAGAAGCATTCAATCGATCTGTACATTGAAGCATTCCGCGATTTCCCCAAACGAATCATCGATGTGCTTGCCGGCGGCGACACCTCACTCGTATTGGAGATGCCTGACAATGAGGTATTGGTGATAACCAAGCGTCATCTGCCTGGCGAATTCAACCCGCGACAGAACGTTCTGCACGTAATCGAGTCAGGGGAAGTGATGAACGCGGCAGGTGTCCGCGCGTACTGGTACACGCAGCCGAAAGCTGACACCAGCAGCATCACCAGGGAGCACATGAAAGGCTTTCAGGAAGAGTTGGATCGGCAAGGCTACTCGATGCCGAGCAGTCGTTTAGATAAATTGGGAATTTACAATGGCGGTGTCAAACTGCTGGATGCGTTTGTCTTGAAGAAAATGTCGTTGTAGGCACTGCGGGCGCCTGTAAGGCGAATCCGATTTATGCGCTCCGTCATTTCGCTGGGCTCGTTTCTCCGCGCTGCAACGCTCCACTCCGCACGGCTCCTCGCCGCGCTCCGTTGCGCTGGCTCGTCGCGCTGCGCTGACTGGCAAGAAGTGTTTAGGACGCAGCGAATGACTCTTCGCCGTTGAGTTGCATTTCCAGTGCGCTTACTTCTCCCCTCTCGATTTCGTTGATGGCGAGTGGAACCGCCTGGGCGATGTCACCGGCGATGATACCAGTCTCGCCCAGCTCAGCGGCGGCAATATCTCCTGCCACTCCATGAATGTAGACACCGGCGACGGCAGCTTCGAACGGTTTCATACCCTGGGCCAACAGCCCACCGATGATCCCCGACAGAACGTCGCCGGCGCCGGCTGTCGCCATTCCGGAGTTGCCTGTCGGGTTGATGAAGACGGTGCCGTCTTCCGATGCAACCACCGTTCGCGATCCTTTCAATACCACGGCACAGCCGAACTTGTCGGCTGCTTCTTTTACCGAGGCGATGCGGTCCTTCTGAATATCTTCGACAGATTTCTGCATCAAGCGAGACAACTCTTTCGGGTGCGGCGTCAGGACAAAGTTGCCTGCGGATTTGGGAAACTCAGAGGTGTCTTGCGAGATAGAGTTCAATCCGTCTGCGTCTACGATGCACCCTTTGCCGCTTTCCGCAATTACCGGCAAGATCTGCTGCACGAATTTGACGGTATCATCGTTTTGACTCAGCCCCGGTCCCAATATCACCGCAGATACTTTGGGAATTTCAGGTTTCAATACCTTCACTGCCTCCGATGAGATAGAAATCTCGTCGGTTTCCGGCAAGAGTTTGTAGATCACCTCTTTCGCGGGCAGGTGTGGAACTAACGTTTTCGGCGCAGCCAACGTGCTCAGTCCTGCTCCTGTGCGAAGCGCAGTTTCACTGGAGAGGATTGCCGCGCCGAAGTAACATGCGCTCCCCGCAATAGTTAGCACACTGCCAAAAGTTCCCTTATTAGAATTCTCAGGACGCGGCGGCAACGCTCCGCGAACGAAATCTCCCGTTGTCAGATTCACCACATCCGGTGCGTCGATATCCGGCAAGCCGATGTCGATGACGCTAATCTCTCCGGCGAGCGATGCGCCTGGATGCTGCAGCAGCCCTGGTTTTAGATATCCAAAGGTAATGGTTCGATCGGCGCGCACTGAAACGCCCATGGTATGCCCGGTGTCGGAGTTGATGCCCGATGGCAGGTCGACTGCCAGAACCGGAACCCCACTTCTGTTGATTGCCTCGATCGCTACTCTGTACTGTCCTTCGACTTGCCGGTCCAGCCCTGTGCCTAACAACGCGTCTATGATCAGTGTGGAGTTCATTAGCGAGAGTGTCAGGTCCTCGGGCAACGGGCTAATTTCAATGCCCAGCGACTCGGCGATTGTTTTGTTCGCAGTCGACTCTTCTGTTTTCATTTTTACGTCGCCACCGTCGGCAGTGACGACGTAGACAGAGACGGGTGCGCCCCACAATCTAAGAAAGCGCGCCACTACCAAGCCATCGCCGCCATTGTTGCCGCTACCGCACATCACTGCGACATGACCGGGCTCTTCTGCCCACATCTCGAATGCGGCGTGTGCAGCAGCGCGTCCGGCGATCTCCATGAGCACCTGACCCCAGTTGTGCCCGCACTTTTTAATCCACTCCGCTTCCAGAGATCTGAGTTGGGCGGTAGTTGGGATTCGTGGCAGCGCTCTCATTTTGACTCCTTTTCTACATTTGGCGTGGCTGGTTTACTTCGCTCTCCACCACCACGCAACGCACGAAGTGCCCGGGAAGTTTTTCTTCCAACGGCGGCACGGCTTCACGCGAACGGGGCTCGACAAGCGGGCAGCGGTCTGCGAACCGGCATCCCTTGGGAAGATTGACCAAGCTTGGTGGCTGCCCGTCGATGGGAATCAGGCGCTCGGTGTCAGGTCGCGGTATGGAGTTGAGCAGACCCAAAGTGTACGGATGCTTTGGCGCGCGAAACAGCTCGTGCACACTGGCATACTCCACCACGGCGCCGGCGTACATGACTGCAACGTTGTCGCACATCTCCGCCACCACGCCGAGATCGTGCGTTATCAAAATAATCGATGTTTCTCGCTCTCTCTGGATCTCTCGCATCAAGTCGAGAATCTGCGCTTGTACTGTCACATCGAGTGCAGTGGTGGGCTCGTCCGCGATGAGCAATTCCGGCTCGCACGAGAGAGCCATGGCAATCATGACGCGCTGTCTCATGCCTCCGGAAAATTGGTGGGGGTAGTCGTCGATGCGCGTCGATGCTTCCGGAATGCGCACCCGTTCTAACGCCTCGATTGCTCGAGTGCGAGCTTGCGCTCGTGTAGATTTGTGGTGCAGCTCAATCGCCTCAATAATTTGTTCGCCAACCGTATAGACGGGATTGAGCGATGTCATTGGATCTTGCGGTATGAGGGCGATGCGGTTGCCCCGGATCTTTTGCATCTCGGATTCCTTGAGATCCAGTAGATTCGTGCCCTCGAGCAGGATTTTACCTCCGGCATTCCTGCCCGGTGGCGGTACCAGGCGCAAGATAGAGAGCGCCGTTATGGACTTGCCGCAACCGGACTCTCCCACGATGCCAAGCACCTTGCCCTTGTCGACCGAAAAGCTGACATCATCCACGGAGCGGGCCAATCCCGCTTCTGTTGGGAATACGGTTGACAGATGCTGGATTTCAAGAAGTGGCATTTAAACTGAACTGCAAATAGCGTCTAAATTGCTGATAGACTGTGAATCTAGGCTATAAGCGGGTATCATCTCAGAATTGATCATCTCGGTCAAACTTGATCGGCGGACGAGATGGGGTAGATTTATGCCTGTTCGCCAGTCTTGACAGCAACAAGAGGGTAAGGAGCCCGAATGCCCCCGGAATCCGGCAACACACGAGACATCTCGGTCCTCCAACTGCTCACCAAGTTGGTGAAGGAGACAGATCGCCTCGTTCGTCTTGCTGACGACATCGACACGCATGCCAGCACTCCGCAGGCCAAAGCCGCTTTCAATCTTATCGGCTCCGAGGTCAACAATATTTTGACCATCATCCGCACCTCCCTGGAGCCGTTGTACCGCTTATATGAACTAGATCCGGGCATGAAGAAGCTCGATCAGAATCGCCGCAACTCCGTCATTCGCGAATTCACCGCCACTGAAGAATCTGCCGATAGCTATGACGAACAAGCTTTGTGGGCTGACGTCAAAGGCAAGCCGCAGGATCAAAGCTGAAACCGGCGGAGATTTGCGCTCCTTCACGTGTGGTCGTTTAAGTTGACTGATATCATTCTCGGTGAGCGGGTTTCAAACCTTGCTCTAACCGGTGGTGCGTGCGAAACTTTTTATCATGACACTAATTCACGACATGCGTGCTCTCTTCCACGGTGAATGCACTACGTCGTGGTTCACCTCGGCATGCTGATATTTAGCTCGACCACAGGGGTAGCGCTCACTAATTTCCACCTGGATGGGATGACCCGTGGCGCGCATCTGGGGGATCGATTATTTCAATCTTTCACGGGATGTTAAAACTGCCGGGTTGGTTGCATACTGTTGATGGGAGCAACCTTCAGTCAGCCGGTATTTATTCATGCTTAATAGCGACTACTTTCGCGCAGGCAACCCGAGTACACCAGCAAATGAATTGCGCGAGCTGCGCATTAGCAACTCGGCAGAGGTTCGTCTCAGATTGGCTGAAAACCTCAAGTGTCCTGCCGATATACTGGCAGAGCTGTCTGTCGATCAAATTGCAGAGATCCGAGCGGCTGTAGGATCTAATCCATCGGCGCCGCTTTCGATAGTCGAACGTGTTGCTGACGATACCAACCCTGATGTTCGAACGATTTTAGCTTCCGAGCCGGGTATTCCTCCTTCCGTATTAAATAGATTGGCCATCGATCGTG
Organism: Planktothrix sp.; assembly: GCA_036703195.1. Lineage (GTDB taxonomy): Bacteria > Cyanobacteriota > Vampirovibrionia > Obscuribacterales > Obscuribacteraceae > DATNPN01. Next base: position 567,443 of record DATNPN010000005.1, on the reverse strand, counting down.
ACGAGTTTGTGCGCCAGAGAGCACAGCGAACTCTTGTGGAAATCGCCATCGACTTGCAGCTTACACAACCTCAACCGCTAACGGGTGGGAGAGACAGCGCCCGATTGGGTGATTTGATAGTGATGGCAGGCATCCTCACTCAGGAGGAGGTCAACGAGTATTTAGCTATCTCGCGTGAGACAGGCATGCCCCTTCCGCGCGTTTTAGTCAAGGAGAAAGCCCTCTCTCAGCTACTTATCCTCCAGCTACTCAATGTGCAAGCCGGTTTGCGAAAGGGCGAGCACACTCTGGAAAGCGCGCTTGCGGTGCTCCATGCTTGCAGAAATGCGGGACTGAGCCAGCGCAAAACTCAACAGATGTCGGTATTTCCCCCACGTGTCGTAGCCGCCACCCACAGCGAGCTGCGTATTCGTGCATTGATCGATGCCGCTCCGGATGCGGTGGTCGTCTTCGATGACGCAGGCACTGTCTTAGAGTGGAGCAAGCAGGCGGAAGTTATGTTTGGCTTCAGCCGCCGCCAGGTTCTCGGACAACCTGTTTCCGAAGTGCTGCTCGATGGCGCCAGAGATGGTGAGGACGCTCTTAAGCGACTCTTGTCCAACCCCTGCTCGACCAGGCGCGGCCACGCCATCGAGATGCTATCGAGAGAGAGCAGTGGTGGCAGCATCGAGATTGAAATTACTATCAGTAAAGATGACTCTGATAACTCTCCGTTCATCGCTTTCATTCGCGACATCTCTGAACGAAAGAAAGCGGAGCGGCGCAGACTGGCTCAGTACTCCGTCACCCGCAAGTTGTCCCAAGCGCAATCTCTCGAGCAAGACGGTGCGGAGATGTTGAGGATAATGTGCGAGACGACCGGTTTTGAGATTGGCGAGCTGTTCATGCTCAGTGATGACGATGAGTATCTTAATCGCATAGTTGAGTGGCACCGCTCTGATGCAGCCAACCCAGCCGACTCTCAGATATTTACCAAAGGCGACGGCGTACCTGGATACGTCTGGCAAACGAGACGACCAGCTTGGGTTGATGGTTGTCGCAGCCTCAATACTAACTCGCTTGCCGCCGGCAAAAATATGTCGGTCTTAGCGTTGCCCGTCGTTTTGCAGAATCAACTTCTCGGCGTGCTCTGCTTGAAGAGTGGGCGGCCGATTCGTATGCCTGATAAAGATTCAATTGAAATGCTGGCCAACTGCTGTGCTCAGATCGCCCAATTTATCGAAAGAGAACGCGCCGAAAAAGCGAAACAGAAGGTATTGCTTCTGCAACAACGCGAAGATTTCATGGCCACTCTCGCGCACGATCTGAAGACGCCATTGATTAGTGGCGAGAGAGTGCTCGAGCTTTTGATCAATGGTTCGTTAGGAGAGCTGCACGGTGAGCAGCTTCGTGTCCTTAGCATGCTGCGGGAAAGCAATCAAGTTTTGCTGCACATGGTGCAGAACTTGTTAGCGGTCTACCGCTATGAGTCGGGTGTCGAGCAGCTGCATCTTGAACTTTCCGACCTGCGCAAACTCGTCACGTTTGCTGCCGATGAAATAAGACCGATGCTGGATCACAAAGGCGTTCAGTTGACTCTGGAAGTGCCGGATTGGTTCGATCCACTTCTATGCGACAGCTTCGAGTTGAGGCGCGTCATGTCTAACCTGCTCAGCAACGCCGTCAAGTTTACGCCTGCCGGCGGCAAGATTCACGTCACTCTGGAAGATTGCCGCGAAGAGAGAGCGGTGAAGATCATCGTTGCCGATACCGGCATAGGAATACCGGAATCGCAACAGAAGAACATCTTCAGAAGATTCTGGCAAAGCTCTAAATATCATCGCGCCATCGGCACCGGATTAGGACTGCATCTCTGCCGCAACATCATCGAAGCGCACAGCGGTAAAATCACGTGCGAAAGCAAGGAAAAGCAAGGCTCGACATTCACGATCTACCTGCAGCGATCCACGCGACACCGCACGGCCACCGAAGAGATCAACACCGGCGAATTCGCCGTGCACGAATAAACTAGTTGATGCCCTGCGTTGTCGACGACACTAAGACATGCTGCGGTACTTTTTGCACCGAGATCGCCGGCGCTTCCGGCTTGGCCGCGACTTCTCTTGTTGTCGGCGTGGCGCGCTCGACTTCCTGTTTGAAATGCCACAAGAACGGTTTGAAATGATGTTGGCGCATTTCAACGTATGCTTGCTTGAAAGTCCATCCCTGCCATTTGCGTCGATAGAGACCGACCAGCATGCCGGTGCGATCGGCGCCCTGACGGCAGTGCACAAAAACCGGCTGATTAATAGGATCAGTCATTACAGCGAGGATGTCGCTGAGCTCTTTCTCTTGCGGTTTGTTAAAGCCGAGCGCGAAATGATAATACTTGACGCCGAGCGCTTTCGCTCGCGCAGACTCTTGCGCTACTCCGTCACCGTCCAGGCGCAGGTCAACAATTGTCTTGACGCCATCATGCTTGAGAGCATCTAGAGCAGCGGTGGTGGGAGCAGACCCTCTCCAAATGCCACCATCGACTTTCTCGAAATTCGGCACCAAATTCGGTGCTTCTGCAATAGCAGTCTTGACTTCGCAGAGATCGTCTGCCGCATGCGCAGCCGGAGTTGTTGGTGCGAGCGAGCATAGCGCTACAGCGGCAATTAATAGATTGAAAAGCCGTGCGTTACGTCGGGCAGTAATTTGAGGCATTATGAAACCTTCTGTCCCTTGACAGGTTGGAGAATGATAACATGCGTGCGAGCTTCCCACAACGAGGCTTGTTTATCGGCTATGGGATTTATCTCTAAACCACACCCCCGTACAGCATTCAGGGCTTTACTCGCGGAAATTAAATTTACGGAATTGAACATTTGATAATGAAAGCAATGCAGAAACGGTCGGAGTTAACGAAATTATCTGATACTGAGTGTGGTGCGCAGTCAGTTCTCGACAATAAATCGATCACAATCGGTCACGAAAATACGTGCAGAAAAATCGGACATATCGAGATGCCCGTTGTATCGCCAGCGTCATTGACAATAAATCAGTCCTGGTTGGGATGCAGTCTGTTGTAAGTTGATCATTCCCCTTTTTTCGCGTTGCCGCTTGGCAGGCTGCTCGCTTAAAACATGAATAAGTGCACGTCCTTGCCGGCAATGCTGGCACTGGTGACCCCTACAGCGACCAGCCGTAAGAATGCACGGGGAAAACCCGATATCGGTCTGTTAATGAAGATTTACACGAAACGCTGAGTACCAGCTACTCTTCGTCGTTGCTGCTGGCTACCAACTCGTGCTCGTCTGCGCTTAGGCTTTCGCCATCAGCATTGACGTCGGCAGCCGGTTTGGACGACAACGGCAGGGTGATGATAAATGTCGAGCCTCTTCCTTCTCTGCTTTCGCATTTGATTGTCCCGTTGTGCGCTTGTACTATGCGCTTACAAATGTACAGTCCCAGTCCTGTGCTGGCCGTATATTTGGTGTCAGGTCCCCCGAGCCAAAAGCGCTCAAACAGTTGCGCTTGATGATGACTGGGAATGCCCGAACCTTCATCTGCAATCGTCACTACTGCGACGGTGTTGCTGGTCTTCACCGTCACGGTTATCGTGCCGCCGGTGGGTGAGAATTTGACGGCGTTGTCCAGGACGTTTTGAAACAATCGCCTGACCGCCTGAGGATCTCCTGAGAGCGAGCCGATTGTCTCCGGCACGAATGATTTGATTTGCACTTGATTGCGTTTGGCAGTTTCGCTCAGGTGGTGAATGCAATCAACCAGCAGGGGAAGCAGGTCTATGCTCTCATGCCGAGGTTGCCGTGTGGATTGTTCAAAGTTGTATACTTCCAGCATGTTTTGGATCATGCGCAGCAGTGAGAGATTGCTCTCTTTCAACTTGGCGATGATTTCTGATTGACCTGGCGACAATGGCCCCAGCCAACCTTCCGTCAGCAGGTCGTAGATTCTGTTCGCTCCTGACACAGGCGTTTTCAAATCGTGGGCCAAAAGTGCGGCGAAATCTTCGCGTTGATGATACTCGCGCAGCAACATCCGTTCGTAGGCGGTCTTTCTCTCGATCGCGGTTCTGATCGAGCGATGCAACAGGCCGAGTTGAGTCTTGCCTTTGACGATGTACTCTTGCGCGCCAGTGCGCAGCAACTCGATTGCCAGGTCGTCGTTGTCGGATGCACTTAATACCACGATCGGAACACGAGAGTCGGCTGCGTGCACGCGCTTGAGCGTCTCCAATCCTTTGGAGTCGGGCAGCTCGAGATCAAGCAACACGGCATCATATATAGTTTCTTGCAATCGGCTCAAGCCTCGCTCCAGGCTCACTGCCGGATCGAGAATTACTTTAGGTTTCACCTTGCTCAATTGGACGCGCACCAAGTTGGCGAATGCAACGTCGTCTTCGACCAGCAATACTCGAATGCCGTTTGAATTCATGTAGTTAGGTCAACCAAATGGGGAATATATCGTTCATTCCCTGCTCTGATGCACGAATAACTGCGCAGGCTCAACGATCACTACATGGTGAAACTAGATAATTCGACGAAAAGACAGATGGCGGGCGATCTGGCGCGCTTGATCAAAAAACTGCGCCGCAATATATCACTCGTCAGGGTGATCGGACTCGAATTTCGTGAGTTCTTTATCTGCCTCGCGTCAGCGATGATTGTCTCCACGCTCGTCCTCCATTCGTTCTATCCACGCGCGGAGCTGCCGCATCCAACGATGACATGGATGCAAGCCGTCTATTACACCTGGCTGATGATTTTTTTCCAAACGCCACTCAATTACGTGCATGATTGGCGCATAGTTCCTTTGTTTTTCGCGCTGCCCATTCTGGGATTGCTGACAATCGCAGAGGGTGTAGTGCATCTTGGTAATCTCTTATTTCACAGCAAACGATTCTCATGGGAGTGGCAACAGATGCTGGCAGCGACGCTGGATAACCATGTCGTAGTGTGCGGATTAGGTAATGTGGGTGTGCGCGTCATTCAACACTTGAGTCGCTTTGATGAGCCTGCCGTCGTCATCGAGCAGAATGCCGAAAGCCGTTTTATCAATGAGATGGCCTCATATGACGTGCCGGTGATCGTCGGAGATGCAAGAGATTTGCAGGTTTTGCAAAGCGCCAATATCAGCAAGGCAAAAGCGATCATCGCAGTGACGGACAACGATCTTGCCAATCTGGAAGCGGCGCTTACAGCTCGTGAGCACAATCCTGCCATCCGCATAGTAATCCGTATGTTCGATCAAAAGCTGGCAAAGAAAATCCAAAAATCTCTCGGCATCGAAGGCGCCTATAGCTCTTCCGCTCGCTCTGCCCGACTGTTCGCTCAAGCAGCGATCAGTGGCGACATTGTCGATTCGTTCGAGTTTGGCGGCACCGTAATCAATGCCGTTCAGATCGTTGTCGAGGCCGGCATGCAGATAGTCGGACAAACTATCGATGACGTGCGACAAAAACATGAAGTTACTGTTTTGCTGCAGGAAAAACACAGCGGAGAAGTCGATTGGAATCCGTCGCCAAATAATGTACTCAATGTCGGCGATCGCTTACTGATAATGACCGATCGAGACGGACTGAAACGGTTGTCACAGTCGACGAGAAAAAGCGCTGTCACGACCAAAGGCTAGGTGGCAAACAACAAACTTAACAACTGCGCACAAAGCCCATTGCATGGGGTATTGATTTGATGTCCACCCTTTGCGCGCGAAGCATCAAGTGTCGTACCAGCAAGATTTCGCTAAGTCCGAAGAAGCACAACGTTTGATTGCTCGCATTCGCGCGACAGTCACCCGCCCGTGGAAGATCATGGAGATGTGCGGCGCTCACACCCATTCGATTCTCGAATACGGCATCGACCAACTGCTTCCCAAAGAGCTGCAACTATTGCACGGTCCGGGATGTGCTATTTGCTTTACTCCTCTCGAGGTGATCGATCGTGCATTCGCCATCGCTTGCTTACCTGATGTAATCTTTTGCGTTTACGGTGAGTTGTTGAAGGTGCCCGGAACGAGCAGTGATTTTCTTGATGCCAGAGCCAGTGGTGCCGATTTGCGCGTCGTGTACAGCCCACTCGAGTGCATAACCATCGCGCAGGAAAACCCGAATCGCTCAGTCGTCTTCTTCGCTGTCGGTTCTGATAAGTCGGCTCCCCTCAATGCGGCTGCCGTGCGCCAGGCCGAGCGCCTGGGCTTGCGCAACTATTTCGTCTTGTCATGTCAGGCGCACATTCCACCAATTTGCTCGGCGGTGTTGCAGCGCCATGGCGGTACTGTGAGCGCACTGCTCGGTCCGGGCGATGGCTGCAGCATTATCGGATTCAAAGACTTTGAAAACATCTGCCGCGAGTATCGCCTGCCTGTGGTTATCACTGGCTTCGAGCCGCTCGACCTCCTGGAAGGCATTTTGCGCTGCGTCACACTGTTGGAAAACGGAAAGTTCGCCGTCGAAAACCAGTTTACGCGCTCAGTCACCAGGGCAGGCAATCTCGAAGATCAAACGCTGTTGCAGGAGTACTTCCAGCCTGGCGACTTCTCCTGGCGGCGCCTGGGCGAGATCAAAAACAGCGGCTATCGGCTCAAAGCTAAATATGCCGCTTATGACGCCTGGGAAAATTTCCGAACCGAGCCGCGAGAAGTGCATGAATCTCCCGTCTGCATCAGCGATCTGATTATGTTGGGACAGAAAAAGCCGTTCGACTGTCCGGCTTTTTGCAAAACGTGCACGCCCCAGCACGCCATCGGTGCCACCATGGTCTCGAGCGAAGGCACTTGCTCGCTCTACTACAAGTTTCGCAGTCCCGAGAGCGAGCGCCTTAAAGCGAGCGAACAGACTGTCTGAGCCACTGTCGCCATTAGCCGGACAGTTTGCAGGCAATAAGCCTATTCTGAAAATTCGTTCAATGTTGGTTCAGGCGCCACCGGCTCAACCTTACGGACAATGGGTTTAGCAGACCTTCGCTCGCCTTTACAAAAGCTGCACAATACGGCGAAGAAAATTTGATAGAGTAGCTCATAGTAGACAACGAAATCGTTGTTGCATACTTTTGCCACCCGCAAAGCAGACCGAGTCCCCCAAGCCCTAAACGGCGGGGGAAGCGGTCCTTACTCATTTTTTGCTGCTTTTTCGGTTGTAGCCGTCAAACCACAAACAGCAGATGTTAGTGTCCACCTGTCTGTCTGCGGCAGTCGACTGAACGGGTGGAGGAAATCGGCTATGGCCTTGTCTCTCGATCAGTGCCTGATACGATAAGAGTGCTGCTGATAACAGCAGCAAATCACTCAATCGCTGCACTGCTTTTTGTACCGAGTGGTTGAAACCGTCTACAGGACAGGATAGATAACTGTACTTTGACTGCGGCGGTCAGTTGCAGCCCAACTCAGTCAACTGAACTCATTTTTTGTACTGAATCGCTGAAAACGTGAACAGGACAGGTCTAATAACTGTACTGTTTGTTTTTCTTCCGGCGGTGAATGATATAAACAGCTACATATAGATCTCTGTTCTACCGCAAGTAGTTACTAGGGTGCAAAGTGCGCAGTGATAAGAGAAGGGTCGGCTGGGGCAGAGGAAGCGTTTTCCTCGCTTTGGCGTTGCCGCTTTTACTCTTGACGGCGCCCGCCATTGCCGCCTCCAGCCCCAACTCTGAGCTCGACCAGCTGGAGATGTCGTTGTACGAGCACTCCTATCCGAACGACTCCCAGGAAGACCGGCTTAAACGTCTAGAAAATATGGTCTTCGGTGAGACGCAAAAAGGCAGTGACGAGGAGCGTCTCAATAAACTGCTCTCGATCACCAAGGACAGAGACGACGCCGGCGCGGCTGAAAAGCCGACTGCTGCGGCACCGCCGACCCGGTCAGCGCCCCCTGCGAGCAAACCACAGTACAGCTCCGACACGGACTATGACGGGGCAGACAACAAAACCTCAGGCAGTGCGCCCATGTCCAACGGTTTCCCCACAGCATCTGGCGACGCTGACGACTCGAACCACACTGTGCGTCAAGCCCGCACCGATCTGGCACGTTATCCTCGTGTCACTGCTCTCGAGCAAAAACTGCTCGGGCGCGCATACGAAACCGATCCCGTCGCTCAACGCCTGACCCGCTTGGAAGAGAAGGCGTTCGGAGCGCAGACGACCATTCAAGATTTGAGTGAGCGCACCGATCGACTGGAAGAGTATGCCGGCGTAAAGTCGCCCAATTTTGTGCCGTTGCCCGGACAGAATACTGCCGGCGCAGGGCGCTTCATGGGCGGCAGACAACCGCAATCAGATGAAGAAGACGACCTGGACATTCCCACTGCCGGAAGATCTTTCGGCGCTCCCGGCTCGTCCATGGGCGGCATTCCCGGCACATCCATTCCCGTCAATGGCGCCTCTCTCGAACAGCGCGTCGCTGCGATGGAACAGCAGGTCTACGGAAAGGCAAGCGAGCATGGCAGTCTGACTCATAGAGTAGAACATCTGGAAAAGGTCGTCATTCCTGAAGCGCAAAAGGACGCCAGCGCCAACATGTCGCTTCCTGCACGTGTAGATAGGCTGCAGGGAGCGTTAGGCAATAATCAAACGCCTGTCGCGGACGCGCCCGGCACCAGACAGAAAAAACACAGCGGTGGTGGCGGCGGTTTGCTCGGCGGTATCGCTAAAGCTCTTGGCGGCATCGGCGGGTTGACGATGGGCGGCATGGGTATGGGCGGCATGGGAATGGGTTCGCCGTACGGCATGATGAGCCCATACGGAATGTCCCCCTACGGCGCGGCACAGCCTTACGGATATGGAGCCTCACCCTACGGCATGGGGTATACTCCTTACGGGATGAGCACAACACCTTACGGTTTTGGCACGCCGATGTACGGCGGGCTGGGAAGACCAATGTACGGCGGTTTTGGCTCTACTTTCATAGGGAGATAAATATGGAACAACGGTTAACTGCTGGAAACAGCAGATTATGCCGGGCGTTCAGTCTCGCCCTCATGGCGGGTCTGTTTTGTCTCGGCGGAAACCTCCAAGCACGCGCGGATCAATTCAACGGCAATATGAATGCTCAGCCGTCGATGCCATCCAACGGCAGCTTCATGAATCAAGGTGGTTCCACTACTTTCACCAATGGTGCCGACACCGGCAGTTTCATGAATCAGAGCATGCCCAATTCAGGCACCGTCATGAACCAGGTCGGCAGCCCCGGTAGCCCTGGCGGTTATACGAATCAGAGCATGCCGAATACCACCGGCTTCACGAGCTCTGTCACGTACAGTAGTGGTGTCAACGCCAATGGCGCTACCAGCCCAGGTGCGGTGAATAACGGCAGCTTCATGAATCAAGGCGCCACTAACACCGGCTCGTTCATGAATCAAGGAATGCCCAATCAAGGTATGCCGAATCAGGGTATGCCGAATCAAGATCCGAGCATGATGCAGCAAAGTTCGATGAACGGCGGTGGCGTCGTCAATTCGAACATGATGGGCGGCGGTGGCGTTGTGAACACGACTCCGATGAACTCTGGCGGTGCCGTCAACACCGGCATGAGCGGTGGTGGCTATGTCAACTCCTCGCCCATGCAGAGTGGCAGCTTCATGAATAATGGCTCTGCTGCAATGCCTAATAGCGGATACAGTGGCAACGTCAACACTCCGATGAATACTGGGTCCATGCCATACAATTCGGGCATGAATACCGGCATGGGGACGGGCGGCTACAGTGGCGGCGGGCATCCGTTGTTCAACCGCATCAGGACCGAGTTTACGAGTGGTGGCATGAATGGGCAACAACAGCAAACGATGATGCCCGGACAGATGCCGCAACAACAACAACAAGGCGCCTTCAACGCGATCAAAGGACTTTTCGGTCCACCACAAAACGTACAAGAAGCAGAAGAGCGCGGACGAGAAGCCATGAATCTGGCTATGAAAGAGCGACAGGAAGCCATTTCCGCCCGCAACAATTTGTCAGCTCACAATGACAAATCGGGGCGTGCTCATCTGGCTAACGAAGTGCAAAATCACGCCCGTGAGGCGCGTGCTGCTGCGCAGAAGTTGAGCGCTCTGGCCAGTCAGTGGCAATCCGGTAACTTGAGCCAAATGGCTTCTCAAGCTAACGATGCTGCTAATTATGCGCAAAACATGGCCGATCAAGCCGAAGCGACCCTTAACGGGCAGTAAATAATCGCAACGGGTGGCGATTATAGTTGATTGAGCGAATCGTCGAAGTGCAGGAAATGCGTTTCCAGCTCTCGGTGTTTGTTCTGCAAAATCGGCAAATTGAGTGATGAATCGGACCAGCTCGAATTGAAGTTGGTGCCTAAACTTCCGACTGAGCTCATACCGGGACTGACCATCTGGCTGAGGCTCGGCAGCCCTGTCACGGATGGGTGAAGCGCCGGAATGGAAATCATGCGGTGAGAGAAGAGGTGAAACGTCGGCGTCGTGTCAGGCGCAGTCGTTTGAGTCACCGTCAGCGGTGCGTTGGCCGTGGGCGTGTACTGCACCCTCGACATGGCTTCGGCTGTGTTCGCTTCTGTCTGTAGGGTGGAAGAGCCGATGCCGGTTTGGTTGCCATAACGGTGGTGAGAAGTAGTCGTCAAACTGGCGCCGGGCATCTCTTGCTCAGTCGGATAGTTAATGCCGTACTTCTCTGCCTGACCGGCCGAACTCAGTCCGAACGCATCGGCAAATGCTGGAGACTGGGAGATGACAGTCGTCAGTATCACTGCCGGCAGAAGTAGTGCAGATTTCTTACCCACTATCATTCACCTCCGGCGCTGGTATGTTGGCCCGCTGATTCGATCTCTTGGCCGCTGGCGATTTTCGTTGAGATTTTACTGCCGTTCTTGATCTCATCAGTTGCTTTCAGTACGCACTCATCGCCGGCTTTGATATTGCCTATCACTTCCACGAGATTTCCCATCTGCTCACCTTGCTGAACTGCAACGCGCTCGGCTTCGCCATCTCGCACGCGCACGATGAAGGTGCTTTTCAGATCCGTTGCTACCGCGGTGCGCGGCAAGAATAAAGTTTCGTAGGGACGAGTAATCACCCACTGAACAGTGGCGAACATTCCCGGCTCGAGCTCTCGATTCTGGTTGTATACGTTGAGCTCCACCGGCATGGTGCGCGTGGTGGAGTCGAGCGCATAACCCGGTCTGGCCACTTCACCGGCGAAGGTCTTGCCCAGAAATGCCGGCACCGTAAAGCGAATTTTATCGCCGATATGTATTCCCGACACGGCAGCTTCCGGCACCGCAACTACAAGTCGCAAGATGTCGGTTTGTTGAATTCTCAGCATGGGAGTGCCGGTGCGATTCGATTCGATGGCAACGATGCTGCCTTCGTGCACGTTGCGCTCGGTTATCACACCATCGAAAGGTGCATCAATAGTAAGATACGATTTCATCACCTTGACTGACTCGTACAAACTTCGCATCGCATCTTTGTTGTTGAGCTCCGACGTGACGAGATTTTTTGCCGCCTGAATTTCCGAGTCTATCGATGTCACTCGTGCGCTGTCAGCTTCGACCGTCTTGCCAGCCATGTCCACTTCGTTTTGCGCGATCGCACCGCTGAAATTATCTCGCGCTTGTTGGAGGCGAGAGAACGTTAGCTGGTCAGCGTCCAGTTTTGCCTTCGCTTCCACTTTTTTCGCGATCATTCCCTCTTCAGCCGACAACGCTTGTTTGTACGAGGCGTCCGCTGCGCTCACTTTCGAGTAGGCTTCTTTTACTTTTGCATCGACTTCCGGCGCGGTGATCGTGATCAGGCGTTCTCCTTTCTTCACAATCGATCCGCGATCGACTCCGATCCAGGAGATATAACCTTCGACCTTCGCGTGCAGCGGGACGTCTTGATACGCCTCCAGGTTGCCCGGCAAACTCAACTGAGCGTCGAGTGATTTTTTCACGACCTGAACTACGGGATAGACTTGCGTTTTACTTGTTGTTGCAACTGAGCTTGATTTACTCGGTGAACTGCTGCTCGTCGAGCTGTTGTCACTCTCATCGTTGTGATTGCAAGCACATAATGTCAACGCCAGCAGCGCGGCGCTTGCCAGCAAAGTTGATTTACGGTGTTTGGATGCGTATTGCATACTTCCTGCTTCTTTATCCTATCCTGCTGTAGTCGTCAATGCTGCTGCGTGCGGCGCCGGTTCGTCGTCGGGCATGACGGATGCGCCCTTGCGGCTCGCCTTCTTTTGCACGATGCTGTAGATGAGAGGCAACACGAGCAAGACCGAGGTCGTCGATCCGATCAGCCCGCCGATGACGGCTCTGCCGAGCGGTGACGTTCGATCGCCGCCTTCGCCCAACCCCAGCGCCATTGGCACCATCCCCAGTATCATCGCGATACTTGTCATCAATACCGGTCGCAGACGTGCTGCTGCTCCGGTCACTGCCGCGGTCTTAGCGGAGATGCCCTCGGCTCGGCGCTCTTCCGCGAAGACGCAGACTAGAATCGAGTTCGCCACTCCCACCCCTACGGACATGATCGTACCCATGAACGACTGAAGGTTGACGCTTGTTCCGGTGAGTAAGAGCGAGAGCAGGGCACCGAATATGATGGCGGGCACGACGGAGACGATGATGCCTGCAATCCTGAATGATTGGAAGAATGAAACCAACAGAAGAAAGATGGTGACGATGGCGAACAAGACGCCCAGTCGCAGAGTGAAGTACGTGTCTTCCATAATCGGCGCCTGTCCGCGAATGGAGACGCGCACACCGCGTGGTGGTGCGCCCAGTTGCTTCTTGATCATCTCGACGCGCTCGACAGCTTTGCCCAGATCGTTGCCGGCCAGGTTTGCTGTGATGCTGAGGGTGCGTTTCATATTATAGTGATCGTATTCACCAGGCATGGTGCCGTAGTTAGTCGAGGCCACGTCTCTGACAAAGGGGCCTGAGTAGTTGCCGGTTTTGACTGGAATGTCGCCGACATCGGAAGCAGTCTGGATGTCTCCTTGCGGCACCTGCACCTGCACCTGATACGACAGGCCGCTCTTGGCGTCGCGCCAATAAACGGGCGTGACGAATCGGCTCGAATACGTTGATGCCACGAGCGAGCGCCCAATTTGATGGACAGAAACTCCCAGTTCATCGGCGCGAACTCTATCGATTTCGACGTCGATCGTCGGATAATCGAGCGGTTGAAGAATTCCTACATCACGCAAAGTTGGCTCTTGTCGCATCGCCTCCAAAAGTCTTGCCGAGTATGCCTGGTCGTCTTCGAAATTCGGACCGGTGACGTCAACTTGAATCGGTGTCGATGAGCCGAAGTTGAGGATCTTGTTGACGATATCGCCCGCTTCGAAGGTGAAGTTTACGTCGGGAAACTTCTCTTTAAACTGCTTGCGCAGTTTCTCCTGCAGGCTCTTGATGCGGATGCCCGCATTTTCTTTAAACGAGACCAATAAGACCGCCTCTTGCGGTCCGCTGGTCCACATGTAGACGTTCGAGATGGCGTAGCTGGGCGGCTGGCTGCCGACATAGCCGATCGTCACTGCCACATTTTTCGCACCGACGTCATCTGCGATCAGGTTCAACACATCTTTGGAAATCTCTTCCGTTTTCTCGAATCGTGTACCGGTGGGTGCCTTGACTCTGAGCTGAAAGCCGGTCGGATTTCCGGCAGGGAAGATTTCACGCGCCAGCAACGGATAGATGACGATAGTGCAACAACAGATCAAGACGAAACCGCCGATGACGATTGGACGGACAAAGGTGAGGCGTATCAATACACGTCTATACTTCTGGCGCGCTCTGTCCATAAAGTCAGGTTTGTGCTCTTTCGGTCCGGCGTGATCTTCGTGTTTGAGAATCCACGCTGACATGACCGGCACGAATGTGCCTGACAACAAATAAGAGCAGAACATGGCCAGACCGACCGAGAGAGACAAGGGCACGAACAGGGATCGCGTCACGCCAACCATGAAGAAGGATGGCAGGAAAACAGAGACGACTGACAACATGGCCAGCAGTCGGGGGACGACGACCTCGATCGATGCGTCAAAGATCGCTCGCCTCAGCTCCACTCCTCGCGCCAGGTGACTGTGCATGTTTTCGATGACGACTGTCGCTTCGTCGACGAGAATACCGACCGCCAGGGCCAATCCGCTCAAAGTCATAATGTTGATGGATTGACCGAACAGCCAGAGACCGACGACGGCTCCGAGCAGCGATGATGGAATACTCATAACCACAATAAGACTGCTGCGCAGATCTTTGAGGAAGACGAGAATGCAAGCTCCAGTCAGTAAAGCGCCGAGCAATCCTTCGAAGAGAAGTCCCTTGATTGCTTCGGTGACGTAGATCGATTGGTCGAATTCAAAGCTGACTTTGATATCTTCAGGCAGCAGCTTCTGCATGTATTCAATATTCTTTTTTACACCTTCGACGACTGACAGGGTGGAAGCGGCTGCTTGTTTGGAAATCGCCATGTATACGGTGCGGCGACCGTTGACGAGTGCGTAGCCCGTGAGAATGTCGGTCGAGTCTTCGATCTTGGCGATGTCGCGCAGATATACGCTCACTCCTTCCTTTTCCTTCAACGCCAGGTTGCCCAGACTCTGGATATTGGTGACTACTGAATTGACCCTGGCGATCCGTTGCAAGTCGCCTGATCTGACTATGCCCGACGGCATAATCGTGTTGCCTTCGTTGATGGCGGAGACTATGTCGTCGGCTGATAGGTGATATTGATTCAGCTTCTTCGCGTCGATCGTGATGACAATCGATCGCTGATTGCCGCCGAACGGAGGCGGGGTGGAAACCCCGGGGATGGTCGAGACGACAGGGCGCACGCGTGCGTAGACCAGATCTTGAATCTCGCCCAGGTTGCGGGTTTCGCTGGAGAAGACAAGAAATCCGACCGGCACGCTGCCTACGTCGAACCTGATGATGAAGGGCGTGACGGTGCCCGGAGGCATGTAAGCGCGAGAGCGTTCGACCTGTGCCACCACCTGCGCCATGGCGTCCGCCATGTCGCTTCCCGGCTGGAAGTAGACATCCATGACGGAGGCGCCCTGAATCGAGCGTGAGGAGACGTGGTCGACGCCGCTGATGTAGAAGAAGTGCTGCTCGTAGAATGTGACGATGTAGCCTTCCATCTGTGCCGGGTCCATGCCGCCATACGGTTGAATGACGGTGATACGCGGCAAATCGATCTGCGGAAAGATATCGATCTTCATGCGCGTGATCGCCAGCGCCGAGAACATGACAACCGCGACGACCGCCACCATGATGGTGATTGGGCGGCTCATTGCTAGTCTTATCAACCACATGCTTAAGGCTACCTCTGACTACGGATTGACCGGAAGATTTGGTCTGGGTGCCGAATTACTCTGTTGAACGCGATTCGCTTCCGCCATGAACGGACCGAGGTCGCCGTGCACCGAAGAGACCGTGAGCATCGCCCGCCAGACACCGACGCGGGCCACCGCCATCTGCATCAGAGACTGCGCCAGGAGCTGGTTCGCTTCGGCTACTTGAGCGACGCTGCTCAAACCGACGCTGTATCTAGCTCGGGCTTGCTTTACGGCGTCTCGGGCGGCGCTGACTTGAAGCGGCATGTTTTTAGCCACTTCCAGAGCGGTGATTACCTGGGCGCGCGATTTGATGTCTTCAGTCTTGAGATTGTTCAGAACGAGGTTGTAGCCGTACTGCTCCGCTGCAATGCGCTGGTCTTGCACCTTCTTCTCAGCATGAAGGCGAAACCAATCGAGAAAGTTCCAGTTGATGATCAGAGCCACCTGATAGTTCGGCACGACGGGAGCCAGACCAGCGGCGTCTTGCCAGGTGGTATCACCGGCAGTGTTGACGGCCGAGCCTCTGACTTGAAAGCCGCCGAGCCAGTGAAAGACCGGCCAATACTCTTTGTCGAGAACCTTTCTCTGCGCCACGGCGGTGATGATGGCGTATCGAGCAGCATCGAGGATTGGCACTTGCTCGAATACGGGGCGATTGTTCTGCACCGTTGCCGGTTCTGATACCTCCACTATGCCCGTATCGTTGATCGGAACTTCGGTGCCTGCAACTCCCAGAGCGTTGGCGAAGTCAGCTTTCGCTACTTGCAGGTTGAGCTTGGCTCGAAAGAGTTGGTTTTGCGCATTCGCTAACTGTGCCTCTGCCAGAGAGGCATCGGCGCCAGGCTTCAAGTCAGCCTTGACTTGAGCATTGACGATGTTGGCGAACTCTTCAAACGACCTGACGTTCTCTTCCACCGCGGTGACGTTGTTGTACGCCTCCACCACATCCAGAAAAGCTGCTGCTGCCGCTACTTCGATGTCCAGCTTGGTGACGCCGTACTGCGCGTGCATCAGTCCATACTGGTCTTTTGCCAACTGAATGCGTGCTTTGTGCAGACCAAAATCGAGCGGTGCCCAATCGAGGTTGACGCCGGCGCCGCTAAAGAAGCGCGGCTGCATGTTGTTGCTGGGAAATCCGGGACCGGATGAGGCGGGAAAGACTGGGCTGCCGTAGAAAATCTCGGTGATTTTGTTGCGGCTCGCCATCACTTCCTGCATCTGAAACAGCGATTCGGGCAGATATTCGTTCAACTTTTGCACTGTGATGTTCTCTTTCGATGCTCTTAGCTGAGCCAAACTGCGCAAAATTGCCGGATAGTTGTCGTCGGCAAACTGCACTGCGGAAGAGAGACTGATCGGCTGAGAGATCGTTGACACAGTTGTATGCAACAGTATCGGTTGAACTTTACGCCCGCTTCGATAGGTCGTCTGCGTGCTGTCTGGGTTGCTTTGAATGGGCGCGGCGGCGTTGCTCTGAGTGCCTGTTTGATCGAGACCACGCAGGGCAGGCGTCTCATCGCCCGTTGTTTGCGCAGCAGGCGGCGCGGGCAACTCTATCGGTTTTGGCACTGAAGAACCTTCTGCGCGCGCTGCCAAAGAGAGTGCACTCAGTTGGCAAAAAAAGCTGAGCAATAAGAGTATGAAGCGCAGGTGTCTGGACAAGGTGCTTACCATCGGACAGGCGATCGTCAATAAGCTAACAAACACGGCAGCCTTGATGCTGAGAAATTCGCCTGGTTGTTCTAACTTTAATTCGATTGACAAGAATATATGTGCAAGGATCGTGCAAAGCCATCTATTGGCGCTGTCGCCGCAAACCCTATCCTGGCGTTCATCTTCGGGGTTTCATTGCGCGTCCCGCCGCTGCAATCGCCTGTAAATTCGAGATAGCCAAGTTGAATCTCTGCTCATCGTTCAGCCGCTAATCGGCAGTGTAACGGTGAATTGCGATCCACTTCCCTGTTTGCTTTCCACTCGTATATCTCCAAGATGAGCTTGCACGATGGCGCGCACGATTGCCAAACCGAGTCCAGAACCGCCTGACGAGCGACTGCGAGATTTGTCGACCCGATAAAAACGCTCGAATATATGCGGAAGACTGTCGTCCGGTATGCCAATCCCGGTGTCGGACACCTTGATTTGAACTTGACTAGCATCCCGCTGTGCTTCTACACGCACAACTCCGCCTTCGTCTGTGTAGCGCAAAGCGTTCTCCAACAGATTGGAGAACATCATACGCAACGACTCCTCAGCGCCCATCACGACACACTGCGGAATTTCTGAATTCTCCAGCTTTATGCCTTTCTGTTCGAACTTGTACGAAAATTCCGTCAATCCCTGTTCGATCACGTCGTGCAGGTTGGTAGCTACCAACGTGACGCCCGACTGCGCCGGCGCCTCAATCTCCGCCAAAAGAGCGAGATCGTCGATAATGCGTTGCATTCTGTCGGCAGATCTCGCGATCACATCGATTTCGTTGAACGATGCTCCTTGCTTCTGCAATTTATGTTGCAACGCTTCCGACGAAGCGTTGATGACACTGAGCGGCGTATTCAACTCGTGCCCGGCATCAGCCATAAACTGGCGCAGCATGTCGATCGTCTGACGAATGCTGACCGTTGCTTTCTGGGAAACGTAATAGCTGCAAAGACCGAGTCCCAACAAAACTGCCGGCGCCATCACTGCCATGGCCAGAGCGAACTGGCGCACTGCTGCATCGCGCCCTTTAGTGGGAACCTCGACCTGCATATATCCCACCGTCGCCCCGTGCAATTCCAGCGGAGTAACAACGAGGCGCATCGAGTGTCCATCCAGGTTCGCTTCCTTCTGATGTTTCAATAAAATATTGATACCCGCCGCTCCGTAACGCTCGAGCAGATTGCCATTAGCATCGAAAAGCTGGATAGTCGCCAGTGAACGAGAGGGATCAGTCTGCACGATGCGTGTCCAGTCTCTAAAATGCGGTCGACCGTTCTCCACTGTAATGGCGTGTCCCAGGCTCGATTCCAGCGTGGTCAGCTCGGAGTCGAGCGCGTTATTCAAGCTGGCGACGAAAAAATATGCACCTAAAAGTGTCGGCATAACGTAAGCCGACGCCGACAAGCCGACAAACCATAATGCTATTCGTTGTCGCGCGTTCAACATTTTACTTCGATCTTATAGCCGACGCCGTGCACGTTTTGAATGATCGATGATTCTGAATCACAATCTAACTTCTTGCGCAGCGAGCGTATGTACGAGCGGATGGTATCGGGAGAAACATCACGATCGTCGCGCCATGCACTATCGATGATATGGTCGACGCTCATGACCTGGCCAGCGTTGCGCATGAGGAGTTCAAGGAGTGCGAACTCTTTGGCCAGCAGCCGCACCTCTGCCCCGGCTTTTTTCACTCTGCGGGTAGTTGAGTCGAGTTCGATGTCGCCGGCAGTGAGCATCGACGGCAACACCGTGGGTGGACGTCGCAAAAGCGCGCGTATGCGGGCAGACAACTCACGCAGTTTGAACGGTTTGGTCAAATAATCGTCGGCGCCGCTGTCGAGCCCCGCCTCTTTCGATGACAACGACTTCTTGGCGGTGAGCATGATGATTGGCGCTACTCCGTTTTGCGCCCGGTAGCGTCGACAAACTTCAAACCCTGTCAAATGCGGAAGCATAAGATCCAAAACGATCAGATCGTAATTGCAAGAGCTCAATTTAGACATCGCCTCATTGCCGTCGCATGCCGTGTCGACGACATGCAGCTCTTCCGTGAGCCACTCGACGATCACGTCTGACAGCTCTTTTTCGTCTTCGACAACGAGAATTTTTGCCATAGTTTCACTGGGCGATGCCAACAGACTAGGCGCCATCTTACCACCAGCGCCGGTAAGCCCGGTACCGAAAGTGCCAGCTAAGAATGCGGTGCTCGCCAGAAGCGGGGCTTTATAAAGCACCGCAGGCGATACCGTAGGGGCGCCTTGCAGGCGCCCGAATGGAGGACCAGTTACTTAGTGGCTGTGATCCGTGCACTTATGCATCATGCGATTGCGCCAATGCGTTGCCACGAGGATCAGGTTGCCGACGGTGATTGTGGGCAACTCCCAGCTCTCTGGTAAAGCGAACGTAGCCGACAGAACGAGCAGCAGTCCCAAGCTCATCATTAACAGGATGTCCCGACGGCGATGTTTAAGATAACCAGGTACGACCGCAGTCAGCGCAAAGGTGAGAACGAAGCCGGCCAATATCACGTGGGCTCTGTGTCCCTCGAGAAACTGCCATCCCAATAGGGGCAGAAATCCAATAACCAGCGGCATAGCCAGGCAATGAACCAGGCAAAGCGACGAGGCGGCGATGCCGAGGGTGTCCAAAGTGCTGATTAGGCGCTCTTTTGCGTGGTCGTCATCAGGGGGCTGGCGGTCAGGGCGCCCACGGTGGTCGTGTGACCGGCCTTCCTGTCCGGAATCGCCAGCGTCGTGCGCGTGGGGACCGTGCTGGTTGTGGGTTTTGGGTTCGTGCACTGCGTATGTCATAGATCTACCGGCAGGTAATCAACAGCATAGATCAATGTGGAAATGATTACCATCCCCGTTAAGAAAGAAACCAGATTAGAATGAGTGCCGGTTCAGAAAGCCGGGACCACGACCAGTCTCGAATTTTATTGAGCCACTCTTATTTGAATTTGCATCACGGTCCAGTAACGTACCGATCGTTGACGCCGGTTCGCTCAATCAATGCGGTTTCCGCTGGTGTAAAACTCCCCGTTTTCTGCTCTTCTGCGGATAACGTTTGCTCTGCCGGTATTTGTACTTTGATGTCGCCACCGCGCGCGGTGCGTGAGAGGTTGAGCTTATTGACGGCGCTGATCGCTTCGCCTCTCTGGGATGAGGCAGGCACCTGAATGAGTTGCTTCTCGACCTCAGCTAGTCCGGCAGGTATCTGATCGTTCGTCTGTTCGGCAAGTTGCTCGCTGATTTCGCCCGTCGTTTTCCCTGGCGGTTGAGGCGTTGCTGGCGCGTTAAATGAATCGAAAGCACCGAGGATGCCTTCGAACGCCATGTAGTTGAGGACGCCCTTGCTCACTTCCACCGGATTGAAATCAAATTGATTCTTGTTGGAGAGCGAATTCGCTTCCACGTTGACGAATCCGCCGGGCATGCCTGCGATTGCATTGCGCGCCACACTGACAGGGACCGTTCTCCAGCCCACTCCGGTTGCAAACGCGCTGGTCGAGCTGAGGGCGCTGCCCGTGAGACCGAGAGTGAAGAAGGTCGCCGCATTGACTCCGGCCGCTTTGGCTTTGTTCTCCCAGAAGTGGTGATGCTGATCTACAGGTGTGAGCGCCACCCCCATCACTGCGCCCGATACACCGGCTTCGGTCGCGCCTCCAATAATGCCGGTCGCCCTCAAACCGATGGTACCGCCCATGGTTCGTACCGCAGCGCGTGTGAGCAAAAACGGTATGACCGTGCCGGCTGAGATGCCAAACTGTTTGACGACGCCGGCTTTAGAGGAGTTGTCGACGACCTGCATCTGCGGCAGATGTCCGACGGTTTGCGCAATGCCGTTGTACGGGTTTTGAATGGCGCCATCGAACATGCCGCCAACGAGGTCGCCCCAGAAACCGTATTCGGTACCCTTGGCTATGTTTGTCGGATGACTGAGTTCGATCGTCATGGTTGCGCGTTAGAGAAGCAGAAGGCGGACAGGCGCGGCGCTCCACAGCGGGGTGTGGAGAACGGCACGAATTCGAAGATGGATCGAATTGTTGTTACGCCAATCTATGTCAAGAAGGTGTCAAGTATGTGACAGATTTCGCGGGAAACCGCACGACCCTACCAGTCCGCTCTAGACCATTCCGTCAAGACCGCGTCCGGATTTGCCACGTCTTCGGTCAACTGGAGGCATTGGAAAAAAGTTGCAGTCAGCTTCCCTTTTTCTGGCAATCGGTGCAGATGCCGAACATTTCCAGCACGTGTCCGCGCACTTGAAACCCGTATTTTTGCTCGATGGCGGTCTCTAACTCTTCTACCAGGCAAGAATCCAGGTGCACGCTGCTGCGGCAGCGCTCGCAGACCAGATGGTGATGATGTTCGCCTGGTTTGACCAGCTCGTAGCGACGTTCGCCGTCGCCCAGGTCGACAGCCTGTGCCAAACCAAGAGTTACCAGAGATTCCAGCGAGCGGTAGACGGTTGTCAGCCCTGGCGCTTCGTCCGTATCCTCGGAGCGCATCATGCCGTAGATGTCTTGCGCGCTGCTCAAATCGGTTGTGCGTTCAAGGACTTCCAGGACCTTCCTGGCTCCCTTTGTCAGTCGCGGCCGCGCCGCAATATTTTTCGTTTCGGTCATGAAACTCGTCTTCGTTTAGGCCCCGACCCGGGCGGGGCTGGCATTAAGCATACCAGATAGCCCTTGAGAAACCCGGGTCTCCGAGCCATTGCCTGTGGAGCGCCAGGCTCTGCCAGGCATCGGAAAGGTTTATACCGGACTTCGGTGCCAGCCGGAGGGTGGCGCTCCGCATGGGGCGTCCCAAACGGACTTCCTATATATAGTCGCGCTCGGTTCAATTTTTCTACTACACGAAGTCAACACTCAGGATTTCTTCAGAACTTGGATGTCAAACTTAGTCTTATAAATCTGTATTTGGCATGCAGGTTGGTCCGGGGGGAAGGAGCGCAA
Source organism: Planktothrix sp. (assembly GCA_036703195.1). Classification (GTDB taxonomy): domain Bacteria; phylum Cyanobacteriota; class Vampirovibrionia; order Obscuribacterales; family Obscuribacteraceae; genus DATNPN01. The sequence goes on along the minus strand of DATNPN010000005.1, from coordinate 545,512 downwards.
GGCTGTTTTCTCTGGCTTCGCGCGCTTGTGTTTGGGGGGATGTCCATGAGTGAGTCAGACTTCGATTCTGTCGCTATATTGGTGGCGGTAGCAAACGCTGATTTTGCCGCGGCGCTTGTGCAAGTTTTGCGCAACTGCGCGCCATTTCCCGTTAAAGCTGCGGTGACGAATTCATTGCAGCAGGGGCTGGTTTATCTCGACACCAATGATGTCGACATCGTTTTATTAGAGGCGTTTCTCCCCGACTGTCGCGGCAACGCTGCCGTGACCAAGTTGCGCCAAAAGAGCAATGTTCCGACCATTGTTTTTGCGCGCAAGTTGACCAGCGAGGTGGAAGAGCAGATGAAAAACTTTGGCGCCAACGCCGTACTTTCGCGCGATAAACTTGATCCGGTCAGCCTGGTCACCACCATGCAGACGGTTCTCGAACAGCGCACGCGCACCAATCCTCAAAGAAAACACTCATCGAGAGGACACGGCGGCAAGAGCGACAGGGAGCCGACTGCACTAACTAGTTCTGCATACGCGCTGGAAAGCAAGGACATTCTCGTCGGCGTTTCGCGGTTGCAAGAAATGCTTTCCGGACAAAAGGCACCAGCCATGCCACAAAAGAGACTGTTGAGAAAACTGTTAGGCAAGTCGATGGACGATCTGCACACAGAGCGATAACTGGCCGGCGCTAAAAATCTACGGCATTTTTGCCGGTCGCATCTGACTCAAGAGATTTACTAGCTCGTTACGACTTTGTGCCTCGGTGCAATGAATTTTCAGGCGCTTGGTTCCTGCATTCGCCCACTCCCTTCGTGCACTCACAAGCACTGCTCGGTCGATTGTTGAGCAGACAAACTCGTCGATGGCAGAAAGATCGACCAGAGTTACCTTAAATCCGTGCAGCCTCCTGTCGCAAATGATAAGGCGGCGATTGGTGACGAACGCCCCTTGCATGGCGGCGAAGTCGCTGAGCACGAAAAGCATGAGCAATGCGCCGATGACGAGGGCGGCGAATCCGGGGTTGACCACCAGAAGAAACAACAACACGGTCTGACTCAGTATAAACAAGATGAGCAGATGCGGCGAGCTCGTCCAAAATTTAGGCACCGAGTACCAGAGGATAGTCTCTCCATTAGTCAAAAGTTGATCGATCATGGTCTTGGGCGGCAACTTGCTGTCTACGGAGATCAATTTGACTTTGATCGGACGACTTGGCACATACTGCTTTTGCAAGCCGGCCTGATTTTGGTTTTGTGAAACTGCAGCGGTGCCGGCCTTTGATGGAGCAGCCGGTAGATTGGCCGGCTGGAACGGCGAGGCTTTGATGACCACATACTGTCCGGATTTAGTGGCGGAGTGGTGTCCGCTCAGATGCGCTTTCTTCGACTTTTGCACTGCTGTCAATGGCGGAGGCGGAGGCTGGGCGGAGAGATTGCCTGCATGGGGTGCTGCCATTGCTGCTGGCGCCGCCAAGTTGGCTGCTTTAGCCGAGCCCGGCGCCGCCTGGGCAGCGACTACCGCATTGGCGAGTGCGGACGCTTCTTTGTTGGTTTTCGTTTCGATAGCATCGCGCAACCAATCGGCCACTTTGAGAGTATCAGTCGGGGGATCTTGTGAAGCTGGCTGAGGAGACTCCTGCCTTGAATGAACTGGGAGAATCACAACATTCTCGATCAGATCGTGTATTTGCCCCTTCAGTGGTGGCACTTTCTCGACGTCCATATTGAGAAAGCGGCGCAGAGCATGTGCAAACCAGCGCAGCTCCTGCTCGTCGTGCGCTTCCAAAGTGCGAAACAACTCTGAGCCGTTGGCATTGGCTAGATCGGCCTTTCTGAAGAGCAGGCAATCGGCGCCGCCATCGAATTTTTTGTACAGCGATGGATCCGTACTGAGAATGCGCAACGAGCTGAAGATCAACCAGGCGCTAAAATTGTCCAGATAAGGGCCGTAGTGCCTGGAAGCTCTATCAGGATGTTGATAGTTTGGATGTCCCAGCTCTTTTGCTTGTTGACCGGCAAGCGATGCAACGAACATGCCGTCATAATCCACCAGGCGCAGCTCGCTCTTGCTCACCAAAATGTTATCGTGCTGGAGGTCACCGTGAGCGATGCCCGCTCTATTAAGATCGATCAAGGACTGTTTGAAATAACCGGCCAGCAGGTTGAGCGTCATTGGGTTGCCCAGCGCGCTTTCCACGAATTTGCTTAGAGAGTCTCCCGTCACCCAATCCATTTTCAGGATCGGATACCAGTTGCCGTTGACGCGGATGCCGTTCTCCAAATACTTGAACGGGACCGTACAACTCAACTCTTGCTCACGCATTACTTCGGAGATTGCACCGTAGCGTAGGCCTTCATCAGTGATGGTGTGCAGAAAACAACGAACGGCAAACTTTTTTACACCGTTTTTGAAGCAGAAAACGCTGGCGAAATTGCCAGACATACAAATCGGCAAACCGAGATCATTGCACTCTACTGTTGCTGAAGCGAGCTCTTCATCCGCAAAACTGACGCGAGCCGTCTGCACAGCCTCGCTGTAATCCTGCGGACTGGGCCAGTACAGTTTTGTTTTCCGCTCTTGATTCATTAAGAGTACATCTTACTCGATGGCTCATTACCCTGCGCTGTTGTCCGAGCTGTGAGTGCGCTCTGCTTTGAGCAGACTAGCCCAAAATTGATCGCGCGCCAGTTGTTCGCCCACATCGAGATGATTGCTAAACGCTTGATCGACGGAAGTCTCCGATATGGGAATTTTCGATTTGTACTTGCGATAGTCGCGCATCATCTGCGGATAACGGCTCTTCAGATCGCGCTCCGGCAGACCGCTGAGAACATCGATCATGAATGTGGCGACGAGCGTTTCGCCATGACGATCGATCATCCAGGTGAGACGTTGGAAGGCGAGCAGGTGTACTGCCGAGAGGGGCGCGATCGTATGAGTAGCGCATGGTTCGCGCGTCTCCGCCTGCACTACTTCCACGAGAATGCTGAGCAGCGTGCAGTCGCTCTGAAGCTTCTTGATGACATTCTTCGTAAACAGCTCTTTGACCGTGTCTTTGCCAATCAGCGTCATGTTGAGATAAAAACGCCTGATGCATAGTGGACACACTCGGGAGTCGTTGCGCCCGAGAATGCTGCCGATCAGGCTCGCCCGCAGACCGGGAGATGCGCCCGCATCAAAAGTTTCACCACAGAAAGAGCAGCTTTCGTTCTTCGTTAGTTTTGAGACTATCTCTTTGAGAACGGCGCGCTCGATCGTACTGCGCATGCGGTTGTCCGCCGCCAGTCCATTGTGGCAGCGCTCGATGCACCACAGGCAGATGAAGGCACCGGCTTGGCGAGCCGGATAGAGCAACTTTTGACCGTCGACTTGCGAACAGTAGGTCCGGTCGCATAGGAAGCATTTGGCGAAGGTCTGTTGCATAACGGTACTCCACCGCCCGTTACATGCAATTATTCCCCGTAGGGGCTCCCCGCAGTCGGATAAATCAGGGGGAGCGGTATATTAGGATAGAAGGAGGGCTTAGATTTAATCTGGCATTTAATCTGAAAAATTGAACTTTTTGGCGCTGATTTACGTAGTCCTATAAGTAGTCCTCCAGTACGCCACCGATGGGGATAAAGTTATGAAACGTGCATTTATTGCGCCACTTCTGGGTTTGGCAATGGTCGCCGCTAGCCTGCCGTCTCCGGCAGCGCCCCTGATGCTCAATGGAGCGGTCGCTCAGGCCCACGTCAACGCCCTGACCAACGATATTGAATGGAACACATCGCTCTACAACGCCGAGATGGAAGCAAGACGCACCGGCAAGATGATTTTCTGGGTGCATATGCTGGGCGACATGAAAGGGGCAACTTGAAGTGCCGGCAATAGCCTGAGAGCCGTGTCGCTCTCTCAAGACCCATCATTCAGCCTTCTGAAAAACTACTTCGTCTGCGGTTATCGGGACATAACCAACGAGCCGTACGCCGGCATCTCCGGTCGGCACGAGACAGCGGGCAACGCAGTCGATACGACCAATGGCGCTGGTCCGCATAACATCCAGATGTTCTTCCTCTCGGCAGATGGCACTGTACTCAACGTTCTGCCCGGATACTGGCATTCGCAAGATCTGGCGTCCGAGATGAATCTGGCGGCGAAGCTGAACAAGGTCTGGCTCGATCCTCATCTGAGCCGAAGCCAGAAAGATCAGATGTTCGCGCAGATGCAGCTCGAGCATATCAGTGAGCACTCTCCGGCGATGAGACGCCGCAGTAGAATGCAAAGCTTTGATATGCAGTATGAAGCTAAAAACCGCTTGAACACTTCCGATACCATCGCTGATCGGCAGGCTGTCTACGCTGCTCTCCAGTCGGGTTCGAAGAAGATGCCGCCGCAAGCGTTCAAAACGACCGACGAGATCATGCACGAGCGCATGGCGCGCCATCCGTTCGAGCAGTACGGCGAGTTCAACGTGGCTGCTTTCGCGGATTACGGCAAGCCGAAATACGATAAGCACGAAGATTATCGTGACGCTTCGGGGATGATCGATAAAATGGCAGCGCGCAACGCGCCGCTATTGGGGAGCCCGGAGGCGATCGACAAAGCCGAACCTGGTGCTCGCCGCAGAATGATGCGCATGCAGCAGCAGTACACCCCAGGACAGTGGGGCAATGGCGGCAGCGCCGGCACGCTCTGGGGACAGAGTTCTCAGTAGCTGACTGACCATATAATCGGCTCGCCTCGACGTCCGATGTCGTGCGGCGACGGCGGAATACGCTGTCATTTCGGGCATAACGGAAGTGGTAATGCTTGCCCCTGCCACCGCACACGAATATGTCGATTGTCGCTGCGGCTCGAGAAAAGATCTTCGTCACCGGCGCTTTAAAAATCGCCGCCTCCCTGGGCGCGCTGTTTTTCATCTATATAACGCAGGAAGTCTATGCCTATGTTCTGGGCGGAATCTGGCTTGCGATTGAGCTAGTGACCGCGTTTCAAGCCTTGCGTCTCTGGCATTTTCTGGCCGGCGTCGAAGGGGCGGAACCTGAGCATGTAGTGCTCGTCTTCGACATGGTTGGTACGACTGCAGTTGCCTATCTGCAAAGTGCTTTCGCGCCGGAGCAGAGCGGCGGTGACAGTTATGAGATCCACAGCAGCAGCATGGATATCGTCAGGCCGTTGCTGGATGAAAAAGCAGAACACTTCTGCAACGTTTATCGCGGCATCGACTCGCGCACCGCGTGCGTGCTCGATTTCCATGGACAGCCGATTGTGCTGGTTCCGAGTACGCGTTTGCATGATGAAGCACACTACAGATATTTCAGGGGCTTCTTCTACATCAACCATCCCGAGAAGGCGATTGTCGAGCTGACCAAAGCCATCGATCAATACGGCGATCACGTGGAGGCGCGGATCTTGCGCGCTAATTTACTGTTGCAGCAACAACGATACGATGCCGCGATTAAAGATCTGACGGAGGCGATCCAACATTTCACTCTCAACAAGGAGTATCCGGACGCTTATGCGATGCGCGGTTCGGCCTACTATTCAAAAGAACGCTTCAAGGAGGCGATGGATGACTTTACCGAGTATTTGAAACGTCATCCAGACAGCTACGCTTCTCGCATTCAGCGCAGCTTCTGTTTTTATCAGCTGGGCGACTGGAACTCCGCCATCACTGATTTGAACGCCGTGTTGGCCACCGAGCCGCATGAATTTCGCGCCCGCTCCGCGTTGGCCAATATTTATACCGAGAAGGGAGAGCCCACCAAGGCGCTCACACTTTTAGATGATGAAACCTGCGAAGCCGCATCGTCGCGCCCAAATGAGTTGAGGCTGCTCTTTGTGGCGCGTGGCTTGGCGCAGGCGGCGATGCACCGGCGCGAAGCAGCGATTGCCTCTTTCAGCCGGGCGATCGAACTCGACCCCGAGGATGATTTCGCATTGCGCTGCCGGGCGATTCAATACTCGCAAGGTCCCGATGGACCAAAGATGGCGGAGCAAGATTTGCAGCGTGCGGATCAGATTGCCGATCGGCGCGAGGCGGTGATTTCCTTTGATGTGCCGCTCGAAGGTGAGCCGGAAGAGCCAGCGGCGCCGGTCGTTGTCGAAGACACTAATAGTGCTGGCACGCTCGTTCAACCGGAAGAGCCGCTGACCGGCTCGGAAGGTTTGTACAACAAGATGTGCTCTGTGATGTTCTATCTCAACGACACCGTAGCTGCGTTGAATGACTTCAGCTTTTGGGCCAGCTTCGATGTGAAAAAAGCAGGACTGTGTCTCGGTTTTGCATTGGCGTTCGCCTTTCTCGAGCTGTTGCCGTCTAACGGCGGACAGTGGCGACCGCCTTCCGTTTATCTGACATGCTTTGTCTTGTGGCTCGGTTTAACTTCCTCTTGTATGATCGCGGTTTTGAAATTTCTCAAAGCACGCGGAACTGTGGGCGACACATTGATGATCCTCGGATTCTGCATGAGCATCGCTCTGGCCTCAGCCGCATGGATCCCCACGCTCGGGCTGTTCATTGCAGCCATCTTCGGTCTGCATCTCGCCTTCGCCCCCATGCGCTTTCGCCATCAACTATCCAACAAAGACACCACGATCGCATTGGCCGTGCCACTATTTCTGGTGCCGATCGTAGTCATTTCGATAGTGCTGCCGTTTTTGCACTAGCGAGTGAATTCGCCAACTTCCGCTTCACGGTCGGCTGCAAGCCGCCCCTACGACGTGCCGTTGTCGTCATCGTGTCGTCGTGCTGTTTTACAACGGCGCCTGCAAGGCGCCCCTACGACGGTATCGCCGACGGTATCATATACCGTCGGGGCGCCTTGCAGGCGCCCGCTGTAACGACGCCGTTTTGATCAAGCGCCGTATTAAAAATTCAGCGAAGTTTCGACTTCTTTGAGGCCTTCTTTGCTGAGTGAATAAACGCCGGCTTGTTTAAGCTGTTTGATCCATCTCATTCGTAAAAGATAGTCGACAACGACATCGCGCTCCGCTTGATCGTGCAACGACGTCAGTGGAAGTACTTTATCCTGGGTTCCGTAAGCCTGTTGCATTAGCTGCATCGAACGCCGTTTGACGTTCATTTCGCCGCCCTCTGGCTTCTTTCCGGGCTGTTGCTGCGCGGGCGCGTCTGCGGCTGTTTCTGGATCTTCAACCTGCGAATGCTGTTCGGGGACAAGTGACTTCGGTGGCTCGGGAGCTGCTTTGGCACCAATAAAAGATGTCGATTGCGCACCCGGTTTTAACGGTGCCTGCTGCTGCTGGGTCGGAGCGGGGCGCCATTGCGGCATCTGCGCCTGGGACTGCTGAGGCGCAACTTCCTGAGGCTTCTGCACTGGTTGCGGCTGTTGTTGAAGATTCTGTTGTGACATCGCATCCTGTGCTGGTGTCGCAGGTGGTGGCTGAACGGCCGAGCCGGATTGTGCACCTTGGGTCGGAGTTGCAGCACTGGCTGAAGGAGCGCTGAAATCAGCCATATCGCTCCACGCCTGTTGCTGCGGCGCGCCGAATCTTTCATTGCGCAGTTTGATCACATGCTCGAGTGCACTCATAAAACTTTGCTTTGACATATCCAGGATTCGCACAAGCTGAGTTTTTTTCGTGGCGCAGATTACTGTCCCGCCCATCTGACGCCCGATGAAATTGGTCAACTCAGGAAGGTCGACTATGGCATCGTCGCCTTGAACCGCCGCAAAATCCTCGAGCCATTGAACCGGGGCGGAGAGGAAGTACTGCCCGCGTTGAGCCAGAGCGTGATTTATCTGCGCCCAGTTGCCGTCAGGCATGACTACTGCCAGTCGTCCCTGCACTACTCTGTACTGCGGCAGGTTGTGAGCATGTTCTTGGTAATAGTTGAGTCCGTCGTTATATCCTTGCAACTCGTTAACACACCAGAACAACAGATTGTCGTCCGCCAGCCCGCGAAACTTCGGCAGAGCAGTAGCGAGCGCCTCAGAGAGCGGCATCTTGTTCGACGAAATGCGATATTTAATCTCGTCAAGTTCCACGATAGTAAGGTTTCCGAGCGTTCTGCCAACGACCAACCCTATCTTACCCCAGGCGATAACTGACGTATCGCTGGTAGACAAGTGGCTGCGAGCAGCTGTATCGCGTAAGGAACGGTTCTTTCTATTTCAGGCGGCGCCCTGCGATGGGTTAAAAACGATTTGGAAGTCATCTAGCTGAAAGTCTTCCAGCAGAAGTTTGGACTCTGCTTCAACGAGTGAATCGCTCGAATGCGGCAGCATATTGTCCCATTCATCGCCTGGTGCGGATGCAGGCTCGGGAGCTTGCGTTTGAGCTGTTGCCGGCGCCGGATCGTACCGTCCCAGTTGAGCACGTCTAGCTATCTCTCTCTGCTCGAATCCTTTCGGTTCGTCGTCTTTTGACGGGAGCAGATTGTTCGATTCGCTCGATGCTACATCTTCCTTTTGCTGGGTTTCTTCAGCAGATGCATCTTTGTTTGCTTCCACCTTTCTTGTTTTGATGATTTGGCGCAGCGGTCTCGAATACAGTTTGTGAGCTTGCTTACCGCTGTCGCTGGTTCCATCTGCCACCGGAGGTGGTGGCATCACATTGGTGCGGTCGAACTTGCGGAAGTAGTTGGTGAACATCGGAGGACCGGCGGGCTTCTCCTGCTCTGGCTTAGCCGAGTCGGTTTTAGGTTTTGGGGGGCCGAAATCATGCAGCGCTCCGGCTGCGATCGGCTGCCCGTGCGCCGCCACCGCGATGCTCCCATCAGATTGCATGAATTTGCCTAGCTCTTGCGCGGTCACGGGCGCTCCGTTCTCTTTCAGCAATGCTGTTCCATTGTTCGTGACGAGCACGACGGCCCCATCCCGCTTATCGATTTTCAGATCGTGAACAGAAACCAGCGAGAATGGGCGCTCCGGCAAAGCCCCGACCATCGCGCCCGGAGCTAAAACCACATCTTGCAGAACCTCGGACTTGGGGCGTTTTGCCAACGTTGTTAAGACTGGTTCTTCGCTCGTCGAGTCCTTGGTTTTCTTGGCGTCAGGCCGACCCTGCAGATAAAAGTAATACTGCAGATCACGCCGGCTGTGACCGTTGATTCGCTGAAAGTCGTACTCGTTGGCAGTCAGGTGTTGTAGCTTGTGCAAGCGCTCCTGCGGCGTCGTTATTGTTGTAGAGCCGTCCAGGTTGCGCTGATGCAGATTGCCATGCTCGTCAATTTCGTGAGCAAAGCCGGTGCGCGCGGCATGAGCGGTATTGTCGGTAGTGTCGAAACCTCTGTGGGAATCGCCCACAATTGTGGGTTCCTTCTCGAAAAATTTATCACCATCGGCAATACGCTCGACCGCTGCCGGCGATGAATCGAATGACTGTGTCTCCGGTCTATCGACCGGTGTGAGTCCTGCCAGAGGATTATCGTGGATGTCTCCCATCGCGGATACTGTAATCGAATCGCGTTGATGACTCGGCAGGCGATTGATCAGTTCGCTCATCTCGATTTGAGAGATGCCTTCTCTGTTCGCGTCCGCTAGAAAATTGCGCAGCCCTTCCTTCGGAGCATCGCTTGTTTGTTGCTCTTCAAGCCTATATTCCGCCACGTGAGTGGAATTATTGTGCACGGTAGTTCCTGTGGAGAAGCGTAGAAGCAGCACGATTATGCAATGCCTGCGACCATAATGTTCGCATTGGCACGCACTGTGACGAGCACTTGCGGTCGTCTTCAATGCGCTCATCGAAGCGCGCGAGCCGACCTACTATTTGATTGTGGTAACCGCTGTTGTGGTTATAACCCCCGCGGCTCTCCTGTTTGTGCCGGGATGGTTATCCGTTGGGTAAGTGTCTGGATAATCGCACAGGTATGTGGACAAAAACGTGACAACTGCTGAGCAAATTGCTGAGTAGAAGATTAAATCTTGTCGCCGAGCTTAGTGCAATGGGCGAAACAGCTCTGGTTCGGCGCGTGGGCCGATCGCCTCTAATATGCAGTTGGGCCGGGCTTTTCTGAACTTAGCCATCGCTTCAGGTGAAAAGTTGCGCGGACTGAGGCGCACACTGTGTAGCGTTTTCACATTTTGAAGTTCAGTCAAAGAGCGGTCGGTCACGGAGGTATGCGTAATGTCGAGATGCTGCAGCTTTGGCATGGCCGCGAAATATGCCACCCCTTTGTCAGTTATATTGTTGTCGGGAATCTCGATATTCGTGATGTTGTGATTTTGCGCAAGCAACTTCGCTCCTGCATCGGTAAGACTGGCGCGACCCACGCAAACGTGGCGCAGATTTTTTAGCCCGACGAATTTCTGCATGCAATCGTCGCCCAGCTTGTTAGTGCCCAAGCTCAGGATTGTCAGCGATTGAGGCCACGCAGTTTTCATCACGCCGGCGCCGGTTATTTCCAGGGAGTTGGCGAATAGCATCTGTACATTGGTAAGCTTGCCGATTGCCATCAGACCTTTGTCGGTGATGTCGTTGTCTGTGATATTGAGGTATCTAAGCTGAGGCATAGCGCCGATTTTGAGCAGCGCGCCGTCATCGAAATCGTCTAACAGAACTGACAATCCGACCAATGAGTGTCCAACATTCTTGAGAGCGTCTAGATGTTGAGCCGCAGCGTAGCTCAACTCCAACTGCGCCATGTTGCAGCCTTCAGGCAACTGGACTTTGCCGCGCGCCACCGCAAACGGCTGGCCCGCGGTTTTCAGCATATAGCCCTGATCCCCATTCGCCGGCGTGACTTTATACAGCTTGCCGTAGGATATGTCGCTGGGAAAGTTCAATTCGACGAGCTTTTCATCGGAAGCACAAGCCATGTGCGGCAACAGTGCGAGTGCCAGCAGAAAAAATATAAGACTTTGGAGGTTGTTCAATGATCGTTTGCCAGCAAGGCGAGGGTTGGCTCAAGCTCATATTACATGAACCATGTCAATGATGGCTGTGCTCTGTCTGACTAATGCAATGGGCGGAACAGCTCGGGATTGACGTGCACGGACACTCCGTCCAGACGGCAGGCGGGCTTGACCTTGTGAAATTTAGCGATTGCTTCAGGTGAGAACCTGCGAACATTAATGCGTAGTCCCGTCAGAGTGCTCATCTTTGCCAGCTCAATGAGAGAGCGGTCAGTGACGAGCGTATTGGCAAGATCGAGATCTTGTAGCTTTGGCATCTTTGCCAAATATGCTACTGCTTTGTCTGTAATATCGTTGTCTTGAAGCTCCAAATTTGTGATGTTGGGATTTTGCGCAATCCACTTTACGCCGGCATCTCCGATATTCGTGCGACCCAATTGTAAGTGCACTAAATTTTTTAGCCCAGCCAATTTTTGCATGCAATCGTCGCCCAACTTGTTAGTGCTCAGGTTTAGCAGTCTGAGCGATTGCGGCCAGTTGGTTTTCGATACGCCTGCACCCGTGATTGCGAGAGAATCGGCATATAGCATACTCAAATTGGTAAGCTTGCCCAGCGCCGGTAAGCCCTTGTCGGTAATGTCGCAGTCGCTTATTTGCAGAAATCTTAATTGAGGAACGGCACCAATCTTAAGAAGGGCATCGTCATCGAAGTCGTCCATTGATACTACCAACCCGACAAGTGCCGGTCCCACGGTCTTCAAGTTGTCCAGGTGGTGCGCAGCAGCGTAGCTCAATTCCAGCCTTGCCGTCGGGCGGTCCTGCGGAAGCTGGACGATACCTTTTGCCACGGCAAATGGTCGCTCGTCGACCAATATCTTCCAGTCCGAAATCTTTTTTGGCGCATACACACCGTACAGCTTGCCGTACGACATGTCGCTGGGAAATTTCAACTCGACGGGCGTTGCATCGGCAGCACAAGTCATTTGTGGCAGGAATAGAACTGCTAGCAAAATGAAGAAAAGACGTTGCAATGTTCTTCCCGATTTGGTGAATCAGACCATCACATATTTTACAGCAACGGCAAGATGCGGGTGGTTGTACAGATCTATGGGGTGCAGTCCGCTGGCTCAGTGCAACGGGCCAAATACGTCTGGATTTATGCGCGGGGCCAATTCATCGAGCCCGCACGACGGCCTGGCCTTGCGGAAATTGGCAATCGCTTGAGGTGAGAAGTTTTTACGATCGATGCGCAAACTCGTCAGCGTCTTCACCTTCTGCAGTTCTGTAAGTGAACGGTCCGTGGCATGAGTGCTGGTGATGTCCAGAAATTGCAGTTTGGGCATCGTGGCGATATAGCTCATTGCTTTGTCGCCGATGTTGTTGTCCTGAACTTCCAAGGCTGTGATATTCGGGTTCTTAGATATCCACTTTGCCGCGGCATCGGTAAGACCCGTGCGAGAAATTTGCAGGTGTTGCAAATTTTTCAATCCAACAAATTTTTGCATGCAGTCGTCGCCGAGTTTATTAAAGCTGATGTTCAGCAAAATCAGTGATTGCGGCCAGTCGGTCTTCATTACTCCGGCGCCAGTCAACTCGCACTGGTCGGCGTACAACATTTGCAAGTGGGTTAATTTGCCAATTGCCGGCAGCCCTCGGTCGGTTATGTCGCTGTCGCTCAGTTTGAGATATGCAAGTTGAGGAATGGCGCCGATCTTCAGAAGAGCATCATCGTCGAAATTATCCAGAGTAATGGTAAGAGCAATGAGAGCAGGTCCCACGTTTTTCAGAGCGTCGAGATGATTCGAGGCAGCATAACTCAAATCCAGTCGTGCCATCTTATAACCCTTCGGGAGCTCTACAGTGCCCTTCGCAACAGCGAACGGCACTTTCTCCGTGTGCAGCATGTATCCCTGAAAAGCGGTAGATGACCACGACGCATACAGCTTGCCGTACGACATGTCGGTCGGGAATTTCAGCTCAACCAGCTTTTGCTCGGCTGCACAAGCCATATGTGGCAGCAAAACAAGTGCCAGCAGCATGAAGCCAAGACGTTGAAGGCGTTGCAATGTTAATCCCGGCAGACTAGGGCGCAATCATCACTTATATTACAGGAGTGGAACGATGCCGGGGTGGGGCTCAGCAGGTAGGCTGAGAGACGTAGAGTGCCCGGCCAGCTCGGTTTGGCGACGGCGCGCGCCGCTTGGCAATCCAGCTCCGAGTTGTAACAGCCACAGCCCAAGCGCCGCACGAAATCTCGACTGCATGTTAAACTGGCAACTCAAGGGCGGTTAGCTCAATGGTGGAGCACTTCGTTTACACCGAAGGGGTTAGGAGTTCGAGTCTCTTACCGCCCAATACTTTCCGGGATCAGGCAAATGTCACATGCTACTAGCCTGCTATCCCAAAAGAAAACATCGAATAATCCTGGTGACGGACGGAAAAGTCGCGTCGATACCAAGGGCAACACCACAAGAAACTGTGGCAACCCCATGCCGTTCGATACTGCACTTCGCTCAGATAATCCAATTATTCGCGGGTAGGAACGGAGCGTTCCAAGTGCTCCTACTGCAACGTAAGACGATGCTGAATCGATTCCTGAATGCCCGGTGGAATTCATTGCCGGAATGTCCATCGGGATAACTTTGCTTAAATGTTAGGTGTCAGCCTGTGCCAAGGCGGCAGGGATAAGCAGTTACCGAAGCTGATAAACAGCAGAGTCTAAAGGACGTGGAAATGAACACAACTATTCCAGCACCCATCACTAAACCCGACGTTGCGGTCCTACAAAAGTGAATCCGATCTCCTCACGCGCGAACAAGCGGGAGCTTATCTCGGTGTTGCCGTGCAGACTTTGGCAATGTGGAAGTGGGCGAAACGATATGATCTCCCATTTGTTAGGATTGGGCGTTTGATCAAATATCGAAAATCCGACCTCGATGCTTTCATCGGCCGGCACTGCACGTAATACCAGAGCATTACCGGAGGAAGGAAATCTATGAGCAGGTGAGAACGCAATTTGATCATTCAGCTACCGACAGAGTTCAGCGGAATAATGAATTGGGCTTCGAATCCGCGCATCGACAAGTATAGCAACGGTTCAGACGAGCGAGATTATGCTCGGCAATACTACGATCGAGTTGGCTATCCATATCAAGCCGAGTGGATTCGCGAGAACGTCGGTTAAGGAAAGTCACCGTGCAGCCGAGCGGGCAATTCGGATTGTTCTTGTCGGGAAAAGGCGCTGCGCCGCGAAAGGTTAGAGGTTGTACGTGAACCGGACAGAAATCAACCCGCTACTGGACTTGGAGTCACTCATCAATATGGCTCTGGACGGGAATGAGCCAATAGTCCGAAACTGGTGATTCTGCCTGGGTATTTTACTCCAATTATACCTAAACTATGCCCAATTTGCCCAAAAACTCGGAAAACGGTGTAAGATAGGTATAAGATAGAGGTGGAAGGTATGATTGAACGATATACAGCCGCCGTTTTGGACCCAGATTCCTGCTTGGAGCAGCTGAAAAAGGTATCAGGGCCTATGCAGTTAACGTTGACTCAGGCTTCTTCAGCTGAGGATTTGATCAATTCTGTAATTGTTGATGAGCCGGACGTAGTATTACTGGATATTGAAATGCCGGGGCAGTCTGGTTGGGAATTAGCAAAGAGACTGCGCCACGCGAATCCAGCAATCCCAATATTTCTTCTTTCAGCGAATCCCGATTGGTCGGTTTTAGAGCGCGATCCATTGATCGAGATGGTGCGCAGTCCTTATGATCCCAAAGAGGTGTTGCAAAGGATCTTTCGACTCCTGCATGGGGTGTCCCAAGCCGACAAGTCTGCGAAATACAGGCTACCGCATTTAGTTGTCGATGATTTGCGAAGTGAGGAAGGTCGCATTGATGCAAAAAAGGTTGGGGAGATGTTCGGCATCTCGATACCGGTTATCGCGCGCATTATAGGAAGTGGGGAGCCAGCGCTATACAAGACTCCTGATGCGCGGTCGGTTCAATCAAAGTTGATCTACTTCGAACGCGCAGCGTGGGGCTTGCTGAAACTTACTGGATCAGTGCGGGGATTGCGTATCTGGTTGAATGCACCTAACCCCGAGTTGGACAACGATATTCCAATCGAATACATCAAGGAAGGACACGTTGAGGAGGTTGCTGCAATGGTCGAAGACGCATTATTGGGACATCCGAGCTAATGCTTCCTGCAACTCAGCTTCCGGCAATCATTACTGCACTGCCGACCATTCCGTACCAACGGGCCTGCCATCGTATCGTTGACTTTGCAATTCTGACAGCCTTTGATCCAATGATGCCACTCTATACTCTTGGTCCTGGGCTCAATGGACAGAGATACACTCCAATAGGCGGACCAACTGCCTTGTATGTTGCAGAAGATTTGGTGACTGCGCTCGCCGAATACAATCGCGTCGAGCGTGCCGTGCTCGTTAATGATCCGACTTATCAAATGAAGGCCAATCCCACCGTACAGCTGACGATTCAGACAAGTTTGGAAAGAGTGTTGGACCTTACTGACCCTGCCGTGCAAACTGCGCTGAATACATCGACCACAGAATTGACTGGCCCATGGCGTAAACAAATGATCAAGAAATTGTTTTGCCCAACGCATGTTTTGGCCGACGCTGTGTATGCCGATGGCAAAATACAAGCCATGCGCTATCCATCTGCTCGTGGAACCGACCGCGCGAATCTAGTAATTTGGGACGACCGAGTTCAGCTTCCGTCGACGATATTGATCAAGGATTCTACTGGAACACTTTCTGCGCGCATCCCAGCAAAAAGGCCGTACCGCAAAGGCTCTCTCTGAGTAGCGGATGCAGACACGATCCGACTAAAACTACAAAACTAGCAACCCAAGCTGGACGAGGTTAGGACGTATTGGGAATTTTAGTACTCAAGACAATCCTGAGACCGATTAGTAGAAATACCCTTCCTTGATCAGAGAGCTGTTGGTATGAGGCGTCTACAAAATCTACGTCACGGGAGAATCTGCTCGGCACGCGTGCAAATACCTTTCGCAACGAAATGCCGCCCTTGAAACACATGTGGTCGAGCATGCCTGTTTCGTTGAGATTCTGGAGCAAGTAGACAGACAGCACGTCGAGCGTAACGAGCCACCGATCATCGATGCCAGCCGAACGCTCTATTCGTCCCAGAATGCTCTGTGGAATCTTCCGGCTTTCTCCTCAGAAGGAAATCCGTCGGCGTTAATTACCAAACGCCACTTGCTGCTGTATCGCTTGTGCTTGCTCGTTCCCGGAAGCGCTGCATTGAAGAGATATGCAAAATTTCCTTGACTCAATTTCTGTAGGTTTTCTTCTTGCTTAGCAGTGAGCTTATAGCCAAATGCCTCCAGCATGAATCCGGTCCTCTGGATGAGCGACTTCGATTCGTACGTCGGCAACAATTCAAGAATTTTATCGACTTTCGCGCGCCCAGCGGCGCGGCGGAAAATCTCCGGAATGTCAGAGATGCCACCACTATAGTCGGGGCGATTCAGAACATCCAGGAGCGTTCGCTCAACAGTAGCAACCAGCACATTCGGCGCCTTCGAACTTTTCTGGAAACCAACGAAATTGTCTGGACGAAGGTGAACGTACTCGATCCGCACAGGCGGGCCCTCGTAGATCTTCGCGCGTTTTGTGGTTGCGATAAAGACCGATTGAAACACCTGCATTGTCAGTCCGTGATATTCAGCGGCCGATCCAAATGCTATGAAGCCATCCTTACTGAATTGCCCTGCGGCAACAAACTTGTCGGCAGTGGGAAATGGATCTAACCCCGTTCTCGCTGGTTGGAGCTGATATTTTCCAGGGGCGACGCGCACCAACCAGCCGGCCGCCACAAGATTTGCGATCATCTTGCGCGCATAAGTGTAGGAAGCATTGTAGAACTCGACAAAGTCTCTCGTCGTCAGAATCTGGCGGTTGTCCTCCTCGGCTTGCAGAATGACAACGCCTAGTTAATGAAAGATGTCGTAGTTCTCGGCTCCGGTACAGATCGCTGAATGATTCATCTGCAGCCAAACTCCTTCGGAGTCAAGAATGTCGTACGACCAGCGTTCGCCATCCTCAGTTTTATCGATTCGATCGGGCGGGCCGAAGCGTTGACGAATGTCCAGAGTGGTGCGGTTTGGAGCGTAGGTGCTGATAGCCTTACATTGCCAAGCCTCGTATGCAAATTCTTGATCGATGCTTAAAACGGTTGCCCCCGTACACAACGTGTTTTCAAAATAGATTGCGAAAGTACACCCCCATCCACTCGGGCCCAAGCTATACAGCCAGACTTCCTGGGATTTTTCCACTGATCCCGGACAGCCGGCAAATGAAACTCGCGTTTCCTTGAAGCGTGGTTGTCCAAGCGCGGAGAGTATTTCTGCTGGATTGCGGCCCGGGACGTATAACTGCACTGCCCGAAGGATCTCATTGAAATCGACGGTCGGACGCCAGACTTTTGCGGGATCAGGGTTATCATCCTCGACCGAAAAAATGCAGCCACGGCCGTCAAACTTTATCAAATCGCGAATGGTTTCAGACTCGACGCGCACCGACGAAGCGATGCCGAGCTTCATTCTCAGATCGACCGTTCGGCGGCAGTCGGGCGCGAGCCCTCCATAGAGACCGAGGGCCATGCTTGCGAACATGAGTACAAAGTAGCTCTTCATACTCTCAGTATATTGCTGGAATTCGTCGTGGCACCGGTTTTGTATGGGAACTTCCCTTATGCAAACGGGCCGCTCGCGCCATTCGGGTGTATCTTCAAATCATGCCATGCTGATATAGGGACGACACCTTCCTAACTGCGGTGAAAAATGCTCTGGACGAAGCAAGGTTGGACAAAGATCGGCGGCACGTATTTCGCCGTGTTCTGTATGCTGGCGACGATGTGTGTGGTTTCCGGAAACCTGTATGGACTGTGCCACGCTCGGGATTCGGAAAGCGAATTTGATACAACCAAGTGGAAGGCGCTCTCGAAAAGTCCGAAGGAAGACGGATCACATCGAGATAGGTCAAAGCCTCAACGACTCGACTGTATCAACGACTTGCTTGCGAGGTATAAGCTCGTCGGAATGACGCGTTCGCAAATTCGGGAGCTGCTTGGAGAACCTAACTGGAACGAAGGTGCCACGGACGCCTACTGGCTTGGATGGACGCCTTCGATGATGCTGCCTGAACCGGAAAAGCTCTATTTGAAGTTTCGCGATGATGTCGTTGTCTCAAGCAGAATTTCTCATTACTAGGGTTTGCCTCGTAAGAAACACTACCAGAGAGTCGATCGAGGAGATGGATGGCTCTCCGATTGGTGTTCAGACCATCGCCGACACCCGATTATGACAATAACGAAAACCGCGACCAAGAGCAGCAAAAAAATCTGTCTGTCCGGCAGCTCGCGCCACTGTCCCCACATTCCTTCGGTAAATGTGAAGAGTCCGCCGTACATTAGGCCGGTTCCGACTGTGCCATAACTGATCAGTGAGCCCACGATCAGTGCTGCGAGTCCAACAGGAACGGCTACCTCGAAGTGACGTTCTTCGAATCTTCTTTCCGCCGCTTTCTGGGCTGTGTTGGCGTCCTCTTGCTCCGTCTCAAGGTTGATCCGGTCTTCCTTCGATGTCACCTCACCCCGCGCTTCGTAATGTTTGACGCGGTAGTCTTCAAACTTCGGGGGAGGGACGAAGGTACTAACTCCGTAATGGACGAGAAAAGGGAGAAGAGCTGCGAGTCCAAAACTCACTGCGTTCTCCCTCGAGAGATCTACCTTTAGCATTTTTGCTCCCTCTCTCGACATTGGCTGTATGACACAGTTATCACCAGTCAGAACAGGACTGGAAAACCTCGTCTTCTCATGATCGTACCGACGACATACCGAAGATGGGAATCAAACAAACAGTTCTACGACTGTGCGAGACGATTCGGACGAATCGTTTCGTTCTTCGCTTCCGAAACTAGGAGATAGACACGGAGGGCCAGCGCGGTAAAACCAGCAAAGTCCGCAGATTTGTGAAGTTGATTGTTGTGCTATTATTGATCCATGAACAAAGTCTAGAGAAAACGCCATGCCTCCCACTGCGCCGGTAAATTGCCGCAGGCAGTAGGCTTTTGCGTTTCTACCCAAACTGGTCGTGTGCACGCTGTGCGCCATTGTCGCTCAATGGTCAATCGGCACCATCGCGACCTATCAATGGAGCACGACTATGTTTCCACATGAGCATATACAAGAAACCGAAGACCGCAGCTGGACGTTCAGACTAATCGATGCGCTGGCATCCTGTGAGAGCGGCGATTTCGCAGAAATAAAGAAATCGCTGATTCACTTGAGCGACCCACGATCTATCGAGCCGTTGACCTCGCTGCTTCTAAACCGCGACAATCCTGCAGCTATTCGCCAGGCAGCAGGTGATGTCTTGTGCAGTCAAATCACACCTGAGTCTTCTGAAGAGCGGCTTCAGTGGTGGCATGCTGGTGATCCGATTCTCAAGCACTATGCAGTATTGAGCTTCGAGCGAACAGAGCTTGACCTTATCGAAAAGTTGCTGGCAGAACCTGAATCGGTCTATTTCGCAGACGCAATCAAGACGATAGAAACTACTCAGAGCGAGGAGATTCGATACCAGCGAATACTAATAGATGCGCTGAAGCATAGAGATGCTGCTGTGCGGCTAAACGCTGCCAGCGCTCTTTTGTGGCATGAACCTGCCGCAGCCGAGGAGGCTCTGATTGAGGTGGGCATCAGTGATACTGACGTGGACGTTGCTGAAGAAGCGCTCGACACGCTGGCATATTATAGGAGCAGAAACTTGCTCACTCGAATGAACGAACTTCGGAAGACCGGTCGAGCAGAACTGAAAGATGCATATCAAAACACGTTCAAATGGGTTAATGACGAATTCGTGCGACGGGTATCCTTGGACGGAAGGTCCGCAGAATTGTTTGCCGCATGGGTTAGTCCAGTTCAAGATATTTTGGAGTACCCTGAAAAGGACGACTGTGACAAGGCGATGACGCAATTCGAGCAAAGTCCGCCGAAGAAATGCATTCCGACGGCCGATCAAATTCTGCGTGAGTTTGGCGATCCTGATGGTGAATGGTTGGCAAAGAAGAATTCGTTCTATAGCTTCGATTGGGAAGGGGTAAATGAAGGCGATCGCGATGTTATCGCTAAATTTCTTTGCTCTCATCCTGACGAGGATGTCCGCCAATTCGCGACTGATCCGTGTGGAATCTGGCTGGATGCCGCTCGATTGCTTGCGCTCAGCCACGATCCCGCACTCTGCGTGCGCAAGTCTGCATCATATATGATGCGAAAACTTCCGCCCTCGCAGGACATTGCCGACCGGCTGTGGCAACTCTTCACCGATCCGTGTACCACGTACGTTTTTTGCTACGAGTCTCTTGAAAGTTATGTTGTCCATGAAATGCGCCAAGAGGTTAATGACGTTTTACTGTCCGTTGCACTAAACGATCAACGTCCGATTGCAGTCAAGTATGCGATCTATCAGCTGCGAGACCGTGAAGCGTCGAATCACATAAAGGAAGTAATACCACTGCTTCGAAGTCCAGCTTTCAACAGCTGGGCCGTGCACGTTGCCATATTAGATTCTTGCCTGAGGCTGAAAATCGACACCGGTGACATTGGACACCTCGCAGAGGTCGACAACCTGGACTTGCAGCTCGCCGTCTGCGAAGCTCTTGGACAGTAGGTGCTAATGCTTCCAGCGAACGATCGTCTTGAGGTGTGCGACTTGTGGGATTGTCGGAATAGCGCCATACTCTAACATAGGAAGATGAACAAGCAAAAAGAACTACGGTCAACAATTCAATATCGTCTTACAGGGCGTCCTGCCAAAATTGAAGGGTCAAGGTGATGGACATTGCTCGTATCGAAACGGGTGTTGATAAGGCTATTGAAGAGTTCAAACTCAGTGGCCGAGGTGTTCTTGTAGCTACGATAGACCGTGGAATTGATTGGCGTAATGACGACTTCCGACATGAGGATGGTTCGACACGTATCGAATGGATGTTTGACCTTACGGATGATCGAGGCAAAAAAGATCCGTTGAATCAGTTCAGTGTTGGGACGATCTACCACAAGAACTCGATCAATCGCGCTCTCTGCGATGGATCACGCCTGAACATTAGAGACGCCGTAGGGCATGGTACGACGACGGCAGCGATTGCTTGCGGAAGTGGCAGAAACAATCCCGACCGTAAATATCGAGGAATCGCACCGGAGGCATCTCTTATTGTAGTGAAAATATGTTCGGATGGAGCGCCTCGGCACGATCAGGAGCCTGCGGAGCGAAAATTTTTCAAGTACGAGCGCATTGCTTTCGCCATTGATTTTATTCGTGATCGTGCTCGCGAGTTGAATATGCCCTGCGTGATGGTATTAAACATCGGCACACAAGGCGGCGCTACAGACGCGACAAGTTGGCTGTGCAAGCAAATCGACGCAACTGTAGGTCCAGAAACTAGCGGACTGGTGTTCGTCACGGGCCCGGGAGATGAGGGGACGGATAGAAAGCATAGAAGAACGACAATCCTGAATGGGAAACAAGTGCCCGTAGGAACCATCTGGGATGCCGCTTCGGCGCATTACAATATTTGTCCGGGAGACTATGTGATTCGCACCGAGTGGACAGATGTTGACGGCGTACCTCGGGCAAATTTGGGAGAAGGAGGGGTGGGCGATATTTGGACTGGCAGCAGTGTGGGACCAACTGCTGATGGGCGGATCGGGATCGATATCTGTGCTCCAGGCGATAGCGTGTTTACGACTTACAACCCGAAATCAGACTGGGCGACTTACCGCTACAATCTGATCCATGATGGCAGCGAACTTTATGGACGAGCATCTGCCGTAAGCGCAGCCAATCCTATGACTGCTGGAATCATTGCTCTCATGCTTCAGCGAAATCCGCTGCTGAACGGACCTAAAACCAAGTCGATACTGCAGATGACCGCACGAAAGGATACATTCACTGGCGATGTGCCTAACGTATTCTGGGGCTTCGGTAAAATAGACGCATATGCCGCCATCAAAATGTGTTCGGATTGAGCGACGGAAGCTTGATGTGGCGCAGATGCGCGCAGGATTCGATTTTAGGAGAACGCGGTAAAGGATCTCGACGCCGAACCAGAAAAAATGATGTCAGAAGCAATTCACAAACGTTGGGATTAACGGTTCGAGTGGAAATGGACGAAATTCTATTTGCACAAAGATTGAAAGAAACGGTTGCTTGGTGCACTCGCAACTCTGTACCGCCCAACTCCCCTGAATACCTTCGTACTCCCGCCCTGAGACCTGAAAAACTGCTCAAGGCTTCTCTCTTTCTGGCGAGTAGCAACCAAGCCGCTACTGCGATTGAAGCAATCAGTCAAAAGAGAGAGCAGCTTCTGACCAATGACTCTGTCGTGGCCGAAGGTACTACAGGCATGGCAGGCGGCCGCCTCCTTGCTTATTTTCTGGGAGCTTCTGGTCATGATGGACTCACCGAGTACATGTCAGACGGCTATTTTGATCACGACGATAACCCGCCTTGGGACACGTGGGTCTGCTGCATTCGGGGCAAGGAGATGATAAGACCAGATCAACAGCCCTTTGATTTTCGAGTCGTTTTTGGTCAACGGCGTTTTTCAGCTGATTATGTTTTATCTTGGGTGCCCCCAGCATGGATTGAGATTGTCGGAGAAGTGATGAGATATGAAGTTATGGGTGCAATCATGTGGGCTGACCTTCTAGTATCTCGCCCAGAAAAATACGCGATCTTCGACTTTCACCGTTGTTATGTTCCCGCATGGTTGGGCAGATACACCGTTCAATGAATATCATGGTCCCGATTCACGGTTGTGCGGTGGCGAATGAGCTGAAGATAGAATGGATTTACGTGACGAAAGGATTGAAAGGTGTTCAACAGAAGTCGGTGGCTTTCTTTCAGTCTCGGATTGATCAGCGACCCTCTTCTGCTGTACTCTTGTTGCGCTTTCGGTCCGGCGGCTGGACATAGCGAAGTTGGACAGGAGGCAGTGTCACAATAATCGGTGATCCTTGGGTCGGCTTATTTAATATGACGAAAATCAACTTCCGCACCGCTCAATTTCTCATCAGCGCACCAGGTCTCCAGCAATGTCCTCCGGAAAACGGCGCTGAGGTCGCCTTCGTTGGGCGCTCAAATGCGGGTAAATCCAGCGCGATAAACGCACTTACACAAAACAAGAATCTGGCGCGAACCAGTAAGACACCAGGACGCACGCAGTTGCTGAATTTTTTTCAGCTGCAAAACTCGCCCTTGTTACGGCTTGTAGATTTACCTGGTTACGGTTACGCCAAAGTTTCTCAGGAGATAAAACAAGCCTGGCAGAAGAACATCTTTCATTATCTCAACGAAAGACAATGCCTGAAAGGGCTAGTTCTTATAATGGATATCCGTCATCCCCTGCAAGAGATCGACACCATGCTAATCGACTGGGCGGTGGAATCCGACATGCCTCTGCACGCGTTGCTGACCAAAAGTGATAAACTCTCCCGTGGTGCTGCGCAACAGTCCCTGCACAAACTTGATGCTGATATGAAAAACGCTGGTGTTTATTCCGCAACTGCGCAGACCTTTTCTGCGCAAACTGGCGATGGTGTCGACCAGCTTGCCAAACAAGTCGGTCTGTGGCTGCAGCCATAACGCTTTTTGCGCGCTGATTAAACCAGTTGCCCAATTGAAGACTCTCAACTAAAAATCAATTCAAAGTTCGGAGATTATTGGCAGTGACTCAATATTGCGCTGCTGTTTGGCTCGTTGGGTCGTAAGATCGGCCATCAGCCGCCCATGAATTCGTCGGCGTAGTCGTCTGGTAAGTCGGCTGCAAGTGACGCGTATTCTGAGAATATGTCGGGATCGAAGGAAATTCCCGTTGTTGCTGTTGCACCTGTTGATGATGTCGCGTCTGTTAGTGATGACGGATCAACTGCCGTTATTGCTGTGGGCGGCGGTGTTGTATCGACTGGTGCCGGTGTCGTTTCGGTCGTCACGGCTGGCGCTGTCGTCGTGTCGGTAGGAGAATCGATATAGTTAGTGAACCAATTGCTGTTGAACAACCCTGAGTAGTTGTTGTCGAGAAATTGTTGCTCATCCGCAGCTGAAATGGAAGTGGTTTGGTCGACGCTTCCTCGATCTACCATACCGACGGACTGGTAATCGGAGTTGAATAAAGGAGATCCGGATTGTCCGCCCACTGCTCCGCCTTCAGTTACGACGAAATTCCCATTTGCTCCCGGCGTGCTTTCGCTTGCAGCTTCCGTTCCGTCGTATGCACCGGTCGACGTTGCTTGATTTGGTTGACCGCCGGGATACCCTATCGAACTCAATGTTTCGCCAACGGCAGGTGTTGCATCGGGATTCAAACTGATGACGGCAGATGGATTTAAAACTGGGCCGGTCATCGTCAATCCGGCAAGATCCGTGGTGTCATCTCTGGCTGTCACATCCGCTGTCCCGAGCAATTGACCGTTTTGGTATATCGACGAGGGACCTGTAATGTTGGCTGTTCCATCTGTAGTGGGAGTGACGGTGCCATCAGGTACTGTGTGAGCCGGCGCTAGTACGACGTGCGATCCGTCAGGAGCTTGCACGAACGAACCTGTTCCGTATTCATGACCTGGCGTGACCGTTCCATCAGCGTTAGTTGTATCAATCGGAGTGACAATTTGCACCGTTGCCTGACCTGCCGTATTTGCATCGTTGGCGACCACCGGTGCTCCAGCGGAATTGTTGTCACCGGTTGCTAATGAGTCGGTTACGCTCGTGCTCGGTAGATTTTGCCCCGTTATGGCTGATATATCGACTATTTGAGGTGCACCAGCAGTCGGAGTTTCACCAAAAGTAGCTTCGGGAAAAGCGGAAGGCACGGCGCTTGGTGCACTCGCTGCCAATTCTCTGTTGGCTGCGGTGGTATATCCACTTTGAGCCAAGCCTCTGGTGGTTGCCTCAAGGTTTGGGATTGGTACTCCGGCTATGCCTGAATCAAGCATTTCTGGGGCAATGTACATGAGAATCTCCTTGTTAGAGGCAAGGTAAAATCTGCCCGCAGATGCCGCGCGGTCAAATGGTTGGCGTCTCTGCTAAATGCACTGAACGATTGCACAGAGCAAAAATGGTAGATGAGTAGTACTGCAAAGTTATTTTAGGAACGGTTTGTCGCGGTATCGTTGCAGTGGTGACTTATGCATATTCCTCCTCCACTGTTCAGTGCGTGCCCAGCGCAGTCGGCAAGGTCCAAGAATCCGGGCGCCTTGCTACTCGCGTAATCGAGTTGCCGCCAACCGATATAGATGCAGAAGTGGCACTGGCGCCCAAATGCTAAACGGAGGTTTGGTCCGTTAAGGAGCAACCGTAGGTTTCAGGCAATCGCCATACGCAATAAAAGGCGGTTGCGAACACCGCGCACCCGACGATGAGAAGCCCGTTTGTTATCCCGATCGTCGGCTTAAGCGCAAGGAGCGACATGTTCATCAGAATTACAGTAGCTCGAGAGCAGTTAAAGTTTGAAGTCGTTGCAGTAGCGCGTAATTCGGTCGGAAATTGTTCAACCACAATCGTGCCAGTGATCGCCCATAGATTGAAGACACCAAAAGCTGCGCAAAGAGCATAAAACCTGAAAGCGTCCAAACTCAATTTTTGCAAGAACAAATAGGCGAGACACAGATTGCCGGCGATAAAAAGCGCGGTTACCAGGCGGCGACTCTTGAACGCATTGCTTAGCCAGGCGCCAAGCCAATCGCCGGCTACAGCTGCTAAAAAGTAAACAGCGAGTGCAATATTTGCCTTGATCGCTTCGGGCGTGCCCGTGGCTTTCGCAATCTCCGGTGATAGCGTCAACAAAATGCCTGTTATGAAAAAATTTGCTCCGAGGAGCGGCACGCAGAGCAGATACTTCTTCAAATTGCGAGATTGTCCGCACAAATCACGCAATGAGCCTCGACGTATGTTTTGACCGGCAGTCTCTATAAACAGGCGCGATTCAAAAAGCGACCCTCGCAGCGTTAACAACAGTAGTCCGATGACACCGCCTACGAAGCAGCTTGTCCGCCAGGAAGCGAATTCGATGCTGGCACCGGCGACGGTGACACCGAGCACTCCCATCACGGTGAAAAACATTAACGCATAAGTTCGCTTCGACGCATGCACCGTTTCCGCTATCAGAGTGGCTCCGAGCCCAACTTCACCAGCAACGCCAAAACCAATGATGAAACGGACTATCCCGTACAGCAAAGGATCTTGAACGAAACCATTGGCGATCATACCTAGCGAATAAATGAGGATGGAGCCAAGCAACCCCTTTTTGCGACCTATCCTGTCGCCGATCATCCCCCACACAAAGCTACCAATCAACGCGCCGAAGATCTGACTGTTGAGAATGAGAATGCCGATTTTGGTGAGGGAATCGCCGGAAAGACCCATCTCTGCGAGGCTGGTCACCCTCATTCCGTTGTAGAGGAAAAAGTCGTAAGTATCGACGAAATATCCTAGACCCGCAATGACAACCGCTAGATTGAAGGCACCCTTGTAAAAACCACTTTCTACAGCTTTACCGACGATGCTGATTTCAATCGGCAATGAATTTGGACCGGTATCAATACTTAAACTAGACGGCACTGCAGCCGTCTGAGCGTGAGTAGGATTTGCGACCAACCTCGACATGGACTTATTTCCGTAGAGCGACGCATAGTGTCTTGCCAACACTCGGATCAAAGTTATTTGGGCGACTAGCTATACGATTTTACTAACGCATCTAAATCCTTGGAATGGTGAATCTACGTAGGCTTATCACTTCTGTCCCCTTTCAAGGTTGTCTTTCAATCAGCTCCTCTTGTCCGACCAGTCCGTCAATGCACACAAGTGAACTCGGGGGCACGGTTCAACGCTCGTGAGTCTCGTTCGGATAGGAGCTGCTAAGGTCTTCGACGTTAAATGAGGTTTGCGAAGCCGATATGACGCTGACTCAGAAGGTGGCTACTCATATTCATGAACCAGGTCCTAAATTTGAGATCCCGTGCAAGAATCTGTTGCTTCCAAACAAGTCGGACTGTGCCTATAGCTTTGAGATGGTTGAATCGGTTGAGACGATCTTCACTTCAACTTGCTCGATGCCGTTTCGAGAGCGGTGGCAGCTGCAATGTGAGATAAGTGGGAGAGACCTTGCGGGAAATTGCCCAGAGCTTCTTGATGTTTGACATCAAATTCCTCGGAGAAAAGTCCCAAGTCATTACTACACGCTAGAGCGCGATCGAAATATTCACGTGCCAATTGCATGCGCCCCTGCATTGCCAAACACTCGACCAACCAAAATGTGCAGGCGAGAAAGCTGCCTTCCTTTCCTGTTAGACCGTCACTGGAAGACTTTGATGCATAGCGCAGCAGCAATCCGTCTCTGTCCAATTGTTCCATGATTTCATCGCAGGTGGCTACCATGCGTTTATCTTGCCATTCCACGAATTCTGTTTGTGGTATCAGTAACGAAGCTGAGTCGACTGCACTGGAGCCGAATGATTGAACAAAGTAGTGACCTTTACGATCAATGCCTTTGGCTTCGATGGCTGACTTGATACTTCTTCGAGTTGTCTCCCATTTTCTGATGGGTGCCTTTCTTGCACAATCGTTTGCCAATTTGATACCACGATCCACCGCGCACCAAAGCATGATTTTTGAGTGAACGAAATGCTGAGGCATACCTCGGCTCTCCCAAAGTCCCTGATCTGGCCGTTCCCAATTGTCGCAAACGAAGTCTACTAGCCGTACGATAAATCTCCATAGATCATCGTCGGGTGATTTGCCCCGTAAATGCCAATGCCAGACAAGTTGCAAGAGGAGACCGTAACAATCAAACTGCTTTTGTTTGAAGGCCGCATTACCAAACCGTACCGGCCTAGATTCCTTGTATCCTGATAGTTCGGGCAGTTCAAGTTCGTCGAGCCTGCGTCTGCCGTCTATCCCATACATGATTAACAATAAATCCGCGCTGCTGGCTGCTGAGCGTTGTACAAAATCACGGAATCGGCTCGCTTCTTTTAAAAACCCAATTTCTGCCAGTGCTCTGGCGCTGAAAACAGAATCGCGAATCCAGCTGTAGCGATAATCCCAGTTGCGACTCCCACCAATGACTTCCGGTAATGAAGTGGTAGGGGCCGCAATAATGGCGCCGGTCGGAGCGTAACATAGACCCTTTAGAACCAGTGCCGAGGTGGTTATTGAATTTTTGTCCTTACCAGCATAGGTGACGCAAGCTGATCGATCTTGCCACCACCGAATTGTTTGTGGGAGAGCCAATTTTAATTCGTCAAAGTCGAACGCTTCCAGCTGTTTACGGTCGATTCGCGAAGCATCTACGTACCTGATGCTTAGGTGCGCTTGCTGACCCGCATGCAATGTGATATTTGAGCTGAGCCCCGATTCTCCGTCGCGTACTAATGGTCCCTCGAAATCTATGACGAGTGCATTATTGCCTCCGATGGCGCTAAAACAATTGACGCCTTCCTGCCGAAGCCACGGCGGTAGCAATCCATAGTCGAAACGCGGTTGAACCTGGAGACAGACGTCCACTTGTCCTGAAGTACATTCAATTACTCGCACTAACTGGTGCTTAGGTGCCGTCGCTCCACCCACGCAAATGGAGAAAAAATCAAAGAGATCGAAGGCACCGGAGGCGGTGCGAAAACTTGTGCGTAAAACCAATGTTTGTTCTACATAAGCGCGAGTAGAAAACTCAACATTTGCCAAAACTGAGCAGTAACCACCAATTTGATAATCCAACAATCTTCCGAAGCAGCTGCCGGAATCGAATCTTGGCATGCAACACCAGTCTATTGAGCCTCCTCGTGAAATTAGAGCAGAGGAATGGCAATCGCTAATGAAGGCGTAATCTGAGATAGGAGGAACAGATGAGCTACTCAATGTTTTCTATTCTCCGAACGCTTCCAGTATGTACAGTAAACAGCCATTTTACTGATTGGAGATAGTTGTGTTACAGATTGTGCATTGGCCGGAATCTGCGTAGTATTAAAGTATACAGAGCATTCGCTCAGTGGGGAGGGATAATGAGCAAACGGCTGGCAGTGGTGACCGGGGCCTCGGCGGGCGTAGGCCGAGCTGTAGTTAGAGAGTTTGCACGCCATGATTTTGACGTTGCTTTGATCGCTAGAAATCGAGGCGCTCTTGCAGTGGCACAGCGTGAAGTGGAAGAGCTGGGTGCAAAGGCGCTCGTCTTGCCTTTAGATGTCGCTGACGCCTCGGCGATAGACGATGCCGCAGCCAGAATAGAAGCAGAACTCGGACCAATCGATGTCTGGGTGAACAACGCAATGGTTTCAGTCTTTTCCCCAGTTAAGGAAATGACTGCCGCAGAGTATAAGCGTGTCACAGAAGTTACCTACCTGGGTTATGTATATGGAACCATGGCTGCACTTCGGTACATGCTTAAGCGTGACGAGGGCGTCATTGTGCAAGTCGGATCCGCGCTTGCCAGCCGATCGATTCCACTTCAATCAGCATACTGTGCGTCAAAACATGCCATTGCCGGCTTTACTGAATCGCTGCGTTGCGAACTCTTGCATGACGGCAGCCGGGTCAAAGTTTCAATGGTTCAGATGCCGGCGTTGAACACTACACAGTTCGGATGGGTGAAAAGCAGACTACCAAACAAACCTCAACCAGTACCTCCCATTTATCAGCCCGAAGTTGCTGCACGGGCGATACTATGGGCCGCTCAGCATGCACCGCGAGAGTTGGAAGTCGGCTATCCGACCGTCGAAGCAATTCTGGGTGAAAAGTTGATGCCTGGACTTCTCGACCAATACCTCGCCGATCATTGTTATCGGGCTCAGCAAACCGATGAACCAGTATCGCCAAATCGAGAAGATAACCTGTGGGACTATGTGCCCGGAGATCATGGAGCCCATGGCCCGTTTGGCGCTAGATCAAAAGGGTCGAGCCGAGAGCTTTGGCTCGCAACGCATAAGCCCCTCGTGGCAGGACTCTTCTCATCCCTTCTGGCTGTTGGGCTGTTTGCCGTGGCGCATCGGACCAAAAAGCAACTGTTTTGAGAACACGCAATCGAAGTGAAACTACGAATTCAAATACTATAGGTGAAAGCTCATGGCCAAACAGGATGCATCTGATGTTCTCATAGAGACAATTATGGAGTGGGGCATTGATACCGTATTCGGTTTTCCCGGCGATGGAATAAACGGGATTATGGAGGCACTCCGCAAAAAGCGAGAACAGGTCAGATTTATCCAAGTACGTCACGAAGAGGCTGCCGCCTTCATGGCATGCGCATATGCGAAATACACAGGTAAGATCGGTTGCTGCTTGGCCACATCTGGTCCGGGCGCAATTCATTTACTGAACGGACTCTACGATGCAAAAATGGATCAGGCATCAGTTCTGGCGATTACCGGGCAGACATACTCGGATTTGCAGGGAAGCAAATTCCAGCAGGAGGTCAACCTCAATCTTCTATTTACTGATGTCGCTTGCTATAACCAGGAAGTGATTAATCCTAACCAGATAAGAATGCTCGCGAACGAAGCGTGTCGACATGCTTTGAACCATAGAGGTGTGGCACACCTCAACATCCCTAACGACTATCAAGTCGCTGAGATTACTCATGACCACAGCTCGTTCAAGGTTTTCGGATCGACCAATAATGTTTGGACGAGACCGACATCAGTGCCGCCGATGAATTTACTTCAATCGGCGGCTGCAGTCATTAATGAAGGTATTCGTCCCGTAATCATCGTCGGTCAGGGAGCAAAGGGAGCTGGCGCCGATGTGATTGACCTTGCCGAAAAAATCGGCGCGCCAATTGTGAAAGCACTATTGGGCAAAGACGTGGTACCTGACGATCATCCTCTCACCACCGGTGGTCTCGGGCTACTTGGCACTACACCTTCAGTGGAAGCGATGGAGCAATGCGACACCGTAATAATTATTGGCACCTCCTTCCCCTATATGCAATTCTTGCCAAAGCCGGGACAAGCTCGGGGTGTGCAAATCGACGATAAAGCTGATCGAATCGGTCTGCGATTTCCAGTTGAGGTTGGGTTGGTTGGCGACGCTCAATCCACACTTGCTGCGCTGAACAAGCTGGTATTACGCAAGGAGGACCGATCATTTCTCGCAAAAGCCCAGAACGGAATGAAGAAGTGGTGGGAACTCATGGATAAGAGGGCGACCTCTGATTCCATGCCGATTAAACCTCAGCGTGTGGCGGCTGAATTGTCAAATTTGCTGGCTTCGGATGCCATCATTTCTGGTGACTCCGGCACCAATACCACATGGGTGGCCCGTCACGTAAAGATTAAGGGAACGCAAAAATTTAGTTGCTCCGGAACGCTGGCCACGATGGCACCGGGACTTCCCTATGCCATTGCTGCCAAAGTCGCCTTTCCCGAGCGCCAGAGCGTTGCTTTTGTCGGGGATGGCGGCTTCACCATGCTGATGGGCGAGTTTGCCACTGCAGTAAAACATGACCTGCCAATTGTGGTCGTGTTGATCAAAAACGATGTGTTAGGACAAATCAAATGGGAGCAAATCGTGTTTCTTGGTAATCCCGAGTACGGAGTTGAGCTGCAACCGATCGACTTTGCAAAGATCGCTGAGGCTTGCGGTGGCATAGGTATCAAAGTTGTCAAAGCCGAAGAGCTAAAACCGGCACTGGAATTGGCTCTTAGTTCAAAAAAGCCGGTTTTAGTAGAGGTGTACGTGGATGCCAATGAACCGCCGATGCCTCCTAAGGTAGAGCTGAAGCAAGCTCTCCACTTCGGCGAAGCATTAGTTAAAGGACAACCAAATAAAAAACGAATTGCGCTGACTTTATTTAGAGACAAACTGAACGAACTAATTTGAGGTGACCATTGGCGAGTAGAAAAACTAGTAAAGCTTTTTAGAAGCTGGAGGCTAAGGATGACGTCAGAAGTTCTAAGGCACAAACAAAGCGACTCTTCCAAGGATCGGACATCGAATAGTGACAATGATGCTCTGGCTGCTCGGCAAAGGCAACTGGGAGAAAGTAATTTTGAAGTGAATGCCTCTGCTCTCGAAAATGAGCTGCGCAGTCTGGGTTTGGATGGCGAGGTGCGGTTCGATTTGGGAAGTCGTGCTCTCTATGCCACGGATGGTTCCAACTACAGACAAGTGCCCATCGGCGTTGTTATTCCCAAGAACGAAAGCGATATTATCAAGGCACTTGCTGTTTGCCGTAAACATAAAGCGCCGATAGTATCCAGAGGTGGCGGCACAAGCCTCGCTGGGCAATGCTGCAATGTCGCTGTGGTATTCGATATGAGTAAATACTATAACGCGTTGCTCGAGTTGAATGCTGAGGAAAAATATGCATGGGTCCAACCAGGAATTGTTCTGGACACATTGCGCGATGCCGCGGAAAAACATAAGCTCACTTTCGGTCCCGACCCTTCAACTCATAATCACTGCACCATAGGCGGCATGATTGGCAATAACTCCTGTGGAGTGCATGCCTTAATGGCTGGTAAGACTGTCGAAAATATTGAGCAACTGGATATCTTGACCTATGACGGAGTGCGCATGACTGTCGGCGCAACATCGAGTGCAGAGCTTGAGCAAATTATTCAAGAAGGCGGCAGGCGTGGAGAGATTTACGGTGAGCTCAAGAGGATTCGAGACACATACTCAGACGAAGTTCGAGCGCGATATCCCCAGATACCTCGCAGAGTATCTGGATACAATCTTGATGATTTGTTGCCGGAAAACGATTTCAATGTAGCGAAAGCGTTGGTGGGCACTGAGGGAACATGCGTCATTGTGTTGAGGGCCAAGACAAGGTTGGTCTATAGCCCTCCCGTTCGGTCCTTGCTTGTTCTCGGATATAAAGACAAGTACACCGCTGCAGATCACGTTACTGAAATTCTAAAGTTTCATCCAATAGGACTTGAAGCCTTGGATGAAGAACTAGTTCACTACATGAAAGAAAAACATTTGCATGTCGATTATCTGCGTTTTCTCCCGGAAGGCGGCGGCTGGTTGCTCGTTGAATTTGGAGGAGAATCAAAAGAGGAATCCGATGCAAAAGCCAAAGATTTGATGGAGCAGTTGAAAGGCAAAGACGATGCTCCCACGATGAAACTTTATGACGATAAAAAGGAAGAAAAAGAGGTTTGGAAGGTTAGAGAGTCAGGTTTAGGTGCTACAGCCCGCATCCCTTCTACTCCGGACAATTGGCCAGGTTGGGAAGATTCTGCGGTGGCACCTGAGAAATTGGGGGAGTATCTGCGCAAGTTACAAAAGCTCTTCCAGAAGTTTGGTTTTAAAGTATCACTCTATGGACACTTCGGCCAAGGGTGTGTTCACTGCAGAATTCCGTTCGATCTTGTCACCGCAGACGGTGTCCGGAAATATCATGAGTTTATGGAAGAAGCTTCCGATCTGGTGCTGTCGCTGGGAGGGTCATTATCCGGTGAACATGGTGACGGTCAGGCCAGAGCAGAGCTTTTGCCTAAAATGTTCGGCGCCAAGTTAATTCAAGCCTTCGAAGAATTCAAAAGCGCCTGGGATCCGGAATGGAAAATGAATCCAGGCAAAATTGTCAAACCCAATCGAATGACGGCAAATTTAAGAATAGGTTCAAATTATGAGCCTTTGAAAGTGAAAACGCATTTTCAGTTTCCGGACGATAACAACGACTTTGGTCGAGTTTCAACGCGGTGCGTTGGTGTAGGAGAGTGTCGCAGACACGAGGGCGGTACGATGTGCCCAAGCTACATGGCCACCCGAGAGGAGATGCACTCAACAAGAGGTCGTGCTCATCTGTTGTTCGAGATGTTGGAAGGCAACCCACTTGGAGGTGGCTGGAAGAATGCAACGGTCAAAGAAGCTTTGGATTTGTGCTTGGCCTGCAAGGGGTGCAAAGCTGATTGCCCCGTCAATGTAGACATGGCGACATACAAAGCCGAATTTTTGTCGCACTATTATGAAGGCACGATTCGACCTCGACATGCATATGCTTTCGGACTGATTAACTGGTGGTCGAGGCTCGCCAGTTACGTACCGAACTTAGCAAACTTTTTTACTCAGACACCGGGCTTTGCTACTTTAGCAAAACTGAGTGCTGATGTGGCGGCTGAACGGAAGGTACCAAAATTCGCCACCAGGACATTCAAACATTGGTTCAAGGCGCGCAGCACGAACGAGCAAAAACAACCTGACGTGATGCTATTTGCGGACACTTTCAACGATCATTTTCATCCGTCCGTGGCAATAGCGACCGTCGAACTCCTAGAGCGTGCGGGATTCAAGGTCTTCGTGCCGATGCAACCATTGTGCTGTGGTCGGCCTTTGTATGACTTCGGTATGCTTGAGCGAGCGAAATCATGGTTGAGAACGATTTTGACTAATTTGCAGCCTTACATTGAGAGGGGCGTGCCCATGATCGTGCTGGAGCCAAGTTGCATGGCCGTCTTCAAAGACGAACTGATAAACTTCTTTCCTCAGGATCCAGATGCGCAGCGGCTATGCAATCAAACGTTTCTCTTGAGCGAGTTCATCTCTCAGCACAAAGAGAGGTTCAATCTTCCGAAGCTCAACAGAAAGGCGTTAATGCAAGTACATTGTCATCAAAAGTCAGTCAAAGGCGAAACTCCCGAAGAAGATGTAATGAAGAGTTTGGGTTTGGAAATCGATATTCCTGAACCTGGCTGCTGCGGGATGGCGGGCGCGTTTGGTTTTGAAAGTAAACATGCTTCACTGGCTGCGCAGATCGGAGGCACACATTTGATTCCTGCGGTGCGTGCGGCAAACAAGGAGACGCTTATAATCGCAGATGGCTTCAGCTGTAAGCAGCAAATCTTTCAGTCGACGGATAGAGAAGCCTTGCACCTGGCGGAGGTGATTCAACTCGCCTATCTCGACGCCTCAAACTCTTCACCTGAACCGTATCCTGAAAGGAAGGTTTTGTTGCCATCAAAATTCTCGCCGACCGCGCCGGAAATCGGTCTCTTTATTATTGCGGTGTGCGCCATTCTGTTTTTGGCAATCACGGCCATGCGAGCATGAGGTAAATCGATTGATCAACTTGAGTAAAAAGCGTAAAACAATGCTTGAGACTCGCCCATGTTACGGCTTGTAGATTTACCTGGTTACGGTTACGCCAAAGTTTCGCAGGAGATAAAGCGAGCCTGGCAGAAGAACATCTTTCATTATCTCAACGAAAGACACTGCCTGAGAGGGCTAGTTCTTATAATGGATATCCGTCATCCCCTGCAAGAGATCGACACCATACTAATCGACAGGGCGGTGGAATCCGACATGCCTCTGCACGCGTTGCTGACCAAAAGCGATAAACTCTCCCGTGGCGCAGCGCAACAGTCTCTGCACAAACTTGATGCTGATATGAAAAGCGCTGGTGTCTATTATGTGACTGTGCAAACCTTTTCTGCGCAAACTGGCGATGGTGTCGACTGATTGCTAAACAAGTCGGTCTGTGGCTTCAGCCAGAAACCATAGTTTTCTAACGCATTTGTACGATCTAAAGCAACTCTACGACAAAGCGAGAAGCTTCTTTACCGCCACTATATCTGCGCGTTTCATCGGCTTGCACGTAACTGACGAAATTGGCACCACATGACGCCAACTCCAAGGATAGACCGTAATTTCGATGGGATATTGATTTTCGAACCATTTTAAATGTACGAAAGTGCCTTTGCGATTTTCGACCACCTCTGCTTCGACATCTTGGTGAGTCCAAGACCGCAAGCGCTCTGTCAGCGCTTCATATTCATCGGAGTAGGCATGCAGGTCCACGTCAGAGCTTTCTCTTATATCGCCGCTCAGGGTACTGCCGATCAGGTACGGATCGCAGTCTTCTATCAGCGTCATGATGTGCAAGGCAATCTCGCGCATTTCGCAAATGCGGCGCTTCACTTGGTCGTCACCGAGACGATTCTTGGTTATCTGTCCGATGTATTCTCTGATTTTGCGATTAGACGGAAGCCGGGTTTGACCCGATAATCCTAGGGCTAAAATTGCACTTTCTTTGGCATGCAGATATTCTGTTTCGACGCCGTCAACCATGAGTCGAGCCGCTTCCTCTGCGACTCTTCGCTGAGCAAATTTGTCCATGTCTGTCCAAGCCGTTAGCTTGCTTTTGGTAAGTTTTCAGAGTTGCCGTGCAACTCTGTCGAGATCTTAGCACAGACGAACAGCTCTCCCGGTTCAAGGTGCTTAATGCGCCTCTTGCTCAGCTATTTTCAAGGGTAGATTGTTCTCTTCTATGCGTTTTATAAGAGTTCGAATTTGCACTGCCGACACGGGTTTGTAGTCCCATACATCTACTCCGACATTGACCTGCTTGTCGTTGACTGTCCACCGCTCATGCACGTGACCGTGCAGCAGAACCTTTCCGTGGTTCATCGGTCTATATTCAGGATAGCGGTCGTCATCGTTGTCGTAATAGGGCATGTGATGCAACAAACAGTCTTCCCACTCAAGCTCTTCGAGGACCTCTTCAAAGAATTTGCGATACACGCCGATGCTAGTAACCGTTCCATCTCGATTAACCGGATGGCAACTGTCGTGATTGCCCATGATCAGTATTTTGTGTCCATTCAGCCGAGGTGCATATTTTTCCATTGTTCTTTGTTTAAGTGAGAAGTCGCCTAAATAGTAGACTGTGTCATCAGCTCTCACACAGCTGTTCCAGGCGTCGACCAAAGCCTCGTTCATTTCTTCTACATCGTCAAAGGGGCGAGCGCAGTATTGAATTATATTCTTGTGGCCAAAATGGTGGTCAGACGAAAACCAGATAGACATGATATGTGGTCACAAGCTGTGACTGATTGGCAATTTGTTTCATCGTAACAGAATTCTGTTTGAGAATGGTGTCAACTTTACCCTATCTTAGCGTAGCGCGACGGTCCATACTCGCGAAGCCATTGTATGCCTCGAGATAACTGTTGTTCGAAATAATTCAGCTACCTTGAACGCACCCAGCCGATGCCACCACATATGGGGCAGACGAAGATACTTCAACGGGCGGACCAACTGCATTGTATGTTGCAGAGGGCATTACTTAGCAACATGGCATAGTCAATTAACTGGCTGTCTGCGCATTGATTAAACTGCGCCGAAACCAGTCTGACTGGCGAGTGCTGCTTATCCAAACTTCGATTCAGTGCACACGATTGTTTATCAAATGATGCGGTCGGCCGCTATCGGCTTTAGCTCCCACGTTTCAGCTGCCCAATCTCACACGAACCAGATACGGGATTTCGAGTGCGCCGTAAAGGTTTATGAAAATTCGATTACCAGTTCTGAAATCTGGTTTTCTAAACTGGGAGCGCAAGATGGGTGCCACCGGATTCAGTGCTGCATAAGAATCGAGGCACGCTGCCTGTTTCGAGCGCTAAACTGACTAGGCAGGCATAGTCATCTGCGCAAATCTTTGCTGCTCTTGTTGCTCCAGACTCTCCGTCACAAATGACACCTTTCGTTACCGAGGCGAGCGGAACTTTCGATTGCATGATTGGTCTGTGTGCATCCCCACAGACGGAGGAGCATGATATGAAAACATTGATTCCTTGGGGTAGAAGACAAATGCCCGCAAAACAAACAGAAGAAATTGAAGGTGGTGGCCAGTTGATTCCATCAGCCGAGTTTGATCGGTTATTCGAAAATTTCTTCGGCAACATGGTGCCATACAATGTAGAGCGAGATTTCATGCCATCGCTGGATGTCAGAGAGACGGAAAAGGCGGTGGAAGTTTCTGCCGAATTGCCGGGGGTGGATGAAAAAGACATTAAGGTCACCCTTACTGACCATATGCTGGCTATCAGCGGTGAGAAAAAATCTGAGAAGGATGAGACAAAAGATGGTCATCGCCGAATCGAACGCCGGTATGGTTCATTTATGCGATCCGTGCCTTTACCTCCCTACCTAGACTCTGACAAAGTTGACGCTAAGTATAAGGACGGGGTTCTCACAATCAGTATTCCGAAATCGGCTGAATATGAGAACAAAGTACGCTCCATTCCGGTAAGAACGGATAAAGGAGCAACAACGGGCGACGGAGGTGGAAACCGCTGATGAAGACTAAATCAAGTATGGTTGCCGCCGTCTGCCTCTCCCTGGCGATCGGATTCGCGGGCGGGTTCATTGGCAAGGAAATCGTGGAAAAGCAGAATGCACATACGATTGCTGAAACAGTTCCTGTGCATAAACTGCGCAATTCCGAGCCAGATCTTCTGAGTGCAAATCAGCTGATTGCTCCCGGCGTATGGCATGTTTATCTTGATCCGTTATGGACTCCACTCAACGCATCGGCTGCATTAGTCGATCTCCCGAAGTTGGCAGGATTTCCCGCAGACGTACCTAAGATCAAAACCATGCAAACTGATAAGGAGGTACGTGTGTCCGCCAAATTGCCGGGATTGTCCGATAAAGACGTCGACATCCAGGTAGGCAAGGACGAGATCGCGATAAAAGGAAAAAAGGAAGAAGAGACCAAACGGGGCAAATTATTCCAAAATGTACACGAAGCATTCGAGCAAATTGTTCAGCTGCCATGCCGGGTTGACGGTGACAAAGCAAAAGCAACGTTCAAGAATGGCGAACTGACTGTCGTGTTGCCGAAGGACGGCAGCAACATTGCTCAGTCACCAAAATCTCAGTGGCAATGAAGCACTGAATTAATGATATGAAGCGGAAGGTGGCGAGTTTGATTTATCGTTTGAGATTTGTCCAGCTCAAACTCGTCACGCGCTTCGTGAGGAGAAATATGACAGCAACAACACTAGCTGCATCCCAAACGAAGACTCCAAATTGAGTCATTCAGCTTGGAACGGACCTACATTGGAGGTAATTATGACAACTACAATGCGACCTAATACTTCTTCTTTGAACGAAAAGGCAATTGCAAGTGCATGCACGTTTTCAGGAATTTCGTTGATTGTTATCGGCATGATTGCAGTTGCAGCGACATTCCTGTTTACAGTGATCAGCATGATGGTGCTTGCTGCGTTAATGATCGCTGCGGGCATTTCCGAATTCGTCCATGCCTTTCGTACACGCGGGACAGGCAAGATTCTGTTGACAGTTTTGTCCGGAATTCTATATCTCGCCACAGGAATGATGGTACTTTGGAATCCCGTGCTCGGCGCGCTATCGCTAACGATGTTGATAAGTATTTTTCTCGTAGCGGCAGGCGCTATTCGTTGCGTGAAAGCAGCTCAGTTGGCACGCGCCAAAAGTAGGGAGTGGGGATGGATTTTGTTCGGAGGTATCGTGGACATCCTTCTTGGCGCTATCATCTTCTACGGTTGGCCGATCAGTGGGTTGTGGGTTCCGGCGGTGTTCGTTGGGGTCGACATGATCCTGAATGGAGTCGCACTACTCGCCATGTCATCAGTGATTGGCGAAAATGCACCGACCGTGACGACTGCTGCAGTGTAACAATCCAGCAAACTCACCGCGGAGCGGTCTGCATTATCAGCCCGCTCTGCCGGCCGTCTGGCTTCAGTAATGCGCTTGCTAGATTACGAGCGAACTCGACCATTGCCTAGGTCCCGATTCACAAGGCTTACACTCAGCAGATGGTCCAGAGAAACAGGCGCAGCCTGCAATAGCACCATCAACTTTTGCACAAGAGCAATCATGCGAAAACTTCCAGTAGCAGTTTGCCTGGTTTTCAGAAGCCGGCAGTACAACTCCACAGGAGAGGAATGGTTGAGCTTGCCTGTTGCTCGAGGAAGGCACAAGAACGGCACGACAAGGCAATATCGCTCCCGAGCAATCGAGACGTGTTAATCGCGAGCAACAGAGCTGCACTTCGGGCCGGGTTCAATGGTATCCTTTAGTAATGCATCATGTAGACTGGAAGAATTTACTGTCCAATCCTGGTCCGGACGGGCACATCGTACAGCTCTATCAGGATGAGGATTTCTATGGAGAGGCAATTAGTCACTTCGCCACGGAAGGATTGATTCGTGGCGAGTCCATCATTTTGGTGGCCACGCATCCCAATTGGGTCAATATCTCTCGTCACCTGGAAGGCAACGGATTCAATATAGCTCAGCTATTTGACCGAGGGCAGCTCACATTGTTGGATGCGAACGATACCTTGCCGAAATTTATGGCGGGTGGAATGCCGGATGGGAAGATATTCAAGCCCCTTGCCAGTCAAACGATTAAAAAGGCTCGGTGCGGAGGAAAATATCCTCGCGTGCGTTGGTGGGGAGAAATGGTCAACGTCCTTTATGTTGACGGTAGTGGAAAGGCTTCCCACCGGTTGGAGCAGTTTTTCGATGAAGTGGCTCACGAGCAGACAATTGCCATCTTTTGCTCATTTCTAATGGACAGGTATGACCCGTGTATTTACGATGAAGCTTTTGCGAACGTCTGCGGTACGCATAGTCACGTAATTCCAACAAGGGATTATGAGAGTCACCGAGATGCCGTTAATTCCGCTATATCTGAGGTAATTGGACCAATTGAGCGGGAGGCGTTGCAGTCGCTCGTTTCCTGGAAAGGTACAACGGGAGTTCCTGCGTCGCAGGCAATGCTGCTCTGGGTTAAGGATACAATGCCCCAACACTTCTCTGCCGTGCTCGAACGAGCAAAACAGCACGAGCTGCGCGCGGGCGGTCGATCATGACGGACTCCCATCTCACAAATTTCGGACTACCGGGGATCAGTACAGTACCGTATGGTCTTCATATGTGCCACTTTTACAACTCTCGGGAAGAACTCATTGAAGGGTTGATCCCGTACTTTGAAGCGGGTCTTCTCAGCAACGAGCTCTGCATATGGGTCGCTTCGCACCCGCTTCCGGCCAGTGATATCTGGGCGGAAGTAGGCAAATCCGAGGCGTTGGAACGTGGCGTATCGTCAGGACAACTCCGTGTGTTGGATGCAATCGATTGGTATGGAGCACCAGGTGCCCTTAAGTCCGCTGACGACCTGATAGACGTTCTTTTTATTGAATATGAACGTGCCCTTGCCGAGGGATTCCAGGGTTTGCGAACTAACGGCAATGCCAGCTTCGTTCTGCAGCACGATTGGGCTTACTTTATGGAATATGAATTGAAATTGCATCAACAACTTCAGAACCGACAGATAGTCGCGTGCTGTAGTTATTACCGCCAACAGTGCAAACCGGTTGATATGCTGGAAGTGGTGCATCGTCACCACGGCGCTTTGGACCGATCAGATGAACAGTGGCAATTAGTTCTGGCTAGCGAAGCAGGCAAGTTAATAGCGTGATCTGTTCCAGTAAGGCCAAAGCATCCTGACGCGTTGCACGAAGCACAAAGTTGATTGGTTAAAAGATTGAGCGACGTGTGCGCTGAGTATGCGCGGCGTGGGGGCGCAAGTGAGTTGGTTCAGGTATAATGACGTGTCTGGGACAAAATAGGCAACAATTCCCATTGGTATCGGTGATTTTGACGCGATCACTGATTAGCACTTATACAAGCAGGATATTTAAGCAGCATGGAAAATAGCACGATAAAGTACGGACCTCTGACGGTCCTTCAAAATGGAAAAGTCGTGACGTTACTGCGGGCAACTCCAACACCTATAGTCTCTGCTTCCAGCCGCATCGCTCATTCGCTGGAGAATGTGAGACTTTCCCTTCATGTCGAGCGGTTCCAATCGC
Source organism: Planktothrix sp. (assembly GCA_036703195.1). GTDB lineage: Bacteria > Cyanobacteriota > Vampirovibrionia > Obscuribacterales > Obscuribacteraceae > DATNPN01. The sequence goes on along the minus strand of DATNPN010000005.1, from coordinate 504,025 downwards.
AAGACAAGTATTCAGCTGATGTCAAATGTATCACTCGTTTTCCCGAGTATGGGTATGAGGTAAAGCACGACACGCCGTGCGACATGCGTGCTGGTCAAAGCCACGGTGCGGCGGTGGCTCAATCGACGTGCATTTGCGTGGACTTCGAGGATGCACACGACACGCAGATGGAAGTCGAATTCATGATGGGTGAGGAGTCACTGGACAAGACGATGGTCAAGATCGAGTTTCCGAAAGTGATTTCCGAATCGGTGTAGCTATCGTGTCCACCGGCGAAATGCTTTTCGCCCAGATCACTGAGGATCGCGTGCGATGGAAAATTGCTTTCGAAAAAAAGCCGCTTTCGTTTTTGGGTAGATAGCTACCTTGAGCGCACCCAGCCGATGCCACCACATATGGGGCAGTTGCCTTTGTTCTGAACGGGTGCATCCTTTGACTCGGCGAAGACCTGTCCCCAGTGAGCCGTTGTGGCGGAGAAATGACTGCCGTTCATTCCGAATGTATGCCACATCTCCGTTTCTGGGTGTCCATCGATATGCTCATGGTGCCATCCCGGTGTGCTCACGTTCAAGCAGTTGCCAGGGCAAGGAGCCCAGCCTTTCTGGGCGGCAACTTGAATTGTTTGCGAGACCGAATCGTTGATGAGGTGAGTCGGTGGATCGTCTGGACCGCGTCGCACTCCAACCGCCGACCGGGCTTGCTGCCCAGCCGCCGGACCGGATGACTGCCCCAAAGCAATGCGAGCCATTTCCTTTGTTTTCGCATCAGGAGCGTAGTTAGCAACCCAGGTCAGCTCCTTTTGTGCCTGGTCGGATTTGCCGAGAGCTTTGTAGCACATGCCGCGCAAGTAATGGACGGAAGCGTTCGAACTCGAAGCAGGTAATTTCTCAAGCTCTGAAAGCGCCTGGGAATACTGCCCGTTCGCGTAAAATTGCGTGGCCCGTTGCCAGCCAGACTGGTCCGCGCTGATCGCGCCGTTTGGAAAGCCTAGCAACGCTACGATTAGCAGTAAAACAACCAGGTTCATCGCAGACCTCTCTATCGATAAAATGCAATCCTACTATTGCCTCATCTATCAATTGAAGTGTTGACTTTGCTCCAATTGCAGCCCTCATCGTAAGTCGCTCGATGTTTGTTGTTTACAGCGTCTGCTCGATGGTTCATTAAGTCACACTGTACCGACTCGGTGGCGGAAGACTCCCTAGACTTGATGAGCTGAAGGCGGGGCACCTAAACAGCTATGTTACCGCCACCCCGGCCGAGCGTCAACGACGAGAATGTCGAGAGACTTGATGGTGCTGTACACCAAAACAAGCCATACCTTTGCCTCGACTTATTGCGAGACGCTGAGCAAATACTCCGCAGGTGTATTTTTTCTCGCCGGCAGTAGTCGGCGTGATGATGCTCTATTCCCAGGCTCGACAGGCGTTCAACTATCTGCGGAAATATAGCTCACCCGAGAACGAAGCCGCGGCATAAGACTGTATGGTGGTGGTTTGCTCTCGATTCATTGAATGTTTTCACCGCATGTATTGAAGTTGATGGATGCTACTAGAGTGGAGACCATTCACGGTCATCGTCAACACTGTAGCACCGCCCTGGGTCTTGATGCTGTAGCGTTATAAACCTCGCGACATTCGACTTGTAGCCGCCAAGAAAAAAACAGGATGAAGCAGCGATTTGTGTTTCTGACACGAGCTGGCGAATGCTTCTGAGCTTTTCCCTCAGGGATAGGCGATCGAACGCTTTCTGTCTGTACCCTCGGTCCGCAGGTGTATTGAGTGTCTCGAAATGTATTTGTGGTGCTTCAGCTCGCAGTTGCTCCACTGTTGTATAGTCGTCGGTCATGACGAAAACATGCTTTAGCTCCGGCATTTCAGCAATTAAGGAATTAAGGTAGGAAATGGTTGGAATCTCCTGTCCCTCTTTCATGAGCTTTGGACTCATGTAGATGTTACTGTGATTTTGGCTCCGAACCCAGTACCCCTCGGTTTTGTCACCTCTTCGAATTTGGAATGCCGCGAAGCGTTCGCCAAGTCGTGGTGGAATGATTGTTTTTTCCCGTGGCTTGCAGAATATCGCCGCTAGGATTCGCTTTGCCTGGTAGACATTTCCCCTTATGCCGAGCTGCTCAATGTTTATGTGACTCTGATTGTCATGCTTGCGGAAAACAAACGTTCTGAATTCTGAAAAGCCTGGATGACGGAAAGTCTCGATGATCGAGTTAGGATCAATATTCTCAAGGGCTGAGCGAGACAAGCTGGGCAATTGCTGTGTATAGAAGTCGGTCCAATTAGCGGCTCGAGGTCTGCAAAGCGGCCCGCTCAGGCTGCTCTGACCATCGATTGTTCGCTGCAAAAAGCTTGTCAACTTGTTGCGCTTGCGGAGGTAATACCGAGGAATCGGACTGAGAGGTGCTATGTGCGGTGCTTTCATGAATTCGCTTTGATCGAAGCTCAATCTTCGCTGCGTCAGCAGTCCGTATACCACTGCATTCAAGGCGTTGTTAACTTCTGAATAAAATCCGCGACTCGTCAGCTTAACAACAAACGGGGAATCAAAGCCGTCGTTGATCTCGCGGTATTTCATCGCCAGCTCCGTTGCTAGCGTTTGACTAGACTTATCCTCCATTAGGCGCTCCTTGCCTTTGATCAGTGGTAGCTGACTTGTCCCGATCGGCCCTATTCGGTCAATTAAGTTCGACAGGATAAAGGACAGAAGATCCGCAAGCACATCATCGGGGCATCTCAGTCTCGGCGTTCGTAAGTCCCATCCTATTACATGCGGAAACTGCCGGTGAGTCAAGACATTGCCGACCGCCTGTGGCAGCTCTTTACCGATCCGTGTACCACGTACATTTTCTGCCACGAGTCGTTGGAAAGTTACGTCGTTCAAGAAATGCGCCGAGATGTCGATGACGTGTTACTGTCTATTGCACTAAACGATCAACGTCCGATTGCAGTCCAGTATGCGATCTATCAGCTGCGAGAGCGGGAAGCCTCCAATCACATAAAGGAAGTGATACCATTGCTTCGGTGCCCAGCTTTTAACAGTTGGGCCGTGCACATTGGCATATTAGATTCTTGTCTGAAGCTGGGGGTCGCCACAGGCGACATCGGACACCTCGCAGAAGTCGACAACCTGGACTTGCAGCTCGCCGTCTGCGAAGCTCTTGCAAAGTAATCAATGACAGCAATGTGCAGTTGCACTGCTTATTTCCTATTGGCGGAAATTCGAGTAGCGCTAATCCGTTTTCGTCATATCGGAAAATTTGCCAAGCTTTGGCGAGATGGGCGGCAAGCCCATCTCGCCATGTCCGGAAGTTCATCCTCAGAAACTCAGTTTCATTTTGCTTTTCCATCGCCACCATCGCCACCATCTCCGCCATCGCCACCATCTCCGCCGCTGCCGCCGCCAGCACCGCCGCCACCGCCGCCACCGCCGCCGCCACCGCCGCCGCCACCACCGCCTCCACCACCGTCACCGCCGTTGCCACCGTTACCGCCGCTACCAGCGTCACCGCCGTTACCGCCGTTACCAGCGTCACCGCCGTTGCCGCCGTTACCAGCGTCACCGCTTGGAGGAGCTGCACTAGGAGCGCTTGGAGGAGAGTAAAGAGGTTTGCCTGTACTACTATCATAATCCGGATCCGGAGTAACTACCTGCGGGTCCGGTCGTGCGGCGGGCAGCTCAGGTGTTGGGGAAATAGGATTGCCAAATTCATCGTAATACGGATCCGGGGTTACTACTTTGGGGTCCGCTGGCTGGGGCCAAACAGAAGGAGTTGGAGGAGCGTAGTAAATAGGATTGCCTGCATTATCGTACGCCGGATCCGGGCCTACTTCCGTAGGGTCCGGTTCCGTAGCGGGTGGTGCCGAGGGCGGATTGTAATCAGGACCTGCGATGCGTAAAGCCGCTGTCTCCAATGGACCCCAAATTGATGAAAAATCGGTCGACAATGTCATGCCGGGCAGGACGTTACTGGTCGTACCTTCATTGCTCGCAAATGCAGCTTCGTACGGCTCGCCGTAAGAAGCTCCTACGGAACGTAAAAATTGTTGGTCCGTTGGATTAGCAGCGGCCGCTGACGAAGAATCGGTGGACACCGTTACAGCGGGCAGGACACCACTGGTGGTATCTTCTTTACCAGCAGTAGCAGCTGCGTAATCGGCACTTGTAACTGGGTTGGACCTGCTCAACAATGCAGCGCGTCTCCCAATGAGTGCTGCATTATCTTGAATTGGCAGTGACTCTAAGTTAAAGTCCATCGTAACCTCCTGGTAAATAACGCCGTGCCGGGCTCAGATGTTGTGTGGGTAGCAGGGTTGCTGGTTGTGGATGCGACGACAGTAGCAGTCGTATGTTACACGAGCGCTACAAGCGGAGGTCCGATCGTCGGAGATTGTGTTGATTGCCCGGCTAGTGCAACATTTTTTGCCAGTGTAACTCTGGTGTAACTTTGAACAGGTAAGTTCGTACAGCCAAGTCCTCGTTCTGCCAACACGTGACTCGAATTTGAGCCCGGTTGAAGTAGGGCATTTTTTTGTACCCATCTTTCGTTCCTAACAGAGGCGCCTTTATGACCACCGAAATCCAAAAACAGACACCGCAAGAAGTGCAACAAGCTAATGATGGTGGTCGGAGCAACCGCAAGCTCGATTTGCTGCGGCTTACGGGGGGAAAGGATTCCGGTAATCCTTTCGGCGCTGAGTTGAATCCGTCGACAGCGCAAACATCCGGCTTTCCTCTGGTTGAGGTTGAGGACGCACACGCTCACAACTCTCCTAGTGCTCTTCCTGCTGCCCACGGAGAAAGCAGCGCGAGCAATCTAAAGTCCGCATTATCCGATTCAGAGATCGATTCAAAACAGATGACTCAGGCTCTGGGCAATTTGGAACTCAATGGTTCGGAGGTCACCCAATCTGTTTTAGAAACCGCATCGGGGTCGAAGACCGATAGCGCGACTAAAACTGCAACGCTGGCTGAATCTACGGTATCTGCTTCGGCCGGGTCAGCCTCAGAATCGACCGAAGCATCGACAGATACATCAACAGATTCGGTGTCTGCAAGTCCCTCGAATCACTACGTGGGAAGTGCTCTCAGTGAAGACAATACAGCTCTCAATGAAGTGACCGGAGGCAAAACTGGGCAGAGTGAAACAGAACTCCGTGATTCGATGGCAGCGCTTGCCAGCGAGAGCAAACTGGTTGCCACCGCTCAAACGGATGGCAAATCTGCCGCCGATGCAATTGTAAGTGGCAACGTCACATCGGCGGAAAGCTCCCTTACTAAATCAATTTCCGATATGAATGGCAACTATTTCAGCGCTACTGCAAGCGCCGACGATAAGCTAGCCTTGAGTGATCTTGAAGGCAAAAATAGTTCCGGCGCCACGGAGTACATGACTAAAGGTGCGCAGGCAGAGAGTCAAGAATTGGCAAGCGTTGCCACTTCTAGCAAAGATGAGCAGACTGCTTTGAGTCAAATCGCCGGTGGAGATAATCTTGATGCGGAAGGCAACATAATAAATGCCGAAAAGGGGCTAGTGCAAACGAGTGGGTCTGGTTCGAGCAGCGGTGAAAACGGCAACACGAGCGACATAAAACTCAGCTCTACACTGCAAGACGTGGTGAACAACCTCGGATTGAAGGCCAATTTATCTGGTTCGGTTTTAGACAACGTTACTGGTTATACTGGGTCAGGAACGGATGGCAAACCGATGGCCGACTACGGTACTGCAAACGCAGACTGAACTTTCACCATCGACAAAGACCCGAGCCACTGGGGCGGCGATCTGGCGCCGGATAAGTCTGCAGACGGCACGCAGCTCTTCGTCGCCGACGTAAAATACAACCAAGCCGATATCGGCAAAGCAACTTTCGACGGCGGCACCATGACGAGCTGGCCGGCAGTCTGGGGTCTGAGCGGATATAGTTCTGCCACTGGTACAAACCAGGAAATCGATGCCATGGAAGATTTCGGCGTTGATAACGGCAACAAACAAGCGGGCAGTACCCTTCACAATTGGACTCCCGGCGCAGGTCATCCTGGTTCAACAGCGGAGTCATCTACGATTCCACTCTCCGACCTGGCGGACTCAAACTCGGCAAATGGCGTGGAGGTAGCCGCTCTAGTCGATAAACAGGACGATACCATTACTACCTATGTTGGCGGAAATGAAACCGCAGAATGGAAAGTTGCTGCAGACAGCCCAGCGTTGAACACGCCGATGAACTGGATTCTAGGCACCGGTAATGGAGAAGATCTGACTGTCGAGAATGTGCAGCTCTATACGGCGCCTGGGACTACCGTAACCAAGTCACCTAGCGCTTCTTAGACTAGGCTAATCCTAAAGCAAAAGACCCTTGCTTGCGATGTGCGGTGCATTGTTTGTGGGTCATGCACCACACATCATAATACGCTTTCTAGCCGGCGGATAACAGAACATCTTTCGACGCATCATTCGCTAAGCGCGATCAATTTTTGGGTTAAAGCGAGAGAGGGGATGATAGCGGTCGCTTTGAATCAACAAGATATCCGCAAATTGGTGCGTTCTTCAGTATGTATTGTTGTCGGGACACCTTTACACCTAATAAGCTTTCGATCAATCGTGGTTCGAGAATGCACAGTTGACGATAGCGTAAAGCTAATTTGTATATTGCACAATTCTGATGGTACAAGAAGAAGTTGCCATCTGGAAGTGCTGTCCATTCGGTCATGTAGCCGTTTTCCGCGTAGTACCGTGCAATCTCTTCGACACGCTCAGCAAGATTTTTGTTGATGAATCGGGGCAACAACATCGCGAATAGCCGATTGTTGTTGAGGCGCAGAACGTCCATGATGCCCGTATGTCCGCTTTCGTCAAATACGGTGTCCAGCAGGTTTGCAGCCATGGCTTCATATCCTGACGGAAAGTGTGCAGCTGCAGCTTCTGTAAGCCGATATTTGTAGATCGGTCGCCCGGCACCCTGTTGATGCGTGTGGGAAGTTATGAGGCCTTCATTTTGTAGTGACGAAAGATGGCGCCGGACCGCAGTGTATGTGATATTCATTGCTTTAGATAGCTCTGCAGCAGTTGCTTCTCCGCGAAGTTTCAAAACTCGCATCACCCCCTGGCGAGCGGATTCGCCACGACGACGCTTAAGGATGCGAGAAGAAATTTTTTTCACGGGCACACGGCATACGGGGGCATAAATAGGGCTCTATTGGCATTATTACACAGATATGTATAATAACTCTAGCCGGGGAAGAAATAGAAGTCTACGATGTAGGCAAATCTGTATTCGGAGGCAAGATCATGTCTTATACAATAGTTGCCGATATCTGCGAAGGCGTCGGAGATTGCGTTCCAGTTTGTCCAGTGGAGTGCATCCTGTGGGCGGATGGCAAAACCAACGCCAAGGGTACTAAATACACATATATAGCGACTGACCCGGCATGTATTGATTGTGGGGCCTGCATTTCTGTATGTCCAATCGAAGGAGCTATCTTGGATGAGTGGAAGCCTGAGCTGCAAAGGCCGTAGACTAGAATAGTCTCCAATCGGTCACCACGGAAAACAATAATGGCAACAAAGCGCGCGACCAAGAACTACTGGCTTTTAAAGTCAGAGCCTGGTGTTTTTTCAATTATTGATCTGGAGAAGCTGCCGTCTAAAACAACTCATTGGGACGGTGTGCGCAACTATCAAGCGCGCAACTTTTTGCGGGATTCGATCAAAGTCGGGGATGGCGTGTTGTTTTATCATAGCAATGCAGATCCATCGGGGATTGTAGGACTGGCGGAGGTAGTGAAAGAAGGCTATCCCGACCACACAGCTTTCGATGCGAAGGACGCACACTACGATCCGAAAAGCAAGAAAGACAGTCCGACCTGGTACATGGTAGACATCAAGCATGTGCGCACGTTCAAAAAGATCTTGACACTCGAATATTTGCACTTGATTCCGAAACTCAAAAATATGGTACTCCTTCAGAAAGGTAGTCGCCTTTCTGTGCAGCCCGTCTCCGCATCGGAATGGGAAGCAATTTTAGGATTGGAGTCTCAGAATTTGATTGGCTCAATCAGACTCAAGACTGACAATCTCGAAGCTGCGAGCGAACTAATTGCAGAGCAATTCCATAAATCGCTTAAGGACTCAGGAACTAAACTATGACGCACTGGAGCCACTTCTACACTACAATGCGATCCGTCGACCGTGATTTCCACCACTTTTCGCTTTCCGTGAGTGAGTTGCGAAATTGATGCCAATCAATTGGTCCTAGCCCCACCGCTGCCATTTTGCTGCTCTTGAATCAGAGCTTTGAAGGTCTGCAAGTCGTAGGCAAATGGTTCTGCCGATACACGGACATCTCCCGAGTAAGGATAGCCAAACATACCTACCAGCGTTAAGTTCAGAGCTAACGCCAATGTAACCAAAATAGTCATGACCATCTGCACTCCGACATTTTTTACGCCGAAGAAGTATGTAAAGACTATGACCACGACTCCGCCAAAAACAAGAACGCCCCAGATGATCGCATCAAACTCCGGTTGTGCTACCTCCAGTCTTGCATGGCGGCAGTCGCTTAGTTCGTTGACCTCTGCCAGGAGTGATTGGTGCAAGTCGGCTTCAGCGTCGGTTTGCGGTTTAAAATCGACGACCGTTTGCCACATTCTGCTCGCAAGGATGTGCACTTTTGCGCTGGGTTTACCGTTCTGCATCGTACTCCATTCATCGTTGACGACAGCATCTGCATACTTGTAGCAATCATTGCGAAGCGCCGAGCAGAACTGATTTGGCATGCCGGCAGCAAGGTGAAAAATATCGCTCAAACTGTTTGCCTCTTGCTCTACAGTAGAGCGGGCAGTTTGGAATGTATTGAGTGAGTTGACCACGATCAGTCCGAGCACCACGGCGTAAAGAGTGCCGATGATCGACATCATATAGCCGGCGACATCATGATGATTTACGAGCGTGTCGTGTGAAACTAAACGCCTGACCGTGAGCGCGCCAGCAATAGCGAAGCTCACTGCTGCTGCTATCATCAAGATGAGAAACCAGTACGATCCGAGCATGTTTTCATCACCACGGAACAAGAAATCGCATAGCGATTTCGGAGCTGTTGACTAGTTGATTCCAACTCAAAGCTTGATGATATCAGATCCTTGGTAACAGGTGGTCCGATTATTTTCCTAGCGGTGTGGCTGCTTTTTCCCACAGGCGGAATCCGCCTGTGAACGCATTCGCGTTTTCGCCCAATCGACACTTTTCGGGGAGCTGGTTGAGCTTTTTGGCGTCGCCACCACCAATGACCACGTAATCTGGTTCAAGGGCTTTGATCATCAGAGCGGTAATTTCTTCGACGGCCAGACGCCAACGTTTTTTCCCCAGTCGTTTCAAACCTCGCTTCCCAAGGTAGTCTTCATAAGTAAGTTTTTTGTATGGCAGATGCCCCAGCTCCATGGGCTCGATCGTTCCGCCATCGATCATGGTCGATCCAAGACCTGTGCCCAGCCCAAGGAAGAGCATTTTGCCTCCTTCGTAGCTGCCGATAGCCTGCATGGTCGCGTCATTTATGAGCCTGACCGGACAACCAAATGCTTGACTGAAATCAAAACCTACCCAACCGCCTCCGAGTTCATATGGCTCCGCCACCGGTCTTCCGTGAAGGACGGGCCCAGGGTATCCGATTGAAACAGCATCAAAAGTCCAGCCGTCGGACAACTTCAAGACTCCAGCAACCATTTCTTTGGCTGTCATCTTCGGTCCCGAGTCAATTCGTCTAGATTCTGATTGGCCTGTGGCTAAGATTTTGACATGGGTGCCACCAACATCGATTACCAATATGTGCGCTGGCGATTTCCCTGCTGGACTTGTTTTACTGGTTTTCATCGTCCTGTTTTTCTGGCTGTGATTCGGTGATCGTGGTATCAGTTTTGTTTCAAAAGCAGCTGCGAATCTACTCCCTAGTTTTCGGGACGGCGGCTTGCTGCGGATAGAAAATCGGCGTTTGCGGATCGCGGTGCCAATCGTATTCGGCTGCCAGAGCGGCGGCCTCAGCCACGGCTTTGCCCGCCAATCGTGCCACCAAATAAAAAGCCATGTCGGTGCCGGCAGAAGTGCCGGCGGAGGTCACGTATCGTCCTGCGTCGACCCAACGGGAGACATTGTCCCAGAGAACGTGAGGTCCGAACGAGGATACCCACGCAAATGAATCGTGATTGGTCGCTGCGGGTTGCCCGTCGAGCATGCCAGCGCGAGCCAGTAGTGCTGCTCCGGTGCACACGGACGTCATGAGCGACACGCGCGCATCCATGGCCTGTACCCATCCCACAAGCTCTTCCACCTTCGCTTCGTCGGGACCGGACACAAGGTCGCGCATACCTGCACCACCGGGTATCATCAGCACATCGAAAGTCTCGCTTAGTGCATCGTCGCGAAAAACATCCGGAGCGACACGCGGACCGTTATAACTCTTCACTGGCTTCGGCGCGGCGTCGGGGATGCCGGAATTCACCTCGTTCGTAATGAAGAGAATTTCGAACGGATACGGCGGCGGATCCGCGTAACTCGTGCCGATGAAGCGAGCTATGGCAAAAGCCTGGACAAAGCCCCAAACATCGAGCGGCTCGTAGCCGTTGAACACGAACACACCAATGCGCAACGTACGCGGAAATGTCGAGGCGTTGTCCATTGGTGTTCTCCTTATTATCTAGCTAATGCTCCGGCGTGGTGCCGAACTTAGTCCGATTCGTCGAGGACGGGGTTGTGCCAGCCATCATTCGGCTTGATTTTGTCGTCCACTTCGGCTGGACCCCAGGTGCCTTTCGCATATTTATGCACGGGCGTCACATCGCCTAAAATCGGGTCTAGCACTCGCCATGCGGCTTCTACGGAATCCTCTCGGGAAAACATCGTGGAATCACCTTTAATCGCGTCGCCCAGCAATCGTTCGTACGGAGGCATCTCGTCTCTCGGCTTTTCGTGAATGACGAGTTCTCCAGTGCTTCCGATCATTGCTTCGCCTGGCTGCTTTATTTTGAGACCCTGTGCGATCTCTTCGTGCGGACTGAGCCTGAATCGGTAATAACCATCAGTGCCTACTTCTGCTTCGTCGAGAACCGGTTGCATAGTGGGCTTAAACCTGACCATCACTTCCGTGATTGTGACGGGCATACATTTGCCGGCTCGCACATAGAATGGCACACCATTCCATCTATCGTTGTCGATGTGAAATCTCAGCGCTGCCCAAGTTTCTACCGTTGAGTCTTTTGCGACGCCCTTCTGTTCATGATATCCATCGAATTGGCCGCGCACCACATCCTTTGCAGTCAACGTGCATATCGATTCTGCGACCTGAACTCTTTCATCACTAATTGACTTATGAGACTTGCTTGCCGGACATTCCATTGCTATGCACGAGAGTAATTGAAACATGTGATTTTGTACGACATCGCGGATAGCTCCTTCCTCGTCGTAAAGTTTCCCGCGATCAGATACGTCGAATTGTTCGGCCATAGTTATCTGAACGCTATCAATGTATTTGTTGCTCCAGACACCGTCGACAACCGGATTGGCAAATCTGAAATAAATCAGATTATTCACCGGCTCCTTGCCCAAATAGTGATCGATTCTGAAAATAGCTTCTTCTTCGAAGTATTGGTGCAGCGTCCGATTTAGTTCTTGTGCTGATGCTAAGTCTCTGCCGAATGGCTTCTCGACAACAACTCTTGCACCGTGCAGGCACTTCGCCTTTGCGAGCCCATCAGCAACCGTGCTGAACAGATTAGGTGGAATTGCGAGGTAATACAGAGGTCGCTCCGCTTTACCAAGCTTTTCTCGCAACTGGCTGAATGTCTCTTCGTCACCGTAGTCGCCGTCGATATACTGAAGAAGCGACAAGAGCTTTGCCAACGCCTGCTCGTCGATGCCACCATGTTTTTCACAGCTATCTCGTGCCCGCGCCTTCAGCTGATCTAGATTCCATCCTGATTTCGCCACTCCGATCACCGGAATATTCAAATTTCCATGACGGACCATCGATTGCAGCGCTGGAAAAATCTGTTTGTATGCCAGGTCGCCACTCGCGCCAAGAAAAACAAAGGCGTCCGATTTTAATTCCGTTTTCGTCATTTCTCTTCCTTGGCAGAACTTTGGGTTTCTTGCCGAGCATTGGAACCTCAGCCATGAGGTCTAGATTCAATGTGCATTGTATCTCGTGCCACGAGCGTAGAATTTGAGTTTGACATTGTATTGCGCGCACGCAAAATTTCTCTGGTATCTCGCGTTGTCAACACGTCGTTCAGTCTAGGTGACGGGCAAATGTGCTTGTCATTCCAATAGCAGCGACAGCTGTCAGAACAACTCTAGATTTCCGTTGAGATAGTTCGTAGAATTGAACTCTGCCCACCCGAGAAAGCTCCCGAGTTTTGCGCCACAAATGGTGCGAAGGGCAGGTAATAATCGAGAATGGCGATGAAGGAACCGAAGCGATACTCGTCGCGGCTGAAAAATGTCGCTGGAGATTGGCTACCCTGGATCGTTGTGATCGTTGTTACTCTTCTAGTCTTCCGAGAGTTTCTGCAGGTCAACGAGAACGGCATTCCACATCTTTTGCTCCATTGGGACTTTACCGATGTGACAGTGCCGTGGCTCGTCTATGCTTCAGATTGCATTCGAGCTGGCTTCTGGCCGTTGTGGTGTCCGTACGTAGCCTGCGGGTCGCCGCACTTTCTCAATCCGGAGAGTAATCTTTACTCACCGCTCACGTTTCTCATATCGCTGACATCGGGTTATACGCCCTACATTGCTCAGATCCAGAGCATCCTCATAATTGTAGTGGGAGCGGTCGGCGCTTACTGCTTGTCCCTCGAACTCTGGAAGTCACGATGGGGTGCATGTGTTGCAGGAATCTGTTTCGGTCTCACAAGCGCTGTTTTTGGCAATCTCGAGCTCATCGCGTGGATCGACGCATTTGCTGCCATGCCCTGGCTGTTCTGGCTCTTGCATCGATGGGTTGTGCGTGGCAACTCTCGGGCACTAGTCGGTCTTTCCTTCCTGTTTTACTGGCTGATCACGACGGCTTACCCAGCCGCAGTTGTTCAAATGTTGGCATGGGCGTTAATCTGGATCGTGTTTCTGCTTAAGCGTGAACGGCGCGACAGGCTTCAGTGGATCCGGAGTGGCGGTGGTGTCTTGTTCGCTGGACTAATGGCGGTGGCGGTATCTACTGTGCACTGGCTGCCAACCATCGAGTTGCGAAATGAATTTACGCGTGGACAGGCACTTACGATCGAGGCTGCTCTCAAAGGGGACCATTTGGAACTCAGACACTTGCTCGGTTTGCTCTTCAACTTCCTCCCGAAGTATCCGCTTCCGGGCGGCTACAATCCGGACGTTTCAATGCGTGGACTGTACATCGGAGTGTTAGCACTGCCGCTCGCGGCTATCGGCATGCTGAGACGCCGCGATACCTTCAGTGTAGCGTTGACGATCTTTTCAGTACTTGCATTTTGCATGTCGATGGGAATAGGATTTCCCGGACGCGTTATGCTTCATCATCTCTTTCCGATACTCAACTTCTCGCGCTTTCCTGCGGGCGACAGCAGAACGCTTTTCGCTCTTGGTTTGATTCTCTTGGCGGGGCGTGGTTTTGCCACCATTGAATCCGGTGAAAAGCGCGACCGCCTACTCGGTCTCGGAATCCTGGGCGCGCTGTTCGTTTCATTGCTGGCAGGGGGAACATGGCTCGGACAAATCGATCCGGATGGATTTGCTCCGTACAAATTGTTCTGGCTTGTCGAAGCGGGTTTGATCTTGCTGGGCATAGCAACGTGGCTGAAGATAAACCGTTCTTGGGCTCGGGCACTCTATATTTTTTTGCTGGTAGTTGATCTGTCCGTTGCGTTTCAGGCTAATGTCTCAGTCGCTGGAGAACAACCGCATTACTATGACACGTTTCTCTCAAAACACCAGTCGACTTTCACTCCGGACTTTGCCATTCTGCCCCGTGAAATCGGTTCTAGTTCTGATCCGCCCGATCTGGATGTCTATCATTGCGTGCCTTCCAGCTGGGGTTATGTGAGCAAGGAATTCTTTGTCGGTGACTATAATCCCGTGCGCTTGATCCGCTTGAATCGGCTGATCTCTTCAGGGATGCTGGACTACTTGCAGAGCGGTCAGCGAGTCATGATTTGGCCGACCGACGATCCACCAAAGTCGAGTCAGGACTTTCTGGCGCGAGCAATTCCAGTCTCATTCGAAATCGAAGCTTATCACCCCAACGATGTACGCTATAGCGTCACTGCTTTGTCTGCGGGATTTCTTGTCTTCAACGAAGTGTATTTCCCCGGCTGGCGAGCCAAAATTGACGACCGCGATCTGCCCATGCAAGAAATGAGTGGCGGACTTCGTGCCATCCCAATAACGCCTGGTGCTCATCATGTCGTGACCTATTTCGCGCCTCCTATATTCCCGGTCGCCCTGACAATCACGCTGTGTTCGCTGGTTGCATGGCTCGGATGGGCTGGTTGGATTGTCGTGACGCCTGCGTTAAAAAATCGTTCGACCAACATACCGGGAAATTCGCTGGCTGGGAGCTAGTTCAATTATTTCTCTACTCGAAGGTCGCTGATGTCGATCGATATCAACAAAAGATCGCGAATCGGTTGCAAATCAGGAGCGCGCATGTAAGCACGGCGCTTGGTCGGAAAGCGGAATCCGTCAGCTTCGACGATTTCGGATACGTACTGCGTAACAGGAACATTACCACCGATTTCCAACACGTAGTCATGGCGACGCAATAAAAAGTCGTCTCCAAAATAAAATTCCTGTTTTTGGCTATGACTGGGGCAGTTCGCGGGAAATCGAGCTCGTAGCCCTCGCCATTTCTCTGTCCCTTCTTTCCATGGTGCAATTTCTTCCACCTCAAAGCCTGGCATAGTCAGAAGCCATGGAGTGGTGAGGTAAGTCCAGCGAGCGTAACCACTGAAGTATCCGCGATCGAGTCGGTTCCATGGTGTGTTCAGTGTGTGCGATTTGAACGCGTCTCTCGGATTGGAGCGTTCTTCTACAATTTCGCCGCTAGATGTTTCAATGGCCACGCGGTCCGGTCGATATGACAGTCGCCAGTCCTTGTTGCCGAACGCATAAATTACTGTTGTCGGCGGATCAATTGTTACGGTGCTGGTCAGTGGGACTGGACTAGCTAAAGCTTGAGAGCCCTTTAGAGCCAACAGTCCGCCGCCAGTCAGGAAATTGGCGGTTACTTGCCGATACTCTCTCCATCTGTCAAGCCCGCCATGAGCATCGATACTCCGCTGCAGCAGTTCAATCAAAGTGTCCACCTAAATTTCCATCCGGCTGTTTTGAATTTAATCGCGGCTGGCAGAACAAAACGATCATGTGAGCCTTACTCAATCTCCTGTTGTGACAGTCTGCCGGCGATATCTTGAAGCAAGGCCTCAACCAAGTGAACATCCTGCTCATCGACACTGCCGCGCTGTTGTCCTTGCTTGAGGAATTGCTTGCGTTTGGACAGCGCCTGCTTAACCTGATAGAGCTGCCGCCGTGTCCATGTGAATGTGAATAAATCGGAATCCGACATTGCCGACATCTCCGGTAAATTACCTCGTTTCCAATGTTGCTACCGCGCATCGAGTGTTATTAGAAGCCAATTCAGACATTGCAACCCGAGTTCTCCCAATTTGTGTTTGTCCCGGAGTGCTTCTGGAAGACTCTCCCTAAGTTTAGACTATAGAACAGTGAGTGGTATGCTGAGCCTTGGAAAAACTCACGTAATGGTGGGGCAAATATTGATCGACGAGCTGGAGCATCAGAAACTGGACAATCTTCGCAGGGATTCCCGGTGCAATGGCTCGAAAGCCAGTCAGGTAATGTTGTTGAGCCTTCGATGCTGAACATCGTGGAGTGCTAGACTGATGGAATGTCGCGAACGTTTTGTCTCATGCTCATTTTGTTAACCAGCTGCATCGCGACTGTGTTCGCTCCGTCTTCAGCCGCAATCACATGGCCTGACCAGTGGATTCCAGAGTTTGATGAAAACGGAATCGATTCTCCGTGGGCTCGGACAGTGGAGTCCAAGCTTCTGTGGGGCTACATCGACAAGACCGGCAAGTTCTTGATACCACCTTGTTATGAAAAGGCAGAAGTATTTTCAAAGGGATGCGCTGTAGTAAAAAAGGATGGGAAGCTCTTTTACATTGATCACAGCGGGAACAAGATAAGGCACCTGCCGAAAGCGACCAATACGGACGACGATGATTTTAGAGTCACGAATTTCAATAAGGACATTTTCGATGTCTCCGGAAGAACCCTAATTGCGCTTGCCGCGAGGCATATCATAGTCTACCCATTTTCCGACGGGTTAGCTGCGTTCAGAATGCCCATGCATCTGATTGAACAGTTCTATCCAGAAAATCTTCCCAAGGGCTTCTCAAGAACCAACTACTCTGAGGGTGACGACGAATTCGGTCGATGTGGTTACATTAACGAACTGGGCCGCATCATTATTCCGCCACAGTTCGAGCATGCTTATAGATTTGTGAGCGGCTTGGCAAAGGTGGAAGGCTGGCAGCAAACTGGCTTCATAGACAAGACCGGCAATTATGTTGGTCGACATCCATGCTCTGACGTATTGCCATTTCGCGATGGTTTGGCTCTTTGCTCCATGATGAATGACGACTGGTTTTTCATGGATAAGAGCGGCAGAGTGATTCTCGACCATCTAGAAGAGGCGACACAGTTGTCCGAAGGCCGAGCCGCAATCATGAAAAATCATAAGTGGTCCCTGATCGACGACCAAGGAAAAAATGTGTGCGATCTGGATGCAGACGACGTCGGGATGTTCTCGCAGGGTCTGGCTACTATCACCCGAACCCATCGCAAGGGATTCATAGACAGGAACGGCTCCATCACTATTCCCTTGAACTTTGACGAGGTTGGTGATTTCTCCGAAGGCATGGCACCGGTGGCGGTGGCACCAACACGTAAAGAAAAATTATCGCTTCTGGCAAACAAGCACGACTGGCAATGCGGATATATAGACCCAAGCGGCAAGTTGGTAATCGCCCCCAAATTTCGCGGAGCGCGATTTTTCTCGGAGGGGCTGGCCCCGGTTCGCATTGGACTCAAATGGGGCTATATCGACAAAACTGGTGCAATCAAAATAGATCCAAAGTTTGATGATGCGAATTCGTTTTCTGAAGGGCTTGCTGGTGTAAGACTGGGCTACCTCTGGGGGTTTATCGACCGGACTGGTAAATTCGTAATAAGTCCTCGATTTGGAGTTCCCGATAGACAAGAGAGGTCGGATAAGTCAGTCGGACGTTTTTCCGAGGGCGTCGCCATCTGTAGACAGGCTGATTTTCGGTGGCAGTATTGTAACAGGAAAGGCAAAGTATGCTCGGCGAATTGGCCCGGCGACTTTCCATCTGAAGAAAACAACTTTCATGAAGGCTTAGCTTTAGTGCAAGTCAGACCAGGTTGCAATTGGACTGGTAATGCGTACGTAGACAAACAAGATAAGGTGGTTTCTAAACAATATTACGCGCTATCCTCGCATGCATTCTCAGAGGGGCTGGCTATGGTCGAATATACGAGCATCGACGAAAAACAGGAGCCTAGAGCGGGATTCATTGATAACGCTTGCCAGTTTGTCATTGCCCCTACATACTCGAAGGCCCGCTCCTTCAAGGAGGGACTGGCTGCAGTAGCGCAGGGTGACTGGAACGGTCACGACTTCGTTGGCAAATGGGGATACACTGACAGATCTGGACACAAGGTGATCGACTTAATTTTCGATGATGCCGACGATTTCAGCGAAGGATTGGCTGCCATTAAAATTGGCGCTAAATGGGGTTTCATAGATAAAACCGGCAAAACCATCGTAGTACCGAAATATGATCAAGTCGGGAAATTTGCTAGCAGCAGGGCATTAGTAAAACAAGACAATCGCTATGGATTCATTGATCACGATGGCAAACAGGTTATAGACACAAGATACTGGTTGGCTGGACCGTTTTCTGAAGGATTAGCTCTTGTTGTTTTTCCTGCGTATGAGAATGAGAACGTCACGACCACTCATACACTGTCGGTTCCAATCAGGGACGAGACGGATCTTAAGGATTTTGTCAGACATGCCTCAGGCGAATGAGAGAGGCTCAGACAGATTAGTCCTTGCCGGCAAATAGTCTAATTCGAAGTCTTTACAGGCGGTTGTTCGGCATTCTTCAGAGGCAGTCGCGCTTCAAGATCTACTACAGCATTTTCGTCAGTTAAGTCGATCAGTTTATGTCTAAGAGCAAACATTGCGCCGAGTGAATCTTGAGCGCCACGCCTGTCATACTGCTTGTGTCTGACAATGAACACAATTACCGAGTCCTTTGTTTTGATTGTCGTAGCGCACTGTCGGAGAGCTACTACATACTGATCATAAGCCAGCGCGATTTTCGCTCGCTGTGAATTCTCTTCCTTCGGTTGCGACCAATCCTCGGGGTGTCCCTTTTTTGCCGCATACACGAGGCGCTCGATTTCATCCTCTGGTGAATACTTTGTCGCCTCAGAATGCGGCAAAACCGCATCAAGACCCATCCCCGCCTGATCAGCTTCGACGAATCGCTGCTCATCCAGATACGCCTGGCGCAATGCCTCAACTACCTTAGAAATTATCTGTTGCGGCATTCCTGCGCGAAACAGGCCTTTCGCGCGAGTGAGAAGCGAAATGGCTTCATCGTCGTCGTCTTTGTTCAGCTCATCTCTTGCCAGCATCAGCAGAAGAAAGCAAAATTTTTCGCGAGTCGCTAGATCGTCTGGGCTTTTCGCTAATGCCTGCTCGTAATACGGTATCGACTCGCGCTTCATCCCGTATTGATCGAGAAACGAGGCGCTGTCTTTACTGGAAGTGAGCATATCAGCATTTTGCATTTCCAATTCCTCTGCTTCTTTGGACCTTCCAGACTGAAGATAAGCGAAATGCAAATTTTTTAGCACCTGCTCTTTTATTCGGGTAGACTGGCTGCTGGATGCAAACACATTAGCTTTTGTAAGAAGTGTTATCGCAGTCGTGTAGTCCGCCTCGTGAATGGCTGCTGTCGCTGCATTACTTAAACAGGTGCAAAGCGCATCGCGGGTCTGAGCATCCTTAGGATTTGCCGCAATGAGTTTGTTGAGTGGAACAAGAGCAGCTTTGAACTGCCCGCACTGAATGTCATCGACGGCAGCGCTGATATATTCATAGTCGTTGGTCAGGTACAACGAACTCAGGGCCGAAACATCACGCGTGGTTGGCACGGTTATCGGCTGCTGATGCACATGCGGACACATTACATCGCTTTCGCTGGTGCTATGGTTTAGGCCCAGACCATGGCCGACTTCATGGAGGCACACCTCTTCAAGACAATTTTTTCGAAACTGATCGTCACCATTGGACTGATCGTGGTGCCAGATAGTAAACGTCAAAATTTTGATGTCCACATGATAGAGGTGATCGTTTCCGTCCGCCCAGCGCCATGTAGCACCAACTGCGTCGGTTATTTGAAGAAGCTTTTGATCGCTCACCCAGCCGCACGTAATATCAGCACGTGCTTGGATTGGTTCATAGGCGAAGTGCAACTTGCCACCACTCTGTTTTTGCCAGGTTTCAAAGGCGGATTTCAGCAGCTGACCGTCGCCGGCTTTATATCCTGCTACCTTCGAGGATAGCGCATCTGTAGGGATGTAGACCTTCAGAGGAAACCTATCGATGTTCCATTTTGAAAAGTGGTTTTTCTTGCCGCCGGTTTGTGTCACATCAGGAGGGGTCAACCATGTCTCACCAGACATATTGAATTCCATAGACCTCATCTTCGTCTTCAGAAATTGAAGCGACTGATATGTTGGATTGTTTATTGCGGCTCTTTTTAAGGTATCAACGGCTTCTGCTTCACTCCCGACTATGCTTTGCATGAGTCCTTGCAAAACCTGCGCATCGCAGGAAGATTCCTGTACGGGCGCTTCATGTCGCTTTGCCGCGACGCTGCTCAGTCCTTCGGCAAGATAGGCAATGTCGTGGCGAGACTTCAATATCTGGTCGCCAGCGCCTTCCTTTAAGGCATATACGAGCCAGCGTGAAGCGAGTGCATAGCTGTGATGGAAAACACAGCTGTACGCCGAGTAAATAGATTGCCATCCCTTAGTTTCGGTTTCCGGTGTGGAACCGATCTCTTCTACGAGCGGATTCTCGCGAATATCTTTCAGTTCCTGTCCGTCGGCGCGCAATGTGAACGGAAGGCCCCAAAGCAAAAGTACACTCGCAAACCAGGCTGCAGCAACTCGCGTTATTCTTGCATTCAGCTGTGAACCCTCCGCATGCAATTTGCCTTTTAGTATAGCTCAGTTGACTGCGGTACCGAACTTGATACGATGGAGCCAATGACACGAAAATATATCGTCTTGCACCAATACCGATCTTGATCTTCAACTGAAAAATCCTTGCATTCGAAAAGTTATTATCATCGGCATGAGAGCGAATACTTGCATAGAATCCACCGTTCGATTCGCCGCCGAACTGGGTTACGAAGTCACACTGGTAAAAGATGCCATAGGGAGTTTCAGTAAAGATGAGATGGAATCTTCTCTTCGGCACAACTTACCGGCACAACTTACCGGCATATGTAAATTCAATCGTTTCAACGATGAATTTGGTATCTCATTGCAAATAGATTAACGTATTGCTCTGCTCAATTAGCCTCGAGCGTTAACTACTAGTTTTGCACGCGGTCGTGCGTAGGACGCAACCAGCCTTTATTTCGATTAAAGCGCAAAGCCGTTGTCAGAAGTATGATCTCGGATACGCATGCGAGTTGTCGAGAGGGTGGGGCCGGACTGTGCCAGTTGTCGAGACTGAGATATCACAACGAAATAGCGCCGAGTTTATTCAGGTGTCTTCGCCGGAAAGCCCGCTGGCGTCGCCCGGACACTTCTTGCGAAACGCGCTCAAAGATCTTGTCAAGTCCGCCTATGGCGCATATCGGATCTTCAAGCAAAATATTGCGCATCGCTACAGGCATTCTTCTCTTGGACTATTTTGGGCCCTCGTGCCATCGGCGGTTGTATTGCTAACGATGGCAGTTGCTCAAAAGGCGGGTGGCGCGACTTTTCCAACAACCGGTAATCCTCAGGTCTATGCCATTTTTGGGCTGGTAATGATCCAAACATTTATCGAGGCATTGAACACACAGCGAGCTTTGTTTGCCTCCAATCGCCATTTAATTCACCGGCAACGTTATCTGATTGAAAGCCTTCTGTTAGCAGGTCTTGCAGAGAATGCCTTTAGCCTGGCGATTAAGCTTCCGATGCTTTATGCAGTTTCTGTTTTCTTTGGAGTGATACCAGGTCTATCTAGCATCATAGGAATAGTGGGATTCGCGATTATCTTACTGCTCGGGACGACAATCGGACTCCTTGTGGCACCGCTCAACGCGCTCGATCAAGACGTAGAGCATTTCTTGAGCTTCGCTCCTGTCGCTCTATTTGCTTCCACACCTGTTCTGTTTCATCCTCGTTCTACAAGCTGGCTGCATTGGCTTTATCAATTCAACCCACTGACACCAATTTTCAACACCACCCGCGCCATCACTTATGGTGGTACCGATTCGGTAGCGGCACTTGTAATAGCGGCAATTTTCGTAGCAATCGTTTTACCACTGGCATGGCTGTTCTGCCGTTTGACACGAACGACAATCGTGGAGCGCTACCTAATCTGATGCCCGCAATCCTTGTTGAAAGTCGCAACTTGTCCAAGCGGTTTTGCCGAGAGCCACGCGCTGCTCGGCGCTACGGTCTTAAGACGGTTTTCGACGATTTACGATGCAAGCGGCAGACCGTTGAATTGCGCCCCGGCGAATTCTGGGCACTGCGCGACGTCAGCTTCAAAATCGAGCGCGGGGAAGTGCTGGGCGTAATCGGCAGCAACGGTGCCGGCAAAAGTACGTTGTTGAACCTCGTGGGAGGTGTAATGCGGCCAACGGGCGGCAGCGTGCATCTGGCAACAAATCGAATCGTCGTTATGGATCATCAGGGTGGTGGACTCAGTCCCGTAGTTACGGGGCGAGAAAACATTGCCAATCAACTGGCATTGAGTGGAATGTCCAGACAACAGATTCTCAGATCAATCGATACAGTGATTGAATTTTCCGACCTGAGAGAACAGATCGATGCGGTCGTAGGGACTTACAGCTTGGGCATGAGAGTACGCCTGCAATTTGCCATCTATTCAACTCTAGCTCCGGATTTGTTTGTCGTTGATGAGGCTTTAAACGGTGGTGACTTCAATTTCCGCCTCAAATTTCAAAAGTTTCTCGACGGCTTCGTAGCACGCGGAGGTTCTATTCTTTTTGCCTCACACGACTTGTTTGCTATACAGACGCTGAGCCATCGCTGCGTTCTGCTGAACGACGGCGTGGTGCATTCGATTGGTGCACCAGATGAGGTCATTCACAAATTTACCGAACTCTCGATCAGACAAAGACAAGATCAAATGATCGATAGTGTCGGGCTGAGGAGTGGCGAAGAATCCATTGTAGAAATCGACTCTATTCAGGTTGTCGGCGCTGGCGGAGGGGACCTTTATCCGGGTGGTCCAGCAATAATTCGCCTCAAGTGCAATGCAAAAGAAGAAGTGGATCCTTGTGTCTGCGGGATCGAAATCGGCACGGCAGGAATCTTTCCAGTAGCTAGCCTGCCTTTTGGATATTCAGAGAAATGCTCCTTGAAGAAAGGATCAAATGAACTGGTCTGTTATATCGATTGTCTGCCGCTTCTGCCGGGAACACACCTTCTAGGCTCCGCTTTCTTCCGAGGGAAGAATCCCGTTCCCATCGGTTCGAGAGGCTACGAAGATAGTCCTGTTACGTTCACGATAAAGGGAAAATGCGATGAGGCAATGAACGTTGCATTTTCTCGCAACAATATCATGCATATTCCTTGTCGGTGGTCGAGAGTGTAGGAGCGCTCAGCTCCTAGTACATTTGATCTCGAGCCAATCGACTGCGGGCAGATGTTTTGTGAAAGTCTTGATCTTGACGCGATCCTCAAAGGATTGCGTGTAGGAAAAATCGCTCAATAACTCCGGCTTTTTGATCACTTGGATCTCAAATCCTGTGCTGCGGAGTGCGGTGATAACCTCATTCAAGTCCAACGTGTTGTAGCAGTAGTTCGCATTGATGTTGCCTACCACCTCGTCTATATCCAGCTGCTCTTGAAGACGGTAGGACAGTCTCTGGAAATAGTCTTTTATATAAATGAAACCGCCCGGCTTAAGAACTTCGAATGCGCTGCGTATCGGCTTGACTGGATCAGCAGAGTGCCCAAGCGATTCCAAAAAGATGACGGCATCGAAGGATTGCATTTTGTAGATTGATCCGAGTTTCGCATAGTCGCCAACTCGAATTTTGATTCGATCCGACAACCCTTGCGATGCAATTTTCTCGCAGGCAAGTTTTGCTTGAACCTCTGATATCGTAATTCCGTCTATGGAAATATTGAGGCGTTTGGCGAAGTCGATGGCGGGGCCCCCGACACCACAACCGGCGTCCAAAACCCGCATACCATCCATCAGCCCGATGCTTGCCACCAGATAACCTAAAAGCTCATCTGTGCGTGTTGGGCGATACGCCTGAATTACGTCGCCGCCAACTGCTATGTAGTCGGAAGTATGGTTGTCGTAGTAGCGCGCAATATCATCGGAATTGCCGCATTTGACGAACAGTTTTCTCAGCGTAGCAAACATGACATATCCATTTTTATTGGGAAACTGAGCCAGAAGCAAGCGAATCGACGGGAGAAACCATAGATGACATTTTGGACTGTTGGTATTTGAGCAATATTGATGGGTTTTTTGGAAAGACTCTTTCGACCAGGTCGCCTTCGGTTAGATTCTTGTAGACGAACGGTTTTGAACTGATGTACGACAAGCCACTTGGTTCTTGCTTGCAGTTGAAATTGAAAAAGAATTCGCGGCTGACATCATAGATATCGACCATCGGCGCGTGGCCATCGGTATTGTAGTAATAGTAAATGTGGCGCGCCTCTCGGGGCACCATGATCAATTGCACCGCCCCTCGGGCTTCCTGCGACATGTTTGGATAAGACCAGTGCACTGCGCTATCATCAAGAAGGGCAGCATAACCGCGTCGTAGATTGAGTGGCTCGAAGTACGTGCGCACGAGCTGATCCGCGACGTCGGCAAATATGTCCGGCATGTTGGCAGCGCGCACTGCGTCGAACGCATCTTGGCTCCCTCTGAGTACACCGACTGTGCCGTTGTATTTGCATACATCGATCAATGGAATCCAGACAGATACGGACTTAAAGTCAGGCTCTTCCACGAACGATGGGTTTTGATGGATCGCCACTGCGCTGTCGCTAAGTTGGGGATCCTTCTCGAAGACGTTGATAACTAGGGGCGTATAATTGTTCAGCAACTGATCGAGCTTCTCTCGAAGGTGAGCATAGATTGCCTCGTATAAGGCACTTTTATACGACGAGCAGTTGTGAAATGCACTCAAGCGAAAGGGGGTTCGTATATGAACGTCATCCCAAGATACACTGTTGTTCAGCGAGTGGACAATCTTATTGAGTGCATCAAGTTCGCTGCTATTCAAAAACGAGAACGTAGTAAAACCTTGATGAAATAAGGTCGAATTATGTGATTGGAAGTTCGTAATTGGTCGAGCCGGCGGGGATTTCACCTGCATAAGGCTGGTCGAGACCATGTTGCGAACGCGGCGTAATTTATTACTGAGCATAATTCTCAATCCCCTCCGCTTACCATCTTCAGTGCCAGGTTGTGGATGGTCGTGGCGGAAGATATCTTTCTACTCGCTTTGTTCGAACGGAGAAATCGTGCCTGCACGATTTGGTGGAGCTTACACATGAATATGACCGGCGATTGGAAAAAAGCTTCGACTGCTGTATTAGCGGCGGACAGCAATTGTCGACATCCATCCATCTTGTTTCCGGCAGCAAGCTGTATCTGAGAATATTCGAAGAGGTTGATTGCCAGACGTCGCTTTAAGCGAGACGTTTCAGATCTATTTAAAATCGCTGAATAGCGCCGAATAAATAAAATCATGTCGTGTATCCACAGGTCGCGTTTTACTTCGGTTGGATCGCGACTGTCGCAAATGTTGTCGTGGAGGGCGCGTTTCGTCCAAAGTAGCTCCATAGTGAATGCAAGACGGCGGGGCTTGAAGAGAATGGCATCGAGAAGCAAGCACCAGTCATCAGCGATTCTGAACCCTTCGGTCCATCCGTTCTCAATCACTTCGCGCTTAAACAGGAGGGCGGAAGAAGGTGCGATGCAGATGTCGAGAAACACACGCCGAGCATCGTCGGATTGCATCAAGCGCCAGCTCGGATTGGTGGAGCAAGGTATTGTCCACCAGGGAAAGATCTTTTCGAGGTAGCTAATACCGTGTTCGCCTTCCTTCGATATGCTCGCCCAGTTGCTGAAGACGATGTCTACATCCAGGGATTTAAGCGCTTCGATACAGCTCTGCAAAAATTGCGGATGCCATATGTCATCCGAATCTAGTGAACAGATATAGTGTCCGCGGGCGCGAGTGAGCCCGAGGTTGCGTGCCGCAGCCGGTCCAGATCGAGATTGACGCAGATACAAAACGTCCGGCATCTCAGCCACAGACGCTTCGGTTGCATCGGTAGAACCATCGTCCACCACAATGATTTCGAGATTTGGCCAGGTCTGGGCTCGCGCGCTCTGGATCGCCTCAATCAGGTACGTCCCTCGATTGTAGGTGGGAATAATGACTGATACTAAGGGTAGTGGCGTAGGACTCATTGGCAACGCGTCATCTCCAGAAGTTTGTTCGCCAATATTGCACCCGGATTTGCCGGGACGAACTCGCTTGCTTTTTGCCAGGCCAATCTGCCCATTGCCTGCCAATCGGAGCGTCGAGACCACGCCCGTTCCAAAGCGTTATCGAGCGAATTAATGCTGTCGACATTGGCAACGAAGCCAGTGATTGCCTCATCTACCATTTCGGCAGTGCCTCCGGCTGCGCAGACTATAGCTGGGCGCCCGCATAACATTGCCTCTAACAGAGTTATCGGCAGACCTTCTGCTCGCGAAGGTAGCACCAGCGCATGATGATCCTGCCAAATGCTCGAAGGATCGCTGACAAAGCCGCGAAACTGAATATTCTTCGTTCCCAGCCAATCAGAGGCCGCTCCCAGACTTTGGCTGTTTGGCCCTTGTCCAAAAATGTTGACTTCGATGGGGCGCTGTTGCCATTTTTTCAGCGCCAACACCTTGAGCAATAGATCCTGCCCCTTCTCCCTTGCGTTCAATCTGCCTACACAGGCAAGCCGTAAATTCTTGCTTGTGCCGGCCGGCCAATCAAGGGGTAACGCGTTGCTGGTCAGAACAGGATTTTTGACTATCTCTGCATTATCCAACTGCGTACCGATCTGTAACTCCGTCAACTCACGGTTGTGATGTGATACGAAAAATACGCGCTCGGCGGCTGTGTATGCGTCACGCATTCGCGCGCGATCGCGATCGTGAGGCCAATTTTGATCGGCGGCTTTGTGGCAAATGAGCGCGTAAGGCATGCGTATAGATCGACACAGATCGGTCCAGTCCAGGGCGTCGCCGGACTCTCCCAAGGAGATCACGACCAGGCTCGGCGCCGCCGTCTCGATGTGATCGCGCAGCCAGGAAAGAGCCGGGTCTTTTGGTTCTCGAAAACGACGGGGAATGAGCTTGCTGAATTTTTGCGCCCCAGTGGGCTCATGATGATTGTGGAAGTCATCTATTGATGCGCACACTTCGCGAAGTTCTCGGATTCGGAAGTGGTTTTCAGCAATAATCGTCTTGACTACTGAGACTCTATTGCCTGCTGCTGCCAGCTCTTTTGCCGTTGCACACCATAGCTCTTCGCTGCCGCCCCAGGGCTCGGGGCAAGCTGAGAGTATGATGAAACAGGCGATGGACGGCCTTTGCGCAGATGTTCTGCCAGCGGCGACCAAACCACTAGCTGACAAGCTCATAGGAATACCCGCATTTGAGTAAAGACTCGATGTCATGCTATCAGCCGCCGATTAAATCAGCATGAGCAAATCCTAAAACGCCGCAATTCCCGGTTCTTTCGCCGATCCTGTCTTAGACAGTGCCTTTAGCAATCGACTCCAGAGGCTTTCTGTCATACCGCAAGCGACGTAGCCCGGAGAGCAGAGCCCTTTTGCTGTAACGCAGACAGTGCCAGAGCGGCCAGGGAAACAAGAGCACTTGAGCAGCCACGACCATGATTACGCTTGGGTTTCGCTCGACTAACGCGACGAGGAAAGCTAGCGGAAAGAAGAGTTGATAGAACTCAACCATCGCTATCCGGAAATTCTTTGCCGGCGCCACCACGATCAGGTTGACGCTCTTGTCGAAAACTCTCGAACATTCCAGCAGTGCAGAGACAAGCAACGCCGGCCATATCAGTACGTTCTGACTCAGGACAAGAAAGACCATCAGGGAGGTGAGCTCAAGCGGAAACACAACACGCTCTCCCAGCCACTTAAGAAACTGCGGTCCACGAACGGCGCCTAGAGTTCGGGTACCTGAGAGTCGGTCGTTTTCATAGTCACACAATTGATGCCACAGAATTCCTCGGCATCCATACGCCATTGACCACCCAGACAACGCCGCGAGCCAGGCGAACGAAACTGGACAGTGAGAGGATTCTGCCAGCAATGCCACCGCAAAGAGTGAAGCGAGAACGTGCTCGCCAGTCGCGATCGAGAGTATGCCCCAGATACCTCGAACTTTTAAGCGAAATGGTGGCAGTGAGTACAAAGTGTAATCGAGCCAGATCAGCAAGTAAATCAGCAAAGCCAGAGGAGTGCGAGAAAGCAGCAACGCTGCCGACGCCATACATATAGTCAGCGCTGTCAGGACCAGACGCTGTTGAGATGCAGACAACGACATGAGACCTGTTGTCTTACCGGCTAGCTTATCTTCCTTCTGGTCGATGAAGTCGTTAAACACACTGGCAAATATTGCAAGGAGAGTGCCACAAATAACAATTAATGCGAGAGAAAACCAAAGCGATATCAAGTTGAGATGAGCACGAAATGCCAGCGCGTAAGCGACGCCTAGGGCAAGCGGGAGCTTGTAACTCCACCACTCGCCGGCGCGGATCAATTGCTTTACGCGTCCGTAGATCGAATTCAGACTGCTTGAGGGAAGTGTCACGAAAAGCTCCTCACAATCCCAGCTTACAGAGAATTTTGTGCAACACGGGCTCCTGGTATACCTTGCCGCTGTAAAAAGCCTGCCGGATTTGCTCGCCATTTTTTAATCGGCGGGAGAACTCTCTCTCCGTCACCTGCCGATTGAGATTTGGTACGGTACGCAAATATTTGAGATCATCCGGTCGGTTTCGGCAGTCGAGGAGGCTGTGCTTGAGAAAATAATTGGGCTCGGACTCGAATACGTCAAAACCTTTTTCAGGCGCTGAAGGGTCGAGAAAATAGAAGAGGAGCTCGGCCGATGTTGGAGCGAATTCCAACTGCATAGAAATGCGTGGAGCAGTGGATCGGTTTGCCTTAGAATAATGAATTATGTCGTCGTCAAAGATGACTGCATGTCCAGCTTTCATCGGTAGCGGACAGCAATACTCGGATTTTACGCGATCAGAGAAATTCGAAAAATAATATTGCGCGTTCAATGTGGCAATGTCAGGGAAGAGTTTGTGACTTCCTGCGACGAATTCGATCGTGCCGTTTTCTTCGTCAGTATCCTGCAAGGGAATCCAGGCTGTTACTGAGGTGTATTTGCTTTCGTCGACAGTGTCCCAGTTTTGGTGTACCTGAAACTCTCCACTGCCACCAGGCTGTTTTACGTAAAAGTTGCCGGTCAAAAGTTCGTATTCGAAGAGAATGTCATGCAGCTTGGGCGCTACCAACTCCCTAAACAGCCGGTCGCAACGGTCCTTGTATTCAGAGTTGGTATCGATGAAGGTGCAATGATAACGCCCATCTCCTGGATTGAATTGGTCGTCAGGACTCATAGTCGAAAGCTGGCTTGAAATCTCGTCTAGTTCGCTACGGTTCAACAACGGAACCATCACAAATCCATGTTTTTGGAACTCGGCATTAAGCTGTGCATCATGAAAAATCTTGTTGCTCATCGACTATGGACATCCTCAATCAATTTTTCCATAAATGTTGCGCACGGATCTTCCGTCATCAGCGAGTTAACACGCCGAGACGCTGCTAATCCGATCGACTCCCACTCCTCTCTTCGTGCCCAAGCGCGTTCAAGGGCTTCATCGAACGAATCGGCATTCGCCGCTTCCGCCACAAATCCGGTGCGATTATCGTCTATGATTTCTGCGTTGCCACCAACTGCAGTGGCGATTGCCGGTCTACCCAAGCATGATGCTTCAAACAGCGTCAGTGGCATCCCCTCGCATCTAGAAGGGAGCACCAGTGCGTGATGGAGACGCCAAACATTGGTAACGTCGTCGACAAAACCGGGAAAACGCAAGTTGCGCACCCCGAGCATCTCAGCCATGCCCTTCAACCCTTCCTGATTTCTACCTGATCCCACAAAGCTCACTTCGATTGGACGAGACTGCCATTTCTTCTGGGAGAGGACCCTGATTAGAATGTCTTGCCCCTTCTCTAGCGCAAACAAGCGTCCAATGCAGGCAAGGCGGATAGTGGCACAATCTCCGGGCCATGGTAAAGGCTTCAGACAGGGAACAGCGCAGGGGTTGAGGACAATCTCCGCATGGGGCAATTTCATGCCCAACTGAAGTTCGGTAAGGCGAAGATTGTGCTCGCTAACGAAATAGGTTTTGCGTGCAGCGCTGTACATCTGTTGCATAGGCAAAAAGATACGATCGTTTGGCCAAGCTTGATCCGCTGCTTTGTGACTCAGCACCACATATGGTATCTGGCAGGATTGCGCCACCTCAGCCAAATGTATACCGTCGAAGTTTTGCCCCTGATTTATGACAATTAGGTCGGGACGCTCATTTTTGATTTTCCGCTTCAGCCAGGAAAGTCTGGCGTCGGGACCCTGCCGGATGTTGCAGACTCTTTTGAAATAGCGGACAATGGCATTTTCTTTAGCAACGACATCCACGACTTCGCGACACTCAGCCTGAAGGCGGCGAATTTTCGGATGATCCGATTGTCCACCAACTCGCACAACCGACACTGAATGGCCGCGTCGAGACAACTGCAAAGCTGCTCCTGACCATAGTTCTTCACTACCACCCCAGGGATCCGGGCAGGAGCTGAAAAACGATATCCGCAGCGCCGTCTTGTCGCGCTGTGCGTGCTCTTTTTCAGCACTAGTAGGGCTGTTCTGCTTGAGCATTCAAATCAAAGTCACCAATGTTGAGCCATTATATTGAATGCGCTTGGCGGCCAGTTTAAGAAATTCTACTTTTCTGGATTAAGCGCGGGTTGCGGCGAAGGCTGAAACTCCGCTGTCCCAGACATCTTGCATCGCTTTAGATAACCCGCGATCTTGCTGGAGCTGTTTCCAATAATTTTCCGACTGTTCATCTGCGTGCACATGGTCCAGTGTATTCTCAATTCCCGCAAGCGTTTTTTCAGCGACTTGTCTCGGGGTGGTTTTTGGAACATCGGCTTTGGCCGCCATATCCGTGTCGATAAAACCGGCATAAACAGCGGTAACATGCGTGCCCTGAGATTTCAACTGCGTGCGTAAACCATCTGTGACGCCGAGAGCTGCATGTTTCGAAACGCAATAAGTTGCATTGTATGGATAGACGAACCAACTAACCACTGAAAGCATGTTGGCGATCGCGCCACCACCATTTTTCTTCAATACAGGTGCGAAAGCTTGTGACACTCGCAGTAAGCCAATGGCGTTAACCTCGAGCTCCTTGCGAAGAAGATCTATTGCATCACCTTCGAGCAGTTTCGTCTCGTGCATGATGCCTGCGTTGTTGATTAATACATTCAAGTCGGTGCATCTTGCGGCTGCCGCGTCTATATCTGCTTGGCTGGTTACATCGAGCTTAATTGCAACAACGCGCTCGTCAGTCTGGGAGATATCATTTGCATTGCGAGCACCCGCATAAACCTTGGCAGCTCCAGCTGCAAGTAGCGCTTCAACGTAGGCTTTGCCCAGCCCTCTATTTGCCCCGGTTACCAGAGCGATACAATTCCTGATCTGCATACGCCACCTCAGCACTATAAGATGGATAGTGTATAGCAATTAGCTTCGTTTGAAGTACTTTTGTTCTGCAACCGAGACCCTCAAACTCCCTTGATTTCTCCACCATCCATTTTTAGCGCGCTGCCCGTCATCCATTTTGCTTGCGGGGAAACCAGGAACGCAATGAGTTCTGCGATTTCCTCGGGTTGCCCATAGCGAGCGATGCCGGCTTGCTCGGGAAACTTTTCCATGGCCTCATCAAAGGTCATGCTGTGTGCCGGAGCATACCTTTCCATATAGGTTTTCCGGCGATTCGTCAGCACCGGTCCGGGGAGAATACTATTCACTTGCACACCATCCTTGATACCACGTTCGGCAAAGGCGCGCGCCAAGGCTACAATCGCGGCGTTAATGGTAGCTACGGCCCCATAAGCGGATTTGGGAGCCATGGCAGAGTTTCCTGACATAAAGACTACAGATCCTGTTGATTCTTTTAACGCGTTCCACGCATGCACCGTGATTCGCCGGGCGCCGTGTAGCTTCAGGGACAGTCCATCATCCCACTGAGCATCGGTCATTTCGAGCAAGTCGATTTGCGGCACCGCGCCTGCGATATTGACGAGCGCATCGATGCGGCCGAACTGTTTCAGCGTATGATCAACCAGCGTCTTTGCGGCATCAGCTTCGCGCAGATCAAGCGGCAAGGGCAACGCCTCTGCGCCGGCCTCTTTAACTAATGCTGCAGTTTGTTCCAGCGCTTCGCCAATACGCGCAGCGAGAACCAATTTGGAAAAATTCTTGGCTAGTCGCAAAGCCGTCGCGCGTCCAATGCCTTGACTGGCTCCTGTAACGATCACAACACTGTTCTTCACGTTTATCTCCGAGAGCAAGTTACCAAACTGGTCTGAGAGCTGTTTGAACAGCCTCGAGCAGAACGTATACAACCTTGTGCGGTCAGTGCATTTTGACACAATTATATCCTTTTCTTTCTGGACAATACGCGAAGTTATGGCAGGCGGACGAAAGCGCTAGACGACTTTAATAGAGCTATCGCCATTGATCCGAAATATGCAAAGGCGTATTACGGCCGCGCAGAGATATTGGATAAGTTAGGAAAGGCTGTCCAAGCCAAAAACGACGAAACGAGGGCGAAGGAGCTTGGCTACGTTCCTGGCAAATAAAACTGATTAGTGATCGGCAAGAACCGTACAATCGGTAAGAATGTTTTTCAACCGATCGATCGCGCCAATCGACATTTTTGTGCCGCGTAGATCTTGATGAACCAGTCTTTTCATTCCAGCCAGATAATCGGCGGCTCTATCTGATAATTTGGTTTCTCTTAGGTCAAGTTTGATGAGTAGCGCTTCTGTTGCTAAGGTCATGGTTGGACGAAATGGAATCTTCTCTTCGCTACAACTTGCCGGCTTACGCAAACTCAATTGTTTCAACACAAGATCTAATATCGCAATTGCAATTGGCATGACGATTAATCGCACCTTGGGAGGGATTTTCTCCACGGGTTGGTACGATGGATGACGAAATCCTCTTCATGGCAAACTGAATGAGCCGTTTCGTTGGCCCTCGTCCAGAAACAGCTTCGTTTGATGCAAGAAGAGTTCATGAAACTGTGCGTATGCGCCGTGACCTGAATCTGGGTAAGCAATCAAATGAGCATTGGGAATTCTGTTAGCCAGGATAAAGGAATTAGTGGCAGGCAGAACTGTGTCACGAAGTCCGGCGACGACCAATGTTGGTTGCTCTATGCGGCCCAGATCAGCATAGCGCTCGTTCAGCGTTTGTCTACCCCAATCGCGAATGGCTATTAGCTGATTCTCCGCCACAGTGTTTGATGGGAGTAAATCTCTGTCGACAGAGCGTAGTTTTGTTCTGCCAATATAGTCACGCCCGGCTTGTTGGCTCGATTCTGAGGGCGCGAAGAAGGCAAACAGGATATCCTTTTCCGACGATGGAGGACGCCCGCCATCCAGTTCTGCAAACTCCATGCCTTCTCCGCCACGAGGACCGGTGGATAGAAGTATGACTTTGCTAATGAAGGCACATTTGCGCAAGCAAAGTTCTTGAGCAATCATGCCACCGAGTGAAAAACCTAACAGGTCAACCTTATTGAATCCTAACGCCCTGATAAAGTCAGCAGTGGTGGTGGCAAAATCTTCCACCGATGACGGCGATTCGCCCTCAGAGAATCCGACGCCTTGATAGTCGAAAATTACGACTTGACGGTCATGAGCAAAGCCGTTCGTCACGCTGGGGTCCCAATGATCCATATTGCCGAAGTAGTGCTGCATTAGCACCAATGGGCGTTTCGTCGTGTCAGAACCAAAGGTTCGATAAGCAATTCGCCTTCCGGAAACTTCGACGAACTCAGTCTTCACCGTGTCATGCAGCGCAATCATAATACCCTCCAAGGTGAGTTACGAGTAAACCGGAAACGTTGAACCAAACATCGGCGCTTTGCTCTTAGACTGAGACTCAGTTGCTTCATCTTGAATGACATCCCAGTGCTCGATAAGAATGTCGCCCTGAATTCGCAAAATGTCGGCCGCGATCCAATTGGTCGGAGCACCGAAGCCGCTAAATCTTCCGTGCACGATTACCCATTCTCCATCTGCCACTATAACGCCCGGTTCATACTTAAGCGCTGACGGCATTGTTTTGACCAAGTTAAATAAGCCATCTCTTCCTGGCTCTATGTGTGCGCTGTGCTGAACGTAAGCCGGAGACCAGTACCGCTCGGCAGCAACATAATCCCGCTTGTTGAACAGCGTGTCAAATGCTTTCAGAACCAACTCTTTATTCTTCTCTTCTACGGACATATTA
Source organism: Planktothrix sp. (assembly GCA_036703195.1). GTDB lineage: Bacteria > Cyanobacteriota > Vampirovibrionia > Obscuribacterales > Obscuribacteraceae > DATNPN01. Next base: position 470,000 of record DATNPN010000005.1, on the reverse strand, counting down.
ATGTCTCCTTTTTTCGCTGGTAATCAACTTTGCAGAGACGCTGTAATGATAGTGAGGTGTTATTCCTTGTTCTCGGCGAATTGACGCTCAACGAACTTCACGTCTGGTGTGTTGAATTGCTTAAGAGAGTTCATTCGCGCTTGCACGCAGACAAACTGCAAGCCGCTTGAGGGCGAGCTTCTCAAATTGCGTACAACGTTTGGCTCAACTCGAATCACCGTACCTTCTTTAATGGGAAAGATTTCGTCATCGAGCTGCATTTCTCCTTCGCCCCTCGTAACTATATACAGCTCTTCGTTTTCAATATGAGAATGGAATAGATGAAACGCATGATTTGGCGGATAGCCGGTGATGGAAACCTCCATTCCAGTTAGTCCGAGGAAATCATGCAGGAAATACTTGACCTGCTCTTTCGAAACTTGTTCGTCTAGTCTTCCGACGTTACCTAAAGTGACATTGCCCGTTTTGGTCTGTAATTTTTCCATGATGCACCTCTCGCAGTTGATATTGAACCACATAGTTCAGAATACATCTAAATGGCTGTTCGGGTAATATAATGAACCAAAGAGTTCAAAAGCTTAATAATTTGGATTCTCGGGAAACTGTCCCGCAACCGATTGTATGGCGCTTGGGGCAACTTCGTGCCGGACTTGCCAGCGCCTTCTGATTGGTGTGATAATGAACTGACTGGTTCAAAAGAATCCCGAGATTGAACCTGACTGTTTTCAAAGAGAAATAGCAACCGGGAGGTTGACAGATAAAATGAACAGAGACGATCAACCGCTTCTCCAACCTATTAAGTTAGGCGATCTCAATCTGAGCAACCGCATTATAATGGCGCCGCTAACGAGAACGCGAGCTCAAAATGCTGAGCACGTGCCAACTGAACTGATGCTGGAGTATTACAGGCAAAGAGCCTCGGCTGGGCTTATCTTTACCGAGGGTACTTTTGTCAGCGAGGGTGCACAAGGCTGGTACGGGGCTCCTGGAATCTATTCCGATAGTCAGAGAAATGCATGGGCGAAAATTACGGATGCAGTGCATAAAGAAGGTAGCAAGATTTTTGTGCAGCTCTGGCATACGGGCGGAATTTCAAGTCCAGAAATGCGCGACGGACTGCCCGCCCTTGCTCCGTCTGCTCTTGATCTCGGTCAGCATGTTCACACCGCCAAAGGTGTCGAGATGAGCGAGCAAAACAGGGAGATGTCGATCGACGACATCAAGAACACGATCGGCGAATTTGCGTACGCTGCTCAAGTAGCTAAAGACTCGGGTTTTGATGGCGTTCAGTTACAGGCAGGTTACGTCTATCTGTTTCAGCAATTTCTCCACGACCTGACGAACAAGCGAACCGACGCTTACGGCGGTAATATTGAGAATCGAGCGAGATTTTTGTTCGAAACCCTTGAGGCTGTTCTCCAAGTTTGGCCGGCGCAGAGAGTTAGTATAAAAGCCGGGCCCATGATGAATGAACATGGCTTACTGCGTGCCACGGAAACAACACTCGAGGCGTCTGAATATGTTGCGGGAAAACTGAATGATTACAATGTGTCGCATCTCTTCGTCATGCAACAGTTGACCAACTTGGAAAATACACCGATTGCGCACATGGCTGGAGATGCGGTTCTACGACACTTCCGTAAAGTGTTCAAAGGTCAAATTGTTGGGAATTCGGGTATTTCAATCGAACAAGCGAATCACTTAATCGCTGAGAATATAGTTGACGCTGTCGCATTTGGCCGTGACTATATCGCTAACCCTGATCTGGTTGAGCGTATCCGGCGAGGAGCGCCGTTAAACGAGCAACGCCCGGGCTTTTATTACGGAGATTCACCCGAGGGCTTTACGGATTATCCTTTCTTGAGCGGATCAGCCACCTGCGCATGTGCGAATTAGAGGTATCAACATGGGAAGACGTAAAAACTTCAGCCGCGAAGATGTGCTAACCAAAGCCATTCCTGTCTTTTGGAAGCATGGGTTCGCCGATACCAAAGTTGAAGATCTAGAAGAAGCTACCGGAGTAAACAAATCTGGACTCTATTCCGAATTCAGCAGCAAGGAAGAGATTTTTGTCGAGAGCCTCAAGCACTACTTGAAGGAGCGAGACGGCCGGGTCTTGCTAAAGGAGCCGCTCGGTTGGCACAACATAAGAAACTTCCTTAAAAAGTCTTGTCCAGCGGGAAAAGAAGTTGGGTGCTTTGCGATTTACTCAATCAGGGAGCTTTCGATTGTTCCAGATGAGGCACACAAAATTCTCGCCGCTAGCAGAGAATCTCTCAAAAATCTGATCCGGCAGAATCTCGTTGCTGACTCGGTTGAAGATGCCGACGAGTTGGACTCAGTTATTCTCACGTTCTTTACCGGGGTCTGCTTGGAGCAAAATTTGGGACGAAAACGAGCCGGCGCTATTAGACAGATAGACTTATTTTTGAAAAGGCTTGGCTATTCGGCCGCTGCCGATCGCGAAGCCGATGGGGACGATTGATGCCTAGTTTCTATTTGAACCGTTATCATACGGCAACTGACTTGCGATATTCGCCTGGTGATCGACCGAGCTCTTTTTTGAAGGCTTTGGCGAATGCAGCTCTAGATGTGTATCCTACGGCGCTGGCGATATCTTCCACGTTTGCCTTTTCGTCTCGGATCAGCGTGACGGCCTTCTGCATCCGCCATGAAGTTAAATAGTCGATTGGCGTTTGCATCACTAACGCCGCAAACTTCGTCGCAAACGACGTACGCGACATGTTCACCGCGTCGGCAAGTGATGCTACCGTCCATGGTGCTTCTGGTTTCTCATGGATGAGATTCAGTGCAGGACCGATATCGGGGTCCGTTAATGCTTTCAACCAGCCGGGAGTTTCCTTGCAATGCTTGATTTGAGCAATGTATGCCCGAACGATTTGAACAAATATGGCATCAGAAAGGCGACTGACAAGAATATCTCCGCCAGGACCATTGCCGGAAACCTCGGAGATTAGCAAACGGATGGTCGACTCTAGACCCGGCTCTGCCTGCACATGCTGCGAAGCCAAATGAATGATTCCAGGCAAAGATGTCATAAAAGGATTATGCTGGTGGGCATCTAGAATGAAACAGCCAAGGATCAACGAGGACGATGCGCCTCCGCCTCCAGTTTTAAGTACACGACCTCGCGCGGGCTGCTGACACACTATCTGCTCGATAGGTACGACCGAACTATCCGAAGCATCTTTGAATTCTGCGGCTGCATCTTTGCGACAGAAGACTAACTCGCCGGCGGCAAGAGAAATCGGCTGTTTCTCGCCTTCGAACTGGATGAGGCAACCGCCGCGCACCACCATAAACAAGCGAAGGTGTCCTTCGGCGGACGGCAATTGAATGCCCCAGGGCGCCGAGCATTCGATGAGGCCGTAGATTGCGCTCTGAAAGCGGACAGAACTTAAAACATCGGAAAGCGTATCCATATAAAGGAGTTCCGTTTTATCTGCAGATGTGAACGATCGAGCACTTAAGTTGCACTATGGAGCATAGACCGTTCAGTATTTCGATTCTATCATGAATATCGCAAGGTGCAATAGAGCGGGGAGCGCGACAAAAATGAACACACTAAATCGACATCCGACCACCTCAAATGAATCCAATTCGAAGTCACATAAAGGATTGAACATTGCCCTTTGGAGCGGCCAAATTTTGTTGGCTGCCATGTTCGGCATGGCCGGCTTTATGAAAGCAACTCAGCCAATCGATCACTTAGCCGCCATGTTGCCCTTCGTCACGCAAGTACCAGAAGGACTGGTGCGCTTTATCGGAGTAGCAGAGCTTGCCGGCGCAGCTGGACTCATTCTGCCTGTTGCGCTCCGCATAGTGCCAGTATTGACACCGCTCGCCGCCAGCGGATTGGTTGTGGTGATGGTGTTGGCGGCTGGGTTTCACATCTCTCGCGGCGAGATTGGCAATGTGCCGATCAATTTTATTCTCGGCTCCATAGCAGCATTCGTCGCATGGGGCCGCTTCCGGAATCAACGTTCATCAAAGAACTGATTCGGCCCATTGGTCCCTCAAAGTTTCAACATCCTAATGGAGGACAACATGTCTACTCTCTTACACATCGATTCAAGCGGCAAGGGGTCTCTTTCGGTGACGCAGCCGCTAACAGCTTACTTCGCACGGAAGTGGCAAGAAGCAAATCCTTCCGGCGAAGTTATTCATCGCCATCTCGGCGAGAGCAACTTGCAGTTTGTCAATGCAGGACTGGTCGGGGCATTCTATACGCCCAGCGATAAACTTACGAGTGAACAGAAAGTGCTGTTGGAGCAGTCCGATCGACTGATAGATGAATTGATCGCAGCAGACGTTTTTGTATTTGGCGTACCGATGTATAACTTCAGCGTGCCAGCCATTTTCAAAGCATACATCGACCTGGTTGTGCGTGCAGGGAAAACATTCAGTTATGAAGGTGGACGTCCACAAGGACTTCTTGCCAATAAGCGGTTATTCGTCATCACCGCTAGCGGTGGCGACTACAGCAGTCAGCAGATGAAGGGCTTAGATTTCGTGGAGCCTTATGTCAGCGCAATCATGAGCTTCATCGGAGTGTCGGATATCACTTTTATAAAAGCTCATGGCACCAACCCAGAAATCGTGTCAACCACGAGCGAAGCAGCAATGCGCTCGATCGATCAATTGCTGCATCCAGTGACGGCGAGCAGAGGGTAATAGAGGGCCTGCCAAATCTTGGCAGTGGTAGCAGGAATTGAATAAACCGTCAGCTAAGGCGAGAAGCCGGTGAGGCAGGAATGCGGCGCCGCGCTAAAATCGTCTGCAAAGTCAGCGTTCTAAACGTACTTATCCAGCATTGCCTTCAAATCAGCCATGAGAGCCGGTTTTTGCAGAAAGTCGTCCATTCCGACAAGAATGGCTTCCTGTCTCTTTGCGTGCCCACTCAAGGCCACGATCGGTGTTCTCTTGCGAGATTCATGCAGTTCTTTTTCGCGAATGAGGATAGTGGCATTAATGCCATCGATGCCGGGCAAGCCGATGTCCATAAAGACCATCGAGATGTCTTCATTACACGTCTCAATCGCTGCTTCCCCTGATTCCACCAGCACACTCTCGAATCCCAGCTTGTTTAGCTGCCTTCGAATCGTTTCGCGCAGGAGAGGATCGTCTTCAACAACTAGAATGCGCGGTTTGTGCATTATTTACCGCTCCCGACGCCGAATGGGATGTCAAACCAGAAGCTGCTGCCCTGGCCAAATTCGCTTTCGAATCCGAGTGTACCGCCCATACGTTCTGCGAGCTGTTTGGATATGCTTAAACCAAGACCTGTGCCTCCTTGGACGCGTTTCGTTGAATCAACAACCTGTGTAAATGGAAGAAACAGTCTGTCTTTGTCGCTCTGGTTGATACCAATTCCGGTATCACTTACTTTAAAGCGAATAGTCAGCTTGGACATTGCTCGCGTGAGCAGTTCAGCGCTTATATTCACTTCGCCGGCCTCGGTAAATTTGACTGCGTTGTGAGCCAGGTTGAGCAGTATCTGTCTAACTTTCACTTCATCGCCGACAACTGTCTCTGGTATGGCAGCATCACAAGTGCCGACGATTCGCAGATTTTTCGCGAGCGCGTCGCGGCTGATTAGCTGGCGAATATCACCAAGAACTGACCTGACAGGGAAGTTCTCGCTGTTAATGGGAACTTCGCCTGACTCCAGTTTTGCTGCGTCAAGCAAGTTATTCAGGAGTTGCAACAGTCTCTGTGATGAAACAAAAATGTTTGCGACAGCTGTATTTATGTCTTCTCCGAGGTCTTCTGTTGTTAAAACTTCAGCCATCCCGATAATAGCCCCCATTGGGGTTCTTACCTCGTGGCTTATCGTGGACAAGAAACGGCTCTTTATTTCGAGCGCATGGCGCAACTCGGTGTTGGTTTCATCGAGCAGTTTTGCGCTCGATTCGCGCTCTTGATCGGACAACAGGCGCTGTGTCAGATCTCTGGTTACTTTGGCGAATCCTATCAGTTGTTGCTCGTCGTAAATTGCAGTTATGACGACATTTGCCCAGAGTAGGCTGCCGTCCTTCCTCATTCTCCAGCCTTCCTCTTCATAACGGCCTTCTGCCCGTGCAATCTCCAATTCCTTCTGCGGATGCTGTCGTTTTTGCGCTTCTTTTGTATAGAAGATGGAAAAGTGTTTGCCGATGATCTCGTCGGCTTTGTAGCCCTTAATGCGCTGCGCGCCCTCATTCCAGGTAAGCACGTTGCCTTCCGGAGTGAGCATGAATATGGCATAGTCTCCGACTCCGCTAACCAGCAGTTTAAAGACTTCTTCTTTCTGGTCGGCAAGTTTGCGCTCGGTCAAATCGCGGGTGATTTTCGCAAAACCAAGAAGAGCGCCGCCGTCGTAAACCGGCGTTATAACAACATTTGCCCAGAACTGCGACCCGTCCTTTCGTACTCTCCAGCCGGATTCTTCGTATCGTCCTTCAACTTTTGCAATTTCCAGTTCGTTCTGGGGATGGTTGATTGCTTTTGCTTCTTCCGTATAAAAGGTCGAGAAGTGTTTGCCAATGATCTCGGAGGACTTATACCCTTTAATGCGCTGTGCGCCTTCATTCCAAGTAAGGACGTGACCTGTCGGGTCGAGCATGAAAATGGCATAGTCCTTCACGCTACCGACCAACAGCCTGAAGATCGTCTTGCTCTGACCGGCAAGCTTTCGTTCTGTAAGATCGCGCGTTACTTGTGAGAAGCCCACCAACCTGTCTTTTTCATAGACAGGTGTGATGACGATGCTCGCCCAAAATCTGGTGCCATCTTTCTTTATTTTCCAACCTTCGTTTTCGAAGCTGCCGGACTCTAAAGCGGAGTGCATTTGCTGTTTAGCTGTGTCACGTTCTTCTGGTGGATAGAACATACTGAAGTCGCGACCTACGGCTTCGTGTTCTTCATATCCGTTGATGCGTCTGGCGCCTTCATTCCACGTAACGATCTTGCCGTCGGGATCTATCATGTAAATGGCGTAGTCTCTAACGCTCTCTACTAGAAGCCGAAAGATTTCTTCGCTTGCGTCCAACTTGTTCTGCAAGTCAGCGCTTTTTTGCGACGCATCGGCCATTTCACCACCCGAACAGACAGGCAAGCTCTGCTATTGAAATTCGAAGAGCATTATTAGCAAAGTTTACTATATTACCCTCCTCGCCTGCGCTTGATAGCGGCGCTGTTATTGCGTTTAGTCCACAAGTCATCTGTTTCAAAACACGCGGATGCTGTGCTCGAACGTACTGTATCTGCGCTTCCGCACTCACTGTTGAATCGCAAAAGCCGACTTGTCACAAGACGCTTCAGCGGGCAACTGTTGCAGAACAAAAACTTTACCAGTTAGCGAATGGCCTCTTTATGCCGGATCCCACGGGTTTGCGATGATTCCCCTTATAGCGGCGGCGTCATGATGGGTGATTGATGTAGAAAAGCTCAATATTTCAGCCCGACCCAGCCCTGGACGGGGGACTTCGCTAGGTCCTATCCAATTAGCAACTCAATAACCTTCTCGGCGCATGGTCGTTAGATAATGTCCAGGCCTGCCTTGTGCCCGGTCCTTTGAATAATTACTATCATTTTTCCCGAGGAAGTCTAAATGGCTTACGTAGAGCGCCTCGACGCGCCACAGGAATCTAACAGTTGCAAAACTCCCGTTGGTATCAACCTTGTTGCCGACAAGAGTACCGCTCTTGCCGTACTCAAAAGTGCAGCAAACCCAGAGCCTGACACTGACCAGACGGATATCGTCGTACCCAACATACCTGATTACAGCCAGTCGCACGTCACTGCGACACAACTGGCAGCATCGTCAGAACAAGTAAACCCTGATATCTACAAGTTGGCGAATGAGTTACAGACCACAACGGCAAAAACAGAAGACACTGCGCCGAAGCAGCCACAGTCCGCCCCGGCGAAGAAAGCGGGCAGCACTTCGAACGAGCCTCAGGTTGCCACCACTAATCCGATGTCGCAATTGCAGAAGGATTCGACCAGTCTTGCAACAGCAGAAGCGACACTTACTAAGGACACTCCCGGGTCTGCACAATTTACCGGCGACGAACACACGCTTCGCACTGATTCCGAAGCCGTCGTCGTAGATATGCAAAATACTCAGCAGCTGCATCCCAGCGACGCAACCTACAACAACGCATGGCAGACGGCGCGCACAGATTTGGCGGATATGAATTCAGACCTCTGGAACTTGGAGAATAGACCGACTAACAGCAGTGATTACACAGCAGCGCTTGCCGGTCTTGCAACCAACGAACCAAAATTCCAATCTGACCTACCTGCCGTCTACAAAGAAGATGCTGCGGACGACAAACCCGCGTCCGACGGATTGAGCAATGTGGTTTTAGATGTGCCGAGCGCCGCTGCAATCACGGATGCTGTGAAAGCCGGTCTTTCCTTTGGCAGTGTAAGACTGTGGGATGACGGAGTCAAAATCGATCAATTGGAGAAAGACCCCAATGCGTGGGGCACGCTGGGGAATCTCGTGAGCACCGCTCATGATAATAACAAGCAGGTTATGTACACGTTTGGAAATAGCGGAACTTCAGGCACGGTTCCAACTGCCGCTTCAATTGATGCTTTGGCGAAAAAGCTCGCTCAATGGAGTGCCAACGAAAAAAAACCAGGCGGCAATGGCGGCATCGACACTTATGAATTGTGGAACGAGCCCAATGCCTCGGGGTACTGGAAGCCCTCGGCGGGAGATGATTGGACACAATCTGCCACCGAGCTGGCAAACATAAATGCGATTATGATCAAAGACATCAAAGAATACGATCCGACGGCAAAGATCGCCTCACCGGCCCTTTCCTTCGACACAAACGCTACTGGAGTTCAGGGCATACAAACGTTTGACGACACCTACTTCTCGCAGTTGAGTAAAGACGGATTGCTCAAAGATATCAATCAAGTGGATTTTCACGGTTACACTGATGGCAGCACGCAGACGCCTGAGCAGTTAACTCAAGATGTAGCCATGATGAAGCAGATCAAGGATACATATGGATTATCGAGCGATCCGCTGGTCGACTCAGAAGATTCATTCGGCAAGGATGTCTGGAACACTGACCCACAAACACAAGCGGATTACCTCGCGCGCAAAATGATTTTGTCTGAGTTCTCGGGAGTGACACCTGGCTATTACGGCTACGGATTCAGTACGTGGGGCACGCTCACCGCTGATGGAAAGCCCGGCGGAGCATCAACCCCCGCCATGCAAGCCTATGAGCAAGCAGATAAATGGCTTGATGGAGCTCAACTCGACAACTTGAATCACGATGGTGATGTATGGACTGCTACTTTGATGCGCGACGGCGAACAAGAGACAATCGCCTGGGCTGAGAACGGGACAGCAGAATACACTCCATCTGCTGGATACACGCAATATCAAACTTTAGGTGGAGAAACTGTAGACTACACCGGCTCTGTAACGCTCACTGGCCAGCCGATTCTACTTGAGTCGTAACGACGAGGGACCGCAGGCGTAATGCCGATCGTCTATTTGCCAAACTCCGCACGCGTCAGTAGTCAGCGCTCAGCCATGTTTGCTAACAGCGTGTCCAGAAATACACCAACTTGTATAGATTCGGTTTGCACATACCTGTGCCAGACCAAGACACTTCCCTCTTCAACATCAGAGGACGATAATCGTCAAGCTTGAGCTGCTGCAGCTATTGCAGTCGCGCACCTGATCGGTTTACAAAACGTCCAAACTGCGCCAAACCGTGGCGCAGCGTGTTGTTGACAGCCATTCCCGGCTCCTGAGCAGGGGAGAGTTTGCTGCGATCGCGTTCTGGTGAAAGCCGGTCGATTTGCGCAGACCTACAAATTAGCGAGTTTCAGGATTGAAATAATTATGAGGTGGGGTTATGGAAAAGCACGTCACTGTTAAGGATACACAAGAGAGCACAGCCCGCACATCGGCTGGAGTGGACTTGTCACAACAAGTCTTCTCTGATCCACAAACCTTTCTGCGCGTACTAAAGGACGATGTGGAAAGCAAAAGTGATCCGTATCGAGGCATGAGCAAGAATGATCTGATTGCTTATTCTGTATCGGCGGAGAATGATCCTCAAGCGCGAGCGGCTGCAGCTATTGCAGCGCGGCATTTTGATGACCTGACAAACATGGCTAGACTACCGCTTGTTGGAGTTGACGAACACAACCCTGTAATAAGTGCGCGCGCGATTCCTTTGACTCGTGATGCGGTGCAAACAATCGCTGACTTAAGCCAAGGAAATACTCAGCGCTATATCGAGCAAAACAAGCATGGCAATGAGCTCGAAATGTTCAGTTACGGTGCTGCTGCTGCCGCGGTCGGTATCCCCACAGCGGTGATAAGCTGCATGGGACCTTGGAGCTTTGCCTTATATGGAACGCCAGTGGCTGCTCTGATGGGGTATGAGGCATTACGATCCTACGGGGACTTAGAGGCGGGTGCGCCTAAAATTCAAGCTTTGTCGAAAAACGATAAAGCGACTCTGGCGAGTTGGACCGAGATAAATGGAGCCAGCGATGCTTAAAACTGGTGCGTTAACACGAAAAAAATGTCGGTCCCGATCGCAAGTCAAGAGTGCGAATGGTGGCATATCTTACTCGCGAGTGCGGTGTGAAGATTGTTCAACTAAAGGGGAGTTGATTAATCTACCTGCGCGTACATTTTAGTCTACACTTATGGCTATTGATTCTCAGTGCCGAGCTTGTACGAGAAAGCAAACAAGCGCTTTCTGCTTCGCCAATGAATTGCGGGCATCGCGGAATGGTTGCAGTGAGTTTGCCGCAACTTTATTTGTCAATTTAGAGGAACCGAAATGACTGCCAAGAAAGGTCCAGCTAAGAAAGTAGCGAAAAATACTGCTTCTGAGGCTCATGAAGAAACCGATAAAACGGTTCGGCTATCAGAGTCCGTAGTTCAGGCGGATGGTCAAATGATGACCTCTAATCAAGGAGTTAGAATTCGCGACGACCAAAATTCGCTTCGCGCGGGTCTAAGAGGTCCGTCGCTGCTCGAAGATCAATTCTTGCGCGAGAAAATCACGCATTTCGACCACGAGCGGATTCCGGAGCGTGTGGTGCACGCGCGTGGCGCCGGCGCGCACGGTGTGTTCGAATCGTACGGGACCGGCGCAGATCTGACCATCGCTGAGTTCCTGCAGCCTGGTGTTAAAACACCGCTGTTCGCTCGTTTTTCTACGGTTGCCGGCTTTCGCGGCTCAACCGATTTGGCCCGTGATGTGAGAGGTTTTGCGGTGAAGTTTTACACGCAGCAAGGCGTGTTCGATTTGGTCGGCAACAACATGCCCGTCTTCTTCATTCAAGATGGCATTAAATTCCCGGATTTGATTCATGCCGTAAAACCAGAACCTCACAACGAAATTCCCCAAGCAGCATCGGCGCACGATACATTCTGGGATTTCATTTCGCTTTCCACCGAAGCTTCACACATGATTATGTGGCTGATGTCTGACCGAGCGATTCCGCGCAGTCTTCGTACGATGGAGGGGTTCGGCGTTCACACATTCAGATTGATTGACAAGAAAGGAGTATCGCGGTTCGTAAAGTTTCACTGGAAACCAGTGCTCGGAATGCAGTCAGTTCTCTGGGATGAGGCCGTGAAGATTTCAGGTGCCGACCCGGATTTTCATCGACGTGATCTTTGGGAAGCGATCGAGAATGGCGCCGGTCCCGAGTGGGAGCTGGGTGTCCAAGTTATCGAAGAGGCAGATGAGTTCAAATTTGGTTTTGATCTTTTAGATCCGACCAAACTAATTCCAGAAGAGTTGGTGCCAGTTAAGATGCTCGGCAAAATGACGTTGAATCGAAATCCGGATAACTTTTTCACTGAGACTGAGCAAGTTGCTTTCTGCGTTAGCCACCTGGTGCCCGGTATCGATGTGACTAACGATCCATTAATGCAGGCGCGACTTTTCTCCTATCTCGACACACAACTATCTAGGCTTGGCGGTCCAAATTTCGCCGAGTTACCAATCAACAAGTCAATCGCACCCGTAGTGAATAATCAGCGAGATGGTCATATGCGGCATACGATTGACGCAGGGCAATCAAGTTATGAACCGAACAGCCTGGGCGGTGGCTGCCCGTTTCAAGCCGGGGCAAAAATGGGAGGCTATGTCAGCTATCCTCAGCCGGTTGAGGGCACTAAGATTCGAGAACGCTCTGACAGTTTTATGGATCATTTTAGTCAGGCGACGATGTTCTATAACAGTCAAATGCCATTAGAGCAAGAACATATAATAGAGGCGCTGCGCTTTGAGTTGGGCAAGTGCGAACACGTCGAAATTCGAGAGCGCATGGTTGGTGTCCTCGAACAAATCGATGCTCACCTGGCAAAAAGCGTGGCCGCCGGCCTGGGAATAAAGGTGCCGGTGAAAATAGACATGCCGCTGAATCGCCAGATTCCTGCGGATGCTAATGCTGACAGCTATCAGCCCACTAAAAGCAAGCCGAACCCAAAAACGTCGCCTGCACTGAGCATCATCCGCAACCTTATTCCAGGCGTGAATACAAAAAAGGTCGCGATACTTGTCGCCGACGGATTTGACAAAGCTGCTGTAAAAACCATGATGACCGAACTGTCGAACTCGGGAGCGATGCCCAAGATAGTCGCCGTTCACGGTGGCACCGTTGATGGTGTTCATGTCGATTTCTCGTTGAACACAGTTAGGTCGGTACTCTTCGATGCACTCTTCGTTCCGGGAGGCGAATCGAGCATCGAGACTCTAGAATCGCAATCAGCCGCTGCCTTATTCGTCATTGAAACATATAAGCACTGCAAAGCTATTTGCGCTTCTGGCGAAGGTGCCACGTTTGTTCGAGATTGTTTAATACGCACCGGCGTTGCTAACAAAGCGACGGACAAAGTGTTTGCCTCTGCAAACGGAATGGCGATTAGCGACGAAGCAAAACCGAAAGAACTAGCTGCTCAATTTATCGAAGCCATGAGCAAGCACAGAGCCTGGGATCGATTGAAAACAGAATTGGTTATAGCCTGATCTTGGCGAAGTGACTGGATCATTATTTGGTGCGCCGAACGCGCGTTGGGTCGGTCCACATATTTGCGCCAGAATTGAACTACAGTCAAGTTTGTTGCGACCAAAGTCGAATTCAGCTCTCATCGAGTTCATGTATCACGTTGCAAGCAAATCACGAATGTGAGACCGCTCGTTTTATGATACCTTTGAATTTTGCAAAGCTGAATTTGGATTGCGCTTTGACGGCTTTTTTATCAACCTTTCCAGCCAGTGTTTTCGGCAGACCTTCGTGCGGGTCCGGAAAGTCCCATTTCATTGGGCGTTTATAGCGCGACAGGTGTTGCTTGCAGAATGCTCTGAACTCGCGCTCTAATTGGCGCTGCGCGTCTTGCCTTTCATCTGTCTTGTTCGATGTCAGTTTTTCAGCGACGCCGTCGTCAACCAGGACTACGGTGGCTTTGATAACTTCTCCGAGACGTTTGTTTTCAACTGGGGTAACTGCAACATCCTTGACCGCAGGGTGATTCCGCAATGCCTCTTCGACTTCAGCTGCATGTACAACGACGCCTGCAACTTTTATAACGTCTTTTTTGCGCCCTGCAATAAATAAGTTGCCGTCTTCGAAGCGACCTAAGTCGCCGGTGTAGTAGTGTCCATCGCGCAATACCTTCTGCGTTTCTTCTTCATTGTCGAGATAACCAATCATCAACATCGGACCGCTTATTCGCACTTCGCCGTTTTTTCCTTCCGGCACTACTTGGTCTTGCTCGTCGACTATCTCTATCTTGACACTGGATATGGGTTTTCCAATGGACAGAGGCGGAGCCTCCCCGTCTTTGTTCAGAGCCACAATTTTGCTTTCTGTCGAGCCGTATCCGTTGTTCAATCGTTTGCCGAACTTTTCTTCGAACTTGCGAGCGAGCGATATTGTAATCGGCGCACCGCCGCACAACAACATTTGCGCATCGTCCAAATCAATCCCATCCGAAGCTGAGAGCAACTTGCCGTAAAACTGCGGCAACGCGGCGATCAGCTGTGGCTTATATTTACGCACGGATTCGACGAACAAATCTGGGTCGAGCTCTGGCAGAACTGCAGTAATACCGAGAAGCTGTGTTATGAGAAACACCGTAAGTCCAAAGATATGGCTGATCGGAAGCGGTGTTAATGCCGTCAGTTCCCCTTGCAGATCTGCCATTGCGATGAGATCGCTGAGATTCTGAGCCAGAGATCCGAGATTGTGCACGGCTGTTTTTGGAGTGCCTGTAGTCCCGGATGTGAGAATCGCGAATGCAGGTGCGTCCAGGTTAAGAGACGCGAGATCGGGTGGCGAGTTATTGCTTGGTTGTTCCGAACTGGCGAGATCCGAAATGTCCAACACCTTCAGACCGGCTACTTCGAACAGTTTCGCTTCAATTAAGAAGACCTTGTACAAATTCTTTGACGTGACGAGCAGATTGGCGCCTAGCTTTTTGCTCATTGCCAAAACGGCAGCGTGAGGCGCTCGATAATCGATGAGCGCAGCCATAGCGTTCAGCGACCAGCACGCTAAAATTGTTGCGTATAATTCCGGAGAGTTCTCGCAGAAAAATGTGACTTTGTCGCCTTCTTTCACCCCGTGCTTCTTGAGCTGCTCGACCCCCTGTGCGATCAGCTGTTCGATATCAGTACGGCTCACCGCGCGTTCAGTCTTATGCGAGACAATCACCATAGTCGGTTGATTTTGACGTCCTGGAGCATTGCTCGCGGGCGCAAACAGCCGCCGAAGCACTTCATCTTCGGAGAGTCGACCGCCGGCTGCTTTACTCGTCGATGTCGAGGCGCTCGAGCCTCCATCTTCAATGCATTGGTAATCTGGTTGTTTTTTCATTATTCTCAATTGGATGGGAACGGCGCGCGCTTAGCTCACCGCTGAGCTAGAGAAGACGAGTTGACGTCTGGTTAGTACTCGACATACCGGGTCGAGACGCGGTACAAGGGAGTTAGGTTCCACTCAGAAGTGCCGATTTTCACTAAGGCCGACAGTGAAGCTCAAATGTCACGACTGAATGAACGGATTGCCAGCCGATGCAAAGTCCGGAAATATGTTCGCGATTTGCTGCGAAGACAGTTGCATGTGATCGGCAACGCTCGCGACGAGCACGTTGCGGAAATCCGTCGTCGCAGGTAAATCACGCCCTTCATACAGATTTGCGTCGTTGAGACCACTCCAGCGCGCGAAGACCTTGCCGCCACTTACGGGTCCGCCCATCAGCCACATTACATTGCCATGCCCGTGGTCGGTGCCGCTGTTGCCGTTTTCCTTCACTGTGCGCCCGAACTCCGACATGACGATGATTTTGGTGCGGGCATATAGTGGACCAAGCCCCTTGGATAGATCCGCCAAACCCGAAGCAAGTGAAGAAAGGTGATTGGCTAATTGCCCCTGCGCGCTGCCTTGATTGATATGAGTGTCCCATCCGCCAAAGTCGACGAACGCTACCTGCACTGAAGGATCAGTGCGAAACAGCGCTGCTATCTGCTTGCCGAAGTAGTTGTAATTTCGTGGCAATGGTGCGCCATGATTGGCAATTATTTGTTCTTGTTTGTCTTCGCGATCGGCGGCATCTAAGGCTTGAGACACTTCCTTGTGGGCATTTATTGCTTCGCCGTATATTTTGCTCAGCTCTTGATGTTTGTCTGAATACATCTTATCGAACGCTTGCGCAATAGCGGGCTTATCTGATTCGAGCGCGCGCGCTTTCATTTCAGGAGCAACCGTCGCTACTGCAAACGGTCCCGACATGATTCGAGGCAGCGTAGGACCGATGCTGATGGCGCGAATCGGTGAAGATGCCTTCGTCGGTATTTGAGTTAGCATGCGATTGAGCCAACCTGACGCGATCTTCTTGCCGGGCGTGCCTGATTCCAAATAGTCCTGGGCATCGAAATGGGAGCGCGTCGGGTCGGGCGAGCCAGAAGCGTGCACGAATGCCAGCGTGTGGTTTTTCCACAAAGGTTGGAGTGGGGAAAGGGATGGATGCATGCCGAAGTGACCATCAAGGTCGATCAAGCTGCCACGTTGAACAGCGATGGATGGACGCAGATCGTAATAGCGTTTGTCACCGTGTGGAATGATTACGTTTAGACCGTCGACACCGCCGCGCAATATCACGACGACCAACTTCTGCGTGTCCGGATTATCAGTTCCGTTGTTGAACGCCCACGCTCTGCAATGAGGGACAAGCGTGCTTGCGCATGTTTGAGCTGCTAACAGTAGAAATTTACGTCTATCCATTTCAAATGCTCCTGGGTGCCTCTCTCAAAGCCTCTTCGGGCGGATTCTCCGTCAGTAGTACATAAAATCCGGGCTGCCCAACAATAATGCCGAACGTAATTCGTCGGGCTGGGTCATGATAGTTGATACCGTAAGCGGTGCGAACTTACTGCCGGAGACTGTAGCTCCTAATTGCCTGTACTCCGGTGGTGCGTAGGAATTGTTCGGCAACGTCCCTCCTGCTAGTGAGATTGCAAAATTGATGCGTTTCAGCAGTGCATCGGAGTTGAGCCATGCGTCTTTTGTGTTCTTGTATCCGTCGGGAGTCAGGTAGGCGTAAAGCGGTTGTCCCTCTTGATTGAGGAAATCGATGATCGGATCATAGCTGCGAAGTTGCACCCCCGATGCTCGTATGGCAGAAACCGCGTAGCGGAACGGTGACTTGTATTTGTTTTGACAATTGGACGCGGACCAAAATTCGGGACTGCGAATCATTTCGATCATCACGTCTCTTATGTTGCCGTCCGAGGCGATAAAACGGCTAGCCATCTTCTCAACAAGAGGTTTTGGCGGATTATCGGCAATAAAATACTGAGCGATTTTAAAACTGATATGACGCGCGGTTGCCGGCTGCCGGCAAAGTAAATCTAATGCCTCTTCAACTTCTGCCTCGCCTGCTCCCGCGAAATGCCTGCCTAGCAAAACCTTGTCGCCGAAGTCGTGACGAGAGGCGTCGAATGAAGCACCATAATTTCCTACAGCGGCGATCTGCGGATTAGGTTGTATGTCCGGACGCATTTGAAATCCAAGACCGGTGAGGATACGCGCCAGTTCGATTACATCATGCTGCGTGTATCCGCCGTCGACTCCAAGCGTATGCAGTTCCATGAGTTCGCGCGCGTAGTTTTCGTTGAGGCCTTTTTGATTGCCCTTCGCCCCCGCACTCTTCGGCGCCGTATTCTCCCAGTTATCCAGGTAGAACAACATGGCAGGGTGGTGACACGTGGCGCCGACCAAATCTCTGAAGCGACCGAGAGCATATGGCCGAATCGCCTGATCTTCATACGGTCCTACCCAAGCGCGATCGATGTCTTTGTTGATGCACACGTTGAAATGCTGATACCAAAACTCGGTCATCACTTCTTGTAGTTGCCGCGGGCTATATATCGCACGCTGAAGCTTTGCAGTCTGATATTCGCGTCCCAGGTTCTGGTAAAAGGCCATCGTTTGGCTTTGAGGTCGACGCCCACGAACAACATTGTCCGCGAAGTTCATTTTGTGGTTGCGCTGATCGGCTTGAAACTGCTGGTAGTCGGCTAGCAGCTCCAGAGGACGTTTGCGAGAAGCTTCAATGGGTCCGAACCGAACCCCTTCGAGCGGGTCAGCGATGCTGCTTGGTGTCAGCTGTTGATTTATGTAGTTCCACACTCCGACTGAGCGAATTCGCTCTAAATCACCCGGACGAGGACCAAAAGCTAGTCTATTCAGCACATGTATAGCTTGCTCTTCGCTGGTTAGCGTGCGAGCCGCCTGTGCCGCCGAGCGGTGCGCCGCGGTCGACTTTGCAGAGCCTTTCACCGAGCCGGATGCCTGGGCCGCCGGCAGTGTCCCGAGCAGCAGCAACGCGATCAAAATTGCGGAGATTGTCTTCATGGACACCTGACCTGCAATCGGGCTGCTTGACACTGCTTGTACTCGTGAGCCGGGAGTGTGGCTCACTGTTATATCCACAATCTACCCATTATATGTGCATCTTTCGTGTAAACCTGGAGCCCGCGGTTAGCACCCCTTCCGCCTGGAAGCAAGCCACGCTGCTTTTTGAGCGCTGTCTGATTACCCGATACTCACACAAAATCGCCGCCGGAAAATCTATATTGATGGGCGGCGCCGGGTGCACGCGCCTGCTACAGATTTTGGTCGACGAGGAATAGGAGCGCAATGTCAATTACGGGAAAAATGGCATCGGTCATGGCTGTCTTAAGCCTGCTGATGTGCCCTCCACTTACGTTTGCTCTCGACTCCACGAAGGTGAAGGCGGGAGGAGTTCGCAGAGACGCCACCAGTGGCTCAAGCCGCATTCCGATCTGGAGCAAGAACGTAAAGGTGCCATGTCGTTCTTGGATTCCGATTGAGAGACCGAAAGAAGTCATGCTGTGCGTGCATGGGCTAGGTTTTAGCAGTAAGTCGTACTCTGAATTCGGAAGGAATATGGCGGGCAGAGGAGTCGCTGTCTACGCGGTCGATGTTCGAGGATTCGGCGCGTGGCTTCAGAAGCGCGACGGTCAAGTGGATTTTGAAGCGTGCCTCGCTGACTTAGAAGCCGCTTTGCACAGCCTTCGCAAGGCGTATCCCGGTGTCCCCGTCTTCCTGGTTGGTGAATCCATGGGTGGCGCCATCGCGCTGAGAGAGACCTCTCGAAATCCGGATTTGGTCGATGGTCTTTTATGCTCGGTTCCTTCCAGTGATCGTTATCGCAAGTTGTCATCAGAGCTTATCGTCGGTATGCGATACCTCGAAGACAAGAACAAGCCCATGGATTTAGACACCGAAGTTGTGAACAGAGCGACCGGAAATCTGGCATTGCGCAAGGCGATGAAGGCAGATCCGAATAATCACATGAAACTGACACCGGCGGAGCTGAAGCAGTTTAACGACTTTATGAAGGGCAACGTAGATGCGGCAGCCTTAATTAGAAAGACGCCAACTCTTATGCTTGCCGGATTTAAAGATAAGCTGGTGAAGCCTGAAGGCACCATTGACCTGTTCAATGAATTGAGCTGCCAGGATAAGCTGTTGATGGTTGTCGGAGATGGAGAACATCTTCTTCTCGAAGAGAATCAGCTCACACCGCAGCTTTCGCAATTGGTTATTGATTGGATTCGCAACGAATCAAACTCGCCTCGAAAAGGCATTACTTCGCATCCGTAGAAATTGGACAGGTGGTTGGTTATGAAACTGAAGTTGTTTGTCGTGTCGCTGATTGGATTTCTAACGATGTGTGCGGCACCGTCGCTGGCTAAAACTTGGACTGTGGATCAACGTCAGGCCCAGCAAATGAAAGACATCAATGCTGCACAAAAATCCGGCGATCTGACTGTCAAAGATTCCGAAAAGTTGCGCAGTGAACTGGCACGAGTGGCGCGCAAAGAAGCAAAATTGAAATTGAAACGGAACGGTACTCTCACCCCTGACGATATCGCTAAGATGCAAAAAGATCTCGATGCGCTTAGCGCGAAAATTCCCCACAAACAGGCAAAGAGTTCGCCGGCGAAGTAATCTTCGGATTATTTTCGGGAGCGAAATGGCACGAGAGTGAAATCATCTGCCTGCGCGTTCTTTGCCGCTCTGTAATCTAGAACTGCAAGGTCGTTGCGACCCAGGGATCGGTAAATATCTCCTCTCAACGTGAGCATTGGCCCGACTGAGATGGTGCTGTATTTTCTGCTTATCTCCAGTGCAGCGTTACATTCGGCCAATGCCTCTTTGTACCGGTGGAGTTGTCCTAAAACCACTGCACGGTCTTTCCGCACGAGTACTTCATTCGGCTCAAGCTTATACGCCTGGTTGAGATCCGCCAATGCCAACTCTTGCTTGCCTTGTACACTGTAGATTTCAGACCGTTCTAGAAGTGCGGTTGCATTTTTTACCTTTCCAATCAGCCCCTTTTTGAATGCTTTATCAAAATCAGCGAGCGCGGGTTCGTATTCACCGTGGCGCATGTGCACAAACGCTGACTCCCAGAGTGCGCTTGAAGCGATATCCTGATTGCCATCTTTGACCGCCTTTTGTAGTTCTTCGTATCCCTGCTTGTCTTTGCCGATTGCAAAATACACGCGGCTCAAGCCGATGTGTGCTTGCGCGCACTTTGGATCAGCCGCAAGCGCTTTTCGATAACAGGTAAAAGCATTATCTGCATCGCCGTCGAGATAATCTGCCTGTCCAAGTTGCAGCAGCAGGGTCGGCGAATTTGGATGAAGGGCGATTTGTTTATTGAGGTCAGCCTCTGACTTGATCGCATGCTCGCCGGCAAACGAATACATGCGTTCTTGCAGCGTCAGCTGGGGCGGTGGATTTTTTTCAATTGAATCGGCTGCATGGTTTTTGTCCGTCTCAGTCGTATCGCTTCCTTTTGCTTCGGGGCAGAAAAAGAAACCAACAAATAGTGTCGTCGCAAGCGCAACAGGAGTCAAAATGCTGAGCTGCAGAATCTTTCTGTGACAGTTTTGCGCCACTGCAGTTTCCTTCCTGGATGAGTTCAATTTTGGCACAGACTGAGAGGCTGTTGCGACTCGTCCGCAGTCGCACTGCGCGGTCAGGGTTTCCAGTAATGTCTATAATAATGGACGTTACAGTCGATAGCGTTCAATAATCTCCGCTTAAAGTAAAGTTGGGAAATCGTTTGAATTGACAATAAGGTCTAATAAAGTGTACGCTACAGGCTGTAAAGTCAGTGATAATGGACGCTATGGCCGAATTGAACGCTCAGTCTGCGATTCCTATTCCTGTTCGTCGAGCTGTGCGCAAGCTTGGACAGGACATTCGGGACGCTCGACTGCGGCGCCGAATACCAACCAAAATTCTGGCAGAGCGGGCGTCCATTAGTCGCACCACCCTGTATAAGATCGAAAACGGCGATGTTGGTGTATCGCTGGGTACCTACGCGACTATTTTGTTTGTGCTCGGCATGATCGAGCGTGTCGGAGATTTGGCAGACGCTCGAGACGATGAACTTGGCCGCCAGCTCGAAGAAGAGCGCCTGCCGAAGCGGATACGACTGCCCCGCACGCACATTCCGCCATTAGATGAGTCGGAAAGATCATGAGCGACAAAGAGACATTGGTCTACGTCGATCTTTTCGGCAAGCCGCAGTTTGTGGGGCGGCTATGGACACGCACGCGCAAAGAAAAAGACAGCGCAACGTTCGAATATGACAAGGAATGGCTGTCCAATCCGAATCGTTTTGCAATAGAGCCAGCGCTAACTCTTGGTCCCGGACCGTTTCATCTGGGCGAGCGAGGGCTATTTGGTGCGATCGGCGATTCGGCGCCCGATCGGTGGGGGCGTGTGTTGATGCGGCGATTCGAGCGTCGCCGCGCACAACGTGAGGGGCAAACGCCCAGGACCCTTCGTGAGATTGATTACTTGCTGATGGTTGATGATGAAGCGCGTCAAGGTGCACTTCGTTTTGCTGCGAATAGGGGCGGACCTTTTCTGGCACAGAGTGAGAAGACGAAAATACCGCCATTGATAGAACTCCCCCGGCTGCTCTCCGCAGCGGAGCATGTATCGAGTGACAAAGAATCAGATGAAGACCTACGGCTGTTGCTCGCGCCGGGTTCATCTCTCGGAGGCGCTCGACCGAAGGCATCTGTGCGCGATCGCGATGGGCAGTTGTTAATAGCCAAATTTCCTAGTGTGGGCGACGAGATCAATGCCGTGCTGTGGGAATCCGTCGCCCTTACACTCGCCTTCAAAGCCGATATCACGGTGCCGACATGGAGATTGGAGACCGTCGGGAAAAAGAACGTTCTGCTGTCGTCTCGGTTTGATCGAAAAGGAAAAAATCGTCTCCCATTTGTGTCTGCCATGAGCATGCTAAATGCAACAGATAACGAGCAAAGAAGCTATATGGAGTTTGTGGATGTACTGCGCCAGTACGGCGCGGCGCCGAGAGATGACATAAAAATGTTGTGGCGCCGCATCGTTTTAAGTATCTTGATCTCTAACACCGACGATCATTTGCGAAATCACGGTTTCTTATATAGCGATGCAGCTGGTTGGCGGCTTTCACCGGCCTATGATCTCAATCCGGTTCCGGTCGACATTAAACCGCGGGTGCTCAGCACCGCCATCGATCTTGATGACACTACAGCATCCTTGGCACTTGCAATGCAAGTGAGCGGATATTTCGAAATCGAGAAGGATGAGGCGCGCCAGATTGCCTATCAAGTTGCAACGGCAGTCAGCGGTTGGCGTGGCGTTGCTGCAGATCTTGGTTTGCCCTCAAGAGAAATCGAACGTATGTCCTCGGCATTTGAACATGACGATTTCAAAGAAGCCATTGCTGGGAAGCCATAAATCACTTCCTCTCGCGAACGGTTCTTCTTTTATTTTTGCCTGCGGATAATTACGATGGAACCATCTCGAGTAGCGGATAGTTCAACATCACAATGGACCGTCTCCTGCGTTGGCAGCCGCCCCGGCATCTGACGTCCAGCCCCTAAGATGGCTTTATAAGCCTCAAAGGAACAATCCGGACGACTTTGCGAAACTATTTTGAAGTCAGAGATCGGTCCTTTGGAGGGGAGAAGATTGAAGGTCGCTATAACATGGCACGAGTTGCTGCTTGCGTCTGTCTTAAGACGCAACTCGATTTCATGTTCCAGCAGGGCTATGTGTGGATACGACGCCTGCCAATCCATTTCCGCTTGCTCAGTGTCACGTCCTCGGGCCTGATTGATCGATTTAATCAGTGTGGTTGCTTCGCTTTGGCGACCTGCCAGAAGTTGTTCGCGCGCCAAAATGAATTTCAGATCGCGTACTGTTGTTTGTTTATCGCCCGCATCTGATTTTTGTGCGCTATCGATACTTCGTTCAATACAGATGGCAGCTCTGTTGAAGTTGTGCTGCTTTTCATAAAATCGCGCCAATAGGCACAGAATCGACCATTTGGAATCAGCGCTTGCATCGCTCGATCGATCGTTCGCGAGCGCGATCGCTTCGGCGAACGTCCGCTCAATTGCTTCGGGCGTGCCGGTCTCGCAAAGATCCTGTGACCAAGCTTGATCGCAAAGAGCAGTCGCAATGACATCATTGTTCTTCGTTGCTTGAGCATTCGCAAGTTCACTTTTTACCAAATCGGGAATCGCCTTGAAATTTCGCGAGTGCAGCGCCATGGCGACTTCGGTGTGTTCTAACGCCCAGTTGCAGGCGGTGTGAAATTTCAGGTCGAGGTCTATGTATCCGATTGGGCTAACTCGAGCTTGATCTACGGCTGTCTTGACGAGGCGGCCAGAATCAAGATTCAAAACATCGTCGGTGATTCCGAACTGCGCGGCAACCTGATGAAAACGAAGATAGCCGGATGAGGCACCGTGACCTGGAATTTGATCGATGGTCAAAACAACATCCCCACCGTTTTGAGGCGAGAGATCTTGGGTGAATGATTTCCCGTTCGACAATTTGCCGGAAACCTGATATTCATATTCGGCCAAGTAGGGATGTGACTGTCGGACGCGAACGGTAATTTGCTTTACTGCGCCATTCAGAGGCACTGTCGATTCGTGCCATGGCGCGTCCGCTGCGGAAACCAGTAATCCGCACGTTGTGGCCCCTAGAAGTCTAATTATGTGTGTGAATTTCAGCATTCATTCTTAGTCCACTTGATTCGATTTTACTGCCATAGGCCCTTCGAGGTATATTACTGGGGTCGAGGATGAGCCAGGAACTAACCGAACGAAATTTGCGTCCGTTTTAAGGATTCATAGTTGAGCTGCCGGGTGGTTGAATGGAAAGTTTAATGCAAGGCAAGGCTACCGAGTGTTCTTCGCGAACGCGGTATTTTGAACGTTATGAAAATGAAGCCGACGAGTTTGGCTTCGATCCTGGCCCGTTTGCCGCCGTAGAAGCCTTCATTCGCCTTTTATATCAGCGATGGTTTAAGGTCGAAATTGCTGGGCTTGAGAATATTCCAGCGAAAGGAAACGCCATTCTGTTCGGCAATCATTCCGGAGTGCTGCCAATTGACGGGTACCTTCTCTACGATGGATTAATCAATTACCATCCCGAGCCCCGTCGGATTCGCTTTCTTGTCACGAAATTTCTGTTAAAGGCACCGTTAGTCGGAAAATCGCTCCGTGCATATGGATGTATTCCGGCTTGCTATGACACAGCGACGAAATTGCTGCGGGAGCAAGACCTGGTGTTTCTCTACCCAGAGGGCGAAAAAGGCACCGGCAAGTTATTCAAAAACCGGTACAAGCTGGTTGAATTCCATGCCGGTTTTGTCAGAGCCGCCATTGAAACTGGCTCGCCGTTGATTCCAGTTGTCACCATAGGCGGTGACGAGATATATCCGATGTTGGCGAACATCAAACCACTTGCAAAAGTGATGAACGCACCATACTTTCCTATCACTCCTTTCTGGCCATGGCTGCCTTTTCCATTTAACTTCGTTCCGCTTCCAGTAAGAATTATGACGTGCGTGTGGCGTCCGTTTCATCTGAAATATCCGCCTGAGGCGGCTGGCGACATTGACCTAATGAAAAAAATCGCTGATGACATTCAGAGTGACATTCAATGCAAGGTCAATGACTTACTCGCGATCAGAACGTCTCCGTTCAAGAAGTGGAACATGGATCAAGTTAATGAATATTTGGCATCCACAGATTCGTACTCTCCCGGAATGAAAGTGCACTTGCAACTCTAACTTTAGTCAGATTGTTCAGATTGCCGCAAATCTTCCCGTTCGTGTATGCTAACCAACATGCACACCGGCCATAGACTGGGACCATGGAACCGCCTACCGACATAATACAGACAGTAAATTCTGGGGACTCGCCCACGGGTTCGGATACATATAGAGTGCGAAGGATGCAGTTTGTATTCGCTAAGTATCCTAAGGCGCGCACATCAACTAAGGTCATTTCAGCATTCGATCAGGAAGTTCGAGAAGTTTTGAGCACCAGAATGCCGCTGGAGCCGGAAGAACAACCTGCAATCGCATTTTTCGCCAGCGCAGACAATTGGTGGGTGGCTACGTCGCGACGGATGATATACCCCATTGGTGGGCGGAGCCACCACATGCGGTACCATGAGATAAAGAAGCTGGGTTGGTCGAACGGGCCCGAAGGACTAAAGAACTGTTCCCATGAGAAAGTGATACTAAGCACCGGCGAAAGATACTGCAAACGATGCATATCTATCAGCCCTTGGTTTTTGCTTGTGGCGACTGACGGAAGGCGAGAAGAGATCGCAATTGAACCAGGCAGCGCCACACATTTATGGAAATGCCTGATTCTTATGTGCCGGCTGGAAGAGATACACCTGAGATGAACTATCTTACTAAAGCTCATAAGACTATCTGACCGCCCAACGGGATAAAAGTCGGCTAGATTAGTAATGATACTGTTTGGGCCCTCGTTGAGTTTAATGTTTGAAGTCAAAACCAGTCGATTGCCGGAAAAACTTGCTGTTAGTTTGCGTGGTGACCAGGCAGAACTCAAAAGTGTGCAGAAACAGTCACCTTCTCTCAAATTCAAAAAGTCCAAAGTCGGTTGAAGCAACTCATAGTCGATAGAGGCTCGAAGGCATACAATCGAATGCGAACATCAGCAACATCCTACCTTTGCCGAATGACGAAAGTTGAATGCTTGCTTAAAAACCTGTGGATGCGTGTTGCGCATTTTGCATGGGGCGGGTTAGACTGGCTAATAGAGATTAGTCCCAATTGTCCTGGAGAAAGCCGTATGTTCATCGCGAAAAGAGTCGATGCATATTTGCTAGCAAAGCTCCTGGCACGCCCTTCGAGTAGAAGCCGGGCGTAGGGACCAGGCTCGCACTTTTTACAATTGAGAAGCTCACTGTGTAGTGAACAGCAAAGCCTGCGTTTTTTACGCCCGCTCAGACGTGATTTCCACATAATCGTTTAGGAGGGCGGGTCATGAAGAACCGCAATAGAACCGTATTTGGCAGATTATTCAGCAAAGCGTGCATTTGCATGGCAGAGACAATTCTTTGCAGCATCCCATTGATCGGACCCGTATTCAAAATAGCGTTTTTCGTTTTTGCATAACGTCAGCGCAATCTGTTTCAGGCTGAAGCCGCCTCGCGCGGCTCAGCCTGCCCGATCGCGGTGGCGACATTGTCGCTTTACGCTAACTTGGTAGCGCAATGATTTCACCGTGTACGTCTTTCGCATTGACTGTGAGAATGCCCATAGTGCATTCAGGTTGTTTGCGACGGTCGGTTGGTGAGCCGGGATTGAAGAGCAGCAAGCCGTCCGAATTTTCATTCCATGGAATGTGCGAGTGACCGAACACGACAACGCGCGCCTTTGGAAAGCGCCTGCGCATACGTGCGGCGCGCCCCTTTTTGTCGCCGCTGTCGTGGATTACCGCAATTGGAATACCGCCGAGGTTGAGCTCTAATGATTCGGGCAGCTCCTCTAAAGTCGTATCGTTGTTGCCGCGAACTGCATAGAGGGGCGCAATCTTAGCTAATTCATCTAGAAACGATCGCGTCAGCACGTCACCGGCGTGAATGATTGCATCGGCTCCTTTGAGCAGCTGCCATGCGGCTGCTGGCAGTGTCGCAGCGCGTTTTGGTATGTGTGTGTCAGCTAAGACTGCGATTCGCATAGCGACTAGTGAATGTGCAGTCCATCTGCGGCGATATGAAACTCATGCGCTGCGAGGTCATGGTGTGTGCCGCGCGCTTTGATACAGGTTATCGTTCGGGGTGGCTTCGAATCATGGTTCAAATTCATCAAAATAATATTGTCAGACATGTAGCTGACGCGCCCTAATCGCGCGTCAGAGCCATTTTGCGTAATGCCGTCTATTGATTCGAAAGTCAGCATGCTGGTTACGCCTTTCATAGCGAAATGCTGCACGAGAGCATAGAGAAAGTCGTGCAATCGGTCTGCATCACTCGTCGCCATCGCCAGATCGCCTATCGAGTCCACAACAATCCGTCCAATGTTGTCGCTCTCGATGCGTCGGAAAAGACTGACAATCACACTGTCTACTTGCATTTCGACCGGCGACATATAAATCAGCTCCAAACCTTCTGGCGGCTTTTCTTTCCCGGTCAGATTCATCAAACTTCGTGCCAGTTGTGTTGGGTTTTCCTGGAAATTTAGGACCAAGCTGCGTCCTTTGTTTTCATTGAGCCCGGCAAGCGCAAATTGAAGTCCGCAGGTCGTCTTTCCAGCGCCTGATGGACCAACAAGTAATGTGGCGCTGCCTTGAGCAAATCCGCCGCCGATGATTTTGTCTAAGCCGTCGACTCCGCTGGGAACGCGAGTGTTTTGTACCTCATAGTTTCTGGGCACATCCGGGGTGATTAATCGGGGGAAGACCTGCACCCCGTTGTTTGTAATGCGACAAGCGTGTAGACCCTCGAGATAAGAACTTCCCCGCAGTTTGAGCACCCGCACGAATCGTTCGTCTTTGGTGCTTTGCGGATTACGGAGAAATTGAATAATACCGTCGGCAACGGCAAATTCAGGCAGCGTTCTGGACTGCTCCTCCGTATACTCACCAATCAAAAACACGGTTGTTTCGAAAGCGGTGAGAAGTCCTGTCATCCTATGCAACATTCGGCGCATGGATTGCGTCGATTCTGCCAAATCATGCAAGGCTCGAAAAGAATCAATGACGATAATTTTGGGAGCAACTGTGTGGATTAAGTCTTCCAGGCGTGGCACTACACAATCAATGCCCTTCTCGGAAAGCTCATCGCCTATATCACCATAGTGAATCGAAGACCCAATTTTGTCATCGTCGTAAAACTCAAACCGCTGCAAGTATGTGAGAACTTTCGCTACCGGCTCTGAAAGTGTAGTGAGATAAACAATTGGTCTATCTTCGGCGGTGCCTTGATGGAAAATCATCTGTTCGGCAAATACTGTTTTGCCCGTGCCGGGCTGTCCCATAATTATGTTGATAGAGTTGGTCGGGAAGCCTCCGTTAAGGATCGCGTCCATCTGTGGATTTCCCGTACTAACGGAAGTTTTCTTTTCAACCATCGGTGTTGCTCCGTGTGAACGCTTCTTCCAACGTCGCCAAAATGCGACTACGTTCAAGGGGCTTTTGGATATAAGCGTCTGCGCCAGCTCTTTTTACTTTCTCTTCAGCTGCCAACACACTGAGTACGATCACCGTTACGACTTGCGCGGTTGCAGGATCGCTCTTGAGCAAGCGGCATAGTGCTAGTCCGTCGAGTCGCGGTAAAAGTATGTCGGCAAAAATTGCCAGAGGGCGTGATTTGCGAGCGGCGTCCAGCGCCTCGTAACCATTCGTGGCAAACGTAACCGCGTATCCTGATTCCGTCAAAAAGCGACCGACCAGAGCCCGCACATTGCTATCGGAGTCGGCAATCATGACCAAGCCTTTTTTCCCGGTATCTTCCATCAAAAATCTGTCTCTCTGAGTTCGTCAACTTTACAGGAAGTGTCTTACGTACGGGCAAAGCAAGG
Source organism: Planktothrix sp. (assembly GCA_036703195.1). Classification (GTDB taxonomy): domain Bacteria; phylum Cyanobacteriota; class Vampirovibrionia; order Obscuribacterales; family Obscuribacteraceae; genus DATNPN01. Next base: position 441,526 of record DATNPN010000005.1, on the reverse strand, counting down.
CTGGTGCGTTACGAATTGACTTAATAGTCCTCAGTATTCGCTGTTGATGAGCCATAGGTCGCTAATCGTGCTTTTTTGGTTCCATATTGCTCTGTTTCGGGTCTGATTCCGGCTTTTCGGCATATAAGCGGCTCCCGGTGACACCCTTGTTGGAGGGGGTAGCCAAGAATCTGACCCATTACTTCCTTGGCGCTGCGCTCACTCTGGCGTCGACCAAACTCTCTCCCGGCTCGGTCTATCGTCTTGGGCGGCGGAGAAGGCTGTCCCCTATCGGAGTGCAAAGCACGCCGCAATCAGACAGAGCATGCATTTGCGGCTTAGAGACATTCAAATGAAAACCCATTGGGCGGTTTCTGTAATCCGAATATAGGATGGTTTGCCGATATGCCGGATGGTCTTTGGGTTCGAGCCATCTCCCTGGCGAACAAAATTTATGGACCAAGCGCATCGGAGTAACAACAATGTCACCGACGACGTGTGATTATTCCAGATACCTGACTGCCACCTCTCGATTCGCGATGTTCGTTCGCGAGTCAGGTATACAAGGTAACTTCTCTCCCTTACTAAGATTACAGGTATCAAGCTATGGCAACAGTCATGGATTCGAACACGTCCCAGCAGAATGAGAATTCAGAACAGCAACAAATACAATACGGGCAAAAACAGCAGAACCTAAATCGCAATGTAAATGATGCGGCAATTCAGGATTCAGACAGAGATAACTGGAACAGAGCGCCGCAAGAACTTACGACGCAAGACGTAGGCACGGAAGGGAAGAGTAATTTCTATCAGGACAGCTCGCTTCCTTCCGGACTGAATACGGGGAGTGACGGACAGTCCTCGAATCCAGCGCATCAGTATATGAACGACCTGAATTCAGTATTGGGCAACTCTTCTGCCTTGCTTCAAGACATAAACCAATTAGGAAGTATGGACACGGGTTTGAGTGCTGCAGATCAGACTCAATTTCAAACAGCATTGAGCACTACGGCAGAAGCGGTCATGAACTTCGACTCCCAGATGCTGGGGCAGTCGCAGCAAATGTTCGGTGGACAATCGGGCGACACCTCCAGTGGATTCGGTGGCTGCCATCATGGCAGCGACGGAGGTTTGGCTGATGGTGGTGACGGCACGAGCACTGGAACTACAACGACCGCGACCGGTGGTGACGGCACGAGCACTGGAACTACGACGAGCGCGACCGGTGGTGACGGCACGAGCACTGGAACTACGACGAGCGCGACTGGTGGTGACAGCACGAGCACTGGAACTACGACGACCGCGACCGGTGGTGACGGCACGAGCACTGGAACTACAACGAGCGCGACTGGTGGTGACAGCACGGGCACTGGGTCTACAGCAACGGGCACCGGTGAGGCAACCGGCAATTACAGCGTTATCAACGGACAGATCATTGGACCGGACGGACAGCCCTTCGATGCAAAAGGCGTAGCCGTTTACGCCTCTCAGGCTCAAGCAGAGGCATCCACCATTATGCAGCAAATGCCCGACTTGAATTTCATTCGGTTAGCTTCGACCCCTGGCGAAGACACTCCATCCGACATACAAGCGGACATTCAAGCCTTCCAGAGCATCAATCCCAATGTTGTGGTTGAAGTTGAGGACCATACTTCTGGTGGCACCGACGGTACTACGTCCAACGTTGATACCGGACAGGATCTAACAAACGAAGAGCAATGGTATTCTCAAATTGCAGCGGCGAACACAAATAATGCGAATGTATGGTTTGGAACCGCCAACGAACCAAACGATCCCAATGACGAGCAAGCAGTAGTGGATCAGGAAACTGGCATCTACAATTCCATTCGTGATACCGGCAACAACAATATGATTATGCTCGAAGCGCAGGGCGGTGGTTTCTTCAGCCCGCAGCAAGCTGATCCTTCGGCATACTCAAATATGGATAACGTTGCTTGGGATATTCATTACTACGGATGGGAAACAAGCGGCGATAATAGCGTAGCTGACAATGTCAGCGCCATTCAAAATGAGATGGGAGGCGCCAGCGGGATCACCGAGTCGAACGGCTCCGGCGGACAGCAGGCGATTCCATTCGTCATTGGTGAATACGGTGATTCCACTGATGGAACAAACGTTGACTCTAACGCGCAAGGTGCAGTCGATGCTGTGCAAACCGCCAACGATGAAGGCATTGTCCAAGGTGCCGTTGGTTGGACTTGGAATGGCAACAACGAGGCCAATGGTTCGGACGCCATGACCCAAGATGGCACCACGAACACACTAACGCCGTACGGTTCGGAAATGATCGGCTACATTGATAACGATTCGATTGGAGCAGTTACTTAGTCTTACTCCTCGGAATCCAAAAGCGGGGCGTCCCAGCGCTCCGCTTTTGATGTTGCTTTGCTACCGTTGTCTCACCAGGGGATGGTTCCGTCATCGTTGACGTATGTGCCGGTTGGCCCATCTTCCGGCAATGTAGCCATTTTAATTACGATCGCCGCTCCCTGTTCGACTGATCTCGGTCCCGAATTGTTGTTGATATCCGTCGCCACATAGCCGGGGCAGATTGCATTCACCTTGATGTTTTTAGACGCTAAATTCTCGGCTGCAATGATTGTGAGCATGTTCAGTGCCGATTTGGAGGTGCTGTATCCCACGTATTGAAACCCAGAAAACCCTGACGATGGATCAGCCATTTTTGAATGCGATCCTAATGAGCTCGAGACGTTTACTACTCTTCCAGCTCCTGATTTTTCGAGCAGTGGAACTGATTTTTGCAACAAGCGTAACGGGCCAACGAAGTTTGTTTGCAAAGTGGTCTCAACCGAATCGACACTTGTATCGATACCGGCTGCGGTATCACTGAGGATACCTGCATTATTTACAAGTACATCAAGATGACCGTGATTTTTCTCGATAAAATCAATCGCTTTATCGATAGAAGCCTGGCTTGTGACATCGAGTTGTACTGCTTTTGCGTCGATGCCGTCCTTGCGTAGCTCGTCCGCGGCTGCCTCACCACGACTTGTGTCGCGGCTGCCAATTAAAACTTTGAATCCCTTTTTGCCTAGTTGCCGGGCAACTTCTTTGCCAATGCCTTTATTTGCGCCCGAAACCAGCGCTACTTTGTCGACCATTGTCGCTTCCTCACGGTGTGATTACTGGGCTTGCCATTAGCGACAAACCTTGCAGCAGAAATACTAGACCGGTCGTCTCAATTGGTCAAGCTATAGGGCAAAGGCGCATAGGATGCCGCTCCACGTTTTCGACCACTGAGGATACCGGTATCCAGTTTGGACGGTACTGCCTTCCTGCAAACCTAATTTTGTTAGCTTTCGTCGAAATTATTTGCTCAGCGCCACTCGTTGTTCGAGCACGTTGGCGAAAAAGTCTTCGCCTTGATCGTTCATGATAACGAATGCCGGGAAATCTTCGACCTCGATTTTGAAGACAGCTTCCATGCCGAGTTCGGCGAAGTCGATGACTTCCACTTTGCGAATTGAATCTTGAGCCAATCGGGCAGCCGCACCGCCAATGGTGCCAAGGTAAAAGCCACCCCAACGTCCGCAAGCTTCACGCACATTTTTAGCTCGGTTTCCTTTCGCCAGAGTGATCAAACTGGCGCCGCGCGACATCAAGAGATCGGCGTACGAGTCCATGCGACCGGCAGTTGTTGGTCCGAACGAACCAGAGGCGTATCCCGCCGGCGTCTTCGCCGGACCAGCGTAATAGATCGGATGTTGCTTAGTATATTCGGGCAACTCCTGTCCATTCTCAATCATCTCTTTCCATCGCGCGTGCGCGATGTCGCGAGCGACCAGCAGTGTCCCGGTAAGCATTAGTCTCGTGCCGACAGGCTTGCCGGACAAAGCCGCGCGAATCTCCTGCATCGGTCGCGTTAGATCGACCTTGATCACCGTGCTTGCTAGTTCTTTCTCTTCAATCTCCGGGAGAAACTTCGCGGGATCATGCTCCAGCTCTTCGAGCCAAACGCCCTTGGAATCGATTCTTGCCATTATCTGGCGGTCTGCGCTACATGAGACGCCGATACCTATGGGAAGGCTGGCGCCATGGCGGGGCAGACGAATGACGCGAACGTCGTGACAGAAATACTTACCGCCGAACTGCGCGCCTATGCCGATGTTTCTCGTTATCTCCAAAACTTCGGCTTCTAGCGCGGTATCGCGAAATGCGCGACCGGTCTTGTCGCCTTCGGTCGGGAGACTGTCCAAATAATGACAACTTGCGAGCTTCACAGTTTTGAGTGTCATCTCGGCGGACAGTCCACCAATAACGATCGCCAAGTGATAGGGCGGGCATGCAGATGTGCCAAGTCCCGCAATCTTGTCCGTGAGCAGTTTGCGAAGCGATTCGGGGTTCAAAACCGATTTCGTCTCTTGCAGCAAAAAGGATTTATTGGCGGAACCGCCACCCTTGGCGATGAACAAAAGCTCGTAGGCATCACCATGCTCGGCGTAAATCTCGATCTGCGCCGGCAAATTCGAACCAGTGTTAGCCTCCTGATACAGGCTCAGCGGAGCCATTTGGCTGTAGCGGAGATTGCACTCGGCATACGTTTTTTTCGCTCCCTCAGCGATCGCTTCCGCGTCATCGCCGTCGGTCCAGACACGATCGCCTTTGTGTGCGACGACAATGGCTGTGCCTGTGTCCTGGCACATCGGCAGGGTTCCGCCCGCTGCGATTGCGGCGTTTCTCAGCAGCTCGAGAGCGACAAATTTGTCGTTTGCCGACGCTTCTGAATCATCGAGGATAGTGCGAAGCATCTTCAAATGCGACTCACGGAGGAAGTGCGCGATCTCCTTGAACGCTTCTTTTGACAGCATCGTCAAGACTTCAGGCTTTACGACCAGCATCTTGCGCCCGTTCCAGGTCTCTTCCGAGACGCCTTCTTTGGTAAGAAGTCTATAAGAAGTCGAATCTTTGCCAAGTTGGAAGATGCTGGCTGCGCTGTGTGACACGATCTTTGACCTGCTTGAAAGGGAAAGCCAGGCGCTCGCGATTGCTCCGCAATGCTCATTTGCGCCTCTGGCGCCTATTCTATCGCGAACTCCCCCACGGACCCGAGATCTTCATGGTTCTCTAAACCCTTTCCCTGTCAGTGGACCCGTCGTTCGTCCGGACGAATTGCTGGGTTTGCAATAGGACCAAGGGGTTGGGCTGCTTTAGTATAATTTCAGTAGATGGACAGTCCGAGCCTCAACTGTGAAACGTGTTTGCTCCCCGTACTTCCCGAGGGAGCTCCACCGCGTTCACAGTGGACCTCATTTTGTCGTTGTGCTCGGGGCTTTACTCCCGGCTCCAATTTTTCGATAGACATTTGCGCCAATTGCAAAATGCGTGTCGCGAATGGCGCGACAGGAGTCGTCAATTGCCCCGGTCTTTGCGCCTGTACAACTCCGAGCCCGAAGAAAGTGCCAACTTTCGCGAAGGGAAATCAGGCGGACCTCATCAGCTTTGATCCTTCGTCCGTGGGCTTGTCTCAGGAAAGCTATCCTGTCGAGCGCTATGCGCCGATTGCATTTCTAGGTGACACTGCAAGAGCCACCACGATCTTGTGCAGAGATCGGCAGAGGGGCAGCAAAGTTGCCGTGAAATGTTTCAAGCGCATCCTTCCTGCGCAACGTTCAATATTCGAGAGTGAGGTTCACAAGAATAAAGAGCTCAATCACACAAGTATTGCGAAAATCGTGGATTACGGATTTCACAATAACAAAGCACCGTATGTGGTGAGCGAGTACAAAGATGGTTTTAACATCGAGCAATGTCTAGCGATTTATGGAACACCCAGCCATGATGTAGCAATAAAGATTTTGATTGGTGTTTGCGAGTCGCTCGTGTACGCGCTCAAGCAAGGCGTTATGCACAGAGATATCAGACCAGGCAACATCATCTTTTTAGATGATATGAATTCCGAGCCGTCTGTTGCCGTGCTTGATTTTGCCATGCCAAAAATCAAAGCAGCCGAGCCGCTGACCGATGTGCGTGACACTCAGTACATCACAGGTGATGAAGCGCGCAATTTGGAATACGACGAGCGATCGGAAGTCTACGGCGTCGGTAGCGTCGGTTATACATTACTGACTGCTAGACCGCCATTCACAAAAGGTTCTGCTCTCGAAATTAAGAACGATCACGCGCTTGTGCTGGCACCGAGAATCACTGATGTCAAATTCGATAACACTAGGCCGAAAGAGTTGGAAGAGATCGTCGAGCGTTGCATGGAAAAAGATCCGCGCTATCGGTTTTTGACAGTGCAAGATTTGAAGGATAGGCTGGAAGTATTTCCGAATAGAGCTCGTATGCGAATTGCTAAGCTACTCAGTGCTCGGCAACAGAAAAAGATTGCCATGATCGCCGGGGGTGTCATTGCGGCTATTGCTCTTTGCGCCGGTGCGTTAGCGTTGTTGGGGCACCACTAAAGGTGAAACCTTTCACTCATGTTCGCTGCGTTTGAGATTGGAGTGAACAAGCTCGTGTCAGACGATAAATCGAAGGAACATCCGCATCCGCGTGTCGGAGTGGGCGTGCTTGTCGTGCGCGGTGACTACTTCTTGTTGGGTAAGCGCTGCGGGCTCCACATGCCTGGCTATTATGCGGCACCAGGCGGACATCTCGAGCATGGTGAGACATTTGCCGCCTGCGCAGCGAGGGAGGTTTTGGAAGAGACAAACCTGTCTGTCACGAATGTTCGATTCTTGATGATTGGAAACTACAATTTCAGCGGCAAGCATTACGTAGACATCGACATGGTAGTCGATTGTCCGGTCGGCGACCCTGTCGCCGCCGAGCCCGACAAGTGCAGCGAGTGGAAGTGGTATCACAAAGACGAACTTCCCGCACCGCTGTTTGTTGTCACCAAACGGATGATCGAAGCTTATGTGATGGAAATCATCTGCGATGACATTGCCATAAACCAGATTCTGCAGCAAGCTTAGTTTGAGGGCGGCGAACTGCTTTCGGTCTTCAATCTGTTCCACCCAGGCGACGTCCGAGTGAACGTTCGCTGGAAAAATATTACTGGTATTTGGGTTTAACTTTTGGTGAATCTATCGAACCGACGGCGGTCGCATTCGGTTGCAAATCTAACACCACATTGGTGGTATTCACTTGTAACTGCTTGCCGCTTTCGTCGAAGTGCCAGCTTTGTACGTTGTTATTCATAACAGTGACCACGACGTTTAGGGAATGCTCGCAGTCACCGTCGATGAAATAAGTGAATTCAGCGTTGTTCTGCGGGCGTGAGCCCTCGCCAAGGAGTGCAGCTAATTTATCCCTAGACATTCCGATCACATCGTAATCGATCAAGAACCTTCCGAACATCTGATATCGCGGTATTGGAGAGTCATATTCCTTTTTCCAGTAAAGTGAATCGAAATGCTCGTCGTCTTTGTTGACGAATTCGAGCAAACGATCATTGGTCAGTCGCGAGTAAACAACTGTGGGATGAATATCATCGGGTGTGGGAGAGACGCGTTGACCCTCCCAGTTGACGGAGATTTCAATCTTTTTGTTTGCGTCGTAACATTCGAGCAATCCGTTTTGACCTAAATCATCGAGAAAGCAGCTAGGTGGCACAGTCACCGTCGCGTTTTCATCGCTCGCGTCGTGGCATTGAAGTAGTCCGTTTGGATTTATGTAGTTGAGAAAACAGTTTGGCGGTAGCAGCACCACTGTTTTACCATCGGGCGTTATTAATTGTTGGCAGTCGGAACCTTGCTGAGTCGCTAGGAGAAATCGTGGATTGTTAGTGTAAATACCAAATTCGGGATTGTCCACAACGCGGTCGTTCACAATTGGGAATGGTTCGAGCCGTGCGTAAGTTGGTGGAATGGCGAAGTCAAAATTGCGATTTACTAGTCCGAATCTGGAACCCCTTCCATCGGAAGTGCTCGCAACAGCCAAATCACCGTGATACCGTTGAACAGCCAGACTCGGTGGCGAAATGACTTTTCCGAACTTATTGATGATCACTTGTGACACGTAGCCGGGTATCTCTACAGCTAGTTCTACGGCTGCCATCCCATTTTTGAACGCGGAAGCGGACTCAAACTTGGGCTCAATCTTAAGCGTGCCAGATTTATCGATGTAGCCCCACCGCCTTTGTCCGCCGGCTGGATGAATGCATATTGCGGCAAGCCCTTCACTAAAATACAACCGAGATAGTTCGCATGTACCGGGTGCAAGCGCAGCCAGCGATCGAGAGTTGCAATCGAAAAGATAGACAACTCCTTTGGGGTCTTGGACAAATGACTTTGATTCAGATACTTTTCCAACGAACGTATATTCTGCGGGCAACAGAATGTTGCCTTTAGTGTCGCAAATTCCAAATCTGTCGTCTTTGGCGGGTGCTAACACGTTTGCTAAATCGCGCACTAATCGTCCCGATTTGGCAAATCGTAACAGCGTGCCAGGAGGCACTCCGGAGGGTTTACCCTCCGTGCTTGGTCCCTTAGGTCCGAAAGTAAGCACCTGTGCTAAGTGGGTGCCTTTGGGCAGATGAACGGAGAGAGCGTGTCCGTCTGCGTCAAATAGAAACTTATCCCGACCGTAATCAAACCTGCACGCGGGGTCAATCGTCTGAGCGATGAATATTCCACGACCGGCGTATTCAATCTGGGAGTACTTCGCTGGAATGAGTTCATGCTTGGCCAAATCACAGAGTCCGACCAAATTCCCATCGAAGGTGCAACGAAGTTCAGGGTCCGCTATAAATGGCGAAATGACTTCGCTCATCGAGAGTATTATTGCCAATTTCACCAGGCTCAACATCAAAAAATACCACTGTCCGGAAAAGGCGACAGGTGCAGACCTGCTCCGCACGCAAAGATCTATTATATAGATTCTTTCGATCCGCGGCTGGGTTTTGCTTGGCTTGTTGTCGGTCTATCAGTTTGATGGCGGTGACGCTTCTTTCTTGGCGTACGAAAAATGGCGCTTCAGTGATTGAAATTTCTTTTCGTAAAACTCGTATGAGATCGCGCTGACAATCATGGTTAAAGTGAAGGCGCCTCCGTACAGCACTATATTGGCGATGATCATATTGTCGAATGCGTGTGGAATTCGAAATAGGATATTGAGAAATATCAGCATGGCAAACAGGTGATACATATAGAAGCCATACGTGATGGTGCCACCGTAATTGAGCGCTTTTCCAGCCAGAGTGTTAGGTTTATCTCCTGCTGCCAGAACGACGCAGAGCCATCCGTACGAAATTGCAAACATGAAATCTGCCAGTCCGAAGTCGAGGGCTCCAGTATTGGCCCCGAGATTGGTAGCTTCTATTTGCGGTACGAATGGAATCGCTACAATGAATGGAATGACCATCGCGAAAATGCCTTTTCGACTGGTCATGAATTCAACAGCTTTAGGTTGAGTGACCAGGAGATACGCTGCTAAAGCTCCCAATCCCAAGCCTTCGATGTCGAAGTGCTTGAGGAAATTGATGAACGCCGTGACAACAACGTAGACACCCGCGTGATTGTGCATCACTTCCGCTGGTACGCAACCAAGCCAAAATAGCATGGCATATTTGAACAGAACGCTCAGCGGCATCATCATCCAGGTTCTCTTTCGAACCAGCCAGAACAGCAACGGCCACATTACATAAAACTGTTCTTCCACTCCAACGGTCCACGTTTGTCCGGCGCAACTTGGTGGCGCCATTATGCACGAGGCAAGATTAGGCAGCACCGCGTAATACAGCGCCAGTTCTAATCCAAAGTGCTGATGTACAGACGCTCTCCAACTGGCGAAGTCTGCAGAAGGCAGCGCAGAATCGAGTAACGGTCCGACAAAAAATGCCAAGGTTATCGTCAGGTAGTACAGTGGCCATACGCGCAGAATTCTTCGTACGTAAAAATTGCGTATGTTGATCGTCCCAGACGAACGATACTCACGCAACATCAGATAAGTAATAAGAAAACCGCTGAGGACAAAGAAAAAATTGAGAGCCTGATGCCCGTACTTAATCACTTCGGTTAACGGCAGATGCGGGAGATTGACCAGCGCCTTACTCAACTCTGCGTGCGTGACGAAAATGAACAACGCCCCGAACATTCGCAACTGATTCAACTTATAGAAGAACAGTGGTTTGACCGCTGCCTGTTTTGCTGTGCTCTGGTTGTGAATATCTTCGGACATTTAATTCTGCCGGTTTGAGCCTGCAGATATCATAGTTCTAAACCTGAGAAAAGTCCTCAGGAGAAATGCTTCTCCTGAGGACCAATCAGTCAATCAGGTATTACACTACGCCGGCTTTTTCGCGAGCGTTCCACTTGTGCTCGTAGAGAGACTTGTTCTCTTTATCGAGTTCGAGGAGCAGTTTAGGTGCCGCGAAGCGCTTGCCGCATGTTTTCTCGAGCTGTTTGGTTTGCTCGATCAGCCACTTGTTGCCGACGGTGTCGACGTATGAGGCAATGCCACCATGGAATGGGCAAAAACCCCAACCGAGAACAGAGCCGACATCTGCATCAGCAGGGTGGAGAACAACGTGCTCTTCCATGCAGCGGAGCGCTTCCAGTGCCTGAATGATCAACAGTCTGTTCTTCACTGACTCGACGTCGGCTTCGATCGGTTTAGCATCGACGTTGTCTTTAAGTCCGGTCCACAACTGCTTTTGGTGTTTGTCCAAATAGTCGTAGAAGCCTTTGCCGTTTTTCTTGCCCAGGCGCTGTTGCTCTTTCACCATCTTGGTGACGAGCTGGTGCATCTTTTCTCCGTCGAACTCGGAGCCGAGATCTTCGCGAGCAGCGGCGACGATCTTCTGCACTGTATCAAGACCAACCATGTCGGCGACTTCCAGCGGTCCCATCGGCATGCCGGCCATACGTCCTGCGTTTTCGATGAGTGCAGGAGAGATGCCTTCCATCAGCATCTGTATACCTTCGGCGCAGTAGGTCATGAATACGCGGCTTGTGTAGAAGCCACGGCTGTCGTTGACGACAATCGGTGTCTTCTTGATTTGAGCGACGTAATCGAGAGCACGAGCAACTGCGGCATCGTTGGTCTTCTTGCCTCGAATGATTTCGACCAGTTGCATTTTGTCGACAGGCGAGAAGAAGTGAATGCCGATGAAGTTCTGCTGATCACGAACGGCTTCAGCCAATTTCGAAATCGGCAAGGTCGAGGTGTTGCTGGCGATGACTGCATCTTTTGCGATGACAGCGTCGACTTTCTTGTTCACCTCTTCTTTTACTTTCCAGTCTTCGAATACGGCTTCGACGATCAATGAGCAATCTGCCAACTTCGAGTAGTCAGTTGTGGCGTGGATGCGGTTGACGAGTTCTTCGCCCACTTTTTGCTCCATTTTGCCTTTCGATACTCTGCCTTCGACAATCTTGGCGGCGGCAGCTTTGCCTTTGTCAGCCAACTCTTGCGTTGAGTCGATCAACACGACTTCGATGCCTACTTTCGCTGAGACGTACGCGATGCCAGATCCCATCAAACCGGCGCCGAGGACGCCCAGTTTTTTCACTTGATGTGGTGGCACATCTTTCGGGCGATCTTTCAACTTGTTAGCTGCCTGCATGTTGAAGAAGTTATTGCGGATCATATTTCTGGCAGCATCGGAGCGGCAAATTTTGGTGAATTTGCGTGCTTCGAAGTTGCAGCCTTCCCAAACGTCCAATTGCAATCCGTGATAGACGCACTCGAGGATCGCGGCTGGGGCTGGGTAGTTGCCGTAAGTCATCTTCGACAACAATCCGTTCGCCCCCATGAAGGTTTCAAAACCTTTGGGGCTATGGATATCTCCACTGGGGAGGCGGAAGCCTTTAACATCCCACGGCTGTTCGCAGCTGCCACCATTTTTGATGTAAGCCTTCGCTTCGTCCAGCACCGCATTCGGTTCAACTACTTTGTGGACGATGCCATACTTCAATGCGTCTTCTGCGCTGACTTGTCTTCCCTCGGTAAGGAGAAGAAGCGCGTCTTGCAGTTTTACCAGGCGAGGAAGTCTTTGTGTGCCGCCGGCGCCGGGAAATAGCCCGAACGTCACTTCGGGCAAGCCGATGCGCAGCTTCGGATTGTTGGCAGCAACGCGATAGTGGCATGCCAGTGCGAGCTCTAGTCCACCACCAAGTGCGGACCCAACCATGGCCGCCACGACAGGCTTTTTGCAGGTTTCCATAAAGCGGAATAACTCATGAAATTCCATGACCTTGGCGAATACATCTTTCGGCGCCATGTCGCGCAATTTCTGTAGTATCGCCAGATCGGCTCCGGCGATGAAATCGGATTTCGCCGATGTAATGACGATGCCTTTTACTTTGTCGTTTTCGACAGCAGCTTTGAATGCTGCTTTAAAATCGGCGAACGATTGCTCGTTGATTTTATTGACAGAGGAGTCGGGACAGTCCCAAGTCAAGATCGCGATTCCGTCATTGTCGATTGTTGATTTGATTGATGACATTTGAATGTACCTTTATATAAGATGGAAACGGTTACTTGATGCGCTCGATGATGGTCGCGACGCCCATGCCGCTGCCGATGCAGAGGGTGATCAGGGCGGTTTGTAATCCGCGGCGTTCGAGCTCGTCCAGGGCGGTGCCCAAGAGAATGGCTCCAGTGGCTCCGAGCGGATGTCCCATGGCGATGGCGCCACCATTGACGTTGACTTTCTCGTGCGAGATGCCGAGTTTGTCCATCGTGTATTTCACAACCGAGGCAAACGCTTCGTTGATCTCCCAGAGGTCGATGTCTTCGACTTTCATTCCGGCATTCGCTAAGGCCTTGCGGCTCGCTTCGACCGGGCCGGTAAGCATGATTGTCGGCTCTGTTCCGATAGCGGCGAAGGCACGGATGCGAGCGCGCGGTTTGAGACCGGCTTTCTTGCCTGCTTCAGGAGAACCGATGAGCACGGCTGCGCTGCCATCGACGATGTTGCTCGAGTTGCCTGCGTGGTGCAGGTGATGAATCATCTCCACTTCGGGATAGCGTTGGATAGCGACCGTGTCGAGTCCGGCTGCTGCTGCCAGCTTTTCGAAAGCGGCAGGCAACTTAGCCAACCCTTCGACTGATGTATCCGGACGGATGACTTCATCTTTTTCCAGAATCGGAATGCCATTTTCGTCAAATACGCCGATGATTGATTTGTTGAAATAGCCGCTCTTCCAGGCGTTTGCCGCGCGGTGATGCGAGTCTCTCGCGAATTCATCGAGAGAAGTGCGTGTGTATCCTTCGCGTGTGGCAATCAAATCGGCGGAAATCCCTTGCGGGACGAAGTGCACCGGAATCGCCAAGGCCGGGTCGGTCGCCTGGGCGACGCCCGAGCTGAACATGGAGACACGGGACATCGACTCGATGCCGCCGCCGACGCACATTGGAGACTGCCCTGACATGACCTTGGCAGCTGCCATGTTGACTGCTTCGAGACCAGAGCCACAAAAACGGTTGATTTGAACGCCGGTCACAGTTTGCGCGTATTTCGCGGCGATGACTGCACTGCGTGCGATGTCAGCAGATTGATCCTTGACAGGCTCAACGCATCCGAGAACGACGTCGTCGACCATTGATGTGTCGAGGTTGTTCCGGTCCCGCAACGCTCTCAGCGAAACGGCAGCCAACTCGGTCGGGCTCACGGTACGCAGACCGCCGCCTGCTTTGCCCCGGCCGCGAGGGGTGCGTACTGCATCGTAAACCAGTGCTTCGGTCATAGCTTTTCTCCAGGTTGTGAAGGAGCGGGTAAGCACGCGAGTTAGCGTCTTTCACCCGTCAAATTACTCTTTCATAATTCAACCACGGATGCGGATTTATCCCGCCAAGATTCAGACTGTATCAATGATTGGCGCCTTGTCAGTAGCCAATGCCTGAGATTGAACTTTTTGCTCTTCGCGAGCGTATTCCTTATATGGGGAGAGTATGGAGGCGAGATATGCGCAGACCGAAGTTGAAAATGGCGAATGTTACTTACGAGCTGTTTCATTGCTCCAGGGAGTTTTTCAATTTCTCGCAGTTCGGTTCGTGTCGGGAGATACGAAGGTTGTACTTGGAAGGGTGTTATCAGCTCGTCCATACATTTAGAAAACCGGCGAAACAGTTGGATCATCGACTGGAGGAGGTGTTCGAGGAATCGCAAAATATTGAGACGAGCTGGCGTGGAAGCAATCCCTGCCGCTCTACATCGGTAGGTGACATCGTCCGAGTGGGGCGTGATTACTGGATTGTGGCGGCCTTCGGATTTGTACGTGGCTGGCGCGAATAGCCTCACGCGTAAGCATACGGTTCTACAGTGCACTGGACCGCACGCTACTTATTGGTGGCAGCGGCCTCTTATAGGGCGTTACGATGCTCGTTTAATATTGTTGGCCTGTGTCGCGATGGTAGCGTCGGCGATACTGACCGAATTTGTCGAATGGTTTGCGTCACGCCCATTTTGCTTTTGCATCGGCACTGTTTCGATTATTGTCTTGCGACTTTCAACTGTTGACGTGCCGCCGGCCGAGCTAGTCCACGGCACTTCGTGATTGTGCGGTTCGTTATGCCCGTTATCAGATTTGCGTTCAACCGTTTTGATGACTGAGCGTGTTGGTTCTGTCGCGGCAGGAACTTTCCTGTGCATGAATATTGCCACAGTGATGCTCATTGAGCCGATTACAATTGCGAGGCTCACGCTACGGCTGATGTCATCGAGTGAGTGCTGCAAACCCAACACGCGCTGGTCCAGTCCTTTGACGTCGCGCTGCAGATTCGAAACAGAAACTGATAGATGATCGATCGTAGGATTTAAGCGATCAATAGGTGGGCTTAACCGATCGATCGGTTGTCCGAGATGTTGGAGTGGTTCTGCAATTCCATCGAGCGGACGCGATAACTTATTGAGAGGAGCGCGCATCTCCTCGAGAGGCTGTTTAACAGTTGAAAGTTCTTTGCTAAGTGCGTTGATTGGCTGTCGCAACTTGACTGATGAGTCTTTCAGTGCGTTGACTCGTGATTGAAGTGAATCAAGTGGTTGCCGTAAATTATCTATGGGTTCTGACAGATGTTTGATTGGCGCTTGTAGATCCTTCACCGAACTATGCAGTCCTTGCAGCGGATCATGCAAGTCGCCGACACTCGAGTGCAACCGTTCTAACGGTTGGGTGAGATTGGTCAGAGGCTCGCGAAGGTTTTCTATTGGTTGTCTCAAGTTGTTGATCGGTTGATCCAATCCGGAGATTGGCGTCTGCAGTTTTTGCAGAGCCTGGTTGGTCGGAGCGAGCGGATTCAAAAAACTCCACCAACCATCCCTCGTCTTTTCAATCGCTGCTTGCAACGGTGACCTGCCGGTCGAGCTAGATGATGATGTCTGCGAGGTCGACGGTGCGCTATCGGTTGAGCTTGAACCGGAGTTGCCGAACTCATAACCAAAAGCTAGTTGCTGCGTACCCGCCAATGCAAAACTAAGTAGCATAAACTCCGCAACATGTCGCATCGCCAAAACCTCGGTATCCAGAAGACTGGTGACTCTGATGGAGCGTATTCGTTCCGTTATTGGCGAGTGTTTTAGGCAAGGAACAGCTGAGGTGGAGTTGAGTTTAGTCGACTGCCGCCAACACGGGCTCGCCCAATCCTAGTAGCTCTCGCATTCTGGCAATTTCCTGGACTGGCGACTCTCCGAAAAATCTTTTAAATTCCCGGCTAAATTGTGACACGCTCTCATAACCAACACTTTCGGCCGCGGCACTGGCGGTAATACCATCGTTGAGCATGAGCATTTTCGCTTTGTGCAGGCGAATTGTCTTCAAATACTGCAATGGCGATGTCGCGGTTAGTGCTTTGAAGTTGTGGTGAAACGAGGACGAGCTGATGCCCGCCTCATCAGCTAGGGTCTCAATATCTAGCGGTTTGGCATAATCTGCATGCATTCGCTCGATTGCTCGTTGCAGCTGTCCGACCTTTCCGTTGATGGCAAGCAGATCTCTCAAGGCACCCCCGTTTTCTCCGCACAAAACTCGGTAGGTAATCTCGCGCATTATTTGCGGACCGAGAATCTTGGCTTCGCTCGGATTGAGCATGCATTCCAAAAGCCGGACAGCTGCATCTGTCAAGTCCTCGTTCATTTGAGTGGCAAAAATCCCACGAGTTGCTTCTGCTGGTTTGGGCAGCGAGCGCTGGTCAATTTTCATCAGCAACTCGTTGAGAACGCTGACTTCGATACGAATCGAGAATGCGAGCATCGGTCCGTCGGGGCCTGCTTCGGTTTCACATTCAAACGGCATCGGCACCGTAAGCATCAGATAGTTGTGCGGATCATAGACGTATTGCTGGTTGCCCAGATATCCGCGCTTCCGTCCCTGTCCGACAAAAACAATGCTGGGTTCGTACATTACGGGAGCTTTCGGTCTATTGTTGGACGCCCGCATGAATTTGATGCCGTCCAATATTGATGAGTAGTGTACGCCTTCTTTTGTGGCGAGCTGGTTTAGCAGCTCAGTCATGCGCTTCTGTTTGGTAGTTTGCTCAGTCATCGGGTCCGCCTCAAACGCTCTATATAAATAGTACGCGGCTTTGCCGATTTGTGGGCAAGTTAGCAGGATTAGGCAATAAACTGGCAGGAATTGGCCTTGTTGGACCCGGGTGCCAGGAGTTTTAATATAAGTGTTGATGCGCCGGAAGTGAGGCTGTCGTGGATAGAAAAGGTCAACCCCGAAACTACAGAAAGCGCGATTTTCCAGTCGCTGATGTGCGCATGTAGCAGTGACACCAAAATATCCGCGCACGGTGCACTATCGCGGAGACGGAATTTTTATGATTTCTGGCGATCATCTTCGCCGCAAAGTACAAGAATAGACAGAATCGCAAGAGGACAGAAAAAATGGCTAGCAATACACAAGTTATGAAACGACGAAAACTCGGACAGCTCGAAGTCTCGGCTTTAGGGTTGGGTTGCATGGGTATGAGCGCCTTCTACGATCGCACGGGAGTGACGGAAAACGAGTCGATTCAGCTGATTCACAAGGCGATCGACTTGGGCGTCGACTTTTTCGATACTGCTGAAATTTACGGACCGTATACCAACGAAGAGTTGGTGGCTAAAGCGATTAAGGGTAAGCGGGATCAAGTGGTCATTGCTACGAAGTTTGCATGGAAGATCGTCAATGGTGAAAGAGTAGGTCTAGACGGTTCTGCCAAGAACGTGAAGTCCTCATGCGAAGGCTCACTGCGTCGATTGGGAATCGACCACATTGATCTCTTCTATCAGCATCGAGTAGATCGCGATGTCCCTGTGGAAGAAACAGTCGGCGCAATGGCCGAACTGGTCAAAGAAGGAAAAGTGCGCTTTCTCGGTCTGTCCGAAGCCGGTGCCGACAGAATTCGCAGAGCGCACGCGGTTCATCCGATCGCTGCAGTGCAGTCAGAATACTCAATCTGGGAACGCGGATTGGAGCAAAATATTATTCCCACTCTCGATGAACTCGGAATCGGACTGGTGCCATACTCGCCACTGGGACGAGGATTTCTCAGCGGTAGCTTTGCCTCGAAGGAAGATCTCAAGGAAGGCGACTTCCGTCACAATGATCCTCGCTTCCAGGAAGAGCACTTCGCAGCCAACCAGAAAGTTGTCGATGCAGTGAAAAAAGTGGCCGCGAATCACGATGCAACACCCGCGCAAGTCGCCCTCGCATGGTGCCTGTCACGCGGCAAAAATATTGTTCCGATACCCGGTACGACAAAACTGCACCGGCTGGTGCAAAACTGCGGCTCTGTCGATCTCGTGCTCACCGACGACGACCAGCGTATCATCGACGAAGCCGGCAACCTGAAATCAGGTAATCGATACAACGATCAGATGATGGCCTTTGTCGAGCGTTAGGTTTTTGTCCTGCCTGTTCCGGACAGGTCCGAGATCCACATCTCGGACCTGTTCTATCTATTGACACTACTTCGGCCGTCCTGCTGCGCGGTAAACTGTGATGAACGACAACAATGTTTGCCAGGAAACTGGAAGTATAAAGGGCACCGTCCCCGATACCTTCGGCGCGCCTGCCAAGGCGTGTCTTTCATCGACGATTATGGTATCGAATGCAATACCACTGTAGGGGCGCCTTGCAGGCGCCCGCTGTCACGACCGAATTCCTTTTAACGCGCCTTTGCTCGGTGCTATGTATATAAAGGCTTGGCATTTCAATGCATGTCTACTAATATGTTCGGGACGAAAACCCATGCTGAAGGAAACCAACCTTGTTTATCAAATGCAGCGAAAAGAGCACGCCAGACTTGTACAAGATTTTGATCGGCTCGGTTGTTCCACGCCCTATCGCTTGGGTGTCTACTGTCAATGCCTCCGGCTTAACCAATCTCGCGCCATTTTCTTTCTTCAACTGCTTTGGCGTTGACCCACCGATGGTCGGATTCGCTCCTGGATTTAAACGTATCATCAAAGACGAAAATGGTGGCATCACCAAGATTCCCAAAGACACTCTGCGCAACGTACAAGAAACCAGCGAGTTCGTCGTCAACATCGTCAGCCGCAGCGTCGCGGAAAAAATGAATCAAACCAGCGCAGAATTCGATGCGAAAACCAGCGAATTCGACGCCGTCGGACTGACTGCGGTCAAGTCCGAACTCGTCAAACCACCCCGCGTCGCCGAGTCAATGGTCAGCTTCGAATGCAAACTTATTCAAGTCATGCAATACGGCAATAACAACCTCGTGCTCGGCGAGATTCTGGCGATTCATCTGGACGACAAGGTCGTCACTGCAGGTGGTCACATCGAACCAGAGGTACTGCAAGCAGTAGGCAGAATGGCTGGAAGCACATACTGCACCACGGCTGATCGGTTCGATCTCGCACGTCCGTTCTAGGGTTGCCGCTCGGTCGGCCGAATTCGCGGACGGAGCGCAGTCTATTTTTTAAACCTTAACTCGCAGACCGCTGCATCTCTGCGTTCGCAGCGCGAACGTATTTGCGACACCACCACCTGTAAATCGTCGATTTGCACTGCATCCAGTAGCTTTTTCGCGTGGTCAAATTCGCCGAGTTCGCGTTTGATTTCAGCGATCATAAGCGCTTCTGATGGATCGTTTTTGTCGAGCAGCTTAGCCAATGCTTCGAGATTCTCGCGGCATTCTGGTGTGCACGATGTTGGATCGGCCTCGCTTTTGCTCGCGGCCTTTCCGTCAGACATCATGTCACGATTATTTCTGAAGCGATCGTTGCGGCGCCACCACGCCTGTATGCGCAGAAAGCGTTCTTGGTTTTTGTCGGCGGCTAGTTTATGTTTGATGGCTCTGTAATAGCCTGATTCCGAAGGCTCGGACAATTCGTTCACGGCGCTCCATTCGGATTTACCCTCATCAAGGTAAGGTCTGATTCCGATGTTCTTTGCGTCTTTGAGCCAATACGCGCGCTTGCAATGTTCGCAGCCGACAACCGCAGGCGGTAGGGGGAGCATAGGGCTATAGCGCATACCGTCAGAGTACATCTTGCTACCAAAGGTGTTGCCCGACATAAGAGTTAGGTAGCAAGTCAAACCTTCGCAGAGAGGGCAGGCAATTATTTGGTAAGAGTCTGGAAGCATATTCTTTCTCGCAGAGTTGGTGTTCTAGTCTGTTTATCCTTCCAGCCTAGCACCACGATACGCGCGGCAGATTCGGCCGAACCGATCGGTTCCTGCAAACGTCCATATCGACTTGATGCCGGGGTTCGAACCGTGCACATTAAATGAGAAGGGTGCCCATCCTTCAGTTATTTGATGCCGCTCTTCCAGTAAGCCCCAACGATTCTGTTGTATTCGCTTCTTGGCTCTAAGCCTGAGACTTGCTGAAGCGCATATTCGAAGTTGCTATTCGAAGATCTTGCCAGGTCAATGATTCGACCATATACGCTCAGAGGTTGTTTATGCAGTAAATCGTTTATCAGCACATCGGCGATCGTATATCCGTAGTAGTTGTCGTCGTGAAATGATTTGAGAATCACGGCATATGGCATTGCCGCTCGCTTGGCGGCTATTGCCTGCAACCTTTTGCTTGCTATTTCCGCGCCCTGTGGCTTGTACTTCCATCCGAAGTAATCAGCCATGCCCTCATTGAAAAGTGGTGGCATCTTGAAGTTGTCACCGTATACGGTGTTACAAAGAGCGTGGCTGTATTCGTGCAAGATTCGGCAGTATAAATCATTGACGTCTTTCCCTCCGATTTCGGTTCCTTCCGGGAAGTATCGGCAAAACATAACGATATGCCTTCCGCCTGTGCCACGGTGCACGGTCACTTCGGGGTTGCTGCTCTCCCAGGCGCCGAAAAAACGATCGTAGCTTTGTCTATCTTCGAATAGATAGAAGGCGATGTAAGCGTTGGCATTGCCAAATCCCTCTTTCGCTCTCGCTAGAAATGTAGGCATCTGCGCCGCAATGGACTTAGCCCACGGAGTGTCTTTGGCAAAAATTCTGATCGTATAGCCTTCCAAGGTGTAGTCGTGATACATCGGTGGACGTAGTTCTTTCAATGTTTTCAGTTTCGACAGAGCGGCTTCTGCTCTTTCGCGCTGCGGCGCGGGCAAGGTGCCGGACACAGCTTTGTTCAATAACTCGTCCGCATGCTCTATGTCATGGTTGCGAAAATAGGACTGCCCGGCAAAAAAACAAACTAAGGGAATCTCTCGCTCGTCGCTCGGAAGTTGAGAGTAAGTTGCGAGAACTTTGTTGAATTCTTCCTTGAAAAATTGGTCGCGGATCGTGGCGACAGGATCTCCCTGACTTCGTGCGGGCAAACCTGTCGCGTTAAGTGACAGCATAAAAAGGAAGGCTGTTAAGCACGCTCTTGGTTTAAGTAAAAATGGCATTGCTGAGGCAAACCCTTGCTGAATTGCTACGCGCTGAGCTGTCGCTCGTTATCTCTTTGTTCCACCAAGGACGACGCCGGACACCCCGAGGGCATGATGCGATTTCGAGGCTCATGCCGCGTCGCCCTGACCTGGAAACTGTGGCACTGCTGAGACAAAGGGATTCGGTCGATTTATTTCTGGGGTATTTGACAGATTAGACCGACCGGTCTACTCTAATAGGGTAAGCGATGCGGAAGACCAAAAGGCAACGTATCCAGACCGAATCAGACAAGTCTCTCAATCCTTATAATATGCAACCAAACGGAGCAGGTCGGATCCGACCGAGCTCGCGGCGTGCTGCACACAAGGCAAGAAAAATCACAGAGGAAAGAAAAATGACCACGCTTCAATCAGTCAAAGAAAAGACGTCCAGCAAAAGATTACTCGGCAAAGTGGCGCTCGTTACCGGAGGTTCACGCGGTATCGGCGCTGGTATTGCCCTGCGACTTGCTGAAGAAGGTGCGACAGTTGCCATCAACTACTCGAACAACAAAGTCGCTGCAGACCAAGTTGTTAAAGATATCAACGCACTCGGCTCGAAAGCTACAGCCTTTCAAGCTAACGTTTCGTCGGAGAAGGACACTCAAAAGCTCGTAGACGAAGTCGTGAAGACATACGGCAAGATAGATATTCTCGTGAACAACGCCGGAGTCTTTGAACTGGCTCCGCTAGAGCAAGTAACGCTTGAACATTACGATCATGTTTTCAACGTCAACATAAAGGGCGTTATCGCAGCCACCACGGCTGCAGTGAAAAAGATGAACGATGGAGGCAGGATCATAAATATTACTTCCGTTGCCGCCACTGCGACTGTGGCTGGTATGAGTGTCTATTCGGCATCGAAAGCCGCTCTCAATGCGTTGACCCGCAACTGGGCTCAAGACCTTGGCTCACGCAAGATCACAGTTAACGGCGTTGGGCCTGGACCGGTCGATACCGACATGCTGCGCTCCGGTCTTGACGACGAAATGAGTCAAGCCATGGTCGCCAAGACTGCGCTCGGACGAATAGGCCAAGCTGACGACATTGCCGCGGTGGTTGCTTTCCTTGCTTCTGAAGACGGACGCTGGGTAAACGGACAAAACATCAACGCGGACGGTGGACTCAACTTTTAACCGACGACTGAGAGACGGTCATGACTGGCAAGCTGCGCTGAGCACTTCTCGCCCCTCACTTAGCGCTCAGCGCGGCACCCAGCGAGATCGTTGACTGCAAATCCTCAAAGAACCGGCGCCATGAGCGTCGGTTTTTTGATCATAACTACTAACTAAAACGGCTCAACCAATTTTTTGGCGCCAACTAACCTGCCACCACCGTCGAACTTCAACTCGACTAATTTTCGCCTGACACCTGGGATATGCAGCCCCACATGCGCGGGTGATTCGTCAATCCGACCCGAGCATGTGCCTGCTATATTGATCGACAATTGCAAAAACCGAATGTTCCCGGCAGAATATTTATTTATCATAAGCAGCCTGGCACACTGCTATGTCGATTTTGCTCATCGTCCCCATTGCTGCCATTGCTTTGCTCGCCTTCTCGCGATCTGGATCCGTGACGTACTTCAACAAATCGGTAGGCACTATCTGCCACGAGAAGCCGTATTTGTCCGTGAGCCAGCCACACTGAGAAGGTTTGCCACCATCCTTAAGCAACAAATCCCAAACGCGATCGACTTCTTCTTGTCCTTCACATCTGTATACGAGCGACACCGCAGGAGAGAAGGTAAAGTGCGGTCCACCGTTTAGCGCCAGAATTTTTTGACCGTTCAATTCGAACTCCACGGTCATCACACTTCCTGCAGGCTGACCGGACATTTTTGCGCCGCTTTCCGGATACCTCGATACGTTTTTGATTCTCGAGTTTTTGAAAACGGACACATAGAAATTCGCTGCTTCTTCCGCTTGAGTGTTAAACCACAAGCAGGGAAAAATTGTTGATGCTGACATTATCGAAAACCCCTAACTTAAAACAGTAGCGTGTTGAATGCTAACCAAAAAGGAAAGTACGCGGCCGCGCATTAGAACGCAACGACCGCGCACAAGATGTCGAGTCGCTTACTTAGCGGCTGCCATCTGTTTGAACATTTCCTTGCCGCGTTTTTCGGCTTCTTCAGGTGATACTTCTTCTACGCAAGTAGCGAAGGACCACGGTTGACCGAATGGATCAACAACCATACCGTAACGGCTGCCCCAGAACATGTCTTGTACCGGCATCGTAGGCTTGGCACCAGCATCTACTGCGCGCTTGAATGCAGCATCAGCATCCGGAACGTACAGATGAATTGTGGCGTTAGCGCCGCCTAAGGTTGCTGCACTCTTCGATCCGCACTCACCATCCATCTCGTCGCAGAGGTAAATGTGGCAACCGTCGATTTTGATTGAGGCGTGCATGATCTTGCCGTCAGGCGTCTTCATTCTGCAAACTTCTTCCGCTCCGAGTGCTTTTTTGTAGAACTCGATGGCTTTATCAGCATCTTTGAGAATGAGGTGCGGTGTAACTGAGCTCTGTCCTTCGGGTTTCCAGTTTTTTGCTTTGGTCATTTCTCTTCTCCATGTGGTGTGAATTGTTAGAGGTAAACCTGTTGTATCGCAATACGGTTATTGAAATAGTGAGCTGAATTTGTCCAGCGCGAACGACCAACCGTGTGAGTGTCCGTCGCACGAATTCTGATCTTCGAATCGAGCATGCGTAAGGTTGATGACAGTCTGATCTCCCTGTCCGACAAACTCCACAGTCACCAGCGTGTCGTTGGCGGGATATTGCTGCGATTCGTTGCTCCACGTGTAAGCAACTTTCTTGTCGGGAACGATCTCGAGGAACGTTCCATATACGGTATTGATTGAGCCATCGTGCAGATGCATGTCGACGCGATAGTCTCCGCCGACCCGAAAATCTTGTTTGACTTCAAGGCTTGCCATCTGGTCGCATCCGAACCAATTATGCATTTGTTTCGGGTCGGTCCACGCTTTGAAAACTCTAGCTGCAGGCGCCTTAACTATGCGCGTCAGGTTCAGAGTCAGCGGTTGTGTTTGCGTTGCCACTTGCTTGTTCTCCTTCGATTTGAGATTCAATATATTTTGCGAATGAATCGAGCTGTGTATTCCAGAAGCGGCTGTATGCCACTAGCCATTCGTTTGCTTCAGACATAGGATTGGCGCAGAGCCTTAAGTAATGAACGCGCCCTTCTCGCTTTCTTGTCACTAAATTGGCGCTCTCGAGCAACTTGAGATGTTTCGAGATCGCGGGTAACGACAGGTTGAACGGTTCAGCTAATTCCAGAACCGAACACTGTCCTTTGGTTGCCAGATTGCCGATAATCGCTCGTCTGGTTGGATCAGACAGAGCGAAGAACGTTCTATCGAGCTGCTCGGAGTAACGTTTAACCATATCGTTAAATATAGCACCCCGAGGGCAGAGCGATCGATCTTCGGACCTTAAATGTTTGGACGGAAACGAAACTGTCCTCTACTTTGTAATGAGGTAAAAAACGGAAACGCGGGCTCCCTTCTCCATGCTCTGCTGCATTGTCATGCCGATGCTGAAGGTTTGTCTCCGTCTCGCCATAGATGGAGCGGAATACTCGAGATCGTTACCTGCAACGGGCGACTCCTGTATTCCTATATAGGCGATCAAGCACTTGTGCACGCCGCTGATCTCAACGCCCAGTGCTGAAGCGGCTTCTTTGGCACGGCTATTGGCCTTCGTGATCGCTGCATTGATCCACTTGTTCTTTCGATCGTCGATGTCACCGTATTGCCAGTCCAATTCATCGAGGCTGATGTTTTTCGCAGATGTAACCACCGTCAGTACATCGTCGAGCTTTTCCAAGTTGTCGCAGTCAAGTTTTAGTGTGTACGTAGCTGACGACGATTTTAGAATCGGTCCTGAGCTTGCCTGAAGCTTTACTGACTCGACGGAAATTTTCTCTTCGGGAAGACCGGCTGCTTTCAACCCTTCAACAAGCGATGCCACTTCACGTGCTTTTCTCATTGCGGACTGACCTGATACAAACGACGATCCTTTGACGGTCACCGTCAGCATTGCTCCAGTTGCCGGCACATCTTCGGTGAACGATTCACTGATTGTGATGCCATCGCGTCTTTGATGCTCTTTTTCAGTCACGGCTCT
Source organism: Planktothrix sp. (assembly GCA_036703195.1). Classification (GTDB taxonomy): domain Bacteria; phylum Cyanobacteriota; class Vampirovibrionia; order Obscuribacterales; family Obscuribacteraceae; genus DATNPN01. Next base: position 416,589 of record DATNPN010000005.1, on the reverse strand, counting down.
CTCCATCTGAATTCACGCCAACCAGCCCAGTTGTTTCAACTCTTGCACAGGCTCCGTAAATGAGCATGAACCGACTGAGTGAATAAAATCCCGTCGTGCAATCGCAATCTCTTGAACGTTAAGCTGGAAGCCCCTCCATCTGGCATGGCTATCGAATGAAAAGGCGGATGGATCTGTTTCTTCCAAAACGCTTTCTGCATCCGCCTTCCCATGCCAGGAAAGAGCAGACGCCATCAATACGTTGATGAAACCATGCATGATCGCGCGCGGCGCATCGTGTTCGTAAGTTAGCGGATAGGTGGCACGAACGGGATGGTGCAAACCGGCGGTTGCTTTAAAAGCCAACCGTCGCTTCGCGCACGCAGTGATGAACTTTGCCGCCTCCGCGCTGCTTGGAATGCCATCAGGCTTAACGCTTCCCATGCGAATCTTGGCGAACTGGCCGGCTGATTTAATCGCGTCGAGCTGATTCTCGAGATCGTTCAGGGCCACTTCACAATACACAGGGTGCGATGCTGATTTGACGACGCCCTTACTTTCGATGGCGCCAGCCCTTTGCTGATCAGATTCAGATAGGAGTGAAATGGAGCCGTCAAGCGATTCAGGTATTGATGTCAGCTTGTCCTCGCCGATGACAAAGCGCTTCAAAATCCAGGCGTGATTGCTCGATTTGTAGGCTATGTAGTTCTTGACTGCCGTCTCGACCGATTCGGATGCTGGCGGAAAAACTCCGGCATAATCGATGAAGTCGATCAAAAGCGCCGTCAATGCGGGTGCTACCGTCATTTCGGAAGTCCTGGTGTCCACGTCTTTGCTCCTGCGTGTACCGGTTAGGGAATTTTATCAAAGTATCCCTGCTGGTGGGCTGCCGAGGCTAAAATGGATGAACATGGTAATCCGGTCTGCCGGCAGGAGATTTAAATGAAAATGGGACGGTTTCTGCTCTCGCTTATCGTAGCAACTGTACTCTTGCCGTTCGCGTGTGCACTTTCGATTGCGGCCGATAGCGCTCAGCCTAAGCTCGAGCGCGCTATGTTTGCAGCCGGTTGTTTCTGGAAGACGCAGTACATTTTCAGCAACGTGCCCGGTGTGGTGCACACGACTGTCGGATATTCTGGTGGCACTATGAAGAATCCGAGGTACGGAGACGTTTGTAGCGATAAGACAGGCCATGCGGAGACGTGTCTCGTCGAGTTCAATCCAAAGAAAGTCACGTATCACAAATTGTTGGAAGTGTTCTTCTCCAAACACGATCCGACAACGATGAACCGCCAGGGCCCGGATTCCGGAACGCAATACCGTTCAGTGATTTTCTATTCGACGCCTGAACAGAAAGACGAAGCTATTCAATACAAAGACCAGCTGACAAAAGAGCATAAGTTCGGAAATCCGATTGTTACTCAAATTGTGCCAGCTGGTCCGTTTTACAATGCTGAGGATTATCACCAGAATTACTTTGCCAAACATGGCATGGTTTGCAACTAGGTGATGAATTCCTTACGCAGCTTCTTCGCGCTTCGCTCGTTTGAAGTCAGCTTCGCTGACGTTATTCATGCGCACGTGCTGTGCACCGTTTGATTCGATCAGCTTGAGCGCTTCAGTGGTGCGGTCATTGTTGCCACTGAGAACGCCGAGAAGAATGCCGTGATCCTTGGCTGCTTTGCCGAAGAACTCAACTTCATGCTCAGGCATAGCCAATCCGATCAAACCACCGATGATACCACCGAGCAGCGCACCAAATCCGAATCCGAATAAAGCACCAAGGAATTGACCAGAAAGGTACATATTCATGCCCGGAATTGCAATCAAACCTACCGATGTGAATCCGAAGAACAGAGCGCCGATGATACCGAGAATTGCAGCGCCGGCCGCAAGACCTTCAGGGGCCTTCGTCGCTTCGGTCATCGCGAAATGTCTGCCGGGAGTCGTTTCGGACATCAGCAAACTAATATCACGTTCGGGGTAATCATGAGCGATCAAATCTTCAACAGCCTGCAACGCTCTTGATTGAGCCGTGAAGATTGCAGTAATAACTTTAGCCATTCTATTTTCCTCCTAGCGAGACACATCACGATCAGGCCCGATGCCTTCAAATTGTTTGTGCGGATTGTGTCTCCCACCTCTCCGTCATGAATTGATGTGACGTCGTTTGGTTCCCTTTGAGCCGATTTAACCCGCGTGATTGTTAATTCGTGTCTCGCATCCCCCGATTCCTATATAAAGGAACGCAATCTTGAATCGCGGACTGGGCCAGACGTCAAACTCAGCAGCACCGAAGGGAAGCTACGTTTAATTTATTCCGTGGGAACAAATGAGTATCAGCTCGCTACTATCGCAGGGCTAGCTCAACCGGGGCAGGTTGCCACGAACTCATCTATTTGAGCGGCTGTTTCGATTTAAGGAGAAACCACATGATTCGTATATCTCGTCGTACAGGTGTCGCTGTGTTCGCCGCATGCTTGTTGACACAGGTCGCTGCTTTGGCTGACGAAGAAAGATCATCTTCCGTGCGAGTTTCGACTCCTGGTGGCTCTGCATCCACGAGCATGCACTCCGCATCAGGTGCTGCCGGAACCTCCACCACAGTGCACAAAGATCTTTCCACTCCTGGCCAAGCCACCAGCAAGACCTATCATGCATCTGCTGGACCGAATGGTGCCCATGTTTCCAAAACCAAAGAAAGCGTGCAAGCTAATGGCGACGGCAGCGTCTCGTCGAACAGACAGCATGAGAGCCACACCATGAGCGATCTGGGCAACTCACACCATGTCTCGAATTCGAGCACCACAGTGGGCGCCGACGGCTCGACCGCCCACGTGAAGACTGACGCCCGCACAACCACTCCGTAATCATACGGAAAAACTGGAATCTCGGCATCCCGGAAACACGGCATCTCGAAATCACGGAAACTCGGAATCCCGATTCATTAGAATCAATGAGGTCCGCACGAAAGTGCGGGCCTCGTCGCTTTTTCCTGTACGATCTCATCTTTCAATCGAATGGCAACGAAAATACTATCTACGTTTATGGTGGCACGCTGAAGTATCGTTGATATTATGATGCCTTCCAATGAGCATGCCGTCCACATAATTGCGATTGTGCTCAGAATAAATGGGGGTTTCCACAGGCAAAATGCTATCACCGAGAAGTAAATGGCATAAGCGCTCACGCGCGAATAGACCGAGTGGTAAGCCGGAAACTTTCTGAACTTATGGAATGAGTACGCGAGATGAAAGACTTGTACAGCTGCTCCAATCACAATGGGTACCATGCTGGCGCAAATATAGTTTGTCGCAGTCAAAGTCAAAAAGATAGCTCCGGCAAAATACAGTAATAAATCCGATACGCTATCCAGAGTTGCACCGAATTCAGTGCAACAATCGAATTTTCTGGCGATGAAACCATCCAACATATCGGAAATTCCAGCGATTACGAAGAGTGCCAGAAAATACGGTTGGCAGTTCCAGAAATGACAGCCCGTCAAAATTGCAATCGCCGCAACGAGGCGAACGCTGGTAATCATATTCGGTATGTTCGACATGCATTCAGGATAGTTGCACCCGTCTCATGCATGGGGACGAAATCAACAGATCGTAAATTGTTGGACCGCGACCCAATGTCTTAGACCGATTGCGTCGCATCTTTGGCAAGCGCCTGTAGTTCTTGATCGAGATATGCCGCCGCCTTCGACACGTCCTTGTTATCGAGCACACTCATTAAGGATGAGGGCTGGTCGTAACGGAATAGCACTTCGCCCGTATCGCTTTCCTGAATCAGAACACGTACCGGGACATTCAAACCGACGCCCGCGTCGTAGCGGATCATCGTTTGAGCGATCAGCGGGTTGCCGAGAATATAAAGACGGCAGCGCCCGTTGATATTCATCAATTGCAGCCAATGAGAGTGGTCTATCGTCATGAATCTCATGAAAGGATGCGTGCCTTCACAAGCTTTGACTGCTTTTGTAAAACCCGCTTCATCACCGGCTTTGACGGAGGCGACAATTTTCTGCCATGCGCCACCTTCCACACTGCCAGTCAAACTCTCGAAGCGCTGAATCACGTCTTCGTATTTGAGCTTAGACTTAAAAATCTGATGCGTTACTGTGTATTGGATTTCCATAGTTCAAGCTCCGTTGGTCTAGATGTACAGCGCGGTCTTTCGTCCCGCTCGATTGCTTCTCTCGCGGTTTTCTGAGATTCAAACCGGATCTTGCCTTTTTTCAGTAAGCGCCGATTGATGCTCTCTGAACATCCGCCGCACGGTCCAGCGAAACAAGAAATATGAAACAACCTGAGCGGCGAGAAAACCGGCAATGGCGCCTGGGATGCGAACTGTATTCGCGATTTCATTATGAGCTCCGCCATGCATACCCATAGCGAAACCGATACACCCACCCATGAGCGCCCCTGCAACAAAGCCTGCCGCGGTGCCGCAGATGAGGAGTAATAAGGCAAAAATTGCCCAGCGAGTAAGAATGTTCTTTTCCGAAAGAGTATTATTCATATGCTCGTAAACCATTGGTTGCTTTTGACTTGCGACGACAAGGCGCTCAATTTCAATGCTGTCATAATACAAGCTTGCGCAGATTTCCTGAAGCGCCACGATTAAAAGCGCCACGATTAAGCAGGCATATTCTGAGGACCCGTCGTTGATTGGACCAGCCCGATTGGCACTTCTTCAATGAATATGCGCCAAGTTTTCTCCTGGAAGATCGTGATATTCTGATCGCCCGGAGAAATCAGAGTGCCTAAAAAAATTACTATCGCTATATATACAGATGGCGCCTGCAGCGGCAATCCTGGTCCCGGCGGTTGTGGCTCCATCGTTGTCGCGCCGCGCGGAGATTCGAAGTGGGTGCACGAAATTGGGGCGGGTGCACCGCAAACGACCAATAATCGCATGGAAATGGCAGCGGCAATTCGTGCGCTCGACTACCTGGAATTGGAATCGCCTGAAGAGACAGAGATCCTTATTTATACTGACTCTACTTACATGATTCAGGGTGTGACCAAGTGGGTCTGGGGGTGGAAATCACGCAATTGGAAGACGGCGGAAGGTAAAGACGTCTCCAATAAAGAGCTTTGGGAAGAGCTTTTGCGCGCGGTGGCGAGATTGAAGCCCGCGACAATCGAGTGGAACTACGTCCGGGGACATAACGGCGATCCCGGCAATGAGCGCTGCGACGAGATTGCAGTTGCTTACAGCACTAATAAAAAAGAACCGTTATACGATGGACCGATTGATGGTTATTTTGTCGATTTAAGTGAGCCGCCGCAAGTCGAAATTATTCCGGAGCGAGGCGGCGGGAGAAACACCAACGGTTCTGCGAAAGGCTCTCCAGGTGCCAAGCCGGAAGCCGGTTTTCCTTGTTATCTCGTTCTCGATAATGGAGTGTTGTGTCGCTTCCGTGATTGGTCATCATGCGAACGATACGTGAAAGGACGCAACGTCAAATTCAAAAAAGTGAAATCCACTGCCGAACAGCGTCAGGCTTTGATTGACTGGGGACAAGATCCCTCTGCGGATATCACCGACTGTTAAACGCAGAAGGATCCGTTCGCCCATTCTCTATGATGCAGTGATAGAGCCAGTGATTGGTTCTTTCGGTTTTGACGAATTCCGGAATACTTCCGCCCAATCCGTCTTTCCTGTAATCTGCATCATGATAAACAGAGTCAACACACATAGAACAGTGATTAGCAGACCCGTGTATTGATCGAAGATGAATGCGGGTGCCTCTGATGCTCGAGATCACCAGAACGATGAACATAAAAAGAAACAGCGAGATTGGCGCAAAGAATGTGACCATCATGCCGTCCCCCCTGTGCGCAGGCGAGCCCTGCAGAGTATTCGACTTCACCCATCTTAGGTACAAGGCGTTTGCGGGTACTTAGGCGGCGGTTAAATTACGGATCCCCGGTTGCAAAGAGTCAGTAATCCGGTTGCCACAGTCTGATGGCGCTTGCTGACAACTAACGTTTTTTCACGCACTGTGCTATTGATGCGCTAAGATAGCTTGGAAAATCCAGGCTTTCTTATGATAAATTTCTTTCTTTGCCAGAACCACGCATATGCCGTCGCTTCGCTGCTTCGCGAATGGGACAAAGAGCTGCGTTCTGAATTCAGATTGCTCGGTTACGAGAGCACTGCAGAGATGTTGTATAACTCGCGATCTCTGACGGTACATTCCGGAACTATTATTTTTGCTGATGTCGATCGCTTGTTGTTTCCCATGCGGGATGTCGCTCAGATCATCGCCGACTGCGCTAAGAAAAACGGCACCAAGATCATCAACGAACCACGCAAGGTATTGCGTCGGTTTGAATTGCTGCGAGCGTTGTACGAAGAAGGAATCAACGAATTCAACGTATACAAATACGGAGAGAAGATTCAGAAGTTTCCCGTTTTTGTTCGTATGGCCGTTGAACACAACGGCAGCTTATCTAACCTGCTTTATTCCCAGACAATGGTCGATAGACAGTTCGAAGAGCTTCGTGCATTGGGTATTCGACTGGAAGATCTTCTGATCGTCGAGTATAAACACACCGCCGATCGAGCTGGAATATTTCGTAAGTACAGTGCCTTTATGATTGGCGATACGCTGGTGCCGCGGCATCTCTTGTTCAGCCGCGAATGGGTCACGAAGGTAGCCGACAATCTGCCTGATCCTCAATTGAAGCGAGAAGAGATCGGTTATGTCGATTCAATGCCGCACCCGCAAGAAGCTCTTCTTCGACGCGTCTTCGAGATCGCGAACATCTCGTACGGTCGCGTGGATTATGGAATCTCAGACGGCAAACTTCACATCTGGGAGATCAATACTAATCCCGTCATCATGAGCGCCAAGAAGGATGTCGATCTACAACGCATGCCTTTGCAGATCCGCATCGCCGAGCGCATTGGGCAAGCGTTCAGAAAATTGAGCAGCGATTCGAGCGATTTGCAACTACTCGCTCAGGGGCATGAATTTTTCAACAAAGTGCCCAACTCGATGCCCGTCGCTCTTCCCGCTTTACCAAGGTGATATCAAATGAACCAGGGTACAGCAGTTGGAACATATGAGACTCTCTTCAATTCGAGAGGCGGAACATACGACCAAGCCATGCGCGATTTTCCGCATGCGCGCAAACATGAATTTGAAACTCTCCTGAAAGTGGCCGACTTGCAAATCGGCGATAAGGTGTGTGACACACCATCTGGTGGGGGTTATGTAGCCGACTACATTACTCATAACGTCCATCTGACTTTGCTGGAGACCTCGAAAGTATTTTTCGAGCTGTCGCAGAAGACGCGAGCGTGTGATTCAGTTCTTGCGAAAGAGAATGTCATTCCGTTTGCAGATGGACACTTCGACAAGATATTATCGCTGGCTGGATTGCACCATAATATGGATAAAGAGGCGTTCTTTGCCGAGTGCGCAAGAACGCTTCGCCCTGGCGGTGCGCTTTGCATTGGCGACGTTCATAGCGCGTCTGGCATCGCTGCGTTTCTCAACCGCTTCGTCCACAATTACAGCGAGGAAGGTCACGACGGACATTTCCTCGACGAGCAGACTTTGATCCAGATTGAAAACGCTGGTTTGCACGTCGAGTCCGCTGAAGTTATCTCTTATCCGTGGAATTTCAACACTCGAGCTGATCTGATCAAGTTCAGCTCGATGTTGTTTGGTGTCAGTCGCGCTTCGTCAGAGAACATCTGGCAAAACGTGGAAAGTTATGTTGGTATCGAAGAAAAAACTGACATCGTTAGCATGAACTGGCAACTCTATTTCATCCGAGCAACTAAACGGTAAATCAACGTGGGCCAAGCGCTCAATTGGCAATTGAAGTTCGGTACGAATACCTTTCGTGGTGGCCACGTCGTCCGCGTACTGAAATACGACTGGGAAGATCCGCATGCGGTATTTGCCTTGTATGACGCAGACTCGCGGACGCTTGTCAGATTTTTCGTCGATTGCAGCGTGGATATTGGTGGGCAGGCCTATATTTTCATACGTCCTGAGTTGAGTCCCAATGACGCTCAGACAGTCGCCAGACTCCTCGATAAATATCGGGTCTGTGCAATGGATGCTGAACGTTTCAGCAGCTTGCACAATGCGCTGGACATGTTTCTCGAATCGAATCCCGTCATGACTAAGGATGATCTCGACAAACTGATGCGATAAAGTTGCGAACTCCTCGGGGAATGAACGAGGAGCTCGCACTCAACATCCAGAAGAAATCCTGGAAAAATTAAAACGCTCGTGACCGCTTACTTGTTTCGATTAATATTAGTGCGCTCAATCACATTGCGATCCAAAACCAATGTCTCTTCTTCATCCAAAAGAGCTGTTGTGGTGTGCGCCTGTTGCATATCGGTTTGATTGCAACAATCAATATGCTGACTATTGAGAAGCGATACTCGCTGCTTGAGCTGTTGAAGTCTCTTCTGATCTCGTTCGTCACTGGCTGTTTGTTGGATTTGCTTGCCGTTCATCTCGTTTTCTCCGTGGCTGCGACTGACTTTATCAACCTATCATCGGGGTCCGTATGGAAAACGTAAAAATCGCAGTCCTAATTTTCCGGTGTGCACGGTCAAACAATGTGCCGGTGGCGTGATCTGCCGAATTCTGCGAAAAGATTGTGGCTGAGTCTGCCAGATAAGAGTTTTACGTCGATCCTGATTTCTGAGATATGATTGTTAGGTGAGTTTCGAGTTACCCAATTGTTGATAAACGTGCGCCAATTCAAGGTTCGCTCGACTTCAGCCTTATTACTGGCAGTGATGGCAACATCGCTGCCAGCGCTTTCCTTGGCTGCCACCACACCTGAAAACCCTGAGGCGTTGAAGAACTGGAAGCAGTGGCAGACTCGCGGCGAGAAAGCTTTTGAGTACAATCAGTACGGCAACGCTGAGCGGTCGTATAAACAAGCGGTCGCAGCAGCCAAAGGGATGGGCACGACAGATCTTCGATTCGCCAAGAGCTATGGCGATCTGGGACGGCTCCTCACTGTCCGTGGTCGCTTCAGCGAAGCTGAGCCGTATCTTGAGCAGGAGCTCAAGATCAAGAATGCGACCATCGGCAATCAGCGCGGACAGCTGATTCCTGATATGGGTACGTTGATCAAGTTTTATATAAACTACGGCACCAAGACCAAAGCCGAGCCACTTACAGACGATCTTTTGGCGTTCGTAGAGGGACGCATGCGCGATGCAGACGACCAGTCCGGCGCCAAAAACAGATACAAGAAAGGTCAGCCGTTGCAGGCGTGGGCTGGGCAAGCAGCGCCTGTCGCGATCGATCCGCTCATGGAGTGGGCGATTACATGCGATGATCTCGGCGGTTTGTACATGACGCATGGCGACTTGGTTTTCGCTAACAGACTGTTTCAAGCGGCTCTGGACATGAAGACGACCGTGCTGGGCAAGGAGCATTTGTCTTTAGCCAACAGCTACGACAGCTTAGGTCGGCTCTGCATGTTGAGGAATGAGTTCGACGAAGCCGAGACGTTTTTTAGAGATGCACTGTCTATCACGCAAAAGATTCAGCCACCAGGGCATCCTTCAATTTTTTCGCGCACTGACAGATTGGCGAAATGCCTTATAAAGGAAGGAAAGATGGATGAGGCTGAGAAGCTCTACCTCGGCATCAACGCTTCGCTCGCCAAAGATCCATCTGACTGCGGCAACGAGGCGCGCGGCATGTTCGCTCTCGGATGTCTGTATGCGGACGAACGAAAATTCACGCAAGCCGCGCCTGTCCTCGAGAGGGCGTTGGCGTCGGCGCAAAAATTCCACGGTATAGATTCTGTGGACAACGTTCCGTATCTCAAGAAGCTGTCATACGTGGAGTATTACCTTGGACAAAAGGGTGTCGAGGAGCAGCTCAAAGCTCGGGCCGAGCGCATCAATCCAACAGTAATGCCGATCAAAGTCACAGTCAAATCTTTGGCTCTCGACCCTGCACCGGCAGATTAGCTCTATCTCTGCTATATCCTCAAATTATGCAATCTTGAGCTGAGCTGAAACTTTTGTTGCGGAGATCGAGTCTAACCGCCCATATTACTCGGATGAGAGAGGTAAGGGCTGTGAGTCTGCACAATTTATTATTGCAATTCAGTTTTCTCTTCGCGCCGATGACGCATATGCCGACAGAACAGATTTGCCCCACCATCTATCGGGGACGCGATCCTAATATTGCGCAGATAAAAGTGTTGCACGATAAAGGCATTAAAACAATCGTTTCGTTGCGCACGCATGACCAACCAAAGAAACAGAAATACGCTGAAAGTTTAGGTATGAAGTGGGTTCGCATTCCATCGGGAGTGTTTAAGACACCGGCATTCGCTGAGATCGATGCCTTCCGCGGAGTCGTGAACAAACCAGCCAACCAACCGTGTTACGTCTGCTGCACTATCGGTACGGACAGAAACGCAGCGTTTCTTGCCGCATATAGAATGACCGATGAGAATTGGACAGCTCAGCAGACTCTGACTGAGCTTGAACAGCATCACTTAAAACGCTGGTGGCCGATCTTTGCCGACTATCCAAAAACTGCCGCAGCATATGCAAAAACGCACCAGAGCACAACGGACACAGAGACTGCTTCGTCCGGAGGCGCGACAACGGCAACCACGACAGTATCTGCCAGCACCACCGCGAGCACCACTCCGAAAGAGTAGCTACTTCCAGGGCTGTTGCTGCAATCCGGCGAGCTGCACATGATTGGACAGCATCGGGCCTATCCGGGTGCTGTATAGGCCAGCGACGGCTAGTCCGCCGATCAAGGTGGCGACGGCAACAGCCAGTGCCTTTGGCTTGACCATTTTGCTGAATGGTGCCGCCACTGGTGCGGCGAGCACTGCGCCAATAGCTAGACCGAGGACGACAGGAACGTTGATGGTTCGCAACGTTATGAAGAACACTGTCGAGCTGACAATAGTGATGAAGAATCGGGCGAAGTTGACCGTCCCGATTACAAGTCGCGGGCTGTGACCTGTTGCCACCAGTTGTGATGTCGCGATCGACCCCCAGCCGCCTCCGCCGACCGCGTCGAGGAAGCCGGCGACAAAGCCGAGGGTGCGCGGAGGTTTCGGCGTACTCTGCGATTCGCCATTAGTCTTTAATATGTTCCAGACAATTTTTACGCCCATAATCAGTAAGAACACCGAAATGAACGGTTTAATTATCTGCGCCGGGATGTGAATCAGGAGGCAGGCACCCAGAGCACCGCCGATGATACCGGGAAGAAGCAATGCGCGCAGAAGCTTCTTGTCGACATTGCCCAAACGGAGGTGGCAAAAGCCTGATGCGGCAGTGCCAAACAGCTCAGCGGTGTGCACGCTTGCACTGGCTGCTAGAGGGGTCAATCCGGCGAATAGGAGCAACGAGGTGCACAGCACGCCGAATGCCATGCCCAGCGCACAGTTGATTAGCTGTGCGACGAAGCCGACGATGATGAAGTAGAAGATTGTGTAATCCATCGTGGTAATCAGTTGGCAGAGGTGGGCTGCTCGCCGGCTTGCGCGGCGTCGCGGGCGAGATCGGCTAAACTGGTGCGATCGAGAATGTCGGATATTTCGTCGCGAACGCGTCGCATGAGGATGCGGAGCGTGCAACTATCTGGTTCTGGACAGGTTGGGCAAGGCTCGTAAGCAGTGATCGATGCGCAGGGAATGGGTGCCAACGGTCCGTCCATAAGGCGCGCCACCTCACCGACCATGATTTTGTCCGGTGGGCGGTTCAAAACATAGCCTCCATGGGCGCCGCGCCGGCTCCGCAGAAGACCGGCATTCTTCAAGGTAAGCATAATCTGGTTGAGAAACGGCTCCGGGATGCGCTCTCTCTGCGCAATGACGGGCGTGGTCGCACCCTCCCCGGCCTCTCGTGAAGCCAGGTATCGCATTGCTTTAAGGGCATATTCGCCGCGGCGGGAGAGTTTCATCGTCCTGTATGTGGATGGGCACCAACCTGGCTAAGTTGATTAATACAGTCAACTTTGCAGGCATATGCTGTCATGACCGGCATCATGAAGTCAAACAGAACTGGCTAATCTTGACTGCTCGGAATTAGTTTGGTCTAATCGAGCGATAGCACTTCATCGATTTAGCGCGCTCAGCTCGGCTTTGCGGACAGAACCCAGCGCCTTGATCTTGGGGGCAATCGCATCAAAAGCCGGGGTCGGTCCTTGCCAGCGCAGCTCTTCCAGATTGTCAAAAACAGGCACATCCAGACGGAGCGTGGCGAGCGTGCGATACAGCAGTGCGTCTTCCCAGCAGTTTTGCAGGGTGGCTGACAGCTTGGCCGCCCCGCGTATGGACGGGTCCCACTGTTTCGAATCTTTGGGAATGCGCTCCAAATGCCAGTAAAGCCCAAGGACCGAAGCAGCCGCCTTGGCGCCCCATCCGGCTAAACCGGGAAAACCATCAGCATTGTCGCCCACTACCGCCAGATAATCCGGGATGGAAGCGGGACCGACACCGAATTTTTCGATCACTCCGGCTTCGTCTCGCACAATGTTTTGTCGCCGATCGAGCTGCACGACCCTTTTCTCAACCACGCACTGACTGAGGTCTTTGTCCGGAGTGCAGATAAACACTTGATCCACTTTGTCGTGCTTGGCGCATTTTGCTGCTGCCGCCGCAAGCGCGTCATCAGCTTCAAATTCCACCATTCTCCAAACCTTTACGCCCATCGCTTCCAGGGCATCTTCCAGAATAGGAAATTGCGAATACAGTGCAGGTTCAATGCCTTCGCCTGTTTTGTAGTAGGGGTATAGAGTGTTGCGGAAAGACTCGATGACGTGATCTGTCGCTACGCCAATGTGCGTAACTCCGCGCTCCAGCATGGACAGCACCGATTGAACCACTCCGCGAACCGCGGCGATCTCCTGACCATCACTGTTCGTATCGCTCGGCAAGGCGAAATAATGGCGAAACAGCTCGTAAGTTCCATCGACTAAATAGACGTCCATGAGCACCACGCGGTCGACAAAGACTCGTGTATTGTAGCCGATCAATTTGTGCACTGTTGTTTTAGGCCACACCCGCCGATGAGTTCAGCTAACATGTAGAGAGAGGCTAGTGAACAGTGGAAGATAGCACCACCGCAAACAAGGTTGGCAGAGTTGCGATCGCGACGTCATTTGCGATTGTATTTGCAATTTTTGCTGCCGTTTATTGCTTGGTAGCTATCAAACTGCATGATCCGGCAACTCTAAATCTGCTTGTGCTCAGACCGTTAGTGGGAGCCACTGATTACTACTCGAGAGAGTTATCGCCGTCGCTGAAAAAGAAAGTTTTCTTCATTCCCGCATGTGACGGTTCTAAAATCGACGCCTGGTTTTTCAAAGTCGATGGCTCTGACAAATTGACTATTGTCAATCACGGAAACGCAGGCAACCTCGCAAACCGATTTTATTTGGCGAAAGTTTTGACGCAAGCGCACTCGAACGTTCTCATGTATGACTATCGCGGATACGGCTTGAGCACGGGCGTTGCGACGGTGCCCGGCATACTGCAAGATGGGTTGACCGTATACGATTATGCGCGACAAAAACTTGGATACGCGCCGGACAAAATCATCCTCTACGGTGAATCGATCGGCACAGCAGTAACCTGCAATATCGCAAAAAATAGAGAATGCGCCGCTGTGATTCTTCAGTCAGGCATCGGTTCGCTGCCGGCCGTCGGCCGAAGTCTCATGCCGTTTCTCTGGTTGTTTCCCGATGTTCTTTTTGCTGAGCCACATCTCGATAACGTCGCGGTTGTGCATGACATTCATGTGCCCATACTCTTTTGCCATGGAGCCATCGATCGCATTGTTCCATGCAGCGAATCAAAGAGAATGTTTGCCAACGCCAACGAGCCAAAACAGCTAGTCGTGCTGCCTGATTGCGGGCACAACGATATGGGCGTGCAGAATAAGAAAGAGTTTTACGACGCGATTGGCAATTTTGTCGCTTGCGTCAAATAACAGTACAAACAAAAAGACCACCCAGATTGCTCTGCGGTGGTTCATTGCTACTGCCTGACTGCCCCTTGCGAAGCGGGCTCAGTATTTACGTACGATTCAGTCAGTCCTTCACGTACATCGGGCTTTCTGCTAACGTTTCTGGTCAGCGCCGACCTGTCGTTTCCGCATTGCCCCTCGGCTCGAAGTACTCATCACTTAAGTGAGCACTCACCGTTGATGCAATTAGTGTATCCGATCTCGAAATTTGTTCCAGTACCCCATTGAGTATTTTATGATCGCATGCTTGGCATCATCTCGAATGGCTTGCGACAACCTTTACGCTATGCGACTTTGATTAACAAGCGCTCGGCCAATAGCCAGGCATAGCGAAGCAGCAGATCGATATGTGCTGTATGTATAACAAATATGGAAACAATCCCCAAGCCGGAAGTGACAGCACTAGATTCGGTGTCACTGCTGCTGACGCGCTTGCATATTCGTCCGGCCTTGCGCGGCGGACCGTATTTGTCATGGAGCGCTCGATCGCAGGCAGTAAATCAAAGTGAATGCGTGCCAGTCCAATGAATAAGAACGCCCATATCGTTGTGCGTGCTGCCAGATTGCGGCACAACGATATGGGCGTTCTTAATACAAAAGAGTGAGAAGACGAAAGAGTTTTACGACGCAATTGGCAATTTCATTGCTCGCGTCAAATAGCAGTACAAACAAAAAGACCACCCAGATTGCTCTGCGGTGGTTCATTGCTACTGCCTGACTGCCCCTTGCGAAGCGGGCTCAGTATTTACGTACGCTTCAGCCAGTCCTTCACGTACATCGGGCTCTCTGCTAACGTCTCTGGTCAGCGCCGACCTGTCGTTTCCGCATTGCCCCTCGGCTCGAAGCACTCATCACTTAAGTGAGCACTCACCGTTGATGCAATTAGTGTATCCGATCTCGAAATATGTTCCAGTACCCCGTTGAGTATTTAACTATCGCATTCTTGGCATCATTTCGAATGGCTTACGATAACCTTTGTGCTATGCGACTTTGATTAACAAGCGCTCGGCCAATAACCAGGCGTAGCGAAGCAGCAGAACGATATACTTGATATATGGCATAAATATCTGTCATGCCAGCCATAGCGTATTCAATCGCCATAAATAGGGTCGTTCGAATGAGAGATAATGGTTCTGGAGTAAGTTTTCGAATGCTCTTTTTGCAATTTAGGATGACCGCTGACGTTCATGGAAACTCTCGCGATTCTCGGTCTAGCCTCTACCCTCGTACTATTCTCGGCGCTCGGTTTTTACGCTTGCCGACCGAAGGAGCGACATTCGCGCGATCCCATCCTTTTAGACGTCGAGAAGGCGATTGCATATAAGAGGATATTCGCTGCTATCAATTCATGTAATTTGGCATCTTTCAAATGGGAAATCAAAGAAGCGGTCGAAGATGCATACGTAATCGCTGACCTTGACTATTCAGATCAAAAGAACGAGCAAATCAGAGTCAAGCTGAAAGTCGAAATAGACTTGAAATCCTTGAGCCCAACGAGTACGAGCATCCGGTGGAGCGGACAATACGAGCATTGGTGCGACGCTCAGTCTGTTCGAGAAATCGAAGGAGTTGTGAACGATTGGATCAGCTTAAAAATGTCCACGCCAGAAGTCGCAGCTGTTCGAATTGTTGACCAGGAGCCAGCCCCAGAGTTAATTGTTGAATCGCACCCCGAGCCAGATCCTCCTCCTCCGCTGCCATCATTTGAAAGCAAAAGACCAACTCCTCTAACTTATCAGAGGTTGCGAGAACGCATACTTTCATATAAAGCCAGCTCATCCAGTTGGTTAATCGACGACGAGAAAAAGAACCAATGGCTGCTAGCAACATTCAAGACCAGAGAGGAGACGTACTCTGGCGAATTGATTTTTGAGGGAAGTTTGCGCGTCCGATTTTCGTTTGAGGCGGTTGACGAAGGAAGATCGCTGGTCACCTGGACCTATTCACTGGGGGAAAGTCTAGTATTCCATCCGGAAATAGTCGAACGGATAGAGAAAATCACTGAAGACTGGATCAAGATTGTGCTGAACTAGGAAGTGTTTTGACTGACATTTTTGAGTGTCATTACAGTTCTTCGCGCTCAGCCATTCTTGCTATAGTGGGATTGTTGCCTTTTTGCCGTTCAAAAATCAAAGATGTGCATGATTGCTGGCAGACCAACTAAAAGAAATAACCCGAGGCCATCAAAGTCGTGGCTTAGGTGCGTTGCTTGCTTGAGTTGCTTGCTTATATGGTGTCCGCAACCTGGTGTTGGCAAAGATGAAAGTATCGCTGGTGTGTTGAATTCTGTGATTGAGGAAAAGTCAGACGATCCTCATACTCCCGAAATAACGAAGGCAGTTTATTCGAAGAGTGCGGATCAATGTGTCAAGGCATATTTTCTCGGTAACAAGCCTGAAGCGGAAAAGTATTTCAAGGAAGTGTTAGCTCCCGTAAAAAACTCATACCCCGCCGTCGGCGCTGTGATCACGCAGATACACGGACGCGTTGTTATGTATTCCGAAAAGGAAGATGTTCCGAAGTGCTATGGACTGTGCATGTATGAAAGCATGCTTACGGTAATCGAACGAACGCTGGGACGCAATCACACTTCTGTAGCTGCTGCGCTCGATTTGATTGCTAGATACTATGACGATTTGCACGACTACAAGAATGCTATTGCGGTGCGTGAACGGCAGATGAGAATCCTTCGGCGCGCCGGTGCTGAGGATTGGCGGCAGACTCAGGAAGTGCTGCAGAATCTTGCGTATGATTATTGTCTGATCAAAGACTACAAAACCGCACAAAAATTGTTAGACGAAAACGTGACAGTCTGCAAGCGAAAAAATCTGACTGCCACTCTTCAGAATGCTGAGCGCCTGCAAATCCAAATCAAGCGGCATTTGGATAACGCTAATCAGCCGGCTAGGCGTAGTCGTTGATTACCGGTAATTCCGGTCTGCCAATAGTCAACTTGATCACGCTGGTTGATGTCTCACGGCGACGCAATGGCAGGTATATCATCAGTGCCACAACCCAGGCTTGCAGCGCAGGAACGCCCACCGAAAGTCCCTTCAATCCTGGAATAACGCCGGACGTCAAAATTCCGATTGCTACGCCGGCAGACCAGGCGAAGAATGCAGATTTGCTGGCAGAGAGTGATTCGAGCCGCTCGTCTTTGCGGAAGAATAGCCACTCGGCGACGAGGAGTACGGTGGCAGTGGGGAGCAGCACGGAGTTGAGTGCACAGATCGATTCGAGCGCGCTCTGCGTGCCTGTCACAGCCAACGAAGCAGCCAACAAGCCTGCTGCTAAAGCCAGAATACTGACGACACGCCGATGCGACATTTTGGTGAACGATTCGACTGCGTGCACAAATGCATAAAGATTGGAATCGTTAGACGCGAAATACTGTGCGGCGAGGAAAAGTAATCCCACGACGGCGGCTTTGCCAAACGAGGATGTATTGATGTAGGCCGTGGCATCCGCAGAGTTGGTTATGCCTGTTTGAGTCGCTATGAGGAAACCGGTGAGAGGAAAGATAATCACACCGAGAATTTGCGCGCTGGCGACCGCGATTGCGTTCTTGACCGGTTTGACCTGCCCGTTGCGCCAGTAATCCGCCTCATTGCCCCAGATGGAGTAACCGAGGATGAATTGCGAAATGCCGAAGAATGCGACATAAAACGGGAGCGTATCGTGCGATGCTGTGATTTGCGAGGGAATGGCAGGCGCAACTCGCCCGAAAATATAGACGATCCACGCGATTACGACTGGTGCTCCGATGAAGCGTGCGAAATTTGCCACACCAGTGAAGCCGAAAAAGTTGTTAAAAGCCATGGCGAAGCTGAACACGAAAGCGAGCAAAGGAAAATACTGTCTGCATCCAAGCACGCCGCATGTTGCGTCTGCCATCATCAATGACATTACCGCATACCAGCCCATGTATAGGATGCTGATGCAGAGCGTGATTCGCCCGGAGAATTGCGAACCGAAAAATTTCTTGCAAAGCAGTTTGAAGGATAAACCCGTTTTTGTCGCCAGCGTGATAATTGGCACGGTGTAGAGGAGCATGACGCCCATACTCAAAACCAGAGCCTCAATCGTTTGCTTCAGCGAAAATCCTTCTTTGTACCAATCGAAGCCTATCAACACTGCGGGAAAGCTGGCGACCATCGTCACCCAGAGCAGCCCCATCGTAATAGGTCCACGACGCTTGCCTGGATCGATGACTTCCGAATCAGAGTCATTGTGATTAACTCGAGACGACGCGGTAGTCCGCGCTAGACTTCGCATGTTCAATTGACCTCTGCTTTGTGGCGAAGGATGCCTACATTGGGCGCTGCGCTCGACCGGGTGTAATGGCGCGCGCATTAAAGGAATTGTATGTTTGAGAGACGAGCGAGTCCATCGTAAAAACACTTAGGAAGGCGGGAGTGCGTGCCGGTAGCTTCTGCTCCCAGCATTGGAGCCGGCAATGTAATGCCAATGGTCACAACTTTGCCATGTTCATCTTGTATGGTGTGGGTAGTAGGAGAATTGTTAGTGGATCAGAGCAGAGACGTTGAGAAAAACGAAGGCTCCAAGCCCCATTTTGTTCTCAACACAAACGAACCCACAAATCATCAGATCAATGAGCGTCCTGCCCAGTCGCTCCAGCCTGCATATTTATCAGCTTTCGGTTTTCCCACCGCGGCTCAAGTCTTTAGTACTGCACCTTCTATTAGAGAGCATGCCTCCGCGACTCTTATTGGCGCTTATTCGATCGGTACAACGGTTGCACTATGGACGACCCGTGAAATCCATAATGTCGGCACCGAAACAATAAACACCATGGAATTAGGCCGAGGAATGAAGGCTGGTTTTAAGGCTCCTATTTATGGCGCGGGCGATGTCTTATTTGATGCAGGCATTGCGAGTCAATTCAAAAACGAACAAATGAAGAGGCTCTTTAGACCAAACGCTCCAGAGACGTTGGCCCTCAGTGCAGCCGGCATGATTCCTGATTTGCGCTTCCGAACGGCAGCCTTGAGCGGTGCATGGTTACTTGGGCGTGTATATGATTACGTGCTTGCGCCCAGCTCAAACGTCGCCGATCACTAACGTAAAATGTGCATGCGACTCCCTGACCCAACGCCGCTCGCGTTGCGTGAGGGATGAACCGTGATCTTGAACTGGCAGCCGTCAGCTATCAGCTCTTGCCGACGCCGTATTCGGTGTGAAATCCGTCACCAGAGATCCCGGCTCTTATATCGGTAACTGAGAAAACGGCGTAAATTCATTGCTTGGAATGTGCCGTTCTGCTATTTACTCAGAGTCCCCGGTCCACGCTCGTTCCGTAAACGGTTCTATGTACCAACGATTAGCGTGACGCGGATGCCGCGCTGCCGCAAATCGGATACTTCGGCATTTACTATCTTTGACATCGGCTCAAACAATTTTTTACTGTAGTAAATGTCTAGCAGCTTGAACTTCGGAAACCTCGTGAGCGCAAGCAGACTTCCTCTGTCAAACATAACATTCACAAGAGATATCTGCTGAAGTTTGGGGACCCGACAGTTCGCCAGGAAGGCACTACTCATGGTGCATCCGCGAATATCAATGTTTTTCAATGTGGGCAATTCTAGCCGGGCCGCCGCTGATTCAGCCACATTGCTTGTTGGCCCTAGATATAGCTGTGTCAATGACTTAGGTAGAAAACCTGGCAGGGCTCTAGGTTCAGACACCGGACAATCAATCGCAAGATCATCTAATTGCGGAAAGGTTGATAGAAGCGCCACTAGATCATTTGCCGCCTTCTCGCGCTGTCTCAATCCGAGTCGTCTCAATCCAGGATAGTTTGTGGACAGCTTTTTCAAATTGAGCAAATTGTCTTCGTTCGAAGCTAATTCAATTTGGTTGATGTGAGTAAATCTAATGGGACGATCTAATAGTTGTGAATCGGCACCGTCAGCCATCGTCAATGCATGGATACGTCCGAATGAGACCTTGGGTCCGCTGCTGGGCAAGTACAATAGATCATTATCACTGATCAACCCGGCGATCGCTGGCACTCCCGCGAAAAACGACAGTATCATTGAAGGCAGCAATCTAAATGCTAGCCGCGCCATTATTCTCGCCTTTCTTCTAGACCGGATAGAACTACATTCGATTTCCTGTCAGGAACGTGCGCATCAGACCGGCGTGCCATACAGTGCGGGAAGTGTTTATGGTCTTAGACCAAATGTCTCATGGATTTCGTAACAATGGCAATGCGGTTCCACAGTTTAGAAAGTGATCGTGACGTGCGCTTATGGACTGTTTTGTCACTTGCGAAGATGACAAAAACTGGAAGAAATCGTTGCTCTCGATGACATACGGGCGAGCGAGTCAGATGGTTTATAATCGGATCACGGAACACTTTCTCAGGGTACGTAAGGCTAACGCTCAGGAATATCTTCTCTGGCACAGACCGATAAATACCGTATGATGGGATCGCTTACCGGCCGAATAAAACTTAAATATCCCCATGGCAGAGGCGGATCATTGATTCATCCAAGAGGAGTGACGTATGGTTGCATCAACTTTTGTGACTCAGGATTCACAAACCCTAAGCCTTGTTAGTCGTAGTTTTAGGCGGTTGAACTTTGACGAGCATCCATTGTTCGGTGCGGTCTTTGTCGAAGTGCACGAGAACGGGTGCTTGATTAGACAACAGATTGTTGACGCCGGTGTCGTATACCACTGAGTTGTTGCTGCCGACTGTCCACGCAGCACGCATCGATTTCTTGTCGACTGCGCCTTGCACTGGCTGCACATCGCCGGTCAAAACATTGGAGTAGTTGCCTCTGATTATGCCGGCCTTGTCGACTGCAAGTTGAAAGACTGACGTGGAGTTTTTCTGTCCCGATTGCACGAGCGAATACACTCCGAGAGACTTCCAGTCTGCTGCATTTGGTGGTGTTCCATTTATGGTGAAACCACCGGAAGCCGGCGCAGCAGATTGAGATGAGGGGGCAGCTGATGCAGCGAGGGTCTGTGCTTGGTCGTAGTACTGCGCTGCCGTGCACGTAGGCTGAGAGCCGTAATAGACTTCATTGTTTTCATAGGTGATGTTATTGCCGTAGTCATAATCAGGCAGTGCGTAGCCGCTGGAATACCCCCAGAAGCCGCAGAGACCGCC
The DNA here is from genome assembly GCA_036703195.1 of Planktothrix sp. GTDB lineage: Bacteria > Cyanobacteriota > Vampirovibrionia > Obscuribacterales > Obscuribacteraceae > DATNPN01. The sequence goes on along the minus strand of DATNPN010000005.1, from coordinate 395,456 downwards.
CCAATCGCAATAGCCATATGGCCAACCGCTGTTGTAATAATATGGATAGCGCCAGGCATTTGGGTGATTGTTCCACCAATTGCGATCGTACATGTCGTTGTTGTGGAAGTTCGATCTGACCGCATTGCCGCTAGAGGCCATCGAAGAAGCCGACATTGGATAAGTGCGGCTTCCTGCCGGCACTGAAGAGGCTATGCGGTTAAATCCACCATCTGTTGAGAGGGACGAGTTATTCGGACCGTACTCATGATCGGCTGCGCTGCGCAGCTGAGACTCGGAAACATGTGAAGCATTGGAAAAAGCATCAGGACGACTTGCGTCGCTCACGTCGCTGCGTCCATCAGAAAATCCATCGCCGCCGCGCAGGAAATTGTCGGCTCTTTCGTCGAAGCCTCTGTCGCCACCACCGCCACGGTCGAATCCACCCCCGCGGTCAAAGCCACCACCTCCGCTACGTCCGCCACCACCACCGGAACCGCGCGAGTTTGCCAGGTCACCGAATGTGGTGCTAGCTAGAGAAATAAAAGCAACTGTTGCGATCGCAAAACGCGTTTTGTTTTTCATCCGTAAGACCATTATTTTGTGGAGTACTCACGCGCGACCGTAATTTCCTGGCAGTCTGGCAGTTCTCTTCCTGCTATACGCCTATCGGTCGATTGCCATGTGAATTTGTCGTTGTTCACTTTGCGGATCACGTATCGGGCTCGAGAGATGTTGCCGTCCGGCTGAACACCTCTAGAGATTTCTACCCAGGTGTTTTCGCCCTTACGCATAAGAATGCCGCGCCCATAACCGCCGTCTTCATCGAAATGCCACACTACGAGCTGGCGAGAAATTGGGTCGAAGCCGATGATGGACAAAGGCTGTCCTGTTGCTCCGGAATCGTCGAAGGTGATGAAATGATGACCTGGATCCCAGCTCGCTTGAAGATGAACGGTTCCTTTGTCACCGGTCGCGTTCCACAAACCGATAAACCAACCGAGTTCAGAGATCGAAGATTCAGGCTGGGGGCAAGTGGTCTCCGTCACGGACATCATCTGCCACTGCCCGTCCTTTTTGACGTGCACTACGGAATAACGCCCTGCGGAGACCGGAACGGAGTCGGACAACAAAGTGCATGTTCCCTCTTCTACGGCAACATTGTCTGCGGGGAATTTCAACGATTCAATCGAAACTTTTATCGGTTGAGCGCTGCGATCTTTAAAGTACGAGTCCAATCGTTTTTCTATATTCTCTCGCCCACGGGCGACTGTTCCATTCTCATCCGTCCAATCGCCATCGACAGTCCACATTGCTGCCAGAGCAGCCGCGTTTTTTGCTTGAAACTGTTTGGCATAATCATCCGCTTGCGCGCGGATGATTTTCTCGTCGCTTGCGGTAGAAGCTGGCGTTGCAGCTATTGCGTTGAGACAGGTAATGCTCAGGCATGCGGCAAGAAAAGATCCAATCGCCAATTTTTTCATGGTCACTCTCGCTGTGATTGACTTATGTTGATTTCCGGCAGATTAAAGCATACAGCATCGCGCGACAAGAGAAGTCGCCCGAAGCATGCAAGACAAGATGATTTGCTATTTGAGATCTAAAGCGCGCGCCGCGGAGCGGTTGAAAGTATCCGTGCACGAGCTGAGGAATTTGCGATTAGTGGTGCCAAGTGCTTTTATCGTCGGAGCATGGTCTGCAATGAATATCAGACAAGCTGCGTAAAACAGCGCCGCCCACAAGTAGCAAACTGTATAACGGATGGCAGTCGGTAGGTGTTGCATGTGGCTGCGTAAAAATGAACAGTGAAATTCGAGATGACCGATTTCGTCCAGTACAACGAGTGAGAATGCGTCGCTGAGCAGATTGTTTTGCAATCTGTCTGCACAAAGGCGATAGAAGCATTTGCCGATGACCTCAGCGATCAGCAGCACGAAGATCTCGGTCTTGAGATGAAGCATGCGACGTAAGCCGATAAAGGCAAGGTCGGTCCAGTGCCAGGTCAGAAGCGTACCGTTCAGCGAACCGATCATGTCCGCGAGAACGCGCGCGTGAAACTGTTCTTCCTTGATGAAAAGATCGATGCACTGATCGTAACGCGGATCGTTGAGTGTACGAGCGCATCGGCGCAGGTGATTGCCTTCGCCTGTTTCGCCTATTTGAAAGCGCTGCAGTGATTTGAGGAGCGGCTCGACGACTGCGATGGGCACCGATTGGTTCGGAGGAAACGAAATGGCAACGCGCGCATTTTTATTGTCTTCGAAGTAGGCCAGCCATCGCTTCGACGAAAATGGGCTGTCGAGCCCCTCTTCAATGCCGCTGTCTCGCTCTTTTATCGCTTCTATAGTCATTATGCTGCCTCGCGCCCTGCCATGCTATGGCTGCTCATGTGCTTTTGAGCCTAACATGCTCGGGCTGGCAGAAGTGCACGGCGAGATGGATTCCAACTGACGCTTAACCGGGCGCTAACACAACCCGCCGGATCGCGGGACACCAACCGCTTATGGAAAGATTACGCTGTACTTATGCTCCGATAAGCCTCAGATCGGGCGCCCTTGGGCGTAGCGGGCTTGGAATGTCCACAGGGATAGGTTTTTCCGGTGGTAGATTGGGGATATTAGGTACAGTCCCCGTACGGTTTTAAGATAAGAGGTTCGTTGGATGCTCAGGCGTCTGAACTCTGCGGTTGTGCTATCAATCTCGCTGCTCACGGGCATATCTGCCGTGACCGGCTCCGTGTTTGCCGAACCGCTGCAGGGCAATGTCGAGCAACGCGACGAGGCATCCGGCAAGCCGGCGGCAAAGCCATTGCAGGGCGGTGTCAAAAACGATGCTACGCTGCAAAACTCTCTGAAAATCATCCCCGGCATGATGGACAAGCAGAAAAATATACTGCCTGGCAGTGCCAAGCAAACGTACGGGCGCCCTGACGGCGAGATCGAACAGTACGAGGGTGGCGTCAACAAGTCGCCGCCGCTAAAAGATCCACGACCTGCAGGCGCTTCGGCGACCACATTGACGCCGCATGTGATCGCTCCCGTGTCCACGTATTTCGTCACACCAAAAAACGGCATCATGAATTGGGATCCTGATTACGGCGCCAAAACCTTTCAGGAGAAGGAGACGAGAATACTCAACGTTGCTGGGCACGCCAGCGATTCTGTCACCACGCACAACGGTGTGACCACTTACGATTCTGAATATGCGACAGGCTCCTCCAAGGTTTCTACAACCAGCACAATTCACGTTCCCGGTAGCAATTCATCTGTCACCACCACGCAGAGTGGTGTTAGCGTCTATGAGCCAGGCTTCGAAGTCGGTGTGGTCCCGGGGGACAGAGCGCCAAGCGTGATGGGTTTTACCTCGCGCAATACGGTTAACTCGAGCACGCCGGGACAAGACATCACTGGTGGTGTCACAAGAGAAGGTGTTACATCATTTGTCGCTGCAACCGACGTAAAGCCGGCGTTTTCTCAACACGGCATAACAACTTACGATCCCGCATATCAGGTCTCAATTTCGACCGAACGTGATGGCATGATTTGCTGGCAATCGAATCCTCAGTCAAATCAGATGACGACAGCTTTGAGAAAGGAAACGCTCGGGGGCGTGTATTACACTCGCGACCCTCTGCCCGAAGGGCTACGCGCCTCGCCTGGAAAACTCGTGCTCAACCGCGTGCCGATCTTTGTACAACCAGTAGGCATGCCGATGCAGACGCCGCTGGTGGCACAGGGACTATTGCTTCCGCAGCTGCGCTCGCTGAACAACGACAAGAATCTCACCTGGAAGAAATGGTACGACCGACTTGGGCAAGCAATCTATGCGCGGTGGCAATACTGCGATGTGGTGCCCGGAATCGCGCATGTGAAAATCGACGTCGACAGAGATCGGACGATGAAGGCTGAGGTGGTTGGATTTGATCCGGGTCCGTATGCAGCCAAAGTAGATGCCGACACGCAGAAGGCGTTTAGCCAGGCCGCGATCGGTGCCATCAATCGCGTGACCCAATTCGAAGTTCCGCAATTTCCCGAGGCCGCGACCGACGTGCAGCGCGTCACGATCTACGTCGACATGAAACGTTCAGTCGACTCAAACGCAGGCTTCACCGTTGCGACTTCGTCCGCGTCGCCGAAAGCAACCACAGAGTCACAGAAGTAAGTCTTCGATATCTCCGCGGTTCCGTTCCCTCTGAGCGGTTCCACCTAAGTGGTGCCCAGCAGGACACCGAAAACGAAACTTTTTGGCCACCCACCTGGCACCTTTTTGAACGCGATGATAAGTGGTGCGTAACCAGCAAGTATCAGAAAAAAAATGCGCAGAGTTTTCGGCAGGCGCGCGCACACACGCGTCTACAAAAAACTCTGCGCTTGGCCTTGGGTGCCGTCAGTAAAAACCGATCAGAGCCTGGCGACCTTCTTTCCGTCAGCATTGATTCCCGAAAGAATCGCGTTGCCGTCTTGGTCTACCACCAACTCTGCTGTCAGCACCGCGCTGCTGACGTTAGTTGGGTTAGGCGGGATGAACGCTTTCGAAAACGGATAGTCGATCGCGTTTTCTTTGATGGTGCCTTTTAAACAGATCTGTCCCGTCGCGAGCTTGGGATGCTGTTTAGATGCCGATATCGGCTTGTACAGATGCGTATTTGCGTCCTCACGATAGAGAGTGTATACCTGGTCTCCATCTTTGAACTTGGTGATGTCCGGAGCGTCGAGGGTGATTTGTAGATAACTCCCGCGCATGGGATCGAAGGGGTCAAAGAGATGTGCATTCATGCACACGTGCTGACCGTGAACGAGTGTAGAAGACTGCGCTGCGACGAACGAGCCGAGCATGAAAATTGGCAGCCCGAGGAGCAAGAGTATCGATTTGCTGCTTCGTTGAGTCTGAGTCCTCCCAAGCGCCGGAATTGATTCCGGAATCTGTATTCTGTCATCCATTGTTGCGTACATATGTGTACCTCCGTACAGAGAATGCATCAACTCTGCGTTTGTGGTTGATGTAGTGTTACCAGCGAAACTTTTTTGCGGCTTCTTGCCACCATCACCGAAATCAGCGTGATGACACCGGCAATCAACGCTGCGAAGCAGACGGTGCTGAGGTCGCAGACGTTTGTAAAGGTCATGAGTCCGAATGTCGATAGGAGAGGCGCTGCTATGTACCAGGGATTATCGACTACCTTAACGCAGTAGAGGATCACGAGCAGAGTCGCCAAAATAAACGGCAGCGCATTTTCGCCCGCACTTGTTCCTGGAAGAATTGGATAAGCAATAAGCAAAATCGTCAGGATAAGAGCAGTTACTCGCTCGAACAAAAACCTGCGCGATCGGCCCAGACACGCTCCGCAGCACGCGGCGACAGCAACAACTTGCGGAATCAGATCCTTAGACTCTGCACAGCCGTTCTGCACGCATTGCATTGTTTCGAATGTGCACATGAGAAGACCAACCCAGAGATATGGCGTCGCCATGTTGCGCCAGCGACTGTTGCCGGTGTGCCAGGCGTGCCAGGCGAGCAGCATGACCCCCAGCGCCATTGGCGCTGTGTATTTGTGGGTCCAAGTCTGACCGAGTATCAGCGCCGGCGGTCCTGCGAGCAAGGCTAGCCCGGCTGCCCACGGGCTGCGTAAGAAATAAGCTGCTGCCAGTGCGACTGCGCACGCAGCAATCTTGAACTCCGGCTGCACATCGGTAGCCCAGCCCCACATCACAATCGATGCGTTGCATGCGAGGAGCAACGGCGTGCTTCTGGTAAACAATGCAATCGGCAAGATACATACAGCGCCGGCAATAGCCTCCCAATTCTGCGAGGTGGTGAAGTTAAACATCTGCGTCGCCAGAGCGATTGCGTCGGCGAAAATTATTGCGCCCAGTAAGAGATGTGCGTCGGCGACCGTACGGTCATCGCGAGTTTGACCGATCAATCGCCAGCCCTGAAACGTGATAGCGCCGAAAGCGACAGTGAGAAAAACCAGCAGTTCGTATTTTTGCGCCAGATTGAGATGATTAAGTCCGACGAGCGCCGTGAGCGAAAGACCGAGCAATGCGCATCCGAAGAACATGAAAAAGGTGATTTTGCGCCCTCGCGAACGCTTTATCTCGTAGCTGGCGATGATTGATTCGCCCTGCTCTCGGTTGAGAATGTTGCTTTCTTCCCAAAGAGCGATTTCCTTTTTGAGAAACTCGAAAGTTTCTTGAGAGATCGTTCGAATCATAGTGTGCTTCTCCGGACGAGCCAAATCCGGCGCTCAACTTGCAGCGCCGAGGCTATTAGTGTACGAACAGTCGCTTACCGAACTAATTCCATTATGCATCTGCCGCCCGGATCGTCACTAGGGGAAAGCCCAGATCGGATACGGGATAGCGTGCTGAAATCAAGATTGCCAGGGCATTCCGGGAAGTTAGCCAGGCGAGTATTAGTTCGCGTTCAGATGATTAGCTGTACGTCTGGTCGACGCTGTTCTGCGAAAAACATCGCGATGAACTCTGTGCTCATGAGAATACGCCAGACTTTTGCTCGTTGCACTTCGTATAAACGCACCACAATTGGGAAAACCATCCATGAGAACGGAGCATTTCTTCAAAGATACGAGATTTTGTATTGACAGCGGCTTTGGGCTGTTTGAGTAGAGTTTCTACTGAGTATTAGGTTAGTACTTATATAGCTTATTTTGAAGTGCGATCTGTAGCAGCATCTATGAATGTAGATCTCTTCGCGCGATTTTGATCTCAGGTAGCACCGCGGGTGAAACCATTTATTCAGGGGCGGGGGAAACCGACGGGTTTCGACGTTCCTTTTTTGGACAGATAAGTTTGCCGGCGAAACTGAGTATTGTGTGGAGCGCCGGGCGAAGCCCGGGGCGCTGCCCGGCATCTGAAATGTGAGGATGGATTCGGTCCCGACCTGCCGGAATGCGCTCCAAAAACCGCCGGCGCTCTGAACTCTGCTGTTTTATGAGAAGAAGATCATTAAGGGTCTATTAACTTACAGCCGGTTGCCAGAAGGTGGTGAGAACATTGACTATTGGCAACGGCAATTTGGTTTCTGGCAGGCGTTGGCGCTGTTGCTCCTCTAAACGAAACCTGGTATCCCTGGAAGGTATTCACATAAGGATTGTGGAACACCAATGATTACCATCGAACGAACGAAGACCGAAGAGCCCAAAGAGAGTGCACCTTGTGCACGGGTCGCCATCAAAATCTATAACACGCGCGCAAGCAAGCGGTTTCCTCGATTCACCCCGAGCTCGACTGTTCCCTGCGCCTGCGTTCTCGGCCGAATTACCACAGAAACAGACCTTCCGGTTGTCTGCGAACAACAGTAGTTACTGGTCGTCGTCGCCGGCTTCGACTTTGGTGGTGCCGCTGGCTGTTTCTACTGTCACGGAATCGCCGGTAGTATGAATGCGTGCGGTTGTCGACCCGGACTTGTAGGTGCTGCTGTTGTTGTCACCTTGTCTGTAGTACCAGGTGCCATCTGATGTGTGCACGGAGTACGGCGTTTTTTCCGAGTCGGAGTCGGTCATGTAGTACATCTGGACGTCGTCACCGTTCGCTGAATGCAAGCGCGTTGGGCGCCCTTTGCTATCCTTGTCCACTTCTGAGCCGTTGGCGAAATGCTCGTGACTACCTCTCCAGTCTTTGGCTGTGATGTTGCCGTCGTCATCAACTTTGACGTCGTCGTAGGATGCTCCTGTGGCGTCGTGCCATTTGCCCGATTTGTCTTTCGTAAACGCTTCCTGGTGCGCACCATCCGGTGACTGTGCGAAAGTGACGTTGCCTTTTTCGTCGGTGTCTACCTGACTGCCGTCAGCGTTCATCTCTTTTTTGCCTCCACCCATTTTGGCGGTGACATTGCCGTCACCATCCATGGTGACATCATCAAATTTTTCCTTGCCGGGATTGGAGACGAATTTACCGTCGCCGTCCTTCGTGAACGACTTCTGATGGGGACCGTCGGGAGATTGAATGAACGTGGTCTTGCCATGTTCATCGGTATCGACCTGACTGCCGTTTTCCATGTACTTTTTATTTCCTCCGCCCATCTTGGCGGTCACTGTGCCGTCATCGCCCATGGTGACATCGTCAAACTTCTGTCCTTGCGGACTTTCTTTGTATGACCCATCGGTTTGTCTGCTGAACGAGTGTTGATGCGCCCCGTCAGGTGTCTGCACGTAGGTCGTTTTGCCTTTCTCGTCCGTGTCTACTTGGGCGCCGTCCGGATACATGACTTTCTTTCCGCCACCCATTTTTGCAGTGACGGTGCCGTCAGCACCGAGTTGAACGTCATCGTATTTTTCGGTGCCTGGATTGGAATTAAACTTTCCGTCGCCGTCTTTGGTAAACGTCGTTTTGTGTGGACCGTCGGCTGTTTCGACGCGCGTGGTCTGACCTTTGTCGTCCGTCGTCACACCGCTTCCGTCTTTATGCTTCGTGTAATTCGTATGGTGGTCGTTGTCGGTGACCGTGACGGTTCCGTCTTTACCCATTTTGATGTCGCCGTGCATCTTCTGACCCTGATCATCGGTCCACTCGTGATCGCCGGTCTTCTTATAATGCAGTTTGTTGCCGTTTTGCTCGTAGGTTACTTCACTCGGCTCGCCTTTCGAGTCATTCTTGACCGAGGTCTGATGACCGTCCGGATATGTGACTGTGCTGGTATCACCTTTGGTTTCGACTTTGCCCTTGTGACCGGCGTGCGGATTTTCTTGCGACTTATTGTCTGGATGATTAGGATCGCCAGGTTGATGTTGTTCGCCGGGTTTTTCGCCGGGATGATTTTGCTCTCCCGGTTTGCCTGTTTGATCGCCTTTGGACGCAGGAATGTGGATACTGTCGCCAGGTCTAATCATCGCCTTGCCGTTCTTGATCTCGAGGGGCGGCTTCTGCGCCGCTGCCAACTCTTTCGTCGTCTTTAGAACAGCCTGCATGTCTTTCAAATTTTTCGGATCGATTTTGTGACCGAGACGTTCTTCGGTGGCATGCTCTGCGATTTTCCAGAGGCTGTCTCCCTGCTTCACTTTGACGTCTGAGCTACCGTCGGCGTTATTTTTGCGCTCATGATCTTGCCAGTACTTTTGTGACTCCGCTGACTGTACCTTTGGCGCGTGCGGAGCTTCTTTCGACTGCTCGGCAGGAGTGCTGCCCTTCTCAGCGGGAGTGCCCGTGTGATTCTCGACCTTTTGTGGAGCGGCGGATTTTTCGGCAAAATGTTGTTGATCGATGTCTTTGCCTTTCGAGTCGAGCACGTGCAGTCCCGTGGGATCCATCTTCAGATCGAGCTGCATGTCGGGAAAACCGTGCGACTTCAATTCTTGATTGATCAGTTGGCGGTACTGCGCCAGATCCTTAGCTTGCTCCTGTGGGCCTTTGCCTTTCTCAGCGCTCTGAAGCTCCTTGAACACCTGCGAGAAATCGTGTGACTTGATCGCACTGTCTACGTCTTTAGTAAGTTGCGCAGGATTGATTTGTTCTACTGCCATGATATGACTCTTGCCTCATTTAGCAGAGCTCTCATATGCAGCACGGTAAAAGCGGGTGCTAAAAACTGTTCGCCTGGGGCGAACGCTGCAATCTGTAAGAGCTGGGTAGTAAACGCCTCGGAGCTTGGCGTAGGGATGATTCTAAGGTCGCGTTATAACAAAGACGTTAAAACCAGACTTGGTCCGGGCCGGCGAGTGCCTGACTGGCTCTTGGAGCCATTCTTGCCGTCAGCTCATGTGCCGGGCAGGAGCCCGGCGGTGCACACGTGTAGAGCCGCGGGCGCTGGGCGCTCCACGCGCGTGAAGACGTGCAGGCGCCCGGCGGTCCACAGGTGCGCAAAAATCACTCTTGCGTTTAACCTGGCTCGGCCGCATAATCCAGATCTATCCTTACGTTCGAATTGACAATGAAGCGCTTAATAAGTTTGCTGTCGCTCCTTATAGTAACCTCCGTGTCCGCGGCCCGGGCGGAAGATGCCGGCACGGCTGCTGCAGGCGATGCTCAGGTGCCGGCGAATAGCGGCATGCTGCGGGCGACAGTGCAAGATACTGAAATGCAAGGCGAAGCAAACGGCGCTGCAGAGAAGGCGCGGCCAGACCTGCGTATGCAACGTGATCCTTTATTGGATGGGCAAGCCGCCTCGACTCAAGCACCCGTTCTTCCCGGTTCATTGATAGAGCGCGCACCGATGCGCCTGAACGCTGAAAAATCTGTCGACCCCGACAAGGACGATCGCGATATGATGCTCGCCTGGGACAAGTGGCGCAATCACTTTGCTCACACTGTCTGGCAGCACTACTGCGAAAATCTCATGGGACCCGGAACTGTATTTATAGGTTCTGTCCCCATCAAGTTGGTCAATGCTCCCTCAGGCTATATGTTTCAAAATGGCTTGCACGCTACTTATTCGTGCGTAGTCACCAGCGACCGCCGTATTTTAGCGGCGCACATCACCAGATCTTCCGGCAATCCTGACCTCGACGCTGTTATATTGAAGAGCGTCGAGTCGATGAGCGGCAAGCATTCGCTCACTTTCCCCAAGGGCTCTCGCCGCCAGGCTATCAACGAAACAGAGAGCCTGGGCACCGGCGCCAATGGTTGGCAGGGGCATGCCTATAACGACGTCGAGCGGTACAGCGCTCCTAATAACTAATGCCACTACCAGTAGTGCTATAGATTCGTGCTTAACTCTCGGAAGTGCCGTCGTGACCGCCGGACGTAGTCGTCTCCGCCAGGTCGTCCCAGAATGCCGGATCGATGACTGCTGTGAGCCTTTGCGTAACATCCCAGGTTGTTTCTACAAGGTTTTGCTGTTCTGCCACCAATTTTTCAAACATCTGTTTCTGCTCTGCTTCTCGACAAGTGGCAATTGTCTCTTCGTAATGCTCGAGCAGGCGCGATTCGAACTCGTGAAGCCAGGCAAAAAGCATCCTTTCCGGCACATTCTTTTTCGCCAGCATGGTGCCGAGCCTGACCGGAATCGTCACATCTTCGGTTTGGCTTGAATCAAGCAGCGACGCGAGCAGCTCTGCATGCTTCGTATGAACGTCCAGACTAGTTGATAAAACTTGTCGAGGATCGCGACTTTGCATTGTCGTGACAAGTTGTTCTAACGCGCTCACTGCCAACAACTCACTTTTGTGAGCAGTTCTGAGCGCAGTCTTCCATTCTTGCGATTGCACCATGCGCCCTGCTCGAAAACCCGTAAAGGTAAAGCCCTGCTTGATTTGTGACTTTCGTCAGGGCGAGTATTGTAGCTCAAACGCCTCAACGGCGCCAGCGATTATTGCTCAAAGCGCTCGATTTCTACCTGAATCTGCGTGCGCCCCGTCACCGAATGGCTGATCAGCCGCATCACTTTGCCGTGAAACTCGATCGGGTCCGGGTCTGACGCCTCAAAATACTGAAAAAGCAGCGGCTGCTGCACCGCGTGCTTGAGCGGCTCTTCTACTTCCGGACCTACTTGCACGACTACCACGTTGCCCCCGGCAGAAGCCTCGGCAAGCAGATCGAACGTCAAGCTCGCTCCATCATCTCGAACGATCGTCATCTTATACATAGGTTTCCAATCTCGCGCCGCCAATATGCTTACTAGTCTACTGCCTTCAGCGCTATTGATTGGAGTAACGTAACAGCAAGTGTTTTTTGTTAAAAAGAGCTCAAAACGAGCAATCAGTGCCGCTTGTAAGCAGATTGCGACGCAGGCGCTCTGTGCGATATCAACATATGCCCCGCCACACTGCCTTGGGTTTCCATCCTGCTGTTCGCGGATGACCATGCTGCCGCAAATTCCGTATCCTCAGGCGGAGTTTCCGACACAATCGGCGCGGGTGCTTTTGCTTGAGGAGTCTGCGGTTTGGCCGCTACCGGCTCTTGCTTGACTGACGGCGTCAACTTTCCGCGCAGATTTGTCTCGCGATCGGGCGGTGAAGCTGGTTGTAGTTTTCCCGCCAGATGTTCAGACGTCTGCGCTGCGTCGGGCGGAGGCATTTTTATGTAAGGAGAATTATGCGGCGGCATCATCTTGCCGGAGAGCTTTATGTAATCTCTTTTGTCCGGCTGTTCGTACAGCTTGATGTAGGTCTGCTTCTGCGCCTGGTGTTCGGGAAGAGAGATGTAGGGACCTTTTTCTTTGTGCTCTTCTCGCACAATGTACGGACCCCTCTCTTTCTGCTCTTGCGGCACGATGTACGGGGTTTTCTTTTGCTCCTCTTTCGGCAAATTTATGTACGGTTTTTTCACAGTCGGCGTGATTGAAATGTACGGTTGTTTGGTGACGATCGGACGTATAACGATGTACGGCGTTGTCTCCTTTGCATGCGCGCCGTCACTGTAAAGTGGATGTGGTTGCCCGGACAGATGCTGCGCACCGGCCGAAGCCACTCTCTGCAACGTCTGAACAGTGTCGCGCTGCGGCTCCCAGTGCCAGTGTCCAAGATTGGGTGTCTGGGTGACCAGAGATTTTTCCCAGCCGGTTGTCTCGACCGTGCCCGATACGACGCGCACGACTGCTTGCTTAGCCTGCCCTGCTGTCGGATGGAGAAAAACTGCCGCCACGAGTGCGGCTGTAAACAAGATTTTCATGCGTTCGCTATTTTCTGAAACAACGCATGAAGGCGCGTCGTTGTTGGAAAGGGTAAGAAAGAACTGCTGGTATGTGAACAGCATAGGCTGAGGGAGTGGCAACTTCGGGGCAGCGAATATAAAATAGCCGCGGTGTTAGGCTTTCCTGGCGGAAAATGCAAACGGCATGCAATCAGAATCGGGCGACAAGAAGAAAGAATCGGCGGTTTATTCAATCGTGCGGGCTTCGCGTTGCCACAACTGCGACGCCAAACTAGAGCCGGGCACGATTGTCAAACTCAACCGCCAGGATGACGAGAAGGAAGTGCGCTGTTTGCAGTGCGCCGGTCTCGATGCGCTGGTCTTTTTGCGCAGCGGCAATACGAAACTCACCGGTTATGTCAAGAAACACTCGGCGCAGTTTTTTGTCGTCATACGCTGGTCGGAGTTGTGGAAGACATACGAGCGCATCGGGGTGTTGGCGCAGGGTGAAACCATAGACCAGGGAAAGAAAGAGCTAAAGTGATCGAGGCGCTCCACAGAGCAGGTCTGAGGCATTACACGCTTTTTTCACGCCGGCATCTTTAGGGTAGGATGCGGTAACGATTTACTAGGTAACGTCCCGTACTTTATCAATCCGAGCGGCTCGCTGACACAGCGACTCGTTTTTCAAACCAACGCGGCTTGTTGGTGAAGGATGCTTCTATGACAAAGGGCAGTCGTGAGTTTGCAGCCGGTTTGTTGGCGGCGCTCAGTTCGTTGTTCATTCTTGTCGGACCAGTTCTTGCCGATGCCACGGTGCAGCCGACGGATGATGACGACGTCAACGCGAGCGACATCAGAGCCAACTACATAAAGCGTTATCCCTACGCGAATCAGAACGATCCCGTGTCAAACGGCTCATCGCAAGCCGGGTCGTCGCACAGCTATCAGGCTTATTCAATGGTTTTGCAGCCTTGCCTGGGCGGGTTGGTCGGCGCCATCAACAGTGCTGTCGGAGCGCTCGATTCTGCTGACTCCGCCCTCATGAGCAAATTAGGCTCCCTCGGCGGCTCCATCGGCAACGAAGTAAAAAGCCAGATGGGGCAGCTCGGTTCGTTCGATAAAACGAATCTCCGCACGCAAGTGCAAGAAGGACAGCAGATGACTCAGCTCTCTTCTAATCCCATGGGCGTTCCGCCCTATGCTATGGCCGCTTACGAGAACGCTCTATCGAAGCAGAGCGCTTTGAACAAACTGGTCAGCATCGGCGCTCCATGGACCGGTGCCAATCCTACGGTTCCACTGAGCGCATTGGGTCTGTCCACCGCCCAGCAAAATCAACTCAAACAGGAGCTCGGGCTCAGCTCGAACGCTACTTCGATACCGGCGATGAGTCCAAGTCTCGGCAGTTATTCCATGTCTTTCGTCACTGACAACAAATGGTGTATGGCGAAAGACGAGTACTGCGATACTTTCTATCCGCCGCTTCTCCATTTCTTCTATGTGCAGTTTCCTCAGACCGCCAGCGTCACAACCGCCAGCGAACGCGATGGCGATGCGCTCAGCAAGGGGATGATCCAGACTTACGGACTGCCTATGTCGGACACGCAGTTTCAAGTGATTGACAGAAATAACAAACAACGGCTGCTCGAGTTGATGTTCGATCCCGAGCGTATGATGTGGAAAGAGCTGACGTCCGATCAGACCAAACTCGATTCTATGTCGAACTCGCTCGGTGGCTCTGCCGGAGCCTCCTTCGCGCAGTCGGTTCAACAGATCAACACGGCGCTGATCAACGTTGCCAGCGAGTCGGCGGCAGGCAGCACCGGCATCGGCAAAGCGTTGGCTTCGGTGCAGGCGATGTACAAAAAGGTGTTCATGCCGATGGGCGTGCTCCTCCTTCTGTTAGGAACAGTTATCACTCAAGCGAAAGGTCCGGTGTGCGAAGCGTTCGGATTGCAAGGCGACGAGCCGCAGCCTAGCCCAATCTCCGGTCTCGTACGGGCGGGGTTGGCAGTTTTCCTCATTCCCGCCACTCAGCTAATCATCAGCTATTCGATAGATGTCGGCAACACTTTGTCGGCGGAAGTGAGCAACCCCGCCAGGCAGTGGATTCGCACCGACCTGCTGATGAAATGGGCTCAGCAACAGACGTTTCACCCGCCCACTTCCAAGAATGCCAACGCCATCAATCCTACTTCGAAAGGTGAAGGTAAATCCGATAACCAGCTCTCTAGCCAGGTTACGCAAGAAGATCAGTCGTATCTGAGCGGTGTGACGCAGCTGGCTTACAACGGAACCTCCTGCGTCACCAACCTCGCTCTCGTGACGATGACCGGATTTCAACTGGTCCTTATGTGCTATCTGATGTTGATGGGACCGATCGTGGCTGCGTTCTTCGCCTGGCCGGCAGGCGTAGGCAGCCTCTTCCGCGATGTGTTCAGCAACTGGTTGCAGGCAGTGGTTACGCTTTGTTTGTGGCGCTTTTACTGGTGCGTGATTCTGGCGGTAATGACTCAGCGTCTCATCTACGTGCAGCCGAATGCTGCATCGCAGTGGGAGATGATGATGTTCTCTTCTTTCGTCGCGCTTCTTCTATATGTGCCGTTTCAACCGTTCAGCTTCAACCCTGGAGAAGTCGGAGCACAGATACTGGACAAAGTCGGCTCTACAGGCGGCAACGCCATGGGTGGCGCTGGTGGCGGAGCCGGAGGAATGTCGCCAGCCTCGGCGGGCGCTTCCGCTGGTGGCAAGAGCAACGCCGCTCCTGGTGAAACTCCCGGACAGGCACCAGGGGGCCCGCAAGCTGGTCAAACCGGCAGCTCCACCGGTGGTGGCAGCGCGCCAGCCGGCAGCCAACGCAACGCGCAAAGTGACAGTGACGACGACTCCGACGATACTACCGCGCAGCGCTACAACGTAGCCGCGATGAGCATGCCGTCATTCTCTCCGTCAATCAATGGAGGTTTCTCCAATACTTCCGGTCAGAGCAGCCGTCAACATGACGACGATGATTTCTCTTTCCCGCCGCCACCGATCGAAGGCAGCAGTGAGATCGCTGCTCAAGCAGCCGCGCGAAAGGTTGTCTCGATGACGCCGCCACCGCCTCTGGCGATGCCACCTCAGGGTGATGCGGACTACCATCCTACTCAACTGATGGCGGGCTAGAGCGATGATTCAAATTACCAGGCGTTGTTTATTCAATATTGTCGCTTCGTTCGCTCTTGCATTCGCTGTCACTTTTTTCAGTGGCGCCGCCTTTGCCCAGGTCGATGACGACGGCAGTTCGGTGAATGTGCAAGACTCCAACAAAATCTCACCGGCCAACCTGCGCAAGGCGTATTTCAGCCGTTATCCTTATGCCAAAGATATGGAGCAGGACGATCAAGTGAGCAATGGCAGCTCGCAGTCGGGCTCTCAGGTCAACGGCAGCTCGCCCGCCTACAAGCAGATGGAGCGTAAGTGCAAAGACGATAAGGAGATTAACCCGGCAGAGGGCGAAGACGAGCACTATCACCAACCGCAAGAGCAAGTGCAAGTAACGCCTGCGTCGGCGCGCGACAAAGAGGCAGTGTCGGGCAAAGGGATGATCAAGACATACTCGTATCCGTGTTCCGATACGCAGTTTCAGGTCATCGATCGCGAGAATCGCCAGCGTTTTCTCGAGCTCGCTTTCGATCCGGAAAGATGGAACTGGACCGAGACGATGAATTCACAGATGCAAACGTCGTCTCTATCGAACGGCATTGCTGATGCGGCGGAGACGAGCTTCGGCACAGCGATGAACGCCATCGATACTCCTCTGACGAACGTCGCCAACGAAGTGGCGGGCATGCCGGCCGATGGCGAGAGCAAAGGGATTTACATCGTTCAGCAGATCTATCAGAGCGTCTTTATTCCGATGGCAGTTCTCATGCTTCTGCCCGGTGTCATCCTCTCCCAGTTGAAGAGCAGGGTGGCATTCTCGATGAATCTCACCGATGAAGACAGCGGCAATCCGTTTGGCGCGCTCTTGCGAGCGGTGGTGGCGATCTTTCTCATTCCCGCGACGCAGTTGATCGTCAGTTATGCCATCGATACCGGCAACACGCTCACTGCCGCCGTGCAGAGCGGCAACTGGATTGACGCGTCGCGTCTTCAGCAGTGGGCGCAGGCGCAGACGTACGCGCCCAAGGAGACGAATAACGCGGTCATTCCGCCAACAGGCAACGCATCGTCCGGCAATGCCACATTTGATGATTCGGATCGGGGTGCTGATGATGGAACCGCTGTGGGGGGCGGCAGTAGCGGAGGTTCGACGTTTGCCGGTCTGCTCGCTAACACGTCCGTCGGATCATTCGCCTCGAGCGTTTATAACACTGTTGCCGGTCTGCTCGGCGGGGGCAGCAGCTCGAGCGGCGGTGGCGGCAGTGACACTGCCGGACAGGGGAAAAACCTCGGTCAGGCGGAAAGCCAGGTCGATCAGGAAGACCAACTGTACTTGAGCAGCATGATGTGCATTGCCTTCAACTCCTCGTCATACGTGATGGGCGGGGCGCTGACGATTCTCACCGGCTACCAGCTTGTCCTCGTTTGCTATTTAATGTTGCTCGGTCCGATCGCGGCCTGCTTCTACGCGTGGCCTGGCGGTGCCGGCAGCCTCTTTCGTAATGTCTTTAGTCAATGGCTCAACGCTCTGGTGGTGCTGGTCCTGTGGAAGTTCTACTGGTGCGTGATCCTGGCCATCATGACTCAGCGCCTCATCCAGTACAATCCGGACCCGAATTCGCCCTGGGAGATGATGATCTTCAACTGCTTCCTGGCACTGCTCCTGTTCGTGCCGTTTCAGCCGTTCAACTTCAGCCCTGGCGAGGTGGCGGCGGCAATTCTGGACAAAGCGAGCCAGGGGTTGCCCCAAAAGTAGGCTGCATGGCGGTACACGAATTTTTCATGCCGCCTTTCGTAAATTAGTACGGTGAATTTAGTCCGTCCCATTTACTAACCTTTCGTTCCCGTACCCATTACTACATCAATGCCTTCGGTTGTTGCGGCTTACCCGAGCCGTATAACAGCTCGATGCGCGGCAAGGCAGGATCGGCATGTCAAAGACTTTTTCAGTCAAGTCGGCTCCACTGTTCGTAGCTCTCGTACTGTTGTTCGTATGCCAGTTGGCAGTTTTCGCCGACGGCGGCACCGACACCAACCAGGTCACCAGTGACGATTCGGACCCGGGCACCGCCTGGACGATCCGGCAAAACTACTTCAAACGCTTTCCCTGGGCGAAAGCGTTCGGACCGCAGGGCAGCGACCAGGTGCAGAACGGTGAGTCGCAAGGTCCCGGCTCCGTAACACCCAACTCCGGTCCCGTGTTTCAGTGGCCTGCCACCGTATCTAGTGGCTCTGCGTCGAGCGTACCGACCAAGCGCGATGAAGCGATTACTAAGTATTCAGTGAAAACTTTTGGTTATCCTGTCTCCGATACGCAGTTTCAAGTCATTCAACGTCTCGACGACAACATGATGTTGGAAGAAGCGTTCGACCCCGAGCGTTGGATGTGGTTGGAGAACGCTGTCGGCGCCATCAAAGCCACTTCCGCCGCCAACAGCATGGCTAACCTCGAGCGCAACCAGGCTGTCGGTGCCATCGGTTTTGTGCAGACTTTCCTGGAAAACTTCACTGCCGACTCCGGCAACGTCTGGAATAAAATCCGCGATCAACTGTTCGTGCCGATGGCTGTTCTTCTCCTTCTGCCGGGAGCGGTGCTGACCCAGGTACGTGCAATCGTGGCGCAAGGCAGCCCGGTGTTCGGCGAAGTCAATCCGTTCGAAGGCATCTTCCGCGCCATCGTAGCGATCTTTTTGATTCCTGCTACTTACCTCGTCGTCAACTACGGCATCGATGTCGCTAATACGATCAGCTACGAGATCAACGAAGGCTACACGAGAGTCACCGGCGGCAACATGTACAAAGATGCAGCGTCTGCTCAAACCAGAGCGTTTCCCATCCGCAAATCGAACACCAACCTCAACCAGATTCCTCCGTCCAGCTCGACTCCTTCGAACACAGCCACCGCAACAGCCTCCGATCCATGGAGCCAGTTGGAAAGCATCAGCTTCGACGTCGGCGCCACCAATGGCAATCAGGCTGACGCGGACGAAGTGGCTCCGGTGCTGAAGAGCACGCAACGCGCCGTGGTCAACGGCATGAACGGCGGACTGGCCGCCACATGGAACGTGCTGTGCGCATTCCAGATGGCTTACCTCTACTACCTGTTTTGCATCGGTCCCGTGGTCGCCGCTCTCTGGGTATGGCCGACGCAGCAACTGCGCAACGCATTCCCGAGCTGGGTCGAAGGTGTAATCACCGTCTGCTTCTGGAGCTTGTTCTGGAACACCACCGTTCTGCTCATGGCTTGCTTCAAAGATGTCGGCGACACAGGCACGATCATCATGTCTGCTCTCAACTTCCTTGCTATCTCGTGCGTGAAAAATGCATTCGACTTCGCAGGATTGGTCAAGTCAGCTGGAGACCAGATCGGTCAACAGATGCAGAAAGCGGGACAAAGCGCTGGCGGTCATGGAATGGCGAGCCACGGAAGAGGCGCCGCCGGCCATCATGGAGCAACCGGTGCTCATCCCAACATGGCGGCGCTCGGCGCCGGACACGGCGATACGCACAACATGCAGAGCGCTATGCACTCACCTGCCGCTTTGCACGCTGCCTCTGCCGCACTCTCTCACGGGCTCATGGGCAACAGCGAATCAGCATTCAGCACTGCCAACAACCGCACCGGTCTATTTGATTCCTCGACGCACCCCGGCAACTCGGCTCTGCCGCCGCCACTTACTAACGGTGCCACCGCACAACATCCCGCCGACGACAAAGCCTCCTTGCCTCCTATTGATCGCAGCCACAACCTGTCATCGCAGGCCGGCGACGGACGCGGACTAGCTGCTGCTCCTCCGACCGACAGTCATACGAGCGCTGATCCTGGCGTGCCGTCCAGCCTCAATCAGGGACATGATGCCGCCGCCACTGCCAGTGGTGCCGCTCAATCAGTCACTCCCACCCACAATGATGCCACGATGGATCACACTGCGGTCGGTCGCGCCGCCAACGGTATGGAAGTTGCCCCGCCGCCTCTGTCCGGCAACTACAGCTCGGCCGCTAATGCATCCACGGCTAGTTCTGTTTCGCATGGCGCAGATCTTTCCACCGCTCACGGTGCCACCGCAACCGATGCGAATCGTTCAACCGCTGACAGCGCCATTGCTCCGCACACCGCTTCTCTCAACGGTGCGCCCACAAACGCGACGGTTCCGCCGAATCACGATGCGCACACTGTTGGTGCCGCCGCCACGGCAGGTTCTACAGCGTCAACGGCCGATGCCCATACTGCTGGTTTGACAGGAACATCCACTGCTCCGGCAGCTTCGACCGATGCGCATACCGCTGGTTTGACAGGAACATCCACCGCTCCGGCATCGACCGATGCACATACCGCAGGTTTGACAGGAACAAGCCCTGCTTCATCGTACGACGCGCACACAGCTCCTATGAGCGGAACCACCGTCGCTCCTCACGGCGAAGCTCCTCTTTCTGGTCACAATGCGCAGCCCGCCGGTGCTACCCATGCCCCACTTACTACAGCCAACAACCCTGCTCACAACGCACTCCATGCAGATGCTGCGCACCCTGGTGCCACCACCGCGCCGGCTGGTCATGCAGTCGATCAAAGCTCGATGCACGGATTGGGCACTCTCGCTTCGCAATCGCACGCCGGCGATTTCCATGTCGTCGATGCGCAAACTGGTCAGTCGATCGCCTCCAACAATGCGCATGCACTGTCGCAGGTTCCTGGCGACCATAACTTGCAGGCTGTCGGAGCAGACGGACATGTGCTTGCGAACTACGATGCCAGTCATCAGCAGTGGACCGCTGCCGGCACGCACGGCAACGTAACAATGGGCGCCGATGGCAACTGGTCTGCCGGCAATCATGTTCCTGTCAGCATGGATCAAAGCGGACATTGGACCGCCAGCGGCACTTCGAACGCCTACGACGCCCACAGCAACTCATTCGACGTCAACGGACATTCCATGCCTGCGAACGCTGTTTCCGGCGATTTGCTCACCGCCAACGCCAATCACGTTCCTGCCGCCGAAGCAACAGTTCATGCTTTGTCGCAGCCTGGCGTAGCAGAGAATCTGTCGAACGCTTTGCACGGAGATCAAGCTGCCCAACATGCATTCGTTGATGCGGCGCATGCGCAAGGCTTGAGTCCGGAAACTCTCTACCATGCATCGCAAGGCGACCCGATGGCAGCCGCTTCAGTGATGGGCAGTCATGCTGCAGCCGATCCGGCGTATGCGCACCAGGTCGCTTCTTCACTCGGTGTCTCCGACAGCACCATCGCCGGTGCCGCTCACAACCCGATCGCACAAGCGCAGGTTGTCGGTGCTGAAGCACAGCACTCGGCTCAGTTCGCTCACGACGCCGCTGCCTCTATCGGCGCTCATCCCGAAACATTGCTCGCCAGCGCTCACAACCCGGTAGCCGCCGCGCAAGTGGTGGGAGCAGAAGCGATGTCCAATTCTTCCTTCGCCCATGCCGTTGCCAACGAACTGCATATTCCTGCCGAGATGGTTGCGCAAGCAGCCCACAACCCCATCATGGCTGCCCAGCTCGTCGGCGCCGAAGCACAAGCCAACCCACAGTTTGCCCATGCTCTCTCCGAATCAATGGGCGTCAGTCCCGATATGATCGCGCAAGCAGCCCACAACCCGGTGCTCGCAGCGCAGATGGTCGGTGCTCAAGCGCATGCCGATGCTTCGTACGCTCAAGTGGCAGCGCACGAGATGGGCATCTCCCCCGAAGTGCTTTCGCACGCCGCCAGCAGCCCGGTTCTCGCAGCTCAGGTCGTGGGTATGGAAGCGCAAGCCGATGCATCGTTCGCGCACTTCGTCGCTGAACAGATGCATGCCGCTCCCGAACACATCGAAGCGATGGCTACCAACCCGATCATCGCCGCGCAAGCAGTGGCGTACGAAGCGCAGTTAAACCACGACTACGGCTCCTACGTCGCGCAGGCTCTGCACGTCGAACCGGAAACACTGGCCTCGGCACTGAGCAGCACCCGCGCTGCTTCGCATCTCGTAGACGCCGATGTGCACTCCGTGCCTTCGCTGGTCGCTTATGCAGAACCCGTAGTAGCGCAGTCAGCGAATGAACAGCATGTAGCTTCCTATGTGCCTTCATCCGAATCGGTTATGTACGACAACTACTCCGCCAGCACATCGTACGCGCCGTCCAGCAGCGATGCTATCTCTTACCAGCAAGACGCCTACTCTGTTTCGGCCCCGCAGAGTTATGGAGATGCTCCGACGTACGCGTCCGTTCAGCACGACGCGCCGAGCTTCGACGCTGTACAGCACCATGCTGAAGTCCCAGCGTATGTCGCTCACGCCGATGCACCGATGTACTCGCCCGTCGAATCCGTTCCGCAGAGCTACGCCCAACAGTACGACAACGCCGCGTCTGTTCCTGTCGCAGCTTCGGGCTCCGCCCCGAGCGTCGAATGGAGTTACGATCCGCAAGCGCAAACTTTGTGGTCGTCAGATCCCGGCTATGCTGCTCCGAGCGACTCCTATGCATCGATGAGCGACGCCACCCCGCCGCAATCAGCTGCTCAACCTGCTGCTCAGCATGTCGCACCGGCAACCAACGCCGCGGATCCGTATGTTGCCGCTGCGTACGTAGCCAACGCCAGCATGAACTATCATGCGCAGCAGCAGCAGAATGCCCAGCCTGCGATGAGCTCTTCCGCCGTCAGCGAGCCGTCAGTCGAGCTGTGCACCGAAGCGCAGATTCTCTCTTCTTCGCCAGAGATGGCGCCCGTCGCCGCTCCGCATGCCGAAATCGGCGCACCGGTCGATATGCACTCTGAAGGCAGCAGCTACTACGTCGGCGGTTCCGCCAACTCGGCAGCACCGCGCCGCGAAGATCGCGAGTCGAGCTCCCGTTTGATGAATGCTCTCGGCAGAGCTGCTGCTCCGAAAGCTGCCGCCGGACAGCCGCCCGTTTCACCTACCAGCGCCGAAGTAGCGCGCCACACCGGTGAATCGCTCCTCAACCAGCTCGCCGCGGTGAGCCGCGCCCAAGCCAAAGACAAAGGCAGAGACAAACAGTTGGAAGAGCAGCTGGTCGAACTCCGGCAAGTAGCTCAGCAAAACAACTGGGCATAGCGCAAGCGATGTGGATTCTCGCAAAAACACTCGGCGTCACGCGCCGAGTGTTTTTATCTTTACTGAGATAGAACGCTAAACAAAATGTTTCTGGCTTCGCACGTGTTTCGTAAGAATCTGCCGCAGGTACGGTTGATAGCCCAGACCTTCGCGTGTGGCTAGCTCTTTCAAATCTTTGATGAGAGACTTTTGCAGACGTACGGACACCAATTGCAGTCCTAATGCATCATCGATTTCCAACTCTTCCGCTGCCGGTACAACTCCCACGTGCTCTTTGGATTGTCCTAATTCCCTTGCCTCCCACTTCTCAGTGTTTGTTTTCGATTTCTCCTTACTCATGGCGTTGCCCTCGGCGGTGCTTTGGATGTGTATAGCTCAATTTCTTCATCGTTTGGTGGGTAAGCGGTTTTTACATCGATTCGCTTTTCGTCTGCAAAATACATAAAGCAAACCTTCAACGACTTCCCTGACTCGTACTCCGCGATGAACCATCTGGTCTGAGGCTCAGTTTGATGCTCCTCTCGCGTGTCGAAAAGGTAGGCTCTCTCTCGGTTTTCGAAACATGCTTGAACTTGTTCGAGACAGACACCGTGCTTTTCCTTCAATTTTCTGCGGACGTCAGGGCTGACGTGCAGGGTGATTTTGTCGGATGTGGACACGTCCTTGTTCCGTTTGGGATTGCTATTGTATATACATTGTATCACTAAATTTCTATACGGCAAGGCACGGGAGACTGGTACTAACAGTCTCCCTCGTCTGAAGGCGATGCGTGCTCGTTACTCAAAACTCTCGCGTGCTAAGTGATCAGCACCCATCGGGTTCCTATCGTACGAGAGTGATGCGTGCGTCTCCCGCGATGGCGCAGGCATTCTATAGACCTGAATGTTCGGATGAGGCTAATGACGCTCGGTTGATCTGCGTCGCTTCCTCCCAAGCTCGGGGCGGTTAACACGACTGCAACCATTGTCTTGAGGTGGGAAACAGCGCATAATCTTGAGATATTATGAGGCTAAGCCTGCCGGGCAATGAAGGAATCAAAAAATCTGTTTGCGGCATGCAATCAGCTGGCGCTCGTCGCGAACGCAATATTTCTGGTCTATCTCACGGTCTACGCGGTGGCTCAACCGAGTCCCACGTTGGTTGCTGCTGTCGCCTTTGAAATCGCCTTCTATTGCGGACTGACTTATTATCGCTTCTGGAAAGCAAAAACGCCGTCTGCTCGCAAAGTCGCGGACGCGATGGAGACGATCGAACAGAACAGCAAGCTAGTTTATGTAAGTCGGCGGATTCTCGCTGGTGCTACCGTCACCGCATTTGGTATCGCGATTCTGTACCTGGCTGTGGACATGACGGCGCTCTTGATTGCAGATTTCGGATACCCTGATGCAGCGGTTCCAATCTACGAACGCATTGCTATCTTGCCACGTTATGGCTGGCATCCAGCGCTCTCAATGGAACTGTTGACCGGTGCGTACATCGATGCGAAAAAGTATCAACAGGCTGAACCGCTCGAAATGACACTTCTAAAAATTCGCCGCGATTTGGCGGGCGAGAAAAGCGAGCTTGTTGCCACCATGGATTTCAACATCGGCGAGTATTACGCCAAACGAGACGATGTTCCAACGGCCGTCGCATACTACAACAAAGCCGTCGCTCTGACGAAGGAGCTGCAGCTGCCACAAGGCTGGGGCAGCCCGATGACGCAGCTTGGGATTTTATTCCGAGACAACCACCGTTATCCTGAAGCTGACGTCGCATTTCAGAGCGCCGTCGCAGTGCGCACTCGTATCTTCGGACCAAACAGCCTAAAAGTTGCGGACACATTGCTTGAATATGCCATTCTCAAACAGCTCGAACATGAAGACGCCGACGCGCGGCGCATGAATGCGAGAGTCGCTTCCATCGATCAGTTGCACCCAATCAAATCCCACAGCGGCGCCGATCCGACGCCGCTCATTGTGATGTGCTGCTCGCTGATGATTTTCATCTTCCGCGACAAAATGGTCGTCATCATTGCGGAGTTCTTGAAGAAACGACAGGCAGCTGAGGAGTCAGGTCGGTAGCTTGACGATGTTGCTGGGGGGTCGATGAAGCGTAATGGCTTCGATTTATTTGACGACTCTCTTTCGTCTTCTTTCCCCTCACCTGTTGAAGTTTGGTTTATAAGCGCCTTGAGTTCAGCATATCTTTTATTCGCTTCTGATTCGTCGACACAGAGTGTCATCGCGGAGATCGGTATTTGCAGCATCCAATTGTATTCGCCGATCACTTTGGGATCATCGCCGTAGAGCAAAAGAGTTCTATCAAGAACTCGAGCATAATATGGGCCCTCTTTCCTTTCGGAGAGATTGCCCTTGTCCTCAAAGTTTTGCCGAATCCACTGCGTGACGGCAGCAAAATTTGGATCTGATTCTTTAACTAGGTAAGAATCTCTATGTTCGTCAATAAATACGTGTGGACCCTAATTTCCCAAATGGGGAAGATCCAAATTACCTTACGGAAAGGGCGTGCCAAACGATTCAAGCGGGGGCCCCGCCCAGCAACTATTATGAACCGATTCAGGCGCCGCCAGAATTACCCGATAACCCCAACGCTCCGAGAAACGCATGATAGGATGAAGATCGGTGAGAACGGTAGTAGTGCCAGATGTCCGCGAAGAGAAGAAAACTATTGCTTATGTCGGCCGCATCGGTATTGCTGTTGGCGGTGCTAATTTTTCGTGGGCATATTCTCATACCCGGGCTCACACCGGTGCCTGGCTCTCCTGCAGAGACTGAGAAGAACACGTGGGTGATAGTGTGGATAAACGGAATTGAGTGTCCCCCGCTCGCTCGGTTGATAAATCAAGTCTCGCCAACCGCGAAAAGGCAGCCAAACCCTGGCCCCACCGGTGACTTTGGCACCGAGTTTTTTCACGACTTCAGGCTGTAGTTACTACTTTCTCGCTCCCCTTGCGGGGAAGCATTGAGGGAACTATCGTCGTGGTTTTGGTTCTTCTTTCGCTAAATCGAGCTTCCGTCCCTTTCGCATTGATACTCCAACGCTTAATTTGTCGAGTGTGTCGTGTGGAGAACCAGTTGCTTAGGAAATCAGTCTCCAAAAATGAAGATTCGATATTCGGTATTCTTATATAATCGATGATCACTCCAGGGTTCAGGTTGTTATATGCAAAAACTTCCTCGGCTCTTTGACTCGTTAATCCTTGTATCGATAGGGATCACGGCTGCCCTCATTTTGGCGACGCAAAGTGGGGCTGAAAACCAGCTGCCGTGCCAATTTAGCGGAGCCAATCCATCGGGGAAATGGCATACCGCAAATCTCTCTAAACGCGATTTCAGCTGCGAATTTAATGATTATTGGGGCATGGTGGGGTCCACTCAAATCCAAATCCCATTCTTTCGAAAAGAACCTTTCTTTAAGACGGATAGCTCAACCTACTTTAAGCTCTCCAAAGGACCCTATGAACATTCTCTTTTGGAAGTTCAATATGGCACAGATCATAGGCACATCCAACGGTTCCGGTTTGTCGAACAAGCCGGGCAAAGAATGAACGAAGGACCGTACAGTGATTGGCAGGATCACTTGCCTGTTGATGATGATGGATTATCCAATTTTGGCGACGTCAGGCATGATCCGCTGTCTCTCTTCTATGCCACTCAAAATTTTACTAGAGTTAGTTGGCAATTCCGGAAACTTCCAGGTCACGACATTTCTGTACACGGCGATCGTTCACGGCAAGTTTGGGATTTGCTGCATTGCTATCTGATCATTGGTATGACACGCGCTGAAATAAAGGATCTACTGGGTGCATCTGACATTCCGGGTTCAGGCGTTGACACCTATTTTCTCGAAGAACCAGGTGATTATTGGCCACACGGTAAAATGCCATCAATAAGAGCACTTGATCTTTCATATCAAGGCGAGCGAGTAACTGCGTTTCGAGTGATAGATGCAGAAACTGCAACGCATCAAGAATCCTATAGTGATTTTGGTGCACTTTAGCCGAAACTCCCGTGCGTTCGGACCCAGAGCCACCAATCACATTTAGGCTAACTTCTAAGAGTACGAGCTATGTTGCGAAGCAACCGATTGAGCATTTAGATGGCGGGGAAACATAGGTTCAGTCCAGAATCGGGCTGGGGACCTTCGACAAATTCATCCAGGACTCTTCTAATTGGAAGTGTTCGATAATCTCGACTTAGGAGTCTAAATGGCTGTTAACAACATTATCCTGGCGCACGGTTACCTGGAGGTATGTAAATTACACATGGACACTCAATTCTCTTTTCCGCCGGAAACCAAATACGAGAGAGAAGAACTGGCAATTAACTTCAGATATCCGATACGCTCTCCGTTTTAATCGCTCATCGGGTCCACATAATCGAGCGCCGCAATACGCCCTGCTTTTAGTGATTCATGTTTTCGTTCAAGCTGATGTGACCGCACAGGTAGTTGATGCCGTGCTCTTTGATGTAGACGTTGTCTTTTTGCTTTTTAAGAACGGTGGAATAGTCGACGCCGTGCTGCACTATTTGCGAGCTTGCTGCGACTGTCGCGGCTAAGGCAGGCAGTGATGAACAGAGACTCGTCACAACGAGGCAGACACTAATTTCGATTCCGATATTCTTTTTCATGGTCCGCACCTCCGTGCCAGATGCTATTGGTATAGACCCAGCACCCGTAAAGGAGGCGTCAAGAAAAAGAAACCTACTTTTTCATGCGCCCGCCCAGCTGATTGGCGGCGTCGCCGATAATCTCTTCCACTTCTTCCGGTGTAGCTCCTTCGAACAAGTTTTTGTCGAAGCGGCGCATCTCTTCCAACGCCATTAAGTGGAGTAGCGTCTGTGCGACTCGCCGGGATACGGCTTTGATGGCTGGTTCTGCAAAAGCGCCCGCCAACTCTGCCGGAGCATCACTGACAAGTTGTCCGAGCTGTTCGCGATTAGCAGTGAGGAATGGACGAGCCGCGACCTTTTGCATCGCTTTGTTCGCCAGTTCGCCGCGCTTCGCTTGCCTGAGCAATCGCGCCTGCACGCAAATTCCGAGCGCAACTGGGCGCCACTGTTCAAGGTCATCTTCCTTATATTCGACGTTGTGACCGAGGAAGGTGAGAATTTGAAGCGCTTCTCCTGATCTGTCTAAAGCGATCAAATAGATAGCCAGTATAACTTCATCTAAAAGTGTTGCCGGTCTCTTCAAAGAGAGATGCTTTCTCAGATTAGATTTGTAGCTCTGCAAGAACTGAGGGTCTTTCGGATTTGCCTCGAACGCATGCGGGTATTCTATCTCCGCGGTTCGTCCATCGCCAAAACTTGATGGCGCGTCGCCACCTCGTAATGTTTTTGGATCTCGATCCTCTCGGCCGGGTTTCCCCCCGGAGAATCTATCGTTGGAATCGCGCCCACGCCTGGCTTCTGGGCGATTGGTGCTGGATGTCGCCTTATCGAACTGTTTTGATGGGCGTGCCTTTTTTCGTTCTGGCGCGGCGCTGCTTGATTCGGAATTCCAGCGGCGGGGTTCTTGCGTACCTTCTGGCCTTTGTTCACGAGGGGCTCTGTCGGAGTTCCACTCTCTGCGCCCTTCTGGGCGTGCGCCTCTCGGTCCCCGATCGCCTGTCCGCGAATCAGAGCCAAATCGTCTAGCACCGCTTGGACGGCTCCCGGTGCGAGGACCGCGTCCTGCCTCACCTTCAGGGCGGGGACGACGAGGACGTTGTTCACCCTCGCCAGGGCGACCCTCGTAGCGTTTTTGGAAACCTTCGCCTTCGGGACGAGGACGACTTGGGCGTTGTTCGCCTTCACCGGAGCGAGTGCGTTTTTGCTCATCTTCAGAGCGCGGGCGACGTGGTTCGCCGGTGCCGGAGCTACCTTCATAGCGTCTTTGGAAACCTTCGCCTTCGGGGCGAGGACGACGTGGGCGATCTTCTCCGCTACCAGAGCGACCTGCCCATGGTTTGCTTTGACCGCCTGCGCCTTCAGGGCGAGGACGACGTGGGCGATCTTCTCCGCTGCCAGAGCGACCTTCCCATCGTTTGGCTTGACCGGCTTCGCCTTCAGCGCGAGGGCGACGTGGACGATCGTCTCCGCTTCCGGTGCGCCCTGTCCATGGTTTGCTCTGTCCACCTTCGCCTTCAGCTCGAGGGCGACGAGGACGTTGTTCGCCGCTGCCAGAGCTGCCTTCGTAGCGTTTTTGGAAACCTTCACCTTCTGGGCGCGGGCGACGGGGACGTTGTTCGCCGCTGCTGGAGCGGTTTCCCCAAGGTTTGCTCTGACCACCTTCGCCTTCGGCTCGCGGGCGACTAGGACGTTGTGCACCGCTGCTGGAGCGGTTTCCCCAAGGTTTGCTCTGACCACCTTCGCCTTCGGCTCGCGGTCGACTGGGACGTTGTCCACCGCTGCTGGAACGGTTTCCCCAAGGTTTGCTCTGACCACCTTCGCCTTCGGCACGAGGGCGGCTAGGACGTTGACCACCGCTGCTGGAACGGTTCTCCCATCGTTTACCTGCACCACCCTCACCTTCGGCTCGCGGACGACGGGGGCGTTGTTCGCCTTCACCAGAACGTCCTTCAAAAGGTTTTTTAAAACCGCCCTCGCCTTCGGCTCGCGGTCGTCGAGGACGTTGTTCACCCTCACCAGGGCGACCTTCCCAGCGTTTGCTCTGAGCGCCTTCGCCTGTTCGTTCTCGGTTGCCCCAGCTCTTGCCGGCGCCTCCGGTCTTCTTAGCTCCCGGCTTTGTACGCCCGTACCCGGGTTTCCCACCTGCGGCTGCTCTCGGTTTGCCGGCACCCCCGCTTGTTCTCGGTTTGCCAGCACCCCCACTTGTTCTCGGTTTGCCGCTACCGCCGGCTGCAGGTTTGCCGCCCGACCGTGGGCGCCCCGCCTGTGGGCGGCCTTTGAAGTTCTTCTTTTGCGGCTTATCCATGGTTTTCCCCGTCCAAAATGTCTAACAATACGCGAACTGCCGCTGGAAATCAGGAATCATGAATCCCTAGCGCCTTCATTTAACAACTCGGAAATAACATTTTTGTCGGGCTGCATAGACTATGGATACGCCCATCCCCAACTAGCCAGTCAGTTCGGTACATTTCCCCGTACTTAGTTGGACTCTTACTACGCATTCGTTATCAACAACACAGGTCGAAGATTCTCTTCGTCTGACGTTTCTTCACCCATTTTGGAGGGTGTCTCATGAGCGTTGCAAATCCCGGCAGATCGGCTGACGTCCAAGCGGCAGAACAGCACTTCAATAGTTCAGGCACGGCTGCTGATGCGGCTAAGAGTCTCATTCAAGATGTGCAAAACATTCTCAAATCTTCACCTGATGCAAAAACAGCACAAACAAAGCTTGCCCAGCTTAACGAAGATCTGCAGCCTCATATGGCGGAGAAAGGATTGCCTAACCTCCAGATTTTCGGTGCGGCCAATAACGATCTCATTCTTGGTGATAAAGATCATAGCGTCGTTCTGAGCGATCAAGCGCAGCAGAAATTCGAAGGCAGCTCTAAGGATGCGCAGAACTTCGTTGCCAACGACGGCAAAGCTGCTCCTTCGAAGGATCAAGCAGAGCCGAAAAAAGACGCCGCCCCTGAGAAAGCAGAAAAGACTGATGCCGCCCCTGGTGCCTCTGACACTCGCAATGTCACGATAAACAAGGGCGACACGCTTTGGAAGATCGCTAAGAAAGATCTGCCGGAAGGCGCCTCTAATACTGACGTCCTCAAGCATATGCGAGATATCGCAGATCTCAACAATATTCCCGAGAAGGACGATCCCAAAGCCGGAACCGCTCATAAAAAGCTGTCGGATTTCGATCATATTTATGCAGGCGAACCGCTGAAGTTGCCACCGAAATCAGGTGATGCCGACCCGAATGCCAAGCCGGAAGGCACCAAATCCGATGCCAGTCCCGAAAAGAAATCGGGCGATGAGCAGCCAAAAGTCACGCACGACGGCGACAAGACGACTTCGACCTACAAAGACGGCACAGTAAAAGAAGACGATGGGCACGGCACGGTTAAGACCACGCACCCAGATAAAAGCGTGGATGAAGTCAGCCCTACAGGGACAAAACATACTAACTCCGACGGTACCTACACCGAGAAGAATAAGGACGGCACCGGCGCCGTCAAGACTTCGGACGGATATACACGCAACTGGGGACCGAAGGCGGAAGACAACTACGAGACCAGCCCGCAGGGAGACAAGGTCGACGTGCAATATGGCAAAGGCGGCGAAGCGATTCGCACGCGTGCCGATGGCACAGTAGCTACGTCTTATCCGGATGGAACTGAAAAGGTCGAGGATCCGACACTCAAATCCGGTTCTGTCAAACATCCGGACGGATCAGAGCATCATTGGGGCAAGCTGCCCGACGATAATTTCGACAAAGATACCGACGGTACGATTGTGCCTTACGTTGATGGTGTGGCTAAGAGACAGTGGCCGGACGGCACCGTTCGCGAACAACATGCAGATGGCACCGGCTTTGTGAAGCATCCCGACAACAGCACAGAGCACTGGGGTCCTCAACCCAAAGATAACTATTCGACCGACAAAGATGGCTTCCTAACCAAGGAAACCAACTCAGACGGCAGCGTCACCGACCACTCCCCGGCTGGGACTCACACGGTTTCGAAAGACTCGATTGTTGACAAAAACTATGACGGCACAGCCGGGACGTCGTACGACTTGAAGAATCACACGGAGCACCATTGGGGTACGAGACCGACCGATAATTACGACATGAACCCCTCCGGTGGCATCACCATCAAGGACGCGAACGGCAATTCGCGCACTGAGTATGGTTCGTTCGAAGTGCAGAACAAAGACGGCTCCGGCGCCACATACACCCAGACCAGCGCAGGGCACTGGAAAGTAGTTCATAGAGGAACCGACGGCAAGGAAGATTATGAAGATAATGTCGGCACCTCACTTAACCAGCCGGCTCAAAAATCGAGTTAATAGGACAATTAAAGCTGAAACCCCGCCAGGGAGCGGGGTTTTATGCGAGCGACCGAGGGGCGGCCTGCCGCCGCCGGCGCTGACAGAGCTTGCCCGAGATCTAGCGCCCGTGACGCACACCGGTAAATTCTGGCGGGTGGGTGGTATATAGCCACTGTCTGGAAAAACGAAGGAGCTTCGTCCGACAGTGCCGTCCTTACTCGAACAAGCGCGCGATAAAAACTACTGGCGTCAACTGAATCCCCACCTGACCATCTCGGACCGGGATGATAAACCGTCCGAGCCAATTCAGTTGGACCCAAAGGTGATCGATACCGTCACCCAGAGCCTGAAAAACCACGGGTATTTTCTGCTCGAGGACGTGATTGACACGGAGCTGGTTGATAAGCTGGGGCTGGGCGTGGAGAACGTCTGGAAAAGCGGCTGGCCAACACCATTTTCCACTGTTTACGACGAGTACTGGCAGCTCTTTCGTTCACTCGAGGCGCTGTGGACGGCAATTTTGGGACCGGGATACCAGCAAGTTCCTAACTTCTGGTGCTGGTTTGTCGATAAGACGAAGGAGAGCAAGGGCTGGGGACCGCACCGCGACCGCCCTGCCGTCAACACTGTGCGAGCCGATGGTTCTCTCAACACGCTGACGATCTGGATTCCGTTCGCTGACGCGACCGCGCTCAACGGCTGCATGTACGTCCTGCCGGCGGACCGCGATCCTAACTTTCCTCGTGATGCCGACAAAGTATACGATCTGGACAATATCAAACCCGACTCGATGCAAGATATTCGCGCGTTGCCTGCTCGCAAAGGAGCTCTGCTCGGCTGGTCCGAAGCGCTGGTCCATTGGGGAAGCAGGAGCAGCGATGAAGCGGAGAAGCCGCGCATAAGTCTTTCTTTCACTTATCAACGTGGCGATCGCGCACCATATGAGACACCACTGTTTGATCCTTTGCAGTTGCCGACGTTTGAGTTTCGCCTTGGCTTTATCGCGCAAAACGTCGAACGTTATCAAGCAAATGCAAGTACCACAGATGAAATTCTCGCAGTCTGTTCGCGGTTGAGCAACAATATTCCACCGCTGCAGATAACAGAAGGATTTGAGCGACAGTTTATCGGGATCGATCAGCGTCTATCCAAGTCACCGATCTGGTCGTTGCAAGATGAATACAGAGAGCAGGCTGGTATTAAAGGAGCTCCGTCGCTGCCGTTGAAGCCCGCTTCTTCGCATCTCTTTGCGGAAGTCTTTGCTGAACAGGCTCTCGCCTACCTTTTGGATGTCGTTAAGACTCTCAATATGAACGAGCCCCTCAATATCATCGAGCTTGATGGGCACTCAGGAGAGATGGCATTTACGGTGCTGAGCAAGTTATTCTCGGATGCGCAGCAATTCGAGAGCCTGCGCGATTTGAGATTTCGCTACATAATCACAGCGCGCACGCGCAAGATGTTCAACATCGCCAACAATAATTCAGCGTTGGATGAATTTAGAAAATCCAAAATGATCGAGTTTGCCACTTTCTCCGATGACTCGGACAGCGCCGCTCTCACGCTCGTAGAGTCAGGAGAGCCCCTCGATCCTAAGCAAGTGAAAAATCCAATTATTGTTATCTCCAACAACTCATTCAAATCGATGAGGCATGATGCGTTTCGCACCAACAACGGTGAGCTGGAAGAGACACGATTTACGTTCTATCGTGATGGACGCAATATTTCTCTGCATACGCCGGTGAATTTCGAGCAGGTGCAGTTTACCCAGCGGCATGCCGAGACGAACATCGATTATTACGATGACCCGACGCTAAATCTGATTCTCAAGCACTACTCCATTGCCCTGGACAAAGGCACAATGCTCATGCCGATTGGTGCTCTGCGATCGATAGCCAGTTTGGCAAAGCTCTCCAGCAACCGCATGTTGTTGCTGGCTCTGGATAAGGGTTTTATCGATATCGGGCGTATGCACGGCATGATGAACTACAAATTTGTCAGCCCCGCGATTGTGTCGTATGAAGTGAACTTCGATGCGGTGACGCGTTATTTGGAATCAATAAATGGACAGTGTCTGGTCGAGCCTGGTGACGGCTTCGGATACTGTGCCTTTACGGCTGTCCTTGAGGGTGGAAAGTCTAGCGCCCTGGAGAATCTCAGGCACTATTTCAGGCGCGGCGTGCAGGGCAAAGATCCGATCAATGCGCAAAGCCAATTACAACAGGTGATCGAGCAAGCATTGAATGTTGGTGGCACGCCCGAGAGTGCATCGCCGGTCGGCGTCTTCACTTCAGTCCTCAAGTTGAGTCACTGCAACCCCGATGTGTTCTTGGCCGCTTACAACAAATTCGTCAACAATAAATTCAGGCGCGAGTTCGACCACTTAAATCGGGAGGAGAAGGGCGACTTCGTGAGAATGTTGCGCAAAGTGCAGCAAAACGTGCGTCTGAGCGAGCGCAGAGAGCGCGCGCTCGAGCATGTGTTCATTTTGCAGCTCGACCTCGGATTGATCGACGAGTGCCTGAAATCATTGCAGGAGAGTGTGGAAGAGTACGGTGAAGAGAGAGCCATTCTCGATCATTTTGGACTTTGTTACGAGAAAAAGCAGGAGTGGGCTCTCTCTTACCAGTATTTCGAGAAGTCTTTCGCGCTCGATCCGACCCATACATGGGCGCGCGAATCGATGAATAGAGTCAAATACAGAGAGCGTCCGGAGAAAAGCGGCGCCACGTTCGTCGTCTCGAAATCCAATATGTGATTCGCGCTCGCACAGACTCATGCCTGGCAGTCATAATTTTCGCGCGTTTTTTATGACTGGCGGTGATCAGGATGCGATCGCGCACGCATCAGCCAGGTTTGGTGGCAGCGCTGATTCTGAAAGAGCGACCTGTTGGCGGGCATTGGCAGCGAACGAGTGGATCTCTTCGGGCGGTTGAGAGTCGGCCGAGACCGGCAAGGTAAACCAAAATCGACTGCCCTGACCAACGCGGCTGTCAACGCCGATACGGCCGCCGTGCTGCTCGACGATGGCTTTGGAGATTGCCAGGCCAAGGCCGGAGCCGCGATGCGAATCGCGCATTTCTACCTGACTGAAGCGGTCAAAGAGCATGCACTTCATTCCTTCTGGAATACCGCGCCCGCTGTCTATCACTGAAAATTCGAATCGATCGGCGATGCGCGTAGTAAGCAGCATGATCATGGAGTTCGGCGGAGAGAATTTGATCGCATTCGATATGAGATTGACCAACACCTGAGTGATACGAGCAGCGTCTATCTCCACCAACTGACTGCTCACTTGCGAGTCGTCCAGGATTACGTTGGCGTCGCTGGCTAGCTGTCTGATCGAGTATTCGGCTTCTTCTACGACTTCCTTGATATCGACTTTGACAAGTTCGAGTGGGAAAGCGCTCGATTCCAGTCTTTCCAGGTCGAGGAGGTCGTTGACCAGTTTGATCAACCGTTTGCAGCTCTTTTGCGCGGCAGCCGCGGACTGAGTGCCTGTTTTATTAATCGTGCCGAAAGTACCGGAGCAGAAGAGCTCGAGAAATGCCGAAATCGAATTGAGTGGTGAGCGCAAATCATGACTGACCATATTCATGAATTGGGCTTTGAGCTGTTCGACGTACTTCTGTTTGGTAATGTCGTGCGCAACGCAGAAGAATGTTCGATCGAGCTGGCTGAAGACTGCTGACCAGCGGATGATAACCGCAGAGCCATCTTTGCGTTTGATCTCATTTTCGAAGGAGAAGCTTTCTTCCGATTTTGCTCCTTGAGAGAGCGCGTTCAAGGTTTGCTCTTCGAATTTAGAACTTACGTAATCGACGAAGTAGTTGCCGATCAACTCGTTCGGCTCATAACCCCATGAGGACAAGCAGGCGGGGTTGATTTCTTTAATGCGACCGTGAGCGTCGAACGAGCAGATAACGTCGGCAGCTTGTTGGAGCACGGCGCGCTCTCTTTTTGCCGCAGCATTGAGTGCCTCAGCCATTGAGTGAAAGGTCTGATCCAGATGTGCGATCTCATCTCGCCCTGTACTGATTGCGTTAAGCGGTCGCTTCATGGCCAGACGAACCGTGTTGTCGGAAAGAACTTCGAGGCGTCGCGAGATGTTGCGGCTGAAGAGGCCGATCAGCAAGATCGCCGTCATCACGTTGATTCCGATACCCAGAAAGATGAAATGCTCTGTCTGCTGACGGCGCGGGTCAGAGAAGACTTTATCCGAATTGCGTTTGTGGACGGTCTGCAGCAACTTGCTGCGGCACTGAAAGAGATCGGCGAATGTCTTGCTGAATGTGCTGCTGTCGAGGTCAGCCTGCGCCTGAGTTTTCAGACCATCAGTGGCCTCTGATTCGATGCCTCTGAGCTGGGCGAGAAAACTTCTTGCCACTGTCGAGAGCTGAGAGTATTGGCGTCGCAGATCTGCGTCGTTCTTGGTCAAACTTTCTAGAGTGCCAAGCTCCGCTCGAATCTTGTCGGTTTCAGATCTATAGCTGCTGAGATTCTGAGAGCGTTTTGTACGCACATAAGCCGTCAGGGATAGAGTCGCTGTCGAGACTAATGTGCTAAACCAGTTGGCGTGTCCGATCAACTCTTTATCTAAATACTGTTGCTGCGCCTGGGCTTCTACCTGGCGCATGCAATTGTTGTATAGAAGAAACAGACCGATCTGTACCATAAACGGTACGAGAACGATTGCCGTGACTTTGCGATTAAGGGTAAGTCTCAATCCCATCGAGTTCTACTCGTATGTTAGGAGCGAAGGGCGGCCTATATCGCGACTATCTGTCCCACAGACCGGTGGACGCCAATCCGGTGGTGCTGTGGCTGTGCGATGCTAGATTGTGACCGGAATGGTGGCTCGACAGTTGGTTCAACTGTCCGGCGTGGCTCACGGCAGCGATCAGAGCAAAGGCGCTGATGAACGCGACGATTATGAGTGGTGTTCTCAGTACGCTAGCGGCGTCGTTCGGGTTGAGTTTGCAGATGTCGTGGTTTTTCGGCATTGTGTGATTGCAGTACATATGGGCACCCACGAAGGTAATAAGGAGTCGAATTTTTCCGTCGTCATAGGACGCGGATTCGGCTGGGATGAACGTTGCGCTGGAGACTGGAGCTTAAGTGCGCGCAGACTGATGTTCCACGGAAGTGTGGAACCCAGATTTTATGGTGGTTGCACTAGAAGAGAGCTCTCGCGAGGTGCGAGTTGTGGGTCGGACCCACAATGGACAGACTGGTCTATAGGTAGTAACTCGGTCGTGCTGATATGTCAGCGGATTAATGCTATCACATCTTGGCAACGTTGTCACGCACCAATTGACGCATATTTGAGGGTTTTTTTGCGACGAATTTGTCACAGAATTAAGCTAGTGGACCGAGGCGGCCCCGGACGCGTAGCGCTTCCAGAACCGCCTTGGTTGGATGTTGTGGTTGAAACTTAGGCGGCGCTGTCGTAGGCGCCGGCCTGTCCTGCCAGGTCATTGATGCCGTAGCTCTGACCAATCGAATTCAAGAACGCAGCGTTGATTGCATCGCCCGGATCTTCAGAGTCGAGCAGAGTATCGTAAGCTGCTGTTGTACTGGAACTGAGGTCGATCAACGGTTGATCGATGAAATCGCTCGGGCTGTCGGCATTCGCGAGGAACGAAGCCGCGTTAGCGTTGGTGATCTCAGTTCCTTCCGGCAGGCTGGTCTGGAGGTGTCCCCAGAGCGCATCGGCCATCGTTTGCGATGTGCTCCAGCCCGAGTCATTGGCGATGTCCGAAAGGAACGTCGGCGAGGTCGGATCGGGAAACGATCTGTACAAAGTGGACGGTGAGTTGTCCGCTTCCTCAGTCTGCGACTCATTGAGAATCGGCAGAATGTCAGTGCCGGTGCCGGCGTAATACGTATCGGCTGTGGTTTGCTTCAAAAAGTCGCCGTTGATCTGACCATCTGAGCCGATGCTCTGAGTGAGAGCTTGCAAGAAGTATTGCGCGTCCTGCGGCGTGTCAAGGAAGACACCGGCTTGCCCGTTATTCTGACCGTTCATCAACGTCTGCATGAAGATGTCGCCCTGCGGTCCATTAGCTTCAATGCCTCCGTCACCCTGCTCTTCGTGGGAAGCAAGTCTGCCGTCATACTCTAGTTCGGTGTAGCCCTGATTGCCCGAATCGCCCTGGTATCCTGCCAGTCGTTGATCGGCCGAGAGGTTGCCGTTGGCGTCGCCTTCGAGAAGTTGGCTTTCGGTTACTGGAGAGAGACCCAGCTCAGTTGCAGCTTGCTGGATTGCCACTTCGGCGTTGCTGAAATCCGCGTCGGCTTCGTTCGTATACATCTGCGCGTTGGCAGAGTTGCTTTGGATCTGTGCCAAGGTGTTGACACCGGCAATCATATCTTGCTGCGCTTGCACCATCTGTGCATTGGTGCTGTAATCCGGGGCGGATGGATAGCCGCCGCTGCTGCTGCTCGAGCCATCGCTTCCATCACCACTACCGTCTCCAGAACTGGTAGTGGTAGTAGTCGTGGTGCCTCCGCTCCAGCTATCTCCGCCACCACTTGTGGTGGTCGTAGTTGTATCACCACCACCGCTCGTGGTGGTCGTTGTCGTGCCGTCGCCGGCGGTAGTGGTTGTGGTAGTCGTCGGCCAATCGCCACTGCTGCCGCTGGTGCTGCCGCTAGCGCTTGTACCGTCATTTGTGTTGACGATGTTGACAGTGTCGTTTTGACCGGTGAGGTTGATGTTGAATGGTTGTGTCGAGTCGTCCGACATGTTGACGTTGAACGTCTGGTTGTCGCCGGTCAAATTGAGAGTGTTTGTCGTGTTCGTGGCGGTGTTGCCGGTGCTGTCGCCGCTGATATTAACGTTGACGACGTTGTCGGCGGCGTTCTGATCGGACGAAGCCGTATTGGTGGCATCGAGATTGATCGTGTTGTTTTGCGCCAGTCCGCCAGCCCAGTCATTGGGATTATTGTCAGGCACGGTGACGTTGAAGTTCACTGTTGATGCCGTCGCGCCGTCGCCGACTGCTAGATTGGTCGCCGATGTGTTGCTGTCGGAAGTGCTGTCATAC
The DNA here is from genome assembly GCA_036703195.1 of Planktothrix sp. Lineage (GTDB taxonomy): Bacteria > Cyanobacteriota > Vampirovibrionia > Obscuribacterales > Obscuribacteraceae > DATNPN01. Next base: position 356,736 of record DATNPN010000005.1, on the reverse strand, counting down.
GTGCTGCCGGCGTTGACACTTATATTGATCGGATTGGAGCTGCCATCGGAGGAGGTGGTGGTAGTGGTGCCGCCGCTCCAGTCGTCGGATTCGGTTGTGCTTTGATTCGTGCTGACGACTTTGTCATGATTGCCGTTGATCGCGACGTTCGCGTTGGAACTGTCAGTGTTGACTTTGTCGTGACTGCCGTTGACCGTCACTGTGTTGTTCGCAGTACTCGTGTTTTCCCAATCAGTCGAGCTGCTGTCGCTGCTTTGATTCGAGCTGACAACCCGGTCATGATTGCCGTTGACACTGACGCTGTCATTCGAATTATTAGAGCTTACTTTGTCATGATTGCCGTTGACTGAGACGGTATTGTTCGATGTACCGGAGTAACTCGAGCCGTCGTTGCTGCTCTGATTTGAGCTAACGACTTTGTCGTGGTTGCCGTTGATCGACACGCTCGAATTGTTGTTGCTGTTGCTCGAGCCGCTATTGTTGTTCGAATCATCCGAGCTGTCGTTTGTGCTTTCATTGCTGACGACTTTGTCGTGGTTGCCGTTGACGGTAACGCTTGTGTTGTCAGCGGAGTCATCAGAACTGGCGCTGTTGTTCATTATGACGTTGTCGTGATTGCCCGTGATATCTACTTGCGGCACTGAATATTGATCCGGCACAATCATCTGTTGTTCGGAGAGTGGATCGGTAGAAGTGTCGACGCCGGCGGTTGGTAAAGCTGCTGCGGCGGTCGGATTGACTACTGATTGCTCGACGACCGCTTGGTTTTGTCTTGCGGCGGCGCGCCAAGGATTACTTGTATCGGAACTCGATTGATCTGTCGTGTTATCCAGTGCAGTGTTTGTGGCGTCACTGTTGGCTGTGGTGGAGTTGGCACTCGACATATGTAATTCCTCGGAATTGTTAGTAAAAGGGAGTTAGGTGATAGCAGGGGGTGCGGCGCCGTGTTGTTCGGCGCCGCAAGTCCTACGTCGTTAACCAGGCATAGTGGTTGCCGTGTTTTTCAGTTGTACTGTTTGGTTTTGGAGTGAGTTTGACATGTGACTGGAAGTTACCAGCTGCCACCACCTCCGCCACCAGCGGCTGCGCCTCCGCCGTCGCCACCGGTGCCGGTACTATCGCCCTGAATCAGAGATTGAGCTGCGTTGTACGTTAGTCCGGTTGCATCAATGTTGTTGCCCCAGTCGATCTGCGAGAATCCATCAGCTTCGTTACCGATTAACAGCGTTGAATTGCCGTTATTGTCGCCCTGGATTCCAGCCATGATCTGACCGCCCGACATCTGGTTGATGTCGGCCGCAACCGCTTGTTGATCTTGCAAGCTAAGAGCGTCGAACTGGTTGCCCAATTGCGCTGCTCCTTGCGCGCCGCCTGTCTGGTAGGCTTCCATTACTTGCATGGCCAAGTTTTGATCAGTTGCATTACCTTGTAGAGGAGTGGCCATCACGTCCCCTTCTGTGGTATTGCCCGATGCCCATGTTCCGCTGCCTAGCGTTTCGCCTTGCGATTGGCGCGACAAATTCTGTTGACTGAATTGCTGCGCAAATGCTTGGGATTCGCCTTCTGCTGTGTTGTCTAGTGCCATTGTGCCTACCTCATAGTATGTGTTGACGACGTGATTTGTGCTTTGCACGAATGCAAAGCGGAGCAAAACTGTGTTGAACAAGAATCTATGCACGAAGATGCGTGCATGACCGCTACTTTTGAACGCACCCTTTTAAGGTGCTTTCGTCAGCTTGAGGGGGCAGAATCTGAGAGCTATTCTGGCTCAATGCTGGTTTTGGATTGTTGCTGGAAAAAAAGTAGTCGCTGGTTGGTCCTGCCTTCCAGTTCGTGAATAATACTTACTAATCTGGTCAATTTGACGACAAGCACCTTAAATCTGCACTGGATGTGGTGCATTGTCGAATTTACGTGGTACATGACTATAAGCGCGATCTGAATCAGTCTCCTGTCGACCCTGATATCAAGCCGATTATTGAAATATGTTGGCACTCGGTGCGCTCGGTGCAATCTATATATATAGGTAACGCAATCTGCGATCGCGCTACACAAACTCACCACGTTTTCGCCACAGAGAGTTTTGCCTCATTTGAAATTGCCATGGAAGTATCGCTACGAGAAGCGAGAGTTTTAGCGTGGTGCTTGATTTGTATCTTCACTAAAACGTTCATGTGAAACGACACATACTCGCTTGTGCTGAGCACCTTCAGCTTGAACGTCATCGATGCGTATCGCGAAAGAGGAGTCGCTGGCGCCGCAATCGGTGCGACCAAGTTAGGCGAAGCGATTTTGCGCGAGGAGGCGGGGCCCGGCGCCGAGGGAGAGCATAAATCGAAACAGAGGGTACCGCCCGAGGGGATTATGCAGCAAGCTGCTCAGCTGCAGCGAGCGGATCGAACATATGTATGAATGGAAAAACAAACATATAAATCAAAAGCTCGGCACTATGCCGAGCTTTTGATTTGGGAGGGATCCCGTCCAACGCAGCCAATTCGTTCAAAGGGCGGACATTCAAATGCGGGAGTGTGCGGTGCCGTGGCCAAACGACACCGCCCCTCCTGCCTTCGTCCCGTGTGAAACTTAGTGGGCGCAAAGTGCGCCTGGAGATTTCAGTTGTACGCTATTGCGTTTTGATGAGCCAATTTTAGCGCGGTAGATCAGAGCAAACAGCGGATCCGCATCGCTTCTCAGCGTCTCTGTGCTTTGTTCGCGGGATGGTAAACATGCATCAGATAAACTGAGCTCTGGAATAACTTTATTGGTTGTGCGAAGTAATCTCGGTTGCGCAAGCCGTTCGTTTCTTGCGATGTATTGATAGTAACGACAACTCAGGACAAACTCGGGACAAAGAAGTTTAAATACTAGCCGCTTGCATCAGCGATTCTTTGTCTCGAATATGTAGCCAACGCCGTGCAACGTGCGCAGCAGCGCTTGATCCGGATCGATCTTCTGGCGCACGCGTTTGATCGTTGCTTTTACCGCCTCGACCGAAACTTCTGAATCCATCGGCCATATATTGGCGAGCAACGCTTCCTGACTAAAACATTGATTGGGATGGCGGAAGAAAAATTCCAACAGTTGAAACTCGGTCGGTGACAGTGCTATCGGTGCGCCGCCTTTAGACACTCTGTGTTTGACCCAGTCCAGTTCGACATCGCCCGCCTTCAGCACGCTCTGCACTGTTTGTCGCGGGCGCCTGAGCAATGCATTGATGCGCAAAACCAGCTCTGCCATCTCGAACGGTTTGGTCAAATAATCATCGGCGCCGTCCGTAAATCCGAGCGTCTTGTCGCGCACCGAGGTGCGTCCGGTAAGAAAGAGAATCGGTGCAGTCCCGCCTGCCATGCGATAGTGCCGGCAGATCTCCAAACCGGTCGTATCCGGCAATCCCCAATCCAAGATGATCAGATCGTAGTCTACACTTTTGAGCCAGTCTTCGGCGTCGCGACCGTTGTCGCACAGATCGACAACGTGCTTATCGTGTGAAAGAGCGGTGCGCGTCGCTACAGCGATCGGCACTTCATCTTCGACTAAAAGAATTCTGGCCACTGACAGACCTTTACCGTACCCTCACATAAATTATCACCTGATCACGCCGCGTGGGCCATTTATTTATTTATTCGCCTTGCCGCCTCGCCTGCATTTTTCCGCAGTTCATCACGAGTCTGGCGGTTGCAATGATGGTGGCGACTGGGCGCTCTGCCAGGTCAAGAGTAAATCAACAGTCCTTGTCAACACCCGGGATCTCTCAGTAAGTTCAAGAGACCTTGCGGACCAACGTGCGAGATGCACTTTGCCGCGATGCGACAACCGTCCCTGGCAGCCTCTTCAGGCGATGCTCCGAGCAGGCGTGATACGAGTACGGCACCGCAGAATGAGTCACCGGCACCGGTGGCATCAATTTCTTCTGCTGTTTGCGCCGGCACCAGCATCTGCTCAGTGCCATGATAAATCGTCACTCCCTTCTGCCCGTCGGTGATATAGACTTCGTGTCCATCAGCCCATGCCTGAGTGCGATTCTGAACAAGCGCATTGGCCTCGTTGTTATTCATGAAAAAGAAGTCGCAGCCTTTAAGAAGATGCCGTACTCGATCCGTATCGCCATATGCGATCCTGGCATAGGTTCCCGCAGAAATTTTGACCTCATTCTCTCGACACACCCGCAAAAACTCAATCTGTCTTTCCGCCGAGCTGAGAGCAGCAATATGGACAAGGTCAAACTCCGCCAGACGCGGGAGCAGCGGCGCCGATTGCAACTCCGCTTCGCTGCCCCAACTCGCCGACAACAAGGTGGCGCTGCCGTTGCCATGGTGCACGATCTCCAACTTCGGCATGGCATCAGGGTCGACTTGCGGGCCAAACCACTCTATGAAGCGCGCCGCCTCGGCGAACTGCTCCGGCAGTGGGTGTGGGCGTGGAGCGAAAAGAGAGACATCGACTTTTCCCATCGCCATCGCCGCAGCTGCAAGAGCCGTGTAGAGCCCGGCACCACCGATAGTGCGCGCGGTGCGGCGCCACTGACCGCGCTCATTGTGCAGCGTGTCTTCGGAGGCACAACCGACAATCAAAACCTTCATCCGCGTCATCTACCCGTCCAGGCGGATCGTCGCCCTGGCGGAGCTGACGATCTATAATTCCTATCTTGTCCCAATAAAGGATACCTCCGTGGGCTCCAGATTCGTCATTGTCGTCGCCGGTATCGCTGCCCTGTCTGGCTTGCTCTTCGGCTACGACACGGGCGTCATCTCCGGCGCGCTCCTTTTCATCACGCCTCAGTTTAACCTTGGACCCGTCGGACAGGCACAAGTCGTATGCGGCGTACTTTTTGGCGCTACATTCAGCTCACTTGTGAGCGGGCGCCTCACCGACCGTTTTGGGCGCAAAAAGACTATTCTCGGCACCGCTTTACTATTCGCGATTGGCTCAGTTCTCTGCGCCATGGCTCCATCAGTCAACCTCCTCGTGGCTGGGCGCGTCGTTCTCGGCATCGCTATCGGCGTTGCTTCTTTCGCCGCGCCGCTCTATATAAGCGAGATGTCGCCGCCGGCTATCAGGGGCGCGCTGGTGGCAATGAACCAACTGGCCATCACGATGGGCATCGTCCTTTCGTACCTCATCGACTTCCTCTTTTCGCGATCAGGCGACTGGCGGCTGATGGTTTTGCTTGGGGCGGTCCCGGCGGTCCTTTTGGCGATAGGCATTCTCTGGCTGCCGGAAAGCCCCCGCTGGCTGATTCTCAACAGCCAGGAAGAGGAAGCGCGGCGGGTGCTCAAATTGGCGCGCGCATCCGACGATGTCGAGGAAGAGATGACCGACATCAGAACAGCGATGGCAGACGAGAAAGGCGACTGGCGCGAGTTTTTCTCCGCCAAGCTGCGCCCGGCCCTGATCATCGGACTGGGACTGGGCTTCTTCCAGCAATTCACCGGCATCAACACCATCATCTATTACGCCCCATCTATATATAAGGCCGCCGGACTGGCCGATAACTCCAGCACCATTCTCGCCACGACCGGCGTGGGCGCTATCAACGTGGCAATGACTGTTGTTTCGCTGGCCCTTATCGACAGGTTGGGGCGCCGCCCGCTGCTCATCGCCGGCAACATCGGCATGATGCTCAGCCTGGCCGCGCTTTCGCTCGCATTTCTCCTGCATGCTGGTCCTGATGTCCTCAAAGTCGTCGGCGTCGGCAGTACGCTCGTCTATGTCGCTTTCTTTGCCATCAGTCTGGGGCCAATCTTCTGGATTATGATCTCCGAGATTTACCCTTTGCGAATTCGCGGCTTCGCCATGAGCGTCGCCACAGCGGTCGGTTGGCTCAGCAACATGGTCGTCAGCTTCACCTTTCCGGTTTTACTTGCTCAATTCGGTGCCGGCAGCACATTTGCTGGGTTTACCTTGATCACTGTCGCGTCATTGGTTTTTGCCTGTTTGATTGTGCCGGAAACAAAAGGACTGTCGCTCGAACAGATAGAGAAGCAGGAGAGAAGCTGGAAACCGTGAAGATTGGCGCCCTGATTCTACTGTTTGTGTGTCTCTCGTGGGCGACCTCGACCGCGCAGGCCGGGGCAAAAACGTTGCTATTGGAAAATGCAACCGTTGTTGATCCCCTCTCTCGAACGGAAGAGAAGCGAACGATCACAATCGTCGACGGAAAGGTCGCTTCCGGCTCGCAGCCGCCGCCTGACGCTGAGAAGATCGACCTGACCGGGAAATGGATCATCCCCGGCTTGATCGATCTTCATGTTCATTGCGGCGGCAATCCCTTGCCCGATGGAGAGTTCGAGGAGCTCGGTCCGGTCAAGACCAGTCGTAAGATGCTCTATGCCGGTGTGGTGGCATGGCTGGATTGCGCCTCCATGCATCCGGATGCACTCTTTGCTGCTCGCAATGAGCAGCGGCGCGCGCCGGACAAGCACAGCGATCAGTCTGACATTTACTGCGCCGGCAGAGCGTTCGGTCGCTGGAGCGCTAAATCGCCGGACGAGTTATCGCGACAGATTCAATCGTATATCGACGAGTGCCAACCCGACATTATCAAATTTATCTACGGACGCGACACACTTGCTAAAGACTGCCTGCTGGCCGGATTGCGCACCGCCAATAAAGCAGCGGTGAAGTCCGTGGTTCATATCGGCTCCTGGGAGCACGCGCAAGATGCCATCGAGGGTGGTGCCACTGTCGTCACGCATATGTTCGATGACGAAGTGATACCAGATGAAGTGATGAAGGCGTGGGTCAAGCATAAGACGATCTCTGTGCCGACCATGGCTGTGCAGTGCGATCTCTATCGCCTGTCGGCAAACCCCAAGCTGCTTGCAGTGCCGCTCGTGCAAGAGATGGAGCCGGCCAAGTTGCTCAAGACATACGAAGATAGAGGCAAGTTCGATGCCAGAGCGCAAAAAACTCTGGCCTGGCAGAAGGACGATATCGCCAATGATATGAAATCGTTTCACAAAATGGCGCGCGCCGGCATCGAGATTCTTGCAGGCTCAGACACCAACAACGAAGGAACGTTTCAAGGTTTTTCTCTGCACCGCGAGATGCAGTTGATGAACGAAGGCGGTTATACGACCTGGCAAGCTCTAGCTGGAGCGACAACCGGAGCGGCGAAATTTCTCGGGCGACCGGGCGGAATCATGTTGGGCGACACGGCCGAGATGGTGATATTGACTGCAGATCCGATCGCGCGCATCAGCAATACAGAGAAGATCTGGGGCGTCGTGCATCACGGCGCCATGGTCGACCGAGCAGCTTTACTGCAAGCGGACGAGCATTAATCGTTGCGCACTCTCATGTTGGGGCGGGTGCCGATCATTGCTTCCAGAGAGTCGAGAAATCTGACGTTGCTGGGACGTTCTTTGCTCTGTGTGCCGGTTTTGCCTTCCTCGTAATCGAATACCGAGTCAGCGAGCCAGACATAATTCGATTCGAAACCTTTGCTCAACATCTCGTCGTACGCTTTTTTAGCGGACCATTGTTGCGCCTCTTCTCGATAGATGGCGACCAAGGTGCCGGTGCGGTCCTTGCCGAATTCGCAGTGGACAAAACACGGCTGATTAGCCTGATCTTCCACGGTGTTGAGAAACGCGCTGATCTGGTGTTTAGAGATCTTGTGCAGTCCATCGACTGGAATCTGAACGAACTTCAATCCCAGAGACTCGGCGGCTTGCTGCTCGCGAAAAACCTGCCCGTGATTGTGTCTGAGGCTGATAATCGTCTTGATGCCGCGCGCCTTGAGCTCGGACATACCTTCGTCTGTCGGTTGACCGCCTCTGAACAGTTCTGGTGTCACCTCAGCGAAGTTCGGCAGGTTGCCCATCTGAGTCTTGCTGAGTGCTTTGGTATCGAAGGACATAGTAATGAGCGAAATGAGTGCCAGTGCCACAGGAGTGATCTTGCGCATAGATTCTCTGCATGAAGGAGCGATAGAAGTCATTATATAGATACCTCGTTTGCATTTGCATAGACTTGCTTAAACAAAATTGCTGCAGCAGGCAGAACACTGCAGTGGTGCCGCTCTCTGACTGGAAGAAATCTTTGTTCAAAAATATTCAAACTCAATATCTCAATGGCCGCTCGTTTGAGTGCCGGACTGCGCCATAGCTGTTGCCAGATAAGAGCGAGAGATAAAATAACCGCCGTAAGAGTCAGGAACGTAAACCAGATCGGACGGCATAGCTTGCGCGTTGCCGGCCGCTTTTAGTGCGGTTGCCAGATAAGAGCGTGAGAGAAAATACCCGCCGTACTCATCAGGGACGTACACCATATCCGACGTCACCCCCGCACCTTGTGCCAGAGCGGCAGCGATATATGATTTGGCTATCCAATAACCGCCGTACTGGTCAGGTATGAACACCATCTCGTCATTGAGCGAGTACGGCAGGCTGAGATTGAACGGTGGCGTCGTATCCGAACGATCGAGATAACCCATCAACATGCCACCACCGATGGGCGTGCTTGTGCTGGTGTCCATCAAGTTGCTTCCATAGATCGGGCGCTGCTCGAAGGCAGAGCCCAGGAAAAGTGGTGCTTCGCTGTATGCAGTAGAACCGAACGGGCTCACAGGCAGAGGGTAGAAAAAGAAGCCGTTTGGTGGTGCCGTGTAGGTCGGTGGTATAAGCCAGGCAGTCGGCGGAGCTGAGCGCCAGAAGGGGCGCGCCGGTATCGGTGCGATTGTAGTCGGATGCGGCACAGGATGGGTGGGCGCCGCTGCCGATACTGGTGGCGCCGACGGTGACAGATGCAAAAATGGGGTGTGCGCTACAATCGGTGTCTGGTTGTGCGCGTGTGATCCTAACGGCGCCACGTGTTCAGCACCGCTATTTAAAGGTAGATCGGGACGAGAGAAGTTAAACCAACTGGACTCCTTCGCCAGGATAGAGGGGCGGGAGGAAAGTGCATTGCTGTCGCTCGCTCGACTGGATTGCAGGTGTGTGGGCGAGGAGACAAACTCGTCGCCGTGAGTTTGAACAGAGCTGTGAATTCGCAGTGCCGACTCTTCGCCGAGCGACGGCGCGGAAGGGTTGTTCAACAATGACATAGATGGATAAGAGTTGTGAGTCGTCGGTTGAATGTGTTCGAAAAGAGGAGCGCTGTTGAATGAGTGCGGTCCCAACTGGGTGGGCTCCGAATAGCCGAACGTATGAGGTTGGAAATGTTGAGCTGGAGCTGAGTAGTTGAAAGTCTGAGGCTCATAGCGTAACGGTGCCGGCGATCCAACATGATACCCGCCACCTGAAAAACTTCCCCCTCCATAAAAGCCGCCGCTTCCGCCACTGTGAAAGCTTCCTCCGCCACCGTGAAAGCCGCCTCCGCCGCCGGCATGCTGCGCGTTCGCTGCACCGGTGACGATGCTCATCATCACGAGACAAAATGCGGCCGTGATGTGTCGGGGTTTCACCTCGGCACCTCGGTAACCTCGGAGTTTAGCTCTACTAACATGCCGGATTTTCGTGCACGATTCGTGGATCTGTCTCACAAAAGCGGGATTTGTCACAGAGTTATTGTGCCGCCGTTGAGCGTGGAGCGATGTTTAATATCTCTGAACATGACGAGCGGTTGTTTAAGCTGGCGGGACTGTTGCATGGCCAGATCAGCGGCGCCCAGAAGCACCGTCAGGTCGGTGCAATCTTCCGGTATGGAAGCACAGCCGAGCGAGATCGTCAGCTGGCTCGCATCGATGCCGCCTGCGAGCGGTGATGCGGTCAAGACTTTGATCACTCTGTTGGCGAATGTTTGTGCTCCTGCCGCTTTAGTGTTGGGCAGAAGCAGTGCATAGTCGTAGGTGTCGTAGTGCGCCAGCAGATCCTGATGACGCTTTAACTGGCTGATGCGCAAGACGGCATCAAGAGCCGCTGGTCCGGGCAGCATTTGTGGCTTGCCGGTGCCTCCCACCGGAACAAAACGCACTTCGAAAACAATTACCGAAAGGGCGCTGCGTGATCGGTAAGTGCGGAAAAACTCCTGCTCTAAGAAATAGAGGAAGGCCGGATAGAGAAACATGCCTGTATCCAGCCGCCTCAAGCTCATCATTACTGCTTGAATGGCAGCTCCGTCCAGTTGCCTGGGTTGCACCATTAGTGGTGGCGGCTCCGCCTGTACTGCCGCTGGTTGATTGCCATTATGCAATCTGACGGCACCGTTTTTGACGAGATGGTGCACGATGTGCACTGTCATAATCCGCGAGTGACCCATCGTTCGGCAGAGCTCATCGAGATTTTGCTTGCCGCTCAGACTGCGAAAAAATCTGCCTAACGTGCCCATGTCGGTTGGTGTTCCGCGCGACAGTTTATGAATGAAATCCATTTCGTCCATTTCTGCCACCGGCGCAAACGTCGACAAAGGATGCATACCTGAGTCTTCCAGCTGTCGCAGCTGGTCTGAGTACTGTTTGCTCTGTGCCACCAGCTTGTCGACGCTGTGATGAACGGTGTGACTGTGCCGCAGGACTCGAGGCTCGAAGTTGAACTGCCCTTGCCTCCAGCTGATCAATTCGATGAGCGCATCGTCGCCTACCGTGTCGGGTGCAGTGGCATCGACCGGCAGCCCGTTTTTGAAGAAAACAACGATTGTTTGCTCGGTATTGCGCGCATCGAGTTTGCCGGTAGCTCCGGCAGTGGCAATTGTCTGCAACAGCTTAGGCACAGGCATGTGAGCGATATCGCCGCTTGGCGGCACCAGGCTCGTGGCAGCGACGCTGCTGGTATTGCCGCTATTGCTGTAATCTCGCCGCGTTAGTTCGGTCGCTTTCATAAGCGAGCTGGCCGTAACCGCCGGCTGCAGATCGTGATTAGTTTGTGCGGGCATCTCCGTTCTTGGCTTCGGCATGGACGCATTGAGCTTGTTGTTGCCCGTGGTCGATTGAATTTTCTGTGTCGCTTGGGTGGCACCGAGAATGTCGTTGCACGACGAAACCACCAAGTTGTAGACGAGCAGCACGTCGCAGCTCGAATAGTTGAAGACCTGCTCGCGTCTGGCACTGTATTCGTAGTACATGTTCCAGTGAGGGTCGCCGCCTTTGAGCGGACACATCACTTCCAGAACGAACTGCACTGATTTGTTGGGCACGCGCCAGGTGGCGCTGGCGACTTTGCCGCGTTTTTCAAGGGCTTGCGACAGCATCTGGTGCAACTCCGGCATGTCCGGAATGCGCTGCAGCTGCACGGTTAGTCCGCCCTTTCTCAGCATCTGTTCTCCCTATAGCCTCTGCCAGCCTTATTCCCGGGGGCTCCGGTCTGTAAGCGCGGCGGCTGAAGCTGTGTATGTTCGTGCATGGTATCGCTCATTTGTGGCGGTTAGACTGCAGTCGCGCTCGTGCGGCAGTAAATTTATCGATCTCCCCGGTCTGTTTGGCTTCACGCAGGAGGCGGATCAAAGTATCCAGCCTGTTGATGCGCTGATCGGTTGGATCGCCGGCGTCTTTTGAGACGATCTCTTTCAATAAGAAAATCGCTTCGGGCGCTCGGTGCAGTTTGATATACAAGAAGGCGAGAAAGGTTGAGGCTTGACGTTGCTTGGCGGGGATCTGCGATCCGGCCGCCTTCGGCAGGGCATCGTAGTTTTCACGGGCGAGGTCAAGAGCTGCCAAGGCATCGTGCAGCTGGTTCATTGCCATGTACACTTGCCCCTCGCTCAGCATAATGTTCGCCGCCTGCTCGGATTTTTGCTTGCCAATTTTGTCTAATAGGTCCAATCCCTTTTTGAATGACGTGATTGCATTTACATAATCATGCACGACGAGATAATCAATACCGAGAAGGTGCGAGTTCATTGCCAGCATCAGCGCCCACTGCTGACGCTCTTGTGGCGGAGAGGAATCCAACATGCCGGAGTATTCATCGTTGATCTGATGGCGCGCATATATAGCGTCTTTCCGCTTCTCGGTCTGCTCGAGCACGGCAGCGATTTTGTGTCTGGTGACGAAGCCTTTTGCAGATTCTCGGTCGGTATGTTCGAGAGCTTTCTTGAACTGCGTCAAGGCATCTTCGTACTTGTGCTGACCGAGATAACAGTCACCAAGCCCCTCATAACAGCGTTCAAATCCCTCTCCGTCTGACGGGTGAAACTTGGTCAACCAGTCGATCGCCTTGAGATACTGCTTTGCCGCTGCGGAAAACTTCTGCTGCCGGTTGAGAAAGTCGGCTTGATCGATAAGCGTCCCTTGCGCTATTTTCGGCTCGGCATTCGGCTTCGTGCGAAAGAAAACGTTAAGGCTGGGAAGCCGCTCTTTCAAGCGGCTGACGGCGCGCTCACTGAGATTGGAGCAATCAGTGATATCGAGAGTGCCCAGTTTGTTCAACTTGTACAACTTCGCTAAATCCGCATCAGTTACAAGAGTAACGCTCAAGGACAAGTATTTCAGCAGCGGCAAGCCGCCGATCGCATCATAGGCTTCATGCGTGAGACCGTCACAGCGTTCTACCGACAAGGAATCTAAACCTTTCATCTGTCGCAGCCCATGCAAGTCTCTCAGCCCAGAGGCACCATCAACTACAAGTAAGTGAATTTTTGGCTGGGTGAGATACTCCAGTCCGCGATCTGTTATGGCGGTATTTTTGAGCACGACTTCAGTGGCGCAACTGTCTTTTGAGAGAACTTTCATATCCTCATCGGTGGGAGGATTTACAACAACCAATCGTTCGGGGTTGTAATCTATGCGCGTATTGCATTTATCTACGTCGGTTTGAAAAATCTCTCTGGCGGTCATCTTCAGCTCACCGGACGGCAGAGCAGGCGTCAGCACTGCTTCTAGAGAGGACTTTGCCGCTTCCGCGTCTATATCGGTTTTTGTCTTGACGTTGGTTTTGTACTGCTGGAAAAGATAAGTGAAGGCACCGCCGGCAGTGATGAGCACGACTAGTGAGATCAGCAACGGCATAAAAACGCGCAGCTGGTTTTTTGCGCTCGCATTTGTCGGTGCTGCGGCAGGTGTGGCTGTGAGCTTAGCCATCGTTCTAGCGCTCAGCGCACCTTCTTGAGAGCGCACGAGAATATCTCGAACCTCATCCATCGATTGCGGTCTTTCGGCTGGTTCCTTTTCCAGCATCTTCATGATCAATGCATCAATGTAAGGATCGATCTTGTTGCCCAGCGAAGCTTCGGAGATCGGCAATGCCGTGTTTTTTACGTGCATCATCATGGTATCAAGTGCGGTGGCGCCAAGAAATGGCGGTGCGCCCGTCAGCGATTCGTACATGGCACAGGCGAGCGAATAGATATCGGAAAGATGGTCGGTTTTCAGCCCGCGCGCCTGCTCCGGGCTCATGTAGATCGGGCTGCCCACCGCCTCTCCCGTCTTGGTCAGCTGTTGCGCACCGGGCACGCTGTCATGCAGCTTGGCGATGCCGAAGTCCATGATGCGAACTTCTTCTTGCCCGGTCTCGCCCCGGACGAGCATTATGTTGGTCGGTTTGATGTCGCGATGAACTACGCCTTTCCTGTGCGCGTGCGCCAGTCCGTCGGAGACCTGGGCGAAAATGCGCAGAAAGCGTCCAAACTTCACCTGCCCTTCTTGTGCCAACGCCTCGGCCAATGTTATGCCCTCGACGTAGTCCATGATCATGTACGGCTGTCCCGCTCTGGTCGTGCCGAAATCGTGCACGCCGATAATGAATGGATGCGATAACAGGCTGGCCGCCTTCGCTTCCAGCTGAAACCGCTGGATCGTCTCGTCGCTCACCAGGTGCTCATGAAGCATCTTGATAGCGACAAACTTGTTGAGCATAATCTGACGCGCTTTATAGATAACGCCCATACCGCCGGCGCCGATCGTCTCGATAAACTCGTATTTGCCGGCAAACTCCGTGTCGACCGAGACGGGCTCGACAAGTTGCGTGCCGTCCTGAGGACAAACCGTAACGCCGGCGGCGACGATCAGCCCGCAGGTAGGACAAGTTCGTCCTCTGGACGAGCCCGTCTGGTCTTGTGGTGTCCCGTATGTCCTCTGGTCGTGCATAATCGCTATCTGGACCGACTGAGACATTATTCCCTCCAGGCATAGCTATCGAACGGCAAATGCTGCCCCTTGATCGCCCCAAAACAGGTCACCTGGCAGGTGACCATGGGTACCTTTTTGGTGACTGGCGAAAACCCAGACAGCGTCAGAGATTGGAGACTGTTTTGCATTGGTTGTCAGGGAGCACGTTTGGGTCACTTGATCTAGGCGACTTTCGCAGTAAGATGCCCAACGGTGAGCCGGATTCGATCTATCCCCTCCGTCGTTTCTTGCTGGATTGCTCACCACCATTTAGTCGCTTGCCGGCGCTGAGCGGCACCTTTTTTCGATGAGCCAGTCGCTGTGATAGTCTGAGCCTATTTTGTCGAAATTTCGTCGCAGTGACGGGCGGAAAACAGGCATCCAACGGCAAAAGTGCTCAGTGAGCCGACCATTATTCTCCAGGGAAATGAAACCGTCGGAAGGCATGAAAGCCACCCCGGCTCCGGCAGATTGATTGATTCGACCAATTGACCGGGCAGTCCGCTGATGCACGCCACTACCAAAAAGCCTGCCGTCATTGCCACTATGTTGCCTCGATCGCTGCCCCGCGTCCGCGTGAGCAGCGCCAGGAGAAAGACTCCCAACAACGACCCGTAGGTGTAGCCGAAGATGCTCAGAACGATGGGAATGATGCGCGAATCGGGATGGGCGATGACGAAGTAAGCAGTGGCCGACGCGACGACGATTATCAACAGCGCGAACAGATATGTCGACCGTTTCACCAGTCGAACGGACTCCTTGCCTGACTGATTGGCGGTTTGATTGAAATCGCGCGTGAAGCTGGTGGCCAGCGCGTTTAGAGCGGCGCTCAACGAGCCCATGGCCGTAGCGAAGATGCCGGCAATCAAAAGACCGCGCAGCCCTGGCGGAATTTTTACCAGAATGAAGTAGGCGAAAACCTCGTTTGTCTTCTGCGGCAACGATGGATCACTGTGCTGCTGATAATAAACATGCAGAAGTACGCCGATGCTAAGGAAAATGAAACCGATAGGGAGATCGGCTAATCCTGAAAGTACGAGGGATAGCCGGCTTTTTTTATAATCCGGAGCGGTGAGCATGCGCTGAACCATGTCTTGATCGGTGCCGTGCGTCGCCATAGTCGTGAAGGTCATGCCGAGCAACGCCGACCAGAGCGTATAATCTTGCGAAAAGATGTTGAGCAGATTAGCGGTTATACCGGCACCGGGTTTGATACCGCTCTCGAGAGACGAAGCTAGACCATTCGCTACTGTTGTTTGGGCCAACTGCAGCCCATCAGGCGCTTGCGAGAGCAAAGACAAGAGAACGGCGATGGCACCGCAGGCGCCACCAAACATAACTGAGGCTTGAATGCAGTCCGTCCAGATGACGGCCTTGATGCCGCCGATTGATGTATACACTGCCGTCAAAATCGTGATCGCTACTATTGACGTTATGTAAATCGCCAGCTGCTGTGCCGCGTTTGGTTGATAACCTGCAAGCAAGGTGAAGGCAACTGCAAGAACGATAGCGGCCACGTACAACCGCGCACCGGACGCTAATAGACGCGTCAACAAGAATACTGATGATGCCACCATCCTCGTCGATCGTCCGAATCTCGTCTCCAGCAGCTCGTAGATCGAGAATACGTGCCCGTCGTAAAATGGCTTGATGAACAGATAGGCGACAATGACTCGCCCTATGATGGTGCCGAGCACTAGCTGCAGATAGAGATAATTTACTAGTTTAAACCCCTCGCCGGGCGTGCCCAAAAAGGTGGCGGCACTCGTCTCCGCTGCGATGATTGAAGACAAAACCGCCCACCACGGCAGCGAGCGATTGCCGAGCGCAAACGATTCGAGATCGTTCTCTTGCTTGCTATAGCGCAGCCCGACCCAGACGATTGCGACAAAGTACGCGGCTATGACCGTAAGGTCGATGCCCAGGGACAAGTCGAAGTGCATTCAGGTTGGTTCTTTCTAGAGCAAGCGCTACGGAGTACGGCTTTGCGGTGCTGATGTCGGTTGAGACTGTGAACTTTGCGTGGCATTTTGTCCACGCGAGCGGCCGAAGTTGTAGTTGTGAACAACTTGATTCGGCTTCAGCTTGCGCATGTATTGGTCTTGTCTGGCGGTGCTCTGGCGCACTTGTTGTTCGTGCTGATTTTCCGTGCGGCGCTGTTGCATCTGTTGCATGCGATACATGCGACGCCGGCGTCGACCGTAGGCTCCGGTCTCAGTGCCAGATTCCGACGCGGCCTCGGAGTCTGCTTTGGCCGGCGGCGCGCTCAATGTCAAAGCGCCGGTATCAAGCATCAAGAAAAGTGCGGCGCACAGCCATGTAGTCATGCGAGTGCGAGAACTGTTAGCTCGGATACCATCGATCTGCTTGCTCATCGCCTGATCCTCTTCGGTTTCATCTTTCATTATGCCCTGCCGACCGTCCTGCCTATCCGAAAGCAAGTACGAGACCACACTTAACTAAAGCGATGCCCGGTGGACATCAAAAACGCAACGATTTGAGGGTCTGGCAGGCATCAACGTGAATGCGCGGCAAAGCGATGCCACAAGAAAAAAGGCTCCTGTTTGCAGGAGCCTTCTGGTGATTATTTCGGTCTGGCTATTCGTAGGTGTCATAGCTCGGAGCGACCGAGACCTTCTGCTTCTTGGCGAAATGCAGCAGGGAATGCGCATTGATCGTCTTGTCTCCGTCAGGGTTCAAGCTGTAGTCAGCAACTTTGCCGAAGTTGTCGCGCATGAACGTCAGTGCGGCCATCTCCTGTTCGTCATAACGCAGGCTGGGCGGACGCATCGCATTGTATGTGATGGCATCTTTCACATCTTGCTTAGTGACAAAACCTTTGCCGGCAGAGATATCTTGGAAGAACTCGCTGTTCATGTACCCGGTGGAGTCCAGCCCGAACAGGTCGGCAATGTCTCCGGCTTCTCTGGTTTTCGTTTCGTTCTTGGCGTATTTGTCGAGGCGTTTTTGATCGACGCCGCTCACTGATCCGCCGATGCCGAGGAAGGCGCCTTCGTAGTGCGCTTTCTCGATGTCACCCTGGCCGCCGAGCATGTTCTGCATCAGATTCGATTCGGCAGAACGTCCAATCGAGTCAAAGTAGTTGATGTCTTGGGCCATGTCTTGATCGGACATTCGTTTGTGACCCTGGCGCAGGAAATCATAAGTGTTCTGCTTCTGCCCGTACTGATCGAGATACGAGCTGTGCACGAACGTATCCATTACCTGTCCCAGCTTCTGATTGGCTCCCAGATCTGAGTTCAGGCAATCGAAAAATTCCTGGCGCAATCCTTCTGAAGAGTGCGCCAGATAGTTGTCGATTTGATTGAGTGTCTGTCCGATGTTGTCGCGACTGGAACTGCTTAACTGTGTGGCAAACCCGTGGACGGCGTTGAAATCCAGGGTAGGCTCTTTCGCAGTTGATTGTGCGGACGATTCGGAGAGGCTGCTGTTGTCTTCGCAACCTGACTTATGAAAGGTCATAGTCGGCACCTATGGAGAAAATTGTGTGGCGGGAATGTCAGTATCCTAAGCGCAGACCTGCCCGACTGCAATGGGAGATTTCCCACGGTGTTTCGAACTTGTTAAAACTGATATATACAGTCGTGCATGAAATTGCGTTTCATTGGCGTCACAGGCTGGCTTCGCACGGTTAAGCCCAGGTCCGATGCTGTATCGTATTGGCATGCACAGGCGCATCATATATGGATGGCACCTAGACGGTCCCCGTTATCCTGAGGGGCTCGGTATCGGCTCATCGGCGGTGGGGTCGACTGGTCTGCTCAGCCGGCTCACCCTTATGTTGGGGTTGTCGCGTTCGTTTGCTCCTCAGGCTGTGCGCATCGCCGACTATTTGGCTCTATTGCGTGGGTTTGATGACGGCGAGCGCTTCTACTCGCGGTCGTTTCAAATTGACCCATGGGGGACAACAGCATTTCTGCTGCGCTTGAGAGATGAGGCGGTAGCAGCGGGGTGGCGTCCTGATTCGCATGACCAAGGGCAGTCGGAGCGTCTCAAGACCCTCGCCACTCTGGAAGAGCGCTGCGCGAACGAGGAGACGAGAACAGTCGAGGGGACGCATAAATCGGCGCGTCGCTTGTCGTGCATTACCGATCTGGGTCCGGCAGTACTGACCGCGCTTGAAGCCGGTGCTCGCGTGCCGATCGACGAAATCTCCCTGGTCGACCGACTGGAGCACCTTCCTCCCATCTGGCGCCGCATGTTGAAAGCGTTGCAAGAGGCGGGCGTCAAGGTCGATCAACTCTCGCTCGTTGCGCTTGCGGATGACAGCGACATGTCCAGGCTGGGCGCCAGTTTGGCTGCGCATAGTCCCCGCTGCTCGCTTGCGGGCGACGGCACGTTTGTCATCGCCGAAGCCGATGATGAGGTGCAAGCGGCCGATCTGCTCACTTCCTGGCTTCACGCTGATAACAGCCTCGATCGAACTACGGTGATCATTCGCGGCAGCTCTACCTCATTTCTCGATCAACTTCTGCATAAGGCGGGGTTGCCGAGAATTGGCTGCAACCGAACATCTTCTCAGCGAAGCTTTCTCCAATTATTACCGCTGTTTTTGGAGATGAGCTGGCGTCCTTTGGCGGTAGATCGATATGTAGAATTTCTCTCTCTGCCGAATTCGCCCATTCCGCGCTTCGCGGCCGACTGCTTCTTGCGCGCTCTGCGCCATCAGCCTGGTATCGGTGGCGGTGCCTGGCAGGAAGCATGGCGAACGGCGCTCAGCCGCAAACAAAAAGCACTTTTGCAACAAGAAGAGATCGATGCCGCCAGTTTGCAGAAGAGCCTGGCTGAGAGCGAAAGTGCCTGGCGCCAATGGTTGGAGCCACCGTGTTGCGCGACGGAAGCCGGTATGCCGGCAGCGTATGTGGTCTCTGCCTGCACATTGGTGCGCAATCATGCAGCCATGATGCACGGCGTGCACGGCAAAGAGATTTTTGCCCGATTGGCGCTTCTGGCTCAAACGTTAGCTGCCGCGGCGCAGGCCGCCGGCAGCGAGACTTTTCCCCGCGCGCAGCTGGAGAGAATGTTGGAAACCGTCATGAGTGACGGTTTTGGCAGTGACGAAGGTGAGGCTTCTGCCTGGACCGCGGTCGATCATCCCGGGCAGATCTTTGCTCCGGCAGACACTATCATCTGGTGGGGCTTTAATAGTGACGGCGCGCCAGTGCACAGCCAACCGTGGACCGCCAATGAAATGTCGTTCTTCAGCGAGAGAGGAGTATTGCTGGAAGATCCAGCCATGAAGATGGTGCGTGAAGCGCAATCTTGGCGTAGACCCGCAGTGGCACCTGCCTCTCGACTGATGCTGATTCGACCCCGCACGGTGTGCGGTCGAGAGATCGCTGCCCATCCGCTCTATCACGAAATTGCCGAGTATCTGGAAAAAGCGACAGCCGCTACGCGGGCTAAACTCGTGGTTCAGGCAGACCAAATATATAAGCAGGAGTCATTGCCACTTGTCGGACGGCTGGTCAAGCGCGTCTTGGCGCGTCCGGCGTTATTGCCTTCAAAACGTTCGCGCTGGCGCATCAATACCGGAGCGGTCGCTCCACACAAGGCGTCGCCTTCGTCATTAGAACGTCTCCTCGGTTGTCCGCTCACATGGTCTCTGCGCTACGCCGCATCGATCAGGCTCGGCAACCTGCTTTCGGCCGTTGATGACGAACGGCTGGCAGGCAATCTTGCTCACGCCGTGTTTGCCGAAATATTCGGCAAGTTTAGCGAGCTATCGGACTCAGGCAACTCTCTTGAAGAGTTGGCGGCAGCCGTGTTCGACGATCTGTGCGCCAAAGTGGCTGCGCCACTGCTTCTGCCCGGTAAAAGTTTGGAGCGATCTCGCCTGCGTCGATCTGTCTGTGAAGCCGTGGTGCATCTGCAAGAAATGATCTCGACGGCGCGATTTACCGATGTCGCTTGCGAGTCGCTGCGCACTGCATCGTTTAATGACGGAGAGCTGGAAGGTCGATTGGACATGCTTCTTTCCGGGGGCGGCAATCAAGATTACGTTATCGATTTAAAGCTGGCGCGCAAATCGATCTACCGCCAGCGTGAGATGTCGGAGGGGCGCGCCATACAGTTAGCTATCTATGCTTGGCTGTGCCAACACGACGAAGTCGAAGCCGGTGCCGGTTATTACATGTTGGGGCAAAAACAGCTCTTGTCCAGCACTGTGGGACCGTTTCCCAAACATACTTACGTGGATGGCGAGCCCTTGTCCGAGACTTTCTCGAAGATCGTCGCCAGCTATGCGCAGCATATGCAGCATCTTGTTGAAGGCACCATATATGCCACCGGAGCCGTGACCGACGAAGAGTTGCAACAGGCACTTGCTAATCGAGTCAGCGATGCAGAACCTGAACTTTCGCGCATCGAAGTGCCTGGAGTGACGATGGTGCTCGAACCGCCATGCGCCATCTGCCACTATGGACGGCTCTGCGGGGTAAAGGAGTTTGCTCTATGAGCTCGACTGTCGAACCGGTGATCAAACCGGTGAAGGTTATCTCTGCCAGCGCGGGCACGGGCAAGACAGCGCGATTGTCGCAGGAGTACATTCAAGGCTCGAGGCAGTTGACTGCTGATTCGGCTTGCGGAATCATTGCCACCACATTCACCAATAAAGCGGCCGACGAGCTCGTCGAGCGCATCAGGCGGCGTCTGCTCAAGGAAGAAGATTGGCTGGCTGCGCAGGCGGTCTTGAGCGGGTACTTAGGCACGGTCAACTCCATTTGTGGTCGCTTGGTGAGTGAACACGCTATTGACGCCGGGCTCTCCCCGGACTTCACGATCATCAGCGAAGAGCGTTCGCAAGCCGTCTTCGGTGTGGCGGTAGATGCCGTCATTCACCAGTTCGCCGACGAGCTGCATGACCCGGCCAAGCGTCTGCAAATTGAGGATTGGCACGCAGTCGTACACGAGATCATCGATTTTGCGCGCAACAACGATCTTAAATCGGAGTCGCTCGAGGAGTGCGCACAACATTCCTGGGAGCGTCTGGAAGCGCTGTTTCCACCGATCGGTGCCAATGACACCGCCGGCAGTATCGACACCGGCTTGGCGCAAGCGGTTGAGGGAGCGTTGCGCGATCTCAGTTTGGTGGAAGAGAACGCTGCCAATACACGCGATGCGATCGAGTATCTGTCCGAGGTGAATCGCTATCTGCAAGCCGGGCATTTCCTCATCTGGCAGACATGGGCGAAATTAGCCAAGCTCGATGCGGGAGCGCCGTTTAGAAAAGCGTTGCGGCCGCTGCATGAGGCGGCGGGCAAGCACGCCTGTCATCCCCGATTGCGTTCGGATTTGCAGACAGTCATTTTCGGAGTTTTTCGTTGCGCGCGTGAAGCGATGCGCGAATACGCCAGTTTTAAACGGACACATGGACTGATCGATTTCGTCGACCAGGAGCACCTGGCTCTGCGCATCTTGCGGCAGCCGGAAGTGCAACAATCGTTCAAGGAGAAAGTAAGTATCCTCCTCGTCGATGAGTTTCAAGATACGAGTCCGATCCAACTGGCAGTCTTTCTCGAGATCTCTCGACTCGTCAACTACTCGGTCTGGGTGGGTGATGAAAAACAGTCGATATTCAAATTCCGGGGCTCCGATCCGGAGTTGATGAAACAGTCGGTGAAAGAGGTCGTGGCGCTAAGCAGTGGCAGTACCGATCGACTGAATCAGTCTTTCCGATCTCGTCCGTCTCTGGTGCGTTTTGCCAATGAGCTCTTTTCGCGCTGTGCCTCACGCATGGATATCAGTCGTGAGAGTGCGGTGATCGAGGAAGTCTATCGTTCGGAGTTGCAGGGACAAAACTTTCCCCTTCATGTGTGGTGGCTCGACGGCCGTAGAGAGCAGTCTCAGCATGCGCTCGCCAACTCCGTGGCGGAGGTCCTGGAAAAAGCCGATGATTGGTTGGTTGTCGATCGGCAGAGCAAAGAGTTGCGACCAATTCGTGGCTCCGATATTGCTATTCTCTGCCGGTGGAACTCCAGCCGTCTCTCCCTGGCAAAGGCGCTGGCGGCTCACGGTCTCACCGTGGCTACCGAACGGGGACAGCTGCTCGATACTCCCGAATGCGTGTTAGCTCTGGCAGCCCTGCGCCTCTTAGTCGACGACTCGGACACGCTTGCCGTAGCCGAAATTGCCAACATGCTCCTGTCCGAGCGCGCCGATGCCTGGCTCAATACCTGGTTGGCCGGAGGTCGGGAAGCGGTCGTCGAAGAGCTGCCCGCAGTCAAACGTCTGTTGTCTGCTCGTCATGAGTTGACGGATCGCACTCCCAGCCAGGCATTAGAACTCGCCATCGCCTACGGTGGCGTAGTCGAGACGGCAATCTCGTGGGGCAATCCTCGGCAGCGATTAGCCAACCTTGATGCTCTGCGAGGGCTGGCGAAGAAGTACGAGGAAGTATGCTCCTCTTCACGCTGGCCGGCAACCACGGCCGGGCTTCTCGTCTATCTGCATAAGGGCACCGCCGGCGGAGGCAATCAACCGGCCAATCCGGATGAAAACGGCATACACGTTCTTACCTATCATAAAGCGAAAGGACTGGAGTGGCCGATGGTGATCATGTTCGACCTCGATTCGGTCGAACGAGATTCGACTTTCGGAATCACTGTTGAATCAACAGGAGAAACGCTAGACCCGATGCGGCCGCTTGCCGGCAGGAGTCTTCGCTATTGGCCGTGGCCTTACGGCAACCAACGTTTTAACGTGCCCCTGCTCACTGCCGTCGGCAAGTCGAAGGAGGCAAGGGTGGCGCGCCGGCAAGCGGCAGCCGAGAGCTTGCGCTTGATGTACGTCGGCATGACTAGAGCTCGCGATTATCTCATTCTTTCCAGACGCCCCAGTTGGACGCAGAGTACGATCTGGCTCGACACGCTTCTAGATGCTGAGGGAGAGAAAATCCTTTATTTGCCACTGCGCGAAGAAGCGACGATGGAGCAGATCATTGCTGACGTGCCGGCGTCGACCGCACGCATCGAGATCAAGCGCATGGCAGAAGTGCCGATCAGCTACCAACAGGAAGAGAGTGCGGTCTATATGTCGGGTGCGCGCGCTGATGCGCCGATCTTTCATCCGCCTTATCATCTCAGACCGAGCGCAGCAAAAGAAGCCGATTTCGCTGTTATCGACGGATTGCCGCCCGAGGTGATGCGGCTTGGTGACAGGTTGGCACTCTCCGGCGTCTGTGACATGCAAGTGATCGGAGATTGCGTACATGCCTATTTCGCCGTGGACGATCCAACACTTGATGCGGAAATGCGCTCGCGATTAGCCGCTAGCGTCTTGCACAACTGGCGAGTTGCCAATTTGAGCGCAGCCGATCTGGTTGAGGCAGGCACTCGATTGCATCAGTTTATCGCCACAACATACCCGGACGGCGTAGTGCATCGAGAGCTTCCGGTCTCGGGACGAGTTGGTCTTCGCAGAGTGAACGGGAGCATTGATATGCTGCTCGAATTGCCGAGCGGTCTGGTCGTTTTGGACCACAAAACGTTTCCCGGTCGGTTTGATGAGTGGGTAAACAAGGCGCTTTCACATAAAGCTCAACTTGCTCTTTACGGACGTCTCGCTCAAGATGCCTGTGGGAAAGAAGTAATCGCTACCTATATTCATATGCCTATAGCTGGTGCGATGATTAAAGTTGACTGCCGGTTTTCCTGAAATGTTATCGGTCTGTGCAGAATTCGAGGACGGGGCTTTTATTTGTTGAAGAAGGCGCAATTATTCGCAACCGTGCTCGCCGTGACGCTTTGTACCGGCGCCTGCAACATGTTTCAAACTCCCGAGCAGCGTGTCACCTCCACTTTGGCAGATGCAAACCAGGCTGCTCTCGATAAGAACAACAGCAAAGCTCAGGAGCTTTATCAACAGGCACTCGAGGCCGCCAGCCACAGCAAGGATGATACGCAGACACCGCTTGTGCTCAAGGAGTCAGGCGAATTCTATCTTAACAATGGACAGCTTGATGCAGCAGAGAAGGATCTGCGCTCGGCGGTGACCGCCTATCAACGACTTGATAATGGCGAAGAGTCCTCGGCGGAATTTCAAAATTATGTGCGCACTATTCTTGATCTCGCTCGAGTACTGTCTGCCAAGGACAAATTGGCGGAGGCAAAGCGTTGGTATGAGAAAGTAATGGAGTTTAACAGTCGCACTTCAGGCGGTATCGCCGGTTGTGATGTTTCGGGAGAGTACAAAGACCTCTGCAGCCGTTTTGAAAAGAACGGTCATACGGGGGCCGTCACCGACGGTGACAGTAAGCGGCGCCATGCCTGGCAGGAAAAATTCGACCAACTGCAAAAGAGATTCAACAGCGAAATCGAGGGTGATAAGCGAAAAGCGAGCAAAACAGAAGCGCTTGCACTGGCCGCCGAAGCGGTACATCTCTCTGATCTGGACAGATATGTCGGTGCCGGCGACACGGCGCAGTTCGACGCGCTAGTTATGGCAGGATGTGCCCGCTATGCCGGCGGCGACAGTGCTCATGCCGAATCGACTCTGAAAGACGCGTTGGAACAGCTGAAAGTAATTCCCCAAGAAAAGGTGAAAGAATCTCAGTACGTCTGGATGTGTTACTACTACCTCGCTTTGATGCGATATGAGATTGGAGATTATACGAAGGCGGTCGAATATGGAGATTCTGCTCGCAACAACTGCTTGAACGGCGGCACCATCGAAACACTCGACAAGACCAACTGCGTGAGAATGAGTCGCATCGACAAATTGGTGCTCGACTCGCTCAACCATCTTGGCGACCAGATGCGCGTCGCTCGACCAATCGATGCTGAGCTTCACCAGTTGAAGGCTCGACTCGGCAGTGCCAAGCAGTAATTAAAAGCTTCTATCGAGCGAGTGGAAACATTTTCGGTTGAGAATCAGACATAACACATGTATGGCACGGAGGTTTTATGAGAAAGCTCGTTATCGGCGTCTTTTGTCTGACTGCGATGGCAAACATGCAGAGTGTCTCTGCCAAGCTCTGGGAAAATGACGGCACGCACAAACACTTTCATATCCCCTTCGTCGATGTCCAGTCGAACACTACCCCTGACGGGCGGCACGATGTGCATGTTCGAGCGCCGTTTACTCACGTAGATAACCCGGCCGGCGCTGGCAACGTCAAGGTCAAAGCTCCCTTCACGCATGTGGATAACTCCAGGGCAACGACTGGTAATCTCAGTGTCAAAGCACCTTTTACGCACGTCAACGATCCGGGCGGAGTGGGCAATACGCGGGTGAAGGCGCCGTTCACTCACGTTGATAATCCGCCGGGCTCCGGCAACGTGCGCGTCAAAGCCCCGTTTACCCACGTCGATAAATCAGCCGCCACCGGCAACGTCAAAGTGAAAGCTCCTTTCACCAAGGTGGACAACCCGGCGGGCGCCAACAACGCACGCGTCAAGGCACCGTTTACAAAGGTAGGGCACTAATAATCGCTGCCAAAAACGGGAGCTGACGGAGACAAAGAGGGTATATTAGCCGAGTACCCTGACGTCCCGTCGTCGTGAAAAAAGTCTGCCCTGTCTGTGAGAATCAGTTTGATTCGGGGGATTTGCTGGAATGCCCTCACGATCAAGCTTTTCTGCTGCCTATAAGCGAAGATTTCGTGGGCAAGAGTGTCGCTCACTACGAGATACTCGCTCTGGTAGGCAAGGGCGGCATGGGCAATGTTTTTCGAGCACGGCACACGTTGTTGGATCGCGACGTTGCCATCAAAATGCTGCACGCGCATCTGGTGTCTGATCCGCAGACATTGAGGCGGTTTCAACAGGAAGCTAAGGCAGTCAGCTCTCTGGTGCACCCCAACATTGTCGCTGCACGCGAGTTTGCCCTGACCACAGATGGACAGCCGTATATTGTCATGGATTTTGTCGAGGGCAAGAGCCTGGGCGAAATCATTCGAGAGAGAGGAGTGCTTGACTGGCAGCGCTTCTTGAACATCTTCGTACCGGTCTGCGAAGCGCTCGTGTGCGCTCACTCGAACGGTGTCATTCACCGCGATATCAAACCGGGCAACATAATCATCTCTGTCGACGATCAGGGCAAAGAGATGGCTCGATTGGTCGACTTCGGCATCGCCAAGATCGAGCACCCCGATGGGGACAGCATCGGTTTGACCAGGACCGGTGACGTGGTTGGCAGCCCGTTGTATATGAGCCCCGAGCAGTGCATGTGCCGAAGGGTGGACGTGCGCACTGATATCTATTCGCTCGGATGTGTCATGTACGAGGCTTGCACGGGGCAGACACCTTTCCATGGCAGCAGCGCCTACGAAACTATTTTCATGCATGTGCACGAACAGCCTCGCCGCTTCAATGCTGTTTGCCCCAAACCTCTGAATAGGTCTGATCTGGAAAAGCTGGTCTTGAAGATGCTTGAAAAAGATCCTGACAATCGCTGCGCCACTGCGCAAGAAGTGCTGGATGCTCTGAAGACGATAGAGTCCGGCAAACGATTGATCTTGAAGATCGAGCCTAAGCCTGAGTACGAGCAGAATCTGAAAGTAATGTTGGCGACCTCGTTTGCTATCGCCGTTGTCAGTTCGCTGTCGTTAATGCTGACGGTGCCGGGCACGCGCTGGGAGTACACGGCGGGGGTGTTCGTCGGTGTGGTTCTGTTGTGTGCACTGGTCGGTCTGACTGTATACGGACGCAGCGGCTTGATGATGAGATTTGCTCGCTTAGCTTATATTCCGCCTGAACGGATCTCAGAACACAAACGTTTTATTCGCGAGTACAGTGGTGCGCCCGATCGCGGCGGTTTGAGCTTAGGAACTCTGGTTGAACCGTTCAATATGTCTTTTCAGTCTCCTACTCAGATTGCCCTCAAAGCGGCAATACGAAAGGAGAATCCGCACATGCTGTTCATCGGATCATCCGGCACCGGAAAAACGCATCTTCTTTCCAGCTTTTTGGCGCAGGACATTCTGACGGAGGAGCGCGCTGCGGTAGTGCTTGATGCTCAAGGGGAGCTGGTGGACCTGATCGGTCAGTGGTCGGTGGCGCAGGGAGCGAAAGTGGCTGAGCGAATTGCGCTGCTCGATTTTACTTCGATCGACAAGATGGCTTTCAACCCGTTTCAACTCTTCGCAGGCATGGAGGCGCTCGAGGCCGGATTTCTCATCGCCAGCGCCATGCGCGCCGGTCTTTTGGTTGTTCAACCCAACAGTCAGTGGTCCGAACAAACAGCCGATATGCTGCGTGATTGCAGCGCGCTCCTCTACGCTACCGGTGAGCCTTTGACGAAACTGCCGGAGGTGACGCAAGATGCAATCTATCGTGAGGCTTTGATCGATCGCCTGCCGGTTGAGAGAAAGCAGCGTGCTGTGAAAACGCACGAGTTGTATCGCAAACTGATTGAATCGGGGGAGTGGTCGAACAACGCTGTACCGTTCGTGCATCAGATCGAATCGGTTGTGCGCGACCGTTTATACCGGGAGGCGTTGGAATCGTCAAATACCTTCGATTTGAAAAGTATTCTCTACGAACGACGAATACTGCTCGTGAAAATGCCGACCGAGCGCATGGGCAGTAAGGCGAGTCTGTTTGCCAATTTTGTCTTCGCCGCTTTACGCCACCAGATACGCACCGGCAAGCAAAGTTGTTCGCTTTTTGTCGATGGCACCACACAACTGTTGCACGGTGACACGTTGGTTGATGCTATGCGCGCTCCTGAATTAGGATCTCTGGCGATAGTATCCGCTTTCTCCTCGTTGCAAAATCTCAGTGGCGAAACGCAGCAACGGTTGTTGCGCCAGGTCGGGCATATCGGCAGCTTTGCCTGTATCTGGAAAGATGCTGAGCTGTTCGCTCCAGTCATGTTCACTACGTCTAAGCAGAGTCACGCGCGTCAGTCGATTTCCTCGACCAACCTGGCTCAGACAACGAGAATCTCGACTGTGAGCAACAGCAGGATTTCTGATGCCGACAGATTGATGATTCAGGAGCCGCAGCACTACTTCTATCACCGCACCGGCCTGCCGGCTGGAGTGGTAAATCTGATCGCTCCCGAGTTCAACCCAGCGCGCCCAGAACAAGATAAGTGATCTCCCCATTCTCTCGAAATTTTGCCAGCTAACTGTCTCAAGCCCATGTGTGGTGAATTCGCCTAGAGTCACGTACCAAATAAGTACATGCGTTAATAATTTTTTCTGAGGCGCAAAGCATTGTGTGATAAGGGTTTGCCGGTTTTCCCTCAAGGGTTGTCATTGGCTCATTTTTGGTACGTGACTGTAGGCATTAATGATCTGCTCCATTGCGCCCGGAGCGATAAATTGCCGCGTCATGAAAATTTGGGCAGAGCCAGCCACATTTGCGCGACATTTTGTAGCCCGGGAGTAGATGTCGGCGCTCCAGGTTATACCTTGTCTGCTTCCGAGGCTGCGTACATTACTTCCAATGTCATGCCGGTGCCCGATCCCGGCTGCGAATCGATCCACACTCGCGTCGGGTAGATGCACTCGATCAGCTCGGCTCTCTCTCTGATGATGCTGGTGCCGCTGCCACCGTCTTTGGTGCGAGTGGACGCGAGCTCAGCTTCGAAGCCCTTGCCGTCGTCCTTGATGACCACCGTAAACAGACCCTTATTCAGGCGGATTTTCATGTCCACGTTGGTGGCTGACGCGTGCTTGACGATATTGTTAAAACACTCTTGCGCGATGCGATAGATATGCAGAGCGACTTCATCAGGGAAGTCCGGTATGGTTTCGGGACAGTCGAAGTTGCAGTTGAGATTCGCTCGCGTATAGAGGTTGTTGCATAGCTCCTCGAGCATCGGTCTCAATCCGACATCTTTTAGATCGCGGGGCGAAAGATCCTGGCAGATCTCGCGCAGGCGGGTGGCAATCTCGTCGAGCACTTCAGTCATATCCATATCGGGCATTCGTTTGGTGCCGGACGAAAGCGAGCGCTTGAGCAGCATCACGTTGCCCAGCACCGCGTCGTGCAATTCGCGTGCGATTTGATTCTGAATCGCTTCTTGCTGGTTGACGATCTTCTGCACCAGCGCGTGCTTCTCTCCTAAGAGAGAGCGCACCGAGCGCGTCAAGCTCTGAGCGCCGGCGACGAGCTGTTGTGATTCGGGCATGCGGTCGTAATCTGCTTTGGAGCGGAAGGCGACATCTTTGAAAAGCGTGCGCATCAGCGTGTTCATTTCATCGCTGGTCACCGGCGATCCGTCCATCTGCCAGTCAGGACCGTGACCTGACTCATTGAAAGTAAAACGCAGCTTGGCACGAGACGGCAGTTCGGCACTGCTCAATCTGGGCAGCTCGGTGGCAGGCAGGGTAAAGAATTCAACAGTGCCGTTATTGGCGCGCACTGAGAGTGCCCAAAAAGAGGTAGCGACAATCAGCCTCGGGCGCCGCTCGGGATCTTCTTCATCGACCACCGGTCTGCGCACTGCCACCATCAGCGGTTCATGTGCGATGCTGCTGTTAAAATCCACGGAGAGCTTCTCGAACAGCGTCTGCAACGATGTGAACATGGCGTCGGTCGCTTCGCGAGACTTGTGCGATCGGGCCGGACTGAGCCGAGATTGAACCAGCGATTTGACCGCGGATGCCCAACCTAACTTTTCTTTGTTCTCAGCACCCTGCATCGTCATGTGTCGAGCTCCAATTTGCCGTAGCCATTGTTGACCGCCCATGCGATCAACTCTTCACGACTGTTCAAATTGAGTTTTGCCAGAAGCACATCAACTTGCTTGCGCACCGTCTCTGGTGACGTGACTCGCTGATTGGCGATCTCTTGATACTTCATGCCTCTCGCCAACAGTTTCAGCAGATGCTGTTCAGCCCCCGTCAATCTCGTATTGCCGTTGCTGCTCACTAACTCCTTCGAGATAATCGGGCCTTTGCCGCTGACGACGTCGCGCACAGCCTCGGCAACTTTGCTTATCGGTTCTGACTTGAGGAGAAAGCCTCGCACATCACTCTGCAATACGAGTTGCAGGATCGCGGTGCGGCTGTCGCCTGAAAAAACGATGATCTTGCTCTTCGGCATTCCGCAAAACGTCTCGACTAAAGTCTTCGGCCCCTGCGAATCAGGCAGGTGCAAATCGAGAAGAACGACATCAGGCTGCATCTCTCGTGCCATCTGCAAGCCCTCTATAGAGCAGGCGGCGGTTCCGACAACCTCGATATCAGGCTCGGCGGACAGCTCTGACTTCAGCCCTTTGAGCGTTGCCTCATGGTCTTCGACAATTAGAATGCGTATTGCGGTGGCCGTCATATTGACCTAACCCAGGAGAGTCGACCCGGCGCTTCAACGCCAGCCGTTTAATATTTACCCGCCCGGCAGCCGATCGAGACAAGAAGCCTGTTATTCCGCCGATGCAGCCGAGGCTGAGGTGCGGTTGAGCTCGCCGATGGCGTCAGAGCAGGTGTTTTCGCTCCCTTCGTTATCGTACTTCACCGTTACGATGGTGACATTGTCTGGCGCGCCCGCTTCCAGCGTCTTCGCTAAAAGCATCTGGCACACCTCTTCCGCTGATTCGCAGTCGCTTATGGTGCTGCCTATCTCTTCATCCGAGAGAACGGACGAAAGACCGTCGCTGCATAACACCATCCAGTTGCCTTGATCGCACTCGACCTGGGTTTTGTCAATCTCAACATCGCGGTCGTGTCCCAGACAGCGAGTGAGCAGATGTCTGAAGGGGTTAGTGCGGCACTGCTCGGGCGTGAGCTTATCTTTGCGCATCATCTCCATCACTACTGAATGATCGCTAGTGACTGGCTCAATGGAGCCGTTTTTCAGCATGTAAGCGCGAGAATCTCCCACATGAGCGATCAAAACGTCGCCTTCATCCGGTTGAACAGCGACTACGATTGTAGTGCCCATGCGCGGACCGGAGATTGTCTCGGACTCTTCGCAGATATTCTTGTTCGCTTCAGCCACTGCTTCTTGCAGCCAATCTTGCACGGCGTCTTTATCTGCGAGGTCAGGACGTTTGCTATCGTACATTTTCTTCAACGTCTCGACGGCGATGCGACTGGCGATAGCACCACCTTTGACACCACCCATACCGTCAGCGACGACAAATACGCGTTCGTCTGGGCTTATGTAATAGTTATCCTGGTTCTCTGAGCGCACCAGACCGCAGTCTGTCACGCCAGCCACCTGCCAGGTCAGCTTCTTCATCGCTGCTTCCTCTCCGATATCGCGGTTTCGTTAAAACGTTTCCGCACACTCTCGATTGTATGAGGCCGGTGCCGGAAAATGAATTCCCGAAAGCGGGTAAGTCGGCGCTGGGGCACGTTAATCCGCGCTCATGATGGCGGCGATATAAACCGCTGAGATCTGGGGATATTAATAGTAGATCTGTGACAGCGGAGCCGCGCAGTGGGCAATCTCAGGCCTACCGAAACGAACGAATTGAGCACCACATCCTGGTCCGAAAGGCTGTGGAGCCGCACCCTGACAGACCTGGTCACCATCGACCCGTTGATCGGGGCGATCCTGGCGGAGCGCTTCGAAATTCAAGCGCTGATTGGCACAGGCGCCTGCTCTCGCGTCTACAAAGCCCGCCAGTTGCCCTCCGACAACATTGTCGCCCTCAAATTGCTGCACACGCATCTGGTATCGGATGCCGAGTCGGTAGCCCGATTCAAAAGAGAGGCAGAATCAGGAGCCAGTCTCGATCACGGCAACATCTGCACAATCTACGAATACGGACACGTCAATACTGGGCAGCCGTACATCGCCATGGAGTACCTTTCGGGCGAGAGTCTCGCCAGTGTGCTCAGGCAGAACGACGGCATGCCGATGCGAGAAGCGCTGCCCATTTTCATAGCCTGCTGTCGCGCATTGAAAGCCGCCCACGACAACGGCATCGTACACCGAGACATCAAGCCTGCAAACATTTTCCTCTTGGGCTCGGGAGCCAATCGCACCGTCAAGCTCCTGGACTTTGGACTGGCGAAGCTCGTGGCTGCTTCAAAGCCAAACCTTACCCAGAGCGGCATGGCGCTGGGTACCGTGCAGTACATGAGCCCTGAGCAGCTGCTCTCTTCGCCAATCGATGCTCGTTCGGACATCTACTCACTTGCTTGTGTTATGTATGAAACGCTGACTGGCAGCAAGCCCTATCCCGGCAAAACTTTTTTCGAGCTCATGGAGCAGCACTTGAAGGCGGCGCCCGCTCCGTTTCCCCAGACTGAACGCAAACCGAAAATCTGTGCCGATTTGCAGGCATCGATTATGAGGGCGCTCGAGAAAGACCCTGACCGTCGCTATCAGAGCGTCGATGAACTGCGGCTGATTCTCGAGCAGATTTTGCGCCGAGAGATGGGCAAAGAGAATTTCGCCAGGTCTGTGCCGCGTTTGCGTGCTCTGGCGCTGGCGTCACTCATTTTTGCCTTAATACTCATGTGTGTATGCTCGACGGGTCCCGCGCGCGAAGACCGAATTCCCCTCGGGCAAGTGGAAAATTCTGCGGTGACCCGGTGACAATGCAGCGCTTCTGTGACAACTGTCTGAAACACTAGGGTCATGCAGGACGACAAGCTTAATCCGAATGCTCCATTCACTCGATCATCCAGCATGACGGGGGCTGCCGATCAATTTTCGTCGCAACCCGTTGTGGGCTCTTTTATCGCGGAAAAGTACAAGGTTTTGGAGCTGCTGGGACGAGGCGGCATGGGCAGCGTTTACAAAGTGGAGCAGGTATATCTGCACAAAACTCTGGCGCTGAAAACGCTCGATGCGGCTCAAGTCGGCAACCAGGCATTGCGACGATTTCAGACCGAGGCGAAAGCGGCAAGCATGCTCGAGCACCCCAATCTCGTCAAAGTTTTGGATTTCGGTATCGTAAATGAATCGCAGCCGTACCTCGTGATGGACTATTTTGCCGGGGTTACGCTCAAACAGAGGATCGTTGATTTCGGGCCGATGCCCGTGCCAGAAGCCATTGAGATATTTATTCAAGCCGCAGAAGGTTTGGCGTATGCGCACGAGAAGGGTGTTGTTCACCGTGACGTCAAGCCAAGCAACATCATGCTGCTGCGGCAAAGAGAACCAGAGTTTCTTGTCAAAATCCTCGACTTTGGTCTGGCTAAATTGATTTATGACAACAGTGAGGATGCACCGACTTTGACGCGCACCGGCGACATCTTTGGCACGCCGCAATACATGAGCCCCGAACAGTGTCTAGGAGTGGCTATCGATCAAAGAACCGATCTCTACTCACTCGGCTGTGTCATGTTTGAAACGCTTACCGCCACACCACCTTTCATGGGTGATTCGCCGCTCTCCATGATGATGAAGCATCAAACCGAGTCACCGCAGTCGTTGAAAGAAGCGACTTTAGGAAGGGAGTTTTCGGTCGCGGTCGAGTATATGGTCGCTAAACTTCTTGCCAAAGATCCACGCATGCGTTATCAAAACGCGCAGGCCCTTCTCCATGATTTGCGTAGAATCAAGGCGGGGCAATCGATCGATCCGGCGCATCGCTCAACGGCCAGTGATAAAGGCTCGAACTGGCAAGTTGCGGCTATCAAGCTTGCGATTTTCGGGTTTATGTCTTTGTGTTTGCTTGTCGCGGCATTCTGGATGGGAAGAAGTTCGGCGCCAACCGAAACAAGGACTGTTCAACTGCGATCCGGAACCGAAGATGGCAACCTCCAGTCCGTCGACCAATTGCTTAGCGACAAACACCTGAAGCTGCCGCAATATCTATCAGCGGTGCTGCCGGATGACACGCGCATCTTTAACTTTACAAAAGCTGAAGGCGATCTGGGCAGTTTGCGTGATTTCGATCCGGAAACGAAAGTGTTCAACGAGCAAGGCACAGAGCTGCATGGCCGCGTCGCTGCTAAAGGCACTATCATCATTCAACACTTTCATCCGTTCCTCTATTACCCTGGATTGGTGACGCTAGATCAAGCTCCCGATGTTCTGGCGCATTTTCGTCCCGATGAAATACGCGGGATCGATCTGACCAACAATTGCGATGCCGACGACAAAACTATGTTCAGCGCGAAAAACTACAAAAACGTGAACGTGCTCATCTTGTTCGGTCTCAACAAAGTCACGCCGAAGGGACTGCAAGTCGCTGATCACTGGCCATTGACCACGCTGGACGCTGATGGCGCCAAAGGTTTTCTCGCGGCTGATATTGCTCAGTTTGATAGTCTTCCGCAGCTCGAGAGACTTCGTATCAAAGCATTCAAAAATATAAATCCAGTTTTGCGGAAAATGAAAAACTCAACTGCTCTCAAGTATTTGAGAGTGCGGATGGATGATCCGGACGAAGAGTGCATGCAACTAATAGCGACTATGCCCAACCTGCAATTGCTAGATCTGAGCTCGAATAAGTTGGAGCCAGGATCGATCAAGTATCTGAAGAGTTTGAAGAATCTGCGCGAGCTGTGTTTGCAAGATACGCACTCCAGGTGTGCCGATGTCATCGATTTGGCTAACAACTTACCAAAGCTGAGAACGTTGGAAGTGTCTGTTGACACGTGGAGACCGGAAGAAATTGCTCGACTGAAAGCGGCTCTTCCGCTATGCCGTCTGTACAAAGAGTACGATAATATTTCAGGTGACGAAGTCCCTGGCAACTGCATACAAAATCCGCGCCCGAACGAGCCGCCTGACGACGGAGTCTAAACTTATCGAGTGGCAAGATGATACCCTTATTGACTGCGTCTCCAGACAAGGGTTTTCACGATGCGGCATTACAAACGTTTTGTGCAATTTGCGGTAACGGCGGCAATTGCGACTGCGACAACGTCCTTCTCGATTCCGGTTGCTTTCGCCGGACTGCAGATGGAATCAAAGACGATCAAGTATCCGGTTGCCGAGAAAGGCGCAACGGTCGATAACTACAGCGGTGTCAGCGTCGCTGATCCGTACCGTTGGTTGGAGGATACAAACTCCGAGAAGACCCATGCGTGGGTCGAGGAGGAGAACACCGTCACCCGAGCTTACCTGGACAGCATTCCAGAGCGCGGAGATATTGCTAAACGGTTGCGCGAGTTGTGGAACTACGAGCGGTGCGGCGTGCCCTCCAAGTTTGGCAAAAATCTCTTTTACAGCAAAAATGATGGTTTGCAGAATCAAAACGTTTTGTACGTAAAGGATTTGGCCAGACAAAATGCACGTGTGCTGCTCGATCCGAACACGCTCTCCAAAGACGGCACCGTCGCTTTGTCTACGTACAATTCTACTGATGACGGCACCCTGATCGCCTACGGTCTTAGCGCATCGGGCTCGGATTGGGAAGACTGGTATGTCAAAGATGTCAGCACAGGAAAAGATCTATCAGATCATCTGAAATGGTTGAAAAATGCAGAAGTCGCGTGGTCAGCGGATAAGTCCGGTTTTTATTATCCCCGCTACGACGAACCAAAGCAGGGTAGCGAGCTGCAACAAGCGAATTACTATCAGAAGCTGTTTTTCCATAAGATTGGAACCGCGCAGTCGGACGATAAGTTGATCTATGAGCGAAGGGATGATAAAGAGCTGGAATTCGCCCCGACGGTCACCGATGACGGCAACTATCTTGTTGTCGGTGTCTATCATGGAACATCACCGAAAAATGGAATCCTCATAGAAAATCTGAAGGATCCTGCGAGCAAGCTGATGGAGCTCTTCGCCCCCGGCAAAGCCATGTATTCGCTTGTCGGCAACGACGGTGCCAAATTCTATTTTTTGACCGACGAAGGCGCTCCACATGCCCGCGTTATATCCATGGATACGAAGGTGGCGGACGGCAAAATCAGCGGCGATGAAAATGTCATCGTCAAAGATCATGATGACACGATCGAACAAGTCTCATATCTCGATGGCAAACTGATCTGTCGATATTTGAAAGATGCATGCAACACGGTCGCGATCTATGACGTCAACGGTAAGTTCGACCGCATGCTCGATCTGCCAGGGCTTGGTGCGGCAGACGGTTTTACAGGGAGACAGAGCGATACTGATACGTACTATTCATATACGAGCTTCAACACTCCCGCTGTTATTTACCACATCGACCTGAATAACAAAAAGCAGGACGAATTTTTCAAACCTACGTTCAAGTTCAACTCGGATGATTATGTTACCGACCAGATCTTCTGCAAGAGTAAAGATGGAACGACTGTGCCGGTGTTCGTCAGCCACAAGAAGGGCATCGCGCTTGACGGCAAGAACCCGACTTATCTGTACGGTTATGGCGGTTTCAAAATCTCACTCTTGCCTTTCTACTCTCCCTCCAATCTCTTATGGATGGAGCGAGGGGGAGTGTTCGCGGTAGCTACCCTGCGTGGTGGTGGCGAATACGGTGAGTCATGGCACCAGTCCGGCATGAAATTGAACAAGCAAAAAGTATTCGATGATTTCATCGGGGCAGCGCAATGTTTGATCGACAAAAAGTACACGTGCTCAGAGAAACTTTCCATCGGTGGCGGCAGTAATGGAGGTTTGTTGGTTGGTGCTTGCATCACTGAGCGCCCAGATCTGTATCGCGCCGCCGTGGCTCAAGTCGGCGTTAT
Organism: Planktothrix sp.; assembly: GCA_036703195.1. Taxonomy (GTDB): domain Bacteria; phylum Cyanobacteriota; class Vampirovibrionia; order Obscuribacterales; family Obscuribacteraceae; genus DATNPN01. The sequence continues at coordinate 320,263 of DATNPN010000005.1, read as the reverse complement.
GGACATGCTGAGATTCAACAAGTTTACCGTTGGCTGGGAGTGGGTGCAGGAGTACGGCTCGCCTGAGAATGCCGATGAGTTCAAAGCCTTGTATGCTTATTCGCCGCTGCACAATATCAAATCTGGTGTCTGCTATCCCTGTACATTGATTACGACTGCCGATCATGACGATCGTGTCGTGCCAGGTCACAGCTTCAAGTTTACGGCTGCGATGCAAGCGGTGCAGAAGTGTGATAACCCTGTGCTGATCCGTGTTGACGTCAAAGCCGGACACGGGCATGGCAAGTCGACAGAGAAGCTTATCGACGAAGCAACGGATAAGTGGGCTTTTCTGACCAAGACTTTGGGAACGCCGAAAAGCGTGCGCTAGGTTGCATTTGGAACTTGAGCTTGTGCCGAGAGGTGCGCCAGCTCTCCTCCGGCATACGCTTCGCGTTCGAGGTCGTTATCCATGTATTGACGATAGCTTTGCCGTGAGAGTTTTCGCAGTTGTTTGGCTAGCAGTCTGTACTGTCTGGACATGACGTTTGCGACCTGCATCACTTCGTCGCTGCTGAATAAACGTTTCATCGGCGATTCTGCATCTATAGCCAATTGCTTGTAAAAGTCCGCGCCTTCTTTATAGTGGCTTCGTGCTTTTTCAATTAAAGGACGCAGCTCTTCGGGCTGTTTTCCAAAGCCGTACTCCTGAGGACGTCTGGCAAGTTTTGTAAGAATGAACGGCGTGTCCAATGGAGGTCGTCGGGCGAATTCTCGGACGTTGTTCATTGCTGCGATTGTGTCCGATGTTTGGTCCGCTGTCGGGTCAAAGTACTTTTCGTTAGCTGCGAGCAGACGATCTGCTCTTGCTGACTCGCTCTGTGAAAGTGGCTTCCCATTACGATGCGCCAACACAGAGTCCAAGAAGGTATTCAATACCCGTCGGATTTTCCAATCCTTATTCGCTGCAGCCTCCCTATATTGTGGGAGATTCTGTCGCAGCGAGGCGAGTTGATCGGCATCTGCTGTTGCGCCGATTCCAACTTGGTCTGCTACTCGTTTGATGACGGTTTGGTCTTGTTCAAAATGAATCAATTCGTGAAAAATAATGCCCGAGGTTTGGCTGTTGAATTTGGCAACAGACAATAGCTTTCCCGATAGATATAAAGTTCCCAGACGATAACCCGCACCGGAATCAGAACCGTTGTCGACCCGCACGTCCACGGGAAGCAAACCTTCTTCTCTGGCAAAACCGTTGACCGCACTCTGGATCTCGCGACTGCGGCGACTGAGCACGTTGTATAGCGCTAGAGAAGTGGAGTTGCGTTGTTGTCTTGCGCTCTCCATTGTTTTGCGAAGTCGCTCGTTAGCAGTCTCGGTTTCGCTGTTCGACTCTGCAACATCTGAACCGCCTGCGCGAAAAACCTTCGTTATGTCGTCGCGGAAATTCTCCTCTCGTAACTGCTCGTATTTGGCGCTCATGGCTTTCAACTGATTGTCGGCTTTTCTAAAGTCTTTAGCGAGCTGTTCAGCATTGTCAGATTCCCAGCCCGAGCCGAGCTTCTGCATGGCTGCGTTGAAGCGATTGATGCTTTGAGGATTTGACAGGGGGCTGGTAGCCTCTTTCTCAATTCTGGCAATCACGCCCGGACGGTCCAACGGATGCCAGTCACTGAGATTTAGTCTAGGGCCAGTGCCGAGACTGCTCACCTGGCGGTTCGAATCGATTTTGTCATCATACTGGCCGCGCAAAAGAAGTTTTGCCCTATCGAAAACCGACTTGCGAGCGAGATTGCCGAGATAGTGGCTGTTCTCCATGCTATTGTCGTAGCCGCGGGTGACGTAGTCTTGCACGTTAGCGAATTTGGATTGCGGGCGGTTGGTTTGAAAGAGTGCATCACCGGCGGTGCCCAAGACTGCGCCGGTAAGTCCGAAGCTAATGGCTGATTGTACAACTGCTTCAGGCGAAGCCCATTTGCCGCTGTCCGAATGCGAAGATATCTCGGCAAGACCGGCGCCCGCCAGTGCTCCCGACAGTCCGGTGTTGAGCGCTTTTGTGGCGAGACTGGCATCGATCGCATCCGCGCCAGTAGCCAGCGCAAGCGGTCTTGCAATCCCGTGCATCAAGTTGAGTGTCATTGAATTCATCGTTCCGGAGAAAAGCCTGTCTCTCCAAAAATTCTTGTTGTCTTTCGATGGAGTGAAAGCAGCGCCTGCAACAAATCCGCCTACGATACTGTTTGCGTGCGACGTATATTCGCATAGATAGCTCGTAGACTCTCGTGAGGACCTTATTGCAGAGCCAACGAAATTTCGAACCAGACCATGCGTCATCGCGGCGGCCGCTATTAAAGGTAGAGCGGCCCCGGCACCCGTCGCTACCTCTTCGGCTGCCCAACCGATGGTGCCGAATTTTCGTTTGGACGGAGTGCCAATAAAGTCAGTTTTCTTCGCCAGATTTGTCCCCAGCATCTGATCGACGATCTGCGTCACGCCCGTAATCGGTTGTTGCAGCGCGGATTGAAGGAATGCTTCGCTGCAATCGGTCACGAGGCTCCCGGCTTCTTGCGGTCCCCGGGTCAGTCCGTCGGCATATGAGTCATGAGAAGCTTTGAGCACGAGATTTCCTTGGCTTGAAATCGTCCAATCCTATGCTTTTAGCGTGACTGTTACGTGACGGTCGGCTGAATCGGTGGGCAAAACCGGGTTTGCGAGCAGACGGAGATCTGTCATGCTGGATCTATGAAATGGTTCACCAGACTATGCCGGAATATCCTTTCGAGTGTCCTTCTCCTGTGGCTCGTCTGGTTTGCCATGCAAGTTGCGCTCGATCCAACTCGCGGGCTTACGGAGGTTCCATACAGTCGTTTGCAACCGATGGTGTTCTCGCCGACCGTTGTTGATACTTTCGAAAGAATTGACCTGCAGTTGGGATTGACAGATCCTTGGGGACGTGAGGTTGTGCTCTTTCAGCTCGCCAATCAGCCCACTCGTCAGTTTGCCGTGGTGCCGAAAAACTTTTATAACGATGCGTTCGAGTACGCTCTGAAGCACCCTGGACCGTTTGTCAATGTTTGCGGACTAGCTACTTCGAATGTGGAACTACTTGCAATTCTGCTCGCTACAGCCCTACTGTTCCCATTCCACAATAAGATCGTTGATCGGATTTTCACCCTTGTTCGGAGCGGATTTCAGAGGTGCACCCGAGTTGGGGCAAAGCCGGAGTCAGCTCCGATCCTATAGTGTCACACCTAGGCCGCTTCGTCGTCGTCCGCGGCTTCGATGATGTTCTGGCAAACTTCTTCCGGCAAGGTGGTGCAGATTTCTTCAGTCAGTCTTTCGAAGTTGCGTTTGACTTCGAGAATTTCTTCTTCGGTGGCGCTTTCGATGTTGATCAGACGATTGCTTGCGCCTTCTTGGGCTGATATCAACTCATTGAGCTTTACGTGTATAGACAGAATGTCTTTATTTTGAGCACGCTGAATGAGAAACACCATCAGGAAAGTGACAATTGTTGTGCCCGTGTTGATAACTAGCTGCCAGACTGCGGAAAAGTGGAAGATGGGTCCGGTGATCAGCCACGCAACGATCATGAGAAGTGCCAGGGCAAACGCAGTCGAGCTGCCTGCAAATGCAGTACACTTCGCAGCCAACACTTCAAATAGTCTGTTTATCCTATTCATATCGAGGCTGACGAACAATCTTGGAATTTGGTTCCATTGGGCATTCTCAGGCTGTCGGCTGATACTTGCTTTGGTTTCTATGGCTGTTTGCTTGCTTCGAAGACCGGCTTCAATTGACCGTTTTCGAGGCTCAATGGCGGCAGGTATTCCCTCTTTTCATCACGCGTCCACCAATCGCCTGTCTGGGAGTGCTCTTCAGCACTAGTGAAATGATACTGATACACCCAGGCTCTAATGTAGCGCGCAGGATGGTCCTGGAATGGATTTTTCTCGAAGGAACCCATCACTACCGGCTCTCCTTCAAGCATTCGCTGGACGAGTGACAGCACCCATTCGCTCTCTTCGCCACCCAGCATACGAGCCGCTTGTGCCGCTGCCGGATCGGTTGTGACAACCGGAGGGGGCACCATCGCGGCGAACCAGAGCCGCCATGGTAAGCGCGGCATGTGAGGGGCGACCCAGGGCGGTGACTGATGCACGTCGTCGACTTTATATCGCATGACGTAGGGCTGCCACGATTTTCCATCATCGCTTCCTTCGAATTCAATTTCGGGACGAGTAGTGGTCATAACCGCGAAAAGCCCGTAACGATCGGCGATATGCAACGGCGCTACGAGAAAAAGAGGGAGCCGGAAGATGCTTGGCATTGTGAAAATGGTGTCAACCAGTTGCAATCCCGCCAGTGCAAAAAGGACAGTTGCGCAGACGGTGACAAGTGCATTAGCTGTCTTTTTTGCTACTGGCTTGAGATCCACGAGCGAAAGGATATTTCCTGAGAGTGATTTCGGCAGCAGACGATATGTGGCACCGTCATCCAAAACTGGGATGCAGAGCACAATCATGAGGTAATTGAGAAAGGTGTAGTTGCCCGTCAAAATAATCATTACTTGTAAGCCTGCCATCAATAGCGCGCTTAAATAGCGCATCCACCGATTTCCGAACATCAGCCACGGGGCGACGATTTCGCTGACGAACATGGCTAGAACCATGCCTTTCAAGACAATTGCCGGCAGCAAATGGCAATACCATGCAAGCGGTGTTGGTAGCGGCTGCGTCCAGAAGTGGTATTGCATAGCCGTTAAATCGGCCCAAGTTGGATCGTGGCTCGTAAGCTTCACGACTCCGGCAGCGAACATAAGGCGAAAAATCATGAAGCGAAGCAACCATATTCCGATGCGAGAAGGTGGCTTCTGAGTACGCCATCTGTTTGCCACCGGCCATGGTGGCTCAATCAAAGAAGACCAATTGACGACGAATAGCGCCAGCAAAGTTGCCTCGATCAGCATGCCATCCGATTGAAATTCGGTGAATTCACCGCCGCCGCTGACGACAGAAAGCCAGAAGACTAAACAGAGCGCCAGGACCGGCCCGGTTGCCACGCCGAGAATCGCCAAAATTGAGAGGGCGGCGCCGCCCCAGGTGACGAACTGGAGCATTTGGTCTGAGCTGTTGAGCCAGTAGACAGTGGGAAAAATCAGGAAACGCTCCGCTCCCATCTGCTCTTTAACGCCGTTTAAAACGTCCGCGATCGGCAAGATCCCATGTGAGCCATTGAGTGCGAGCACTTGCACCGCGTACGAGGCGAATGCCATCAGATAAATGAGCCCGAGGAGCCGCAAGAACAGCCAGCGCGTTAATAACCACGACCGAGAATCATCGGGTTTTCCCCGGTCGGATGAGGTCGCTTCCGCAACAATACCGGTTTGGTCTGGTTGAGCTTCTGGTTCTTGCGACATTGTTTTCGCGAGGCTGCATTTTGACGGCTTTATCTTAGCTGAACTGGGTAAAAATCCAATTACTCTGTGTCTGCTTGCGATCTCGGTAATCTGGGTAGGGAATATTGGCGGGTCGCACTCGCTCGCGCGGACGAAGGTTGAACCTGCCGGCAGATACCGGGAAGGACGGTTTCGTGACATCCTCGGCGTTTCTCAAGCTGTCTGGAAATGTTCGGATTGGCGAGCTTCTCGTTCAGTCCGGCATGCTGACTAAGGCTCAACTTCTCGAAGCGACAAGACACGCAGGAACCAAGCGGCTGCAGATCGGGCAGATTCTGGTCATGTATGGCTACGTCACCGCAAAGGATTTGCAGTCCGCGTTGACTGCACAATCGATGGTGCGCGATCGCTTGCTCGATTTGAGCAATGCAGTCAAAGGCCTGAAGGTGGCATACAAAACCGGCGCCCGGTTCGAAGATGTCGTAAACAGCCAGGAATATCCGAACAACCCTAGTTTGCCCACGGGAAAGCTCGGTGAGCTGTTGCTCGATGCTGGAATTATCAGCTCGGAGCAGTTTCTCAAAGCGATGGATAAGAGCATGACCACGGGTTTACCGCTGGGTCGTACTCTCGTCTTGGAAAACGCGGTTTCCGAAGATTTATTGTCGACCGCGCTCGATGCGCAGGTGCGCTTGCGCGATCAGATGTACACGCGCGATGAAGCGATTGAACAGCTGCAGATAGCTGCCGGTGTTGCGCCTTCAACTGAGGCGAAGAGTCGCGAGCACCCATTGTCACAACGGCATGGCATCAGGCTCGGAGAGCTCCTAGTGCTGGGCGGCATAGTCACTGCCACAGACGTATTAAACGCCGTTGAATGGGCTCTTGTAAACTCCAAGCCGTTGGGCGAAGTTTTAGTCGCGCACGATCTTGTCAAACAAGAAACAATCGATACAGCGCTTTCCTTGCAAAAGATGGTGCAAGAACGCACGATCGACGGATCGCAGGCTGCTAACTGCCTGCAGAAAGTCTTGAGTGAAAACATCACTCTGGAAGAAGCGGTGGCCAAAGCCAAAGCTCAAGAAGCCGCTCCAGTAAAACTCAGTCTCGATTACCAGAAGCTGTTGACGCTTGCGCGCGTGGTATCGCACGACGACATCAACTCTGCCTTAGAAATGACGCTGCAAGAGCCAAGAATTTTAGGACGACTGCTCGTGTCTACAGGTTTTGCTGATGACAGCGCCATCGACGCTACGCTCGAGTGTTTGGAGATGCTTGCCAGCGGAATTCTGTCGCAAGATGATGCAGTTGTGGCTCTCGACTATTGCTTGCATCATCGAGGAGAGCGCAAGATCACATTCCAGGAAGCTCTGCAAGAGCTCGGTTGGCAACCACAAACGGCGCCCAAACTCGAATCGAGAGCAAAGCAGAAGGAAGCTGCCCGCCCACAGTCGGACGAAACGGTGATGGCGCCGCCCATACACGGTATCAACTGGACTATCGCTGTAGACACCGAAGACAGAATTTCGCTAATCTCAGCTGCGGTAGATGCAGCAGCATTGCCTGGCGATGGAGTGCAGCAGGTATTCGATCTCGACTTTCAAGAAAGTCTGGCTCCTCAACCCGAGGAGCCAATCACTTTGCCTGGGGGAAGTCCGTCCGTGCCCTCTCCCGCTGGCAGGAAAGGTCGGAAATTTACGGAGACGCTCGCTCCGGAAGATCCGCGCGCGCGCGAATTTGCTAGCGTGATTAATCAGATGAAGAGTGGCAGTGGCGGTTTGCTAGAACGTCTCTCGAAGGGCGACCTGTGCAACATCATGTTCGATAGTTACATTCGATTAGCGGAAAGCTACATCGAAAATGGCAACTATCAAAACGCTCAGCTTGTCTATGAACGAATTCTTGTATTGCGGCTTCAAGAACTTGGTCCAAACAACGTCAGCCTGGTCGGCGATTACCGCAACCTTGCCGCGATCCTGTGCACGCAGGAGAGGTTCGACAAAGCAGAACCGTTCTTACGAAGAGCGGTGACCATTCTAGAGGCGGCGAACGATCAAGAGTTGAACTTGGCGGAGCTGCTCACGTTCTTAGCAAACATCTATCTGCGCCAAGCAAAACATGCAGAGTGCGAGCCGCTGTTGAATCAAGCACTTAAGATTCGCGAGCAAGCACTTCCGTCCGATCACATGGAAATCGCGGACACACTGTTCGACCTCGCCCGCCTCTGTCGCAAAACAAACCGTCTTGAAGATTCCGAGCGCATGTATCTGCGAGCGAAAGAAATCCTCGCCAAAAATCAGTCGCGAGAAACTGCGGATTAGCTCCGACTCCGCCTGCTGCCAGAGGAGGAGACCAGCTAAGTAAGCTGGCACGCGTGAGCGTGATCCTTCCTGTGTGGCAGCAGGCGGAGGTGTGGTGCGGACTATCCTCGTTAGAAACTGGAAGCTGACATCATGAGGTGTACGACGCAAATTGCCAATGCGGTGAGTGCAAAGGTGGCAACAAGCTTTGCGCCCGTCTTAACAGGCAAATTGGCGATGAGCATGGCGACAGCGTAGATAATTGGCAATGTTATCAAAACGCTGCTAAATGCCTGTCCGATCGCGTTGTTTTGCCAGAAAGTACCCCCGATAACTATGGCGGTAGCAAAACTCGCAGCGCCTGCGAACGCGTCTTTCTTTGATCTCTTCAGTGTGGCGACGTAACTGGTAGGTATTCGATTGTGGTGTGTGTGCATGGCAAATTCCCCCTGCACATACGTTACTTTTGCAGTGTGCAATCTATCCGCACATTGACTTGTGGATCGATTAAATGATCTTGTTGACTGCCGGTGCTTGCTTGAAAACGTTATCCTTGGCGGCTTTTAGCGCTGAAAGTTTCTCTGCACGACGATGTCATAAAGTGACTGTCCTCAATCGAGTAGTCAAATATGCGGATAAATCGAGCGCAATCATGCTATCCGCAAAATGTCCTTCGCCGCCACTGGAATTAATAGCGGGAATGCACTGCGATTATCCCTGCGTCGACATCAATATACATTTCGCCAGACACTCTTTTGGTTTCTATAAAACCAAAACATCCCTGGAGGACGTAGGCGACTACATTTGCAATCGATACGTCAGTAAGCCGGCTCGGCTGAGCTAGAAGAGGCATAGGAAGCCGCCGTAACACTGAAACGGCTAACGAAACAACGGTCGACGATCGGTTAGCCATGACGATGCAATGGAGGTCGTTGCAATGAGGGAATGCATGCAATTGCCTGCATGCTTGGTTTTCCTCATCCTTCAACATGGTGCTACGCCATGGGAATACGCACTAACGACTGCGTGGTCGCTATATCGATCAGAAAACGTCTGCGCATTGGCGCCGCAAGAATTTAACGAGAATCCCGTTTTTGCAGTATTAAAAGTCCGCAATTCCTTTTCTTCCAATGGCTTTCAGGCTTGATGGCGTGACGAAGCATGAACACCGAAATGTGTCAAGAAGCCTGTCTGATGTCTATCGACTGAATCGCTCAAAACCGGAATGAGTGGGCGATTGTGACCGCTCCTCGGTGACACTAAGATCGTCATGCGACCCGTTTGCATTTTTCGATGCCCGTGTCAGCACGCATTTTATTTGCCGCTGCGGGGAAAGTAAACATTGTATAAAAAGTTGGCTCGTGTAGGCGAGTTCCTGTCGGCTGAAACCGACCACCTTCGGATGCTGGGGCAGCAAGAATGACAGCTCGGGCTCGTTTTGCGAGTCCCGGTAGCAAAGGCCGTCCATAGACGATTGACAAGCCTGAGCGTTCTCGCCAGTCAGCGGCACCTGTGCAGATATTGTGCAGTATTCACAATTTATTCTATAGGCGACTAGGTGGGCTTCCGCACGATGGACAAAGAGGAAAAGACGCGACTCGAACGACTCGTTGCAATCGAGGAGCGGATCAGCAACAACAAGTTTCCTACTATGCGCTCGCTGTGTCATGCATTCAGCGTTAGACCGCGGACGATTTACGCTGACATTCGTTTGTTGCGCGAACGCTTTGGCATAGATATTCGTTTCGATCGCTTTCGCAACGGATACTTCAATGCCAGCCCGGGCAAACGCATCCCGATTGGCGATCTAGTCGAAGACGATCACGTGTTGTTGCTTATGGGTTGTGCCATGTTGGCTTCATCGCTCGGCGACAAAGTGAGCAAAGCGCTTGGTCCCATCCAGACAAGCATGGTGAAGCGGCTGCCTTTCGGCGTCGACGAGGAAGAGCTGCAACATCTTTTCGTGCGTCAGGGTACCAACACTACACGAGTTGATCCAGGTGTTTTCTCGCACTTATGTCGCGCTCTGCTGGAAAACCGAACGGTCGAGCTGCACATAGATGGAGGCTCGATCCATGTCTGGGCGCCGTGCTTCCTTGCCGAAAACGACGGCGGCTGGCTTCTCGTGGGACTAAATACCAACACTCTTGCAGTAGAGAGTCACGCGCTCGAGAAGATCAAACATTGCACTGTTCGAGAAGAGCATGGACAAACGAGCCGAAAAGAGCTCATGGCTGATTACTTTAAGGGCAAAAGTTGAGCCCAAGTTTGCCCCACATGACGGGGCTCCGCAGCCTGTTTGGCTGGCGCTGAACCATTTGCGCGAATCAGCCTGGGCTCAGCCTTTTGCGCCTTGCGGAAAACCGCTGCAAGTTAATGATTTAGCGTAATTCCCCCAATCGACATCAGGGGGTCGGGGTCGTATTCTATTACCAACATGGCGGACAGTTTTCTGGACGCAGCCTGGCTCTCCAGGTTTTACAGCCTAAGTTGCCGACAGTCATCGGAGCTTAGCCTATTTCTTTGCGGTATCTCGGTCTCCATCCTTGAAATTCGGCGGACGTCGACGCATTACATAATGAGGTTCAACGCATATGGCACCACAATCCGGCAAATTAGATGCGGTCGACAGCCTAACGACACAGCCGGCGGCACACGTGGATACATCGCATCTGCTGGATTTGAAAGCCATACCTGATTCGACCTCGAGAACGGGCACGTGGTTGAAGGACGGGGCGAAGAACTTCTTCCCGGGCTTTGGTCACTCTCTGGCAGAAGATTTTGGGTCGTGGCAAGGGTTGGAGAAGACCGGCATAACCGTTGTTGGCTCGATGGCGATTACAGCAGCTTTGAAGGCCGCTCTTCCGGAAGGCGGCATCACCGGAAAAGTCGTTGGTACTGCTCTTCTGGGTGTATTTGGCACAATGGCCGCGAAGCCGGTCTACCAATCATATGAACATGCTCAGAATGCCGTGACCATGGGTGAGTTGCACGCGTCCGGCAAAGAGCTGGGATATATTGGCGGCGAGTTCACAACAAGCATGGCGCTCGGTACGATCGGCGCATTTGCCGGCGGCGCCATTGCCAATGGAGTGCTTGAGTCCGAAGCACTTGATGATTTTGCCGCGTCCAAAGCTCGATTCTGGGAGCCGAAAGAGAAGTGGATGGTGAACAAAGCGCCGAAGCTTTCAGAGTATCTGCTCACGCCTGAAGCAATTCAGCGCGCGCGCACAGTCGATATGAACACTCGCACATGGCAGCCAATCGGCACCAAAGCGATGTTGATGGACTCAATGAAGAAGCAAGCTCCCGGCGAAAAAGTGGGCGAAATCGATCCCAATGAACGTTTTAATGTCAGTATTTACGCCAAGTCGGTCGACGACACCGGACTTAAACTTGACCGCAGACTGAAGCGAATTGCGCGCCAACAGGCCGGCTTCGTCTCCGATCAAGAGATGGCGGAAAAATTTGGCGCTAACAAAGACTCGATGAGCGCCATCCAAACGTGGGCGGAAAGCAAAGGCCTGAAAGTGACGCTGCAGGACGCACGCAACGGTCGCATGGTCGTGAACGGAACCGGCGCGCAGTTTGAAGATGCCCTGGGCACCAAGTTCGAACAGTGGAAATCGCCGGACGGCGTTGTGCACCGCAGCCGTGTCGGTGCGCTATCAGTCGACTCGCATGTCTCTTCGCATATCGATGCTATCCTCGGTTCGGACAACCGTCCCGCCATGACCACGCAGAGAACTCCATTTGTTCCGACTTCTGATTTCGATGCACTGGCAAATGAAGAGCCGGCAGGTGTTGCCGAAGCGCACGGTGCAGGACACGCCAAAGCACAACTAAGAGCGAAGCCAATTCTCGCCAGCGATCTCGCTCGCGCTCGTGGCTTGAAAGTCGACGCAAATACCGGCAAAGGCAAAACGATCGGTATCGGCGAACTGGGCGGTGACGTTGATCTGGATTCTGACGCCACGTTCTACACGAAGCGTGGGCTGCCGGTGCCTGAGCGCATGAAAGTCGGCGTTAACGGTACTGTGCCTAAGTCTGACGGACCCAACGGAGCTGACGGTGAAGTCGCTCTCGACACCAACGTCGCCGGCTTGACGGCGCCTGGAGCAAAACAGAGAATCGCCTTCGGCGAAAACAGCGACGCTGGTTTTCCTGATACACAAAACGAACTGGCCTTCCCCACTGACGGCGGGCCGGCTGCGGACGTGATTACTTGGAGCTGGGGACAGTATCAAGGTGCTTGGACCAAGCAGGCTCAAGCGGCGTTGACAAACGCCCTGAAGCGTTCGGCTGCCAAAGGTATCACGACATTCGTGGCGGCGGGAGACAATGGTGCCGCAGATGGTGCGCCGAAGGGCTTCGATGTCGATTTCCCATCGGCCAGCCCGTACGTCACATCAGTCGGAGGCACTCAAGTCATCCTCGATGGCAAAGGTGGTATCGCTCAGGAAGTCTCATGGAACGACGGAGCAAGAGGCGGTCAGACCGGCGGCGGAGTCAGCAATCAGACCAAGCGTCCTGATTTCCAGGCTGGTATGAAGATGCCGGCGAACGCGAACGGCAACGGTTTTGATGGGCGCGTCGTGCCGGACGTTTCGGAAAATGCCTCGCCCAAGAGCGGTTATATCGTACAAGTCGACGGGCAGGAAGGCGCAATTGGTGGCACATCCGGTGCGGCACCGCAATGGGCTGCATACACCGCCGCAATGGCATCCGAACTCGGAAAGAATTTCGGCAACATCAACTACTTCTTGTATCAAAGCGGCAATGCGGGTGTTCCGATTTTCCGGGACATCACGTCAGGCGACAACAACGGCTACAAGTCCGGGCCCGGATTCGACGCGGTCACGGGATGGGGCACGCCGGTCCTCGACAAGATGATCGACGCTTTGAAGGTCTACAAACCTGTATCGCCGTCGCGCGCAAAGGTTGTTTCGCTCTACAATGCCGCCAACGATAATCTGTTCAATCAAAATAGAACCGGAACCGGCGGCTAAACTATAGAGATCGGATTGTGAGAGTTTTGGTCCAACCGGAGATGGCTTGGCACAGAGATGGTGCCAGCCTCAGTTCCAGACGGCAATGCCGCCTTTGAGAGAGTAATTCGGCCAATAGCTGAGAAATGCTTCCAGCTCTTCGCGGCTGATATGCGCTGGGCCGAGTTTGTTGATTGGATCATTGATCTCGTAGCCGCTTCCATCTTTGTTGGTTACCAGGATGAAATGGCCGTAAGTGCCCGGCCGGTAATTGAAGCGCGGACCGTATGCGCCCGGCACGTTCGGGCAGCCTGACGCGATGAACACCGCACCAGTTGCAAGTACTTCATCGATATCGCGCATGTTTCTTACGATCTTTGTGCGCAATCCGACCGCTTGCGCTCCTCGCACCACGTCCTTGAAATTGGTGAGCAGCATATTGTTGGAGCCGCCGGTCATAGCCAGTCGCGTTGCTTCGATAAACTGCTCTATGTCTTTCGTATTGCCGCCCGGAGGCGTCCTGTCGAAATAGCGATAGGCCATGGCCAGACTCGCAGGTCCGCAGTTTTGGCTGCGTTTGGGACCGTCCGGATTCCAGCGCGGATCAAACACTTGCGTGAGAAAACAGATTTGAGCATTCTTGCTGCCGGTCGCTTGCTCGGCCTCGGGCGAGAACGGTTGAGAGGGAAGAAAACTCATCTGACTATCGCGCTCGGAATGGTCTGCGGTCGCCGCCGCCTTCTGAGTGTGTCTGCCAGTGCTTGAATATTCGAGCGGACCCGCCTGCGTCGGTTCCCACTGCACTGTCTTGTTGCCGGTTGGGTGAGGGACGACAGGATCGTATGGGGCATAACCGTAACCAGGGGGCGATTGAGGAGCGAGCGCCGATTTCACCGCCTGCAAACTGGCATCGCGTCTGGCTGTTATGGCTTCATCCTTCTCGAGTTTTAGAGCAGCGTTGTACTGTTCGACCGCTTTGGCATACTCTCCGGCGGCGTCGTAAACAGTACCCTGAGCGATTTCCATTTCGCGAGCTCGCTGCGGAAGCAGCTCGGCGACTTTGTGATAATCGTCTGCCGCTCGCTCGTACTCTTTCAGTTTGAAGAGCGCGTTGGCGCGATTATAGTAAGCGATGTAATTATCGGGCTTGAGCGAGAGCGCTCGGCTCTGGTCCGCTACCGCCAGATCGTAACTTGCAACCTGCTCATACGCGATGCCGCGCTCGATCAGCGCATCGACATATTCGGGTGATTCCGCCAGAGCTTCGGAGAGTTTCTTGATTGCTTCCAGATTGCGCCCCGCCACACAGCATGAGCGCCCATCCTGAAAGGCACGCATTGCCGCGGGGCTAGGCAGCTGCTGTGCCAATGCGGGAGCGATAACGAGGGCGCCCATAATTGCACCGACAACCAACGTACGCGCCAATCGTGTCCTATGTTGTTCGTGAGAAAGAGTCATTGCGTCTTCGTCTCGCACACCAGGCTTATCTAATTAACGTCTGCCAACGCCCGAAAGTTCAATACCGGTGGCTGAAATAGTTCTAACATTCTCGAGGGCTGTCCTGCAAGCAGCCAGGGTGAAACCCACCTATATATGGGCTCTCAACCAAGTTCGGTCGTCGAGATGGCTTGGCCGCAGGAGGACCTGTTCTCTCATACCTGGAGTGATGTTGCATTCCGTAGGCATCGCAATAATGTGGGGAAAGCGCTCAAATCGCAAGCTGGATAAGCGTTTTTAGTGACCGCTCAGGCTATTGTCAATGGTCGAGTTTCGCAACATAAGTGTAGGCGTGTGGGAGCGCTAACTAATCGCCAACTTTGATGCGACAAAACAGCGGCAGATGATCCGACCCAAAGGGAGCACCGAGCTCACGACTTAAAACTCTCAGGTCGGATGTATACAGGCAGTGATCGATAGGCAGAGGAATTGTTAGCCAGGAATTTTGCAAACCACGACCTTGCTCGCTGTCGTTGAGGTTGCCACTTCCCTTCAGTTTGCGAAACATCGAAGACCACGGCGTGGAGTTGAAATCTCCGACCATGATCACGCTTTTTTGGCTTTTGCCGATCAGTGCGGGCAGTCCGGAAATGATACTCGAGTCGAGCGAGATGCCGTACGAACTTATCGGAGGAAACGCGTGCATGGCAATGATGGTTATTGGCTTGCCTCCTACTTCTACATCCGACGATAGAACAAAGGATTTTGCTAGATTGAGTGGGTTTTTCTTTCTGTTATCGAGTTTCGTCTTGCTGAAAATTCCAATACCAAACGGTGTTTTATCAGGCGCACAGAGTTCATAAGGGTACTCTTTCAGAGCTGGTTCTAGTTTGGCCAACATGTCCGGATTCAGCTCCTCGAGTACGATCACGTCCGGCTTGAATTTGTTAATTGCCTCAAGAACTGCGGGTTTGTTTTGGTTATCGACGAACAAATTCATATCCAGTAGTGACAGTTCGCCCACGTTCTTTTGCAACGGGGGTAGATCAGATGGCAGCCAGAGCATCGCAATCGCGGCGGCATTCGCTGCCGTCAGAGCGGCGAAGACCGCTGCCCAAATAAACCGTTTACCCAACAATGCGAACGCCGTGATGACTATAAAAATCAGTACCCAGAGGCAACGAAAGTGACTAAACAGATCGATTATTGGAGCAATGTCGCCGAAAAAGGAAAGAATGCAGATCGCGCCCAGAACGCTGCCCAGTGCGATGGTCTCGCTTACGACCGCTTTTGCGCATTTTTTGGTGAGATCCTGAAAAAACTTTTTCACTGCACTCAATGACCTGAATGTGATTCGCTGCTGGCAGATGGGTGAAAGCGAAGGACCATGACGACGATGCCGGCGCATACGAGCGAGCCGGCCATGACCAGCAGGCTGGACGTGAAATTGTGCGTCAGGTGTGTGACTTCTCCTACGATATCAGGTCCGGCAAAACCGCCGAGAGCACCGCAAGAGTTGATCAATCCTATTCCTACGACTGCCACCACCGGAGAGAGATAGCCAGTGGGAATCGCCCAGAACGGTCCGACTGTGCCCCAGATTCCGAATGCAGCCACGCATAATGCCGCCACAGCCATGACTGGTTGCTGCAAAAGTGCCGCAGCTGCAGCGAGACCGGCTGCGGCGATAGCAGCGGAGAGTGCCAGATGCTTTCTGCGCTCGCCGGTGTTATCGGAGTGTCTTGCCACCAAAACCATTCCCAACGCTTGAAAAATTGGTGGAATTGCCGATATTAGAGCTGTCGGGCCATTGTCACCACCTGTGATGGCTTTGATAATTTGCGGCAGCCACAACTGAAATCCGTACATTGCAAACGACATCAAAAAATACAAGCCGCCGAGCACCCACACGCGAACGTTTAACAACGCCGGCAGAAGTGCACCCTTCTGACGGGCGGTGCTATCGGAGGGCCGGTCTTGATGCAACCGTTCGATCAGCAGCTCTTTCTCTCGCTCGTTCAACCATGGTGCGTCTTCCGGTCCATTCACCAGGAAGAGAAAAACAAGTACACCCAAGAAAATCGCCGGAGTGCCGGTGATGATGAACAACCATTTCCAGGAAGCCAGGCCGTACAACCCTTGCATCGAGAGAACGGCAGACGCTATCAAGCCGCCAAGGATGCCCGCGGCCGGTATCGCGGTCATAAAACGTGCCACCGCCATGCCGTGTTCGCGACGCGGAAACCAGTATGTAAGATACAAGATCATTCCTGGAAAGAATCCCGCTTCCGCCACTCCCAGGAGGAATCGCATTCGGTAGAATGCTTCAGGAGATTTGACGAAGGCGAGGCTGACGGATAACACACCCCAGACGACCATGATGCCGGAGATCCACTTACGCGCTCCGAGCTTCTGCATAATAAGGTTGCTGGGTATGCCGAAGAGAAAGTAGCCGAGAAAGAAGATGCCAGCTCCGCGGCCAAAAATGACCTCGTCAAAGCCAAGATCCGTATTCATCTGCAAGCCGGCATAGGAGATGTTTATCCGGTCAAGGTACGAAACTATGTACAAAACGAACATGAACGGCAACAAACGCCAGGCGACCTTTTTCAGCACTTGCTCGACAGTGATGATCGCCGATTCCGTTTGCATCGTACCTGCCGTTTGACTGCACATAGACAGTAACATATAAGCAACGTTTGTTCGACTATTATGCGCCGTCTCACTAAATTCGCCGGATGTTTAATCGTGATGCTTGTCGCCGCGCGTTATTTCGCGGTGCCCATCTTGAAGGACGTGTTCAGCATACCAAACCTGACGTTGCCGGCGATACCGGAGAAAGGTGACATCGGTCCGCAAAACCAACATCGCATTCCCGTTGATCAAGTTTCAGCAGCGATGAAAGATGCGATGCTCGCCGCAGAAGACCACCGCTTTTACGAACACCAGGGCATCGATGGACTGGGCATCGTGCGCGCAATGATGGATAACATCAAAGCAGGACACATGATTGAAGGCGGCAGCACGATACCGCAGCAGTTAGCCAAAGTGATGTTTCTCGATGGATTCGAACGTACGCCTAAACGTAAATTGATTCAAACTGTGATGGTAGCTGAGTTGGAGGATAAATATCCGAAAGAACGCATCCTCGAATCTTATTTCAACTGTGTCTATTTTGGTCGCGGCTCATACAGTATCGAAGACGCGGCGAGAAATTACTTCGGCACGCATGCCGCCAAACTGGACGTAGCGGAAGCCGCTTATATAGCCGGTGCCGTGCGAGCACCTTCCATCTTGGGTGCACAGAAAAATTTTGCAGCCGCCACCGTTCGACAGCACCAGGTAATCGACAACATGACCGAATATGGTTATGTGACGGCCCAAGAAGCAGAAGATGCGAAAGCAGAGCGGTTGATTTTCAAGACGAAACCCGGCGATAAATTGGCGAAAAAGATCGACGTTGCCAAGTAAGCTGGCTGCCATTTCTAAACATCGGCTTGCCTGGTGGCGAGATGTCCTCTTCAATGCGATTCTTCAGGCTTCAATGCTTTATTATCTTGCGCCTGGGAATCTCTGTCTTGAGATTTTGCATTCGAGTGTTTGTCCGCGTCGGCTGGCGAAAGCTTAGAAACAAAGTCCAACTCCTTTGTCACGTCATGGAAGTCAGCGGCTTCGATGCCTCCGATGTTGCGAAATGATTTATCAGGCAGCATCGGCAGGCTGGACCCAAAGTAGTCGTTGAAAATGACGCGGAAGACATTGACTGTCGTGACGTCGTCGTATAGCCCTTTGTCATGCATGCCAGGCAAATAGATCGCGCTGAAGTTTTTCAGGCGCTCATTGACGAACAAATGATCGTTTGGCATGGGGAAGTCAGGTCCGTGATCCGATTGAAGCACGATAATCGGTTTTGGTCCGGGAGCGGACAAGATGATGTCGATCCATCGTTCGATCTGTTTGTTCGCCCATTTGATCTGTCCGAAGTATCTTTGCGGTGTGTCCGGAGCATTGTAAATGGCCACCGGCAAGATGCCTCGCTTACCGTTTTCATCGATCAACAGCGGTGCATGAGCGATGTCAGTGTGCAGAGTGACAAATTTCGGCCCATGAATTGCCACCACCTCGGGCAATTTTTCGCAAGGCAGAAGTCGCAGATCTATATAGAAGTTCGTCAGTACTGGGAAATACTGTTCTAGTGTCGACCAAGGTGTAAGCATGAGCACGAACGAATTGAATAGCCCACCAAAGTACCCGCGCAAGGGCAGTCGAATGTTTACATCGGACTTGCTCACCCAGTCGAATGCAGAGTATCCGGAGCAAAAATTGATCCACTTATAGCCCATGCGACGAAGCAACTGCATCACGGTGCTGTCTTCAATGCCGCGATTAAATGTGTTGTCGCTGACATCTTTCGTATTGGGGAATGCTGCATGCGCGTCTTTGACGATGATATCGTTGAACTGCATGTTCAGCGTGCTGCAGACCGTAAATTTGGTGTTATCGTACGAGCTGTGCGAATGCGCAACTAGATAAAAACCTTTGCTCTTCAGATAATTGACGAAATCGCTGTTATCCAGCCCCCAGTAATTCTTCAAGCATTGAGTATTGGCGTACTCATCCAAAAGGATGTAATAGACGTCAGGTTTACCGGCAGGGCCCGCTTTTACGATGGTGCTGTCTCCGAGCTTTTGCAGATCGGCAACGCACTGCTTCTCTAACTTTGTCTCCTCGGCGTAGTACGAAAGAAGTGGTGGCAAGTTCAATACCAGCATCGTCAGCATGACCAGGTTGAGACACATACACAATATGTCTTGATCGAGTTGAAATGTCTTTTTGCCGATTACCCATTTGTCCTGAACGATGACATAGCAGAGCAACAACGTCGGCACGAAGAACACCACAAGCTGAACCCAACCTTCCGGTAAGGACCCCGTGATTGATTTGTACAGCCCGGGAAAGCCGAGCATTACAACGCGGTAGCAAAAACAGAGAATGAGAAGAAGAGACGCCACCATACCGGCTTTTTTGACATCTCTCAAAACTGCCCAGCCGAGTAGAAATAACACCAACACGAATATCTCGACGCCTACCAGGGATCCAAGCGCTTCTTCCCACATGCAGTGCGCGGTTGCGTTGCTGACGCATAACATAACGACCAGAATGCCCAAAATGAAAGGGTGAATCACCAGATTCTTCAATCTGTTCATCAATTGGTCCATTAACGACTCCTTGAGCTATGTGCGTGTTGATCCCCTCAACAAATGAGTTCTATCAACAAACGTCACCTTACATCTGATCGGCCAACGCCTGAGTGCGAAACGTGCGCGCCCACTATTCGGCGGTGTTATCGGCGGGCGGTGCCGCAGGTTCCGGTTCTTTTTCTTCTTCTTCTTCTTCGGAAACTACCGGATCCGATTGATCGGCGGTTTTTCGAGCCTTGTACTTGCGCATCATTTTGCTCTTCAGCGAAAGCCAGAATGCCGCTCCGAAGCCGAAGACAAGCTGCAGCATGTAAGCTCCCACACCGAGGTCGAAGTACGCATGCGCCGGCGGAGGGATGACCAGGTAGTAAATGAGGAAGAGGGTGAGGACGTCTAGTAAGCAGAGATTCTTGAACATTAGGGTGTAGCCGGGAGGATTCCCTACTATTGTACCCCCGCAGGGCGGGGAGTATCGCAAGCTCCTGCCGTTCGGCGTATCCAGCCCCCGGACGGACTTATCGGCACAATAGAGGAGCTTCCTGGCGCTAGCCGCATGTGTTTTCTAATTGCCGGTGGCGGTTTTTCAGGCTGACGTATTGACTTTGACGCTATTCACCGCGCGCGGTGACAATGTAGTTTTTTGCCGCCCAGTCCGACAGATTTTTCTTATTGATTGCAGCAGCCATCAAATCGGGAAACAGATCCGGTGTGCAGGCAAAGGCCGGTGAGCCTAGTGCGGTAAAAGCGGCTGCGTGGCGATGGTCGTAGATGGGTGCGCCAGTGTCGTTGAGAGCGAGAAGAGTGACCACGCGTACGCCCGATGAAATGATTGCTGCCGCACGTTTCAACAGCTCGGCTTGATTGCCGCCTTCATAGAGGTCGCTGATCAAAATTAGAATCGTCTCTGAAGGGCGGCGTATGAGTGTTTGACAGTACGCGAGAGCTTGATTGATGTCAGTGCCACCGCCGAGTTGGGTGCCGAAAAGAACGTCAACTGGATCTTTCAATTTCTCCGTCAGATCTACGATAGCAGTATCGAATACGACCATGCGTGTGCTGAGCGCCGGAATCGATGCCAGCACCGCAGAAAAAATGCTCGAGTAGACGACGGACGTCGCCATCGAACCGCTTTGATCGACACAAACGATGATGTCTTGCATGCTGGACCGTCTTCTTCCGAATCCGATGCGAGTAGCCGGAATGATGGTTTTATATGCCGGTTGATAATGCTTCAGATTTGCTCTGATAGTTTTATCCCAATCGATCTCATTGTGACGTGGGCGCCGGTTTTTTATCGATCGATTGAGGGAGCCCACTACTGCCTGGCGAGTCGGGCTGGCGAGCTTGCCCATCAGCTCGTCGACAACTTTTCCCACAACCATGCGTGCGGTCTCTTTGGTTTTTTCCGGCATGACAGAGCTCAGTGATATCAAATCTGCTACCAGGTTGACATCCGGTTCCATCGACTGCAGCAGTTCTGGTTGAAGCAGCATCTGCTTGATCTGCAAGCGTTCAAGCGCATCCCGCTGCATCACCTGGACCACGGACGTGGGAAAATATTTGCGAATGTCGCCCAACCACCGCGCCACCCGTGGTGCCGATGCGCCGAGCCCAGCTTTTCGTTCTGCCTCGGCGTCATAGAGCGAGGAGAGTGCTTTATCTATATCAGCGTCTTCCGCGGTCAAGCCGATGCCAATACCATCGGACTCTTCGCCGCCGAGAATCAGGCGCCAGCGACGTAGGTGTTCGTCGTACTCTCTTTGTTCGCTGTCACTCACGATCTGGTTTCCTCATCCGGCATACCTAGTATCAGCGAAAGTATCGGCAACACTTTCGCTGCGCGACCGGTGTCGATGGCGCTGTCCGTCGCAGCTGATCTGTCCGGATGTTTGCTTCCGCGTTTGACGAGCTCACCCATCTGTCGCCGTTCTGGTTTGGAGAATGTCGTAAATGTGCGCTTGAGCAATGGCAGGATCTGAATGTACGTGTCATGACTGAGCTCGCTCACCCAGCGATCGATGACAAACCACAACTCCTCGTTATGAATCAATAACAACCCGCTGCCTCGAAGAAATCCTTCCGCCCAACACGCGGCTTGTTTAGGATCGCAAGCCAACGATAGAGCCAGACCAAAACGTCTGGCCGCTTCAGCCGGGTCGAATTGGCGCAGTTCGAGAAGCAGTCGCGCTGCGCGCCCACTGATAACGCCGTGGCAGCCTGAGTTGTCGGCCACCTTTTTCAGCACTTCTTTCCACATCACCTGATGTTCGGCGTTTTGCAAAAGCATTATGGCGTTGTGCACTTTGACGATCGATTGAAACATCTCCTCAGCCGCGGCATCATCGAGGGAGCCGCAAGCTCCCGGCAAACCGATACAGATGCGTGCCACCAAACCATCGATCACCGATCCCACCGCGGTGACATCTGTTTTACGCACATCTCCGTAGCGAGCAATTTGTGTCAGGGGCGGCAATGCCATCATGAGATGCTTAACGTCCGTGGCGATGGCAGCCTGCGATTGCACGCGCTGCATGAGAAATTCGGTCGCCGTTTTCAGGTCCGCAAGTAGAGCCTGGTTGAGCAACTCAGTCAGCTGAGAAAGTTCGGTCAGTTTTTGTGCTTGGTCGCAGGCATAGGCCGTGGTCGCTTCTTGAATCGTACGCCCCCACACGCCGCGTTCGATCAGGCGCAAGCTGAACTGCGGATGCCAGCGCAGGCGCCACACCTCATGAAAGGTACCGCTCTTAGCGCTTGTCTTTTCGCTTTCACCCCACTTGATTCCGAGCAGCCGAAGTCGATGCAGAAGTCTGCTGCGATCGAGATCCAACTCTCTGCGTAAATCAAGGTCGAAGAGTTTCTCGTCGGCAGATGCTGGCAGGCGCAGTGATTTTTGCTGCACTCGCAGATCTGCTTGCAAAGGCACCATCGGCGTCGTCTCCGGGACCGAGCCCAGCATCTCGCCCACGATCAGCCTGTCGTGGATGATACGCATGGGAGCATCGCTGCCAAAACACAACACTGATTTGATCGCCTCCGAGAGTTCGGTCAAGCCCGGCAATGGGCGATCGCGCAAGGCTGCCAATGCTTCCGCCAGGCGTACAGCTTCAATCAGCGATGCGGAAGAGGCGTCCAGATCTTCGCTGCGCAGAAGACGAGCGACATGCGACAGCCAACGTTCTGCCACCAGATCAGGATTGGTCCAGAGATGGTGATACCATCCCGGCGATCTGACTCCGGCACCGTATCCGCTGGCAAAGCAAAGGCGACTGTGCGTCCACGGTATCCACGTCGCTTCCACTTTCGTTTTGCCTAAACCCTTGAGCATGGCAGCGTCTTCTTTCGGCGCCGGTATTTCAGCCAGCGCCGGTGTATGCCAGGCGCCGCACACCACCGCTATTCGTTGAAAACCCTCTTTCTCAGCCAGCCGGATCTGTTGCCGCATATGCGCTTCGCGCAACAGGTCGATTTTGTCATCTTCTTCACCGCTGGACATCTCACTGCGCAGCGTCGTCATTGCTTCACGTATCGCTTCGAAGAGATCGGCGCTGTTGCGGCGTTGCTCAACCATGTGCTCCCACCAGCGCTCTCCATCAATGTGTCCGGCCGCGCGCGCCAGCCATGAGAGCGGATCCTGGCGAACCGATGTTTCCGTTTCATCTCTACCTCCATCGGTTTCCACCGCATCTTCAGTGTCACCGGATTCGGTGCCCGCTTCTTTATCACTGGGCGCAGTTGATCTCTTCTTCAAGGTTTGCCAATGAGTCTGAGGAAGATCGATGAATCGTACCGGTACTTTCTTGCCGAGCGCGTACTGCATCGCCTGCCATTCCGGCGAGAATGCTGCAAACGGATAAAACACCGCTGCATTAGGATCATCAGGGCTGTAGATCAACATCGCCACAGGAGGTCGCATCTCTTCGTGTGCGATCAACTCGATCAACAAGTTGCCTTCAGGTGGCCCTTCGATCAGCACGCAGTCGGGTTGAAGTTTTAACAACGCATCGCAAAGACTGCGAGCGGAGCCTGGTCCGTGATGCCTGATACCGAAAAGATGTATGTTGGAACCGTTGGTCACTGGGCGCTCCGCTTGAGAGATCGATGACTGATCCTGGGCAGACGCATTACGAAACGTCTCTGCAAGCGCGGTAAACGTCCTTCCAGCCGTCGCGTTCTTTCACGACGGTTTCTAAATACTCTTTCCAAACGATGCGGTCTTGCACCGGATCTTTGATGACAGAACCCGCTAGCCCTGCTGCGATGTCGGCGGCTCGCAAGGTGCCGTCACCGAAATGCCCAGCCAATGCCAGCCCGCTGTTGACAACGGAAATGGCCTCGGCGGTGCTCATCGTGCCGCTCGGTGATTTGATCTTTGTTTTGCCATCGCTGGTGATGCCCTGTCTCAGCTCTCGGAAAATCGTGACGATGCGACGAACCTCTTCCAGAGCCGGCGGCTCCGCCGGAAGTTCTAGTGCGCGCCCGAGCTGCTCGACGCGGCGGCGTACGATGTCCACCTCTTCCTCCAGAGTGTCAGGCACAGGCAGAACGACCGTGTTGAAGCGGCGTTTAAGCGCGCTGGAGAGGTCGTTGACGCCACGATCTCTGTCGTTGGCGGTGGCGATCACGTTAAACCCTTTTACTGCTTGCACCGCTTCGTTCAACTCAGGAATCGGCAGCGTTTTTTCTGAAAGTACAGTAATGAGTGCATCTTGAACATCGGCAGGAATGCGCGTGAGCTCTTCAACGCGCGCGATCGTGCCGGTCTTCATTGCGCGCATGATCGGGCTTTCCACCAGGGCGTTCAACGACGGACCTTCCGCCAGCAGGCGCGCGTAGTTCCACCCATAGCGTATCGCCTCTTCGGCGGTGCCGGCAGTGCCTTGTACCAGCAGAGTCGAGTCACCGCATATGGCGGCAGCAAGATGCTCGGACATCCATGTCTTGGCCGTGCCAGGAACTCCCATTAAGAGCAACGCTCGGTCGGTTGCCAGCGTGGCGATGCAGATCTCGACAAGACGAGTGTTGCCGATATATTTAGGTGTTATCTCAAACCCATTGGGCAGCTTGCCGCCCAAAACATAAAGTGAAACCGCCCACGGTGACAGGCGCCAGTTCGGCGGCCGCTGTTTTGTATCCGTTTTGGCTAACTCAGCCAACTCCTCGGCGTACTGCATCTCTGCATGATGCCGCAGGATCTCGGATACCTCGGTTTGCACTTTCGTCATTTAAACGTTCCTCTTTTACGGCGGCAGCGGTAGGTCTATTTCAGCAACGGTTTACTCTTGCAACGCCAACTGCATCTCTCGGCGAAATTGCACTGTTTCCATGAAGTAGTTCATTATATTGCGCGCATAAGGATTTTTCATGTAACTCTCCGACCATCCTGAAAGCGCCTCGTCCGCGCAGGACGGATGCAGTCTCAGTGCCAACGAAGGCAGAGCCGTCAGGACCGAGTTGCGATACATGTCCAGCGATCGGTCGGCTTTCATTGATAAAAGAGCTGCTCGTGAAACTTCCGCTCCCAGAGGCTCAGTCAACGGCTTGCTGAAGAGTGCCTCTCTAGTATCGAACATTCCATTGATCATGAGAGCATAGTATGAGGTCGGATCATCGATGTCTGAGCGCAGCTTGATCGCTTCCATTAGCAAGATGTCTCGCTTCGGTGGATCAAGGATTGACAGCAGAGCGGCTATGCCGTACTTCATGTGCGGTATCAGTTTGAACGCCCACTCTTGATCATTGAAAATTTGAGCCGACACAGACCAACTGTCGAGCAGGACCTCGGACCACATCTCATTAGTATGAGCCAACTCGATCATTGTTTCGATCGGGATGCCGCAAATTTTTATCCACTCCTGAGGGGGCGTCCAACCAAAAAACTGTCTGATCCAGAAAGGGCGTGAGTTGTCCGGCGCTGCTCCTTTCGCCTGTATGCCGTCGCGCAACATCGATTTATCGCATGCCGGCGGTACGGCTACTGATATTGTCTTCTTGTCCACTGTGACGCACGCCTGAGTGCGTGCCGCCATGCGCTCAGACAAACGAGAACCAGGCAGGCGAATAAGAAGACGGCAAACAACCTCTCTCACTTCTTTGTGCCTGTCATTGAGAGCTTCTTCTTCTAAAAACGGTTCGTCGGACAAGCTGAGGTTGATAGAGAATTTCTCCAAGAACTGAGCGCGTGCACTGGGTTGTTCTTCTTGCCACGTGGTTGTGAGCAGCTCCCTGGACAGATCGGGATCAGCCGAACGCAAACTTTGAAACAGCTGAATTCGGTCCTCGTTCGATCCGGTTTGCCAGATCGTTTTGTAGTTGGGCGAAACTTCCGTGTCTTGCGGACGGAGGACATAACGCCAGGATGGATTTTGCCGGGACAGCCAGCGAATGCGTTCATTGCTGCACCGCTTCAGCGCCTGCGCCAAAATCTGTTTAGTGCCTCCTAATTCCATAAGCGGAGGCAGTAATATCGGTGGCACTGTCTTTCCGAAACCTCGCGCGGTTATCAACCACTCGGCGAGCAGTGCCTCAATTCCTTCTCTGCGTTTTGGCGTGTTCGCTTCCTGAATCAGGCTGGACAGGTGCGCTGCCGCACGAAGAGAGCATATTTTTCCTTCGCCATCGTCTGCCGGGCACGATGCGGGCAGCGGTGTCGTGGATAGAGGCAACAGAGATCCTGCCCGTTGGTAGAGCTCTATCAGGGCAGCCATGCGCAAAGCTTGTCGTTCGGGACAGTCGTTCGTCGCAACCAGACGAGTTAACTGCAAATGCAAACCATCGCCCGCAGGGGCGGCGACAACTGACTCTCGGTTTGTTCCTACCAGCGCGGTCGATACAAGTTGGCGCCAAAGCTCTGTCGGCATGCTCAAATCCTGTAAAACTTTTCGTCAACCATGATGGACATGGGCATCAATTTTTCCCCGTCGAATTCGCCGAACATGGAAATGGGCTTGCCGCCACTGGCAGCGAGGATTTGCCACCCTGCCATGGATGACACTATCAATGGTGCGAGCCTACTCTCTTTATCTCGGATAGCCCATTTTCCAGAGGCAACACTTTCAGGGACAACGTCTGCAACTGAGAGGGGAAACTTCTCTATCC
The DNA here is from genome assembly GCA_036703195.1 of Planktothrix sp. GTDB lineage: Bacteria > Cyanobacteriota > Vampirovibrionia > Obscuribacterales > Obscuribacteraceae > DATNPN01. Next base: position 293,865 of record DATNPN010000005.1, on the reverse strand, counting down.
ATGGGCTAACTGCCAGGGCATCGCTGTAAGACTCGAGCGCGCTGTGCAGTGTCGCGTGCCCGCTAAGATGGCATTTCTCCAACTGTTCGCTCGATTTATTTTTCAAGACAGCGCGCATTGGATAGGCGCTGGGGTAAAAAGACAGTTCTGCCTGCACGGTCGAACCAGCCAACAGGCTCGTGTCCAGCGGTGAAGTTCCGTGGGCAAAGCTAAGAATGAGCGCGCGTTTACTGCTGTTTTTTCCGATCAGCCATGTTCGTTGCATGCGCAAGCGCTCTTCTTGCTCGACTCGTTGTGCCACCACGTGCCAGGTATCGGCGACGGCGTTCGAGGCCAATACTTCGTCTTGATCGGTGGTAAAACCAAGGGCGGTGCGAACATCCGCTTGCAGCTCCGCCGGAAGCAACTGGAACCGTTCGTAGGCTTGCAAGAGCAGATAGATCTGTCCGATCTGGCGAAGAAGTCTGTCTTGCCAGTTCTCTCCGGTGGAGGCGGTACCGGCGCAATCTCTCAGCATGCGCGCCAGCCCTGGCGCTTGAGAGTCGACCAACCTTTTGGCTTGTGCCTCCCAGAATCCGTAGGTTTCACTTTGTACCGACGCCAATCCATGACGAATTAGATCCTGCAGAAATCGGTCCAGATCTTCGGTGCCCGCCTTCACTTTCGCGTGGCGCTCGGCCAGGCGCTTCGCTTGTGCCACCGGGTCGACCGGTTTTGCTTCCGTATCCTTCTTTTTCGTTTTCTTTGCCGTTTTTGCTATTTGGTGGGCGAGCCAGTCCGCCACCCAGGGTGGTGGCTCTTTCTGGGTAAACGCCCCTTGCTCTTTGCTGAGGAGCAAATACAGCCCCAATCCGTGTTTGCAAGGAAATTTTCGACTGGGGCACGTGCACTTGAAGGTATTCTCGAGGATACTGATGCAGGTCTGATAAGGAGTCGATCCACCGCCCTGGCACTCTCCCCAGGCGGCAAATTCGTTATAGCCGAGCGTTTTCCACTTGCTCCGATTGGCCAGTTCGCGCCCGGATTTTGCCGAACTTTCGTCAGGAGCGAGGGTGATGATTTGTTCGTACGATGGAATTGACATTGGCTGGAAGGCAGAGAATATCAGTCACTGCGTCAATCTTTCCACGCATGGCGGTGCCACCAACATCGCCTCGGATAAGAATTACACCTCGACAACCAGCGACGAAAGATCTTGATTACGCCGAGTCTTCTGAGCCGGTCCGGTATTGCTATATGCTTTGCATATAGCAATATACAGCCATATGTATGATGTTTGTTTATATAAATAGTAGTGGCAAGATATCGATAGCTGCACAATTTAATAGCCTTTTCGGCAAGAGGAAGATATGGCTGCGCGAGCAATCTGGTCCGGTGTTATTACCTTCGGTATGGTCAGTATTCCGGTGAAGATGTACACAGCGACCGAGAATAAGGACATCTCTTTCAATCAGCTCCACTCGCCGTGCAAGTCGCGCATCAAGGAGCAGAAGTTCTGCCAAGTGTGCGATCGTAAGATCGAAAGCGAAGAGATCGAGAAGGGATATGAGTACGGAAAAGGGCAGTACGTCGTCATTTCGAAAGACGACTTGGAAAAGATTCCGCTGCCGAGCAAGGGCGCAATCGAGATTACTTCGTTCGTGCAGTTGGAGCAGATCGACCCCGTGCAGTACGAAAAAAGCTATTTCATCGAGCCTGACGAAGCGGCTAAGAAGCCGTTCGCGCTCTTTATGCGTGCGATTCAAGAGAAGGGCATGATCGCTATTGCCAAGGTCGCCATTCGCAGCAAAGAGCGTTTGTGCTGCTTGCGTCCTGTAGATGGAACATTGGTTATGCACACACTGCTCTATCCTGATGAGATTCGCATAGAGCGCGGCAGAGCACTTCCCGACGTGCAAGTTTCGGACAAAGAGTTGGCCATGGCTGGAAGTCTGATCGATCTCATGACTGAAGAGTTCGAGCCGGAAAAATACAAAGACCAGTATCGTGAAGCGTTGATGCAGGTCATCGAAGCGAAGGCGGAAGGGCGTGAACTGGCTACGGCTGAGGTGGCGCCACAACCGAACGTTGTCGACTTGATGGACGCGCTTCGTGCCAGCATGGAAAATATCAAGGCTCGTAAAAGTGAACCGGGAGCAGAGCCGGTATCGGCTGGGGCCAAGGCTTCAGGCGGCAAGAAAAAACGCGCTACCGGTTAGAAGAAGCTCCAACACAACTGTTGGATATGCCAATCGAGCACGCACGACCAACTCCCAGAAGCCGCATACAGCTACCATCTGCGCCCTCAGGTCGAGTTGCTGCCGGTCGCTTTATTAGTGCGGATTTAGCAAGTTTCACCGCCAAGATCACTTGAAAGGGTGAACCGGGTACGGGCGCTGCGCACTAGAATGAAAATAACGGAATTGAAGGTACAACAGGATGAATCAACCTGTCATCATTCTATTGGGCGAATTGATGATGAAGTCATCGCTCGTAACGAAGCAAGATTTGGATGAGGCTCTGCAGATCGGCAAGGAGACCGGGATGCGAGTTGGACGAGTCTTGATTGTCTCCGGGTATCTCACGGATGAACATTTGAATGCGGCGCTCGAGGTGCAAACCCTATTGAAAGAAGGGCAGTTGACACTAGACGAAGGGGTTGACGCACTCCGGCTTGTACAATCCAAAGACGTTTCGCTGCAATCGGCCATGAACGAGCTGCAAATCGAGGCTGCCGAGCCGCGCTCCGCCGCTTGAGTGCAGCTCCGCTCCATCCGCACAAGAACGGTTTATAGGCATGACATTTCCGGGCACGACAGTTGCTGGCATGGATTCTGACATGGTGTTCAGGGCACGACATTTCCGCGCATGGCATTTCCTGGCACGACGTTTCCGGGCACCGTAGGGGTCGCCTGCAGCGACCCACTGTAACGAGCGAACCAGCAAGACTCAACTGGCGCTATCAAAGCGCTCCGCTCGCCACGACCACTCATCTGCTCACCCGCCAATAGCGTGGCTGTGCTCTAGCGAGCTTGTGCTGCCAGTCAGTACTCGCTGTTGAGCAAGTACTTAATCGGCTCATCTTCGACGATTGGCGTCCGCGCAAACGGCTTGCCGAGAAAACAGTTGTCTGCCGAATCGTCGTTAAGGCTGCTCACCTCGCCGGCAAGAATTGTGCCGTCCTCGGGAAATCCGTAGAACTGATGGCACAAGCGCGGAGGAAACTCTACGCTCTCTCCAGGCTGAAGCGTGAGCTTCTCGCCCGGTTTTAGCCTGCGCCTGATCGAATCGACCTGAACATCTACCGGCGTCTGCGCAAGCGACTGCTCGTCTTCGGCTGCCCATGCCAACTGTACGGCCAGTCTGCCGCCGCTGCGGTTAATCAGATCTTCAGTCTTGCACCAATGAAAATGATACGGAGTCACTTGCCCGGGTTGAACAATCATCACTTTCTCCGCGTATGTCTTTGTTGTTGTCGGCTTGTCTTCTTGCAAACAGCCGTTGCGCGCCACGAAGATGATCAGCCCGCATTTGGCAAACTCTCCCGAACCAAAGTCGGTGACGATCCATCCCAACCCATGCTTTCTAATTTCATCTGCCTCGCTGCCGATGTTTTGCCACTCTTTGGCAGTCCAATAAGCCCAGGGCGGCAGGCTGAATCTGTACTGGCTGAGAACTTCCGTCGCTTCCGCAATCGCGCGGTTGATTTCGCTGCGCTTCATGATAATCCTCAGTGATCGGGCTGGCACCATATATGGTGCAGACTGCCGAAGCCTCTCGAGATGATCTTCTCAACGGCACGATTATAGCCCCTGTCGCCGTGCCTATATTGAATGAGTCAGTTGACGCTCGATATATCTACATATAGAGAACGATGTTCTGGATTGCATTGGTGTGCGTTGTTGCAACTGTTGCGTTTGACGAAATATGAACAAAATATGTAGGCGTGCTATATCGGCTGAATGGCAGGGCTGATGAGCATCGATGCCATGATCGTATATGCAAACGCAATGCTGGTGCGGTGAGGTGAATGAAAAAAAGCTTGCAAATTTGCAAGCCCTCCATATAATCATTGTTCAAGGACGTGCACCATACTTCGGCAACCGATGTGTGGGTGCGCGGATTCCGCTTATGCACCCGTTGTTCTTTAAAAGGCCCGAGCGATGAAGATGATCACTGCGATAATTAGACCTGACCGTCTAGCGCATGTGAAAACTGCCCTCTTCAAGGAGGGGGTGACAGGAATGTCCATCAGCCAGGTTCTGGGGCACGGTGGTGAGCGGGACACGGTCGAGCAGTACAGAGGAACAGCGGTAGTATTCGAATTCACTGAAAAGGTGAAGCTCGAAATCGCCGTTGCCGATCATACGGTCGACCGCGCTATCAATGCCATTGTTGACGCAGCCAAAACAGGAGCTGTGGGAGATGGCAAAATTTTTGTACAACCGATCGAACGCGTAATCCGCATACGAACTGGGGAGGAAGACAAGGCCGCTCTGGCGCCCGAGCCGGTAGCGATCTGACTTTTCGCGTTGACACTTAAATAAGGCAGGTGAGTCATATGGCGGTCTCCGCAGGTGATACTGCATGGGTTTTAATTAGCTCTGCACTCGTTTTCTTCATGGGTCCCGGACTGGCGTTTTTCTACTGTGGACTCGTACGACGAAAAAATGCGCTCAACACGTTGATGATGACATGCGTCGCCACCGCAATAGGCACGCTTGTCTGGGCGGTCGTCGGCTATTCATGGGCGTTTGACGCCGGCAACCCGCTTATCGGCGGCTGCAACTGGATATTGATGAACGGGGTCGGCAAAGACCCCGTTGCTTATGCGCCGACCGTTCCGGCTCTGGCATTCTGCGCTTTCCAGGGCATGTTCGCTGCCATCACACCGGCACTCATCTGCGGTGCCGTCGTCGAGCGCATGAATTTCAAAGCGTACGTTGCTTTCATCTTGCTCTGGTCGCTAGCCGTGTATGCGCCGATCGCCCACTGGGTCTGGGGCAATGACGGCTGGATTCACAGCCTGGGTGCCCTCGATTTTGCCGGCGGTACCGTCGTGCATATCACGGCCGGGACAGCCGCGGTCGTTGCCGCCTGGCTGCTGGGACCGCGGCAGGATCATCAAAGAGCGCCTTTGGTTCCCCACAACGTTCCGTCTGTGCTTCTGGGCGCCGGGCTGCTCTGGTTCGGCTGGTTCGGTTTTAACGCAGGCTCAGCGCTCGGTGCCAATGGACTGGCAGCAGTCGCATTCGTCACCACCAATCTCGCTGCAGTGGCCGGATCAATCACCTGGTTGATTTTGGAACAGATAAAGAGTGGCAAACCAACAGCAGTCGGTGCCGCCACCGGTGCCGTCGTTGGGCTAGTCGGCATCACTCCCGCAGCCGGTTTTGTCCAACCGTCCGCAGCTCTGGCGATTGGAACACTGGCCGCCACGGCAGCGTTTTTCACACTGCAATTGCGCTCGCGCACTAAGTTGGATGATACATTAGACGTGTTTTCGTGTCACGGTGTTGGTGGCATCGTGGGGGCCTTGTTGACCGGTGTGTTCGCCACTAAGTTAGTGAACGACGCCGGCGCCAACGGCTTGCTCGCCGGCAACCCACATCTATTGATGATTCAAGCAATTGCCGTCGTGGCGACCATCGCGTACACCGCCGGCGCTACGTTCGGAATTCTGCAGTTGGTCAAGGCGTTCTTGCCGATTCGCGTAGGACTGCGCGAAGAGCTGGAAGGTTTGGATCGTCACGCCCACGGCGAGGAGGCTTATCGCGAGCCAAATGCCATCGGCAGTTTAGGCGAAGCAGTTCTGTTCAGACTGGAAGAGTCGCAATCGGAGTTGCGCTCTAACTCGATTTTGAGCTGCGATATCTCGGCGTTTCAAATCCAATAGACTGCCTGACAGACAAGTTCGATACGCTGGAAAATCGAGCAAAAAGCTAGTGGAAGATTTGACTCTTCCACTACCTCCTCTGCCCAATAAAATATCGGACCGAGGCAATTACCTGCTCGATTTTTATTTTCATTGCGCGAGCGTTCAACCCTTGTGGCAGCGCCACTCGGTCGGTGTTACATTGCCCCGCGGTTCGCCTGCACGAGTCTATCCGCGCGCAGGAAATTCTCGACAAATACTTTCACCAAGTTGACGACTGACTGGCGTGCATCGATAACCACTTTTGCCGCACTGCTTTTTTGCTCGAGCTAATGATTTATCACCACGCGCAGACGTGGCTGCGGTGTGTATCCGTACGGCACGCCGGCGTAAGCCCCAGTGCCCATAGGCGCATTCGCGACCGGATAACTGGCCGAGTACTGTCCGCCTCCCGGGCGTCCGAACGGGCGACTATTTAGCTGTTGATTCATGTTGTTCATCTGCTGTGCAGGGGCGGCGTAAGTGGCGCCTGCCATGGGGGCGGGATCGGCCATGCCGGACATGGGCATCATACCTGACGATTGCGGCATGCCCACCGGTACAGCTGAATCCCTAGCGGACATCGAAGTGGCGTTCTCTGTTTGTGCCTGAGATTGTGCCGGCACTGTGTTGAATTTTTCGCCCGGATCGCTATGTCTGAGCATATAGACCACTCCCAACCAGAGCGCAAAACCGCCGAACATGACGAGAAAGCCTAATGCCGGAGTGGCTCGAATTCGGATTTTCAGGAATTTTGCCAGCACGCCTTTTTCGGCTTGCATTGCCATGTTCCAGCTTGGGGTTTGATCCGGCTCGCCACCCATATGGTGATGTTGATGAGTGGCACTGGCACTGGCACTGTTGTGTTGTCCCAGAAGGTGCGAAAGAAAACCGCCACCGCCGCCCGAGTGGTTGAGCCCGAGAATCTGGCCGATGCTCAAGCCGCCCTGATGCCCCTGAAGGGCTCCGCCGCCGCTGTTGGCGTTGACGTGATGTGAAGCCGGTGTGTGTCCACCGTACCCTCCACCTCCGCCGCTATGTCCCATGCCACCGCCGCCGCCGCCCATGTGCATTTTGCGTTCCTCGCTTGAATCACGGCCACTATGTTCTTATAGGTATCCTTTGTCAATCGCATAATTCCCATAGTGAGCAAAACATTAGCCAGTTGGGCAGTTTGCCGCTTGGGCGCACGGCGTTAACAAAGGCCCGAAAGCCGTACGGCGACGGCAACCTTTGTCGTTCGAGCGAGTCTACAAGCGTGTTGAAGAAAAGTTGCTTGATGGAATATTGATGAGAATGGAGGTCCGTATGCGTCCGGTGGTCTTAGGAGCGTTGATTGGCGCAAGTTTGGTTTATCTTCTGGCACCGACTTCAGGACGACGCGTGCGTGCGCGATTGAAAGAGAGACTGACCCAAGCCCGAGACTTTTGGCGTGCGCGCAAGGAGCACCTGCGTGCCGCACGGTACGGTGTGGGAGAGAAACCCCACAGAATCTCGGAAGAGTTGGACGATCTGCAGACTGCTGCTGCCGGCTAGTGAATCGGCTTCGCCTCTAAAAGCAGATTGCCGTTGCTCCCATCGACAAACCCGCTTCCTGGTTCGAACGTCAGGTTGAACTTGAGATTGCCAATGTTCAATATGCATGTGCGCTTCTCCGCGTCCAAACACTGCACGTTCGTCTGTCACCAGATGTGGTGACTACCGTGCCGTGCGGCTGAAATTTTGCTGCCCCGAAATAATTCAATTTAGAGTTGTAAGCTCCCACCACCCATGGTGTCGCTAGCCTTCGCCGTTTGAACTACGGCAGAACCGCCGGACTCGGCTGTTCCGGTCGGTGCAGAGTTAGTAGCGAACGAGGCACTGCCTGTCACTGTTATCGTGTAATCCGTATTTTGTCTGACGAGCCTGGAGTTTTTCGGCTCAATCATACGGCGACCCGATTCGGTTAAGTGCACGTGCCTTCAAATACGGTGCCACCGGTTGTGCTTTATATGTTATGGCAGAACGTCTTTTCGCTAATCGAATGAAGCAGCGGCCCTGCCTTCTTTCAGAGGGAAAACTCTCTTGAGGATTGACGAATGAAAAGTCAATGCGAGAGTACCCGGTTGAGCGGTGAAGTATGCGAAGGGCTTTGCCCGCAGGCAACTGCGCGAATAGACAGACTGTATCATAACGAAATGAGACTATTAGCGGCCGACGATTCCTGAGCTAGTAGTCAAATTAGCTTATATACTCAGTTTGACCAGTCGCATGCGGTAGCGTTGCGTATACATGATCTCTTCTAGATCTGTGCTCGCCGTAAAAATTGTTTTGCAATTTGACGAATTTGCTATTGCGCAAATGTACGGTTGTGCATTATTATCGAAATACGTTCGCCCAATTGGTCGGCGAAATTTGTTCGAAGTGCCACAGCGCACAATCAGGAGATTCAGTCGTGTTCGCCCTCGGCAACAATTATTCGCAGCATCAACAGGCTCAAGATAGCCTGGTTGTACTGGCGCGTAATTTTGTTGGAGACGACGGACATGACTACATCGAGAATTGAAAACCGAACCGCAATCAACCTTGGCATAGCGGGGTTATCGTCTAATCGGTTAGGACATCAGGCTTTCACCTTGAGAATACGGGTTCGAGTCCCGTTAACCCTATATTCCGCAGTAGCTCAGCTGGTAGAGCGTTCGGCCGTTAACCGAATGGTCACTGGTTCGATCCCAGTCTGCGGAGCCATTTGGTGCTGTCGTCTAGCGGTCAAGGATGTCGCGTTGTCAGCGCGAAGATCGAGGGTTCAAATCCCTTCAGCACCGCCATGGGAAGGATCGTTTAGTGGCAGGACGCAAGCTTGTGGAGTTTGCTGCACGGGTTCGATTCCCGTTCTTTCCCCCATCTTCGCAAACGCCGGTGCGCGCGCCGGATAGAACGAAGAGCAAATCACGTTGTAGAGCAGGAAAAACAGGAGAGCGAAAATGAAACGATATTACATCTGCGAAAAATCATTCTTCCGACAGAGTGGCAGAGATACTCAAAATCGCGGGAGCGTGGGTGAGCAGCAATACCACGTGTCTGTAAAACATGGGCCGCAAGGCTTCGCTGGTGCAAGTCCAGTCGCTCCCAAATAATCCGAGATCGTCTAACGGCAGGACAAGACACTTTGAATGTCTATATGGTGGTTCGAATCCATCTCTCGGAGTGTGCCGAGGTCGTCTAACGGTAAGACCTGATACTTCCGAAAGTGGTGGCAATGCTGGTTCGAATCCAGCCTTCGGCCCAATCCTGATTAGCGTTTGCGCTTCGAGCGAGGTGTAACAGTGTGAGCAGCAACAGCCAGATCGTGTGCCGGCACCGTCGGCGACACTGCCCGCTCTTGCTCAGCCATGAGCTCTTCGACGTGTCGATAACGCAGCACACCGACGTCGGGACCACATCGGCGGCAGCTGTTGCCGTCCATGTATTTGGGACGACGGTAGCGCGAGAACAAGTTGCCACAACCGCCGCAAGTGGCTTGCCACTTACCGGGCGGCATTATCACGTTGCGTGTCGTACGAGTAGGCGAGCAGCCGATCAATGCCGCCTTCGCTTTCCAGACATCGTCGTGCCCATGATGCGTGCCGACGAGGGCATGAGCGATTTCGTGCAGTATGGTCTCGGTCACCGTCTCGGCCGAATTGTACAGTATGAAGTTGGTACTAAGTTCGATACGTCTGATGCGAGAAAAGCACAGACCAAGCGTTTTCTTGCGCTTGTTGGTGGCATAGGTCCAGCTGCGCAGGCGGAACTTTTTCATAAGGCGAAGCGCGAGTTCTTGAGCCTCACTAAGTTGCATCCCGATCCCCCCACTGAAAATTGACGGCTGCGCGGATAAAATGACGCGTAGCAATTCTTAGTATAGTGGAACTATCTCCTCTCCGTAACCCCGTGCCCGAGCGGCAGAAGAGCGTTCTGAAGAGGGGCGGTTTTTACGACTTTTATCGGAAATTTGTCAATTCCTCACGCGTTTCATGGCTCAGCTCGTAGTGTCAGAGTCTACAAAATGCATGCAAAATGCCACAAATAAAGTTCGTTACATGCAAAGCGTGCGTGTGTGAGAATGCCCATCCAGCAAGGCTTTTAGGAAGAGTGAGATTTTTCGACCTGGGAAAAATATCTTTCGTAATTGAGGCGATGACTTCACTTTCGCTTCACTTTCGCGCTGCGTTTTTGGTCGCTCGATCTAACTGCCCAAATTTCCTGCAGCGCTCGAGGATAGGTATCTGTCTTTGTTAGGAACGATAACCATGCTTAAAGAATCAGTAAGATGATTGGCGCGCACGGGCTTTCCAGACACATTGCCAGCAGCCAGGCGTCTTCGGATTTAGAAGGAGGGAGAAACGAAAATGAAAAACAGTTTCCCCGTAGCAGAATCAGTTTCATACATGGACTTACTAGTCGAGCTGCAAACTCGGTTAGATTGCGGCTGGAACCCACAAGACATTCTATATTTCACTGAACTCTCAATCGAGTTGATCGAAGCGCACAGGCTGTCTAGCTACCGTGTTATTGCGTATCTGGAGCATGCTCTGTCTCTGCCGGCACACAAAAGCGAGCCGGTAAGCAAACCTGCCGCTTAGTGACAGACTTTGTTTCCGCGTTTTGCCAGATACTGTTGATGGTAGTCTTCCGCGCGATAAAAGTCTGATGCAGGCTCAACCTGCGTCACGATTGGCTTGGCGAACTTGCCGCTGGCGGCAATCCGCTCTTTCGATGCCTTGGCTTGCTGCTCTTGCTCGGGAGTCGTGTAGAAAATCGCTGAGCGGTACTGATCTCCGACATCAGGACCTTGACGATTGAGTGTTGTCGGGTCGTGCTCTTTCCAGAACGTGTCCAGCAGTTGTTCGTAAGAGATCTGGGCAGGGTCGAACTCTACCTCCACAGCTTCGGCGTGACCGGTTTTGCCACCGCAAACGATCTCGTAAGTCGGGTTTGCCAGGTGTCCGCCGATGTATCCGACGGTTGTCGCTGTGACACCCGGCATCTCACGAAAAGCCTCTTCAACGCCCCAAAAACATCCTGCCGCAAAAATCGCCTTTGCCATAATCCAACTCCGATGTCAGTCTTGCCTAGCGTCACTATAAAGCTTGTGCGGCTGATCTTTCATGAGAGTGTAAAGACCAAGCTTTGCTAAGCCCAACCGGGCAGTAATCAAAACCGCCTTCAAATTATTACCACGGCTCATTCGTGCGCTTAAGGGCGGCGCGTTTTGTAGTGGTTGTGCGGATCGCTTGAAGCGCCCCGCTCCTCAGCGTTGCTGCGCATCCGAACGCGCGCCTGCGGCTACCTTATCTGTTTAAAAACCTAACTGTCGAGCTCGTCTAACAGCGAGTTGAGATTTCCGTCTTTGGTAAGCGGCTCGTTTGCGGCTGACCCGGTACCCGATGCCGACAGAGCCTGCAACTTGGTGAAGGTGCTGGAGGTCCGCTTGGGCGGTGCCTTGGTAGCATCAGCGCCTCCTTTGGAGGCCTGGTACATCTGGTCGTGTCCTTGCCGAGCGAACGCCGGTCCTTCGGTCGATTTAGGTGGCAACGACTGAAGTCTGGTATAGGAGCTGTTGTTATGCCTTTGCGAAGCATGCGGATCTTCTTCGACCGGCGCGGCATTGTCCACGTCGGTAGCACTGTCGGGTGCTCGTTTAGACCCAAACAGTGACTTGAGTGACGCTATTAACGCCGCGAGAGGATTGTTGCTCATAGGCTCTAGATGGTGCAAGGAAGGTCTTTACATTATTCCCGTACGTTCGGCCGAGCTAACGGCCGGACACCCGAAAGTGCCCGCTTACCATTATTTTTGATTTAACATAAGTAGCCGATTTGCTACAGGCGATCCGTTATTGCAGCTCCTTGAGCCGCTTTTGCGCTGCCTTCCCGTGAGGATCGGCCGGTGAGCCAGTCTGCAAAAACCGCCTCAGCAGCTCGCTTTCTTGCCGCTTATCGCCGGTCTCTTGATAGACACGGCTCAGATAAAAGATGGCGTCGGCGTTTTTTGGGTCCAGCCGCAACGCCTGCTCGTACTCTGAGATTGCTCCCGAGTATTCGCTCACTTCAAGAAGAATGGAGCCTAGATCGAGATGGGCTTGAACGGAGTGCGGATGCAGTTTAGCTTCCTGCCGTGCCTCGTCTAGTTTAGAAGGAGGCGCAGAAGTTCCGAGAGCAAACTCGATTCGCTCTTTCAGCGTCGGATGAGAAAAAAGCCAGAACTTTATGAACGGCGGAGGGTCGGGGTCGCTCAGATTTTGCTCGGAGAGAGAGACAAAAACTCGAGCGAGCGCGTTGCGATTGCCTGTGACCTTGAGTGAAAAAGCGTCTGCTGCGCTCTCCTCCATTCTTGTGATGTAGTTGGTAAGCGGGTCGCTCAAGAAAGCGCCTGCGCCGGCAATCAAAGCCACCACTGGCAAGATTGCATAGTCACCTAAACCACGAATCTTCCACCGTTTTGGCAGATGGGCTGCAAACGGCGCGGCAAGATACATATTGATCGGGACGATGAGAATGTTGACCCCGACTACGAGGAGAAAGTCGAGAAGGACGTGATGGTAGTAGTAGTGACCGAGTTCATGTCCGACTATGCCGAGAACTTGGTCCGGCGGCAGTTTGAGCGTCGTGTCCCAGATCACTACGTGCGTAGAGCTGCCCAGTCCTGAAACGTACGCATTGAACTTCTCGGTCTGTCTGCTCTTGTCGGCGACGATGATAGGGGCGTCCGGCGCGCCCGCTTTTGCTGCCAGTTGTTGGATCTGGGTCTTGAGAGGACTCTCCTCCATGGGGGTGAACTTGTTCAGCATCGGCTCGAAGATAATCGGCGAGGCGAAAGTTTCAAACGCTGCCACGACCGAGCAGACAATACAAAAATAAATGGGCCATCTTTTGGGAAATTTTCGCACCAACCAAAAAAACGCACCGTTTACGGGCGCAAGAACGGCGAATATGATCAGACCTGCCTTTAGTAAGTCACCGATCCAGTTAAGGAACGTTTCTTTGCTTAAGCCAAAGTAGTGCTCCATCACGAAGTCGCATCCGTATGCCAGTGGAAATCCGGCCAAAGCCAGCACCAGATACAGTGACACGAAGTAGAGAAGAAATTGGGCGATCGGGTTTTTTGCGTCAGTCTCGGCACGGTCGCGCATGTAGCTTGATAAGCCGGATTCAACGATTAGATAAAAGACAAGCATTTCGTACGCCACGCCGAAGAAATACGACAAGTATTCCAGTCGAGAGTATTCGTGCATTTTCGCAGTGACAATCGGCATGCGCACAGGCGGCTCCGCAGGTTGTGCCGCCCAACACGCAATAGCAAAAAACAAGTTGAGCAAAACGGCGATCAGGAGTTTGGCAGTGCCGCTACTTAAATGCGAGCGCCACCGTTTGAGCGCACCGGGCGCCTGCAAGGCGCCCCTACGGTGCGTTTTGCAAAACCGTTCAACACTTTCAAAAAATGACGGCATACTGTCCATTCGGGAATGCTAGGGCGGTGCTGTAATTCCACGCCGGTGATTGTCCGAGATTGCCGTGCGAAATGGGCTGCAATTTCTTGTCGAACAATTTCCATTTGACTACGCCGCCTTTATTCCAACCTGCGCCTTCCGTCCAGGTGACGAGCAGCTGGCTGTCGCCGGCCGCGAGCGATGGATATTTCTGCGGCGCCAAGCTTTTCGCGTTGACCTGATTAAACTGCGCTCGTGGTTCGCTCAGATCGGCGCAGTAGATTTTGTCCGTAGTCTCCCAGGCGCCGATTTCGTGGCCGGCGAGTTGGGCGAACGAAAAGAGGCTCATCGGACAGACATCGGCGTGCCATCCTTGCAAACTCCTGCTAGTGAACGAAGTTGCCTCGGCGTTGCCTGTCAAAAGGGTGGTATCACGCTCAGTGCCGTTTTTCGCGGTGCGATAAAGAACGAACAACTTGCCGTCGGCAAATGTTGCTTGCATGCCACAACATCCGCAAGTTCCACTCGCCTCTGTTTTGATCGGCATTGCCGTCCGGAATGTTTGCCCAGCATCTTTGGAGACGTCGACCCAGACTTGACCTACCTTTTCACTGCCATTCACCGGCACCGCGTGCCAGAGAACGTAGACCATGTTGCCATTGCCGGCGGCGACTGCACCACCGCCATCTATCTCGCTGTCGCATCCGACCAAAATTCGCTCTCGCCCTTGAGGGTTATCGTAATGCAGTCCGAGCAGATTATGTTCTGAGGAAAACTTCGATTCCTCAGCCCCCATTCGGCTGAACAGCATCGGCAAGTTCTTCTCTCTGGCCACTGAATTGGAGCCGTTCCACACTACATATACGTTGCCGTTGTCGGCGATCGCCATCTGTGCTCCGCGAATGGTTCCTAATGCGACGGCGCTGCCGGCGACTGAATTGACTCTGATCGGTTGACTGAAAGCCTGCGGGTTCGCTTGCTTGGATGTGACGTAGAAAAGATCGCCGCGTGCGGCATCGCCTTTGAAGTAGACGACATGCAAATTGCCTTTGCTGTCCACTCTGGCAACAGGTTGAATAGCGCCTGCAGGCAAGTGGATTGTAGAAACCGCTGAAGATGGGTTATCTGCCCATGCGTACGAGCAACTAATCAGGGCCGCCCAGACAACGGTCGGCTTCAATGCAAATCTAATGAGACGGTGTTCTGCACATCTTTTTGTCGACGCGTTTGCGCCTTTCTTCATCTGTTTCTTCAACAACGTCGGCAGGGGGAGAATTCTGAACTGCATCCTGTAAGCGTACCAGAAGTGACTCCGCTTTCTTGCGCGTTCTTTTCGCTCGAGCCACTTTGGTGGCATTGCTGTTCATGCGCGCTTTGACCAGCGCCGCCTCTGCCGCTTCTCGATTGGCAAGTGCCTGACAGTACTCGGGGTTTATCGCTAAAGCCTGATTGTAGTCGTCGATCGCGTTTTGAAACTCACCCAGGTGTTGAAACGCAATGCCTCGACAGAAATATGCGCTGAAATCGTTTGGATTGTACTTGATCGCCATGGTCAGATCCTGCACGCACTTCTCTTGATTGTTGAGCTCACTGTGTGCGATCGCTCGACAGAAATAGGCGCTCGAGTCGTTTGGGTTGAGCGTGATAAATGAAGTGAAATCGTTGGCCGCTTCGTCGTAGCGGCCGAGTTTAAAGGCGGCGTATCCACGTTCGATATAAGCGATCGACAGGCGCGGATTAATATTGATCGCTTCGCTGCAATCCTGGACGACGAGATCTTGATTGCCCTGCGCTGCATGCGCGTAGCTTCTATAAAGGTATGCCCACGGGTTGAGATGATCGAGAGTTATTGCTTTGCTGTAGTCTGCCACTGCTTTGTCGAACTGTTCTAACAGTGTGTAAGTGTAAGCGCGGCTGAAATAAACCGCCGCAAAGTCCGAGCGAAACTCCAGAGCGACGGCGAACGCCTCGAGCGCGATCAGATACTCTCCGCGCGCCAAAAGCTCCATACCTTGTTCGTAGGCTTGTTCTGCCCGGCTCTGCACCTGTACCTCCGGCAGCCTGTATATCCACCCTCCCATGGGGGTCAGTGGGTTGTCAACCCCGGGAAAACCTATATAGAAAAACCGCAACGGCAGGCGCACAGCGCCGATGCGTATGGCGAGCGGCATGGGAAAACACAAGTTGGCGGCAGCAAAAAGAAGAACGAACCGGCTGACACTTAGCCGGTTCGCCGATAGTAGTCCGTTAGAGAAGCCAACGCCAACGGAGCTTTTTGTGGGGATCCTTACCTTGAGTGAAGCAGCTTTAGGAGAGAGGAAATGAGGTCAAGGAACGAGGTCAAGGAACGTGGAATCTAAAGTCCGAGAGATTTGCTCATTCTGCCTTCCAGTTGGGAGAGTCCGAGCTGGGTTTGCAGGTAACGAACGTCATTGCCGAGTTCGCTCAGGCGGCGGGAGTCTTTGGCGGCGACCACATCTTCCATGTTTCTCCAGAGACCGGCATAACCGTCGACGCGGACGCGTTGTTGCTCGAGTTCGTGGATGCGCTTGGCGATGCGAAAGCGCTCAATCATGAAAGGTCCTTTGTTCGGCATGTAGGAGCCGACTTCTTTGGCGATTGCCGAGTTGATCATCTGCTCGACGAAGCCGTCCATGGAGCCGTGGTAGTCAGCGACCGAAGGAGCGGTGTTGACGGCGGCGACGAGGTGTCCGGCAGAACCGCTGTACGATGCTTGTTGAAGATGGCTGGTGCGAACGGCACTGGCGGCTTGCATCTGGGCGCGGTATTTGTCTTGGGCGGTGACTGTTTCATCGAGTTTGGCGAGACCGGCTTGTGCCTGAGCAACTCCGCCGTGTTTGTACAGGTCGTCGATTCTGGAAAGCTCTTGTACGAAGGGGGTGACGCCGACGCCTTTGGTGCGCAGACCATCGATGCGGGCAGCCAATTTGCTGCGATCGCTCTGGAATTTGCTGCTCGACGCAGAAGGGGCGACGGTGATGGAAGGAGGGACAAAGACTGCCACGGTCTTGGGAGCGGCAGCGGCGCTGTCGTTGGCTTGATCGGCATCAGTGACTGCGATCTGCATGAGTTCAGAACCTGAAGCCAACTGTGTCAGCTGCGAGGCATCGAAAGATACTTCTTTGGTCTTGTTGGCTTTGTCTGTGAAAAGAACGGTGAGAGGCTTGCTGTTGGCGTTATCTTGCGAAACCAGTCTGGCGATAGTGATGGCGCGATCTTTGAGCGAGTCTTCGCTGCCCAAGGTGCTGTCACTCTGGACGGTGATGAGAGTTTCGGTGCGCAAGGAGGAGATGCGAACGGTGTCGCTGCCGGCGGCTTTGGAAGCTTTGATCGAAGTGAGCAGGTCCGACGCGGACTGCGCCCAGACCGGAGCGGTCAAGCTAAGGAGCGACACCATCATGATTGCGCTGTTTCTGATGTTGTTCAAACTACCCATGATTAACTCCTCTAAGCCGGCGCCCTTGCGCTTGCTTCGATGCTTTCGCCGATTCGTAGTAAATATTTGCGAGGGCTGACGTTGAGAGAATAGGAAAAAAGTGTGGCAAGTTCGTGGCAATTTTCGAATTTCAAAAGATTTTTCGGACTTTTTAACAAACTGCCGCTCTCGCTCTGCTGTTGGCTTTCCCCGCCGTTTCGCTTCTGGTCTCCGGGTGATGGGCGCATCTTAGCCCCGCATCTGTGAAAAAGTCGTGCAACGGGCGGTCCGTCTTTTAGGAATCGGAGCCCAACTTGCCTACATATATAAGAAAGTCCTCTGAAGATCTGAGGCTTCTTCTGGCTTAGAACTCTGCCAGGGGTTACATTCATTGTCACCTAAGGCTCGCGGCCGCCGGTCGCTGCAAACGACCCCTGCGACGCTCTGCCGTCTGCCGGCGAAACACCCCCGCCGCTGCCTGGCGCTCGAAACCGTGTCAGTCCCAATGGCATGCCCGGCAATGCTGCCTAGATCAAGTGACCAAAAACTGCTCCCTAACAACCTGTGCAGAAATGTCTCAAATCCCTGATGTCGCGGGCATTTTCGGCAGTCACCAAAATGGTACCTATTGTCACCTGCCAGGTGACTTGTTCTGGTGACTTGTTCTGAGATGATCAGATGGGCATTATGTCGCAGGGGCTGTTGCGCACGCGCGTGGGGAGGACCCAAGCTGCTTCGACCTCGACTGGATGCAGACGAGCGTTTAACTGCCGCCGAGCGATTTAACCTGAGCATCGATCTTGGCTGCTTCGGGCGCGCGGTTGGTCATACGTAAAAGCTTGGAGTAATTCTGTAGGACAGGGCTCAGGTTGATGTTGTTGGTTCCGTGCTCGAGAAGTGGGATGGCCTTCTTATAATAGCCTTCGGCCTGATCAAACTTGCGCACAATCATGAACATAGAAGCCATCTGCCCGTAGGCCGAGCCCAAGTTAGTACAGATCAGAGCGTTGTTAGGATCTAGCTCATGGGCTGCTTCCATTTTCTGAACAGCACCAAGCGCATCTCCTTTGTCCAGAAGAACTTTGGCTTCATTATTCAATGAGATCACTCTGTTTAGTCTGGTTGTCGGATCTCCAGTTACGAGCTTACTAACATCGATCGACTGTCCTGCCATTTTCACAGCCTCAGGACTGTATAACGCCTGTACTGTGCTGATGTCGCGCTGGGTGAGCACGGGCTTGCTGCCGAAGGCGATACTAGTAAACATAATGTCTTTTGGGTCTTTGCTGTGACCCATAATGCCGAGGGCGTGCCCGACTTCATGCAGATCGGCACAGCGAGCAAAATCCGTGTTCAACTCCTGCCCCTGCAGTGGCACCGTCAGTAGTGTCATTGTCGCGTTGACGATGCCGCCGTGTCCGTCTGGTGCCAAGACAGTGTGACCGCCTTCGGCAGTGGAAACACCTTCGTCGGTTCTGTTCGTCCACGAGCAGGTAATCTGCGCGCCCGCCTGCTGGTCGACGAAGACGAAATGTACTTTTCCGTTCGCATTTTTCTCCCATTCGCCGAAGGCTTGCTTCAAGTAATCGATGTACTCAGGACGAAAGCCCGGAACCTTATCTCCAGGTTTAATGTAGACCTTGATGGTTGGACTGGTCCAGCGTGCCAATCCTCCGTAGACTGCTTCTTGCAGATAGTCTTTCTTGCCCAGATCGTCAACGCCGCCGCTGCGTTTAAGCTCGCTCTCGAGCGTCGCCGACAAGCTGCGCACCTTTGGCGCCAGCACCCCATTCGGGTCTAACTCCAGATATTTATGAAATGCAGTCACAGCTTCTTTCGTGCGCCCGACTGCCTGATAGCAGCTGCCCAAGGTAGCCCAGGCCGGCGCGACAGTTGGCTTCATCTTGACCGCCAGTTCGAGTTCTGGCAAAGCTGATTGAGCGTTGCCCTGGATTACCAGAGCGGTGCCCAGATTTCCGTGGGCTTCAGCAAAGTTGGGTGATATCGTTGTCGCTTTACGGAATTTTTCAGCTGCTTCGGCAGGGTGGTTCTGATTGAGGAGGGCGGTACCTTCATTGAAAAGATCAGCCGCTTCTTTTGTTGGCGCTGCCGCAACTTGACCGAGCGCCGGGGCGAACGCGGTGACCAGAAGTGTGGACATCCCCAGAATTCGCCCACTCCACCGTCTGCGCATTTACAACCTCCCAACCGACTCTTTATCTGTTCTGCCCACTTTGGCTGCACGCGAAAAAGGCCGCTCATCACAGTTGTACCTGCTTGACGGCTATTGTGCTTGCCGGAAATGCGAAAACCCAATCTGGTCAGATTGGGCTTTCCCCTGGGAGGATCCGAAAAGGAGGGCTCAGCAGGCGATCATCTGAGCCCTAAACTTGTCTTGCAGCACTGTCTCGATGCGCTTCATTGTCGTCAAGGCACGAGCGGAGACGAATAGGTTTTTGTCGTCAATGAGAGTCTTCAAAATCTCGATCGGAACGCGAGGATTCTCTGCCACTGCGTAACGTACATCCGGGTTGTTGTCCTGCGCCAATACGCAGATGAGTTCAGGACTGATATTAGGATTGTGCGAAACTGCGATTCTTACGGGAGGAAACGGATGTTTGGCGAGATAACTTAGCGTGCGTGAGTGGGTGCTCTGATGCTCAGCCATCTGCTGTAAGAGTTTGCTGTTGCTTTCTCGACCCGCGCGAAGTTTCGGGCGGATGCACAGGTTTTGATCGAATAGCGCTGAGTAATTCATGAGTCTCTCCCAAAGCTCCCAAAACCATTATAGGAAGGCGAGCAGCATTTGGAATTGCCAATAACCTATATTTCCTATGAGGGAAACCCTCATAGATAGCCGATTTCCAACATCCTTGTTGGAAAATACGGGGCGCGGCTGTGTAGCAAGACAGTCTACATTATGTCGTCAAAGGCATATGGCTTTTTGTCCAATCGGACGAATCTATATGAGATTATGCGCCTGGTGAGTTTTTCCGGCTCGAGATTATGCGTCCAAAGCATATGCCTCCCCGGAGGAAACCCTGATCAATGGCGAGAGATCCAGCGAGCCTGTTGGAACGCGGTGGGTTGGACAATCACTGAGGACGCGGCTACTTCTTTGCGCGTTTGTACTCGGCTCTCGGCCACAATGGAATGCCACCACGGGGGGTGAATCGACCCTCGACGGTCAGACTTTCCGGATCAAGAAGATCGATCAGGTCGTTGGCGATTCTGTTCACCGATGCTTCGTGAAACTCTCCGAATTGGCGAAATCTGCCCAGGTAAAGCTTGAGCGATTTGCTCTCCACGCAACGTTCGCGCGGCACGTAATCGATTACGATGGTGGCAAAATCCGGCTGCCCTGTGATTGGGCAAAGGCATGTGAATTCGGGCGCTTCAATGTGCAAACTGCCAACGACGCCGTGGCGATTCTCCGCTTTAGCAAACGGGCTCGGCACCGCCTCGAGAACAGCGGGATCGGGATCATCGTAGAGATAAGTTGTTTGCTTGCCTAACTGTTTGAGCTCTGGTGTACTCAATTGATGCTCCTTATTGAAAGCCCGCCAATTTGTGGGTCTGCAGCGTCAACGTGTAACCATGTTTTTTGGCGATGTCGATGCAAGCGCGCGTATTCTCAGCGTTTTTCCCTGCGTCTTGCGCGTCCAGCGGCATTATGTAAACGCTGGCGTGGCGAGGCGGTCTCGCCAACCGGCATGCCATGCGCTCTTTCTGCGTGGACATGATCGGCAGTCCGTCTGTCTGATCAGACTGTCCTGATGCAATGACGTATTTAAATGTCGAAGCCCGTCGTTCGATTTCCGCATTGATGCGAGCAGTTTTGGGGCTGCAGATAATGTGCAAACGATCATGCTCCGGCAAATCGAGCCAGAGGGTGCCGTTAGTCTCGATCTGCACGGTCAGATTCTGCGCCAGCAGTTGTTGCACCAGAGGCACGATGTTCTGACGAAACGGCTCACCGCCGGTGATGACTACCAATCGGCAATGCTCCGGGCGCAACTGCGCGATTGTTGCTAAAAGCTCGTCCAGTTGCGGCTTCCACTTCGAGCTTTCAAAATCGGTGTCGCACCAAAAACAACTCAAATTGCAACCGGACAGACGAACGAACAGCGCCGGCTGTCCTGTAAATGGTCCTTCGCCCTGGAGCGTGTAGAAAACTTCCTGCACCCACAATGACTGTCCGTCAGTTAGTTCTTGCTGCCTGATCGCAGTGGCTGCGCGCATGATCAAACTCCTGCGCTGAGACGTTGGACGAGGGGGTCGGCAACACCAGCCTGCTCGAATCCGCGCGCTCTCAATAAACAGGCGTGGCAGCCGCCGCACCCGGGCTGGGCGCCGTTGTAGCAGGTGGTAGAAAGGGCAAGCGCATCCCAACAACCGGGCAGCGTTTGCGCCAGCTCAACGGTCTCTTTTTTGCTCAGATGCATCAGCGGTGTTCTGATCGCTATCTTACGATCGAGTCCCTGTCCGAGGGCGCCTTCCATCGCTTCAATGAACTGTTGGCGGCAATCCGGATAACCGCCGAAATCTTCTTGTGATACGCCGATGATCAGGTCGTCACAACCCAGTACGTACGCCCTGTTTGCCGCCACCGCCAAAAACAGTATGTTCCTTCCCGGCACAAAAGTCGCTTCCAGACCGCCTGGCAAAACTTCGGCGCAATCATACCGTGCCACCGTTGCCGCATTGTTGGTGAGAGGGCTCAATCCGGCGAAGATGCTTCCCAGCTGCATGACCTCATGGCTAACACCCGCGACAAGAGCGATTTTGCGCGCCGACTCGATCTCGATGGCGTGACGTTGATTGTAGCCAAAGGTGAGGGCGTGCACCTCGTCATACTCGCGTTTGGCCCAGAACAAGCACGTCGTGCTGTCCTGACCGCCCGATAGAATTACGAGAGCCTTTCTCATCTATTGCCGTCCGAGTAAACCCAGGACGTGAATTATAACGCCACTCAGCCTGTTACCGGCGGCACCGTGGGTTGCAGCTTAATAATGTCGAAGACGGGCGTCAGGAAGCCGCGACTTGACTGGGGGCAGCCAGCCAATGGTGCTCATTGCGATTGAGACGCGAGCTGTCCACCCATTGCCAGCCCCGCAGATCGCTTACCGGACCGAACTCTACCGTCTTGCCCCGAGTCGTTCTCCAGTAAAGTTGCTGGTCTTGCAGGTAGAGAACTGATTCGCCGTCGGGCGCGATCGTGAAGACTTCGAGATGCTGCCAATCTACCAGGGTGGGATGCGCCGCAACAAAGGCATCTGTCTGCACTTTGTATGCCGCATCCAGCCCGCTGGGCTCGTCCAGCCGCAGGCAGTAGAGAGTGGGATCGCAAGGGTCGTTGTGAGAGTCGCACTGGAAATCAATGGACACGCCGCCTTTGTGGGGGCGAAGCAGAAATCCTTCCGTCTCCAGGTAGTTGGGATCGTAGTCCTGCGCCGTCGAGTCCGTTTGCCTCATCTGCGCATAGAGTGAGTCGGCGCGCTGCAGGAGCGGTTTTGGCATACGAGTTTTCTTCAAACCGTGATTGGTGATACGCAAAGTGTGCCAAACCCTGCCTCCACGCGGCTGGCCGGCGCCAATATCGTATTCGTCCGTGACGCTGTCTATGCTTATTGTTTTGCCGAAGATGGAGCAGATGGCGAAGCGTGAAGCCTCTTCCGTATCGATGCGTTTAAACTTGGTATCGCTCTCTTTGATCAACTCGCAGTTGCAGAAATCGAGAAAGCGTTGTTCTGAACGCCAGAGCACGTGCGCTTTTCCGCCAGTGACCGGCTCGGCCGTGAGCATTTCGAATTTGTAGCGGCAGCAGAGATTGCCTTCTCGGCAGCGGTGCGCTTTTGTCTTGGTGATGGCATCGTTGCGCAGCCGATGTATGCGATCGCTCAAGCAGACAAGTGTTTCATCGAAGGAGTGCACCGCTGTGCCGTCTGACCACAAGGTACGCCACTGGTCGCGGTTGAACTTTGAAATGTGCGGCGATTCCGGCACTTCGCTCAAAATCGATGAGGGCTGTGCCTCAAAAACAAGCAGTTGCCAGCGGGACGGGCTTTCGCCTGCGGACGGCTGTTTCTCTCTAGCGGCTGGAAATACGTTGCGTAAAAAACGCCATTCGGATGCCATCAATTCAAACCCTGAGTAGCTTCTTTACTACCACTATCCGCTTGCCACCATTTGGCAACCACCGCAGGCGTGTAAGTCGTTTGTAAAAAACAGGTGTGTCGAAACGCTGAATTTGAGGTCAGGGCGTTGGTTTAACACTGACCCGTGGTACACGAGTGGGACATTGATTTCCGCCAGCCTGTGAACGGCTGGGATAATATTCTGGGAAATGATTGAACTTTTTTTCGCAAAATTGCGTTAAAGAGGAAGTAGCCCATACGGAGAGTCGACAAAATGAAAAGAGCTAACTTGGGGATGCTGTTCTGCGCACTGGTCCTGGCATCATCCTGCCCGCTTCTCGCATTGGCAGATGACGATAAGTCAGCTGGCGACGGCGCGTCATGGGGACCGGGCACGCATCATTCAAGAGGTGGCGGCGTACGCGGAGACGCACTGGTCAAACAGGTCCTCACCGCGGACCAGACCAAACAGTACGAGAGCATTCTTGCTGATTCGAAAGCCGCTCGCATAAAGCTCGCCGGGCAAATCAAAGAGTTAAACAACAAGGCTGCGTCCGGAAAGCTCTCTGATGATGAGAATAAGAAGCTGGGAGATCTGGAGGATCAGATCAAGCAGATCCACAAGACTACTCGCACTAAGATCAACGCGATGCTCTCGCCTGACCAGCAAAAACAGTTGAAAGCTCTAGTCGATAAGGCACGACAGGAGAAGCGGACTGTTCCGGACGAAGCAAAAGCGGCGGAGTGACAACTCCGACATCTTTAATTGGTTTATGCCTGTCTAGTTGCTAGCATTATCCGCTAGTGCAGGACAGAGAGGTCATACCTTGGGATCTTGGGATGTCAGCGTATTTGGCAACGATGAATCTCGCGCCTGGCTGGCAGAGCTGATTGGCGCCTCCAACTGCGAGCCGATTTTTCGCGCACTCGTCAACGCAGCCAAAATTGGCAAGGACGAGTATTTGCAGGCGCCCGATTGCGAACGCGCTCTCGCCGCCGCAGAACTCGTCGCCTGCGCGCGCGGCAAGGCCAGTGGCGAAGTGCCGCCCAACCTGAAAGCATGGCTGGCTGAGCAGCGATTCGTCGCCGGCGCCCAAATCGTCGATATGGCAATTCAAGTTATCGAGCGAATTGTCACCAACTCAGAGTTGAAAGAGCTCTGGGATGACACGGATTCGAAACAGGAGTGGTTGGACTGCGTGGAAAGTCTGCGCGGTCGTCTGTTGTCCACGCGCGAGGCGCACACCTCTCGATCAGCTGAGCACGATACTCTCGGCGTAGAGACAGTGCACGATCTCTGCGAAGAGGCGGCACTCCTCGTTGCCCAGCAGCAGTACAAAGAAGCGCTGGCGAAATACGAGCGCGCCCTCAAGCTTGAACCGAAATCTCAAGTGGTTTTGATGGGAGAGTCCATCTGCTATCTGTGGATGCAAGACCACGAGCGCGTCGTTGAGTGCATCAACCGCGCACTGAGCGCCGGTGATCCGATACCTGAGGCGTATCATCTGCGTTCGCAAGGCTATTTCCATTTGAAGAAGTACAGAAACGCGGTCGCCGACCTGACCTCGTATTTGCGCTCCTTCCCAGAACACACTGAGAGCTATCTGATCCGTGGTTTGTCATATCAAGGAATGGACCAGCTGGACAACGCGGTTGCCGATTTCACGACCGTCATCGATCGAAAGAGTAAAGCGCACTTGTTCGATGCATTTGTAAACCGCGCTCAGTGCTATGAGCGCATCGGGCGCCACGATCTCGCCGCCTGGGACAGGCAGCGCGCGCGCCAGATGGAAACTGCATCAATGCATCTTCCCTAACTGGCTGAGCTGCTGTTACCAACTGCATGAACACGCAAATCAAGCCGCCAGTCGATTGTACACGCTGGCTGTTTTTGCGTCTTCTGGGCATCATTTACTTCATCGCTTTCGCCTCGACCGCCTGGCAAATAGTGGGTTTGCTCGGGCAGCATGGCGTGCTTCCCGTCTCCGAAATGCTCTATCGCATCGGCGGACATTTCGCCACCGCCGATAATCCCGGGCTGCGCTACTATTTTCTGCCCACGTTGTTCTGGTTGAACAGCAGTGATGCAGCACTGCAATTGCTCTGTTGGGGTGGGATGGCATCGGCACTGTGCGTGGTGGCAGGTGTACTGACCGGGCCGGCTTTGTTCATTTGCTACGTTCTTTACCTGTCGCTCGTCACAGTGGGGCAAGATTTTCTTGCGTTTCAATGGGACTTTCTTTTGCTGGAAGCTGGTGTAATCAGCATCTTTCTGGCGCCGTGGCGACTGCTCGAGCCGCCACTGGGACCGCGAAATAAAAGTCGAGCATCGGTGGCATTCCTCTGGGTGATCCGGTTGCTTTTGTTCAAGCTGATGTTCTTGTCCGGAGTCTGCAAACTTGCCAGCCACGACCCGACATGGGCAAACTTCTCGGCGCTCGATTATCACTACGAGACACAGCCGCTGCCGACGCCTCTGGCATGGTTGGCTGGTCAGTTGCCGCACTGGTGGCAGCATATCTCCGTGGGATTGATGTTCGCAATCGAGTTGATTGTTCCATTTGCGATTTTTTGCGGTCGCAAGGCACGCGCTTTTGCCGCAATTTCGATTTTCGCGTTGCAATGCCTGATCGCACTGACCGGCAACTACACATTTTTCAATATCCTCACTATGGCAATGTGTATAACTTTGCTCGACGACGGTTTTATCGCTAAGATTTTGCCCGGAAAACTGAGAGCCAAGATTAGCTGCTCAGAGGGTGAAACCGCCGGGTTGGGCGAACTGCCAGAGGTTTCGACATCTGCAGAGACACCAGCCGCTGCAGAAAAGGCAACGATTGCTGAGGGTACGGCTTCAGTAAATCAGGAGGACGCTCTGGTAAGGAAGGACCTGGATCTCAAAGGACCTCTAGCTAGTGCCACTATAAATGGTGCGGGACGGTGGACGATAATGCGTCGAATATATGTGGGCATGGCCATCTTGCTCGGAATAGTCAACATAAGCGCAATGACGCCGGTGGCTGAGCTGGGGATGCTTAACGAAGTGCTGGCGCCATTTGCCATCAGCAACAGGTACGGTTTGTTTGCCGTAATGACTACTGTTCGCCACGAGATTATCATCGAAGGAAGCAATGATAGAAAGACCTGGTTGGCATACGAATTTCCCTTTAAACCCGGAGATGTTAAACGGGCACCGCCGATAGTAGCGCCGTTTCAACCCCGCCTGGACTGGCAGATGTGGTTCGCTGCGCTCTCGAACTACGAGGAAAATCCCTGGTTGGGACACCTCATGCTTCGCTTGCTGCACGGCGATCGCGAAGTGCTGGCTCTGTTCAGCAAAAACCCGTTTGCCAAGGCGCCGCCCAAGTATGTGCGAGCGTCGCTTTATACGTATCACTTCACAGACATTCCCACATTGCTGAAGACTGGCGCCTGGTGGCGTCGAGATCCTGCGGGGCAGTATTTCCCGGTTGCTACTCTCCAGGGCTCCGACAGCGATGGTCCGATTACGGGTCCATATTGATTGTGGTGGCATGATGACTGTCGGGCAATTTCGATTGATCACTGCCGTGCTTCTCCTGGCGCTGGTTTCATTCAACCACAATGCCTCCGCGCAGAACACAGACCCATGCTCGGTTGTGCAGATGGAGCGCATTAACGGTGGCGCCAAGATATGGTCGCCTGATGGACGGAAGTATCTCGTCAACGATCTTGATAAGCACGGCAACTACCAGATCTACGTTGGCACCGCCGGCAGTGATGAGCGTGTCTGCATCTCCGACCAGAAAATTTGGAGCGCTCCCCGCCCGGATCGCGACAAAATGCAGCCCATCTGGCATCCGTCCGGCAGGTGGATAATCGTCGCCGGTGAGAAAGAGAGTCATGTTGGCAGATTGCTGCCCCGCAGCATACGGCAAGGTTTGCTCGAGTGTGGTGTGTGGATGGATATGTACGCCACTACTCCTGATGGCAGGAGATGGTTCAAGCTGCGGACGATGAAAGGCTATACCGGTCCGGCATTTACGCCTGACGGAAGAAAACTCGTCTGGGCTGAGAACGTAGGACCGATCGGTAAATCTGCACCGTTCGCCGTGTGGGAACTAGACGGCGCGCAGTTTTCAGCTCTTGATGATACTCCTCAATTGGATTCGGTGTTCAAATTTGCTCTCGACGGAAAGTGGTTCGAGCCCGGCAATTTTTCGCCCAACGGTCATGATTTGTTGCTCACGTCCGATGTGGGGCTGAAAGACGCTAAGGGGCAAGATCAATTCATTCTCGATACCAGGACCAACAAGCTGACTAACCTGACCAACACTCCTGACGTATGGGACGAGCATGGCTTGTTTTCGCCGGATGGAAAGAAAATCACGTTCATGAGCTCGTATCCTTACAGGCATTTGAAGAACAGCGACAAAATTCTCAGTCTAAAGAGCGAGTTTATGATCATGGATGCCGACGGCTCCCATTTGCAGCAGCTCACTCACTTCCAGACCAAAGGCTATCCTGAATACACGCCTGGCGGTTCAACAGCGGCTGTGGCCTGGTTTAACCGGGAAGGAACCGAGCTGACGGCAACGCAGTTGTTGTCAGGCAAGCATTTCCCCAATTACAACATCTGGCGCATTCAACTGAGCGGACCCTGCGGCAACAGCGGTTCTAGTTTAGATGCGGCCGAAGGTCCGTGACAAAAGCCCTATAATTGTGGCGGAGTCAGGGCCGGTCGCGTGGATAATTCATCTCATCTCTCGAAAATCTGGAAAGTTGTGCAGGTCTGCAGCGGCAACTTTTTGGAGATGTACGACTTCTTTGTCTTCGCGTACTACGCCGTTCCCATCGGAAAAACATTTTTCCCGGCCGAGAGCGAATTCGCTTCTCTGATGGCGTCGTTCATGACCTTTGGCGCCGGATTCTTGATGCGTCCGCTCGGTGCAATCGTGCTTGGATCGTATATCGACCGGCACGGACGAAAAGCCGGACTGCTAATGACGCTGGCATTGATGTCGGTTGGCACTTTATCGATTGCGTTTACTCCATCGTTTGCGCAGATCGGCTTTGTGGCGCCGACCATTGTGGTTTTGGGACGCCTGCTGCAAGGGTTTTCTGCCGGCGCTGAGCTGGGCGGAGTTTCTGTCTATCTTTCTGAAATTGCTACTGCCAAGAATAAAGGTTTTTATGTGAGCTGGCAGTCGGGCAGCCAGCAGATTGCGGTCGTGTTCGTCGCTCTGGTCGGTGTTGTGCTCAGCACCTTTATCGCCAAGGAACAGATGCAGACATGGGGTTGGCGAATACCGTTTGTAATAGGTTGTCTGATCATCCCGCTCATATTTATCGTTCGTAGGACTTTGACAGAGACCGCAGAATTTTCAGCACGAACCGAACATCCGACGACTTCCGAAATCTTGCGCACGACGTTGTCTAATTGGCGACTGGTGCTCAGCGGCATGTTGCTTGTGACGATGTCGACGGTCTGCTTCTATTTCATCACCGCTTACACGCCCACGTTCGGCAAAGAAGTTTTAAAACTGAATTCGATCGACAGCTTGATTGTCACCGTTTGTGTGGGGGTGACAAACCTTTTGTGGGTGGTCGGCTTTGGTGCACTGTCAGATCGCATCGGACGAAAACGTGTTCTCATGACCGCCACTATTCTCGGAATCATCACTTTTTATCCTGCACTTGTTCTGCTGACGAACAATCCTTCATTTTTGAATTTGCTAGCCGTGGAGTTGTGGTTTTCGTTTGTGTATGGAACATTCAATGGCGCTGCGGTTGTCTACCTGACCGAGATCATGCCCGCGCATATTAGAACCTCGGGCTTCTCGATAGCGTACAGCCTGGCGACCGCGATCTTCGGCGGGTTTACTCCGGCAGTGAGCACTTATCTGATCCATACTACCGGCAACCGCGCCATGCCGGGACTTTGGCTCGTCTTTGCTGCGGTTAGTGGTCTTACTGCAACGATATTGAGCGCGCGCTTTAGCGGCGCCATCAAGGCGCCCGCTTCGAGCGGAGATGCCGCTGCAGATTAGCTCGCAAGTAAGCCGGTGCTTCTCAGCCTTAAAAACGCGCACAGCCGGCACCACAACTGGTGCCGGCTTCCTTCTACTAATGTCAGGACGACATTGTGTATCGTCCTAACAATAACGGTCACCCACCAAGTCCAACTTATTTCTGAGTTAGGCTAGCGGGGTTGATTTCGGACAAGCGCTGCTGAATATAAGGGCAGCAATTGTCGGTGAATACTTTGACGTCGGCGGACAAGTTCGCGACCGCAACCAGCGAAAGCAACAGTGCAGTACCCAGTGAGATGGCCATCATGCGGCCAAAGTAAAAAGGCTTCGTCTGTTTTTCAGCGAGAACTTCTCCAGCGACGCCTCTTTCTGTATAAATCGTTACCATATCTTCCTCCTCAACACTGACCAGTTGAAGTTGGTCATTACGAGCGGAGTGACGTAACTTTTCCTGAGCAGTTCCGAACTTGGTACAAAGTACCGCGTGAGGATGCACTGGCTGGCCGCTGAAACATTGTGCTGGACCGGGTCTTAGCGATGCGGTCCAGGCAGAGGGTGATGGATGAACATGGCATGGGAATCAATGAGCTCTTGTATAGCGGGTCTCATGCGCGATACGACAGACACGCCCGTGCACGTCTGCAACGCGCATGTTCGATAATATCGCGCACGAGATTGAGCATGTGCATCCTGAAATTGCGCGGTGATGGCTTGGACAAAATCTCTCTACGTGAATAGCCTTCGCTTGTTTGTGCTCGCACTCGGCACTCAACCAGTGAAATGCATACGCAAGAGAATGAGCAAGTCGGCTCACCGCGGGCTTGCAGAGCAAATGCAGGTACAGTTTTAGTGAATTCACGCCGCTACCTACTTTCTATATATCGTCTCGATATCGCGGTCCGTTACCGCCGGAATGCCAGAACGCGCGGGCAGGGCGCCGTCCTTAACGAGCTTTTTTCCGGCTAGCACCACTTCTCTTTCGGCTCCATACAAAGGAATGATGCTTTGGACTTCAAAGCCCTGACGCTCCATATGATTTAGAACGCGCTCCATAAGACTGAGTTTGATTTGATTGACCCTCCATTGGTACATGTATGCCTCCTCGAAAAGCGGCAGCACGCCTCCCGCAATTAACTTGTCCCATATGTATGTATGGTATTCGATCGACCAGGAAGAGGCAAATTAAAAATCGTCTTCACACGATCTCAAGAAAATTCTTCGAAACTTCATCGAGCCTGAACGGTTCGATCACCGTAGGATCACATTCATTCTGTATCTTAGTGCGTATAGGCAGCGCTCAAGCAAGCAGCGTTACTGACCCCGATCCGCATGCTGTCTGCCTAGCCAATTTATTGCCACCCGCAAAGCAAGTCGCGCTCGTGCCACCATAAACAGTGGCACGAGTTGCGGCTTTAAGTATATGCAATCGACATCGATCGGTGACAACTAGACGACATTAATACACGAAATCCGCTTGGGATGTAGGCTTAATGCCAACGTCGATTGCACCGAGGTATTTATGAACGAAGCCGTCGCGGATGAGAGATTCCTCAAGTTGGGCGAACTTCTGGTTCACTCAGGGGTGTTGAAATCTGGTGATGTTGTAGAGGCGGCCCAGGTCTCACGGCGTTTGAAAGTTCCGATCGGTCGCGTTCTCATAGCCTCCGGCTGTATTCGGGAAGACCTCCTGAAAGCCGCTCTGGAAGCGCAGATGCTCCTGCGAGACGAGCGGGTCGAATTGGAGATGGCCTCTGCTGCTTTGCATCAGGTCTTTAGCCGGGAAACTTCTTTCGAGGAGGCCCTCTTCGAGCTCAAATGGATCGGCTCTTACAACGGCGAGATGGGCAACCTGGCAGAGCTTTTGCTCGACTCGAACATTGTCACGGAAGAACAGTTGGAGATTGCTCGTAACACGAGCTCTTCCAATCTGCTCCCTCTTGGCTCGGCATTGGTACTGGAGGGCATACTGTCACCGAAGTTTTTTCCGACCATTATGCAGATCCAGGAGAAGGTCATCGCCGGGGAGATATCACGGCGCGACGCAACTGCCAGCCTGAAGGCGGCTTTCATGCTCTGGGTCAAAGCGGAGGAATCTTTTACAGGCGGCGATGGACTGCCCAAGCCCCGCCGCGCCAATGACACCCTCAAGTTTTCGCCTGCTCCGGCGCCCGACATACGCGAGCTGCCGTCGTTCAATCTCACCATGGACTCTGATTTGACGCCGGTCCCGGCGCCAATCCGCGCGCCCGAGGCGCTTACTTTCGTTGACCTGCTGACTCGGTCCGGAGTGGTACAGAGTTATCAGGTTGAAGAGGCGATGGCGCAGCTGAAGTCTGATCCAGAGCTGATCGGCAGTCTGCTCATGGCGCTCGAAGTTATCGATGAAAGCACTTATAAATGCGGAGTGCGAAGCCACAATCTGCTTAAGAAGCATCTGATTAACAGCGAACAAGCTGTTCAGATGGTGCGACAAGCGCAAAGAGATGAGCGTTCTAAAACCGACTCGGGCGAGCAACCCTTCGGGAAGAGCGAAGAGGATGTCGAGTTTGCCAAGGGAGCGAGCAAACGGAAGCGCACCATCGGTGGAGCGCTCTTGGCTGCATCGATCGCCGGGTTGGCGGCTGCCGCGCTAAGTTCTAAGCGCCGTTAGGCGGGCGTTTTCTGCAAGTCTCGTACGTCACGGCGCAGGCTTTGCAGCTCTTGGCGAATGCCATCGACTTCGCCGCGCAGTTGTTCTTCACTGGAGGAATCGCTGGTGCCGAGAAGGTCGCGCAATGATTTCTGCAGCGGTGTGCGCACGTACTGACGGGTCACCGCGGTGCTGAAGTCCGCAACTTGCTGCCACGCTTTCTCAAGGACAACCTGGGCAAAAAAGAAAGATTGAATTGCTGTACGCATAATGATCATGACATCCTTTAACCGTCGGACCAAAATATATACAGCAGCCGACAACCGTTTTGCTTAATTGCGGCGGTTTCATATGGACAGCCCGATACAAACTAGCGGCAATTGCTCTCTGTAGTAAAAGTGTTCACCCACTAAACGCTTGCGGCGCCAGCGGGAGCGGATTTCCGAGCGAGCGTTACGTGGCGAGACGTTTCTTCACCAAAACAGGAAATCAAATCAGGCAGGGCGTATTCAGCTAGGCTGCGTCCGAGCGCCTCGATTTCTTGCCGAAGTCGGCGCGCAGTTCACGAACATGCTCCCAGAGGTCGTTTGTCAATTTCACCAGGTACAGTCTTTCGTCGTACGGCTTGTCGACTGTCGTTCGTTGCTGCAAAACCCGCAGCAGACGCTCGTAAGACACACCTTCCGGTACATGATCGTAATACACTTTCCCGCCCTCTTGCCTGCGTGCTCTGACGGCAGTTCAAAAGAGCATGTTCCGTTATATCTGCTGATTTCAGAAAACTTT
Source organism: Planktothrix sp. (assembly GCA_036703195.1). Taxonomy (GTDB): domain Bacteria; phylum Cyanobacteriota; class Vampirovibrionia; order Obscuribacterales; family Obscuribacteraceae; genus DATNPN01. The sequence continues at coordinate 261,523 of DATNPN010000005.1, read as the reverse complement.
GGAGACAAGGGGATTCGAACCCCTGACCTCACGGGTGCGATCCGTGCGCTCTACCAACTGAGCTATGTCCCCGTCCGGTGACGATCATTATATACGGAATAAGGCTGAGGCGCGACAAGGCTGGGCGGGCGGGGCGTCTCGGGGTGGGAAGGCAAACACTAACTTCTGTTAATCGGTTGGATAGCAAATCCGGGCAGGCGGCGGTCAGGCGCTATAGAATGGCTCGTTCCTACTGGGGTTGAAGATATGAGTAAGAAAATTGTCTCCGGGCTTCTTTTCTCCGCGCTTTTGGCGTCGATGCCGATTGCCGTTCCCTTTTCCGCCGGGATAGCCGCCGAAGAGACAATCGTCTCGCAAGCTGAAGTCGGCAAGAAAGCGCCTGATTTCACCCTTAACGACATCAACGGCAAGAGCGTCAAACTTGATTCGTTTCGTGGCAAATTCGTGGTGCTGGAGTGGTTCAACGACCAGTGCCCGTTCGTGCAGAAGCACTACAAGAGCGATAACATGCAGGCTTTGCAGAAAGAGTACACCGGTAAAGGCGTAGTTTGGCTCACCATCTGCTCTTCTGCTCAGGGCAAACCGGGCAGCCACACAGCCGACGAGTACAAAAAGATTCTCAGCGAGTACAACGCCGAACCCACCCACTTCCTCGTTGACGCTGACGGTAAGGTGGGCAGATTGTACGGCGCCAAAACAACGCCTGATATGTTCGTCATCAGTAAGACCGGCAAAGTCGAATACTCCGGCGCCATCGATGACAAGCCGGTACCGGATCCGGACAGCATCAAGACCGCCAAAAACTATGTGCGTGAAGCGCTCGACCAGGCGCTTTCAGGCAAAAGCATAGCCACCCGCACGACCAAATCGTACGGCTGCTCGGTCAAGTACAGCGGTTAAACAATGACGACAAGCCAGAGAAAGTATTCGTGTCTGCGCACATTCGCTCAAGCGCGTGAGCTCTCTCTGTCCGACATCGAAAAGCAGGTGGATCCCACGTCGATTCTGATGTGCGAGCCCACCTGCTTCGACGTCAAAGAGACGAAAAACGCCTTCATGAAAGGGCAAGTCGGTAAAGTCGATGTCGCCCTGGCGCAGCGTCAGTGGTTCGAGGTGAAAAGCGCATTCGAGAAATGCGGATACCCGGTGCATGTGGTGCCGGCGGTGGACGGATTCGAAGATATGGTGTTCGCTGCCAATCAAGTATTGCCTGGAGTGAAACCGCGATTTGCAGACGGTGGCGCCGATGGTGCCGCTGCTTCCGCACCGTATGTAGTGCCAGCGCGTATGGCGTATCAATCTCGTCAGCGTGAGATTCCCTATTATCTCGATTGGTTCAAGCAACAGAAATACGAGATACTGCCTCTGTGCGCAACGACAGAAGCAATGCCTGTTTTCGAAGGGCAGGGCGATGCTATCTGGCATCCGGGACACCGTCTGCTCTGGCTGGGTTTTGGCAACAGAACGGAGGAGCGCTCCGCGCCGTTGTTGTGCCAATTGCTCGACGTGCCGGTGGCTATGCTGCGGCTCACGACTGCCACTTTCTATCACCTCGACACTTGCTTCGCGGCTCTAGACGAAAATACGGTCGTCATCTATCCGCCTGCTTTCGACGATGAATCGCTCAGGTTGATCCGTCACTGCTTCAATCGAGTAATCGAAGTGCCCGAGTCCGACGCGTTCAACTTTGCTTGCAATTGTGTGGCGCTGGGACACAATGTAGTTCTGCAAAAAGGCTCGAGACAAACTTGTGCTCAACTCGAATCCGCAGGTTTTAACCCGGTCGAAGTCGATACATCCGAATTCATGAAGTCCGGCGGCAGCGTCTTTTGTATGAAAATGATGGTCTACTGACCGCATTTTCGCGGACGAAATGTCGCCCAGCAACATGGCGTCGGTTGACGGGGCGGGAATAAAGCTAAGACCTGTATCGGTATTCATCCGTTGAGAAACATCTGTTTCTATCTACTACTGCTGCTCTCAGCCGTGGCGCCCGCTCTTGCTGTTCCGGCAGCAAAGACAGTGGTGGCTGGACCGGCTGCGAATTCGAAAATTGCCGTCAGCACGACAAAATCGCCGCTGAACAGCCCTGCGACGAGCGCGAAATCTGCCGATAAACCTGCCCAACCTATACCGGCGTGGCGCCTCGACCAGAGTACAATTGTCGGCAAGTTTCGCGTCTTCATCAGTCAAAACGCAGTTCGGGCCGAGGACGTTGGCCGGGGCTGCGTCTTCATATGTCGAGAACCGGACTGGAAAGTCGTCGTGTTCAGAGATGCGGACAAAGTCGAAATTCAGTATCCTCTGGCATATTTCAACGGTCACGGCAACCGCATGTTCTACAGCGCATTCTCTCCTGGTAATGCTGCGCCGATTAAGTGGGAACCAACATCGTATGCGGGACTGAAAGCGGTGAAGTATTTTTCCTCGCAGCCGCATGAGGTCAAACCGCACACCCAGCTCTATGGCGTCAACGCCCCTTCCTATAAGGTTCTCGGTATCGATTTCATAATGACCGATCAAATTCCGGCGGCACCCGAGATCTCCAAGTTTATGCAGGGGTTGTACTGCTGCTCTTTAGTCAAAGGAATCCCGTTGGCAAATCGCAATATCATTGCTGATCAATCGTGGAAGCCGCGATTTGAAACCAGCAAAGCCCAGAAGGTGACCGTGGATCCTGCGTTGTTCGCTGTGCCCAACTACAAAATAACCAAGGACGAGCGCGCGATCTTACTCGGTAAATCAGATCGAGACACTCTGGAAGATATCGTCGGCGGGCTCGACCTTGGCTCGGACGGATTCGGCGAAGGCAAAAAGACCAAGGGCAATTAGTCGACCTTCACCCTGAGGAGTGTAACATCGTCGTTGCGCATGAGAGGGCGGCCGTCTTTGTCGAGCGTGCTGCGTTCGAGGTCGGTGAATGCTTCAAACGATTCGTTGTCTGTGAGCTGATCGATCCAGGTGAGGGCGTCGCCGTGATCTTCATTCCGTTTCAGCGTCCAGTGCGCAAGAGCATCAGACATGAGCAAGAACACGTCGCCGGGCTGCCATTCTCCCTTCTTCGACTCCGGCAGACCGGTATCACCTGTGGCATCACTGAGAGATGTGGAAAGTAAGAAGGGTGAGTTATTGAAATCATCTGCAAGCAGGATGGGAAAACTGAAGAGAATTTTGTTGTCGCGTGTTTGCATGAGACAACTGTCGCCGATTGCATCTGCCTTCCAGGAAGAGTCCGCGGAAATCGTCAGACCGACCAGAGCGGCGAAGGCGCCGCTATTAACTTTCTGCTCCGCGTACCAGGCCAGCGATTTCTCGTGCACCTGATCGTTCCACTCCTGGCGCAGTTGGTGAATGTCCAGATGACCGCAATAACCTTCAACCAGAAGTTTCGCCCATAAGCCTGCAAACGACGTCTCCGTAGCGCCATCGGCAACGGCACATTTAAATTCAGCGATCGAATCACTGTCGAAACTTTCACTGGGAAACACGGCATCTTCGTATTCATCCGGCGCGTTGCCTTTCTTCGGCAGCCAGAAAGCTGTGGAAAGAATTCGCATGTCAGCGCAGATTGCTTGGACGGGTGCCGATGTCGAGAAAACGAATCACTGAGACCAGGTCGGCGTTGAAGACAAATCCGCGCGTGTTGTAGGAGACGTCGATGCCTTCCTGCCCGACCCATTTGCGCATGTAATCCGGCAGATGACTCGATATGCTGAAAAGCATTTTCGAGTGCTCGTCCGGCAAATTGTCATCCACATCCGGAAATTCGATAGGCAGATGATTCGAGGAAGAGATGTGCAGATTGAAGAGCAGCACCTCTCCGTCCGTGGAGGTGAGAGTAATCAGATCTTGAGCCGGCTGGTACGGGTCTCCGTCGGTCGATTCGCCATCGGAGACATTGATGACGATGGGAGGGAAACAGTTGGGATGCGCAGTGAGCCATTTGATCAAGATGGACGTGGCTTTGCTGAAGGCTGCGCACATTGGCGTACCGCCCTCTGCCACCGGATCGAACCAGACGGGAAATTTGATTGTTTGATCGAGCACTCCGCCGGCGCCATCATCCACTTTTTTGCTGCGCTGCTCGACACGGGCCGGGTTATTACCAATCTCGCTCACCGGGACAAGCTCTTTGCCGCTCAGCGGTCCGCCAAAAGCGGGCGCCACGCCTTTCCCGCCATAGCCGATCACACCCACGTAGTAGTAATCCCTGATCCCTTCTGATTTCGCGCACTTGATGACAAGATTTTGCAACAGCTTGTTGACTGCGTCCGCGAGGCCGGATGCTTTCGTTTTGGTGCTGCGAACAGAACCTCCAAACGGGTCTTGCATCGATCCCGATTGGTCGACAAGGAAGAGAAAACACGAAGGGTTAGAGCGGCTGATCTCAGCTACATACGGCATGCTTGGTAACTCAACTCCTGACTTCCGGATGGTTGTCCGATGCTAATTGACGCATGAATCAGGCAGCCAATCAAGGGTTGAAACAGGCAATTCTCTTCCTCCTTATATGTTGTCGCTGCAAAATGAACCGGTTGGTACTGAGACACTCCGGCATGGAACTCGATGAAAACTATGCGTCACTGGCCGATATATCTCTACCGTTATATATAATCTGGGCTTGCTCCCGGCGCGCAATGGGGAATGAGATGTCCTGGCCGACGCCCCAAGATTACAATGAAGCAGTGCAGCTGCCCTCTACCTCTTTTGTCGATCCCGATTTAAAGCAGGGTGAGGCAGAACTCGACATCTTAGGTCTGCCCCGCCCAATATCGGGTGCTTTCGCCAGCGTCTATCACATAAAAGGAGCGCGCCGCGATTTTGCCGTGCGCTGCTTCTTGCGAGCTTTCGACAATCAGCGCTATCGATATCACGAAATCGGCAACTGGTTGCGTCAGGCATCGTTTCCCGAGGCGGTGCCGTTCGAGTACATCGACGAAGGCATCAAGATCCGCGATCAGATGTATCCGATTTTGAAAATGGAATGGGTGGCGGGTAAAAGTCTCGAACAGTTCGTGGACGAACACACTTCCAATCAGCATCTCCTTCATCAAGTCGCCGATTATTTTCGCCGTATGACTCGCGGTTTGCGCGACCGTGGTATCGCGCATGGTGATCTTCAGCATGGCAACATTCTTGTTATCAATCAAGGCTTCAAACTCGTTGACTACGATGGCACCTTCGTTCCTGGGTTCAAAGGACAGATGAGCAATGAACTCGGGCACCCGAATTATCAGCATCCGATGCGCAATGCCGAACATTTTGGACCGACGATCGATAACTTCTCTTCCTGGGTCATCTACTCGTCGCTTGCCTGTCTTTCCGTAGATCCTTCGCTTTGGCAGCGTCTCGGAGGCGGCGATGAATGTCTGTTGTTCAGGCAGTCCGACTTCGCTACACCGCTGCGTTCTCTTGCCTTTTCACTGCTCGAATATCACGCCAGCGATTACATCCGTACAATCGGTCGCGTTGTCAGAACGCTGTTGCGGTGCAAGCCGGATCAAGTGCCTAACCTGGACGAGCCCATTGCGCCTGCGGAAGATCTGCCTCTGCTGCCTCAGCCTGGCGAGATTACTTCTGCGCGAGAACGAGCACGTGAGATTCATTCCAGCGCTGTCGACTTTGCCGCTGCGTCCGCGACTTGGCCCAAGCCCGAAGCGTATCAAGAATCCGCCAAACAGCCGACGATGTCCTTCAAGGATAGAGAGTTGCGGCGGGCGCAGTACACTTTCGAATTTTCGCAAGGCAAACACGGCATCGTCTTGCATTTCAAGGCCCAGCACAGACACTTGGCAGTCAAATGTTTTTTCAGAGATAACCCCGAGCGCGAAACGCGTTATAACGCCATCAAGAACATCATTTCGGGCAACGCCAAAAACTATTTCGCTGATTTCGAGTATCAGCGCGAAGGAATCTTCGCGGCTGGTCGCTGGTTTCCCATTTTGAAAATGGATTGGGTGCAAGGAACTACCCTGGAAAAACATCTGTGGTCGATGCAGCAACTGTGGGTGGCCGGGCAGTCCGAGACCGAAGCGATGCAAAAACAGCAGTCTGCTAAAGCGCAACAGACCATCGATACGGCCCTCAGCCGTTTTCGCGGCATGATGCAAGCGCTTTACTCGGCTGGTATCGCGCACGGTGACTTGAGCCATAGCAATATTTTCGTGACACCGCAGGGCATGAAGTTAGTCGATTACGACAACATGTACGTCCCGGCGTTGGCTGGCTTGCAGAGTCAAGAGTTCGGCGAGCCTGTGTTTCAACACCCGGGCAGAACGTTGAATCACTTCGGTCCGTACCTGGATAATTACTCTGCCTGGGTTATCGACAACGCGATTACGTTTTTGAGTCTTTATCCGGATGCCTTCCACTGGCAGTGGGACGATATTGTCCAACTGGCTCGTTCGGATCTGTGTTTCACTGCGCAAAGCATCGTTCCGCCACACAGCCGCCGGGGGCAGACCTGGCCGATTCGACCGGAAATGCGCCGGCGGGCGCACTTGATGCGTATGTTGGAGCAGTTTCCTGTTGAGTACGTACCACCGCTCGTAGCCGATTTCGGTTCGAACGTCCTCAAGAGAGAGGCACTTGTCGCCGAGGTCGAAAAGATGCTGCGCAAGTATACGTCGCAATAAAATCTGCAACAAAGCCGTGCTGTTGACAATATCGTGTCAACCTCGCATGCAGCCCAAAAATCACTCTCCGCCTAGGTTTTCGCCAGGACCTGGCACCACGAGCGGTATCGAAAATCTCCAGTTGAAAAGTGCTGTTGGCGCCCCCAGTTTGCTATGATTTCTGGGCGGGAACCTTTTACTATGCTTGTTTTGACTTAATTGTCATCAGGCCGATAACCAGGAGAGTTCAATGTTCAGAAAACGCTTCGGAGAAGCTTTGACGTTAGGGTTGACATCTGTCGCCGTGGTTGCGGGCATTGTGGTTGCAAACTCTTTGGTTTCGACCCCTGCTGTCGGTCAATCAACGAACCCCTATCACAACCCATATCACAGCACAAACCCTTATCATAACCCCTACCATGGCGGCGGCTCGGGCGGCTCGACCACGCTTCCAGTTTCCTCGACTGCTTTCAAATGCAACACCCGAGGATACGACGTCAAGTCTCAGTGGGTGACGAACGGTCAAATCGGTATCTACGACTTTTACGGCGATGAAGTTCCGAACAGTGCATATGGCTGCACCAACGCCGGTATCACGATGAATTTGACAAACTCGACGACAACTCTTAGTTCTGTCAGCTATTCGCTCAACAGCTCCGCTGATTGCAACGACGCCATCGGTCCCGATGTCTTCATCAATTTCAACTTGCCTGGTGGTGGCACCGGCACCAACCGCGTAGTTTGCAGCTCGAACTATATTGTAGGTACGGATTCAAACGGCTACACGATCTATTCGATTCCGGCTTCGGCTTTCGAGATTGGGTACCCTGCCAATATATCCAACCCTACTTCTCCTGCGATTGATACTCCGTACGCCGCCGGTGACACCCTCAACAACGTAGCTCTTGTCTTCTTCCCGGGCAATAGCACTCAAGGAACGGTTAAAGTCACTAACTACGGACTGAACGGCATCGTCACCGTGCCGGCTTTCGGTTTGACTACCGGATGCCAGAACTTCGTGCAAGTTGAATTGGACAATAACGGCTTCTCGTGCCTGTCTAATAACTGCCAATAGCGACAATCTTTGCAGGGGCAGAAAAATCTGCCCCTCTTCATCTTCTTCCGAATCTGATTATTACCAGGAGGCAACATGATCAAATTTCGCGCAGGGGAAACCCTCACGTTTGCTCTGACTTCGACCGCCGTGGTGGCTGGGATCATGATGGCCAACACCATCGTCTCGACGCCGGCTACCGGTCAGTCCACAAACCCCTATCACGACAGTAACCCCTATCACAGCACTAACCCCTATCACGGTGGCGGTGGCTCTGGTGGAACGACCACGCTTCCGCTTTCCGCCACCGCGTTCAAATGCAACACTCACGGTTATGACGTCAAGTCGCAATGGGTGACTAACGGCACACTCGGCATCTATGACTTTTACGGCGATGAAGTACCGAACAGCCAGTACGCTTGCACTACCGCCGGATTCCGCGTCAATCTGCTCAATTCGACAACGACGTTTAACAGCTTCACCTACGAGCTGAACAACGCCTCTAATTGCAACAACAATATCGGTCCGGACTTGTTCATCAACTTCAACCTCTCGGGTGGAGGCACAGGAACCAACCGCATCGTTTGCAGCTACCCAAATGGCGCTAACCAGTTCTACGTCGGTCAAGATTCCTCCACTGGCTATGCGATTTACTCGATTCCATTGTCGGCGGCGGAGACAGTCTTTCCGTTCCCCGGCGATACTGCCTACGAAGCTGGCGACACTCTCAATGCGGTCTCGCTTGTCTTTCTGCCCGGCATGAGCACTCAAGGAACAGTAAAGGTGATCAAGCCGACGCTTAACGGCGCCACCATCATTCCTGCGTTCGGTTTAACCGCCGGCTGCCAGGATTACGTCCAGACAGAGCTGCAGATCGATAATCAGCCCACCTGCGGACAGCCGTAGGTTTGTTGCCATAAAAACTGGGAGAGGGCGAGCAAATCGCCCCTCCTTTTTGTTTTTCCGCACAACGTTTTTGGAGCGCCCTTCTAGCCGGCGCCCTTTTTTTCGCTGTCGGAGCCTCAACTCTGTTCATGGGCATCGTGCGCCTACTTCATTGCCGCGCTACTCCAACTTTCGCGCTGCGTTTGCTTGATAGATGATGGCCCACAGTACTATTGCCGATCCGACGATCGCCAGGGGAGTAGGATATTCGTGCAGAAAGAGAAGCGGCCAAACAGCCGTCAAGATTGGGTCGGAGAGCCCCAGTATCAAGGCGCGAAAGAGGGGCACTTTTTCGATGGCAAATACATAAATCAGATCAGGCAGTCCCCAGGGAAAGATTCCCAACGCTAAAAGAAGCCACCAATCTCTAGACGGCGGAAGATTTGTCGGATCGCTCAATATAAGAGGTAGAGCAATCACGCTGGTGATGAGATTGCCTAATAAAATGGTTTCTAATGCTCCATTCTCACCACTTTTATCTCGTGCTCGCAATCCCAGGCACAACTGGGTGGTGGCCAGAGTCAATCCGCATGAGACACCAAGGGCGGTGCCGAGCGGTGCGTTGAGCTGGAAACCATCTACACAGAATAGGAAAATGCCAAAGGTTGCCAGAGCCAGTGCGTTCCAGTCAGATCGCTTGAGCGGTTGTTTCAAGACCCGATAGCTCAACAAAGCCACCAGCACGATGCCGCTGTAGTGAAGAAAAACGGCGTTGGTTGCGTTTGTCAGGCGAAACGCCCATGCCAAAGCGAGCATGTTGAGCACGAAGGCAATTGCCCCCAGCCAGTGAGGTTTGCTCGGTGCAAAAACGGAAGCGAAAGCACCGCCCGCAGTGCTAAAAAACGACTGGCGTTGAGAGGACCTCCGGCGGAAAAGCCAAACGAGGAATGAAAACTGTATGGCCGCCGCCACCATACTGCGCACCCCGGCAATGCGCATGAAATCCCAGTGCACGGCTTTGATCAGTACGCCGCTAAAGCTCCAAAGCACACCCGCCACGAGGACGGATACAGTGGCGCGCGTTGGCGTTTTCTGCTCGCTCAATATCTGCCGAGATAAGGACGCAGCCCGTCAAAACGCGTGTCGGCATTGGGCCGCTCATAATCGCTGTTGGCCATCTTGGTCAGCTGTCTGTACCGTTGCATGTCGTCGGGATAGCGATTGAAATCGCCACCCAGCCACGACAACCAGATGCGGTCGGCGCGACTTTTGAGGCGCTCGGAGTCTTCTTTGTGTCCGAGCCTATCTTCGATGTCAGCGAGATTGTTCAATGTCGTGCCGACAGTGTAGTGATCTTTCCCGACAGATTTCTCCTTGGCCGCCAGTGCTTCTTTGTAAGTGGCATCCGCCTTTTTGAAGTCTTCCTCTTTGTCGTATATGAGTGCCAGGTCGTTGAGGTCTTCGCCAACACTGCGGAAAGAGTTGTCTCCTAGCGCTTTGTCTATTTGCAAAGCTTTATTCATCGCTGCTTTCGCTTGATCGAATCTGTTCTCTTTCAGATTCAGCATGGCTAAGCGATCCAACCCCTTCGCCGCCCATGGATTGTTCGCTCCGATACTTTTGTCGGCAGACCACAGATCGATCGCCTTTTGGTAATGCACTTCCGCATCCTGGTGCCGACCTTCCTCGTCTTCAATGCGTGCCAGACCAAAATAGTTGCTGGCCAGGAAGCCGGCCATCGGACCGCTGTCAGCCTTGAATGCCTTGGTGTTCTCTTCGTAAAGCTCAGATGCCTCTCTCAGGCGCACTGCACAGCGCAACGATTCGGCCAGATAGTATCGACAATCGGCGGCGACAAAACTTTTCGGTCCCAACAGTGATGACGTGAAAACTTCAACGGGGCGGGTAAGTGCCGCGGTCTTCATGTAGTCGCCTTCCGCCCAGAATTTGGCATAGACTGAGTGCAAGCCGTAAGCGCAGAGAATAAAAAGCAGTATGGTTGACGGTGTTGCGTACGCTTCTTGCAACAACGTCTTCAGGATGGGACCGTCTTTCACGGGCACTTCCGTTTGAGTGGCGCCCAGTTGTTTGCTCAACAAATTCCTGACGAACTTGGTGTCGAATGCGATGACAAAGTGCCCGAGGGCGGTGGCAAAAACGAGTATGAATGCAGGTATCAGCACCATGCAAAGGAATGCATAGGAAACGGCGACAGCATCAGGCAACATCGCCAGACAAACAACGACACCGATCACTGCACCCAAGATTGTATTGATGGCCGCGTTTAGCAGCGCTTTGCCGACCTTGTTGAGTGAACTCTTGATGACAACATCGGTGTTGTCGCCGGCTACTTCATATTTCCCTTCGAACGAGGGAGCGAACAACATTCCCGCTAAGCCAGGACGGCGTTGAACTGTAAAACCTTCCGCTCCGATATTTCCGACCAGCGGTCTTGCCTTCCCGGCATTCTGTCCCGGACCAACAATTGACTGCAAAGTATCGGCGCACTCTGTGAGCGGCTTAGTCGTTGCGAAGCGAAAGCTTCTCGTCGGCTGCAGAATATACGGGGCAAAGTTCATAGCGCTTGACTACGCGTCCCAAGATGCATAACACCCACGGACATGGTAACCCAAAACCGGCTCTTTTTCTGTCAGGACATCCGGTCTCGGACAGGCGATTGCCGGTAGCAATCAAAAGTGTCCGAAAATTATTGCTACCAGCAATAAAAAGCCATTGGCGCCCAAATAATTGCTGGCAGCAATCAAAAAGCGCGGAAAATAATTGCCACCAGCAATCGGTTTGGATTGGCGCCGGCGCGCCATCTGCAGCGCCCAAAATCTCCGAAATTAAACAAACAAACACATACAAGTTGTGTCCTTGTTCGCGACAGCCAGAGTTTATTGGAAACAGATTTGCTTCGCCCGTTAGCCGGAGACCAGGCGAACGAATTTGCGCCGACCCAGTTGCAGGATCTTGCTTGTGCCTGCTGGAATTTCGACGAGCGCGTTGGGCTCTTTCAGTTGCTCGCCGTCCAGTTTGACGCCGCCATCTAGGATGAGACGTTTGGCTTCGCCACTGCCATTGACCAGACCGGCCGAGACGAGCAGGCGAAACAGCTGAGTTGGCTCTGCCACCGTATATGATGGCATTTCGTCCGGAATCTGTTTTTGACTGTGCACTTTGTTCCATTCGACATGAGCTGCTTCAGCCGCTTGATCGCCGTGATAAAGCCTAACCAGCTCCATGCCCAATCTCTCTTTTGCTGATTTAGGGTTTCCTCCCCCCTTCAGCTCCGCATGAATCTCATCTATCTCTTTGCCCGTTAGTGCGGTCGCCAAGTTCAAATATTTGACAATCAAGTCATCAGGAATGCGCATGCACTTACCGTACATATCGGTAGGCTCGTCCTTCAGCCCGATGTAATTGTTGTACGACTTGGACATCTTTTTCTCACCGTCAGTGCCCTCAAGCAGCGGCAGAAGCATGGCGAGCTGAGGCTCCAGGTCGTATCGAGGTTGAAGCTCACGGCCCTGCAGTATGTTGAAGCGCTGATCGGTGCCGCCGAGTTCGACGTCGGCTTTTATCGCGACAGAGTCATAGCCTTGCAAGATCGGATAGAAGAGCTCGTGAAAGGCTACCGCTTGCTGCTTTTCCAGTCGGTCTCCAAAGGCTTCTTTAGCGAGAAGCTGATTGACCGTCACCTGGCTGGCCAGGCGCAAAAGATCTTTCAGTGTCAGGGGCGCCAACCAATCGGCATTGTTAGTGATCTCGGTTTTGCTCAAGTCGAGCACCGCACTGACTTGCTCGAGATAGGTGGCGGCATTGGCTTTTACCTGCTCGGCGGTAAGTTCGGGACGAGTGGAGTTGCGTCCCGATGGATCACCGATCTGCGCTGTAAAGCCGCCGATGATCAACACCACCTGATGTCCGAAGTCTTGAAACTTGCGCAATTTGCGCAGTACGACAGCGTGCCCGACGTGCAGATCGCTCGAGGTCGGGTCGACGCCGAGCTTGACTCGCAGTGGGCGCCCTTCTTTACGAGCAAAGAGCAGTTTTTGCGCCAATCCCGTGGCGCCTCCGGGCAGCACCTCGGCACCCCGAGCCAGCTCGGTCGCTTCCTGCATGATGTCCGCCGGTATCTGGTCTTCGTGCTCTGCCACGGCTTGTTGATGTTCCATAATTAAGGCGCTTCCTATACCATGCGCTCGGTCGGACTGACCGCAGCGCTTATCGCAGCCGAAGCGCGTTTGCGCGTTGGCTGCGCAATCTGCCTGCTTCGTTCTTCCAGTCATCCGATTTGCCGCCAGGCACATCCCTGCGCCGGCTCGACGTTTTGCTCGGAGACAGCTAAGAATCTTAGCACGGTGCTCTATTTGCTTCTCTCTGAGATAAGATCGATTAGTGCGGTTTTCGGAAGAAACCCGTACCGTGGCGCCTTGTTTGGTGAAGGCACGCATAATTTCGTAACGCGAAGAGGGCAGATCTAGATGGGCAGTCAGTATTCCCCGCAAGAGCTCGAGGAGAAGTGGCAAAAAATTTGGGAAGAGAGCGGGATTTATCGCGCCATCGATGGCGATCAGTCGCGACCGAAGTTTTACTCTCTTGTCATGTTCCCCTATCCGTCCGGCGATCTGCATATGGGGCACATGCGGGTCTACACGATCTCCGACGTGATTACGCGTCATCGTCGCATGCTGGGCTACAACGTTCTCAATCCGATGGGCTGGGACGCTTTCGGGTTGCCTGCCGAAAACGCGGCTATCGCCAGAAAGATGCCCCCCGGACAGTGGACTCGCTCCAACATCCGCTTTATGCGCGACGATCAGTTGAAGAAGCTCGGCACGAGCTACGACTGGCAGCGCGAAGTAACCACTTGCGACAGCGATTACTACCACTGGACCCAGTGGCTGTTTTTGCAGTTCTACAAAGCAGGTCTGGCGTATCGCAAAGAGGCGCCGGTCAACTGGTGCCCGCAGTGCCAAACGGTGCTGGCCAACGAGCAAGTGGAAGACGGTGCTTGCTGGCGTCATCCGGAGACGAAAGTCGAGCAGAAGATGATGAGCCAATGGTTTCTCAAAATCACGCAATACGCCGATGAGTTGCTGCAGGATTTGCAGTTGCTGCAAGGATGGCCCGAGCGTGTGCGCTTGATGCAGTCCAACTGGATTGGCAAATCCGAAGGTGCAGAGCTGCGCTTTACGGTGGAGAGCAAACCTAACGTTCAGATCACTGTGTTCACCACTCGCCCTGATACCGTATTCGGTGTGAGCTACGTCGTCCTCGCTCCGGAAAATCCACTGGTGGCGGAGTTGACTGCGGCCGACCATAAAGCGAGTGTCGAGGCGTATGTCGAGGCGGCCAAACATAAAACAGAGCTCGATCGTATCACCGGCGAAAAGAAGAAGACCGGTGTGCCTCTGGGGACTTCGGTCGTCAATCCGTTCAACGGCGAGATCGTGCCCATCTGGACTGCTGATTACGTGTTGATGAACTATGGCACCGGAGCAGTCATGGGCGTGCCTGCTCATGACGAGCGCGATTTTGAGTTTGCCAAAACGTTCAATCTGCCTGTTGTCGAAGTTATCTCGCCTGACGGTCAAGCGTCGGCGACCTTCAACGAGCCCTATCTTGAACCTGGAAAAATGCTCAACTCCGCTTCATTCAACGGGCTGGAGAGCAACGACGCGAAAAAGAAAATGGTGGCATGGGCGCAAGACAATGCAGTAGGCAAAGGACGCGTGCAATTCAGACTGCGCGATTGGCTGATCAGCCGCCAGCGTTATTGGGGCTGTCCGATTCCGCTCATTCACTGTGAGAAGTGCGGTATCGTGGCGGAGAAGGAAGAGAATTTGCCGGTCGTTTTGCCTGAAGAAGGCGTGCAAATGTCAGGCGAAGGCGGCTCACCATTAGTGAAAATGGAAAGCTTCACTCAAGTTGTCTGCCCCAAATGCGGTGGCACTGGCAGGCGTGAAACAGACACGATGGACACTTTTATCGATTCAAGCTGGTACTTCCTGCGTTATAGCGATGCGCGCAATCCGAAAGAAGCGTTCGAGAAAAATAAAGTCAACTACTGGATGCCGGTCGATCAATATGTAGGAGGCATCGAGCACGCAATCTTGCACCTGCTCTACTCTCGTTTTTTCACTAAAGCTCTGCGCGATTTAGGCTATGTCACCGCCAGCGAGCCCTTCACCAATCTGCTCAGTCAAGGCATGGTGTGCAAATTTTCGCCGCAGTCCGGACGCATCGAAAAAATGTCTAAATCGCGTGGCAATGTCGTCGGTACAACCGACTTCTTCAAGCGCTACGGTGCTGACGCAGCCCGGCTCTTCAGCTTGTTCGCGGCACCGCCCGAGCAAGAGTTGGAGTGGAACGAAGAGGGCGCTATCGGACAGTACAAATTCCTCGGACGCGTCTGGCGCCTTGTCTCCGATCTGATCGAGAACGGCGTCATCGATCCCGAGCAAGTTGTTGCAGGAAAATTGCCGCCTGTCGACCATGCGGCGCTCGACAGCAAAGGCAAAGCAATTCACAGCTTGACTCACAAAACGATCATGGCGGTGAGCAACGACCTGGATCAAAAACGGTACATTTTCAATACTGCCATCGCTCGCTGCATGGAGTTTGTCAACGCGCTGTACAAATATGTTGCCGAACTGTCTGATAACAATGGCAACGGCAATAGCAAAGCAGGCAGCAAGGTATCGGACAACGAAAAAGCGCTGTTGCTTTCGGCCGTCAAAAACCTGCTACTGCTGCTCGCTCCAATGGCGCCGCATATTTCCGAAGAGCTGTGGGAGCAGACCGGACTGGTTAAACAGACAGGCAAGCTGGTGCACGTTCATGCCTGGCCCAAGTTCGAAGATGATCTCACCAAAGACGCCGAAATCGAGCTGGTCGTGCAAGTAAACGGCAAGGTGGTAAGCAAAATCTGCGTAGCCAGTGGGCTACCGAACGCCGAACTGGAAAGAATTGCTCTGGCTGATCCCAAGGTGCAAGCAAAGATTAACGGCAACTCGGTGGTAAAGGTGATCGTGGTTCCAAATCGGCTGGTCAACATAGTGGTGGGCGCAGCCAAATCCTGACTAAATTTGTGCCTTCCGGTTTGAATTTGACCCTCCAGGCGGGTATAAAATTCATACGAGCTCAACCCCCGCTTGCCTTTTAACAGGCAAAAATCCACATCAGCTGTGGAATAATTGAGTTCACCCGCGGGACGATACGAATCAGGCTGCCAACAATGCTTCAAACAGACCCAAATGAACGGATGGAGTTTCAAGACAGGCCCATAACGCCTGTGATGACGGGACTTCTCATTTTTTCCTACATTTTGATCTTCTCTATTGAGAACGGTCTTCTTCAACCAGGCATCCACCTCGATGGTTGGATGATGAAAAATTGCTTTCACCTGTCAGCGATTCAACCTGATGTGATGCAAAATCACGACTATAAGGGGCTGTTAGCAGCGTCGTTTACGACGGAGTTCTCTTCGTTTCACATCTTGCAAATGGCATTTAACTGCTATTTCTTGTGGGTTTTCGGTAAGCACGTCGAGACCAAGCTTGGCGCCGCACGTTATGCGCTGTTGATTCTGGTCGGAATATTCGTGCCGATGTTTGTTTTGTACTACGACTGTGCTTTGCAACAGAACGACACGTATTTCGTTGGCGCGCCGTTCTTGCTCGCGACCATCCTCGGAACCTACATGGTTTTCCCGCCTGTTCCTAAGAGCAGATTCGGTAAAGGACAAACGTTCGGCAAACCGAAAAACGAGATTTTCCGCAAAGGCGGCCGTCCGGATCCGCTAGACAAGTACATCGCCAACCCCTGGATGTTCGTGCTCGTATTCGTGGTCATTCAATCAGGGTTTCACTTCTGGATTACTCTGCCTAAGCCGTTCTTTTTCCTCACCGGCATGCCAGGCTATGACAATCTAATCGCATCGCCAATACTGGTCGGTGTTTTCATTGGCTGGTTGGTCGGTTATCTGCTCGAACAGCAAGCGACGGCCGGCTTGAAAGAAAGTCCGATGACTTTGTTAGCCGTAAAACGGTACCATGAGCTCGTCGACCTCGATGTCGCTCATGATGACGCCATCAAAGGTACTGCTCGTACCCTCGGTCTGCCGTATGACAAAGTCAAGCAATGGGTAGCCAAAAATAAAGGCAGCATGCGCATCAAATAGGAGCGCAGTGTGCGGCTCGGTCTTTGACAACCGGTCGGCTCTAAAGGCGAGCCACTGGCGGCTGTTTTGGGATTGATACTTTTATTAAAATGTCTCTTCCTGGTTCGTGTGCGCAAATCGAACACCCGCCCCTGGCTCGATCTGCCCCGAATGTTATGAGACTGCCACTGATTGAACGCAATTAAGGGCTTGCCATTAGCCATACCTAAGCCTTTCCAATAGATTCTGAGTTAAACTAGTCGGGCTTCTTGACCACTTGGTCGTTAAACCCTTGGCAGGCGCGTCTATTGAGCAATCTATTACCATCTGAACAATCACCCCAGTCAGAAACACTTGATTCGGTGGCTGTGGTCCGTCCGCGGCTGCCCTGGATGCGTATCTCTCAGATTCTTTTGGACGCAGTCATCGCAGCGGCGGCGTTCAGTTGCTCGTTCCTCATTCGCTTCGACGGCAGGCTGGGCACTCCTTATTTAGACCAGCTCTTTATTCTGGCAATCCCCATCGTTATTATGCGTGGATTAGCCAACTGGGGCTTCGGCGTTTACCGCCGCCTCTGGCGCTACACCGGACTGACAGAGATTATGGAGTTGGGCGTCTCCGTCATGTCGGTGACGACCATATTGCTTCTGGCACGCGCATTCAAGCTGCTCAACATCGATGATAATCAACTTTCTTTCGGCATCATCTTTATCGATGCCGGTTTGTGTTTTATGCTCCTGTGCGCGCCGCGTATTCTTCGCCGGCTGCAAACAGAGCACGAGCAGCGCCGCCACTGGCGTCAGCCCACGCGCCGACGCGCCCTTGTCGTGGGGGCGGGAGACGCGGGACAGATGGTGTTGAAGGAGCTGACTCAGCGAGCCGATATCGGTGTCGATGTAGTCGGTCTCGTCGATGACGATCCGAACAAAGTGCGTAAACGCATCGGAACACTCACCGTATTTGGTACCACAAACGATCTTCCTAATCTGGTGGAGAATCTCTTCGTCGACCAGGTGATCATCGCGATGCCGTCGGCGCCTGCGAGCGAGATACGCCGCATCGTCGAGATGTGTCGCAGAGCCGAAGTGGAGACGCGCATTCTGCCGGGCTTGTTCGAACTGATCAACGGCAGGGTGAGCGTCAGTCAGCTGCGTGAAGTTTCGCTCGAAGATCTGCTTGGGCGTGAGCCGGTCAATCTCGATTCTGAGTCCATCGCCGGCTATCTCGAAGACCGCTGTGTCCTCGTGACCGGAGCCGGAGGCTCCATCGGCAGTGAGTTGTGCCGCCAGATCATGCGGTTTCAACCAAAAAAATTGGTGGTGCTCGGTAAAGGGGAAAATTCGATTTTCTCCATCAATCAAGAACTGGCCAATCGTCCTGAGCCGGTCGAGATCGTCAGTGTCATCGCTGACATTCGTGACCACAATCGATTGATGACAATCTTTGCTAAACATCGTCCGCAAGTCGTCTTCCACGCAGCCGCTCATAAACATGTGCCGTTGATGGAAGGCAACGTGCCGGAAGCGATCACTAACAACGTCCGCGGCACGCAAAATGTCGCTGAGCTGTCCGCCGAATTCGGCGTCGAGACGTTCGTGCTCGTCTCGAGCGATAAAGCAGTCAATCCGACTTCCGTCATGGGCGCCACCAAGCGTATCGCCGAGTTGGTAGTGCAGGACCTGGCACGCCGCTCGAATACCAAATATGTCGCCGTTCGCTTCGGCAACGTCCTCGCCAGTCGCGGCTCCGTCATTCCTGTTTGGCGTCAACAGATCGCCGCCGGCGGACCGGTCACGGTCACTCATCCGGAAGCGACCAGATACTTTATGCTCATCCCGGAAGCGGTGCAGCTCATCCTTCAAGCGGGCGCGCTGGGCAACGGCGGCGAGATCTTCGTCCTCGATATGGGCAAGCCCGTCAAGATACTGGACCTGGCGCACGACTTGATCAAGTTTTCCGGTCTGCGTCCTGGTCAGGATATCGAGATCAAATTCATCGGTTTGCGCCCCGGCGAAAAGCTCTACGAGGAGCTGCTCACGGCGGAAGAAGGGCTGACCAAGACGAACTACGAAAAAATCTTCGTGGGACAACCTCAGCCGCTCGAACGAGAGCAGCTCGGACAGACCCTGGAGCGCCTGTTTCACCACGCATACGCCGATGACGATCTCAACATTCGCTACGAGCTTAACAAGCTGGTCGGCGGCGATCTCCTTGCCGAAAAAACCTTGTAGAATGCATTGTCGGCATTTTGGCGGAAGCGTGTTTGACTATCAGTAACACCGCGGATACTGCGCTCTCTCTCAAAGCGAAAGAACAGCTGCTCATCGATACTCTCGGGCAGGCTGGCAGCATCATCATCGCCTACTCGGGCGGCGTCGACAGCTCTCTTCTCGCTTACTACGCACGTCGCACCCTCGGTCGAAATGCGAAGATCGTCATTGCTGTCTCTCCCAGTCTGGCGGAGGAGGAGCTTTCTGCTGCCCGCGCTCAAGCAGAGCAGTTCGAGTGGGAACTGATTGAGATAACGACCAACGAAGTAGATAAAGCAGAGTATCAACGCAACGATCTGATGCGCTGCTATTTTTGCAAGAGCACATTATTCGAAGAGCTGGACAAGATGTCGGAGAAGCTCGCCATCGCCCGCATCGCATATGGTGCCAACGTCGATGATTTGAGCGACTTTCGTCCCGGACATAAAGCAGCGCGCGAGCATCATGTTTTGAGTCCGTTGCAGAGTGCCCAGCTGACCAAAGTGGACATTCGCGAATTGGCTAAGCAAGCCGCTCTGCCATCGTGGGATCGACCGCAAGCGGCGTGCCTATCGTCGAGATTTCCTACATTTGTGCAAGTGACAGCACCAGCCCTTTCGCGCGTTGATAAAGCTGAGAGCTTCATTCATTCGCTCGGATTTCGCCAGATTAGAGTGAGAAACCATGTCATGCCGGGAGATCCAGCCACGGGTGAGAAGCAGAGTTTGTTAGCGCGCATAGAAGTGGAGAAGAGCGAGCTCGAGAGATTTAGCTCTAATGTTGATCTGATGAACAAGGTCGACGAAGAGCTGAAGAAGTTAGGCTACGATTTTGTCAGTCTCGACTTAGCCGGCTACAGGCAGGGCTCGGGCAACGCGATGAGCAGAAAACTCGGAGAAGAAGATGGATCGCTCTAAGCTCGAGGAGCTGCTTAAAGCTATAGCGAGTGGTGCAGTCTCACCGCAAGACGGGTTGGAAAGTATCAAAAATTTGCCGTATCAAGATATCGGCTTTGCCAATCTTGATTCTCATCGTGGGCTCAGGCAGGGCATGCCGGAGGTTGTATTCTGTCCCGGCAAATCGTCTGCGCAAATTGTCGAAATCATGCGTACTTTATATGCCAATCACGATCTTCTCTTAGCCACCAGGGCAACAGCTGAAGTCGCCGCCGAGGTGCGAGCGGAGTTGCCCGGCGTCGTTTACCGAGAACAAGCCCGCGCGCTCACTTTAGGCGACATACCCGAGGCGGATAAGTCACTGCCGGCGGTGAATATTATCTGCGCCGGCACGGCAGATGTGCCAGTCGCAGAAGAAGCGGCGCTTCTTCTGGAGACATGCGCAGTGCCGTTTACGAGACTGTACGATGTCGGCGTCGCCGGCATACATCGCTTGCTGGATCGCTTGCCTGAACTGAGGCGCAATCACATCACCATCGTCATTGCCGGCATGGACGGAGCTCTTCCCAGCGTCGTCGGCGGGCTCCTGGAAGGACCGGTAATTGCGGTACCGACCTCGATTGGCTACGGAACGAGCTTTCAAGGAATCGCTCCTTTGCTCACCATGCTCAACAGCTGCGCTGCCGGTTTGACTGTCGTCAACATCGACAACGGCTTCGGCGCAGCAGTCGCTGCCGTGCGCGTCGTGTCGTTGGCCCGCACCCGTGTGTAGCGCTCAGCAATGCGGCGCCGGAGCGCCGCGGTCCTTGTGCGCCTTTGTCCAAACCCGCATGTGGAGTGCCGGGCTCCAGTCTGGCACCAAATGCGGCATGTGGAGCGCCGGGTCCCGCCTGGCACCGAATGCGGTGGCACAGTCGTAGGGGCGCGTTGTACGCGGCGTTGTACGCGCCCGTGAAACGATCGTAGTTATTGTTTAATCGTTGGTCTCTTGCATCGCTTTCATCAGGCGTGCTTCCGCTTCAGACCTGAGACTCGGATCGACGTTGATTTTTGTCGCCAGATCATCGAGGTGTGCTTGATAGGTCTGCGGTGTGCGCATCGCTCCGCGCAGATTGAAAGACTTGTCGAGAAGTGATTGAAATCCGACAGCCTTATTCGACGCAATGGCGCCGTTTACTTTCAATGCATCGGTCATATCGGAGGAGGTTCCTAATCCCAGGCTAGGGATGCGACGGGTGGTCAGATTGCCGACGATGTCCATGCCGGAGAATTTGCCGTCCAGCCCGCCTGCCACGACCGCGAAATCGAATTTTTTAGGGTCGAGAGCTACCTCCGAACCAGCGAGATCTTGACCGACAAACTGATCCAGGTTTTTCATGCCCGACAGCCATGTCACGTTATGGCCGTTCTCCTTCAAGACATCTTCCAGCGCCTTGCCCATGAATTTGGTGCGCTCGAACAGCAAGACTTCGCACGGCTTGCTCTTTAAGGCGAGTCGCCCCAGCGCGGTGCCTCCTAAATACAGTGCGCCCGCTGTGGCGGCCACCGCACCGGCAGTCGTTACGGGGTGCTCGTACGCTTCTTGCCAAAGTGAATCATTTGCAGATGCTGGCGCTGCACCCAAATCGAGGGTTTTTTCTAAAGTCATATTACTGGAAGAGGTTGATGGACATACCAGAGTCACCAGCGTTTGATGGTAGGTATGCGACCCTCATTTGTCACTGGTGAAACCACGCAGTAGGGCGTCAAGAATGCATCAAGCAGAGCGGTTCGCTAGTTGAACCCATCACCTGCCAAAACCCATGCCGCCCAATAATACGGCTGTTTCCACTGCGGATGGGTGGGGTCGTTTTGAATTGAGTTCTGCGCCTGACGCAGTGCCTCTGACTTACTCATGTTTTTCTCCCACATATTTTTGTAGAACTCGACCATAAGCTTTTCTGTCGCGTCGTCAGGAACGCTCCATAACGACATTAAAGCAGAACGCGCACCGGCGGACAGAACGGCAGAACGCAGCCCGATCAAACCCTGTCCGGTATAGGCTCGCCCCAGACCGGTTTGGCATGCGGACAGAGTAAGTAAGTTGCATTTGCGCAGATCGAGTCCGACGATCTCTTCCGCCGTCAAAACGCCGGTTTGTTCGTGATCGGAATCGGCAGCTTTTGGAGCAGGGGCGAAGAGCAATCCCGTGTCTACAAGTGGGTTGCGACCCTGCATTTCCGAGCCACCCATGTTGAGCGCCCTGTTCAGGTTGGCGGTTCCTACTGAAGACAGGTTGGATGCCGTCTCAATTGTGCCAGTGTGATTGGTAAAACCATGTGTAGCAATATGACCGTACGATGCTTTCGTAATATCATCGATAACGCTTTGTTTCGTAGCATCGTCCTTGGAGAGTGTCACCACTGGCAGTGCCTTGGTAGCAGCTAATTCGGCGATGCCTCGAATCTCTTGTGCTGTGGAAGGAAGATTTAAGACTGAATTGCTTTTGTAGTCGATATCTCCGACCAGCAAAACAGCTGCGCAAGCGGGAGCTGGAGCACGACTTTTGGCTAGCGTGAGAAATTCGCGCGGGGTGTCAATCTCAGTAATAAGCAGACCCTGACTTAGAGCGCCCCACGGAACTTTTGCCGTCGTGCCATCAGGGCACAGCCAGACTTTCCTTACGCTCTTCGGTAAGTGTGCCTGGATCTTGTCGATGAATAGGGCGTTCAATTTGTCGGTCAGATTTACGGCTGCCGCCGCTTGACTGCTGCCTCTCTGCGCGTTGTCGCTGATTGACCCGATACTACGAGCTGTCGAGGTTGGTTGTTGCACGGCGAGACGCCACTGATTGATCGTATCTGATAGTTCAGCGCTCGTTCCGAGATCTGCAAACGCAATGGGTTGACTTGGTGCAAGAACGATCGCTGCTAGATGAGGAGTACCTGTTGGTAGGTCTGTGAATGGCAGGATATCCACCAATGCCTCGTCCGGACGTAATAACTTTGCCACTGTTGCAGTTGACTGCCCGGCGAGTGGATCATTCACTTCTGCCAAACCGAGGGCTGCGCTTTGGGCGTTAATCTTATGCTCCAGCATTTCAACATCTCGGTTCAGAGATTCTAAATGCGACTGTTGAAGATCGGATTGCGACGCCGAGGAGAGCTGAGACTTTAATAGCTTCCAGCTGTTGACAGAGTCCCTTAACTCCGCCGAGCTGGAAGAAGCCTGCCCAAGTACTGAGGTCCGCCTCAACGACTCGAGCAGCAAGCCTTTCCATCGCATTGGGTAGGCGTACGACTGCTCGAGCAAGATGCGATTATGCGGTTTAGATAGATCGGCTCTTGAGTTGATAGCTATGAGGGCGTTGCTGGTCTCGCCAATAATTTCTATGAGAGCGCACTGCTCACTGAAAGATAGTTCTGGAAATACCTGTACAAGGTATGAATCTAATGTGGCAGCGCCGCGAAGAGAGAGAGCAAACCCGGGGGAGACGTTGTTCTTTGCTTGGCAGAAGGCGGCGGCAGTCAAACAGTGAACGGTTAATGGAACGTCGCTTCGATTTTTTGTTTGTCCTAGAATATCGACGGCTTTGAGAAAGTTGTTTATGGCAGAATCAAGTTTGTTCTGTGCAGCAAATATATCGCCGAGAACGGCATAGCCTTCGGCCAAAGTAGTCGTCCACGTGTCAGCATCCGGCGATGCAGCAGTTTCGGTGTGGTGTGCCGCTTGAACAACTGCTCTCTGCAAGTCTTGCTCAGACTTTTGCCATGAACCTGTCTTGGATTCGAGCGATGCGACGAAAATCAGAAGCTTGGTCGCCTCCGGTGTGCTCTCATTCGAGCGTCCGACCAGTAGATGCAATGCTTCTTGAGCGTATGACAGAGCAGCGTCGGCCTGCCCGTGCTTATCTGCTGCCAGCGCTAAAAGCTCATAGCATTTTGCTGCGGAATCGGCTGAGGGGCTGGACTGCAAGGCGATCGCTTCAGAAGCGCGTCTTTCTGCAACATCAAAATCTGATTGATGAGCCGCTATCGTTGCAAGCGCCAGTGCTGCGTCAAACTTTTGCTGGGGAGTGGCTGCGTCTTTGGTTGCCTTCTCGGCAGATAATCTGGCGTCTGCATAGTGCCCGTTCAATTGAAACAACTCCGCGCTCTCAATCAGTACCCGGTATCTCTGTTCCTGGCTATCTATGGCATCGATCAAGTGGTCGCTACTGACGAACTTGGCTGCTTCACCGGAATACTCTCGTTCTCCATGTCCTGCCCAATCGTATGCCAGACATAATTCAGAGAGCGCGAGATGCTTTGCCTCCTCAGCGGATGCTAGTTTTTTCCTCGGTATGATCACTCCGCCCACTTTTTTGCCACCGAAGCCATCGGCTAACCAGTTGGTTGCTGAGTCGCTCAGCATGGCATCAAATCCCAACGTCTTCAGATATAGATCGCTGAAGAGGCGACAGTCAGCGGCTTCGAGAAAGCTCGGTGGATTGGCTTCCATAAATATGTCGGCAGATTCCTTGAACGCCGGAATGATCTGTGCGCCGGAATCAGTTTGCGCTTCACTGCAAGCCCAGAGCTGCAAGCATCTTGCGTATTGAAGCGGATTGAGCTTCCGGCTTAGTGTAACTAAGATTGCTTTGTATTTGCTGGCGGCGGCTGGTGGTATATCTGAAGCGGCCGGACATGACGCCTTTAGCTCGGGATAATCAACAATGAACTGCGATTGAGCTGCACGCGAGAGCTGCTGTGCCAAAGATAGCGCCCGATCGACTGCTATCCCCCGCCCACCTGAATCGCCACTTTTTTGCGCAGCAAGAAGCCCGGTCTTTTTCAACAGCGACTCGGCTTCAGCGTATTTCTCTTCCCACACATATGCGTCCGCAAGCTGGAGAATATCGTGGCGGTCTGCTTGGCCCTCTTTCGAGTATTTTGCATCGAGTTCAACAGCAAGCTTGGCGTACTTTTCGACATTCGATGAATCAGCAATCTGCCTGTAGAAATGCGAAATATAACCATACGCGTCGGACAACTCAGATACGTCGCGCTTTGTGACGCAAGGACGAATCTTGTTTGCCAGCTGCATAAGCTCTACTGCCCTGGCGACTGTCGCACGCTCTTGATCGTCCGGACAAACCATCGCACCTAGTCCGACAACGTAACTCAACTTCGCATAACAGTGTGCCAAGTCTCGCTCGTTGTTCGGGAAGGTTTTTACTTTGGCGATGACAATGTTCAACATCTTCTCTGCTTCGGCCAATCTGTCGAAATGCGCATAGTTGCCGGCTAGCTCTTCCTGGCTCATGAGCCGATCAGCCTCAGATGTTTCTAGTTTGCATGCCCGCTCAAAGTACTCTTGTGCTTCGGAGTAGTTGCCTCGATCCTCGCAAAGGACCGCCAGATTGCTGTAAGCCGCGTCAGTGCCGTCTCCTCCTCTTGCTATGGCTTCTTTCCAGCAAGCTTCAGCTTCGTCGTATCGCGCTTTGTGGCGTAGGGCGCGCGCGAGCATATTCAATGAATCGTTAATATCAGGGTCTGTAGGCGCAAGTACTTTGCGTCGAATGTTCAGCGATTCTCTGAACAGACGCTCGGATTGATCGTAATCACCCTGGTAGTGATAGCTCAATCCAAGGTCGCGCAGCTCTTGCGCTGTTTGCTTGCTGCTATGTCCATACTTCTGTTCAGATTCAAGCAGTGCAGATTGGAAATACTTCTGCGCCAACTCGAAGTTGCCCTTGTTAAACTGATCCCAGCCTAACTCTTGGTCTGATCTGGGACTTTTAGGCGGCTGCGCTTTGACAGATTTAGAGCCGGGCTTTGTCGCTGGTTTTTGAGTTGTCTTTGGCGGGGTCGAAGCCAGTGTCAAAGTCGTCATCTGGTTGACGATTTTTGTTGCTTCGGTCGAGCCCGCCGCATACGTCGGCAGCGTGCTGCAAAGTGACAGGCTCAAAGCAATAAGTTGTCGCCGCATATCGAGCGGTTATAACACGGCTTCTGAGCGCTAGCATGAGAGGCGCTGGGAAGGACCGGCGCTATTCGTTTTCGTCTTCGTTATGGGCCGGCAGCTCGGGATAGTTGCCCATCACCACCGTCAAAGGCATCAAGGCATTTTTGCGCAGGAGCAGCAGATGCACCGAGTCCTGAACCTTACGCGAAAGAACATAGTCATGCACTTCCTTGCCCGTGGTCATATCTTGTCCGTCAATCTTGACGATGACGTCGCCTATCTGCACTCCTGCGGCTTCAGCAGGGCTGATCTTGCCGCCATATTTGATCAGTTCTTTTACCAGCACTCCCTTTGTTCCGGACGCCAAGCCGAGCGCTCTGTTGAGCGTCTCGTCAAGTGTCTCCATGGATATGCCTAGCCACGGGCGACTGACTTTTTTATACTGAATGAGATCGGCGCTGACGCTCTTTACCACATCGACCGGTGTTGAGAAGCCCATGCTTTGCCCACGTTCGTTGATGGCAGTGTTGACGCCGACTACTTCGCCGGCAAGATTGAGCAACGGACCTCCGGAGTTGCCGTGGTTGATGGCAGCATCGGTTTGAATAAAGTTGATATTGCCGTTGATATCTACCAGCGTGCGACCGACTGCTGAGACGATACCGAAAGTCACGCTTTGCCCCAACCCTTGTGCGTTGCCGATAGCAACGACAAACTCGCCGGCACGCAAATCTTTCGAGTCGCCCATTTTGAGTGTGGGCAGATCTTTTGCATCTATTTTGATTACCGCCAGATCAGAGAATGCATCCGAGCCGACGATGGTTGCATCAAAACTGCGCTCGTCATTCAATGTCACTTTTATCTTGTCGTTGTGTCCGCGAACTACATGTGCGTTGGTGACGATGTAGCCATCCGAGCGCACGATAAACCCGGAGCCCGCGGCTGTCGAGTGTATCTGCGGCTTGCCGCCTTGTCCCGGTTTTACCTGCTGTCCGTTGAAGAAAAATTGATAGGGAAAGGGCATTGAGCCCATGCCGCCCATGCCCATGCCAGATAAATCGAGGGTCTTCGTGCTCTGCACTTCGATGCTCACCACCGCAGGTGCTGCCGCCTGAGCGATGTCAGCGATGGTATTCGATTGAATCGGTATGGCGCCGGATTTGACCAGTGCATCTCCGGCCGAGCCCGCCATAATGGGCGCCGGTTGCGGAATGATCGGCTCGGCCACCGCTGCACCACCAACTAAGCTCGCTAAACACAAAGTAAACGCACAAGTAAACGCTGATTTACGAGTTGCGGACATTTCTAATACTCCTCCAGTTCATTCCGTCTCGAACCAGACAGCTCCGAGACATACTTCATTTAATCAGAGCTTTGTGCAAAAAGCGTAGCCCCGGTCTAACCTACGACCGGCCCATGCCGAGATGCTGCGCGTTTTGAAATACTTTGCCTTCCGTCAGGATCGAGGGAGCAATTATCACTTCCACTTGTTGCATTTCACTTAGCGTTCCGGCTCCTAATGTGCCCATGCTGGTGCGCAAGGCACCGACGAGATTCTGCGTGCCGTCGTCCGTGCGCGCCGGACCGTGCAAAATCTCTTCCAAAGTAGTCGACGTTCCGACCTTGATGCGTGTTCCCCGCGGCAAAACCGGGCTTGGCGTCGCCATTCCCCAGTGAAACCCACGACCAGGGGCCCCTTGAGCTCGCGCTAGGGGTGAGCCGATCATCACGGCGTCAGCACCACAGGCGATGGCTTTGCAAATATCGCCTCCCGTGACCATGCCACCATCTGCGATGACAGTAACGGGATTCTCGTTGCGTGTTGCATGTGCTTTAGCCGCTGCCGCGCAATCGGCGATGGCGGTAGCCATCGGCACTCCGATACCGAGCACGCTGCGGCTGGTGCAAGCGGCTCCGGGACCGACTCCGACCAAGATACCGGCGACGCCGGTCTCCATCAGTTCGATTGCGGTTTCGTAGGCAACGCAATTGCCGACTACAACAGGCACGCCGATCGATTTGCAAAATTTCGTCAGATTGAGACTCGGTGTCCCTAAAACAGATCTGTGTTCAATTCCGGTGACAGTCGATTGCACGACGAGAATGTCACAGCCGGCTTCGACGGCGATAGGACCGTATTTCTCAGCGAAGTTAGGTGTGACGCTGACCGCGACCAGCACACCACCTTTTTTGATCTCCGCCACGCGCTCAGAAATCAATTTCTCTTTAACAGGTTGGTTATACAACCGTTGCATCAATTCGACGAAATGATTGTTGTCACAGGAGGCGATCTCTTCAAACGCTTCTTTCGGATTGTCGTAGCGTGTCTGCACACCTTGCAGGTTCAAAACCGCCAATCCGCCCAGTTTGCCTAACTCGACCGCTGTCTTCGCATCGACCACGCTATCCATGGCGCTGGCGATAATGGGCATTGCGAATTTATGCGGACCTAACTGAAACGAGACATCGCACAATTCCGGATCGATCGTCATCGACCCCGGCACGAGAGCAATTTCATCAAATCCGTATGCACGTCGTGTCGTCTTGCCTCTTCCGATGGACAAGGTGCCGATCGTACCCTGGTATTCAAGCGATTTGTTGCTGACCATCATGCCACCTTTGTACGCTGCGATTAGAGCTGATTCTAGCACCGCGGCGGGTTCCTAACCGCAAAGGTTTATATATAAGAACAAGTGGCGGGCAAGTTTCAGTATTCATCTGCTTGTACCGACCTCTGGGTACAGCGGATACGGCGCGCCACAGACCTGGGCTGTATATACGAAATGTCAGTGGCGCAAAGCCTTTATAATAACTGCGCTTCTCGGAGTGATTACAATGCGACCGCTCAATGTTATCGGCTTGAACAGCGGCACTTCCATGGATGGAATCGACGCCGCGCTTTTCTCTTTCCGTCCCAAAAGCCAGGATATCGACGGCCGCTCCGGCGTTCCTGATCTGGAAATCAAGCTCTTGCAGAGCATGGTCTACCCCTTTGAGACCAGCTTTCAAAATCGCCTCCAGTCGATAGTGGCTGCACCTTCGGTAAGCTGGGATCAAATCACTCTTTTGAACGTGGCTCTGGGAGAAGTGTTCGCCGAAGCCGCATTGAAGTTGATGCGAGAAGCGCGTCTTACCGGTCATCGAGTCGATCTGATCGGTTCGCATGGACAGACGGTTTGGCACGCTCCCACTCCGCGCAGCTTCTGGGGAGTAGAGGTGGCAGGAACCCTGCAACTGGGCGAACCGGCGGTGATCGCCGCACGCACCGGGCGACCGGTAATAGCTGATTTCCGCACGGCGGACATCGCTGTTGGCGGCGAAGGCGCTCCGCTCGTCTGCTTCGCTGATGAAGTTCTCTTCGGGCATTCAGGCAACTCGGTCGGGGTGCTCAACATTGGCGGCATCGCCAATATCACGGCTCTCGATGCGAGCGGCGGAGCTATCATGGCTTTCGACACGGGTCCCGGCAACATGCTCATGGACCGCGCCGCCTCACGGCTTGCGGGCAAAGCGTACGACCACGACGGTGCCATTGCCCGCCAGGGACGCGTCAACGACGCCTGGCTCGACGAACTGATGAGCCTTCCCTATTTCCGTCGTGTACCACCAAAAACAACAGGGCGCGAACTCTTTGGTTTCTCCTTCGCAGATGACCTATTAGAGAAGTCCGCGCAGAAAGGTCTCAGCAACGCCGACACGTTGGCGACGCTCACTGCCCTCAGTGCCGCCACCATCGCCTCGGCCTATGAGGATTTCATCGCCCCTCGCTTAAAGATAAACGAGCTGGTATTAGGCGGCGGTGGTGCCGACAACAGCTATCTAGTCGAGTTGATACGCAAATATTGGCCTCACGATCTGGCGATCAAGCGTCATGAGGATTTCGGTGTCTCGACCAAATTCAAAGAAGCATTGCTGTTCGCTTTGCTGGCGTATACGACGTGCTTCAAGGTGCCGAATAACGTGCCGGCGTGCACGGGTGCCAGCCGACGCGTCTGTTTGGGTAAATTCGTGCAAACGCCCAGCAGCAGCCGAATCACTGAACCGCGCGCTTTGCGGGTATAGGGAATAGGCTGAGACGCAAACGAGAGGACAACCATGGCCGCCGAAGTTCTGCACATACCCGACGGCATCAATTATGAGTGCACGGGCTGCGGCAAGTGCTGCGGCGGTTGGGCGATTCCAATGACGGACGCTGACTTCGAGCGCATCTCCAAAAAAGATTGGGGCGCTCAACTGGAAATGTTCGCCGGACAATCGCTTTTTCGCCCCCTGAAAAAATACGAGCAGGAAGGCAGTCCGTACAGCCACGCGATCAAAGTCAGCACCGATGGTCATTGCCCATTTCTCGTGGACAACCTTTGCTATATGCACAGCCAGTACGGCAGCGAGTTCAAGCCGTCGATCTGCCAGCTTTTTCCGTACTGCTTCAGCGTCACGCCCAGCGGCGTATACACTACAGTCAGTTTTGTCAGCAACGGCGCCCTGTACAACTCCGGCCGGGCGCTCTCAGATCAACGCGAGTATCTGGAGAAAAAACTCTCTGAATTTCGCAAACTGTTTCCGGATCACAATCCCAATTGGTCGAAGCTCGAATTGACAGGTGGAAAACCAATCTCCTGGGATGACTATTTGCAGATTGAAGCGCAGTTGATCGATTGTTTGAAGGACAGCAGCACGCCGTTCGATCAAAGAATGCTCAAAGGTTCTAACTTCCTCATTGCCAAAACGCGCAACGCAGAAGCAGAGGCAGTGGGAGAGCTGCCTCCCGCGTCGTCACTGAAATCGCTCGATCGACATTTATTGATTGCGCTGCACAAGACGTACTACCCACTAAAACTGATCGGCAAAGGGGAAGGCGATTTTGCCGTGCATCGCTTTCTTTTACAGGTGCTCGCCGGCGGTGCGATGACTGGGTCCAAAGTGTTCGTTGCCGGGCATTCATATTCGATTGAAGAGCTGCATGCGGTCGCGTGGCCGCAGAACGACCAGGAGATTGAAGACCTCTTCTTTCGCTATTTTTATTCGCGCATCTTCGCAAAACTGTACTTTGGCGCGGGTTTTGGACAACTGACGATGATCGCCGGATATCACCATCTCGTCATTATGTTCGCCCTGATGCGGCTGCAATCGCGGGCGTTGGCCAAATCGCGCGGTGTGCAAACCGTCGCTTACATTGATGTCGTCACGGCTGTGCGGCAGCTGGAAAAACGCATCGGCGAGACTGCGATAGGTGGTTATGCTGCCGCCTTGTACGAGCTTTTGATGTTCAGTCCTCAGCGCATCCGCAGAATTATTGCAGCGACCTAGTTTGCGGCGTCCATAATCGCGTGGGGGTCTCAAAACATCGCTGGGAAATCTATATTGATTTGACGCCTACAGTCATGTTGCGATCCCGTCGTTGCGTCGATATCTCGGGTCAAACACTGAAAACGCAGGCTCCACAGACGATTCGGGCGGCTGAAATTTCGGTTGCCAATGAGCGCGGATCGCAACATAAACGTAGGCCGTGTTTTTCGACGGGGCAACACGAGATCAAGTCCCTCTCAAATTGATTAACTGGTAGGAATCGCTTTCGCCTATTTCCGATTAACCAGTGGGAATCGGTATGCAACCGACCATACTTACTTGAAAGACGCAGCCGATGACGCCGGATTCGCTACGAATCGTGCGTCTCCGCCAAAAAAATGAGCCTGGCGGCAACCCACCAGGCTCAAAAGACGGACTGAATCAGCGGTTAGTGAACTGTCGCCGGTGTCGTATTTGTCTCTGCGACTTGACCGTTGTGCTCGGTAGGCAGATCCAAAACGATTTTCGGTGCAGATGCTCTCACTGGTTTGGCGAGATCGTTGGCGACCAGAAGGTTGTCCAACTGGGCGAACGTGTTCACAGCCTGGACAGGCTGCTCTTCATACGGCTCTTTCAAGTTTTGCATGACTTGCGAATTGAGCAGCTTGGCGGAGTTGACCTTCTTCGAATCATACACAACCGTCACGATCGGGTTTTGATCGGACGAAACCCAACTGAAGATCGCTCCAGGCTCCTGTCCCATTGCCGTGCCGATCGCGCGAGCGTGGCAGGTGCAGGAGGGTTTGAGCAGCTTGATGCGCAGAGTCTTCGCTGTTGTGTCGTATAAGTCGCCATTCTGCGGGTCTTTGCGCAGAGCATACGCTTCCAGCAGATTGCGCTTCTGATAGGCGGCGACAAGGGCTGGAATGTCTTTAGGGTCCATCTCCCCGAGTTTGAGGAGGGTAGGCGTGTCTGTCGGTACCGAGTCCTTGAGGCTCTGGAGTGCCTGTGTCAGTCCATCGAAGTCTTTACGTTCGTCAGCAACGGCAATTACAGCGAGCTGATATTTCATCGCCGAGTTGCGAATCGAGGCATTTCTGAAAGCCTGGTTGGCTTTTGCCAGCCATTGCGCTTTGTTTGCCGAGTCGGTGTCAGCTTTCTTCAAGCATTCCAAGCCGACGGCGTAGAAGGTATCTTCCGGAGCTGGACTTTGCACCGCCGCCACGTCAGACAGAATAAAGTCGATGTCGGTGGGGATGGACGCAAGGCGGGCTTTGCCACCGAAGACTTGCGCCGGGCTCTGTTGGGTGAGCTCCTTCGAAACTTGCGGCTGCAGCTTGCTCAACAGTTCGTTGTCGTCGCTTTTGAAGGCGGCGGAGTAGAGCAAATCGGTAGCATCTTGCTTGTCCTGGGCATTCGGGGCAAGCTCGACGGCTTTGGTCAGCAGCTCCTTAGCCTTTGAGTAGTCCGGAATCGCTAGATAGCGTGTAGACGTTGCTGCCAGGCAGTCGAACTGGCTAAGAGCAGCAGGAGAGAGCTCTGCCAGGGCTTTCTTGGCCTCGTCCTGCTGTCCCTGGATGATGTAGCAGTCAGCCAGTCCAAGGTCGTTCAGCCAGGCGTCCGGCTCAGCTTTCATGGCTTTCCGGTACTCTACTACTGCCGGCTGGAACATGTGAATGGACTCGAAGAGCCGGGCTGTGTTGCTGTCAGCCACGGCCGGGTGGCGCGTTCTGACTGATTCGGTAGCCTCTCTCAGCGCTTCGAACGGCGAGTGGCGGGTTTTCTGCAGCATGTATGCCAAACCGGCATGTGGCAGCCAGTAGTTGGGTGCTGCTTCGATGGCTTGCTTCTCCAAAGCGAACGCTTGGTCGGCTTGCCCTTTATTGAAGAGTTCGACCGCTTGATCGTGCAGCGGGCGCGCTTTGTCGATCTTTTCCTGCGAGTCTTCCGGGTCGAGCGGCTTGTTTGAGTCGTTTACGTTGAAGCTGAAGCCCCGGTGCCTCTTAGGCGCCTCACTCCCTGCCGGAGCCTCGGCTTTCTTTGAGGCGTCCGCTTGGGCGTCCGCTGGTGCGGTGGTCGTTTGCGGCGCTGCGGCATCTTTAGCCGCAGGCTCGGTCGATGTCTCTGCAAACGCCACAGTCGCGCCGAACAGGGCAACCGTACCAGCAACCAGTAGTGCCGATGGTCGGATGATTCGCATGCCTTAATTCCCCTAAGATTAGAGCGCTCAAAGCTCGCGCTCGTAGTTGCAAATAGTATTCGCCAGATCATACAACACCATTGCATCCTTGTAATGGCAACCAGTTCATGCTCTTACTTGCATCGTCTATCGCCCGCAGCACCACATGTGGTGCCAGCCCGCATCTGCAACTACAGTGGCGCCGGTGAATCTATGTATATAACGGTGTTGCCCTATGCATTTCATTCATTGATATCGACTTGTCCTGGATTTGGGTGGAAACCTTCCGAAAGAGGCGGTGGCACCCGCGGTTGCGATGGTTTTTCATAACGAACACGAGAATTTGAGATTTGCTTTGTCGCTTTAATAACTCGGTAACAACTTCCTTACTCACCGAACTTATAATCGAGTGGGGAAATCTCGGTCCCTCAATGCGATTTTATGCACCGTATCGGTGCGTGCATCGCTGCTTGTCTGCAGCCATTCATGCCGCTTTCGCAGCTTGTCCCATAGAACGATGCTATTTATGGTTCGAGACGCCACTATATATAGATGACCGTCAACCTTCGCCTGGTTGAGTCTGATGGCAGTCGATATGCGGGTCTTCGCCGGTCTGCCGGCACTGGCGTTGCAGAATCGCGCGTTGGATTCAGCGGCTGCGATTGTTACAGAGATCGTAAAACTGTCGTTTTCTCGCATCGGGACGGGCTTTCGCGTGATCGTTTTGCAACTGCGCCGAGCCGTTCGCATATCTATATTGATCGGAAATCTCCACCCGTTTGCACCGCTCGGTCCGGAAAGATCTACTGGTGCTGACTTTGCGGGATTCAGCGGGTGCAGTTGGAGTTCGATATCCTGGTGATTCCTATCTATAGGATTGTCCTCGGGCATATCTTGCCGCCGCAAAAGCCACTGCCTGGCTGTGCCAGCTGCCTCTTTCGGCGGTTTGCTGACGCCTGTCTAAAAGTTCAAGACCTGGCCACAAACGACCAAGTTTTTGCCCCAGGCGTGACAGATCCGTGAAAATCGGCTCAAAAAGCGGGGCTCAGCTGACGAAAATCAGAGAACTCGGGGCGAAATTTTCGAAAAGTTCCAAAAATCTTTTGTGTCAAATCTGTGTCAGAGGTGCTCTGATCTAGTGAAAACCCGCTTGTAGAGCGCCACTGCAAATGCAATAGTTGGTCAAGCAATTTCTTCGATCTCTCTCAGATTTAATTAGACGAGCGCGGTTTTTTGTCGTAACTTAATCACACATGACAACGACGAAGTTGTCCACGCAATCGAGACACTGCGATTGCATCCTTACCAAGTTATTTAATTCACTTACTACAATCCTAATTTTTATTCGCTGGAGGTTCTCCATGAGCATTCTTCGTAAACTTTCTATGGCCCTTCTCGGTCTTTCCGTCGCCGGCGCGCTCGCTCTCCCAGCCGCCCATGCACAAGCTGTAGGCGATGAGTTTGCTTCCGCAGGGGCTCCTGGTAATGCACAAAACTTGTCCGGCAACAACACCGGAACAGAAACCAGACAGGCCGGAGATGCGGTTGCACCGCAACTTCAAGGCGCTACCAACGGCACGATAGGACCCCAAGGCGCTGATGCGACCTACGTTACTGGCTTGAACACTGCTGGTACAGTACGCGTCAACAACTTGGCTAACTTAGAAGCCTTGCTCAACATCATCGCGAACGGTATGGAAATCCTCGGTATTGCCTGGGGCGGACCTACCATGATCATGGGCTTCATGCACATGGCTGCTGGCACCCAGCAAGCGATGAAGAAAGTCCTGATGGGCGCCGCCGGCGTAACCGGTGGACTGGCAACACCCGGTTGCATCAACTGGCTCGTTGCGTCTGCCCGCGATGCCAACCTGTTCAACTAACGACGAACAGTCAATCAAAACAACTACAAAGAGGGGAGCTACGGCTCCCCTCTTTCTTATTCGCTCCGTCGCTCGGTACCCCTCGAAATTACACATATGCGCTCCGTCGCTGGAGCTGGGCAGCTTGCTGCTGCATAAGCCCTGCCGGGCGCCGCTCTGCGTTGTGTGACTAGAGCACGCTCGGCTCGGTTCACTGGAACTGGGTAGAGTGCTGCATCAGTCGCCTACAACAAGTGACCAAAAAGTGCTCCCTAACAACCAAGCCAAAAAAGTCTCAAATGCCTGATGTGGACTGGATTCTCGGAAGTCACCAAAATGGTACCTGTTGTCACCTGCCAGGTGACTATTCTGGGCGAATTGGAGGGCACCCGATATGCGCCGGTAAAGGCAATGGGCGAAGCTTCCTCTGGTGACGCGTCTCGCGCCTGTTGTCTGGAGTCGGCTTTAGCCGACAAACCAATTAATGCGCAAACGCTCTCTTTCTGCACTCTTTCACAAGTCCATCACAACACTGCCCCAAATATGTCATACAGTTTTGGGATAGTGTACATGGCAGGGAAACAGGTTGGAAAAGGTCCAAAAAGTTTCGAAAATTTCGCAACTTTGACACAATCTTCTCTTATGCTCTGTCCAGGTCTATTACTACTGTCGGAACAAACCGCGTTACTAACCGAGTCTTCGTTGATTCAACGAAACTGAGGTTCCTTTCTCACCACACGTTGGCGATTTTAGATACCGCGAGTCTTCGAGATTCAGCGGTGGAGGTCACCCCATGCAGTTTTGTCGCACATTCGCAGCAGCCTTGATGTGGCTGTTCGTGATAGCAATCCTTACTATTCCTTCTGCGAATGCTCAAGCGACCGGCAATGAGTACACGTCGAGCGGCAGCACAGGCGTGTTCGGCAACGATTCCAAACTTGATACCGGCACGCAGACCAGACAGCTCGGAGCGGCGGCCGCGCCCCAACTGCAAGGTGCAACCAACGGAACCATCGGACCGCAAGGCACCAACGCTACCTACGTGACAGGCTTGAACACCGCAGGCACCGTGCGCGTCAACAACCTGGCCAACCTGGAAGCTTTGCTCAACATCATGGCTAACGGATTCGAAATTCTCGGCATCGCCTGGGGCGGACCGACACTCATGCTCGGTTGCTTCTATCTCTCTTCCGGCTCACAGGAAGCTTCGAAGCGCATCATGGGAGGAGTTGCCGGCGTCGTTGGTGGACTTGCAACCCCCGGCGTAATCAACTGGCTAGTTGCCTCAGCCCGCGACGCCAATTTGTTCAATTAGTATTTGTTCTAAGCCCTTACCACCAGCCCTTTTGCTCATTCCAAAGTCCGTCCCTTCGACCATCAGCTTTTCCCGCACGCCGGAACGTGCGGATGAAAGCTTTTGTCTGCACCACCGTAGGGTGCGCTTGCAGCGCACCGATCTACGCGATGTCGAACGCGCGCGCAGCGCCAGCGTCTCGCAGTCTTTGATGGTGGGCGCGCCGCCCGAGTGCTATGCCGTGCCATGACGCTGCGCCGCTTGCAGCGCACTTTCAGCGTTGCTCGCACGCGAACTTCAACACTCAGGATTCTCTCAGATCCGTTCAGCTATTCTCCTACCATCGAAATCGACTCGATGGTTTTTGCGAATACATGGGGCGGCGAATATGCGCAACAAAACTAATTTACTCATCGCGGCATCCATAGGTTTCTTCCTTACTATCTCCTCCGCCAACGCTCAGGCGACCGGCGATGAATACACTTCCGCCGGTGCGACTGGCAATTACGGTAATGATGATGCGTTTCGCACTGGCAGCCAGACTCGCCAATTCAGCGATGCGTTCGCGCCCCAGCTTCAGGGCGTGACAAACGGAACGATCGGACCGCAAGGTTCTGACGCTACTTACGTAACCGGCTTGAATACAGCCGGAACGGTGCGAGTCAACAATCTCGCCAACCTGGAAGCGTTGCTCAACATCATGGCTAACGGCATGGAAATTCTCGGCATCGCTTGGGGCGGACCGTGCATGATTATGGGTTTTATGCATATGGCGACAGGCGCCAGCGATTCTTTCGGGAAAGTGCTGAAAGGCGCAGCAGGAGTGGTTGGCGGCATGGCGACGCCAGGCATAATCAACTGGCTCGTAGCGTCGGCGCGTGATGCGAATCTATTTAGTTGAGTTTGCGGATGCGATAAGGGGCTGGAGGCACGGCTGATAGGCTGTGCCTTTTCAGTGACCACGCGTACACTGTCCCAGATTTGTCACACCTGAGCGTCTGCTTATTCATTGGTGAACCCCAGGGATGTAGCCCGCTTTCGCCAAGTCGAGGGTGTATCGGCGGAGGCTGAGCCTGCCGAACCGGCGCCGGCCCGCCCTCGCTAAAACCCGCACTGTAAGCGGGATGCGAAAGTTCCCAAAAACGAATTAAATGTATGCGGAAATATAAATAAGTGCTTGACTTCGTCCTCCGTCAGGAATATTCTATTCGAGGCTTGGTTCACAAGCCTTCGTTCGCAAGTCACTTACTAAACAACTAAAGCTGAAAACTTCATTCCGGGAGGTTTTCCATGCGCGCATTCCTGACCAAATCCATTGCAACGCTGTCTGTCATGTCAGCGCTCGTATTTGGGTTTAGCGCACCAGCACACGGTCAAGCCACTGGCAACGAATATACGTCAGCCGGCGCGACGGGTGTCTTTGGAAACAACTCCAAAAACAACACAGGAACCGGAACCAGACAAGCAGGAGCCGCACAAGCTCCCCAATTGCAAGGCGCTACGAATGGTACCATCGGCCCACAAGGTGCGGATGCGACATACGTTACCGGATTGAATACGGCAGGTACGGTGCGCGTTAACAACCTCGCCAACCTGGAAGCACTACTGAACATCATGGCCAACGGCATGGAGATCCTGGGCATAGCTTGGGGTGGGCCCGCGATGATTATGGGCTTCATGTGCATGTCGGCCGGTACACAAGACGCCGCCAAGAAAGTGCTCTCCGGAGCCGCAGGCGTCACTGGTGGATTAGCAACTCCAGGCGTTATCAACTGGTTAGTCGCATCCGCGCGAGACGCCAACCTGTTCAACTGACAAGTTTTTCCCCCGCCAACGCCAGCCAGAGACCTCCCTTCAACGAGGGGGGTTTTTGGTATTTTCAGATGCGATAATAAAAACATGACCGCCCTCACCAAAGAACAGTTTGAACGATTTCGCCAGCAGCTCGCTCTGCCCGGCATGAGTGCCGCTGCCCAGGCGCGACTTCTGGCGGGACATGTGGTCATCGTTGGCATTAAAAGCTGGGGCGCCTCAGTCGCAAAATATCTCGCGGATGTCGGCATCGGTCGTCTCACCATCGCGGACGAGAGTTCTCGCAATCTGGCCGAGCTCAACATGTCGATGATCGAGTATTTGAAAAAAAATCCTGATCTGCGAATGGAGCTTAAGCAATGGGATTTCAAACCTTCGGAAGCTGAACAACTTTTTGGTCCCGCCGATTTGATTGTCGACGGATTAGAAAATTGGCAGCACAAACTGATTGCCAGCGATTTTTGCATGCATATGAAAAAGCCGCTTGTTCATGCGGGCGGCAGCGGATTTCGTTTTCAGGTCTACACGATGATTCCGGGAAAATCTGCTTGCTTGCGCTGCGCATTTCCGGAAGTGGGAATGGACGACGTTCCGCTCACTGACACCGACACCACCAGCCTGAGCCCAATCGCCTCTATGATCGGCGCACTGGAAGCATTAGAAGCGATCAAAGTCATCGGCAAGGTCGGAGCATCGCAAGGCAACGAAATGTGGAAATTCGACTGGCTCTCCGGCGAATTCGAAACCGTCCGCGGCCTCAACCCCCACTACGACTGCCCCGACTGCGGCAGATATTTGAAGTAATTCGGTTGCAAAGGCGCATGGCGACGAGATCCCGTGCGCCTTGGAGGCGCCCGTTTTTAACCGTCGAATCTTCGTCAAAACCCAAACAAATTCAACCAAGCATGGAAAGGTCTCAGCAGTGCCGGACAATGCATCCCAAGCCAAGCGTGGATGCACCCTTCACAACCAGGTGGGTTTGTGGGGTCTAGCCGCAATGCGGTCTCGCAATCTTCCCGCTCTCTACGGTAACTGCCCAGTTCGCCGTTGGACCTTCCTCTATAAGCGTACGCCCACGCATCTTTCGAATCGTCCGCCAGCGCGCGATCGAAATCTTTGATAGCTAATTCGAATTGGTGCAGTTTGCGCTCACCAAAACCGCGATGCCAGTAAACCCATTTCCTGTTAGGATCCAGTTTCAATGCCTTATTGCAATCAGCGAGTTCTTGAATGAACTCTCCGGCAAATTGGTGGCTTAATGCTCTTTGTCCATACGCGTCGGGATCTTCGGGCGTCAATTTGAGTACTTCCGAAAAGTCGTCAATTGATTCCTTGTTTTGATACAACAGTCTGTGTGCGATTCCCCGTACGTAAAGTGCATTGCTACATCTTGGGTCGATCTTTGTGGCTTCGTCGCAGTCTTTGAGTGCGTCTATATAGTTTCCTTGGCGACACTGCACTGATCCCCGGAAGGCGTAAGCCGTACCATAGTTGCGATCGCGACACAGCTCGATACTTGTATTGCAGTCGGCAATCGCGTTGTCCATCTGTCCTATATTTTCGAAAGCCTGACCACGCGCTCGATACAGATACTCCTCCGCGGGCTCAAGCGAGATCGCCAAATTACAGTCTGCCAGCTGCTTGCGAAAGTTTTTCTGTTCACCATAGATCCACGCTCGGTAATAATAGGATTCGGTAAATCTGGGATCGATTTGAACTGCCCTGTTGCAGTCTTTGAGAGCCGCCTCCTTCTCTCCTAAATCATCCAACGCCCCCGCTCGTCGGCAGTAAGCTCTGACGAGCGTTGGATCTAATTTAAGCGCCGCCGTGCAATTTTCTACTACCAGCTTCGGCTTCTCGAGATGCTGATTGGCAATTCCTCTCCAAAGATAGGCTTCAGCGAGCTTGGGATCTAAACTGATGGCCTTATTGCAATCAGCGATTTCGTCTTCATATTTCCGCAAATGTCCGGCTGCGTATGCTCGGCAACAATATGCCTCGGCTAAATTGGAGGCAAGAGACACAGCTTTGTTCGCGTCGTCGAACGCCTCTTCATATCGCTCGAGTCCTAAGTAGGCGTTCGACCGGTCCATGTAAGGTTGCGGGTTCCGAGGATTGGTCTTTATCGCGCGACTGCATTTTTCTACCACCGGAGCCCACTTCGCCTGCAAGTCAGTGTTTCTCTCAACCAAAGCCTTCTTCGCCAAAAACGTCTGTGCACTCAGATACTGCGCGTTCCAAAGCCCAGCCGCGAACGAAGTAAGCCCGACCACCGCGGCGCACAAGGTGAACAAACCTGCTCGATTAAATGAAGACAGACGTCGAACTT
This sequence comes from Planktothrix sp., assembly GCA_036703195.1. GTDB lineage: Bacteria > Cyanobacteriota > Vampirovibrionia > Obscuribacterales > Obscuribacteraceae > DATNPN01. The sequence goes on along the minus strand of DATNPN010000005.1, from coordinate 220,971 downwards.
TAGGCATGTCCTGAATGTCTCAACCCCTCGATGTACATGCGGATAAATGATGCTGCGTCAAAGTTTTCTCGCTTGATCATGCAGTTTTCAATCGACTCAAGCTCCGAAATTAGATCGGGGCTGCAGCAGTTTGGTCTGTGCGCCCAACTGTCTAAGTCTTTAACCATCGCTTTCGCTAGGGTCAAGTTGCCCGTTCCATCAGTAGCAGGAGTCTCGGACCACTCTTTGAACCAGTATAGTTCCCGATTCCACTGTGTTGTTTTCGGATATCGAGCGCATCGCAAGCTAAAACGTCTTGCCGCGTCCCCGTATTTGCTGATACCCATATCTATGAAGCCGCAAAAATAGTCCAATTCGTCCTCATTGAGATAACGTTTGTTCTCTTCGACGTCACGCGCCGCTAGGTCGAAGTCGCCTTGTCCTAAGTCTGCTTGGACCAAAATCTGAGTTCTGTAGTCCCAAATTTTGTCCCAATTGGCTGGATAATTCCTTTCCTCGTTGTCAGTTTCTACGGGCACCGCACAAATTATTACCTGTCGAGCATCGGAGTATCTGCCAATCCAGTTCAATTGATCCGCTAGCCGCTCCTGCTCTGCAGCTGGATGCCGGCTGCCACAACACATGATCGCGAGCGCACAATCTGCCTGCCGACTTGCTTCACGATAGTCGAATTTGACTGCCGCCTGCCCCATCTTCCACAGACATGCGTTGTACCTGTCGTGCAATCCAGACATCTCATAAAGTTCGTCATTCGATTTCGTTTTCAGCTCTTGCGATGGGTGCAAAATCCGCTCGACTAGCCGGTCGAACGACTCGTCGGACAAGATAGTTTCACTCAAATGAAAGGCCTTCCAAGTTGTTGCAAAAAACGGAACTCCAGAATCTTGAAAGTCCGAAGAGTTATCCCTGATATTAAACAGCAGACTATCTGGTCTGCGTCGTAACTCTCGCTCCGCTTGACGCTGCAGAACGTGCGGATAGTGCCAGCCGATAAAAAGACCGAAGAATAGAAAGATTAGAATGCAGCTTACTGAAATTCGATGCATCAATGCGATTCTCCAGTACCAGCTTGCCACAGTTAATGCAGCCTGCAAAGCCGGTTTTTACTACTTCGAGAGGACTAAATGCTCCGACGCATGAAGCCGATAATCAAGACGGATTTCTCTCGTTTTCCAGGAGCAGCGGAGGTAGCGTCTGCGGTTTCGAAGGCTTCGCGCCTGTCTGAAAGTCAATCGACTGAAGTAGGAATTTGGGCGCCTTTAGGTCGGGACGTTGAGTTGCGAGTTCCAAAAGAGCGGGTCTGGCTTCTTCGAATCGTTTCAATTGGCAGTCTATTTCTGCCGCCCAGAGCCCAGACCACACGTCATCCTTCATTTGAAGAAATGAGTGTCTGGATTGCTCGAAAAGTGACTGTATTGTTCGTCGTGTTATGTCGTCGGACTTAGGGGGTTGTTCGGACACTGGATTTTTGAAATCGAGAATTTGTGTTGTGCGTGCCGAATGTTTAACCAACTCAGTGCTTACAAGGTCAATCCATGCAAGCTCGTACATTGTTGCGTAATCACCTGGAACCTTGGTGGACTTGGACCGAAGGTCAGCTTTGAGTTCGTTAAACTCAGTGAGTCTGTCATCCCGTTTTAAAAACACCAGCAAATGGTGAAAGACCACTAATGTCCGCTCGAAATTGTCTGATCTAGACAATGCGACCAACAGGTGAAACTGCACCTTCACGCTTTCGGGATCATCGGCAACGCTTTGTTCGGCTTTCTCGACGGATAGCAATTGAGAGAAATCGCCTAAACTCGCAGCTGATGCAGACTGCACAATTGTGAGCGCCAAAGCAATGGCTAGAGTCGGCTTCAATGTTGCGGTCCGTGAAACTTTTAGATACCGTGCCATATTAAGTCGTCCTTCGCGGCGCTGAAAACTCTGTCGACGTTGGACGAAACCTCGTTTTTCAGCCGCGTCATTATAAACGGAGCGAACGCCTCTTTCGTTATAGAATGACTTGCATTGAAATTGGCAGCTGATGGGGTGGCACTAGGAAGAGAGTCGATTTTAGGACCGCTTTGAGTCCTTGCGGTCGAAGCCCGCGAGTCCGGATGACTCAAAAACTCTAAGACCGTCTTTCAGTTTGCCCTTGGCCGGAGTGGTGAATCTGATCAGGGTTTTGGGATCATCATTAGGAGTTTCAGAACCTTTGGATTGTCGCAAGCATCCTTATACACGCCGTTTTGACGACGCGTCAAAAACTCTTTCGCTGAGACGCCTAATAATGCGCGCACTTGTTCGTCAAAGAATTCAACAGCTTCTTGCTCATCAAGAAGCCTGACGTTCGACTCTTCTTTTCCTTTCAGGACCTTGCTCATGGGTCAGTGCCTTTACTAGCCAATTCGCACATTAACCCAAATAGTTAATTCAAGCAACCGAGCGACGCAGAACTAGGGCTGTTTCGTGCCGTCTTCGCCAGGTATGTCGCTGGGGCGTATCGACCCTAAAACAACCGGTTTAACCCTGTTCTAGGGATAATCCACTGTGTTGACACAAGCCGCGCTGCATAATAGATACGCAGATTCTTGAGGATTTTTGCATGCGGATGCGGTGTGCTGTGGGAGCGGTAATCCTTTTGGTGGCTGCGACGTTTGTGCCGCCAAGTTTTGCTCAGCAAGAAAACATCACTCCAGCTTCTTCAGCGGCAGAAGCTAAATACAACGAATTGATGGATAGAGGTTTTAGCGCCTCCGCTACACGCGACCTCTCGAAAGCCGAAGCTGTATACTCGCAGGCGCTCGCGCTGGCTGACAATTTCCCGGGTGACAATGACATTCGCGTTCAAATGGCACTGGGTCGGTTGGTTGTTATCTTAGACGGCGAAGACAAATACAAAGAGACAGAGGAATTGTATCGGCGCATTTTGGCGATTCAGGAGAAGGATTACGGCGTCAACAGCTCTGACGTCGCACTGACTTTGATGAATTTGTCGATTGCTACGAGCATGCAGAAAAAGTACGCCGAATCCGAAGCGTTTGCTCAACGTGCAATTGGCATCGACAAGGCAACGCTGGGTGACATGCACCCGGTAGTCGCCAGCGACTTATTACATCTAGCGAACACCTATAGTGACGCCGGCGATCAAAAAAAGGCGGAAGAACTGTATAAAGAGGCGCTGCACATAAAGGAGAACACGCTTCAGCAAGATCCGATATCGATGCTGGACGTACTGAATAGTTTGGCGGCTTGCTACTGCCTCGAGAAAAATTACGCCGAGTCGGGCAAGGTGCTCGATCGCGTTTTGCCGTTGGTGGAAAAAAACTTCGGGCCCGATCATCCGGAGATGGCTGAAAGTTTGAGCCGTATGGGCTGCTGCCAAGCCTGGCAAAAGCATTACGACAAGGCTGAGTCGTATCTGCTGCGCGCGGAAGCTATTGCTACAAAATACTGGGGTCCCGATCAAGGCAGAGTGATTCCCTTCCATGACAAGCTTGCCGTTAACTATAGAAACGAGGGTAAGTGGGCTGACGCCGAGCGCGAATATAAGATCGCAGCCGAAAGTGCTAAAGAGATTTGGGGAGCGACCAGCCCGGAAACAGCGAAACGGTTCAAAGCGCTAGCCGAATGTCGTCAAGATCAGCCCAGTCTTACCGCAGCCACCTGGGCAGGAACCGCCAGCGATAAATTTGTCTATAGCAGACCGCAGCTTGTCAAAAAGCCAACTCATCCAAGCCCTTCGCATCCACCAGTCGACAAACAAACTCCTTCGCCAGAGAAGAAGTGACCAGCACTCGCATCCATGCGGAGTTGAAGCCTACGAACGAGTTTGTCATCTGTACCGTCCGACCACACGCGTCGACCGCATGGCGAAGAAGATCGCTATCAACAGGACAATCAAGCAGCCAATCCATTTGTACATGATCATATTGGTGTCGGGCGGCGTCGACTGCGTAAGACAGAAGTCCTTTGACGCGTATTCAGGATTTGGCATGGGCTCGATCTTCCTGCCATTTTTCAAAGTGAGCAAGAAAACACTGCCGGGCACACTGCTCGGCAGCAGCTTGCCTTCACCATCACAGCCGTGAATGTAGAAGCAATGCACGGCCCAGTTGTACGTGCCTGTATCACCGCCGGTGAGAGGATGCCCCATCACCGAAAGTGCGTGCACGGCGCCAGGTCCGAGCGCGGTTTCATTGTTGAAGGTACCGCCATTCTTGAGTGCCGCATCGAACGATGTATCTTTGAAGGCATCAATCTTCTCGCTCACGTTCTGGAAGATGATGACGCCTTCCGCTTTGTTCGTGAACGGGTTGCTGTACGAATTTACGTCGATGTCGGTCGAGTAGTTCGGATAGTCGCCCTTGACGCCATAAAACTCCGATGCTTCCGTCGCGACTGTGTCCATGAATGCGATCACTTTACGCTCCGGGGCGCTTTCGGAGTAGAACGCCATGCCCTCGTCGTCGCGCAGCCCAGACGGAACGATGTACAGCCAACGACAGTTTTTATAACCGCCGGTCATCAATGATATTTCGTCCAGCCAGGAGCCGTTCCACAGACGCAGTTTGCAGGTCTTGCTCTTGCCGTCGTTCAAGACCGTCACCGAATTCTTGTCGACATCGATCGTAAGCGCACTGTCGCCGGTCACGAATTTATGTCCGACGAGCGGGCTCAAATAATAAGGAACCGTCGTTGTTGCAGCAGGCCGTCCGGAATTGACGACAAGATAAACACTGGCGAATGCAAGCAAAACGAGCGCAATCGCAGGTCCGCCGATTTTCAGGCCGGTTTTGAAAATGTTTCTCTGCGGAATAACGGCGAGCTCTTCGGTGCGCAGTTGGTCGAAATCGCGCGACACTTCCGCAGCAGGATCCGCTTTTTTCACTGCTTCTGCATGCTGGAAGAATGAGCGGCTCTGCTCCGCCATGGCCGTGCCTTGCGATGGAACCACCAGGTCGACACCTTTTTTCGTGCGGCTTACTTCCTCCAAGCGGTCGGAGAAATGTCGACGTGGCATCATGCCGGCATACTTCGCCAGAGAAGGTTGTTCAGAACCGAAACCCGGATTTAGAGCCGCCTCGAACGCTCTTTGAGAATCCGATTTCTCCGCCGTTCTCGGCGTACCCGCTGAATACTTATCCTCATCTAAGTAGGCATACTCACCGGATTTAGTGAAGTCTTTCGCCGGTGTAGCCGGCTCGACTCTCGCCGCTTCTCCCTCCGGTGGTTTGGTGGAACGTTGGGGATCGGACAGTGCGCCGCGCAATTTCGCGCGCGATTTGTTCTTAGAACCCGCGTCGTCGCCGTCAGAACCTTTGCGCAAAAACTTGCGTTCTGCCACTTGTTGATCGAGCGTTTGCTTCTGCGCTTCGATCTTTTTCTTCTTCTCGTCATCTGCTGCCGGTAAGGAGCTGCGCTTGAATTTGTCCAACTTCGTCTTGAGCACGAAGAATTCGCGCTCAGTCGGTGCAGCCTTCAACGCAGGAACCGCAACACTCTCCGGCGTCACTTCATCGATTGGTTTCTCTTCTTTGACCGCTGGCGTGTGCTCGATGCCCAGCTCGTCTTCGATTGAATGCAGCAGGTCGAAATCGTCGCCTGCGTTGCGCAAATACTCAGCAAAACTGTCGAGAACAGTGCGGCGCAAATAATGCTTTTCGGAAAGGGTCGATTTCGCCAGGTCGTACGCTTGATTAAACCTGCCCTTGGCGCCTTCGTTATCCTCAATTTTTTCGTTGCACTTAGCCAGTTTCAACAACACATTGACTCTGTCTTTGCTGTCGAAATTTCCCGAATCATGCAACTCGACCAAGCGCTCATATGATTGTTGCGCTTGTTTGTAATTGTTTTGGGCGTAGTCGCTATCGCCGAGCTTTTGCAAAACGTGCGCCAGGTCATTGTCAGACGGCTCCGAACCTTCCAGTGCCTCGGCATAAAGCCGCGAGGACTCCGTAAAGTTGCCCTGCTTGAACTCTTCGTCTGCTTGTATTACCAGGTCATTAACCATTACGGCACCAAGCTGCCCTCTAGAGCATAGCGCGTCGGCGGGCGGTTGAGATGGCGTGCGTACGTGATTGTTTGCTTTCTACCAAAAACCGGGATGCGCATACTGCTGGGCTTTTGAGCGTGGGCGCTCCCGTGTTAGACGCGAAAAAGCGCGCTCGACTCCAACCCAGCGGGAGGAAGAATATCACGCTGGCTTGCCGGCATGTCATGTCCAGCCCACATATTTAAGGTACGTCGTCGCTCAAACTCTTCAAATCGACGTCCGGGCAGCTTGCCTCTTTGAAGGCTGTGAGGATGGCGGTGGCGCGGGTTCCCCATTTTCGCCGCACGAGCGCCTCGAACTGATTAAAACGCCGCTCCGTCTCCCGCACCGCCAGGGAGTGCGCGATGTAATGGAAAGTCTTTTCGCCGTTCATCTTGCCGCCCTCGCCTTCGGCGCTGCACTTGTCGAGCTCTTTTCGCCCCGCATCGAGACGCGGGTTGTCTCCAACATGCGACCACTCGATCAGGGGCGCGTTGTAGGGGTCGATCGAACCGTGCTTGGCTTCCGCGTCCGCTGCGAGAAGCTCGACATAGTTGGAGCGGCAGTAAAAGTCTTGGGTGGTGTGCATTGCCTGCCCGAGGTGAAATAGCGCCCGCTCGCGATCCTTCACATTGCTGTCGGCGTCGCCTGCGTAATTCATCGCCATCTTCTCTTCGCGCTCGACGTAAGCTTGCGATTTAGCCAACTGCGGATCGAGACAATGCTTGCGCGGCTCGAGTTCCAATGCACCTTCCGTGTATGCGGCAGATTTTTGCAGCAGCGCCAGATTACCCGGGCACAACTTGTCGTACAACGCCTCCTTGACTATCGCTGCGTGTTCGTCCGGATTGTCGAATGCATATGCACCGGCATGCATGCATATTTGCAAGGCGCTTACATATATAAACGCCGTCGTCCATCTCCTGTTGCGCGCATATTTAAAGTATCGCATGTGGTGCTCTCTGTATATCACTGGTCTCGCGAAGACTGGCTCTGTGTGCAGGATTTAACGACATGCGCACTGATTTTGGTGCGAGAATCTTCGCGTTCATAACCATAAATTCTCGCATGGGGGGCACCGCAATGAGTGTACTCGATAGGGAGCGCATATCCACGCTTAGTATTTCAGATAGTCTGGGCGACCTGCAATTTATTTCCTTCGACGTCGAAACCACCGGCTTGTCACCCGTAGTCGCCCGCTTGGTCGAACTGTCGGGCGTCAAATTCAAGTTGTTCGATGCGCAGGTGGAGATTTTTTCTTCCTTGATCGATCCTGAGACCCCCATCCCCCCGGATGTCTCCAAGATTCATGGAATCACGGATGACATGGTGGCAGAGGCGCCCAAATGCTCGGAGGTCGTGCGCCAATTCGCCGAATGGATTGAAGATGAGCGCACCGTGCTGGTCGCGCACAATGCGCCGTTTGATGTGGAGTTCATCCAGGTAGCCATGACGCGAGCACGCATCGAGCGACCGATCAATCATGTCGTCGACACGCTGCCGCTTTCAAGACGGCTGCTCAACGACGCGCCCAACCATCAATTGAAGACGCTGGTTGAACATCTCAATCTGGAGGCGGGCGGCTATCACAGAGCACTCGCTGATAGTCATCACGTACGTAATGTACTCGAGCGCCTGGTCGCCAATCAGGAGATGCAGACCTGGGGCTGTCTGGCGGAATTCGGCTGTATCTTTCCGTTCGACCAAGATCTGTACGCAGTCGAACCACCGGCTGAACTGCTTGAATCGATTAGCTGCATTACCGAGGCGATTGCCAGCGGCAATTCGCTCAGCTTCACTTACAGCGGCTACAGGTCGTTCAAACGCATCGTCGATCCTGTCGCACTGATTCAGTCTCGCGGCAATTATTACCTGACCGCTTACTGCAAAAAGGCACTGGCAGAGCGAACTTTCCGGGTTGACCGCATTTCTAAGATAAAGACAATCGCCACCGGCTCGGCTCCGAGTTCGCCGGCGGAAGCCGCTTCCTGAGGGCAGTTAAGAGTTTTTTCAAGGCAACATTACGTAGAGGCAATGTTGCTAAACCTCTCCTTTACACACAAGGCGCTTGAAAAGTGCTAAATTGGAAAAGTTTCCATTAGGATGGAGACGGTACCTAGCTTGGCTTTCAGACACTTACTCACCGCTTCTCTCGCACTCTCCGCCGGTTTATGCCTGGCGGGCACCGTGTCTGGTGCCGCCATGGCGTTCAATCTGCCGTTTGTCAGTAAGCCGAAAATCGCGCAGGCACCGCCGAAAGACGCGAGCGACGGCACGTCGGCGAGCACAGATGCAGGGCAAGATTCGAGCCAAGGTCCCGAAAAAGAGGCGGGCAAAGTTTTGGGTTCGGGCAAAGATTCTGGGGGTGAAACCCAGCAAAAGTCTGGCGCTCCAACCGCGACGCCGCTGGCATCGGCTGCGGCACAGCCGCCTGGACAGCCTGCGCTGACACCTGAGCAGATTCATTTTGTGGAGAAACATTCGCACGCGGGCGATGTCTTTTTCGAGCGGCATGACTTCACCAACTCTTTGATCGAGTATCAGGATGTGGCGAAGACCGACCCGACCAACTTCAAAGCGCACTTCATGCTGGGCAAAATCCTCATGGGCATGTCGGATTTCGAAGAAGCTCTAGACGAATTTCAACAGTCTTTGAATTTGCGAGACAGCAGCAGCGAAGCACATTTCATGCGGGGCGAGGCTTTCCGCATGCTGGAGCATTACGACGAAGCGGAAGCGGAGTACAAAGAAACAATCGCTTTCGATCCGGATAACGCGCTGGCTCATGCGTATCTGGCAGAGTGCTATCGAATGGAACACTCATATCGCAAGGCGGTGCATGAGTGCGAACGTGCTTGCAAGCTCGATCCTAAGATGGTCGTTCCACATTTGATTTTGGCTCAGTGCTACGCGGGCGACAAACAACCGGAAGAAGCGAACGAAGAGTATAAAACTGCCATCGATATCAACCCGAACGACCCGGTCGTGCATACCAGATACGGTCTGGCTCTCGGTAATGACGAGCATTGGAAAGAAGCGATCGATGAGTTCAATAAGTCGATTAAGTTGGACACCAACTATTTCGCCGGGCACATGGGACTTTCGTGGGCGCTGGCAAGCACCAACATGATTGCTGATGCCCTGCGAGAAGCACGTATCGCGGTGGGATTGGCGGCTAATGATGCAGACACTCATGCGAACCTTGCCTGGGTGTATACGAAAAAAGGTGATTTCCAGGCTGCGGTGATCGAGTACAAATTGGCATTGCAAATCGATCCGAAGAACGCTCGCTTGCACAGAGCGCTCGGACTGGCGCTCAGCGACAACGGCGACGTCAATGATGCGATCGCAGAGTTGTTGACCACGACGAAAATGAAACCGCGCGATTACGAATCGAAATTGAAATTGCAGTCGTTGTTAGAACAGCGCAACTCGCAGTAATAACACGGATGCGGCGCTGAAGCGCCGCCCTCCTTAGGCAACTGCAGCGCGAAGGCGTTCGTAGAGTTACTGATCGTCGGCTCCGGTGCGGGCGGAACCCCAATACCTTTCAGTTAAGGAGAGTGTTCACATCCTTGCAAGTGAACATACGATCGTTCCATATCCTGACTTCTGACTATGAGTGATTAAGTGATCGGTATTGGGGCGGAGCCCGGCGGTCCACAGACGCATGTGGAGCGCCACGCTCTGCGTGGCTCCGCTGCGGCGCTTGCAGCCGGATGCGGCGCTGCAAGCGCCCCTACGACACGAGGAAACCGCGTACTGCCCGTGCTAGCTGTGCACCGTAGGGGCGCGCTGTACGCGCCCGATGTGACGAAGCTACTCGATCGACACGAAAATGTGGTCGCTGGCGACTCCGACGGGGGTGCCGGATTGGTCGAGGGCGCGCAGGCGGAGGGCGTAGAGTCCGGGCGCTGGAAAGTCTGATGCTTGCAGATGTTGTGTGCCGCGCAATTGATTGAGGTTTCTCTTGAGCAAGAGGGGAGCGCTCAGTTGTTGCATGTTTTTGTCCGCGAAGAAACAGCTGCGAGGCGCGATTTCCATTCGAAGTTGCGAGGCATGCGGAATGCCGCTTGCATCGAAGTCGAATGACGCGCCGTGTCCTGCGGTGAGCTTCATCATTCCTTGTGCTGCTAAATAACCGCCGCCAGAAAACGTGATAATTGGCATGAGATCTTCGCGATTCAGAATAGCCAGTCCGGTGATTTTGTACTGCGCGTGCGGCGGCATGGTCAGACGCAAGCCTGTGCACTTGTCTCCAAGTGCCCATGTCGCCTGAGAATGCAGCGGGAAAATCAACTGCTGCGGTTTGTCCGACGCATCTATCGGGCTAAGTGCACGCGCGGTCGAGTCCCACTCGTGGACAAGCTCGTTTTTGTACTCGAGATAGGCGGTTGCGGGCGACGAGCCAGCATACGACGCGACTGTCACGCCGATGAAATCGATTGGCCAACAATCCATATTTTTCAAGTCAATGTCAATTGGTTTCGTCTCGCTTCCATCTGCTTGCAGAGTTGCGTCCGAAGTCCAAATGTAACCACTACCCACGGTCACCACTTCTTTCAGCTTGTTGCCGGACCATTTCAAAATCGGCGGCGCGCTCGACGGTGCCGGCAACTGCACGGCGTCGAATTTCATCGTCGCCGGGTTCCAGCGGATGATTTTGAGTGTGTCTCCTGCTTGAGCTATCGAGCGCTTCAAGAAGCCGAACGGTAACAGCGGATCCGAATCGTCCAGTGGTTTGCAGTTATGCAAATCGCGATCTGTCAGCGGGCGTTTTGTCATGCCGTCGAGCCCGTTCAAGCATGCGTAGGCACCTTGAATGTCGGCCGGTAATCCCGCGACTGCCACAGATGGATCGCCTGGCGTTGTTTTATAGAATTCGTTCAGTCCTGCCACAATTGCATTTGTGGTGCGCCCAGCCGTTGCCCATGCCTGATTGTTCTTCATCAGAGCGCAGCATGCGACGACCAAGTAAACCGCCATTAAAACTTGAGCAATGCGACCAACTAACTTGTACTTGCCTAGCATAGACAGTCCGTATGCGAGAAAGAGGCATAGCGGCGCAGATGCCAGATAAATCCAACGGCTGCCGCGCAAGTCATCAGTGACCCAGAACAGTTTGTAGATCGGGACGAAACAGAGAATCATCCAACCGGCGACGAAAACAAAAAGCTTGCGCCCAGCGCCACTGCTCGCGAATGCCCAGGCGGACGCAAGTGAGCTTGCTGCCAACAGTCCGATCCAGATCTTATATAAGAGATCGTGCGTTCCGATCAGTGCGTAATTGAGAGGAACAACAAACATCTTCAACCCGAGCGTCCACTTGTAGCGCAGCACGTCCGGCGTGTCGGTGGAGAGAAGCGAGTTGTCGTAGCCACCAAGGAAGGTGCCAAGCGCAAAGCGGCGGACCACGAAGTACAACCCCAAAATCCCCCAAAAGATGGCGGTGTTTCTGGCGGTTTCAACAATCCTTGCTCGCAGCGATTCGTGTGGATAGGCGATTAGCTCATATAGAACCAACAACGGTGCCACAACCACTCCCATCTCTTTGGTGAGCAACGCGCAGATACTAGCTGCACAGGCGGCGGGCAGATAATAAAATTTGGCCGACCGGCGCCACCGCATATAACACCAGAACGCGGAGAGGATGAACATCGTCACCATGCCGTCTACTCGGCCAATGATCCAGACGACCGGCTCGGCGTGCACCGGATAGAGAGCAAATAACCCACCTGCAGCTATCGCACAAAACCGCGCTCCTGGCGGGCAGCTGTTTTTCTCGTCGCATGTGCGAATCAATTCGAATGTACAAAGTCCGAGAAAGATCGATGTGACGATGTTGCAGACAATGTTGGTTAAGCGAAATCCGAGACCGTTCGCGCCCCATAGCATGTACTCGCCCGCCATGACCGTTGTCGAAAATGGCCGGTAAAAACCTGTCAGGCGACTTTCCATCCAGGGGTGATAAAAGTTTTTCCACACTACCTGAGGATCGTGCATCGCGGCGCGCAGCCACGGCAAGTAGGCAAAATCGTCACCGGCGAAGAAATTGAACAAGACGGGGCTGTAGGCAATGAATGTAGCAATCGCTAGTGCGATGACAGCGATGGCGATTGGTACGAACGAGTACCGCTCGTGCGCAGTCGATGTTTCATTTTGAGTTACGCTGGACGACTGCATGTTGCGCGCAAACTATTTCTGTTTGCTGCTCCCCAGCTTTATTGCTGTACTTCCCTGCGCGCACATGGGGCATTCAGCGGGCGCATATGTTTTTAGATTGAGTGTGATCAATTTCAAGAACGGCACACCGAAGTCGATAGATCCGCCGCTGCGGTCGACGATTGCGCCGACTGCGATTGGCTGTGCGCCGAGTGACTTGACTAATTGCAAAACTCTTTTCACCGAGCCACCGGTGGTGGTGACATCTTCGACGACGAGCACTTTGTCGTTGCTCGTCAGTTGCATGCCGCGGCGAAGGGCGAAGGTGTTGGGATCGGCACCGGCATCGGTGTTTTTCTCGGCGAACATCGCTTTGATCGGTTGTTCGCTGTGCGCGTCGAGCGCGTTAGCGACAAACACTTCCCAGTGAATTGCTCCCAGCGCTGGTCCCATAACAACGTCCGGCTTTAACCCTGCTGCGACAACCTGCTCCGCCAACTGATTGGCGAGAATGTTGCCGAAGCGAGGATACTGCAGCACGCGCTGACCCTGCATGTACTGATCGCTGTGCAATCCGCTCGTGAGAAGGAAATGCCCGGTTTGCAGTGCGCCCACTGAACGCAGCACTTCTTCTGGGGACGTTTTCGCGTGAAGGAGCTCGGGCATGCGCGGTATCCTCGATTGCTGATTAGCAACAGATGTTATCCGCCGGCGCTCGTTTTTGCCAGCCACCGGCTTTTATGTTGTATCCTTTTCACATGAAGCCGATTATTGGTCTTAACTGTGATGTACTGGCCGGCCCGCCTGAACAGGCGGTGATTCAGGCGAACTATTATCGCGCCGTGCAGTCGGCCGGCGGCATACCGATTCTCCTGCCCCCTACTCCGGACAGCGATCTCGAAGTGCTTCTGCGCGATATTGCCGGCTTGATTCTCATCGGCGGTCCCGACTATTGTCCTTCCAACTATGGCGAAGATCCGCACGAGACCCTCGATCCTTGCCATCCGGAGCGCGACAATTTTGACTTGCGCTTGATCAAGAAGGCGCTTGAACGGTCCAACGTTCCAATCTTGGGCATATGCGCCGGCGCCCAACTCCTCAATATTTCGCTCGGCGGCACACTGATTCAACATATCTGGGCGGAAAACGATAAAGCTTCCGAGCACCGCAGCAAAAACGGCTGGAACGAAGGTTTTACCAAACACAGCGTCAAGCTTGAACCGCACACAGAACTGGCGAGCATATATAAAAGGACCGATATCACAGTGGTGAGCTCGCACCATCAGGCGATCCGCAAGCTGGGCGACGGCTTGACGGCGGTCGCGTGGGCAGACGATGGCATTATCGAAGCAGTCGAGTCCAAGACTCGTCCATTTACAATCGGCGTGCAATGGCATCCCGAGCGTGACTACGATGGCAACATCGCCCTGTTTTCCGAATTCGTAAAGCGCTGCGGGCAGAGGCGCTGAACGCTCGAACGAGGCGGCAGTCGGTATCTCGGCGATACTAACGGCTCGGCGAGCTTGTATGTTGCGCTATATTCCTGGCAGCGCACGTAAGCGTAGGCGGGAATATTGCTTGTTTTTAGAAAGAAGCAACTGCGGAGGCAGGCGCGGCTCTTTGCTGCCCTGCTTGACACGAGAGCCGAGTCCTCGGGATAATCAGCAGTATCTGGCACGGTAGCTCAGTTGGTTAGAGCACGCGACTCATAACCGCGATGTCGGCAGTTCAATTCTGCCCCGTGCCAAATTTTCAAGTGTAAAAGCGGCCGTCGATTGTGACGGCTGCTTTGTTCTTTACAAGAGTTTGGCGGCCGGGCAGCGCGCCACGCATGGCGCGTGCAGATAACGTAACTGTTGCAACGGGTCGCTGCAAGCGACCCCTACGGCGCGCCGACTCGGCGCGTTGAACGTGATACTTATTTGTGGAGCGCCGGGCGCTGCCCGGCATCGGGTGAGTTTCACCACGAATTCGGTGCCACCCAGGCGGTGGCGAGTCCACATAAACCGTTGCAACGGTCACTGCAAGCGACCCTACGGCGCGCCGCGAGATACTTACACAGGGCACGGAAGTGCTAACTGCTGTTTTTTCAATTTTTCCATCTTCTCGGCAAATGCATGTTCGGGCAGCATCTCGCGACCTGCGTAGCGCACTGATTTGATGGTTCCGTCTTTGTTGAAATAGTATTTCACCAGCTCGCCGCGACTGTAGTAACCGCCGGCGGTTGCAATCTTCCACGTGCGATCGTCGACCGGTTCTAACGTTTGAGTGTAAGAGTAAAAACCAAATGGAAACCACGATTGCGGTTCGATCACGAGAAGTTTGCGTCCATGTTCGACGATGTCGATGTCGCCCCAGATGTCGGTAAAACGTCCTTGATAGCTGCACAAATGCTCATGCTTAGCCGGGTCACAGTCCTCGGCGCTCTTGCTGAAATGGTCGATCGCGAAGAAAATTCCTTTGGCGATATCCTTCGCTTCTCCGTCTATGGCGTTCGTCAGAACGACAATCACTAATTTATCTTGCGGATCGCAAAGTGAGCGCGTGCGATAACCCGGGAAGGCACCGCCATGACCGAACAGCCTGTGCGAGCCTGCGTAGTCGATCTCCAGTCCGAGACCGTACTCTTCATTGTCCTTCGCTTCCTTCAAACGCCATTGCGTGCGCTGCATTTCTTTTTTGGTTTCATCATTCAGTAGTTTCCCGTTACCTACGAAGTGACCACCGAAGTATTCACACATGTCGCTGAGGTTTGAACAGACACCGCCCGCCGAAGCCATTGCTTTCGCTTCGATCTCTTGCGCGATCGGCAGCCGTTCTTTCTGGGCGTCCCGGCGTGAATACCCTGTCGCCAGGCGCGCCGAGAACTCCCGCGAATAATCCGGATGCGTGTCACTCAAACGCAGCGCATCGATAATATTGTCGCGAATGTATTCATTGAATGAAATCCCCGACACCTCTTCGATCAAGCATCCAAGCAGCGCGTAGCCGGTATTCGAATATTTCATCTCCTGGTTGTTGTCGAAGATGAGATCCGACTTGAGCACTTCCTTTTTCAACTGCTCGAGGTCGGGAAAACCAACGGTCAGTTGCCACCAGTTGCTCTCCAGCCCATCGCGAATCAAGCCGGCGCTGTGCGACATGACTTGACGGGGTGTGATCTGTGCCATGCGCGGATCTTTGTGTTTGCGCAACCACTCGATATGTTTCACCATCGGCTCGTCGATATTTAGTTTGCCTTTTTCTGCCAGTTGCATGACGGCGGTGGCAGCAAACGTTTTGGAGTGTGACGCGATGCGAAACAGATGATCCGTTTTCATCGGGATACGCTTTTCTAGATTGGCGAATCCATAAGCGCGTTCCAATACTGTGACTCCGTCGTGGGCGATGGCTACTGCAAACCCGGGCATCTCCACCTGAGCAGACCGGTACGCCAGCCACGAATCGATGAATTCAACAGCTCGTTGCAACACTTGCTTGTCCATGGTCAACTCCATAAATCCCGGACGAAAAATCATACAAGCTTTTGTGCCAAAGTTCAGTCGGCTTTCGGGGCGATTGAGCATTGGTTTTGAGAAGCCTAGAGTTATGTTGCGATCTGTGTGTTGACATTTGCATTAGTCATGCGCTGAAATCGCAATATCCACAAGCTTTTCGAGTGTTCAAAACTTTGGTTGTCAATGATCGCGAATCGCAACATAACTGTAGGTGAGTCAAAGACAACCGGTTGATGACGTGGGCAAGCATCGCGAGCAAAAGTTTGCCCATCGAATTCGGCTTTGCGAGAGAACAGGAACCACTGAATTGCCAGACTATTGTCCCGGCACCGAGTAGCGCTCGACATCACCGAAGTGTTGAAATTCGTGGTTAGTCTGCTCTGAAGTCTTGATGCCAGCCGTTTGCGTTACGTGCAGTCGGCGCGAACGCGGCGGAAACCTGAGAATGCTGCTGCCATCGAGGCTTTGCACAGAGTCGAGAACGGCTTTATCGTAGTTTGGATAACCAGAGCTGCGCACCAATCTCAATTTGGTGATATGGCGCTCGTTGCTCACCTCGCAGAAAAACCATGCGCATGTGCCCATCGGAAAACGCGACATCATCACGTTTTTGTCCGGATCCCAGCGCAGCATCGAGTCGTCGGGGTTGTTCAAAGTTTCTTGCATGCCTGACTGAATCGACCAGAGTAAGCGGTTTCTCCATTTATCCCACTGCACCATGAGCTCTTGATCCTCAGTGTCGGGATCTTCGCCGTTGAGTCCGCTTCCTTCCATCATGGCGCCGCCTTGCAGTACCTTCTTCTTGGGTACGTCGGCGGTGGGTTGCATTCCTTTCAATGAATCGTCGTCGTCTGCAGCTTCACCGGACAGTGGCTTGCTATCATCCTGCTGCGCCTTGCCCTCCAGCTTCTTAGCCGGCACGACCGGCGCCACCATCGGCTCGATTGGACGAAGCGGCTCTGCCTTGCTCGGCTCTACCCCGGTGTCCTCGACAGAACCCTGCAGCGGCGCGGCGATGCCCGGCACACCGCAGGACAAAGTCAATGAAAGGGCAGCCAGCGCGACAACTGTTTTAAAGCCAGTCAAGGACTATTCTCCATGGCAAAAGGCAAGGTTCTTGAATGCAGATACTGCTAGGATAACGCAATCACGGCAAACGTGCCTGAGTGGGTTGGGCCTGGATGAGCGAATGGGAAACCAAACCGGATAGCGGCGGCGCAGTTCAGGAGTTCGCTGAACGGATCGCCTCCAGTCTTGAAGCGATGTTGCCGCTCGCCTGCGAGCAGGCAGGCGAGTGCGGCCAGGATGCCACCGGTAAGAAAGTGCTGCTTGTCGCATTGTCGGGGGGACCTGATTCTACCGCCCTGCTCATCGCACTGAATATGGTGGCAGCACGCTTGTCGCTATCTCTGCGTGCGGTGCATGTCAATCATAAGTTGCGCGGACGTGAGTCTGATGACGATCAACTGTTTTGTCAGCGTCTTTGCCAGCAACAGGGCATTGAGCTGCTCACTTCTCGAGTCGAAGATCAGCCTCAGTCCCCCTCTGAAAATGATCTGCGGGAGGTGCGTTATCAGCTTATCTCCGAGTGCGCGCGCAAATGTCAAACTCCATTCGTAGTTGTAGCCCACACGCTAGACGATCAGACGGAGACAATGCTGTTTCGCCTGTTTCGCGGTACGTCTCCGGGCGGATTGAGCGGCATTCAACCGATCACCAAAACGCAATATGAATGCGTCATCTTGCGTCCAGCCCTGGAGATTACCAAGCATGATTGTTTGCGCTTTCTCGCCAGTTTAGCTGTCAGTGCCAGGGAGGACAGTTCGAACACCGACACGAAATACACGCGCAACTTCATCCGGCACGATCTTATTCCTATTATTGACAGTCGGTTTCCCGGTTTTCGTGATCGCCTCGAGCATTTGCGTCGGATCAGCGCGGACGAGAATCAATTCATCGACCAGATCGTTCGTGAGCAATCCAGAGGGCTCGAGCAAGGAAGTCACTCGAGGAGCGAAACGGTCTGGAGCCGCGATTTATTGATTGATATGCATGCCGCGATTCGCCGCAGGGTGATTGTCGAGGCGATGATTCAGCGCGGAGTCGAGTGCACGTATGAACGCGTGCAAAGCATTCTGGAAATGTTCGAGAGAGGGCGCGAGAGTGGTATCTCACTGGATACCACATGGGATGTGCGCATCGATGCCGCAGGAAATATTATATGGTTGGACAAGAGCACTGCGAAAGTGCGCGCTCTCTCCGCTGTGCGGGTGCGGGTTCCGGGGATGACAATTCTTCCTGCCATCGCTCATGCTCTGCGCGTGCAAGAACTGGTTGACGAAAAAGTGGCAGAGAAAAAGTTTCCCGGTGCACAAGAATTGGAAGCACTAGTCGACCTCTCCGCTGTTGAGCGACCGTTGTATCTGCGCCAGCGTCGAGAGGGCGATTTTATTCAACCGTTCGGTATGAAGGAGCGCGTCAAACTAAAAAAATATCTGCACACGCACGAAAGGCAGTCGGAGAGACATTTGAACGATCTGCATGGCATATTACTTGCGTATGCGGATGAAGTGCTTTGGATACCGGGTGTGGGTCTTAGCGAACGCTTGCGAGTGCGTGAACAACCCAGTCACCGTCTGACATGGGTCGCTATCGATCAAACCACCGGATTGGCATAGCCGCTCATGTTTTCTTAATTTAGTCTGACGGTAAGCCGTGTCTTGCTTATGCGCATTCAGTTTTGCGTTTGTGTATTAAAAGCGTCTCAGATTTTGTCAAGATGCTGCTTTGGACAGGGCTGGAACACCTCAAAATCTCCATCGTCAACTCAACTGTATGCAAGGTTCAAATTTAAAATCCGTTCGGCTCGAAAGTAAAGCCCAGCAGTTATTGCAGGCGTTCGACTTTGACCGCGTTGGCATGGCAAGCGGCAGTAAAGCCCTCGCTAGCCCGGAAAGACGGGCGCCCGATGGCAGACGTCTAACGTTGGAAAGCCACACAGGCGCTGGATTTGAGCGATCCACTTAGCATGATATAATCTGATGACGAGATCTTGGAGCAAAGTGATGCGGAAGTACGGTACGACTTGGGCTGTGTTCTTCTTACTACTGGTTCTGGTGGTGTTTGTTTTCTCACTCACCAGTTTCAGCCGGCATGATGAGCCGCTGACTTACACGGCATTGATGGACATGCTGAAAGACGGCAAAGCCGATCAGATTCAGAAAGTCTCCATCACTAACGGCGAAACCGCGCTGCAAGTCAAAATGCGAAATAGCGAGCGTGAGCGCGCTGTGATTGTGCCGATGGAAGCGAAAGAAGATCTCATTAAAGAGTTCAACAAAGCCGGCGTCACCCTCGATATCAAAGACCAGGACAAATCCGGATTCTGGTTCAGCATGATCAGCTCGTTCTTTCTGCCGATCTTGCTGTTGCTCGGCTTCCTTTTTATGTTTCGCAGCGCACAGTCTGGCGGCAACCAAGCTATGAGCTTCGGTCGTAGTCGCGCCAAATTGATGGTCGACAACAAGGTAAAGGTAACGTTTGCCGATGTTGCCGGCATCGATGAAGCGAAACAAGAGCTGCAAGAGATCGTAGATTTCCTCAAAAACCCTGAAAAATTCCAGGCACTGGGCGCGCGCATTCCGCGCGGCGTGCTGTTGGTCGGTGCACCAGGCACCGGCAAAACGCTGCTTGCTAAAGCTGTAGCCGGTGAGGCAGGCGTTCCATTTTTCAGTATTTCCGGTTCGGACTTCGTTGAAATGTTCGTGGGCGTGGGCGCGTCGCGCGTTCGCGACTTGTTCGATCAAGCGAAGAAACATGCTCCCTGCATCGTGTTCGTAGATGAAATCGACGCAGTCGGTCGCCAGCGTGGCGCCGGTCTCGGTGGTGGACATGACGAGCGCGAACAAACACTCAACCAGTTGTTGGTCGAGATGGACGGCTTCGAAGGCACGACCGGCATCATCGTCATCGCTGCCACCAACAGACCTGACATTCTCGACTCCGCCTTGCTCAGACCAGGTCGCTTCGACCGTCAGGTTGTAATCGACCGTCCGGACGTACTGGGCAGAGAGCAGATCCTCAACGTGCATTCGCGCGGCAAACCGCTCGCCAAAGATGTCGAATTGAAGACGCTTGCGCGTCGTACGCCAGGGTTTACCGGCGCAGACCTTTCCAACTTGATCAACGAAGCGGCGCTCATCGCCGCTCGAAAAGACAAGCGTGAAATCGAGATGCTTGATCTGGAGGGCGCGATCGACAAGGTCATTGCCGGACCAGAGAAGAAAACCCGCATCATCGGCGCTTCGGAGAAGAAGATGACCGCTTATCACGAAGTCGGTCACGCACTCATGTGCATACTTCTGAAGAATGCGCACCCGTTGCACAAAGTCAGCATCATTCCGCGTGGCTTTGCGCTGGGATTGACGATGTTCTTCCCCGAAGAAGACATCCTCACTCAGACTCGCTCACAGCTCACCGACCAGATAGGCGTCAGC
The DNA here is from genome assembly GCA_036703195.1 of Planktothrix sp. GTDB lineage: Bacteria > Cyanobacteriota > Vampirovibrionia > Obscuribacterales > Obscuribacteraceae > DATNPN01. The sequence continues at coordinate 200,797 of DATNPN010000005.1, read as the reverse complement.
CTCGGTGGTCGCGTGGCGGAAGAGATTGTCTACGGAGAGATCACGACCGGCGCCCAGGACGATTTGGAGAAGAGCACCAAACTTGCACGCCGCATGGTGACTGAGTTTGGTATGAGTGACCGCCTCGGACCGATGACATTCGGTAAGCGGCACGACCATGTTTTCCTTGGTCGCGAGTTCGGACACGAGCGTGACTACGGCGAAAACGTCGCCACGGTCATCGACGAAGAGGTGAAGACTCTTGTATCCAACAACTACGAACGTGTGAAAGACCTGCTCTTGAAGCACCGTCCGCACATGGATGCAATCGTCGACGTTTTGCTCGAGAAAGAAACCCTCGACAAGAAAGAAGTCGATGCGATTATCGCAGAGGTCAATCGCAAGCTCGGTTCAGACGAGCAGCTCAAGCCGGTTAATGATGACGACGGCACCCTGCCACCACCAAGCATCGTTCTTGATGACGGCAAAGTGATTATCAAAGAGACTCCTGCGGTAGAAGTGCCGAAGAAAGAACCTCCTGATACATCGCCCGGCGGGCTCACTCCGAAGTTCGCGTAGTCGATACGGAATTCAAGTAACAACGGCACCGGTTAAACGGTGCCGTTCTTTTATGGAGCGACTGTAGGGATCGAATGCCAGCACCGCCACCTCGCTCGAGGGAGCTTGAGCACGTGCAACTCTTGCCCGTCAATGGCAGAACCGGAAACCTGCGTTCGTGCGCACGAAGCAGACTTTTGTGCGCACGCGCCTCGGCGGGGAAAGGACCTGGTTCGTCCGGTCGACACGCGCGTACGCGCGTACGAAACAAACTTCCGTCGGCGCGCTCGCGCTTACTTGCGGAGAATACCCCAGGTGTTTGCCATCGACACGCGCGTGCGCGCGTGCGAAACAGACTTCCGTCTGCGCGCACGCGCGTATTTGCGGAGAATACCCCAGGTGTTTGCCATCGACACGCGCGTACGCGCGTGCGAAACAAACTTCCGTCGGCGCGCACGCGCGTACTTGCGGAGAATACCCCGGCCCTTTGCCATCGACGCGCGCGTACGCGCGTGCGAAACAAACTTCCGTCCGCGCGCACGCGCGTATTTGCAGAGAATACCCCAGCCCTTTGCCATCGACACGCGCGTACGCGCGTACGAAACAGACTTCCGTCTGCGCGCACGCGCGTATTTGCGGAGAATACCGTTGCCCTTTTCCATCGACACGCGCGTACGCGCGTGCGAAACAAACTTCCGTCCGCGCGCACGCGCGTACTTGCGGAGAATACCCCAGGTGTTTGCCATCGACACGCGCGTACGCGCGTGCGAAACAAACTTCCGTCCGCGCGCACGCGCGTATTTGCAGAGAATACCCCAGGTGTTTGCCATCGACACGCACGTTCTTGACACGAAACAAAAATGTTCGCAATCTTGAGCAACCGCCTGGGATCCTTTCTGGATTGGAGCGCCTTGAAGACCGTAAAAGCGATACCGGAGGTGGTGGCACGTATCGTGCTGCTAACAAGAGTCTGTCTACGGCATACTGCTTCATGCCAACCAGCCCTGGCTGACGCATCCTCATGGAGCGCGATCTCCCGGGGTTTCTCCCCGAAAACAAGGCAGGGAGGCGGGCTGGGACAAAATTAGATCAAGCTTAAAAAAGATGAGTATATCCTTAATATGGACGATGATTGCACGTAAGTCCAAAGCGTACCGGATTCGGAGCGCGGGCTGTATAGGTTGTCGTCTCTGGAGGGTCTCACAGTGGCCGTCGTCCAAGAAAAAGAATTACTTTGCAAGGATTTCCTGTCCAAACAGAAGAAGCTGCTCATTGATGGTCAGTGGGTAGACGCAGAACAGGGCAAGACGTTTGACACAGTCAACCCTGCCACAGGCGAAGTGCTCTCCAAGATTCAGGAAGGCAAAAAAGCCGATGTAGACAAAGCGGTCAAAGCCGCTCGCAAAGCCTTCGAAACGGGCAAATGGCGCACGATGAGCACCGCTCAGCGCGGACGCCTGCTTTACAAGCTGGCCGACGAAATCGAAAAGCGCACCGAGGAGTTCGCCCAACTGGAAACTCTCGATAACGGCAAACCGATCAAAGAGTCGCGCTACGTTGACCTTCCGCAGGTTATTGAGACGTTTCGCTACTATGCGGGCTGGACAACCAAGCTCGAAGGCGAAACCGTCAACGCCAACAACAACTTCTTCACCTACACCCTGCGCGAGCCCGTCGGCGTGGTCGGACAGATCATCCCGTGGAACTTCCCGCTCCTGATGGCAGCCTGGAAATTGGGTCCTGCCCTCGCTTGCGGCAACACCCTCGTGCTCAAACCCGCTGAACAGACCTCGCTGACGGCGTTGCGCCTCGGCGAACTGATCACCGAAGTTGGCTTCCCGGAAGGCGTGGTCAACATCGTCACCGGCTTTGGCGGCGACTCCGCCGGCGAAGCGCTCGCCAACCACATGGACGTCGACAAGATCGCGTTCACTGGCGAAGACAAAACCGGCAGATTGATTGTGCAAGCCTCGACCGGCAACCTCAAGCGCGTTTCGCTGGAACTGGGAGGCAAAGCCCCGAACATCGTATTCGCTGATGCCGACATCGATGCAGCCGTCCGCGGCGCCATCACCGGCATCTTCTTCAACCAGGGTCAAGTTTGCTGCGCAGGTAGCAGACTGTTCCTTGAGAAGTCGATCCACGATGAGTTCATGACCAAGCTGCAAGAGCGCGTCGCGAAGATGCAGCAAGGCTTCGGCATGGACGAGAAGACTCAGATCGGACCGCAGGTCTCGAAAGACCAGCAAGAACGCATCTTGAAGTATATTGAAATCGCTCAGAAAGAAGGCGCCAAGCTCGTTTGCGGCGGCGATGCCCCAGCCGGCGAACTCTCGAAGGGCTATTTCGTCAAGCCGACCATCTTCACCGGCGTCAACAACGACATGCGCATCGCTCAGGAAGAAGTCTTCGGACCCGTCCTGGCGGTCATTCCGTTCAACTCGGTCGAAGATGCAGCCGAGCAAGCCAACAAAGTCACTTTCGGCCTGTCCGCTGGTGTTTGGACCCGCGACATCAAAAAAGCCCACAAGTTGGCTGCCCACATCAAAGCCGGCACCGTCTGGGTCAACTGCTTCAACCAGTTCGATCCCGCCATGCCGTTCGGTGGCTACAAGATGAGCGGCTACGGTCGCGAGCTTGGCAAGCACTCGATCGACCTGTACACCAACATCAAGAGCGTCTGGGTCAATCTGCAAGACTAGTCCCAAGACTCACTAGATTCGAAAACAGCCGGGTCAAAAACCCGGCTGTTTTGCTACTTGGCGGTAGTAACTCAAAGCTTAAGAACGTATCTGTAGTTGCGCAGAAGGTAGTTGAGAGACAGAACGAAGGTAATCACCGCCGCAATGAGCAACACTTCTACCTGCCACTGCGCGCGCGATAGCGGCGCCTTTGCGATAGACATAACTACGAAAACTGAAGTCAGCCATAGAAACCCGGAAACAGCCACCCGTCTGGTGAGGTTCGGTCGTTTCATGATCAATCGATTGCTCCTCCGAGGCTTACCTTTAGCTACTGCCCGTAAAGACCACCCTAGTAACCTTAAATTCGATCTGGTTGGACCGCTACAATGTAGCTGTCACCGCTCGGATGCGAATATGGTCAAGAACTCCTTAGTTGGATTATCTACAGGTTTTGTGGCGATATGGTTTCTTGTGACGCCGGTGTCGGCGCAAAATGTTAAACCTGCCGAGCGGGCGAGCAAACAGATGCAGGCGAAGCAGTTCGACCTGGCTTTAACCAGCCTGACTGATGCTTTGACCGATGACGAGAAAAATCCGATGCTGTACTACCGCCGAGCGCAGTGTTTCTACTGTTTGGGACGCTACAAAGACGCAGTTGAGGATTTCGATCACGCGATAAAGTTCGAGACGTCGGTTCCGGATTTCTTTCTCTGGCGCGGAACAGCCGAAGCGAAGTTGGGCGATGACGAGGCGGCAGTGCGCGATTATGAGAGAGCCTTGCGCCTAAAGCCGGAGCTCGTGCTCGCCTACGTCGAAGCGCATCCGAAGAAGAAAGATGACGCGCCGAAATCAGATGACGCGAAGACGAAATCCGATCAAGCGACAAAATCAGACGAGTCCAAAGCGCAGACCAGGGATTCTGGTGAAACCGCCGGGAGTGGCGCTCCAGCAGAGAGTTCGAAGGCAGCGGCGGGTACGAGTACCGGTTTAGCTTCCACGGCAACTGCCACCGCATCTGGTTCAACCACCCTCGGTCCGACTGGATCAACTACCGTAGGGGCGGCTTGCAGCCGCCCGGAAACTGCGTCCAACTCTGCCGAGTTGAGCACTAATAAAGGTTCGGTTGTGACAAACCCAAGCGACCCCCACACCGTCGGGGCAGCTGACTCTCACACCGTCAGTCCGACTGGTTCGACTACCGTAGGGGCGGCTTGCAGCCGCCCGAACTCAGACAGCCCAGTGACTACCACTCAACCAAGCTCTAAAGCAAAAACCAGCACAATCGATCTCGGCTATAGTACCGGCGCCGTAAAAGATTACGAAGAAGCTATCAAACGCGTGTCCGTGAAATCCGCCGCCTACTTCCGCGCGGGCACCGTATATAGTGGACTCTGCGAAATTGATTTTAATGGCAAAATGTTAGGAACGTTGATGGATGCCAGCGCTGACGGAACCATCGTAAAGCGCAATGCCGCCGACTATTTCTCACTGAAAGATCCGAACAAAGATTTGCGTGAAGCCGATGATCAGATCACGGAAAATCCTTCCGCAGCCAAAGCCTATTATGAGCGCGGGCGTGGTTATGAACAGCTCGGAAATACCACCCTGGCGTTCGCGGACTTCAATCGCGCAATCGATCTTGATGGCAAAAATGCCAGGTATTTTCTCGCCAGAGCTTTCCTTCTGCACAAGCTGGATGAGAAACAAATGGCAGAGTTAGACGTCAGGCATGCGCTGGACGTCGAGCCAAGTCTGCCGCACTATATCGCGTTTGAACCGCCGAAGTTCGTGCAAACTGACAAAGAGATTCCGCAGAAATGATCTGCGTGATAAACTGGTTCGCTTAGTCGCGCCAGGAGCTGAAGTGACTTCGATCAAACGCACTATTCTTTCTACTTTTGCGCTGAGTACTTGTTTTGCAATGTCAGGATCGTTTGCCATGGGAAATAGCGATCAAACGGATATATCGACGGTAAATAGTTGGCGTCAACTTAAAGAGACGTTCCCGATTTCGGAAGACGCGCACTACTTCGATTTCAAAACGTCCAATGGCAGCAATGCGCATCTGGTCGTCGTGAACGCGAAGAGCAAACACATTCGCTTTCGTCCGATCGTCAATAAACCCACCGCGCCTACTTCTCCGCAAGCTGGATTGACTCAGTCATTAGCTGCAGTAAATGGCGGATATTTCAATTTGAACAACGGCGAGAGCACGAGCTATGTCGTTCTCGATTCGATCGTCGAATGTGATCCGCATGGCAATCCTGCGCTGATGACCAATCCAAAACTGCATCAGTATTTAGACAAAATTCTCAATCGTACAGAGGTACGTTTTTGTCGTCTCAAGAACGATAAAACGCAGATCCAAATCTGCGCGCACAACGAGCCGCTAGCGCCGGATGTTGAGCGTTACGACGCACTGCAAGCCGGACCGCGTTTATTGCCCGAGTTGACAGACCGGCAAGAAGCTTTTGTTCGACGCGAGCCTGATGGTAAAGAGATTGATTCTATCGGTGCGCATATGCTCGCGGCTCGCACTGCATTTGGTACCACGCCCGACGGCTATGCCCTGATTCTCTGCATAGCGGGGAGCAAACAGGAAGAGTTTTCCACCGGCGCCTCATTGGCAGATGTAGCCATGCTTCTCAAAAGCCTCGGCTGCGATGAAGCAATGAACTTCGACGGCGGCACATCAACAACAATGGTAATCAGCGCGCCCAACCCCAACGGTTCCCCCGCATATAAAATGGTCTGCGGTCGAGAACCCGAGACACGAGTCAAATCAATTCTAGCCGTTGAGCCGATCGGGAAATAGCGACGGCGTTCGCGGAACTCTCACGCCTCTATGCGAACATCGAACCTGTTCGCCTGTCAGAAAATAGGGCATAAAAGAGACATCGAGTCTGGACAAAGTCATGGCTACTTCTGCGGAAAAATGGTGTTCTGTTTGTGGGAGGGAGGTGAAGTCGCTCCGCCCCGGATCCATGACTTCGTGGCTCAGAGCGGGACTGGCGTGTGAGTGCAAAAACACCCCGCGCCCGGTTGAAAACGATGTCCAGCGGCTGGATGCTAGGCGCGCGACCGTTGTAGTTAAATCGGGGATGTCCACGCATAGCGAAGGCGCCGCCCCGATTGGCTTGCAGTTTGCTCCAAAAATCCTCGAACAGTTCGATGTTCTCGACAAGATTGGCGAGGGCGGCATGGGGCAGGTCTTTCGTTTGCGCGAAAGAGTGACCGGACGCGAGTTCGCGATAAAGGTGATGAACCAGGCTGCGTCAAACGATGTGCGCTCAGTGCAGAGGTTTGATCAGGAGGCACACGCCGTTCGTAAGCTGATACACGCGAATCTGGTATCAGTCATAGATGCTGCGGCGCCACTAAATTCTTCGCCTTATATTTTGATGGAGTTGATCGACGGAGAAGATTTGGCTTCTGTTCTCGCCAAGCGAGGAGCGCTCCAACCGCGCGAGTCTTTTCAATATGGCATGCAGATTTGCGGCGCGCTCGAACACGCTCACGGCAAAGGTGTCATTCATCGTGACTTGAAACCAAGCAACGTAATCATTACCCCAAGCGGGAAAGCCAAGGTAGTCGACTTCGGCATATCGAAGCTGGTTGATTCCCGCAACATCGATTTTGCCGCAACAGGAGCGAGCGAGTTGATCGGCAGTCCGTTTTACATGAGTCCGGAGCAGTGCTCTGGAGAGTCGATGGATGCTCGGTCTGACATCTATTCATTTGGATGCATGCTCTACGAAATGTTGAGCGGGGATCCACCGTTCGTTCACGCCAACCCAATCAAAATGCTGATTGCACATATAAACGAAGAACCGGCAAAACTTACAGTTGCGCATCCTGATGACTTACGGTTTGTTTCCGTGTGGTCCGTAGTACGGAAGTGTTTGGAGAAGGCTCCAGCCAATCGTTATCAGTCGGCCAGTGATCTGTCCGCAGATTTGAAGCGTATTTTGGATGGACGCAGCTGCGCGGCGACTCGAAAGACTGTCTCTACAAACTCCCTGGCAAAGGTGGCTGTTGTCGTGCTGGGTGTAGCATTGCTCGCGCTTTTAGGATCTGCCATCTACGGCTGTTACCTCCTTCTTCAACCACCAAAAGACGCTCGGTCGATGAGCACTTTGACGCATCCCGGCACTTCTGGCGCTGGCGAATCAGATGGCACACTACTGAAATCAATTCCTCAAGAAGATGTTCCTTTTCTGACTTTCATTGATAATGGCAGACAGTCGACCCAGTTTTTCTCTTACTCTCCGGCTGCCGGTGCCGCCACATTCAATGAATTTGTGGACCGACACCCTGGCGTAACCGCTTTGCGGTTGGAATTTTTCAACATGAGCGACGTCGGTTATCTGGCGTTTGCGCGTTTAAATAAATTGGAAACTCTAAGCCTCGTGCGGTGCACTTCCCTTAAAAATTTTGCTACTGCAGTCAGCCACCTCGACAAACTAAACTCGCTAGAGATATCAGATTGCGAACTGCCCGAGGGCTCATTGAAAGGTTTGGAAAACCTGCCTTTGAAAACGCTGATAATGCACAATGTAAAGACAAATGGTGATGAGCTATACAGTATCGCTAAACTGCATTCCTTGAAAAATCTCGATCTGACAGGCAGTCAAATAAGTTCTATTGGATTGAAAACTATCGTTCAAGGCGCTCCCGGTCTAACAACTCTGACTCTCAGCGATGTAGCAAACATTGTGCCCGATGGCTTTGGCTCTCTCGCTTCACTGAAGCATCTGCAGAAGTTGTCTCTCAGCGGAGATAGGCAAGTGGGAGAGAACATGGCGGCAATCTGTTCGATCGATTCGTTGCAACAATTAGATCTGAGCGCAACTGGTATCCGAGATTCGGATCTGCAGCGTCTCGCTTCATTGCGATATCTTAGCCAATTCATATTTTCAGATACCCCCATTACGGATGCGGGGCTGGATTACCTGGCGAAATTGAAGTCGCTCAAATACATTGGTTCGTGGAATACGTACGTGACTGGCGCCGGAATTGCGAAATTGGCTGCCGCGCGGCCAGATCTCATGCTTACCTCAGCCGAAAGCAATAAAAACGTGCGAAAGTTTGGAGATTTGTTCGGCCGCTGAATAGCCCTACGGGTGTGGGAAAACACCACGGAGTCCTGCGCCCGGTCAGCACACGCCCAGGCGTTGATAAATAGGGCATAACAGAGACATCCGGGTCGGACGAATCACGTGGCTACTTCCGCGGAAAAACGATGTCCTGTTTGTGGGAGGGAGCAGAAGACGCTCCGTCCTGGATCGATGACCTCGTGGGTCAGAGCCGGATTGGCATGCGAATGCAAAAAACCGCGGCCGATTCAAAGCAGTGGTCAGCAAATAGATGGTCGGCGCGCGACTATTGTTATCAAATCTGGGACGTCCACGTCCAGTGAGGGCGTCCAGGCAACAGGTGTGCAGTTTGCGCCGAAAATCCTTGACCAGTTCGACGTTCTCGAGAAGATTGGCGAAGGCGGCATGGGGCAGGTGTTTCGCTTGCGCGAAAAAGTGACTGGGCGCGAGTTTGCCCTCAAGGTGATGAACCAGTCTGCGTCTAACGACATGCGCTCAGTGCAAAGATTTGATCAGGAGGCACATGCCGTTCGCAAGCTCATACACGCGAATCTGGTATCAGTCATAGATGCTGCGGCGCCGCTAAATTCCTCACCATATATTTTGATGGAGTTGATCGACGGAGAGGATCTGGCTTGTGTAATCTCTAAGCGATTAGCGCTGCCGCCTCGCGAAGCACTTCAATATGGAGTGCAGATTTGCAGCGCGCTCGAACACGCCCACAGCAAAGGTGTCATCCATCGTGACTTGAAGCCAAGCAATGTAATCATTACTCCGAGCGCGAAAGCCAAGGTTGTGGACTTTGGCATATCGAAGCTGATTGATTCTCGCAATATGGGTTTTACAGCAACGGGAGCGAGCGAATTGATTGGCAGTCCGTTTTACATGAGTCCTGAGCAGTGCTCTGGAAAGTCAATGGATGCGCGATCTGACATTTACTCATTTGGGTGCATGCTTTATGAGCTGTTGAGCGGCGATCCGCCGTTCTCGCACTCCAATCTGGTCCAGACACTGGTTGCGCATCTGAATGAAGAACCACCGATGCTGACAGTTGCAAACCCGGATGAGTTGCGAATTCCGTCGTTGTCAGCTGTCATTCGGAAGTGCTTGCAGAAAGAACCGAAAAATCGCTATCAAACTGCGACCGATCTTTCAGCAGATCTGCAGCGTGTTTTACAAGGACGCGGTATCAAGGCGGCGCGAAAGTTTAGCTTTTCCGGCACTCTACCTAAGGTTGGAGCGTCCTTTCTGATCGTCGCTTTGGCCGGTCTTCTAGTCTGGTGGACATACGGTTTTTTAGCTCCGCCCAAAGTGTATATCCCAGCGGCTGTGCTCGCAACCGAGCACGCAAACAGGCTTGAAGATATGGAGCGCGTTGATTTAGACGCTAAATTGATGAATAGCGAATCTCAATCCGCTTCTCAGATTGTTAGCAACGTAGAGAACGCAAAGGACCTAACGCAGGAGTTGACATTTTTTGAGAACGGAAAAACATACAAGCGGTCGTTTACATACAATGGTGAAGATATTGCCGATCGATTTGAAGCATTTCTCCATCAGCATCCGAAAATGACGTCGTTGAAATTGGAAAACTTCGTGATGACGGATGATGGATATGAAGCCATCCGAAGTGTGCCCAAGTTAAATATGTTGGTGCTTATAAATTGTTCGTTTGCCGGTGACCATGCGATTCGAGCCATAAGCACTCTGAGCAAGCTGACGGATTTGCAAGTTAACCTTTGCAAGTCAATTGCAGCCGGCTCACTGCAATACTGGGAGAGTCTCCCTATCCAAAATCTGATCTTTGCCAACACGCATATGAAGCAGAGCGATGCGCTGAGTATCACGAAATTGCGCAGTTTGAAACGACTAGATTTAACCGGAAGTCCGATCGATGGTGCGGCGTTAAAAACTATCGTGCAAGGACTGCCAGAACTAGATACTTTGAACTTGAACTCGATGATGAACTTGGCACCGAAGGATTTTGGTGTTGTTAAATCGTTGAAGCATCTACACTATTTTTCTGTGAGAAACGATCGGCAGTTCGGGGAGCAGCTGCCTGAAATCACTACGATTGCGTCATTGAAGCGACTAGATGTGAGTTATAGCGGAGTGAGAGACTCTGACCTGCCGTCTCTCGTAAAGCTGCCGGACCTGCAAGGATTTATTTTTGCAGGGACCGCTATCTCGGATGCTGGTCTACTGCAATTGGCCAAAGTTGCACCGCTCAAGTATGTAGATTGGACAGCTTCATACGTGACGAGAATCGGAGCTGGTAATTTAGCGCACTCAAGACCGGACATTACTTTTGTAGATTTCGCTCAGCTGAAGCTCCGATCTGACCAAAGACAGCCCTTAACTCCATAAACGCTGAGGAATCTGTTTGGACTGGAAAGTAGTAATGTAGTGTTATGAATCTTCACTGATTGTTCGTATGGTCACCTCCCAAAACTTTTGCCAAATTTGCGGTAAGCAAGTCAAAACGCTGAGACCTGGCTCGATGACTTCGTGGTTGCGTGCCGGTGCGACGTGCGACTGCAAAACACCGAAATTATCATCGAATCTTGCGTCGACTTCAGCCAATGTGGGCCATCGATTGCCGCATCGAGATGACCTGGCCATGACCGTTACCATTCGCAGCAATAGACCGATATCGATCGGCGGCGACTCATCTCTTCCACCGTTAGCGCCTAAGCTCCGCGAGCATTTTGAGCTCCTGGACAAGATCGGTGAAGGCGGGATGGGCACAGTCTATCGCGTGCGGGAGCGTGTTACCGGCAAACAGTTCGCGCTTAAAGTCTTGAACCCGGACGGTTCTGACGACATTAGAGCGCTGCAAAGATTTGAGCAAGAAGCGCAATCTGTGCGCCGGCTATCGCATCATAATTTGGTTTCCATTCTGGATCATGGTGCGCCCCTCGAGTATGCACCATACATTCTGATGGAATTCGTCGAAGGCAACTCGCTTGCGTCTATTATCAATCGGGAAGGTTCGCTTTCGGAAAAGCGAGCAATCGATATCACGCGGCAAGTCTGTGCTGCGCTGGAGCACGCTCATGCAAAAGGTATCGTGCACAGAGATTTGAAACCCAGCAATATCATCGTCGCGGACGATGGTACTGTGAAGGTCGTTGATTTTGGCATCGCTAAAATGATGAGTACACGCTCCAAGAGCTCAGAGCTGACGGAAGCGGACGAGCTGACGGGCAGTCCATTCTATATGAGTCCTGAACAGTGCGCATGTGATGAACTGGATGCGAGATCGGATATATACTCGCTTGGTTGTGTGCTTTTCGAGATGGTTGTAGGAAGTCCGCCGTTCACGAATCGCAATCCAGTGAAGGTAATTCTTTCGCACATCACGGAGCATCCGCGCGACATATGCAAAGCGTTCTCGCATGTGCGGGTGTCACCGGAATACAACACGATTGTAAGCAAATGCCTGCAAAAACGAACGCAAGATCGTTATCAAAGCGCGGCTGCGTTGCGCCAAGATCTCGAACTCGTCGGGAGCGGGCGAAAGCCTTTCGCCGCCTCTGATGCAAAACGAAAGTTATTTTTGATGATGGCAATGGTCGCCTGTAGTTTGATGGTTATAGTTTATGTTGGTGTGCAACTAGTAAATAAGTTTCAGATCGCGCAGTCGCCGACGGCGTCAGCTGCTGATGTGACTACGAAAGAGAAGAAGCGGATGGAATCGGCGGTTCAGTCTGCCCTCGCCGGTGGCGATTCAGGGGCTTCGATCACTGATGTGATTCAAGGTTCTGAAGACGTTCACAAGGATGTTCAAACTAGTACAGAAACCATTGATGGCCGCCGGGTCACTGCGGTAAATGCATCATATGTCAGAGCGGCTAACAGACAAACGGATCCCGATCTGGCGAATGTTCAGTTCGGCGCATTCGTCTTGAATAATCCGAACATCACGGGATTGACGATCGAAGACGGTTATATGAACGACTCGGGCTATACAATAATCCCGCAGACTTTGAAAAAGTTGCGGTCATTGGTCATATCGACGTCGGCGATAACGAGCCAGGGTCTAGCTCCGTTCGTGAAGATTCCCGGGTTGCGCCAGTTTGTGCTGTTTCACGACCGGAGAGTTTTCGATGAATGCATGAATTACATCAAGCAGATGCCGATCAGAAAACTCGCGCTTGGTTACGCTCAGATAACCGATAGCGTCGCACCGGACATCGTCACGATGAAGTCGGTCAAGGTTTTGAGTCTGGAAGGGACTAACGTCACCGACGTCGGTGCCCGGATGATAGTCGACGGTATGCCTCAGCTGACAGATCTCAACCTTGGGAATCTCCGTATCACTGATGACGTGCTTGCGCATATCAGGAGAGCAAAAAATCTGAAAACCCTCAGCCTTGCCAACGACAGATTTATCTCAGCCGGAATATCTCAATTAGGTGATACCAATCTCGAAGACATCAATTTGGACGGGACAGGCGTGCGAGACGCCGATCTAATTGCACTTGCTCGTTGTCCGAAGCTGGTGCATCTCAGTCTTAATCAGACAGCACTTACCGACAAAGGGCTGCAAACACTCGAAGGAATGAAACATCTTCGATCCATTGCTATAAGCGATACTCCAGCAATCAGCGCGAGTGCGGTCAACATGCTGGCTCATCGCAGACCGGATTTTGGCATTCGCAGAGTGGCTGAGAAAGAAGGCGCGCTGCGGGGAGTCATGAGCGAGATAGGCACGGGACGCTTTTGATCGCTGGGCGAGCGTCAGTCGCGTAATGTCGGCTTAAGCCTACAATGACACACGTTTGTGAACGAGTATTCGACCGTTGTCGGATTTTCTTGTCCAGTGGGCGAAATCCGAAATCTAGTCTGCATCTCGATTGCATAATCACCTGCATCTGAAGACAGACGAAATCTCATTTTGAGTTCACGTTACGTTCATCCTAGTTTCAGACAATGTGTGCATAATGTTAGTGGATACGTTTGTACCACTGCTTATCGGGCGTTACCCGAGTGAAGCGGTAGCTTGTTTTATTTGCATAGTGACTCAAGAGCGAGATACGCCGATGGATGAACTTCTCGAACGAGCAATAAACCAGCTCAACAACGCGGCTGCTGCGTATCAGGCGTGGGGCGATCAGGAGAAGGCGCGCGAATTGCACGAATTGGCCGAGCAGATCTGGACCAATTTCGGTGGCAAAACGAGTTTCGATAAAACCAATAAAACTACGGTGCGTGCAGCGGAAATCGCGCAGTTCGATGTCGAACAAGAAGCGATTCCGGCAGCAGCTTGCTACTGATTGATGTTGTGACCGCCTCGGCGACGGTGTTTGCTTAGTTCGGCCACTTTGACGAGCTGCATCGCTTTGCCCAGAGCGACCTCTGCCACGTAAGCATCCAGCTTATCTGTTTTCGTTGTCTTCTTCGCTTCTTCCTGCAGTTTGGCTGCATGCGCTTTCGCCACGTCCATTTCGGTGTCGAGTTCGACCAGATCCGTGAGCACTGTCACGACGCGCGCGCCGGGATCATTTCCAGATGCGTCTTCCCCCACCTCGAGCAATCCACCCAGCAGAGCTGCGGAGTGTTCTGCGCCGCCTTTTTTATATGTCAAAAGATCGACAGCCAACGCGGTGATGAGCGGCTCGTGATGCGGCAGTACGGCGAAGCTGCCGTCGATCGCGCGCCCCGATACTTCATCAACTCTCTCGTCCAGCGCGACGCGCTCTGGCGTGATAATCCTCAATTGGAGCCCACCGGCCATGACTGTTCCTCCTACCTGCGACCGCTCTTATCTGCGGTAGCTCGTTTTGATACTTTTGCTGCGCTCTTTCCCTTGCCGCGTTTGCCGTTGAGCTTTGCCGACATGGGGATGCTGTTTGATGCGCTCGATTGTGCGCTAACCGAGCGACCGTTAGACCGTTTCGAACCTTGGGGAGCGCCTTTGTGCCGGATGATTTTGTCGATCAGCCCGTATTCGAGCGCTTCTTGAGAGGACATATAATGATCACGCTCTATGTCGGTGCGCAAAATACGTTTGTCTTGCCCGGTGCAACGGTGCAAGAGTTCAATCTGCGCATCGCGGAAGCGCTGTCCTTGCAGTGCTTGAATTTCCAAATTGGTTATATCGCCGTCCGCTTCCCACAATGTCTGGTGAAACATTAGAGTAGCGAACTCATAGGCGCTGCGCTCGCCGGTGGCTGAAGCAAGAACTTCACACGCACCGGATAGAGCATGACCCAAACAGATTGCGTGTACCGTCGCTTCGATGGATTGCATCGTGGCGATGATGGCATCTGCGTTATAACCGTTGCCGCCGGACGAGTTGATGTACAAGTTGATCGGTTTTTTCGGATCTTGCTTGTTCAACTTCAAGAGCTTCTTGATTACAGGAAGCGCCACTTCGTTTTCGACCCTACCGAAAAGGTAGATGTTGCGCGATTTGTCTTGCTGCTCTTTTGCCGGTTGAGCCTCGGCTGCCACAGCAGCTTCCGGCTGGTTCTTCTTTTTCATTGGTTACTTCTTCGATTTCGCTTCGTCGTCGGCCATGCGTTTTGCTTCGGCTTTCACTTCTTCAATGTTGCCGACCATGTAGAACGCTTGCTCCGGCACGTCGTCGAAATCACCGTTGAGGATCTGTTTGAAGCCTTCGACCGTTTCTTTAATCGGTACGTATTTGCCTTTGCGTCCGGTAAACACTTCAGCAACGTGAAACGGCTGGCTGAGGAACTTCTGAATTCTGCGAGCGCGCTGCACCGCGATTTTATCTTCGGCGGAGAGTTCGTCCATACCGAGAATGGCGATGATGTCTTGCAGATCTTTGTATTTCTGCAGAGTCTGCTGCACGCCTCGGGCGATGTCGTAGTGCTCCTGTCCGACAATTTCAGGTTTGAGCGCCGTTGATGTCGATGCGAGCGGATCGACGGCAGGGTAGATACCCAATTCTGCGATCTGACGGCTCAACACCGTTGTGGCGTCGAGGTGAGCGAATGTCGTGGCAGGCGCCGGATCGGTCAAGTCATCGGCAGGCACGTATACGGCTTGCACCGACGTGATTGAACCAGACTTGGTAGAAGTGATGCGCTCTTGCAGTTCACCCATCTCGTTTGCCAGTGTAGGCTGGTATCCGACGGCTGACGGCATACGTCCGAGAAGCGCGGATACTTCCGAGCCGGCTTGCACGAAGCGGAAGATGTTGTCGATGAACAGAAGCACGTCTTGCTTGGATTTGTCGCGGAAGTATTCAGCTACAGTCAGGGCGGAAAGACCGACGCGCATTCTGGCGCCCGGTGGCTCGTTCATCTGACCGTACACTAGTGCGACTTTGTCGATAACGCCCGTCTCTTTGAATTCATGCCAGAGGTCGTTGCCTTCGCGGGTGCGCTCGCCGACACCGCCGAAGACGGAATAACCGCCATGGTGCATGGCGATGTTGTTGATCAACTCTTGAATGATGACTGTCTTGCCCACTCCGGCGCCGCCGAACAAGCCGACCTTGCCGCCTTTGATGTAGGGCTCGAGAAGGTCGACGACCTTGATCCCTGTTTCGAACACGACCGTGTCGGTCTGCAGTTCTGTAAAAGCCGGGCAGGGTCTGTGAATCGGCCAGTACTCTTCGGTCTGGATGGGACCCATTTCGTCTACAGGCTCACCAAGTACGTTGATAATGCGACCCAGGGTGGGTTTGCCAACCGGCACAGCAATCGGTTTGCCGGTATCTTTAGCAACCATGCCGCGTGTCATGCCCTCGGTCGAGCTCATGGCTACGCTGCGTATGCGATTGTCGCCCAACATTTGCTGCACTTCACAAACGATCCTGAGCTCATCGCCGGCCGGATTTTTGCCGACGATTTCAATGGCGTTGTAAATCTCCGGAAGATGCCCGCTCTGGAATTCGACGTCGATGACGGGACCGATAACCTGGACAACGCGTCCTTCTGTGGAATTAAGTACTGTGCTCATTTGAACTCCTGAGAGATGGTGGCGCTCTTCGGCTTCGTGAGAAACGCTCAAGCAAACGTTATGCCAGACCGCGCAAAACGGGCTCGATCTTAACAGTAAATAGAATAGAGGTTAGAACGCGCTCGAGCCCTGTCGTTTATGATACTTTTCGTTATCCGTAAGGCAGCGGACACAACTCTTGAATCGGGCTAACTTTCACCGCTTTTACATCAACATCCTGCGAGTATGGATGCTGATCATTGTCGGTACGGCGGGCTACAGCCTGATTGAGCATTGGTCGCCGCTCGATTCACTGTTCTTCACGGTAATCACGTTGACTACCGTCGGCTATGACGAGGTGCATCCACTCGATACTGCCGGTAAGGTCTACACGATATTCTTGATTCTGTTCGGCGTCGGCTACGTCCTGTACGTTTTGGCTGACATGGTAGATCTTTTTGTCAAACTTAACTTGGGGTTTCGCCGCATGCAGCATCGGATTGTCAAGCTCGCTAATCATCAAATAGTGTGCGGCTTCGGGCGAACGGGTCAAGAGGTGGCGGAGCAGTTCAGGCGCAACAAAATTCCTTTCGTTATTATTGAAATGGACCCCAAGCGGGTTAAAAAAGCGGAAGAGGAAGGGCTTCTCGTTATTCAGGGAGATGCATCTTCCGACGATATTCTGCGCGAGGCGCAGATCCACAAAGCGGCGGGCATTGTCTGCGCGCTGCCGGAAGACACAGCCAACACCTTTATCGCGCTCTCCGCCAAAGGGCTGAACGAAAATATCACCATCGTGTCAAGAGCAGCTAATCCAGGCTCCGAAGCCAAGTTGCGCCGGGCGGGCGCCGGTATGGTCATCTCGCCTTACGTAATCTGCGGACGGCGCATGGCTGCCGCTGTCACTCATCCGTTGGTAACGGAATTTCTCGAGGTGGTAATGCACAGCCCCGGTCAAGACCTGCACATGGAGCAGGTCAAGGTGGCGACCGGCTGTGCGCTCATCGGCACAAACTTAAAAGACGCAAACATTAAGGCGACATCTGGCGCTATGATCTTGGCCGTACAGCAAAATGGTAAGCTGATGACGAATCCGTCGCCCGAGCTAGTTTTTCTCGAGGGTGATGAGCTGATAGCTCTGGGTACAGAACAACAATTGCAATCGCTTGCCAGTATGGCCGGTACCCGAAACAATTGAGGAATTGTAATGAATAACGAAGCCCAAACCCAACAAGACGAGGCGATTATCACCCTCGAAGGCGAGGATGGCCATTCTTACTCCTGCCAAATTCTTGATATCTTCGATTTCGAAGGGCAGGAATACGCGCTTCTCTTGAAGATGGGCGAAGCAAAAGCCGAGACCGCGGAAGAAGATGAAGAAGGCTCGCTCGTCATCATGCGCCTGATTCAGCGCGAAGATCAATCAATTTTCCAGACAATCGAAAGCGACGACGAGTTCGAGCGCGTCGTTGCCCACGTCGAAGAGCTAGCCAGACAAGCAGAAGCCGAAGGCGGCGCTGAATAGCAATTCGCCGCTATCCGCTTGGACCAATTGACGGGCGGAATCTTACTAAGCGTGCGGCTGGAGGCAGGCGTGGTAGGTCAGAAGCTTAGCTGGGTCGGCCTTTCCGTTGGCGACTATGTAATTAAAGAACTGCTCGGAGAGGGCTCCTTCTCCTGGGTGTTCAGAGCCGTTCATACCGACGGTCAGACTACAAAAGCAATCAAAGTGGCAAAACCGCCTGAAGCAGTTGCTGAAGGCGGACCGACAAGCTGTATTCCGACCAATGCGCTGGTGCAATCGCAAGGTGCCGTCTCGGATTTGAATCCGGACACAGAACAGCTGCTCATGCTGCAAGCGAAAAAACTGCAAGCGCTGCAAGATCCACAACTCATGTCGGTGGAAGAGATCTCTGCCCGTCCCGGCGGCTGTTATTACAGAATGCCGGCGTTGACCGGACAGACGCTGCGTCAATATATGAACGCAGGTCCAGTGCCCATCGACATTTTGCTCGATATCGCCTTGTGCATGGATCGGTTGCTCGAAGATGATGCATTCGATTATCACGGAGACATGAAACCGGAAAACATCATGGTGACGCCATCAGGAATGGTGCTGCTCGATCCGGGATATTTTGGCGATCTGGATACATTGAAAGGCACCGCAAAAGCGATCACCAACTGCGCCATCACCACACCGATTTATTATCCTAAGTTGAAACCCGACGATATATTGGCGCTCGGATTGATCATGTGGGAGATTGCTTGTCGCGATCATCCGCTGGCTCGTCGTGCCTATTCCGGCGATTTCGAACGCGAAAAGATCGGCGACGATCTCTGGAACTTGATCAGGGAAGAAGAAGCGGAAGGACGCTATTATCTGTCCGCTATTCTCGGGGTGGAAGCACCAGATGCGGTGCGACCGGGAATCCCTAAAGAGATCTCGGACATTCTCTGCAAAGGATTGCGCGTCAAATTCGTCAACAACAAAATTCACACCGACGAAGGCTTTGCCAACTTCGGCGAGTTCGCCGCCGCCCTGGCGCGCTTGCTGAGTAAAAGCATCCGGTATTTGTAGGATTGCGGTGTAATAATGCCTCCGATGCCGGGCGGAGCCTTGCCTTCCAGGCGCGATGAGGAGCGCCATCCTCCCGGATGGCACCGAATTCGGTGTGACACGTTTCCGCTGCGGTCAGAGCCCGGGGTCAAAACATCGCATAGAACGTGTGCTCTAATTGTTGTTGGCAATCACTAAAGGCTGCCGCTGCACCGTCGGGGCGCCTTGCAGGCGCCCGCAGCCTGAACCTGCCAATTATCCATTGCGCGTCTGTTCTTCAACATCATACAATATGCTAAAACCTGATCTGAGAATCACACACAAAGCATTGTCCATGAACCCTACCAACGAAACCTCAAAAATCCGCGCCCACGCAATGCGGTTTCACCTATCAATATTTGCTCTGCTCATTCTGTGCACACCGTCAGCGCATGCCGAAGATTCGTTCAGTGATCTCACCGCGCGATGGAGCGATGCCCAACGGCTGACGCACAATGCGAAGGAGTTGACTGCACAAGCCGAGTCGTTGAAGTCCCAGACCGACCACTTAATCGCTGAATATTCCGGCAGCGTTTCTGACAATGAACCATCCCACTACGATCAGATGAAACGTTATTCCGAACTGCTGTCGCAATATCACCAGGCGTTGAATGCATACATGCAACATCGCCAGGAGATGGCGCAGCATGCGGCGCAGTTTCATCAGTCGGCGCAGGAGCAAAAATTTTTGGGCTCGCCCGTCACTGTGACAATGTTCAAACCGTTGAAGGTGCAAGCGCAAGACGCGTGCATGCAAGCGCAAGTGCAAGAGCGCGGATTGATTTTTCAGGAGCTGCAATTGCGCGATGCCATTGAGTATTTACTGACTCAGCGTGGCAATCTGACAGCCACCGTATATGCCACCAAGTGGCAAGCCGCCGCCAACATGGCAATTGCCGATCATGCAGCAGCGCAGTCGTTTGAAAACGCAATAGCAGGCAAGCAATCATCGACCGGTTCGTCTCTCAGCGACCAGGTGCACATGGCGTTTGATTCAGGTGATTTCGTCGAGGCTCAGCAAACGTTTTCCAATGTCAATCAACGCAGCTCAATGATTCAGCAAGAGGTACAGCGCGTTCAGGCGCATTCGGCTCTGGCGCAGCAATTTTTGATGCGAGTGAAACTTTTAAATCCCGACCAACCAGCCCCGGGATGCGGCTGCGCTAACAACAATTTCGCCACGAACCCGGACGCGATTCCCGACGCTGACGCGCAGTTAGCTGTTGAATATCAGCACGTGCAAGATTTGTACAAGCAAGTGCAGGCCGCTCAGCCGCGGCAATAGAGTTGAGTAATTTTCGACCCGAAATGCACAGTCGAGGTCTTACGTCTATGACCCTTTGGTCGGCGGAGCCTCTTCAGTTGATTGATCCTGAAGGGCTTCTCCCTCGATTTCGCGTAGATGCTGGTTAGTCTCGAACTTCTCGACTCTTTCTTTGAGTGCTGCGATCATTGCTTCGGGGTTGCTGCTGTCTGCAGAGGGATCATTTATCCAACCGGAAATAATCACGTTTTCGCCCAGCACTTCGCGCAAGTGCTGCAGCTTATCTTCGGCACTTCCTGGCCCATGGAGAGCGTCTTTTATAAGCGCAAATGAATCGTGGTCTGGGTGTAATTCTGAGGAAAGCATTGGGATTTCTCCTGGTCTATTTAATGCCTCCCTGACGTTGTGACTCAGCTATAGTTCCTTTGGTTGTTCGTTCCGCTCCAGCGCACCCAAAGAATGAGGATGAGCTGCAGCGGCAGGCGCAACCAGAGGAAGCTGTGCGGAATGCTGCCGAAATCAATTTTGTTTACCGCCATATTTATGTTAGCGGGAAAAACGGCTAGCAGCAGCAAAATGAGTCCATAAGAAGCTTTCCGGCGCCAGCGACTGGTCATCATTCCCACCCCGCCGGCGATCTCCGCCACGCCGCTTACGTATACGGCTGCCTCTGGAAACGGAATGTACTCAGGCACGATTTTTATGAACGGCTGAGGTTTGGCAAAATGAAAGATGCCGGCCGTGATGAATAAGCAGCCGCAGGCAATTGCGCTTGCTGTGCGTAACGGGTCTGCTTTCGATGATTGAGCCATAAGCGCAAGTGTCCTACCAATTGCGGAATACGTATAGAGTGGTTTGGGATATGGGAAGTTTACATGCTGAGCTGCTAAAACGTTTGTTCGTTCTAGGCGAATGATGCCGCAAAAATAACCACTCTTGTGCCTGAATCAGCGCGCCCGCGCGGGCGAAATCGAAAATGGTACGCGCGCCCGCGCGTATCAGCCGCAAAAACAAGCACTTTTGTACCTGAATCTGCACGCCCGCGCGGGCGAAATCGAAATCGATATGCGCGCCCGCGCGTATCAGCCGCAAAAACAAGCACTCCTGTACCTGAATCAGCGCGCCGCGCGGGTGAAATCGAAATTGATCCGCGCGCCCGCGCGTATCAGCCGCAAAAATAACCACTCTTGTGCCTGAATATGCGCGCCCGCGCGGGAGAAATCGAAATTGATACGCGCGCCCGCGCGTATCAGCCGCAAAAATAACCACTCTTGTGCCTGAATATGCGCGCCCGCGCGGGTGAAATCGAAATTGATCCGCGCGCCCGCGCGTATCAGCCGCAACAACAACCACTCTTGTGCCTGAATATGCGCGCCGCACGGGTGAAATCGAAATTGATACGCGCGCCCGTCCATTTCTTTCGTTTGCGTGGTCTTGATTGGTCTGTTCTCGTATGATATATCTTACGATATAACGCACGATGGAGTTGAAGTGCTATGTTTCATCATGACTTCTTTCATTTCGGCCCACGGGGGCGGGGTTTTGGACGCGGAGGCGGGTTGGGCGGGTTCTTCGGCGGGTTTGGCGAGCATGGCGGTCCGCAGTTCGCCTTCGGACGGAAGGTCAGTGCCGCCGACCTTCAATTATTGATCCTTGGACTTCTCGAGGAGAAACCGCGTCACGGATACGAATTGATCAAAGAGTTGGAAGAGCGGTCGGGCGGTTTTTATGCGCCCAGCCCCGGTGTGATCTATCCGGCGCTTACTTATCTGGAAGAGTTGAATTACACCAGCGTGGAAACGAGTGGTTCAAAGAAGCTGTACAGCCTGACTGACGAAGGGCGCCAGCATCTGGAAAAGAATCGCAAGACGATCGAAGCGATGATGTCGGAGATGGAAAACGTGTCCGAGAAGATGCAGCGCATGCGCAGCTTCTTTTCTGAAGACGCGGGAGATGATGTACATCTGCGTGGTTCTGAGGACTTTCAGGAAGCTCGCATGGCGCTGAGAGCGGCAATCAGACAGAAGCGACACTGCTCCGCGCAAGAAGCGCGCCGCATCGCCGAAGTGCTTCGCAAAGCAGCGGCCGAGATTTTGCAGGACGGCTAGGAAGAAAGTGTCATTCAACGGCGTCGTGGAACTGTGTTGTTCTGCGGCGCCTTCGATTGCGTTCGCTCAAATACGCTAGTTTGCCGGAGCGGTTCTACCACAGGGTAATACCCTCTCCATAATTGCCTAGATCACGTATTGTCCCCAAATGGGGACAATTTATTTTCGTTGTTTGAATGCCGGAAAACCACGCCCAGGCTGTAATTCTCCTTGAGCAGGATGCGGTTGTCATTGTCCGCAAACGGGGACAATGGCGCTAAGATCGATAAGAAAACCTCGGTGCGAGACCAATCTTGTGGCAAACTGGGATTGTAGCGTCGTGAGAAGATCGTGTTTAACGTACCTCAGAGTCGTGCACTTTTGCCGCTAGCGATCGGACTGATGCTTTTGTCAGTGCCCAGTTTTGCCGCGGCGACCGAACCTACTGTGATTCCACCGGAACAGTGGCAATCTCAATTTACTTGCTGGTCGCCGGATGGTCGACTGATTGCTATGGAGTGGACCGACGACAACAAGCCATTCATATGGGGGTTCCCGCATAGGGCTGGCGAGCAGACGGTCATCGTGGATGCATCAACGTTCAAGGTTCTCCGAATCATTCCAAAGAGTTTGGTCGATCTGAAATGGTCTCCAGATGGAGCGCTTCTAGCTGGACTTGCTGCTCCGGTTCACCCGAAAGAAGAACTTTCACAGTACTCCGGAATTCTTCAAATCTACGAGGTGAGTACCGGCAAGGAGGTGAAACAACTTTCTTTTTCGACCGGTTTTTCATGGTCTGCAAAGGGACGGAGCATCCTCTCCGTTGCTCCGTACGGAGCACAAATCCTTGACTTTGATTCCGGAAGTGATTTGACTCTTCATCAGTCAGGCGGATTTAAGCGGCGTCCAGTGTGGTCTCAAGATGGTAGATATGTCGCCTGCAGCAAAGGCATGAAAGCGAAAGACTTGTGGACGACGACGATCGGAATTTGGGATGCATCTACCGGCAAGAGTGTACATGAATTGCAGCTGCACGAATCAGTGGGTGATTATGGCTGGTCGCCTGACTCGCAGTCGTTTGTGGTGTCTGATGCAACAGAAATTCGCGTTTTAGAATCGAAAACGTTGAAGCTGACAGAGACTTTTGAAAGTCAGAATCCAGAGGACGTGATGAGCGCAAACATCGCTGATGCATTCCCCCCACCGCTGCGCTGCCCCATGAAGTTTGGATGGTCGCCTGACGGGCGTATGTTTGCGTACTTGTACTTTGACTCGCTTCACATCCTCGATTGGCACAACCGACAATCGATTGAGAATCTCCATGTCGCTAAAGGCTATGGCGCATCTTGGATTTGGTCCCCGGACGGGAAGTATATTGCGGTGAGTGACTATCTGCGTGAAATCGCAATCTTTGATGTGACCCGGCATTCTTGCGTCGGACATAAACCTTTCCGTGGCTTCGAAAACATTCTATGGAAACCTGATGCGAATGCGATCTTGGTTAGGGGAGAAGGACGATCCACTCTGCTGCCTTTCAACAGTTCAGGAAAAGGTGATGCTTTCCCAGGCATTGAACCTGGCAATCCGTGGGCAAGTGCAGGTAGGCCGTCCACGCTAGATCAGTGCTTTACTCAGTTAGATAAAGCCTTGAGTGTCGAGCGTCGCTCTAGCATTTCTGCAATCGTTAGAGAACAGGACGTAACTAGATATTCAGCAATTGAAGTGACAATCGCGTTCGAGCATTGGGACACGAGAATGCTTTCAAACATAATGCGACAGAAGCATCCAGCGTTGACGGATGACGATATCATCACAATAGTCGCGCGCGGCTATTGGCGGCATTTGCATCATCTTCCAAATGCTGATGAGTATTGAGTTCAGCGGAGACTATTCGTATAATCCAATCGGGAGGAATTGTCTGAAGCACGCTATGCAAAAAAGTATTGTTTTCGCAGTCAGCGCGATTTGGGTTTGTTGTTCGACGCCAGCGATAGCATTGGACAGTCTGATTGAGCCGGGAATTCTGGAATCTGTCGAGACGAAGGACGGAACCACCACGGAAAAATACTCGGATGGTCTGATTGTAGAGACAAAGCCTAATGGCGACAGAAGTGAAACGAGAGAAGCTGACGGCTGGAGCATGACTGCGAGCTCAGGTACCGATCCCAATTTTCCACCCACAGATCTGGAAGGGTTTGAAATTTTTGCTGAGTTACCCGGTGCAGGCTCCCCGAACAGCTCCCAGATGCAATCACGTTTGAGAGAGCAAATGGTTATGCTGTTGCAGATGAAACACCCTGAGATGGCAGAGCAGCCTGCGGAATATTATGTTCACATCCAAAAGATCTTAAACGCACCAACATCGCTTGCTTTTGGGCAGCTCAAACTCGGCGAGATCAAGTTGGCATTGGGCAAATTCTCAGATGCAGAGAAACAATTCAAGCTAGCGGGAAGTTTCTACAAAGGCGACAAGGATGAAGCAGCCTGCTGCGAGTCGCTACAAGGACTTGCCGCGGCTTTGGATGCTCAAGGTTTGACCAGTGAAGCTGTGGATGTTCTCCATGAGTGCAAAGGACTAGCGAGCGCGCATTCTTTGCTCGCTGCCGAAAAGCAGGCGGAAGACTTGCTCGAGAAAATCAACAGCCGCCCCGCCAGTCGTAAGTAGAAGAGGCTGCTAAATTCCAGTTCGATCGAATGCACTCGGTTTCCGATTTTGCCTTTGCTTGTCTTCGTTTGCGAATTCCTTAGCCTTAGCCTCGATGGTCTGAGCATTTTCGGGACGCCCAAGTTGTTTCCATAGATAGCATAGTTCCGCCGCGTAGTAGCCATCGAATTGCTGGTCGGCCAAATCTGCATAATGAATGGCAAGGTCTTTGTTGTTGGATCGCATCAACCATGTTGCGATGGTGACATATTCCGCGCACCCTGGCTCCGGTAACACTTTAGCTGCGCGAAGCAGCCATTCCTTCGCTTTGTCAGGTTCGTTCAGATGTATGTACGCTCGTGCAGCGCGACTGTAATAATCAATTCGATCGTTTTCAGGTATGACACAGCCAGAGAAATGACCGGCGCTAATGTCAGGGAACCGCTCATAGATTCCGCAGCGCGCCTCTGCGGCAAAAGCAAGTGTCTTCCACTGTTGCTCTACAATGGCCTCTCTCATCAAATTATCCAAAACGCTGGCTGCACGGGCGCCATATGGAGTCTCGACGGAAATCTTGCTGTACTCTTTCTGATTATTTTCAATCCTTTGAGCCGTCGACAAGTGGTCCCTATTGTTAACCAACTCATGCGATCTCAGCGGGTCTATGTAGTCAGACGGCATTGCTTTTTCGCGCTCAATTGTCTCTGCTAATGAGGTTTGTCCCAAAGCGCGTAATAGACTTGGGTAAATTCGTCCAACGTCTCGCGTGTTGATTGGTGTCTCGCCGTCCGCGATGTTTTTCCATAGATTGTTGACCAACTGCTCGTTTTCGACGCCAAGACTTAGATATCCGTAGTACAGCTTGTAGATCTTCGCGAGTTCTATAATATGAGCTTTCGCACTATCTTTCTTCTGAAGCTTGAGTTCTACAAGCGCAATTTTGGATAGCGTGAGGGCGATGCGTGAGTCGTCAGCGGGAAATTCGTTTCGCTCAGCTCCTAAAACCGTCGTGAGTATTTTTAGGGCTGTTTCTCCGTCACCTCTTTTGCTTAGCTCCTCAGCGCTCTGATAGAGACTCTGGATTGCACTGTTGCCAGTCGGTCCGCCTATCTGAGGCACCCGGGGAAAGGACGATGCGGCTACATCAAGCGTTCTCTGATTGAACCGAAGAACTTGCGATAAGGTTTTAAATCCATCTTCGTTTCTTCCTCGCTTAAATTGGTAGTCGGCAATCTGAACTAGCTGATTTGCTGCTGCTGGACTTTGTGTGCCGAAACAGTCTTGCATTTTTTTCAGGGCGTCCGTGAGTAGCTGTTCTCCTTCTTTCTGGTGTTCTTGTTTTGCGAAGAACTCTGCACCGCTACCTGTAATAAACACTTGAGGAAACTCGGAGGCGTAACGAGGTCTTCTATATTCCTGGATCGCGTGCACAACGTGATTCTCGGCTGTTGTCAACATCTGGGCATCTGCTTCAGCATATGCTAATGTGAGCCAGGTGTCCCAGTTGGTGACCTTACTGTTTCTGGCATCGTTTGCCATCTTTAGTTTGATCTGATCGATTCGTGCGTGCGCTTCGGATAGCTTTTGCGCCCGCTTTTCGTCGTCAGACGGCGGTCGTTCTGGTGTGGCTTGCTGGCTAGATTTAGCGCTACGCGATTGCTCAACAGCGATCGAAGATTTCAATCCGGAAATCTCTTGCAGAAGTCGCGTTTTACCTGGGTCAGAATCAGGGGTTAGCTGCTCAACTTGTTCGAAAACAGAAACGGCGTGCTGCCAGTCTCCCTTCCGCCAATCTCCGCGCTGCAACGTTTGACCATACCTGAGCCCGATGTTCGCAGCTTCCACTTTGTCGAATGCGGCGTCATGCGATATGAAGGCCCACGCTTTGCCAAGATAGAGCTTTTGCGATCGCAGTTTGTACCATCCGTCTAGATTAACCATCGCATCAAGGCGTTCCATTGCTTGTGAGTATCTGTGAGCTGCACTTTCGTAGTCTTTGCTCTTTTCTGCGATCTGGGCGCCGAGCATCCAGAGTGTGTAAGAAGTGCTTTGACCAGATTCTGATAATGCCTTGCTGACATATTTTTCTGCTTGCTCGTAATTATTGTCTTCGAAAGTTAACTCAGCAAGCTTGGTATCGATGAGTGAGTCGAAACCGCTGAACGAAGTTGACACGTAGGAAGAGTTGGACTGTTTAACTCCTTTAGTTGCTCCTGTGGCGAGCTTGGAATTAACTAGCACAAGGAAATCTTCGATGGCTTTGTTCTTAACTTCTCGCGTCTTTAAGGCGTTTGCGAGATCAACGACCTTCGAGCGATATAGTTGACTGAAATGCAATCCTTCATCGCCGTTGTCCGAGGGGCTGGTGGCGCAAAGAGCGAGAGCATTCTTTCCGTACATTTGTGCATCTTCGATGCGTCCACGGTTCGCGCATAGACGCGCTTGATCTAAGAGTAAGATGATCTTTTCATGCGCTATCGAAGACTTACTTCCATTTGAGGCTGTCCCTGCCAATCCATTTACAATGGACTCTTGCTTGATGGCATGATTCATAAGTAAGTCGGCCCGCGAATGTTCGCCTGCCGCTTCATAAATGACTGCCAGTGCTCTGAACGCCGCGGTTTTCTCTGCCTCAACTTGTAATCTCGACGGACTAATTGTGTCCGCGGTGGGTTGTAACTCGCTGTGTGTAGCCAGAGCGGAGTCACTTATAATCTGATTCCATAAATTATCTGAGGACGGCAAAACATTCGATGACTTTTGACGCTCTGCATTGATTGCCATCTCGACTTTTACGAGCGCGCTCGCGACTGGATTCGCCTCTCGAGCGGGAGAATATTTGTCCAGGCAGGCGAGGATCTTGTTCGATTCTTCGAAGAGTCTTAGGTCGGATAAGTATCTGGCGAACTGAATTAGAGCGCAGAACTCATTGATTGGCGGCTCTCGATAATCAAAGTCAGCACTATCTGCTGCGTAGGAGCGTGCGAGTTCATTCGAGGCGCTGGACGCCAGTGTCGTATCGGAGTTTCCGTACATTTGCACGAGAGGGGCAAAGCGCTGTGAAAGGTTATCCACTTCAGATTTATCGCTGCGAGTAATCGCCCGTGGCAGTTCATCTATCGAACGCCGGAGCCTCTTTGCCTCGTCTCTGCGGTTTTGACACCAGGCAGTTTGTGCGAGCACATCGAATGGTTCGCGCAGATCTGAATGTTTCTTCCCTACCGCCTGTGAAATAAGTTCAACGGAAGACTCAGCCGAAACCTTCGCAGCGGGATAATCCTTTGCTTTCAAATACAACCTGGCTAGCAGAACATCAAGATCAGTTTCTCTCGGAAAGAAGACTGGCAGCTTTTCAGATAGTGCTCTTTCATCAGGTCTTGTTTGGGTTGAATAAATTTCGATGGCCCGTCGAAGGACAGCGATAGCTTTTGCGGTTTCATTTCGGTGATCTTGAATCATTGCCAGTTGATATGCTGTATATCCATACGTACGAGCTCGCTCTAGGCTCAGGACGTCCGATTTTTGATGCCTGCTTTCAAACTGCTGCAGAGAGTGCTCATAACAAAGTTCTGCTCTTTCTGGTGCTCCCAAACGTTCGAGTAACCGGCCAATTTTGATGTCATCTCCAGCATAAGTCTGCGTGCTGACCTCGCCGGATTTCGGATCGCAAACCTGTTCGAGTACTTTGAGAGATTCTGATTGTTTTTGCTCTTTGTACAGAACTTCAGCAAGCAACAGATTTAATTGATCGGCATCACTGCCAGCGGTTGATGAGCGCCTCGTGCCAGTTCGCAGCATCTCAATCCACGTTTTGCATAGTTTTTCAGCGTCTTCTAATCTTCCAAGGGCGATCAAGTTGCTGATGACTTTTCGGGCAGTGTCCGCATAACTACCGAAGGAGATTTGAATGTCGGGATGTTCGAGCAAAGACAGTTCATATGTTTTACAGATTGGCAGATCTCCCAGAGTTGTGGATAAGACAAAACCTTCGGCCGCTTTCTGTCCGATGATGGACGAATTATCGCCCGGCAATGCTTTTGATGCATACAATCCGCTACTACAATCAGCGCGCGCGATAAGGTCGAGATCTTGTTCTTCCCACCGGTTGCCGCGGTCATCAACGTCGTGCAATCCATAATCTACTTCGTCGAGTGCCTCTGTCAGGTCGGTCGGCGCCGGTCTATCTTTAACTACAAGTGGACCTCGAGTGAGCTTTACTTCTCGCACGCTGCCGCCGAGATCAAGAAGCTTAACTGTTGCTGTGCTTCCCATAGGTTCGCGCATAAGAGCTTCGATACCATCATCTGAAAGCCCTCTGAGACTTAATCCGTCGATTGAAGCCAGCTCTGCACCTGGCATGCCTGGGATGCGAGCACTGGGAAGTATTTCGCAACTATATCCTTCGTCTTCAATCTTGCGGAGGCGTATTGGCAGTCGGCCAACTTCAGGTGAAGCTGCGGGCATGGCTAGACTGGAATGAGACTCTTTATCCGCCCACACGAGCGCCCGTCGGCTGCCGCCAACAAGTATCAACGAAATAGAAAGCGCCAATACTGCGCCTTTGGGAAGTTTTTTCACAAGATAGTAATTGGTAGGTGCCGGTTTCTATTTTACAACCTGCGCGATTTTCGTGGACATGCTGAACGATTCAGACCGAGAATTTAGGGTGGTTGGAGTTTCTCAAGACTCAGCGGTAAATCCTCTGCCAGCGTCGCCCCGTTGGAAGAAATTATAAACGTCCGGGCGGTGAAACCCGCCGAGAGGGAATATTAATCCATATCTCGGGATTTGGGTGAACGTGGACGTTGGTGAAGACAAACTGCATCAGATGACTCTGCGGAATCAGCAGCCATCTGTGCCTGCGACAGGTGGGCAGGTGTCGGTCCGAAAGCGCGTCGATTCCGAGTTGCAGGATTTTTCGCCGAAGCAGAGAGCCATTTACGGCACGCTGGTTAATCTGTCGAGTTGGTGCACGATTATTGGCTTCGCCGCACTGGTGACGGGCATTAACAAATCGCATCTCATAGGCCCTCCGTTGTCGTACTGGATCATGTTGAGCGGACTCGCGGCTTTGGCCATTGCGTTTCTCGGCTGGTGCGTTTCAACGTTTATGAATAGTGCACGCGAAAATTACATTCCGTACTACCTCGATTTAAAACAAAAGCTAGCTCGCGCCGTGCCACCAGCGGAAGAGCTGCATTACCTGGCTGTTCCGTCGAAGCGCACTATTTTCAACAGCGACGTTTATGCGATTACCGAGCATTCAATCTTCTATCGATCCGGGAAAGGTGAATTTTCACCGATCTGCGAGTTGCGAGATCACGAACAGTTGCATCGAAACGGCAACAAGATCACTTTGCCAGACGGCAAGGGAATCGAACTGGACATTGTTGAGGAGTACGTGCTTGTCGCGCAGAAAGCAATGCAGATGCCAACTTTGCCACCGAAGCAAAAACAGACCTACAGCACATTGATGGATCGTCTGGGACATCACCGACGTGTCAACTCTGGTTTGGAAAGCGCGTTGACACTTCTGCCGAAGCACATTCAAGAGCAAGAGCAAGATCGCGGACAATGGCCGACCCCGCAAGACTTCAATGAATCGATTCAGACACCGAGAGTTTCGTTCAATGATGCCGTATTGAAAGCGTGCGTTCCGCAGTTGAACCCCATGGGACTGCCGATGCCGGTTACAGGTGCCTTCGCTAGTGTTTATAAGCTGCTCGGCGAGGGACATTCATGGGCAGTGAAGTGCTTTTTGCGTGAGGTTCAGGATCAGGCTTTGCGTTATCGATTAATTTCTGATTGCATCAGAAATTCAAATTTGAGTTGCGCAATCGGATTTGAATTTATTGAACACGGAATCTCGGTGAGAAACCATTTGTATCCTGTCGTAAAAATGGATTGGGTCGAAGGCGCGTCCATTCTGGATTTCATCGATGCTCACTTACATGATGCTGACGCGTTGGAGCACATCGCCGACGATTTCATGGAAATGCATCTGGCACTAGCTGAGCGCGGTATTGCCCATGGTGACCTTCAGCATGGCAACATCATAATTACCGAAAATGGATTGAAGTTGGTTGATTATGACGGCATGTATGTCCACGGCATGTCTGGCTTTGTCAGTAACGAACTTGGGCATCGCAACTATCAGCATCCGCAACGTGACGCTCTGCATTTCGGTCCGTACATTGATAACTTTTCGGTCTGGGTGATCTACCTGTCGTTGAAGATTCTCGCGATTGCACCGGAGCTCTGGGATGAAACCGGACGCGGTGACGAGTGCCTCATCTTCAAACAGCATGATTTTGCCAATCCCAATCAGTCGACAGTATTCAATCGGTTACTGACCCATGGGCATCCTGATCTGAAAAAGTACTGGGTGTTTCTCAGCAAAATTTGTCAGGACGACTTTGCAAATGTGCCTGCACCGTCCAGGTCGCCTGACATTGCGGCGCTGTTGCAGCCTGCATCGAACTGATTCGTTAAGCTGCAATAAATCGTAAAGGCTTAATCTGGCACATTACAGCTAGAATTCATAGGCGTATTAACTCGAGGAGAGCCTCATGAGCATCGACAATGATGTAACCACTCTGATCGGCGGAACGCCGCTGGCACGACTTAATAAAGTAACGGCTGATCTGCCGGCAGGTGCGGCCACAGTTCTCGTTAAACTCGAGTCGAAGAACCCGCTCGGTTCTGTTAAAGATCGCATCGCTGTCTCGATGATTAACGAAGCCGAGCGCGAAGGCAAAATCACGCGCGGTAAGAGCGTGCTGATCGAGCCAACTTCTGGCAACACAGGGATCGGGCTTGCGTTTGTAGCGGCTGCGCGTGGCTACCGATTGATACTGACAATGCCCGAAACAATGTCGATGGAAAGACGGAAGTTGCTCCTGGCGCTCGGTGCTGAGTTGGTGTTGACACCGGGACCGGACGGCATGAAAGGATCGATTGCAAAGGCGGAAGAGCTGGTGCGCAGTACGAAGGATTCGTTCATGCCACAGCAGTTCAATAATCCTGCCAACACCAAAGTGCACCGCGAAACAACGGCGGAAGAGATTTGGAAGGACACGGACGGGAAAGTTGATATCTTTATCGCAGGTGTAGGAACCGGTGGCACCATAACTGGTGTCGGGCAGGTTTTGAAACAACGCAAACCCAGTGTGAAAATAGTTGCGGTTGAACCGACCGATAGCGCGGTGTTGACGCAAACACGCAACAACGAGCCGCTCAAACCGGGGCCGCATAAGATACAAGGCATTGGTGCTGGCTTTATTCCGGGCATTCTCGATCTGTCGATTCTTGATGAAGTCGTCCAGGTGACTAACGACAATGCGTTGGAAATGGGACGACGCATGGCGAGAGAAGAAGGAATTCTTTGTGGTATCAGTAGTGGTGCTGCTGTTTGGGCTGCTCTGGAACTGGCGAAGAAGCCGGAGAACAAGGGCAAGTTGATTGTCGCAGTGCTGCCTAGCAGCGGAGAGCGTTATCTTTCGACGGTGTTGTTCGCCGACCTCGTTGCGGACGCAACAGCGGCTGTTGCACAGCCGGCCGTCGCGAGTTTGTAGACTTCATTTCAACGGGCCATTTAAACGTACATCATGAGCCGGCAGGATGCCGGCGCTCCCAGAAGTGTATTTACGGATTTGTGATTCTGATCAGTCCGCCGCTTTTGACTGGGTGGGCTTCGGGTTGTTTGATGATATCGTCGCCGATGGCGTGAACGATGAAAGTCCACGGCGCGTCCGACGGGAAAGTGTGCTCGATCTGATTGTTGGGACCCCACATTCCATCAGGTGCTTTGCCGGTGCGGTACATTTTTATGCAGGAGACTCCCGAGTGCACGGTGTACATGCATGCGCGTTTTTCGAACGTAGTCCATTTTTCGAGTTTCAGCGTTTCCAAAAGGCAAGAGCTGCCCGAATCGCTTGCTTCAGGAGTGGGAATGATTTGGTTGCCCGCTTCCAGAGCTTCTAACAGCACGGCTTTCCAATTTGCCGTGTCGCTGACGTGAATGCGAACAACAGGTGGTGTGTCGACGTAAAATCCTTCCTCGGTTTGTGCAACCACAGGAATGATTACGTGCTCTTGGTGAACGTACAAGCGATATAGCATCGGCTATTTCTGCGCGTCTTCGTCGTCTTTCGGCTTTTGCTGCAACGGTTTCATCGTGGGAAAGGCAATCACGTCACGCACCGAAGCCGAGTCCGTAAGAAGCATGGTCAATCTGTCCACACCAATGCCGATGCCCATTGTAGGCGGCATTCCGTACTCCATCGCCAGGATGAAGTCCTGGTCCATCGGCATCGCTTCTTCGTTGCCGGCTGCTTTTCTGCGCGCTTGCTCTTCCAAACGTTCACGCTGATCGTGCGGATCTGTCAACTCGCTATATCCGTTGCCGAGTTCTCTACCGAATACAAACAACTCGAAACGCTCGACTTCTCCAGCATTGACACGGTGAGCCTTGGTCAAAGGCGAAATCTCGACAGGATAATCAGTGATGAAAGTCGGCTGAATTAAAGTCGATTCGACCTTCGCTTCGAAGATGGCATTGACGATGCCACCACGCGAATCTACGCCTTTGACGTCGACGCCCAGTTTGACCGCCGCTTCTTTCGCCGCCTCAAAATCTTTCAACGTGGTGACGTCGAGTCCGGTCACGTCTTTGATCGAATCTGCCATACGACGTCGCGCAAACTTGCCGAAATCTATTGTGGTTCCTTGATATGGCAATTCAGTCTTACCGTGAATCGTCATACAGAGCTCACGCAGAAGCTCTTCAGTCAGATCCATCAAATCATTGTAGTCACCGTACGCCCAATAAAGCTCGAGCATGGTGAACTCAGGATTGTGGCGCGTGCTGATTCCCTCGTTGCGGAAGATGCGCCCGATTTCGTACACACGCTCGAAGCCGCCGATGATCAGGCGCTTCAGATGCAGCTCGGTAGCGATGCGCATGTAGAGCTCGAGGTCGAGTGTGTTGTGATGAGTCACGAACGGGCGCGCATCGGCACCTCCGGCTTCGACTTGCAGCACCGGGGTTTCAATCTCCAAACAATCGCGGCTGTCGAGGAAGTTGCGAATGAAGCTGACGATTTTGCTGCGCGTGCGGAAAGTCTCACGCACAGCCGGATTCATAATCATATCGACATAGCGATGGCGGTAGCGCGCCTCCACGTCGGTAAAACCTTCCCAACCATCGGGCAGCGGTTGAAGCGACTTGCAGAGCAGCTCCCAGGAGTTGACTTTGAGCGAAAGCTCACCGCGCGAGGTGCGTCTGATCGTTCCTGTCGCCCCGATAAAATCGCCCTTATCGAGCAGCCTCAGGCGTTTCAACTGATCTTCGGGAATATTCTCTTTATGGCAGAACAGCTGAATCTTGCCGGAGTCATCATAGAGATCGACGAACATCCAGGTGTTGCGCTCGTTCATGACGCGCCCGCAGACGGTGAAGGCATCTTCCGTCTCGACGCCATTCTCCAAATCCTTATATCTTTCATGCAAGTCGACCGCTTTAGCCGTGCGTTTGAAGGAGTATGGATACGGATTGACGCCTTCTTCTCTCAAGGCGCCGAGTTTGCGCAGCCGTTCGGCGCGTAATCTGCCGCCGTCCGCTTCTCCGCCCGATCCTGCCTGTGGTTTGGTTGTCACAGCCGCATCTCCTCGATTTTTGCCTTGTCCAGCGGCTTGATTCTCTTCGCGCGGCATGGTTCTGCTTCCTGTTAGGTATGAACGTCTATATTAGCGAATGCCGCCCCACAAATGGTCGGTTGTTTCGTCGCTTTGCAGGCTTTGTTCGATGATTAAAATCACCACAGTTTGCCTCGATTTGTTGAGTCTGCCAGCCCGCTGAAACTCGCTTCACGAGCTGAATAGACCTGCCATGTTATACTTATGCAGAATCATGCGACTTGGGCAAAAAGCCCAGCGCTGCTTGATTTCATTAAGTTGTCGTCTGCACGCGGCGAATGAAATTCTTAGTTTTCTCTAGAGCAATTTAGGCATAAAAATTGGCGCTGCACCAGGTTGTCTGGGCGGTGATGGCGGTATATGCAGCCGCAATAGGAGTTGAAAAAGGTGAGCAAATCGGGATTCAAGGACGGCGATAAAGGTGGCGGAGGAAGCGGCGGCGAGCGCATCGTCGCCATCGAAGTCCGCGATGAAATGCGGCGGTCGTTTATCGACTATGCCATGTCGGTCATTGTCAGTCGCGCCATCCCAGACGTTAGAGATGGTCTTAAACCCGTTCACCGCCGCATCGTTTACTCGATGTGGGAAAACGACATGCTTCCGGATAAGAAATACCGGAAGTCGGCGACTGCGGTCGGAGACGTGATGGGTAAATATCACCCGCATGGCGACTCGGCAATCTACGAAGCTTTAGTGCGTTTGGCGCAGCCCAGCGCCAGCCGCTACGTCCTTATTGATGGACACGGCAATTTCGGTGACCTCGATAACCCGGCTGCTGCCATGCGATATACGGAAGCGAGATTGTCTTCGTTATCGATGTCTATGCTGGACGATATCGATGCAGAAACGGTCGATATGCGCGGCAACTTTGATGACAGCCGCAAAGAGCCGTCGGTGCTGCCGTCGAAAGTTCCGGCGTTGTTGTTGAACGGCTCTGCCGGTATCGCTGTCGGTATGGCGACGAACATCCCGCCGCATAATCTCGTGGAAGTGATAAACGGAACGATCGCCAAGATAGAGTGGGATCTGGAGCATCCAGACCCGGCGGATGAGTTTAATTCAATGCAATTGATGCAGTACATCAAGGGACCGGATTTCCCGGGTGGCGGCGTCATCATGGGAACCGACGGAATTCGCGAAGCGTATACGACTGGACGCGGATCTATTCCGGTGCGTGGCGTCGCCTCCATCGAGCAGATTCAGAGCTCGGGTCGTGGTGGTATGAAGACCGTAATTGTCGTCACCTCGCTGCCGTATATGGTCGGTCCTGAAGCCTTTGCCAAGCGCGTCGCCGAGTTGGTGCGCGAATCCGACAAGGCCGAAAAAGGCACGACCGGCAAGTTGTCCGGTATTTCGGATGTCAATGATGAAACCGATAGACATGGACTGCGAGTTGTAATCGAATTGAAGCGCGATGCGCATCCCGACATCGTACTGAACAACATTTATAAGTACACGCAGTTGCAGCAGTCGTTTCCAGTCAACACACTGGCTCTGGTTCGCGGCAAACCGCTTACGTTGCAGCTGAAAGATCTGGTTAGAGAGTTCATCGACCACCGCATCGAGGTTGTCACTCGGCGCACTCGCTACTATCTGAGGAAAGCCGAAGATCGCGCCCATATCTTGGAAGGTCAACTCAAAGCTCTCGGCAGCATTGAAAAGATCATCGCCTTGATTCGGGCGGCGAACTCGACTGAAGAGGCGCGCACCGGCTTGATGACGAAGTTCGATCTGAGTGAAGTGCAAGCCAATGCGATTCTCGAATTGCAGTTGCGCAGATTGACAGCATTGGAACGCGGCAAAATTGAAGAAGAGCACCAGAAATTGATGACGAATATCGCGCACTACAAGAAAGTGCTTGAAAGTCGTCCGATGGTGCTGGATATCATCAAGACAGAACTGGGCGAGATCCGCGAAAAGTTTGGCGACGAGCGCCGTACACGTATCGAGTATGCTGCGGGCGATCTCGATATCTCGGCGAAAGATCTCACACCCAACGAGCCGATGGCTGTGTTCATCACGAAGCACGGCTACATCAAACGGATGCCGCTTGATACGTTCAAGCGCCAACGTCGCAATACTCGCGGCAGCAGTGGCGTCAAGCCGAAGGAAGAGGACGATCTCCAACACTTCTTCACTGCCAACATGCACGACCGATTGTTGGTCTTCACCAATAAAGGTCAGGTCTTCTCGGTCGAGGTGATGGACCTGCCGGAAGGTCAGCGCGCTGCTCGTGGCGTAGGCATCATGAACCTCCTCAACATGGGACAAGACGATTCGGTCACCACCGTCATCCCTGTTTCAGAGTTTACGGAAGATTCGTACCTGATCATGCTCACGCACCAGGCGAACATCAAGAAAGTGCAGATGTCGGAGTTTGCCAGCATTCGCAAGAGCGGCATCATCGCCATCACTCTGGGCGAAGGCGATGAACTCGGCTGGGTACGTCCGTCGAACGGCAAGCTGGACGTGATGATCGGAACCGGCGACGGCATGGCCATCCGCTACAGCGAAGACGAGCTGCGACCGATGGGACGCGCCGCTCGCGGCGTCCGCGCCATCACGCTGCGTGAAGGCGACAAGATTGTCGGATTCGACGTTCTCGAGCAAACCGATGCCAATGTTCAAGTGCTCGTCGTCACCGACGACGGCTTCGGCAAACGCGTCAGCCTGGAAGAGTTCAGACAACAAGGACGCGGCGGTCTGGGCTTGATTTGCACCAAGTTCAAGAACGCCCAGAGCCGTATGGCCAGCCTGCGTATCGTCTTCCCCGAAGACGGGGTGATTATCGCTACTGCCAACGGTGTCGTCGTTCGTCAGAACGTCGCCGACATCAGTGTGCAAGGAAGAATGGCGACTGGCGTGCGCATCCAGCAGCTCGACGAAAACGACTCTGTCGCTTCAGTGACACCGATCGTCGAACCAGACGAAGAAGTGCCGGATATAACGACCTAGGCAGCAGCGCCAAAGCACCGTAGAGACGCCTTGCAGGCGCCCGAAGACCAAGAAATAGTAAGGGGCGGACAATATGTCCGCCCCTTCGTGCATTCGAAGGTTGTATACGACATTTACGCGCGCAATTCGCAGCAAATGCTCTCAGTTCCTCCTTCGGGGAACTTGCATCGCTTCATTCACGCATGCGAAATATTCGCAAATCGCAGGTTGATCACACGGGAGAAACCGACTGGAAGCAAATCTGTTGCGGCTTTTGAGCCACCGCAGTGCTACCGACTTTTGCAATCGCTCAACCGTCAGCCAGACAATCGTCGAGGGACATTCCGGACTGCCTGCATTTGGATGCGCACCAATTCAGTGACATCTGTTGTGCAAGCGCCAGATTTTCCAACGAAGTCGTGCCGGAGAAGACTTTCCCGAGGAGCTGTTCGAGCTCCGATTGGTGTGCCCTCAACGATGAAGGTAAGCTAAGAACCCAATTGCCATTGTCCGACGTGGACAGAATCTCGAGATAGTAATCATCTCGATGTGATGTGCGGACTCGTTCGTGAATTGTCGGCATGGTCACCTCGGAATTCAGTAGAGGTCGCGGTCTTTGCAAGCCGTAACTATAAGAACCAAATTATCTTCCGTATAATAACTTTACACCCTTGATAAGGACAAGTCCATGATGACTGGTTTTCAAGCGAAAAACGCATTTTAAATGGGGACCTTCCCACGCGAATTTCGAAAATTCGGTTTTCCTCGACAGTCCTCGGGCAGCATTTTCGAATTTCGCGACTTTTGTTAGCGATGGAAGTCATCTCGACTGTCTTCTCGAAATCTTTGCCGGTGCCGGTGCTCAGTTCGGGTCAGAGCATTTGCCGCTGTTTTGTCGCATCGAAGTTGGCCAATAGGCTACGGCTCGAACCCGCCTACGCTTATGTTGCAAAGCTCGATCATTGACAACCGCTTCGACTGTGACTCAAAACGCTCACACAGCTTGCGATTTGAGCCATCCATGAAAAAATTTTGCCAGCCACCGATCGCAACATCACTATAGGCCACTGAAATTGACATGCCTCCGGTACCGGAAGACAGACTTTGGGCATTCCATAAGTGTGTTTTCGTCGAGCACCAAATTCGAGCATTGGAGGGAGTTACTGCAATGTCGCACAACGAGCACCCTGCGAAAGGGCACGAAACCCGGGAAATCACCGATCCCAGCGTTGACTTGCAAGCGGTGCAGGTGCGCCGAGTGGTGGCAGGCAACCCGAATACTCCCAAGCAAGTTCTCGCTCGTCTCGCTACCGATGAGTCCCACGAGATTCGGCGCATAGTGTCCGAAAATCCGAAGACGGGGGTGGATGTTCTGCACAAACTGGCATATGACACTCACACCGACGTCCGTCTCGCCGTCGCCGAAAACCGCAACACGCCCAGCGAGACGCTCGCCATTCTCTCGAAAGACGATCACGTTGATGTCAGATACGGTGTAGCCGAAAATCCGCATATGCCGGAGCAGATTCTCTTCGAGCTCTGTCAGGACGACAATCCGTACGTCCGCTGCCGCGCGCTCAAAACCATGCAAGCCCTCGATCCCGACGTCGTCACACGCATGAAAGCACTGCTACAGCGCGTCTACTTGGGCTCGCTTAATACGGAATATCACAAGGAAGCCGTGTAGGCACGCGCGCCCGATCTCGGCGGTTTCAACCGACAAAAAAGCTGCCCGAAAAATCAGGCAGCTTGCTTGCAATTGTTTTGTCCGATCCTATCTGGATGGCTCTTCTTCTCTGAGGACGTAGCCTTCGCCGCGCACCGTTTGGATGAGGCGCTTGGAGTTGCCGTCTTCGAGTTTTGAACGCAGATAGCGGATGTACACTTCGATTACGTTCGATTCGCCGATGAAGTCATAGCCCCATACTTTGTCGAAAATGAACTCTCTCGAGAGAACTTGTTCGGGATACTGCATGAAGAGACGCAGCAGGTCGAACTCTTTGGCGCGCAGGTCCAGTTGGCGTTCGCCACGTTTGACCACGCGATTGAGCTGGTCCATCCACAGGTCGGCATAAGTGAGGATGCCTTCTTGCGGCTTGCGGCGCATGACTGCGCGGATGCGAGCGAGCAATTCTTCTGTGGCGAACGGTTTGGTCAGATAGTCGTCCGCGCCGCTGTCCAGACCCTGAACTCGGTCGCCGACGCCGTCTTTCGCCGTGAGCATGATGACCGGAACTTTGGACATCGTTCTCAGACGTTTGCAGACCTCTATTCCATCCAACCCGGGTAGCATGACGTCGAGTAGGACGAGGTCCGGCTGATCTTTCTTGAACAGATCTAGACCTTGGTTGCCTTCGTGGGCTACGGATACCTGATATCCCTCGTAGCCAAGTTCTAATTCGATGAGACGAGCAATGTTCACGTCGTCCTCGATAATCAGGATTTTCAACCCAGTTACCTCACTTCCAGTTGCCACAGTTAATATTAACCCCCGTTCAATATGGCACGTTCTAATCTTTTTGTCTAACAATCTGAAATTGTTACACAGACCCGGAATGACCGGCTGGATGAACGTTTTCCCGTTCCCTCGAAAAAGCTTGAGACACCAAGAAGTCGCCTGTCAAGCACACCCTGCGATTGCCAAGCGCTATTTCAGCCCAAGGATCGCATTTGCGACTATCGAATCTACCAGGTGTTTAATGTTCGGGGAAGGGCCGGGTTATCAGTAAGTTAAAAAATGTATTGTGGCTATCATTTCAGAACTGCCAGTAAATTCCGATCAGAGGCATCCTTTTCCCTGTGGAAAATGGCGTCGGATTGGGATATTTACTGGTATTCAAGCGTCGATATTTTTTAGTGGAATCAATCTCTTTGGTAAGTGACGGAAAATCAGGAAAATCCCCAAAAACCGGCGCTGTGCCTGGTTCTGATTCCGTTACAGTTTCTGAATTAGAGTCGGGCGATGCGGTGAAGTTGGTCGAAAGCGGCTCTCAGCCTGGTATGACTGGCGCGAGCCCGGATAAATCGCCGGAAAAGACTCCCTCGGCCGTCGTAACCGCCTCGTCACAAAGCATATCCCCTCAGGGGGGTGAAACCGCTAAGACGGGCGCTCTGCCCGAGGGTTCGTTGGTGGCTGGGCGGGGACCAGCCCTGTTCAAGCCCAATCCGGGCGCTCTTGCGGAATTGGCTATCTCGACCAGCGTCGTCATCGCAACGGTGTTGGCTATTCCCGACGCGTTCTCGTTGATTCCCAATTCGACCAGCCTCGTAAGTTGGGCGCTGCGATTGATGGGCGTCTGGATCGCCGCGGCGGTGATCTGGTTTATCAGTTTTCTGATCATCTTGCACGTCGTACGGTTGATCGTGAGTGGAATCCAGATTTCGGACGAGGGCATCAAGCTTTGGCGGTTCGCCAAACTCGTGCGCTGGAGCGAAGTCGACAGCATGGGTGTCGAGCGACAAGTCTTTTTCAGCAAGGTGTTTCGTCTCTCCTCGATTGCCCGTCGCCTGACGATCTTTCAGCGAAAGAAAGCGCGCGATGGCAGTTATCGTCTGGTTCCGCATTATTTGCCGTCGTTCTATTTTTCGCAGGACGAGTTTCGCGATCTCTGTCTTACCGCCTACGAACGGTGTTTCCGTTGTCGGCCCGACGGCATAGACCTGTTCATGAGCGGCAAGGCCGGGCTGCCCGGTCTGCAGAAGATGTTCGGAACGCTCACCTGGCAGCGCATGGCACTGTCTGTCGTCATCGCGCTCGGGCTTACTTTCTGGCTTTCGAAAAAAGCGATGGTGCTCTATTCCTATAACTCCGGCAACCACGCCATGGCCTATGCCACCGTGCCCGAAGCGAGAGACTTGTACAAACGCGCTACTGAAGCTGATCCGACCTACGCGCCTGCGTGGTTCAATCTGGCCAACACGGAGTATCTGCTCGGTGATGCGAAAGATGCCGAAGATCATTGGCAGAGAGCAATTCAGCTCAAACCCGATTTTGTCGAGCCGCGCATCAGTCTTGCGCATTTAGCAATTCAACGGCGGCAGTACGACAAGGCGCGCGATTATATCGATCACGCGTTGATGCTCAATACGCTCAATCCGCAGGCGCTTCTCAATCGAGCCGAGTTGGAGATGAACGTCGGCGATCTGCGTGGCGCCATGCAAGATGCGCGCATCGTGTTGGCGGTGCCACAAGACTCCTTGGGAGCGACGGAGATTGGCGCCGCCTGCGTATTGGCGCGAGCCAAACTTCGTTACGGCAAACCGCTGGAAGCGCAAAGTATTTTGCGTCACTTGCCACCGGTCGACCCTCGGCTTGCCAGCCAGGATTTCAACATGACTCGTCGCCTGATCATCGGCGCTCAGATCGCGCTGGCGCTCAATCAACGCAGTGAAGCGGAGAAGTATTTCAGACGAGCGCTGGCGCAAAAAGCGTTGGACAACATGCTCAGATTCGAAGCTTTATTAGGACTGGCAGAGCTGCAGGTCGATCAACGGAAGTTCGACGATGCCGATAAAACACTGCACGTAGCGCAAGAGATTGTGCCGCAGAGTCCCTGGCCGCCCTTGCTTCTGGCGCAGATGGAACTGAATAAAGGACACAGAAGGAATGCATTGACGTTGGCGAGGCAGAGCGTCAAACAACCGGGCGAAGATTCAGTCGCGCTCGTGCAAGCCGGAAATATTTTGTTGGAGTTGGGACAGCCAGCCGAAGCTCGCATCTGCGCCCAGCGAGCCCTCGTCGAAGAACCAGACAGCGAAAACGCGAAAAACTTGCTCGTCCGCTCCGGGACAGCCGGTAGTGTTAAATAAAAATGGTTCGTCGCATCGGGCGCCTGCAAGGCGCCCCTACGGTGCCTCGTGAAACCCGCTTCGCCACGCATTCTGGCGGCCTGCTTCGCCACGCACTCTGGCAGCGCCGGCATCTTGCCGGCTCTGAACAAAACAAACCGTCCCTGGTTGCAAGACTGGCTCTGGTACTGTGTCGTAAGGGCGTGTTGTAGGCGCCGCTTCTGCTATTACGTCTTACCTACGCGCAGCAACTTTGGCCAGCTTCACCAGCTCAACAGAGCAATTCGCATTCCACGTCACCGCTGCCGCCGTGCTGCCGAGGAAATGCTCGAGAATGCCGTGGTCTTGTTCGTGCGAACCCATAATCACCATGTCTGCCGGCCAGTCTTGTGCTACTTGCAGAATCAAGCTGCGTGGATTGCCGACCAGCACATGCGACGTCACTTGCGAGGCGCCGAACTTCGATTGCAACTTCGAAGCCGCGTCTTTGACTAGCTTATCCGCTGCGCCCTTACGCGCATTCAACGCTTCTTTGCGCAGATCTTCCATGTTTTTTGATTTAAAGAAGCGCGAGTGATCCGACGAGGCAGAGTTAGGCGCGATGGAGAGAATTTGAAACTTCGTGTCTTGCGGCCACGCACGTTTCAAAATCGAATCGATGATCATATCCGCGTTAGTTTCATCGCTAATTGCCACGAGATAACGTGACGCGACAACCGCCTGTCTCTTCTCTTCTTTTTTCTCTGCGGAGCTCGACGGTTGTGTGTTTAACACTTGCACCGAGCATGGTGCGTTGATGACGACAGAACGAGTAACGCTGCCGGACCATGTTTCATCGACGTTGCTGCCGTGCGCTCCGATGATTATCAAATCGGCTCCGTACTTGAGTGCTGCTTCCACAACTTCTACTTTCGGGTTGCCGGAAAGAAATTC
The DNA here is from genome assembly GCA_036703195.1 of Planktothrix sp. Classification (GTDB taxonomy): domain Bacteria; phylum Cyanobacteriota; class Vampirovibrionia; order Obscuribacterales; family Obscuribacteraceae; genus DATNPN01. The sequence goes on along the minus strand of DATNPN010000005.1, from coordinate 157,621 downwards.
ACTGCTCACGTTCTCTTTGCCGAACTTCGTTTGCAGTTTTCCTTCACTTTCGATAAGAAGGTCGTGCAGATCCTTTTCCAAATCCGTCTGTGCGCGAGCGGCCAGGTCTCCGATGCCTAAGAAGACTGCGTTCAATCTCTTCTTCAACTGCTCGGCGCAGGTGACTACTTTGCACGCCGTGCCGGCTTCCCACGTATTTTCGAGAATCGACTGCAACGCATTGTCTGCATTAACTGATCCATCGGTGGCAAAGAGTATCTTCATAAGAACTTTCCTTTGAAAAGTGAGATGTCTTGGCAAGCGCTCCGATACAGTCTAACCTAAGGACATCAATCAAAACTATTGACAGTTGGTTCGGACGCCTTAAATCTGTCGACGCGAACGAAAATTAAATTTCGTGTCCGATCGAAAGGTGAACGAAGATCGAGATGTGCAGCCCGTCATAGGGGCGCGCTGTACGCCCTCTCTGCGGCGCTGCAGCGCCGCGCTCCGGAGCCGGCAGGATGCCGGCGCACCCAGAGCTTGCTGCGAAGCCGGTTTCTTTAAACCTAAGAGGGGCGTGTTGCACGCGCCCGCAAATCCTGCTGCAATCAATGAGGCAGTCCGAACAGGAAGTAGATCATGCACATTGCGGCGAGCACGTAAGAGCCTGAATTTAGATCTTTGAACCTGCCGGTGGCGATCTTCAAGAGCACGTATAACACTAAGCCGGACGTTAGTCCGTTAGCGATGTTGTACGAAAAAATCATCATCGCGATTGTCACAAACGCCGGCGTTGATTCGGTCAGATCCTCGAAATCAATTTTTTGAATCGAATTCATCATCATCACACCTACTGCCATCAAAGCTGGTGCATAGGCGAATTTTAGTTGCTGCAACGGTTCCAACAGCGGAATAAAGAATATCGATACTGCAAACAGAAGCGCCGTTAAAACTGAGGCGAGACCGGTACGCGCACCTTCCCGTATACCAGCCGCAGATTCGATGAATGCTCCGGACGTCGAGGAGCCGATTAAGGCGCTGAACATACACGCAGATGCATCGACGATCATGGGACGTTCGATATCTCTAAAGTTTCCCCTCTCGTCCAGCATATCTCCTGCTGCGCCTACGCCCACCAATGTCCCCAAGGTATCGAGGAAGCTCATGAGAAACAAGGTCAAGAGAATAGGAAAAAAGCTCAGCTTTAGCACGCCGGCGATATCGAGTTTTAAAAAGAGCGGCGCCAGATCATATGGTGGCACGAACGGCATGGCCATCACCGCATGTGGTGCCTGAGCAAAGCCGAACATCACTCCCAGTATCGCTGTGGCAGCGATACCGATCAACATCGCTCCTTTGACACGCCGATACATGAGAGTGATGATCAAGAAAAAACCGAAGATAGCGAGCAAGACGTGGGGGTCATGCAGATTGCCAATCTTCAAAGGCACGGCAGGGTTGTGCAGTAAATTCGTGCTGGGCGTCAAGAGCGCCTCTGTGGGCAGACCGTTGGCGCCACTATCGACGATGCCTGTTTCATAGACTCCGATCAAGGCGAGAAAAAGACCGATACCAACGCCGAAGCTCTGTTTCAAACTGGTGGAGATAGAGTTGGCCAACCAGGGGCGAATGCGAAATAACGACATCGCTAAAAAGGCGACGCCGCTGACGAACACGGCTCCCAGGCGCTGCTGCCAGCCGATGCCCATGGCTGCCAGACCGAAGGCAACGAATGCGTTTTCGCCCATGTACGGAGCGACAGCGAGCGGACGGTTGGCGAACAGTGCCATAAATAGCGTTCCCACTACCGCTGTGAGAATGGTGGCAACTGTGCTCGGTCCGGTGGGAATGCCGGCGAAGGATAAAATCGCAGGATTGACGACGATGATGTACGCCATCGTCAGAAATGTTGTCAGCCCACCAAGCAGTTCTGTCCGTATCGTCGAACCACGTTCTTGAATTTTGAAGAACTTATCGAGAGTGGTTAGCACTTAAAGAAGGTTGTTCGATTTTGCCCAATCGATTTCGGCTTTTAATGCAGTCGCGAGTGGATATTCCGGTTGAAAACTGGTGGCACCGATGAACTTGTTTACGGAAACGGTTGTGTTGGTTGTCAGCTTGTCTACTTGCTCGATGCTGATAGGAGCTTTCTCCTGCATGAATATTCCGGCAGCCTTGACGCCCATACGGAATAGTCCTTCAGGCACCGACGCCAGCTTTTTAGGCATGCCCAAGGCACCGGCGATCTCTTCCGTCAAAGTTTTGATCGTCACTGGTTCCGGATTGGCGAGATTGAAGATGTGCACTCCCTCGGGAATGCGAGTCAAGCACAACTCGATCGCCTGAGCGACGTCGCGCGAATAGATAACGCTCTTGCCTGCTGCCGCCTCGCCGATGTGTTTGTACTTCCCTTCTTTGATGCTCTTCATCAAGCTGAGCAAATTGCCGCGATCGCCTTCGCCAAAAACCATTGATGGGCGCAATATGATGACACGCGGAACACCACCGAACTTCATCAAGTACTGCTCGCACGCCATCTTTGATACCGCATACGGTGTGACGCCTTTCAGTGCGGCTTTCTCATCTGCTTTGTCGAACGGACCAGGTCCGTACACTGCTGACGAGCTCAGAAAGACCAGTGTGTGCACATTGTTGTTCGCGGCTGCTTCAGCCAATAATTGGGTGGCGCGAACGTTGATCACTTCGTACTCCTGGTACGGTGCATTCGATTGATGCACGAGTCCGGCCGCGTGCACGATCAAGTTCATGTTCTTAGTCAACAAGCGCATTTCACGGTCGCCGACTCGCGTGAAATCGGCTTCTTCCATCTGCACTTTCGTGAGGTCGATGACGTTGCCTACGGCTGCGCGCGCGTGCGTGGGATTGCGTACTTGTACTTTGATCTGGTAGCGGTCGTCCTTCATTAGGCGCTCAGTCACAGTACGCCCGATCAGTCCAGTTGCTCCCGTGATGAGGAGCCTTTTCCGCACGCCTTCCTTCTGCATTCTTTAGCTGCCTGACCTTTAGGTTTCCGTTGACGCCGCACACGCCACTACACGGGCAAACGCTCTTGACGAGTGAATGCACTGCGCGCCACGTTTATTAGTATAAACACACAGGCTCTGATCCAGATGGCCGCATAGACGAGCAAGTTGAACGGTGCCCAGTAATTTTTCGCCAGGTGCTTCTTATAGAAAACTTCCATGCCTTTGTGAAGATTGATAGTGGTTCCGATCGGGCGAAACCGGCTTGACGCGCCGTGTACGTGATAGACGACAGAGTCGGGCACGTAGACGACGCGCCACTTGGCCTGTTTGATTCGCCAGCACCAATCAATGTCTTCGCCGAACATGAAGATGTCTTCATCGAGGAGTCCGATCTGTTCGACCACGCTCCGTCGCACCATCATGGCTGAGCCGGAAAGCGCGTCTACATCTGTCACTTTGTCCGGATCGGCGGAGCCGAGATTGTAGCGGGCAAACTTTGGATGGTTGGGAAAAAGCCGGCTCAGATAAGTGACGCGATAGAAAGCTGCTTCCGGTGTGGGAAACGCCCGTCGGCATGCCAGTTGCAAGGTGCCGTCCGCGTTGAGAACTTTCGGACCGACGGCGCCGCAATCGGGGTTATGCTCCAGATAATCAGCCAGCACCGAGATGGCGTCGTCCTTGATTTCAGCGTCAGGATTGAGCAGAAGAATGAACGTTCCTTCAGCTTGCGGAATCACCTGGTTGCAGGCGCGGCTAAACCCGACATTGTCGGCGTTGGCGATGGTGTTGACGGTTGGATACTGCCCGCGCAGCATCTCCACGGATTCGTCACCGGAGTTGTTGTCCACCACGAAGATTTCGAAGCCGGCCGCGCCCTTGTCGCGTGCAATCGAATCCAGACACCGCGCCAGGAGCTTCGGGGTCTTCCAATTGACGATTACGACACTTACACGTGGCTCAACCATTGCCAAGATTTTACTCCCCGCCGTGGTCGTTGGCGTTGAGCGCAGCTAATGCAGTTTACAGAGTGGGCGTTGGGCGGAACTTACCGAAGGCTTTGCGCAGGGTATTGCTGATCTCGCCGACGGTTGCGTACGACTCGACAGATTGGCAGATAAAAGGAAGGACGTTCTCCTTGCCCTGGGCGGCGGACAATAGTGCTTGCAAAGTGTGCTGCACTCTCTCGCTGTCGCGGCTCTCCTTGATTCTCTGCAAATCCCGCTTCTGCTCTTCTTCCAGCTCCGGGTCGACCTTGTGAATCTCGATCGTCTCGGGGTTGTTGTCGATGAAGTCATTGACGCCTACGACGACTCGCTGCTTGCTTTGCACCTCGCAGTGGTGTTGGTAGGCCGACTCCTGTATCTCTTTTTGAATGAAGCCGTTTTCCACGGCTTTGATGGCGCCTCCCATCTCTTCGATACGGCGCAGATACTCCTGGGTTTCCCTTTCGATCTTGTCTGTCAGATCTTCGATGAAATACGAGCCGCCGAACGGATCGACGGTGTGAGTAATGCCCGTCTCGTAGCCGATGATTTGCTGTGTGCGCAACGCCGTCAACGCCGACGCCTCGGAAGGAAGGCTGATCGCCTCGTCTTTGGAGTTGGTGTGCAACGACTGAGCGCCGCCTAAAACCGCAGCCAGAGCCTCGATGGCCGTGCGCACGATATTGTTTTCCGGCTGTTGCAACGTCAGGCTGCTGCCGGCTGTTTGCACGTGAAACCGCAACATCAGTGACTTGGGATTCTTGGCGTTGAAGCGCTCTTTCATAATTTGCGACCAGATGCGTCTGGCTGCCCGGAATTTAGCGACCTCTTCGAACAAGTCCATTTGCGCCACGAAGAAGAAGCTCAGTTGAGGAGCGAACGTATCCACATCAAGACCTTGCGACATGGCCGCACGCACGTACTCGATGGCGTTGGAGAAGGTGAAGGCGAGCTCTTGCACGGCAGTCGCGCCTGCTTCCCTGATATGGTATCCGCTGATCGAAATCGTGTTCCACTTCGGCATATCCTGCGAGCAAAACTCGAAGATGTTTGTGATCAGGCGCATCGATCCTGCCGGCGGAAAGATGTAGGTGTTGCGCGCCTCGTACTCTTTGAGAATGTCGTTCTGAATCGTGCCCTGCAACTGCGCCGGCGATACACCTTGCTTTTTGCCCACTGCTCGATACATGGAAAGCAAAATCGAGCTGGTGGCGTTGATCGTCATGGAGGTAGAAACCCTCCCCAGATCGATCTGATCGAACAGAGTCTCCATGTCGTGCATACTGTCAATGGCAACGCCGGTGCGTCCGACTTCACCTAAGGCCATCGGATCGTCGCTGTCGTAGCCCATCTGCGTCGGTAAGTCGAAAGCGACCGACAAACCAGTCTGCCCGTTCGCCAACAGATAGCGAAAACGTTTGTTGGTCTCCTTGGCATTGCCGAAGCCGGCGTATTGCCGCATCGTCCACAGCCGCTTGCGATACATGTCCGCATGTATGCCGCGCGTGTACGGATAGTTGCCCGGTTGACCGAGCTTTTCACTGGGGTCGAAGTGGTTGAGATCTTCAGTTCGCCAAACGAATTTACTTGCTGTCATGCCGCACCAATAATGAATAACTCCTTAAACTTATAGCGCTCGATTGCGCGCTATGTCCCATCGATTATAACGCTTCGCCAGTCGGGGGGCGGATTTTATCCGATCTTGGTGCCGGTGGTATCTATTGACCCCTGGCGAAACCCAGTGTCAGCGACCGATTTCAGCGCACCTAAAACCGTATAATTGTATGACTCTTGCGCCTAAATTGTAATGGAGGTCTGCTTCCTTGAAGTACTACAACACCATTCTCGATACGGTGGGCGGAACGCCCCTGATCAAGCTGAACAAAGTGACCGAAGGGGTAAAACCTCTTATCCTGGTGAAGGCGGAGATATTCAACCCGGGCGGTTCTGTCAAAGATCGTCCCGCCATCCGCATGGTGGAAGAAGCAGAGAAAGCCGGTTTGCTCAAAGCAGGCGCCACCATCGTCGAGCCGACGTCGGGCAATACGGGCACCGGACTGGCACAGATTGCCGCGGTGAAAGGCTATCGCTGCATCCTCGTCTGTCCTGACAAGGTCGCTCCCGAAAAGATAAATTTGTTGAAAGCCTACGGCGCTGAAGTCGTCGTTGTTCCGACCAGCGTCTCAGCCAGCTCGCATGAAAGCTATTACTCCGTCGCCAATAAATTGACGATGGAAATCCCCGGTGCTTTCCAGCCCAATCAATTCGCCAATCCCAACAATCCGATGTCGCACTATCTCTCGACCGGTCCTGAGATATGGAACGACACCGATGGCAAGATCACACACTTCGTCGCCAGCATGGGAACCGGCGGCACCATCACCGGTACCGCTCGTTATCTGAAAGAGAAAAATCCCAACATCAAAGTTATCGGCGTTGATCCTGAAGGTTCCATCTACTCCGGCGACATGGTGGCACCGTATAAGGTGGAAGGCATCGGCGAAGACTTCATTCCGCGCACGGCCGATCTGAAGATCATCGATGAATTTGTCCGTGTCAGCGACAAAGATTCTTTCATCACCGGTCGCAGAGTGGCGCGCGAAGAGGGCATTCTCGTCGGTGGCTCCTGCGGAACGGCAATCTATGCCGCTCTCCAGATCTCGAAAAATCTGACCGAAAAAGATGTCGTCGTTGTTCTTCTGCCGGATGGCGGACGCGGTTATCTCAGCAAGATGTACTCGGAAGATTGGATGCGCGAAAACGGCTTCATGCCGACGCCCGAATTCAGCTATTACGCCTCTGATTTGCTTGACAGAAAAACGGCTTCCGGCAAAGTGCCCGAGATGATCACGGTTAACGCCAACGACAGCGTACAATCAGCGTTGAACGCCATGGAAAAACACGGCATCGATCAGTTGCCGGTGGTAAATGACGCCGGACAAAACGTCGGGCACATCAACGATGTTATCGTCATGCAAGTCGTGTACGAGCGCAAAGACCCGAACGTGGTCAGGTTAAACTCGGTCATGGGGCGTGCCTGCCCGCAATTCGATATCAAATCAGAGATCGATCAACTGTACAAAGCCTTCAGGCTCGGCGCACCGATGGTGGTGCTGACGAAAGACAGCAAGGCAGTCGGTGTACTGACGAAGTTCGACATCATGTCGCATTTGCGCCAGAGCATCGACGAGAAGACACCAAAGAAGAAAGTGGGGGCAGGAAGATGAAGTTCTCGACCAAAGCGATTCACGTTGGGCAAGAGCCCGACCCGACAACTGGTGCGGTGATCACGCCGATTTACCAGACATCGACATATGCGCAGGAAGACATCGGCAAGCACAAAGGTTATGAGTACGCGCGTACACAAAACCCGACACGCACCGCATTAGAAACGTGTCTCGCGTCATTGGAAGATGGACAGTTCGGTCTGTGCTTCGGCTCCGGTCTCGGTGCTACCACCACCACTTTGATGTTGCTCAACGCCGGCGATCATGTCATCTGCGGTGACGATGTTTACGGGGGAACCTTCAGACTGTTCGACAAAGTCTTTAAACGGTTCGGTTTGGAATTCACTTATGTTGACGGCCGAGATCTCAAAGCGGTCGAAGCCGCAATCAAGCCCAACACCAAGATGTTGTGGTTAGAAACTCCGACCAATCCGCTCCTGCGTTTGATCGACATCAAGAAAACCGCGGCAGCAGTAAAAGCGAAGAATAAAGAGATCATCGTTGCTGTCGACAATACATTCGCCAGCCCGTTCTTTCAGAAGCCCCTCAATTTAGGTGCCGACCTTGTCGTGCACAGCATGACGAAATATCTGGGCGGGCACAGTGATGTCGTCGGTGGTGCGGTGATAACCAACCGCCAGGACTTGTATGACACTGTCAAGTTTCACCAGAACGCCGCTGGGGCTGTGCCCGGACCGATGGACTGCTGGTTGGTCTTACGTGGATTGAAAACGCTTGCGTTGCGTATGAAGGCGCACGAAGCGAATGCCATCGCCGTGGCGAAATTCCTCGAGAAGCATCCTGCGGTAGAAAAGATCTACTATCCTGGTTTGCCTTCCCACGAGCAGCACGAATTGGCGAAGTCACAGATGAGCGGCTTTGGCGGCATGATTTCAATCGTCATTCGTGGCGGATTGGAAAATACCAGGCGCTTCGTCACCAATGTCAAACTGTTCGCGTTGGCGGAAAGTTTGGGCGGTGTGGAATCGTTGATCTGTCACCCGGTATCGATGACGCATGGCTCCATTCCGAAAGACGTGCGTGAGTCGCGCGGTATCGTCGACAATCTGGTGCGTCTGTCCGTCGGCATCGAAGATCAAGAAGATTTGATCGCCGATCTCGAATCAGCGCTTGCCAAAGTCGGTACCCTCACCAGCGCCCGATAAGAACAGCTAGCAAACCTTCGTCGCTTAGCTAAGGAGCGCGGGGCTGCGCCCCGCAGAGTAGTTGTGCTTTAAAGTTTCGTTGCTGTTAAAAACGGAACGTGTTTGAGCGATGTTCGTTTTTGCGTCCGGTTAAATGCGGCGCTGGAGCGCCGCGCTCCCTAAGCGAAGGCCCTCGTGCATTTTGCATGAGGGCTTTCGTTTGCAATCACTTCGTGTGAGCGGGTGCCCGCCAGGCGCCCATATTTTTACTCAGTACTACTTCTGAGCCTTCGGAGGCTTCTGGGCCGGTACCTTCATCTCTTTGTAGTCGGCCGGGAGTTTGGTGATGTCGCCCGGGGCACTGTTGGACCACTTCTTCAAAGCTGTGATCTGTTTTCCTTGCGGCGTTGTTGTCTCCGAGTGCACGAGGTAGTGCGTGTCGTCTCCGATCCACTCTTCGGTCGAGACAGTTTTGCCGCCTGGCACCTTGCTGTCGATTTCGAAGCCGTGGCACGGATGACCGTCAATGTTTTTCGCTCCCAATCCTTTGTATCCTGCCTTCTTGGCTGACTCTTCGTCGAAGACATTTACGTTGTTGTCCGAGAGTTCTGCCGTCATGATCATTTTCTGCTTGTCCATTACAGTGCTGACCTTCTTTTCGATGTAATCAGTGACGGAGGTGATCTTTCCTGTGGCAGGACAGATCGTCTCAGTGCGTACATGACCCTTGCCGTCGGATTCGATGCGCATCGAGCCATTGCCCAATGCCGGGCTGGTGAGGGCGTAATTAGCATCGAAAGCTTGCTTGAGATAAGTTGCAGCCATAGCTTGATGGCAAAATGCGCTTGCCGCAACGAATGCAGCAACTGCGGCGATAGTTTTCATCGTTCTCTCCTTTCGAGAATATGCGCAAAAGAATAACCGATTGGCTGGAAGTTTTTCTACGAGGTCGGTGCACAGCGATCAATCGGATATATTCAGCTACCGTAGGTGCGGTTGCACCGCACGTTGCGCGGGCCGGACTGTGAATAAAATGCGTTCGCTTCTACGGGCCGCTGCAAGCGACCACGTCGGTTAGCTGGCGAACCAGGTTCGCCTTAGTGTGCAGGCGGTTTTGGCATCCTGACTTCTTTGTAACCTGAAGGCAATGTTTGCAAATCTGCTGGCGCTTTGTCCGACCACGACTTGAGCGAGACAATCTGTTTTCCTTCCTTCAGGCTCGATTCGGAGTGCACCAGATAATGCGTGTCATCGCCGATCCACGTCTGTGTCTTCGCCTTGACGTTGTCTGCTTCCCATCCATGGCATGGATGACCATCAAAAGTTTTAGCGCCGAGAGACTTGGCTCCTGCTATTTTTGCTGACTGTTCATCGGTTATTGGCTTCAACTTCTGGGGCGGGATGTCCATAACCATGATCATTTTCTGGTTTTCGATCGCGGTTTTGTACTGCCCCGCCGGATAGTCGTAGACAGAGATCGTTTTACCTCTCGGTCCGTCCAGTTCGTTGCGAACGTGACCCTTGCCATCTGAAGCGACACGCATGGTCATATCACCAAACGGCGATTTCATGTTGTAGCTCGCGTCAAATGCTCTGGTTGGATATTGCAGATCCGCAGCTTTTGCCAAATTGCATCCAACTGCCGCGCTCAAAAGTGCGTATACGACGGCGCTCTTTTTCATGCCGATACCTCGTTAGCCAACCGGCTAAGAAGGATAGCACTGTTTTAGAAGTTGAGCTTGTTGACGCGTTTTGGATCAGTCGCTTGTGCGTGCCCGGGACCGTGAGCAGCCGTTTTACCTGACTTGGCCAACTGGGCATGGACGTCGGCTTTGGCGCGCGAACCGCTCAATGCCACTACGGACGCCGCCTGGAAATTATCGCCGTACGAGGCTACCAGCGGCGCTTTCGGCAACATCGCCGCCACTGCCTTTTTGTTTGCCAGTGTGGCCGCCACCTGTTCATTTTTCAGCTGTCCTGACACGTCGCTCGTATGCAATTTTCCGGACACCTGGTCTCTTCGCAATTGCGCGATGACGTTGCGATCGTCGCGCTGTCCGGGTCTGGTTTGATTTTTTCTTTTGTCGTTCGAGCGCTCGTTGCTTCGCGCCACGGGCATCGGCAAATGCAGCGGCTTGATGTAATGCTCTTTCGGTGGTGGCGGCGGCAGCGGACGTGTCGCTTTGCTGGTCGGCTTCGACTGCGACACGACATGTATGCCCTGGACATTGTCATAGATCGGAGTCCAGTGCCAATGTCCGAGGTTGGGATTGCCTTTGACCAGACTATGCTCCCATCCTCTTATTTCGACGGTTCCTACCGTTGTGCGCACTCCGTACAGCCGGCCGGAATCAGCTAGACTGGCTTGGGCAGCCAAAACGAATAGTGCAAAAGCGATCGAGAACGCTAGAAAGTTCTTCATGGCGGAAAATGCACGGGGGATGTCAAGCAAGTTTTGCTGGTTTGTTTATACATCTGTCAACTTCGATTGGCAAGTTAAACTGTAAATCCGCTACACCGCGCCGCCGGCGGCGCTCGGGCAAAAACTCCTGTGCGCAAAGTTGCCCCAAAACTGTCCCGAACTTACACAACTCGGTGACAACTTTGTGACAGAAGATGGTCAGTGATTGTAAGCCTCGTTGCCACGGCGGTATGCTTTGCTGCCACCAAATATGGTGCGATGTCGGCGGCACTCACTCGCGCCGGCGCAGCAAGAGCCAAATTCACTACGCGGAGAGATTGCCAATGCCCTCGGTTAAAGACCTGTCCATCGCTTATCTCGGTTTGGGAATCATGGGAGGAGCGATGGCTGCCAACCTGGCTAAAGCCGGTGCACGTGTTTCCGGATTTAACCGAACTGCGGGCAAGCCGGGAGTGGAGGCGGCGGCGCAAGGAGGTGTCTGTATTGTCTCGAAAATCGCCGACACCGTAAAAGAGGCCGCCATCATCTTTACCTGTCTGGGAGACGAACACGACGTGCTCGACGTGTTGGCTCAGGAAGTGTGCAAACATGCCAAGCCAGGCGCCATCGTCATCGACACGACAACCATAGGACCAGAAGCGGCCAGGCGGGCGGCTGCAATTCTGCAGTCCTCCGGCATTCACTTCCTCGATGCTCCGGTGACGGGCGGCGACATCGGCGCTCGCCAGGGCACTTTGACTATTTTGGTGGGCGGCGACGAAGCCGACTTCAATGCGGCCAAGCCCGCCCTGGAAGCCGTCGGCAAACGCATCTTTCACTGTGGTCCTGTCGGTGCCGGTCAGGCGATGAAGCTGTGCAACCAGATTCTCTGCGCAGTTAACATGTTGGCGGTGAGCGAGGCGCTCTCTTTTGCTGATGAGCTTGGAATTTCGCAGGATCTGCTTATCCAGTCTCTCAGCGAGGGTGCCGGTGGTTCGTGGGCGCTCGCCAATCTGGGCACTCGCATCGCCCGCAAAGAGTTCGGCCCTGGCTTCATGCTCAAGCACATGCTTAAAGACCTGCGCCTGGTCGAGTCCAGCGTTGACAAAACGTTGCCGGCTGCCGAGATGGCTAAAGAGCTCTTCGAACAGGCGGCCGGTCTCGATTACCCCGAGCGCCCGGCAGACGAGCAAGGCACCCAAGCCATGTTCAGGGTCTATTCAGAGGGAAAAGCGGGGCAGCTCTCCAAGGCGAAGGGCCAATCCTGACTGGTGCAATTACCCCAACCGGGGTCACCTCGATTTGCTTCATGGAGGCATGTTGCGCTTACTAACCAATGACAACGCCGGGCGAAATTCTGGAGTGGTTGAGTAGGCAAGCCATTCGGGATAAACAACGATTTGTGCAGCGGTGGGCAACATGACGGTAGACCGCCAATGGGACAAACCTTTGCAGCCTCGTTAGTTAGATTGCGTTTACAAGAACTGCCTGTAACGTAAAGAATCGGCGAACGCCCTTGTAACCGGCGTACCGTGGCGGATACGATCATCACCAGACCTGGTTATTTCTCATAGGTGTAAACATGCCGACAAGTGCCATTGTTGATACTGCCGTTCTCGACGAAGTCGTTCACTGGATTAAAGCCCTGACCGCGGTTGGCGTCTCGCCCGACACCGCTGCCCAGGTGACCAGCCAGTTCTTCATCGCTGCCTGCGAAATGGTCGCTGAAGAAGGCGAAGAAGGCGAGTACGAAGATTACGACGACGAATAGTCTGTCCGATCAGTATTAACAAAGTCGGGGTCAAGCCCCGACTTTTTGCATCTAAATGCGCCCGACGCCGACGTCTTGCCACAACTATTTCACATCTGACAACTAAACTAGGCCAAAGGTTACTAAGGTTAGTTGTGCGGATGAGCGCCTTTCTATCAAGTCCTGATATCGCCGTGGGGCAGTCGAGCCGCCTGCCGACCGAGCGTGCCGAGACGGTCTCTTTGCGCTACAAAACCCAGTTCGGACGGGTAGGACTGTTCGTCATCGCCGCGTTGGCTCCCTTCTGGCTCTTCTGGATTCCGGTAGTCATCTTTGCCCTGGGAAACCAGATAATCTCGGGCGATCCTGCCGGGATTTCGAAGCTTTTCTTTCTCCTGGCGTTGCTCGTCATTCCGTGCGTTGGCGTCTCCATCCGGGCTTGTCTGGATAACGTCATGTCGTTCGATTCGCAGTATCTCCGTTTTCCTCTGCGGTTCCGTCTGCGCTCGGGGCTAAAAGAGCGCCTGCAGTGGAAAGATTTGCTTTCCGTCGTTTATCGTCCGCGAGAGGACGACGCAAAAAGCGAGCTGGTTTTTCAATTCGTGCAGGGTGCCGTGCCCCTGAGGATAAGCGGTTTTGCAAAAGACGATCTGCGTAAGCTCGTTCTTGCCACGCAGACTCACTGCACTGAGGCTGCTCCGCAAGCGCTGACTTTCACTGAGATCTGGACGCGAGAGTACGATTCGCGTTTTGCTCCAACAGTGTTTGTGCCGTTAGAACCCGGCGAAAGACTGCAAAACGGGCGCATCGAGATAGTGGCCCAGATAGCGACTGGTGGACTCTCGGCAGTTTATCTCGCCAACGCGGAGGGGCGTCGCGTGGCGGTGAAAGAGGCGGTGGCGACGGGGCAAACTTCCGACTGCGTGCGCGAGAAGGCAATCGAACTTTTCCACCGTGAGGCGCGCTTGCTCAAAGGATTGAGTCATCCGCGCATCTCTCAGGTGCTGGAAAGTTTTAGCGAAAACGATCGGCACTATATCGTCATGCAGTATCTCGCCGGCGTCGACTTGCGCACTTTTATCAAGGACAACGGACGCCAGCACGAAGAGGTGGCGCTCAGATGGGCTCTGGAAGTGGCTGATGTGCTTGTCTATCTGCACTCGCGCATACCGCCGGTGGTCCATCGTGATCTCACTCCGGACAATATGATTTTCACCGCTGATGGTGCCATCGCCATAATCGATTTCGGCGCCGCCAACACTTTCGTCGCGCAAGCGACAGGCACGTTGGTCGGCAAACAAAGTTACATTCCCCCCGAGCAGTTTCGTGGACGTGCGACGCCGCAAAGCGATCTGTACGCCCTCGGTTGCTCGTTGTATTTCCTTTTGACTGGCTGCGATCCGGAGCCGATGTCGCAATCGCATCCGCGCGCAGTCAACGAGTCCGTGAGCGAACTTACCGATGCTCTGGTGGCGCGGGCAACGGCGCTGGATTTAAACGACAGATACGAATCGGCTCAGGCATTTATGGCAAGCATAAAAGCAACCATTACTAATTTGCGGCGCGCCAACAACCAGGTAAAACTTTGATATGGTCAACACTTTTTCACCTCAAATCGACAGAGTCATCGACCCGCGCAACAGCGCTGACGAGCTCGCGCATGTGCTTTCGACGCCCATGGGCGACACGAGGACGATTAAGTGCCAGACCGAATTCTCAGTGAAAGACATGCTCGCCTGCCTGCGCGGAGGAGTTATCTCGGCTGTTTTTTCCTGCGTTTTGATTCTCTACGTGGCGCAAAGCTTTATGTTCAACCTGTTGCATCCGGCTGCAAAATCCGGCTTGCTCTGGTCAGCCTTGCCCGGATGCACTGTTGCTTGCGCTGTTGCCGGCATTGCTCTTCTCTTTATCTATTCACTGGAGTGTCGTAAAAGTCTGACAATTGATCCGTTCGGGCTGATAATCAACGCCAGGTTTCACGAAGGAATCGATACTCGCCTTCTCGTGCCGTGGAACTGGCTCGACCGTATCACCGTGCGCAAACCGATGATACCCTGGCTCGGTGCGACAGAATTCGAGATGCGCACCAAATACGGAACCGCATATACGCTCAAGTGGGACGAGGTGATGACGAGCACCGTAACGGAGACTCTCCTTGCCGCTGTCAAGACACTGGCACCGCATGCGGTGGTGGACTTCGGCGACATAGAGAAAGAGCGCACTCTCAGACAGGACTCGTTTACGCAGCTGTGGCTGCAGAGTCTTTCTAATGGCATGAAACGAGAGCGCAGAGGACGGCTTGCCGATGCCACTTCGCTCTGCGAAGACAGGTACAAAGTTGTCGCCTGCCTGGGCTCCGGCGGACAAGGAACAGCGTATCAAGCAATCGATAACAGTACCGGATTGGAGGTGGTGCTCAAGGAGTACATCCTGCCGATACACGGCGGTGCAGAAGCAATTGCCGGATCGCGTTTGAACATCGATCGCGAGATAATGCTGTTGAGCATTTTGGATCATCGGCAAATCGTTCGGCTCATCGATCACTTCGCCGAGGATCACCGCGGTTATGTGGTGCTCGAGTTCGTGCACGGCGTCTCCCTGCGCAAGCATGTGCAGGACGTCGGCAAAATGACGGAGAAGGACGTCATCGCTGCGGCAATCGCAGTTTGTGAAATCCTGGAGTATCTGCACGGGCAGCAACCACCAGTGGTGCATCGAGATATTACCCCGGACAACTTGATTGTTGAAGAGAATAAGAAGATCAAGCTCGTCGATTTCAACGTTGCTCGACAATTCTCGTGCGATAAGACTGCGGCGGTGGTCGGCAAGCAAGCGTTCATCCCGCCCGAGCAGTTTCGCGGCAAAGCGACGCCGCAAAGCGATGTATATGCCTTGGGATGCACGATGTTCTGCCTCCTGACCGGATTGGATCCGGAGCCGATGTGTCCGTCGCACCCGATTCACTTCCAATCCGAGATCTCCTCCGAACTCGATCGCATCGTCGCTAAAGCGACGGCGCTGTCGGAAGAAAACAGATATGCGTCAGCCGCCGACCTCAAGTCCGATCTCATCGCCTACCGAGACGCGTTGGGTGAGGGAACGATCTTGAAGGTGTAAGAGGCATGTGGAGCGCCGGGCTCTTGCCCGGCATCGGAAATGTTGCATGACGAATTCGGTGCCACCAGGAGGGTGGCGCTCCACGAACCCAGTAGGCGCCTGGCGTTCCACAGTCGAATGCTAACTAATGCTTCAACTCTTGCTTCGACATGAGCTTGTTGGCGAGCTCGAAGTATTTGCCGCTTTCTGCGATCTTGTGCGTTTGCTTGAGATAATCGGCATAACTGTTGTACGCCTCAATTAACAGGTCCGCGTTATTTTTGTTTTTGTTATACGCTTTTCCTGCCAGATCGAGACCGCGCTTCAAATCTTTGTCTGCGGCCTCAAAATCGCTTTGATCTCTCTCGAATTCACCCAGGCGCAGAAGCGCTTTGATCGTCTGCGGATTGTTCTCTCCGCCGGGCAGATGGGTTTGCCAGATGTTCAACGCCGTGGAAAGCAGACCCTTGATGGGCGGGGTGTTTTGCACATGCATGTAGCACTCGGCCAATAGCGTATCCAGTTCAGCGATACGGGGATGATCGGGTCCGAGCACTTCTTTGTCCACTTCGAGTGCGCGCAGCAACAGCTTCTCTTCTTTAGAGTGTTTTTGGCGGGCGGCTAACTCGCGCACGGCTGTCTCAATTCGCCCGACTCGTGCTTGCGCCGACTTCTTCTTTTGTTCTGGCGATAAATTGCTCACTCGCAGCTCGTCCAGAGCGCTCATCTCCGATTCATATACGCGTTGCGCTTTTTCGTCATAAAGTTTTAGCAAGGCGATATTCGCATCTTCGGCGTATTTAAAGTCTCCCGACTCCGATCCAAGTCGCGCTTCGATGTTGAGGGTGAGAATCTCTTTGGCGGTTTCGTTGAATTTAGTTTTGGCTATAAACTCCGCATCTTCCAACTGCCGTCGAGCGAAGGCGTAGTGTCCGTCTTCGATCGCTTTCTCGGCCGTCGATATCTTGGTGCCCCAATCGAGACGATCGTACAGTGTTCCTTGATCTACGTCCGGGCCGGGATAATAGAAGAATACGAGCAGACAGGGAATGGCGCACAAGAGAATGGTCGTGCCCACCGCCACTGCAACTCTCGCCTCGCGATTGTAGCGAATAGAGCTGTACCAGGTCGGCGCCCACTGGGTCGTCGTATGCTGAGGATCGTCCCCGAGTGGTGGCAGATCATCTTTCATATCAGCCGCTGACTGATATCGATCTTCCGGCTTCTTTTGCAGGCATTTCATCACCGGTGTTTGCACCAGTTCTGGAATGTTCGCATCAGCAGCCACTTTCCTCAGTGGTGTTGGCGCTTCGTTGATGTGCATTGTCATCGTGTCATAGGCAGTATCGCCCATGAATGGCGGGGCTCCTGTGAGCGCCTCGTAGAGCAAGCACCCCAATGAGTAAATATCAGTTCGCGCATCGAGCGATTTGCCCGTACACTGTTCGGGGCTCATGAACAGCGGGCTGCCGAAAATCTGACCTGTCTGCGTCAGTTGTTGACTCTTTCGTCCTTCTTGCGGCATAAACTTGGCGATGCCGAAATCGACGATTTTGACCATCTCTTTGCCGTCTTCTCTTTTGACTATGCAAAGATTGCTCGGCTTCAAGTCGCGATGAACGATACCTTTCTTGTGCGCATGGTCGAGCCCATCACAAATCTGTCGCGCCAGCCTGACCGTGCGGTCGGGAGTGATGCGTGTTTCGTTTTCGAGAATCTCAGCGAGAGTGGGGCCGTCAAACAGCTCCATAACCAGGAAAGCCTGATCTTCAGCAGTCAAACCGAAGTCGTAGACGGTCATGATGTTGGGGTGATTGAGTCCGCCGGCAGCCTGTGCTTCCTGGCGGAAGCGCTGAATTGCGGTGTTGTCCGACATCAGGTTGGTATGCAAAATTTTGATGGCCACCACGCGTTCCATAAAAACGTCGCGCGCGCGGTAGACGATGCTCATTCCGCCTCTGCCGAGAATCGACTCGATTTCGTACTTGCCGGCAAAAACCTTGCCGATGAGCGGGTCGTCAGGGATTGCTTCCAGTGGCGCTCCATCGTACGGGCACGTAGTAGCGTCCCCGGGCACCTCTGCCCGGCAGCGTTTACACAGTTTGATTGATGACGCTTGCGTCATTCGTCCTCATTCAGCCTCAAAGCGACGGTCGTCAAAGAAAAGTATACTGGCTCTGGAGACATTACAGTTCTTTATGCCGTAGCGGGCAAAACTTGATTTAAGGCTTGTCAGCCACCAATATTGACGCAGATGAAATCGAGCCTCTCTCTTCTCGCCGCATTTGTCGCCGTAGCCCTATTCTGCGGCAGTTGCAAGCCTGCGGCTCAAAACGACCCCCGCCATCTGACGCCTCTGGTCAGTGTCCAGGGCTCGAACACCATGACAGAGCTCCTCAAAGCCTGGGCTGATGCCTTTATGAAGGTTCACCCGGATATTCCCGTCTCCGTCACCTCGGACGACTCCGGCAACGGCATCAAAGCCCTGATCGATCAGACCACGGACATGGCCGCCGCATCGCGTGATTTGACTAGCGAGGAGGAAACGCTAATCCAGAAGAAGCGTGAGCACCTGCGGCGAATCACAGTCGCGCGCGACGCCATCGTAATTCTGGTCAATCCGGGCAATCCCGTCGATGCTCTCACGCTCGACCAGTTGGGTGATATTTTTGCCGGCAGTAAAAGAAATTGGCATGACTTTGGCGGTCCGAACAAGCCAATCAATATATACACTCGTGAGAAGACATCCGGCACGTTCGATTACTTTCAGCAGCACATACTGAAGACACGTCAGTACGCAAAAACTGCCTTGCAGGTGCGCTCTTCAAATGCAATTACGCAGGCCATACATAAAGAGCCATGGGCTATAGGCTATGAGGGTCTCGGATATGCAGCCGAAGCCGGCGACAAAATCAAGATTCTCAAGTTAAAGCTCGCCGATGCCTCGGAGGCAGTGGCGCCGAGCGCTGCATCAACGGTGGATGCTTATCCGCTCAGTCGCCCGCTTATTTTATTTGTAGACAAAGGGTGCAAGCCGAGCGTCACCCAGTTCGTCGATTTTATCGTCAGTGACAAAGGACAGAAGATCGTGGGTGCTGCCGGTTACGTTCCGATCAAGTGAGCGATGGGCACAATCTTTCTTCTCTACAAAAAAGAGTTGACCTGCCTCTTTCGCGATAAAGAGATACTAGTTTATGGCGTGCTTATCCCGCTTTTGCTCATTCCGTCCATCGCAATTTTGATGATGGAAGGCGGATTGTGTTACGTCGGCATGACGGAAACATTGAAGACTAAGGTGGGCATCGTGGCGGACCCTCAAGCCAGCCACATGATCGTCAAAGGTTTTTCGCGCGGATCATCCACTTCTATAGAAGCGAAAAATATGAGCGAGGGAGATGCGGATGCGCAACTGGCAAGCGGTGCCCTCGACGCTGTGGTTGAACGCAAAGGGGATACCCTTCAACTGAAGGTAGTGGAGGCGCGAGATCCGGCCGAGGTCATTCGCGCACCGCTGGCTACGTTGCTGGATGTCGTCTGCACCGACTCGGTCGAGTCAGCGCTGGTGGCAGCTCATCTGCGCAAGAGTCTCGCTGCGCCGATTCAAATCGATCGTCAGTTTGTCGAGGAGAAGAACGCCGGCAAAGCTCCGCAAAAGATCATCTCGGCAATCGACACTTATCGAATAATCTGGGCGGCATTTTTAGCGCTTCTCTTTGTCGAAACAATGATGACAGCAATTTATGCAATCATCGTGCCGATAGTTGCCGACGTCGAGCAAAAGACCTTATTGACCGGCATGATGCTTCCTGTCCCGCGCTTTTCTATCGCCTTGGCAAAATATCTTGCCGGTGTTACTGCCACCTATCTTTCAGCGGTGCAGTTTTGTTTGAGCATAGTGGTGGCGACTTTACTGATGGCGACTGTGATGCTTTTGCAACTTCCCGCCCTTATTCATCGCTCAGGAAATCTCTCTATCCCGATGCATCACTCTGTGCCACCCACACCAGCTGCAATGGGACCGGTTGCGCCGGAGAGCTTTGCTCACTTCACGCCGCAGATGTGGCGCGATGAGCTGTTTAGCTTTCTCGGCGTCAGTGGCCTAGAACTTGTTCTGTTCGGCTTGGCGCTCGGCGTGGGTTGTGCTTTCATATTTGCCTGTGCATCATGGGCTCGAAGCGCCGCCGAAGCGCAGATGTACATCAGCCTTCCTGTTTTGCTCGGTTCGTTCTTGCCCCTAATTTCGATGGTTCCGGACCTGGAAGCAAATCGTTTTGCATTGGCGACTCCTATAATGAATGTCTTCCTCTTGATGAAAAGCGGCGCAGTGTCATGGCGAATGGCGATTTTCATTGTGTCGGAATCGTTGCTTCTCATCTTTCTTTGCGTAGCGCTGGGAAGCTATCTCGCGGCGCTGCGCAATAATCTGATCGACTCCTATCGTTTTCGGTTTTGGGCGAAGAGCAAAAATGTCACTTGAAGTAAACGGTATCGTCAAACACTTTTGGGACAGCCGTCGCGGTACGTTCAAGGCCGTCGACAACGTCTCGTTCAACTGCGCGCCGGGTGAGATATTCGGTCTGCTCGGTCCGAACGGTGCCGGTAAAACCACCATCTTACGCATGATTAGCAGCCTGCTTTCACCGGACAGCGGTACGATTTGCGTGCAAGGTTTTGATACCATCAAACAACCGGAAAATGTTCGTAAAAACATCGGATTTCTTTCATCAGACACGGGTGTTTATGAGAAGATGACGGCGCGCGAGATGTTGACATTTTTTGCTAAAGTGAGTAAATGCTCCGGCAACATAAAAGAGCGAGTCGATGCTGTCATCAAAACTCTTCAACTCGATTCGTTTGCTGATGTTCGATGCGACAAACTTTCGGCGGGCATGCGACAGAGAGTCTCTATAGCGCGTGCCGTTGTGCACGATCCGCCGATCATCGCTCTGGACGAGCCTACGAATTCATTGGATGTCACTGCAATACGGGCTATGCACAATTTCATTCGTCAGTGCAGAGAGAGTGGCAAATGTGTTGTTCTTTCCACGCACTTGATGCACGAGGCCGAGAAATTGTGCGATCGGATGGCAATTCTGCACAAAGGGACCATATTCGCGATGGGCTCTCTGCCAGAACTGCAGGAGCTGAGCGGTGAGCGATATCTGGAAGAGATTTTCATGGCACTCGTACCTGAGACCACGAATGAATGTGTCTGATCTAAAAACGGTGCTGCAAAGAGAGTTGCTCGAGATCTCTCGCAGCACCACATCACTGATTGTGCTGCTATTTCTTTGTGCCGCCTATCCGACCGGTTTGCTGGCATTATCTAAGGGATTGCACGACAGCCAAGGATCCGGGGCGACACCAATCAAAATCGCAGTCAAAGGCGATGCCTCCGTCGCTTCAAAGTGCTTCGCGACAAATAACGTCACTGTTGTCACTCTAAAAAAAGGTGAAGACGCCGAAGCCCAAGTCCTGGCCAAACAACTTGATGCGGTCGTGACGATTCCTTCAGGGTTGGGTTCGAAAAACCAAACCGATGCGCCTGTCGTGATCAAGACGAGAACTGGTCAGGCAGGTTTTATGACAGGGGCGCGACTGGATGCCGCCCTTGATTATCTGCACAGACAACTTCTGAGCGAGCGGCTTGCAGCGGAGCACTTGGATCAACCGTGGTTTACCCGCGTGGAGGCGGAGCGTGTCAAAAACAATCTTACTCGCGCTGGAAAATTCGTTGTCATTACGCTGCCGTTTTTGCTAACAACCATTGTCACGGTAATGTGTGTCTCTTACGCGGTTGATTCGGTCAGCGGCGAAAGAGTGCGAAAGACATGGCAGCCGCTGCTCGTGTCGGCTATCGATAGAAACAGCCTGCTGTGGGGCAAACTGATCTGCACGGTGATGACCGCAATGTTAGGTGTTTTCGTCTGCGTCGGCAGCTTGCTGGCTTGCTCGGCTTATGCCGTTCAAAACGGATTCGGCGATTCGATAAGATTCGAGTGGCAAGAGGCCGGCATTGCGCTTTTGTTCGCTTTGCCGCTGGCTGCGTTTTTGTCGGCCATGTTCTTCTTCATTTGCTCCTGCGCCAAGAGCACGCAGGAAGCAGGACTGTTCACCACAGCCACCACTATGGTATTGACCTTGATACCTTTGGCCGCAGTGGTGCCGCCAAAGTACGTCGCTCCGGCACTGTATATGATGCCGGTGATCAACGACGCACTCTGTATTAGCGAGTCACTGCAACAGGGTGTCAGCGTTGTTCACTTCCTAGCGACACTTGTCTCATCGTGTGCTCTGGCAGCAGTGTTTGTTTACGGCTGCACGAAAGTTCTGCAAAGCGAGACACTGCTGTGGAACGTACAAGTGCCGATTGAGTATAGAAGAGATTACCTGGGCACAACGGTGGCGCTGCTTACGGCAGTATTCCTTTTGTTCTTCTATCTCGGACAACTGTTGATGGCAGCCGATGCTTTCGTCGGAACCATCGCCACCCAACTCCTCCTTTTCGCAGTTCCGGCGTGGTTGACAATCAAGCGTGCACGACTGCCGATGGCTGAGACGTTGAGTTTGAAGCGAGTGCCGTGGTGGTTGCTGTTGGGGGCAGCGCTTTTGGCACCGGCAACGACCGCGTTGGCTATGGGAATTTCTCTGGCGCAAAACGTCATACTGCCTGCCCCTGAGCAATTCGACAAGCTCTTGAAAGAGTTCATTTTGCAAGGGCACCCGCTTTGGCAAACAGTGCTTGCGATGGCGATAACACCTGGCATCTGCGAAGAGCTTCTTTTCCGTGGAGCGGTCTTCGGACTGCTGCGCAAGAGCGTGCGGCCGGTCACTGCCTGTCTCATAACCGGCGCATTATTTGGACTCTTTCACATGAGCAGCTTCCGCTTTCTGCCTACGGCTGCATTGGGCGTGATCTTATGCTTCCTTACTCTAGCCACCGGTTCGATACTGCCCGCGATGGCGTTGCACGCGCTGCACAATACCGTCTCGATCTTCGTCGCCATCTACGAAGACAAGCTGCAGCTCTGGTACCTCATTCCCGCCCTTCTCAGCTCAGCATGTGGACTGGCATTGATCTGGCGATATCGTAAGCAAATATCGACTTCTACGCACTAGTTTCGCCCTGAAAAATTAGAATCTATCTATTGTTCAGGTAATGATACATATGGAAAAACGACCGTCACAGCTGGTGTAAGTTGCCTGGGATCAGGCATTGCAGCTCCTTAAGCCGGTCCCACCTGAACGGAAGGGCTGCCAAGCGCTTTGATCTGGACGGGCAAGATCGGCTATAAATGAGGGGCTGAGCCTTCCGCGGGTACCTGATTTGAAGCAATTCCTGGATGCATTGAAAGAGCGAGTGCTGATCTTTGACGGGGCCATGGGCACGTCTATACATCAGTACGACCTCACACTCGATGACTATCAGGGGTGCGAAAACTGTCCGGAAGTCCTCGTCGATAGTCGTCCGGACGTGATCAAAGAGATTCACGAAGCATATTTGAAAGCTGGTTGTGATGCTATCGAAACTGACACATTCGGCGGCTCTCCCATCGTGCTTGCCGAATTCGGTCTGGCTGAGCGCGCCTACGAGCTCAACAAGAAAGCCGCCCAGGTAGCCAGAGAAGTGGCGGACAGCTACTCCACCCCCGATCGGCGACGCTACGTCTCCGGTTCGATCGGTCCCACGACAAAGCTTCCCTCTCTCGGCCACATTTCGTTTGCCGACATGAACGCCGCCTACTATCAGCAGATCGCCGGACTGGTAGACGGTGGTGTCGACGTGTTGCAGTTCGAGACCGGGCAAGACTTGTTGCAGGCAAAAGCGGCCATCATTGCCATGCTCGATTACTCTAAAAAGATCGGGCGCAAAATTCCGATGATTGCGCAAGTGACAATCGAAGCACCGCCCTTAGGCACCATGCTTGTCGGCTCCGACATCAGTGCTGCTCTGACGACTCTTTACGCATACCCGCTCGAAGTAATCGGAATGAACTGCGCCACCGGTCCCAAAGAGATGCTCGATCCGGTCGCCTATCTGTGCAACAACACCGATCGCTACGTCAGTATTCTGCCCAACGCCGGTCTTCCGGAAAACATCAACGGGCAGACCGTGTACAAACTCACGCCTGATGATCTGGCGCAATCTCTCAATCACTTCGCGCGCGATCTTGGCGTCAACATTATTGGTGGATGCTGTGGCACCACACCGCAGCATCTTGAACGCGTGGTGCAAGTCGTGGGTGAGCTAGCACCGAAAAAACGTCAAACTGAATTTACGCCTTCGGTAGCGAGCATCTATACGTCGGTGCCGATGCATATCGATCAGCCGCCGGTAATTGTCGGCGAGCGCACCAACACTAACGGCAGCCGCAAGTTCAAACAGCTGTTGCAAAAAGAAGATTGGGACGCGATGGTTTCGATGGCCCGCGAGCAAGAGCGCGAAGGCGCGCACATGCTCGATGTCTGCACCGCGTATGTCGGCCGCGACGAGACTCGCGATATGAACATCCTGATCAAACGTCTCAACACCGAGATGCAAATTCCGATCGTCATCGACTCGACCGAATTTCCCGTGTTGGAGCAGTCGCTGCAACTAATTTCCGGTAAGCCTCTCGTTAATTCCATCAACCTGGAAGATGGCGAAGAGAGAATGTTGAAGAAGGTCGGTTTGATCACGCGCTTTGGCGCCGCTTCGATCGCGCTCACAATCGACGAGCAGGGAATGGCAAAAGACGCCGAACGAAAATTGCATGTGGCCAGGCGAATTTACGATCTGGCCACCGGCGCTGGAATGGCGCCCACAGATATCGTTTTCGATGCGCTCACATTTACACTGTCAACCGGCAACGAAGACGATCGCCGTTTAGGTTTAGAAACGCTAAACGGTATTCGCATGATTAAAGAACAGTTGCCTGGTGTCAGCACCATTCTTGGTGTCAGCAACATCTCTTTCGGGTTCGACCCGCACATTCGTCAAATCCTCAACTCGGTCTTCCTGCATTATGCGGTAGAGGCGGGGCTCGATAGCGCCATCGTCAATGCGCAAAAGATTTTGCCGCTCTATAAGATCGATGAAGAAGAGCGAGAATATCACCGCAAACTTATTTTCGACGAGCGCACGCCGGACTATGATCCGCTCTTTGCCCTCTTAGACTTCTACAAGCAGAAATCGGCATCGGGCGCAGTGGAAGAGAAAGCCGAGGCGCCGAAGAACATCGAAGACGTGCTAAAACATCGTATCATCGATGGCAATCGCGTCAATCTGGACAAAGATCTGACAAAAGCGTTAGAGACACATCCTCCGCTGCAAATCATCAATGATATTTTGTTGGATGGCATGAAAGTGGTGGGCGATCTTTTCGGTAGCGGAAAGATGCAGCTTCCATTCGTATTGCAGTCGGCAGAGACGATGAAAGCTGCCGTTTCATTTTTAGAACCGTTCATGGAGAAAGTCGAGGGCTCCAGCCGAGGTACGATGGTGCTCGCCACAGTCAAAGGTGACGTACACGACATCGGCAAAAACCTCGTCGATATCATTTTGACCAACAACGGTTATCGTGTCGTCAACCTGGGAATCAAACAGCCAATCGAAAATATCATCTCTGCAGCGCAAGAGCAGAAGGCGACCTGCATCGGCATGAGCGGACTGCTCGTCAAATCGACAGTAATCATGAAAGAGAATCTCGACGTTCTCAATCAACGAGATATCTCTCTGCCCGTCATTCTTGGTGGCGCTGCTTTAACAAGACGATATGTGGAAGAGGATTGCCGCCGTGTCTATAAGGGAATGCTGTTCTACGGTCAGGACGCTTTCGACGATCTGAAAATCATGGAGGCGCTGGCGAATGGCGGCGACATGTCGCGATTCTCAGGGGGAGCTGAACGCAACGAGGGACCGGTGGAAGAGCAAGCCGTGCCAACGACACCTGCAATCGCACCGCTCGCCCCCGCGGTTTCACCCAAAAATAATAACGGCGCCGGCAAGATAACTCGATCCGACGTCGCTCGAGATGTGACGATACCGGTGCCACCATTCTGGGGAACGCGCGTCATCGATGACACGCCGCTGCAGAAAGTGTTTGACTACGTCAATGAAAATGTCTTGATACGCGGGCAGTTTCGCGTCAGGCAAGGAAAACTGTCGCAGGCGGAGTACGATGCTTTAGTTGACGAGCGCGTGCGCCCAGCTCTTAATGAACTTAAACAGCGCAGTATCAAGGAAAAATTATTGGTACCACGGGCGGTGTATGGCTATTTCCCGTGCCAGTCGAGAGGCAATGAGCTGATCGTCTACAAGGAAGATCGAAAAACTGAGTGGGTACGCTTCCATTTCCCGCGACAAGATCATGGCAGGCATCTGTGTATTTCCGATTTTTATGCCTCGGTTGATGAAAATCGAATGGACGTGCTGCCGGTGCAAATTGTCACTATGGGCAGTTATGCTTCGGAGTACGCGCATAATTTATTCAGTGCGGACAAATACACCGACTATCTGTATTTTCACGGTTTGTCGGTGGAGTGTGCCGAGGGTCTGGCTGAGGTCGTGCACCAGCATATCCGCAAAGAACTAGGTTTTGCCGGCGAAGATGCGCAAGATAGACGGAAATTTTTCCAACAAGGTTATCGCGGAACGCGATACAGCTTCGGATATCCGGCATGCCCGAACCTCGAAGATCAGGTGCAGCTGTTCGAGATTCTCAAGCCAGAACAGATTGGTGTCACACTGACCGAAGAGTTTCAACTCGTGCCGGAGCAAAGCACATCCGCTATCGTGGTGGTGCATCCGGAGGCGAAGTACTTCAACATCGCCCGCACCCCTGCTGGTGTCATCGCGGACGACGATTAGTTCGAGCTCCTAGTCTGTTTTGCGAAATCGGATCCATTCAGATCTGCATTTTTGAAGGTCGCGTTTTTATCAGTCGATTGGATTAAGCGTGCCTTCTTCAGATTGGCGCCGGTAAATCGTGCCTCGTCGAGATCGCAGAAGCTGAAATAGCAGCCCTCGCCATTGATGTTGGAGAAATTTGTGCCCACGAGTCTGGCAGTGTTGAAATCGATATCTTTGATATCGGCATCGGCAAAATTTGCGTTGAGCAAGTTGACTTTGGTGAACTCCAGCGAGTGCGGCTCCGGCATCGAAAATGCCGTGCGGGTCCTGGGATCATGAGTGATAGAGGAGCCGGCAAAGCTGTTATTTTTCAGGTTGCACTTATAGAACGTGCAGTTGTTCATATGTGCTTTCGCGAACGAGACATTCGGCATGTCGCAGTTGAGAAAGTGGACATCATCGAGAGTTGAATTGGCAAAATTACTGTTCTCGAGATGAGTGCCGTCAAAAACGAATGATTTGAAGAGTAGATGGTTGAAGTTGGCTCCCACCAGGTGCTTCCTCTCACTTGTCGCGGCGCAGATCGCCGTTTTCAGATCCGGGCACTGCTTCTCATATATGACATTGCCTTGCAAGTCTTTGATCGCCACCGGTGCATATTTTTGCCAGGCCGTCGATTGGTGCCTCAGGCGCAGGGTGGCTCCTTCCCTTGCTCCCTGCGTTTGCATGAACATGAAGAGATCAGCGGCTCCGAGTACAACAACCAGAACTATCGCGACGATCAGACTTATTTGAGCAGGGCCAAGCTTCTTCGGTGTTTTCAGTTCGCTCGACTGAATCGGCTCGGTCGACTTGACTGGTTCGCTCAAATCGTTCGACTTGAGCGCTTCGCTCGACTCGCTTGCATTCGCATCTTCAGGTAGTTCGTCTGTCATATCTCATCGACTCTGTGTCGCACTACTCTATACCCGAATTCGACGATTCGTCGACTGATGAAAACCGTGTCGCGCCTGACGCTGAGAAGGTATCGTTGTTGCGGGGAAGGATCTGTCCTGAAAATCACCTGGATCGATGTACCAAATGGGTACGGACCTTAATAATTTCTCGTGGTAGGAAAAGCTGTGCCAGGAAAGGTTTTTCGGACTTCCTTACGGTTGTTGTCAATGAGTCGATTTTGGTACATCGACCTAGGCAGTTAAAGATGTATGGTCCTGCGAGCTGCCAGTGAAAGCAAGACGGCAGAGAACTGTAGATACCATACAGCCATGCCTGTCTGGGAAAGGGGCATGGCTGCTGGCGTCGGTGGCAACTTGCTGCTATTTCAGTTCGCGGCTGATCACTCCTGCGGGTCTGACGAGCGCATTCTGATTGACGTATGAATCGAGGGCTGGGCCGCCATTGTTGATTTTGTTGATGACGCTGCGCGCTTGCCAGGCCACATACGGATCGCTGTCTTCGCGCAGAGCTTCGAGAATTTCGACCGGGCAGTTGTAGTTTTCGGTGATTTTGAGTCGCACTTCCTGATCATTATCTTTGGCGAGAAGCCAGAGCAGCTCGAGCGGTGTGTTGGCATTTTCCGAGACCGAAGCGCGCACGCGCGGGTCGGGATGCCGAGACAGCTCCGACAAGCGGCGAGCAGGTGTATTAGTGCGGCGTGCGATCAATTTGAGAAAGGCGATTGTCTCTTCGCTCGCGCAGAGCTCGTCCGAATAAGGAAGCTTGTGGTGCGTCGTGGCAGCTTGCTTCCTCTGGATCGCCTGCCAGTCGGGCAACTTCACGTCAGTGACGGTGCGGCGTCCACGAGCGGCGTTCAAGTTGTTCTGAGCGCGCCAGGCGATGAGCGGGTTTTTGTCGTTGGCCAGAAATTCAAGAACCGAGATCGGACTGCGCGGGTTTTCGGCGAGCGCATGTCTGATGCCTGCTTCGTGATCTTTGGCCAGGACGGAAAGAGCTTCCTGCGGGCAGTTCGTGTTTCTGGCCACAGCGCCGCGAATGTCGGGATTGCTGTGGAGGCACAGCCAGACAAGCGCAGACGGTTGTGTATTGGCGCTTTGCGCCAGGAGCATTAACGCCGTGTCGGAGTAGTGGCGGTATGGGTTGGCGCGCGAATGGAAATTGCCTTTTGACTTCTGCCCCTCGGGTTTTGCTGGTGTTTGCGCCGGCTGGTCCGCTATGGGCTTGACGATGGGCGAAGGCTCGGCAGTGTCCATGTGACTGGACAAGCTGTCGTCGGTGTAGTGGCTGCCGTTGCCATTCCTGCCTATCGGTACAGTGGGAGTGCTCATTGTTGGCAGAAGCGGCTCCTCGTGCAGGGCATGCAGTGAGCTGGCACCGGAGACGTTCCAGTCATTTGCTAACTGAGTATCCGGGTCGGGCTCGTCCGGATCGCGGATGGTTGTAGCCAAAGCGAGCGAACGGGCAATGTGTCCGCGCTTCTTTAGTTGAAGGCGAAGCACTTCGCGACTGGCGGAGTCGGACAATTGGTAAGGGTTGGTCGGTTCAATGTGGGCTGTTGGTTCGAGATTGATTGTTTGCGGTAGTTGATGCGGTTGTGGTTCCCAATCTTCGATAGTCGAAGTTGGTGGTACGAAACTTCTGGGAGGCTGTGTTGCGTCCGGCATAGTCAGCGCCATGACCGGCTCAACGATCATCGCCATGATCTCTTCTGCCGGCTGCATGGGGCTCTTTTCGTCGAGAGCAAGGGCTTTGAGCTGAGCTTTCACTTCGTCTGTCAATCCTTCTTCTGTACGTCGCTCGGCTTCGACAACCGCTCGCCAACGAGTCAGTCCTGCTTGTTCGATTGCATGCAGCTCGTCTCCGCACACGGGACGGCTCAAGAATGCACGCGCAGTGGACGGATCGACGTCGATCTTCCGTTCTGTGCAGCGGCGCAGACGGTTGATACATGCGTTGTCTTGTTCGATGCCGATCGATTCACCACAACGCAAAATCGCGCGTACGAAGCGCACGAACTGCGCTTGCAACGCATTAGGCGAGAATTTCCCTCGACGTATCACAGCCAACTACCTACGTGAAAGCCGAATAGTGCCAGTATTTCGGCAAACGAAAGCATCGCCGGATGGAATTTTTTTCCGGCAACCATGTCCAAACGGAGTCAACAAGCGCAATCTGAACCATCCTTAATTTAGCTGAAAGCGGCCCTATTGTGTTATAGGACAGTACATATATCTATGGGGGGAAACCTTTACACGGAACCGCGTATACCGCTCCCAGTCAGGGTTTCAAAAACGCCTTCCGCAACGATGGCTTGTAGTTGGATTGAAGGGGTTTCATCCCCAAAATTTCTGGCTTCGTTTAGCTCACCTTTCCAGAGCCGCTGTAGCTATTTGTTGCTGATCTGGTTGGCGCTTTCGAGGAGCTGTTTGATGCGCGCTCGCAGCGCCGATTGGTCGGGCGCACCAAGCGTATAGAACATCACTTCGTTGGTGCCACTTAAATACAGAACCGCCGGAAGCGGCTTGATGCCGTACTCTCTCAATATTTCCTGACTGGCAGGATCGTCTGCGTCGATCATGACGACGTTGACTTTGTCGGAGTCAGGACCAAGAGCCATCGCTATATCTTTGAGGAGCGGCGGGCAAGCCTGAATCCAGTGAGCACAGAAGAGCAAAATCGAGGGCTTGTCGTTTGCTTTTGCCGTATCTAGCGAGACCGGATTGACAATGCTTTTTGTTGCGGCTCCGGTCGGAGGCGCGATCAACTCCTCCGGCAGAGAGAGCAGCAACTTGTCGGCTTGTATGGCCAAACCGCTGCCGCGACCGGCATTGAGCGCTTCCAGTAGATGGTCGCGCGCTTCTGCAGGTTGATTGAGAAGGAGAAACCCTTGAGCGATTTTCAAATGACCTAACGCTTCGCGGGTCGTCTGTTCGGCTGTTTTGCCGTCGCCGCTCTTGCTGCGAGTCGAGTCAGCGACGGAGCTTGCAGCTGAACGAGCAAGACTGCGATTAACGACATTTTCGTCGGCCCAGTTGGTGACGATCTGGATCACGCTATTGTTGAACTGTCCTTGTTCGAATATCAGATGCTCTGCCGTTCCGACCATGAGCATGTTTTTGTCCTGACTCTTCACTTTCTCGAAGAGCGACAGAGTTCCTTTTGGTTTGATCAACCGATCGTTGAAGCCCTGCAAAAACAGAACCGGTATCTCGGTGATCTTTTCAGCTTTTGCATGAGTCTGTTTCATCATTCGTTGAAACCGCACCAATTCGACGGGGGTTAAATCCATTTTGCTGAGCGGATCATTCTCCCAGTCGAGCTGAACGTCTTCCTGGCTGGTGGCGCGGTGCACCAGGTTATTACCAACATTTATAGGTTTGTGCGGCGCGTAGACCATTCCCACGGCAGCCTTCATAGTGGAGTTCCTCTGCCCTGCCGCTCCAGGCGACGGGACCGAGCAGATCAAGCCGTCCACCGAATCTTGATTCTCCGCCGCCGCCTGCAACGCCAGGGCGCCGCCCATCGACTCGCCGAGCAAGATGATCGGCAGATTCGGGTGGGCTTGTCGAACGGACTGAACAACCGCTTTGATGTCGGCGAGAGCAGCATCGAAGTCGACGCGGTCGCACTCTTTTGTATTTTGCCAGGAGCCAAAACCCCTCACGTCGATGGCATATGTAGGTACGCCCAGGCTCGCCATGCGGGTGCCAAATTGGGCGAAGCTGTTGGCGTGCAGGCTAAAACCGTGAATGCATATCAGGACTGCCCATGGCGAGACGGTTCCGTTTTTCCATGCCTCAATCGGAACGTCCGTGCCAATTCGCTCTTTCTCTGTCCATTGTGCCGCCGGCTTATTGGTCGGATCTTCTATTTCGGCAGTACGGGCCAGAGCAATAGGGCAGCACAGAATCGCCGCCAACGCCGTAGTTATGACTTGTTTCTGCTTCACTGGGGTTTCCTTTGGGGCGTTGCCTGCTATACCTATCTATGTCGCTCGGGCGACTTCGAATTAGCAACTGTGAGTTCTTTAGTCCGAGGGCATGAATATTTGCCCCAAAATGCAGATGGCGACAAAGACAGCAAGGAGAACGCAGCTTACCACGATGACCGTTTGCTTCATGCTTTCTCTTGGTCCGATAGTATCCATCTCGGCTCCGCAGACTCTCCGACAGACGAATCATATAAATATGGAGCGCGGATTTGCACTCAACCTTCGAAATCTTTGCTGCGTCTAACCTTCCAGTTAGTCGCTTCTGTCCGTCGCCCGGTTTGGACTGTGCTCGAACCGGTCGCTGGAGGAGGCTTTACGAGGAGCCTATAGGATTTTGTATATGATTCCCGTACAAAGTTATATAAAAAACCCATACCGCGTTTCACCTGAGCAGGCGAGAATGAAATTGAGCTCCTCAGCAAATACGCTGACGCTCACTGGGCAAGACAAATTTAGATCAACAGTGGGTTGGCAACAATCCCTGTAGTTTGTCTGCGTCCATGCTCATCGTACTATCCATTCGTGCGGATTTTCGTGAGCACCTCCCCCCGGAGCGCTCGAGCGAAAAACGCCTAATGCACTTGTGCCTTGGCAGCAATGCTAAGGCACCGATGGGGCTCGCCATTACGGAGTCAAGGAAGACGAGGCAAACAGAGACATGAAATGCGATACGATTCCTGACCTCGAACGATTTCTCGCGATTCAAGAGCAGGCGTTGGGACCGGCCGCTCCCGAAGTGGCGGCAACTTTGACCAAATTGGCCGAGCTCTACCTGAATAAGGGCAACCTCGACAAAGCGGAAGCGCTCTACAAGAAGGCGTACGACATTACCAATAACGCGCGCGGAATTCATCGTCAGGGAATCGAGGACACTGAAGATCGTCTTAACGAGATCCGTCGCAAGAAAGCCGAGTCGACTAACTCAAGCGTCAGCCATCGCGCCGTATCTTCCGGCTCGTCGTCGACAAGTCATCGACCGGTTGCGTCCAGTTCATCTTCAACCACCAACACACCCATCTCTACCAGCGGTTTCCCCAGAAATGACGCCATGACTGAAGCGGCAAATTTGCGCATCAGCCAACCAAATGCCAATGGCGTGGCGCCGATCAGAGCGAGTCAGCCGAATGCTATCTTGAGCGCTATAGAAGAGACGCATACCGAGCTCGCTTTGCTGCAGCAGATGGTGGGCGAGGAGCATCCTGCAGTTGCCGACATGCTGACGAAGATTGCCGATCTGCATTGCCGCTTGCGTCAATACGATGCGATGGAACCGCTCTTGCTGGACGCTCTGAGAATACGGGAAGGCGCGTGTGGAAGCGACCATCCTAGCCTGGCAACTGAATTGAAAAATCTTGGACTCCTGTATTGCGCCCAAGAGCGATTCGAGCAAGCAGAGCCATTGATCAAGAAAGCCATCTTCTTGCGCGAAAGAGCGTTGGGACGCTCTCACCCACGTGTTGCCGATTTAGAACATCATTATGCGCAGCTTCTGCGGCGCACCAATCGTGTCGCCCTGGCTGAAGCGCTGGAAAAGCACGTTAATGAGATTCGCAACGGACATGACTCGACGGGTTTTAGCCGTAACAACATGTTCTTCAATGCGCCCGGTTAGCTGATTTAATAGTTCGCTTGCGTACGCTTCTGTCCTCTACCTACAGAGAAGCGTACGCGCGTGTTTGCCTACCGGACCCGGCAGGTATATAGTGAAGTGACTATGGGTCGTTTCACCGTATGACGCAGGAAGGGCAAATGAACTACCGATCGGCTAGGAGCGCGTGTCTTGGTTTGGCAGCGGCACTAAGCATGGCGGCAATGCCATTGTCGTCGTGGGCGCTTGACTCATTCAGCGGTAAAGTCGTCTCCGTAGTTGATGGCGACACTATCAATATCATGCATGGTGACACAAAAGAAAAAGTGATTTTCTTCGGCATAGATTGTCCGGAGATCGGACAAGATTTTGGCGATCAAGCGAGGAAATTTACAGACGACCGATGCTACCATCAGGTTGTCACCATTGAGGATCACGGCAAAGATTCTAAGGGTCGCACGATCGGTGTAGTTATGCTGGCTGACGGCACCAATCTCAACCAAGATTTGGTCAAACAAGGTTTAGCCTGGTGGAGCGATAAGTATGCTCCCAACGATGCAACTTTGAAGCAGTTGCACGCCAATGCTAAGTCGCAAAAAATCGGACTCTGGTCCGCACCAAATCCGGTGCCACCATGGATCTTCCGCAACGGCTCCCGAGATGTTCAGGCAACGATCAAAACGAAGTAGTTGGCCCCGCCTGCATGCACAGCGCCTGAAAATCACTGACAAACGAGCTCAGTGCGACTAACTACTTGCCTGCAGTCGCTGGTTGTTTGAGTTTGTCCTTGATGCGTTTGACGAATATGGCGGCGTCGTCGTAGCGACCGAAAGATGGGACGAGGTAAGTGCCCTGGCAGTGTGCGCTTACTTCGTCGAGGAGTTCTTCCGCTAACTTGAGGCCGACGGCAGCACCTTCGTCACCGGCTTTTTCCATGGCATCGCGAATCGGCTGAGGGATTGTAATACCAGGTACTTCGTTGTGCAGGTATTCAGCGTGCTTGTGGCTGTGCAACGGCATGATGCCTACCAAGATAGGCACCGGGCAAGGTCCGAAATCATCTAAGAAATCGGTCAGATCGCTGACTTGATAAATAGGTTGAGTCATGGCGAAGTGTGCACCCGCATCCAACTTTTTGCGGAAGCGGTCAAGCTCCGTTTTGCGATCTTCCGCGGTTGGGTTAAGAGCGCAAGCGATGGAAAGATTCGTCGGTGTGCCAACGGAATTTTTCGCGATGTCCTGCCCTAGATTCAACTGCCTGATGATACCAATCAAACCGATCGAATCTACATCATAAACAGCAGTGGCATGGGCGTAGTTGCCCAACGCCGGTGGGTCACCGGTGAGGGCAAGAATGTTTTCGATGCCCAATGCCTGGCAGCCGAGAAGATCGGCTTGAATGCCCATCAAATTTCGGTCGCGTGTGGTGAAGTGGATAATCGTGTCGATACCGACTTTGGTGCCGATCAATTGGCAAGTTGCCAGCGATGACATACGAACACGTGCCATCGGACTGTCACCGACATTGATGGCATCGGCTCCGGCATCTGCCAGCAACTTGGCCGCTTGCAACAGTTTTTTCGCAACTGCGCCTTTGGGCGGATCCAGTTCGACACTGACGAAGAAGTCTTCACCAGGATTCTCTTTGATTGCAGCTAAGCGTGTTGCCAATCGAGGCTGTTTGCTAAGGGTAGACATGCCGCTCTGTGATTCTTTGATGCGCGGCGTGATCAGTTTCTTCGGGTCTTTCTTGACGCTGACATCGACGGGTTGTGGTTCCATCGCTGCCGGCAATTCATTTAGCGTCGAAGAAGCGGCTTGCTTCGCTGATTGGATGTATTTATCGAGCTGTCTGCGCATGTGCTTGATGTGCTCTGGCGTGGTACCACAACAACCACCAATGATTCTCGCGCCCGCTCGGATGTATGGTTCTACATACGATGCACAATAAGTAGGCCGGCTCATGAACTGATAGCGACCACCGGTCAAAGCCGGCTGTCCGGCGTTGGGTAAGCATGAGAAGTTGGTGGACAGTCCGTGTGCTTTCACTGCCTCGGACATGCGCAACAAGCTATCAAATACGGGTCCGGGTCCAGCACCGCAATTAATACCAACAACATCCGGGATATCTTCTCCCAGATCCACTAATAGTTTCACCGCGTCTTCAGGAGTGGTGCCCAGCAGCGTATGTCCTTCAACTGAGAAGCTCAGTTGAGCTACAACCGGCAGTTTAGAAACTTTGCGCGCCGTGCGCACAGCGATCGACAATTCGTCCAGTGAGGACATTGTCTCAATCATGAACAGATCCACGCCACCGGCGAGCAGCGCCTCCATCTGTTCTTGAAAAATGCGTTCCATCTCCTGCTCGGTCAGGTCGCCGATCGGCTTGAGCAGTTTGCCTGTCGGTCCGACGGACCCGGCAATGAAAACTGGCTGTCCAGCGACCTCACGGGCGTTGCGAGCCACCTTGGCCGCCCAAACATTAAGTTTCCACACCTGTTCTTCCAGACCTTGAGGTGCGAGCCGAGCGCGATTGCCGGCAAAAGAGTTGGTCTCGATGATATCGGCGCCGGCATTGATGTAATCGATATGAACCTGTTGCACCAGGTCTTGTCTGGTCAAATTCAGGTGCTCGAAACTAGCTTCAGGCGACGCTCCGCGCGTATACAAAAGGCTGCCCATAGCGCCGTCAGCCAGAAGTGGGCGTTCTTTCAATGCCTGGAGAAACGGATGCGTCATGCTGTTATTCCTGAGTAAAGGCGCGTAGAGAGGACAGCTGCCCATTTTAACATGCCGCAGGCAGCTCATTCTTCGACCGAGGAGGCGGGAAACCATTATGGGATGGGCGATTTTGACCGCCGAGTCCACACGCCGGCGCACGTAACCTCACGTAAACCGCGAACAGAGCCTGCGTGCCTGCCAAGCCGTCTGCTTAAATCGCGCTCAACCCGCTTTGTATGCCGAGCCTGCTAATATACCGATGGTGCTGCCTCCCGGCAGGACCCAGATCCCTTCGATAAGATACAGTTCACCGCCGTGACCGATCCAAAGTTCATCCGCAACTTCTCAATCATCGCCCACATCGATCATGGCAAATCGACGCTGGCTGACCGGCTGTTGGAGAATACCGGCACAATCTCGAAGCGCGAGATGCAAGAACAGGTGCTCGACACGATGGATATCGAGCGCGAGCGCGGAATCACCATCAAAGCCCAGCCGGCTCGAATGGAGTTCAAATCGCAGGACGGTCACACTTATATATTGAACTTGATCGACACGCCCGGTCATGTCGACTTCGGATACGAAGTCTCCCGCAGCTTGGCTGCTTGCGAAGGCGCACTCCTGGTTGTCGACGCCACACAAGGCGTTGAAGCACAGACCCTGGCCAACGTGCACTTGGCTGTGGAGAACAATCTCGAAATCGTTCCCGTTATTAATAAGATCGACCTCCCCAGTTCTGAACCTGAACGAATCAGACAAGAGATCGAAGAAGTTATCGGTCTTGATGCCAGCCAAGCCGTTCTCGCTTCGGCGAAGAACAACATCGGTATCACCGAAGTGCTCGAGGCGATGGTGGCAAAGATCCCCCCTCCTGCGAATACTATCGACAAGCCGCTTCGTGCGCTCATCTTCGATAGTTTTTATGACACCTATCGCGGCATCATCGTTTACTTCCGTGTCAAGGATGGTGAGGTGAAGCTGGGCGACAAAATTCGCTTCATGGCGAACGCTGGTAATTTTGAAATCACTGAACTAGGTGTTTTGAGACCGCAGCAGTTTAAAGTCGATCGCTTAGGACCCGGTGAAGTAGGCTATCTGGCAGCATCTATCAAAGACGTAGCTGTTCTCGTCGGCGATACGATCACACTGCGTGATAATCCTGCTCCGGAAGCGTTGCCTGGATATCGCCCAGCAAAACCGATGGTGTACGCCGGACTTTACCCAGTCGATAACGATCAATATTCTGATTTACGCGAAGCCCTCGATAAGCTGAAGTTGAACGATGCTTCGCTGTTTTTCGAGCCAGAGACTTCGGAAGCGCTCGGATTTGGCTTCCGCTGCGGCTTTCTCGGACTGCTCCACATGGAGATTATTCAAGAACGTCTGGAGCGAGAGTACTCGATCAATCTGATCACTACAGCACCGTCTGTGGTGTATCGCGTCACCAAGACCGATCACTCTGTGGTCATGGTGGAAAACCCAGCGTTGCTTCCTGAGCCCACCTACCGCGAAATGATAGAAGAGCCGTATGTTTCGGCTGCGATTATGGTGCCCAATGAATTCGTTGGTGCGTTAATGGAGCTATGCCAGGGACGGCGGGGCATCTTCGTAGATATGAAGTATCTGGATCCTCGTCGCGCGATGCTGCACTATGAGATGCCGTTGGCAGAAATCATCACCGACTTTTTCGATCAATTGAAATCGCGTTCGCGAGGATATGCCAGCCTTGATTATCATTTTCACGAGTATCGCGAATCGCGCTTGGTCAAACTCGATATTCTCATCAACGGCGAACCGTGCGATGCGCTGTCCGCCATCGTTCACCAGGAGCGTGCTCATTATGCCGGCAAACACATTGCGGAGAAGCTGAAGAAGCTTATTCCGAAGCAGATGTTCGAAGTTCCGATTCAGGCGGCAATTGGCGGCAAGATCGTCGCGCGCGAGAACATTTCGGCGCAGCGAAAGAACGTTTTGTCCAAGTGTTATGGCGGTGACATCAGCCGTAAGAGAAAACTTCTGGAGAAACAGAAAGAAGGCAAGAAACGGATGAAGTCTGTCGGCAAGGTTGACATACCGCAGGAAGCATTTATGGCGTTGCTCAAACTAGAAGATTGAGATGGCGAAGAAGCAAAACGACGAACCGCTTGACGATGACATCGAGAGTATTGGCGCTCCTCCTGAAGATGATCCCGTAGCTCAACGCCAACTTCTTATTGATGCATGGACCGCGCGTGATGAGCTGTACAAACAACTGTTCGGCGACCTTGCCTACACATCTCCGAAAAATTACGGCACTCCTTCTCCTATCGTCAAAGCGAAAGGGAAGGATCTTAGCACCGCCCATGGTGGCAGTGGGGATCCAGGCAATCCCGAAGCTGATGAACAACACCTGGCCGTATTGGCGTATCCGCCGGATCCATTGCGACATTATTGGACGTACGTAACTGCCGGTCTGTGCAGTCCGTGGTTGCAGCAGCAACCGGGCGAAGTATCCGGATTCGGCTGCGAACTGGCGATCAAATCTCCGACAGATGCATTGTGGCCAGCACGCATTTTGCGCAGTCTCGCGTTCTATATTTTCAATCATGCCGGCACCATCAGCTCGGGTGTTCGGATTGCCTTGAATGCGCCCATCAACGAACCTGGACAATCGGCTTTGCGCAATGTGCTCGTCTGGTATTTGGATGAAGCACCGGATGCAATTTATCAGCTTCCGTCCGGAGCGTTTGGGCTTTTCTGTGTGATGGGAATCACCGATGAAGAGCTGAAATTTGCTGAGTCTGTAGATGAATACGGTACATGGTGCGTGCACGAAGCTTTGCGTTCGACTGGCAACGGACAGGTAACGAATCCTGACCGAGCGAGCCTGATCACGGATGCCAATGCTGAGCTTCTCAATAACTACAGAATTTTCGCCAATAACTTCGGCGCAGATCTAGCAACTCGCCAGCAGCAGGCGCAGGACGACGATTAGCAGGTCGGGGCGTATATTCCCCATCGACTTAATCCGCGAGTCGTCTTATCTTAGGCTATCCCCAAACGGGGACTTTTTCCCATTAAACAGGCAGCGCCGTGATCCGGCTAGATACCTCACACTCTGGCGAAAACAGCTCGTGGCAGAAGCATGCCAATGAAATCGAATCAGGGCTCTTGCTTGCCGCTGCCGGAGTCGGTGCCATCGGTTGTCTCAAGGGAGAAGGACTGAGCGGAATTGTAAGCGAAGCTGAAAGCCTGGGTCGGTATGAGGTACCCGCACTGGCTGGTGCCGGCGACGGTGCCGGCGCGCTGTTTTGCGACGCATACAGGCCGGCAATGGCGTCGGCGTCCGCCGCCCCTGAAATCGCGAAGGCTGAGCCGATCTTCGAGCAGGCGCAAGGTGCCGCGGAGAGTGGTCTCAGGAAGCCGGGAATGATTAAGCCGGCAGAGCGCCTCGGCGATGGTGCCAAGTTCAATATTTTCAACCCGAAGACAGGTTCGACCATTGAGACTTCCGTTCAAGCGGGCAGTTTGAAGGACGGAAAACAGTATGCCGTCTTGAGCACTGCCGATGGAAAGTTAGTCGGCAATGTTGCATATAGTGGCAGCGCTCCTGGCTATATGAATGAAGTGGATTGTCTCTACGGCACTCCACCCACAAATAAACCATTTCTCTGGCTGGACCGGCTGGCAGTGGAACCTGATTTTCGTGGACAGGGCGTGCGAGAAGCGCTCGTCAACGAATTGGTCGATCATTCGAAGAGTCTGGGCTACAATGGACGGATGAAGCTCTTTGCCTACATCAATGAGGGCTCGATATCAGCTATTCCCTGGTACAAATCGGGGTTTCGTCCGGTCGATGGCGTTGTGGTGAACGGCGACAGATTGAAATTGATCAGCGACTATCTCGAGACAACACTCGCTTTGAATAAAAAAGTACCAGCTGAACTCGGTTCTGTTTTTGACAATCTTATGATGGAGCTTCCAGAGAAACAGATCATTTAGATGACATACCGTCCAGCAACTCCTGAACAAAGCCGCTTCGTTCTTTATTATTAGAGTACATTACCATCTGCGTTCCATTTACTCGTGTCATTTTGTCTGGAACAGCAAAGGCGGATGCAGGAATCTTTTTGTGCTGCAGATTTGTAGTCAGGAGTGGAGTGATTTTGACGCCACCACCGATGTGATCGTATTCGATCGGAAATCCGTCTGCCGGCGGCATCGCATAATCACGTTGAACGATTGTGCAAAGTTGTTGGGGCAAGCCGAACTCCTTTGTATACCAGTAGTCTGCGCCTCGCTGTTTGTGGCGTGGTACTTTCTCGTTCGCTACGATGTGCGACATTTTGATGCCGTTGAACATTTTGTCGGGAGCATGAGATGCAATCAGGTTTGGCTCGCGGTCCATTATGTCGCCAACGGGATTTCTTCCGTGCCAATTAGTTAGTGT
Organism: Planktothrix sp.; assembly: GCA_036703195.1. Classification (GTDB taxonomy): domain Bacteria; phylum Cyanobacteriota; class Vampirovibrionia; order Obscuribacterales; family Obscuribacteraceae; genus DATNPN01. The sequence goes on along the minus strand of DATNPN010000005.1, from coordinate 117,533 downwards.
TGCTTTCCAAACCAACTTAGTCTTGGGATTGTAAAAAATCACATCCCAATCCGGTGCCTTTGCCACTACGACAAGTCCATCTCGCTTCGTCACTTCTTTGAGTGCATGTTTTGTCACGGTGATCTGAGCTTCGCCAAGACAATCGCTTGTCTGTTGCATCGTATAGCCATCTTCTGCTGGTGGCTCCGCCGCAAATGCCGGCGCTGCCGCTACGAATATCAGACAGAGCATGGAGGGAAGCTTCACTTTTAAATCCCTGACTGTACCTCAAGCATATCGTATTGCCGGTTGCTCGACTAGCGTTCTCAAATCCGTCCCTTGATCTGGTTGGCCTGAGCGCGTCGCGAGCTACGCTGCAATGTGAAACCTTTCACGCCGATTTGCGTCAGTCGCAGCGTATGGACGAGGTGGAACTTATGGATACCGCGCACAGAAACCTTCAGCACCGATACTCGCATCCCGAGCTCGAGCACAAGACCGCCTGGGTGAGAACACTCAACCCGACTTGCTTTGCCTCAGTAATGGCGACTGGCGTCGTATCGCTCGCCTGCCAGATGATTGGTTTGAATCCCTTAGCACAAGCTCTTCTGTGGTTTAATGTGGCGCTGTATGCAGTCCTGTTTTGAGCCAGTATTTTTCGAGCGTTCCGTTATTCACATGAACTAGCCGAAGACCTGCAGAGTCACAAAGTCGGATTCAGTTTTTTCGCCGTTGTCGCTGCCACCTGCATGCTCGGCGGCCAGTTCTTGATGCTGTACGATAATTACGCGGTAGCCACGGCATTTCTAGCCCTGGGCGCATGGTTCTGGGTTTCTGCCATATATGCAATTTTCTTCGCGCTCATAGTAAAGGAAGACAAACCTGATCTAGAGCAGAGTATTAACGGCAATTGGCTGCTCGCCACGGTCGGCACCGAGTCAGTCGCTTTGCTGGCGATTATGCTTAGCGATCATTTTGGCAGCGCGCAATCCACGGTTTTGTTTGCCAGCACTAGCTTGTGGTTGTTCGGTGGTGCACTCTATGGCTGGATGATGTCCATCATCATTTATCGCTACCTGTTTTTAAAAATGGATGCAACAGATATCGAACCTCCGCACTGGCTCGATATGGGTGCTATGGCCGTCGCAGCATACTGCGGCATTGAGTTAGCCAAACACCTGGGCAGCGCTCCCAATCTGCTCGTGCTGATGCCGTTTGTTCAGGGTATGACCATGTTGTTCTGGTCGGTTGCTACCTGGTGGATTCCTATGTCTGCCTTGCTCGGTATCTGGCGCATGAGAAACGCCGGCGCGCCACGCTATCAAACAGGGTTGTGGTCGTTTGTTTTCCCGCTCGGCATTTACGCTGCAGCCACAGGTGCATACTCGAGCCTGCTGAACGAGCCATTCCTTATTCCGCTTGCATTCGGCATGGCTGGCTTGAGTCTGATAGCGTGGATCTACGTGTCAGGTATGTTTGTTGTCAGCCGACTCAGACACTAAACGCTACCGCGTATGGTGACCGGCGGCTGCTGGTGTCTGCTTCTCAGTGTTGTTCGACTCGTTCATCGGCCAGTAGTGACTGCCGTGCTGTCGGTAAAATTCGAGTGTCTTCGCAAGTCCTGTTTCTAGATCGGTAGATGGCTTCCAGCCAACAATGCGGGCGATCTTGCTAACGTCCGAATAGAAGTCGCCCGGCTCTTGAGCCTTACGCTCGGCAGAGAATTCAGCAAATGTCCACGAACCCTGTTTAGCAATGGCGATGATTTTTTCCACCAACTCGCGGAAACTGACGGGAATCGGTGAGCCGACGTTGAAGATTTCGCCGTAGGCAGCGGGCGTGATCGCTGACTGCAGGATCGCATCGACGCAATCATCAACGTAGCAGAAGTCCCGCAGAATAGAGCCGTCACCGTATACCTGGATCGTGTCGTTATCCAATGCCAGACGAATGAACCAATTGCAAACGCCAAATCGCGAATGCATCATTTGGGAGCGAGGTCCATAGATGTTGGTCAATCGCAACATCACCGAGCGAACGCCGTGAACATCGTTGTAGACCTTGATGATCTTTTCGGCGCTCAAGTTGGAGATTTCGTAAATGCCTTTCGGATTGGTCGGTGCTTCTTCATTGACCGGAAGAGAGACTGACGCACCATACTGGCCGCGAGTGCCGGTATATACGACCACCGCATTCGGGTTGTATTTGCGGCACGCCTCCATAATGATGGCGGTGCCTGTGATGTTCATCTCGATGTCGGGAAACGGGTTGGAAAGACTCATCAAATGGCAGACCTGTCCTGCCAGATGGAAAATGTAGTCCTGTCCGCGCACCAGGTAGTTGACCGCTGAATCGTCGCGAATATCGCAGAAGTTTAGGCGCACTTTGTCGGCAACTGGGGCGACGTTGAACTCATTGCCGCCGTAGTCGGGGATCATGGCGTCCAGTATGGTCACTTTGGCGCCGGCATCTGCCAGGCGAATCGCGAGATTAGAGCCGATAAAGCCCATACCGCCGGTGATCAGGACCGATTTGCCGTTAAATTGCTGGATCATTGGTTCCAATTTATTTAAGTCGCTCTAACCGTGGAGTGTCTGAAGGGGCGTCACGCCGCCAAAAGACGGCTGATTTTACCACGCAGCAGGGTTTTCACGAGGAGTTTTTGCTCATGCCGGGCGGGGCAGGGAGCGCGGCGCTCCAGCGCCGCATCCGGGGACGGACAAGTTGCATGCCTGGCTGAGCGCCATAGCGGTGAACTAGTCAGCTTGCCGTTCGTCGATATTACTTATTGGCAATTTAAAGCCGCCTTAATTCGACCTTTCCGCTTTTCTTCTACTATTAATCGACTGGCGGAGGAACCTGCGTGAGAGTCCCATTCGGCGATCTCAAATCTCATTATCAGAAGTACAAATCGCAAATCGACCAGGCAGTACAGCGCGTCCTGTCGAGCGGTCACTTCATTCTGGGTCCCGAGCTGGAACGCTTCGAGAAAGACTTCGAGGAGTATCTGGGCAACGGATATGTAGCAGGTTGCGCCTCCGGAACGGAAGCTATCTATCTGGCGCTCGCTGCCTGTGACGTTGGACCGGGCGATGAAATACTCGTGGTGGCGCACACGGCGGTTCCGACTATCAATGCCATCTCGATGACAGCTGCCACTCCGGTATTTGTCGACATCGACCAGGATACTCTGGTGATGGATGTCGATGACCTGGAATCGCGCATCACGGAGCGCACGAAGGTCGTCATTCCTGTCCATCTCTACGGACAGATGGTGGACATGGACGCAATCATGGAAGTTGCCCGCAAGCACAACTTGCGAGTAGTGGAAGATTGCGCTCAGTCGACCGGTGCCACTTACAAGGGCACCAAATCCGGAACCATCGGCGACTTCGGTGCGTTTAGCTTCTATCCCAGCAAAAATTTGGGCGCCTTCGGTGATGGTGGCGCAGTTTCTACCAAATCTCGTGAAGACTTCGATCGGCTCGTGATGCTGCGCAACTACGGACAGTCAAAGCGCTACTATCACGATACGGTCGGAATCAACAGCCGCCTTGACGAAATCCAGGCAGCGATTCTGTCAACACAGATACCGTTTGTAGCAGAGTGGAACGAGCGTCGCCGCCAAATCGCAGAGCGCTATACGCAGGGATTGGCGAATGTCGTGCAAGTGCCGGTCGAAGCCGAGAACAACAAGCACGTTTATCACCTGTATGTTATTCAAACGAAAAACCGCGACGATCTGCAAACGTACTTGCTCGACCGCGGCATTCAAACCCTGATTCACTATCCGATTCCTGCTCACACGCAGAAAGCGTACAGCTATCTGAAATCGAGAAGTTTGCCGGTGACGGAAAAGATAGCGAAACGAATCCTCAGTTTACCGATGTATCCAGGTTTGACCGACGAACAGGTTGATGCGGTGATTGCGGGCATCCGCGATTTCTATGCTCAACCAGTCGTGCAAGAAGTGTCTGCGCAAAGGGTAACAGTTTGATGATGTCGACGAACGCGAAAAAAATTGCTCCGCGAATTGATGTGACGACGCTGCTGACTTCAGTATCGCTGGTGATACCAGCATACAATGACGAGACAACTGTCGGAAGATTGATCGATGACGCCACTGTCTTGCTGGACGAAGTATGCAGAGACTATGAAATCGTAGTCGTCAACGATGGCAGCAAAGATAATACGCTGCAAGTTCTTCGCGATATCGCCGCTCGCAACCGGCACGTTAGATTGATTGATCACGAAGTTAATCGCGGATTCGGTTATACAATCAGAGAGCTGTATCTGTCCGGCCGCAAAGATCTGGTGTTCTCGCTTCCCGGCGATTATCAGTACGCACCCAAAGAGCTATTGGCGATGGCGCAAGGATTGCAGACCCATGATTTTGTCATCGGTCTGAGGGTGAAACGCAACGATCCCATGCGCAGAAAATTACAGTCGCACGTTTACAACGCCATGCTGCGTCTGTGCCATGGCAACAAACACAAAGACGTAAACTCGATCAAGCTCTTCCGCCGTAGCGTTCTCGATCGAATTCAGCTGCATTCGCAGACAGCGTTCGTCGATGCTGAACTCGTCATTCGCGCAGAGAAAGCCGGCTTCAAAGTCATCGAGATCCCGATCGAACACCTGCCGCGCCTTTCCCAGGGCGCCTCCGGCGGCAAGATCTCCGTCATTCTCGAAACATTCAAAGACCTGATCAAAATGCGCTCCGCATTTTAGACACGGTGCGTTTCATGGGCGACTGCAAATCGCCCCTACGGTGTGCCGGCATCCCTGCCGGCTCCGATGTGATGCGAAAACGACGACGTTTACGATGCGGCGCGTTCCTTATACTTTGGCGCTCAAACACGTTCGATTTTGCCGAAACCCACCGTAGGGGCGCGTTGCACGCGCCCGCTTCTGCGGTAACGTATTTATTCACGATCGGTTTTAGAAGTAGATGAATGCTAATGGCAAAAATCGTCTGCTGGCGCTCATTAGCGCGGCGCGAATCGCCGAACGAAGGTGACTGCGAGTGTAGTAAGCAATATCGCTGAACATGTATAACTCCTGTGGTTATGCGTTGAGTGAAGCTAAATCGTTGTAGACAGCTGAGGCGAGTGTGCCATCAGCGTTGCCTTCTCCATCGCCAACATCGTCGACAGCAACTAGCTGTCCGCTGTTATTGACGATATCCGAACCAGAACTGCCTTCCTGAACACCAATGTTTGCAAACTGGTCCAGTTGTCGGTTCTGATTGTTGTCCACCGAGTCATCGTCTACACCCAGAGAGCCGTATGTGGCTTGTCCGGTGTAATTGCCTGAATCGACAGAGAGATTGGTTGCGCCGTCTGGGTGCCCGATTGCGTAATCAGTCGCTGAAGGTTGAGCATTGTCCGCCACTTGAATGTAGCTCTGATTTGCATCCTGGCTCGAGTCAGTCAGCTGAAGTACGGCGAGATCGTTCGCTTGATCCGTTTCTACCACTTTTGCTTGTAAGGTTTGCCCGTCGGCAGTAGTAATTGTGATCGGACCTTGTGCTCCTTGCACCACATGGTAGTCCGTTACGATGTCTCCATTTCCGTCAGCGAAGAATCCGGAGCCAAGCGTTTCTTCACCGTTGCCGTTGTTGACGGTCACTTGTACGCTGGCGTTCTCAGCTTGCGTGAGACCGCTCGTAGAAGTGCTTCCACTCGTGCCAGTTTCTGCGCTGGTGGTGCCTCCGGTCTCGGCAGTCGTTCCTGTTCCAGTTCCAGTTTCTGCGCTGGTGGTGCCTCCGGTCTCGCTGCCAGTCGTTGCTGTTCCAGTTCCAGTCTCGCCGCTGGTAGTTCCTGCCGTTTCAGAGCCGGTGGTGCCGCCTCCGGCGGCGGTAGTAGCGCCAGTGTCTCCGGCAACTGAAGATCCGCTGGAGCCTCCGGTGAGGTCGTTCTCGATGTCCTGCAGGTCGGTCAGGATGTTCTGAACATCTTGTGCTATTTCTGGAGCGTACTGTTGCAGCATCTGAATAAGCTGATCTAGAGATGATCCGCCGGTGCTGGAGCTCGAAGATGTTCCGGTATTCTCCGATGCGCTTTCGCCGCTGCCAGTGCCGGTTTCTGCGGTACTGCCGCTTGCGGTGGTTGCAGTTGCGTCTGTTTGATTCGAACTCGTGTTAGTTTGTCCGAGGTTGGATTCTGAACTGGTGCCGGCTGTCTCACTGTTTGCGGGCGAGGTGCTGGCGGTTACATCTGAATTGTTGGTGTTGGTTTCCCCGTTATTGCCTTTGGATTTATCGCATTTTCCGCTTCCCCCTGCTGCAGAGGAATCATTCGCGGTGTCGCTCTGGTTGCCGCTGCCCGTTGAGCGGTGCTGTCTGTGGTGTTCGGAATGATCATCGGTGCCTTTGTCCGAGGCGCTGTCATTGCTGTTGCCACTGCCGTTCGATTCTTGGATAACCGACTGTGCCGTCGGCTGTCCTTGATGATCCCAGCTGGTTCCTTGCCATGCGCTAGCGTAGTTCAATGCCGCCGTCTGCCCTTCCGAATTGCCGAATTCCGGACTGAATTGGGATTGAGAGCGTGCGAATATTTGGCTTGCCTCAGGACTGCCCATTTGGCTCATGGCGTATCTACTGACTGAGTCGCCTGTCGATTGCGGAGTTTCAGTATGCGCCTGGGCAGTACTATCGGAAGATCCGCGATACGTCATATCGATAACCTATTTTGAGCATGGTGCAATACGCTGCTTTGGGCGCAGCGAAAAACAACGAGTGGATAGTAAGGTAGGTCCCCTACGACCGGTTTGGTCATAGTCTGCGAACCGCAAGAAGGAATATGTGTTCGCAAGGCTATATTGACTTCGAATTGTGGCGATATCGGGGCGGAATGTTAAGACGCCCTAACGGAAAGCGATCGCGGACGCGTGTATACAACTGCCTGCATATTTCCTCCGTTTCGGGTTGGTGCAGGGGTGAACACATGTTCCAAAACTATGCACTGTAGAGCTGCGGAAAATGCTCGGATGGTAACCTAGTTCGAACCTCAGAGGAGACGGACTATGGTGACATTAGAAGACGCGCGGCGTGTCATCGCCGCTGCCGAGAAGAAAGCAAAAGAGATAGGACAGCCCATGAATATTGCGGTTGCCGACGGCGGGGCTAATCTCGTGGCGCACGTACGCATGGATGGCGCCTGGCTCGGCAGCGTTGATATCTCAATCAAAAAAGCCTACACCGCCCGAGCGTTCGACATCACCACCAAGGATCTGGCGACCCACAGCCAGTCAGGCGGTCAGTTCTTTGGCATTCACGCGTCGAACGATGGCAAAATCATGATATTCGCCGGCGGCATTCCTTTAAAGAAGGATGGAAAAGTCGTTGGCAGTATTGGTGTCAGCGGCGGCAGCGGCGACCAGGACCACGCTGTTGCCGAGGCGGGCGCGGCAGCTTTCTAGAAGTCAAACAAGAGCTTGTCCATGCCCCGGATAAGCCCGGTCGTGGTCATGACTTTCTGGGCGGCGAGGAGCGTGCCAGCTACATACGGCATGGCGCTTGCACCCGCATCGTGCTTGATGGTCAGCCGCTCATCGGGTAAGCCAAACAGGCTATCGAATGCAAATTTATAGCCAGGCAGCCGCACAGAGTGCACTTGTGCCCCGCCGATTGTGGCGCCTCGCGCTTCTTTGGCGCCGAGAATTTTGTCGACGCTGATTGCCATTTCGTTCGCTTTCACCTGTGCCATTTGATCCGCCAATTCTCGGGCGGTTCCGCTCGGTGCATCAGGCTTGTGCGGATCGGCGTAATCGATGATTTCCCAGGTCGGTAGATATTGCGCCGCCAGCAGTGCGAACTTCTTCGCCAAAGCTGCTGTTATTGAGAAGTTGCCTGCTGCGATTACTCCAAGATTGCGCTCTTTGCAGATTTTTTCGATCTCGGCAAAATCGCTTGCGGTCAATCCTGACGAGCCAATCACTACGCGAACATTTTTCTCGAGCGCTTGGAGAACATGTTGCTTGGCTGTCTTTGCTGTGGTGTATTCGATCAAAACATCGGTGGGCACAGACAAGGCCTTCTCCAAATCTGGCTCGATAGTCACGCCGAGTTTTTCATTGCCCAGAACTTCGCCGGCATCCTTTCCCGCCGCGGCTCTTGCCACCGCGCCCACAAGCTGAAAATCCTTGCTCTGCAAAATGCCCTTAGCGACAGCACCACCCGTCCAACCCGTCGCTCCTGCCACACAGACCTTTATCATCACAACGCCTCGCTCTCAGTTGAAGGACAAAGCATAGCAAAATGTTTTGTATTATTAGAAGGCAAGCGATGAATTCAAAATGGCGAAGCAGAAGTCTCCGACAATTCAACAACTCAATCCCTTTGAACAGGTATACGAGATCGTGAAGCGTATACCGAAGGGGAAGGTGCTGACTTATGGTGCCATTTCAAAGATGATGGATGGCAGATTGAGTGCGGCGGCTGTGGGCTGGGCGATGAATGGACTGGGACAAGGCAAGAAGTACAATTCAGAGAATGTGCCGTGGCATCGCGTCATCAATTCGAAAGGCGGCTTGAGTACGCGGCATGAGTCAGGTGAACCCGGCTCGGATGGCCAGCCGCTGAAATTGCAGCAAGTTTTGCTCGAAGACGAAGGTGTGGAGTTCGATGACGACCACATGCTAGATGTGGATTTCTATTTGTGGAAACCTAAGAGGGTGGGCGCGAAGTTATCGTAATTTCGATGTGTTCGCCGGCGTGAATCTCAAGCTGTTTACGGCTGAGTTGTCTTGATTCGACTCGATATCAATCGTAAGACCGGGTCGGCTGAGAAAATGTGTTGTGACGTCGTACTCGACCTTGAATCCAGGTCTGATAGGCCTATACATCATTCTTGCGTCGTGCACGGTTAATGGATAGTACTGCTGGTATTTGTGAGTCGGATAGACGGTCAAAGCTCCGATTACAGGACTCGACTTCTGAATCGAAACCGATTCGCCAGTTACAAATCGATAGGTCGTCCAGCCTCCCACTTCCTTGTGAACAGCGGCAGGTTTACCAAGCTTTGTGAACACCTCTGAAAGAGTGGTTTTGCCAGGGACTAGTCCCTTCCATCCTTGTGCCGGAGTCCACTTTATCGAGTGCACTCCTTTGACATAACTCTGACCCCAGAGCTTCTTGTAACTAGGCGCTGGAGGGCTAGCTAAACCGACAGCAGCTAAATAGCTGTTACTGATGGTGCCGTCGACTGCGTGTGCTGCCGGAATCAGACTACATGCGGCTGCAACGATGGTGCCAAGAACAATATTGGATCTCATTTCGTGGTCTCCAGGTTTCCGCGAATGAGTATCTCACCAAATTTCTCGGAGACGAATTTGTGTCGAATTGTAGTGTTTACAATCGTCGAAAACGCTCTGGCGCGGCACTGCGCCTCGTTACTTAACATTTGTTCGTCAACGTGGTGTCACGTTGTTCTTCATTCTTCGTTCAACATTGAGTGACAGTGTTTGCATTTGATTGCGCCCTTCCTAATGCGCTCTTTGCAAAACCGACAGTCCGTGTATATCTCGTCGGAGATGCCGTAATTGCAATGAACGCAGACCTTCAAACTGTTCTTTATTCGCTCTCCGCAATTCGAGCAGTCGATCCAATTTCCGTTGAAGGGGCTGACACTGACAGTGGGAGTGCGGGTATCATCTTCGATTGGACGCTCGTCGGTTGCGACTTCAACCTCTCCTCTTATTACTGCGAGGGTGGCATCCCGCAAGTCTGCAAGATTAAGTCCATGGTTTTTCAGGACTTTGGCAGCGACACCTTCACCTTCTGCGAGAAGCCCTAGAAATAGATGCTCCGGTCCAATGTAATCATGCCCCAGGTCTTTGGCTGATTTCCATGATAGTTCAAGAACTCGCTTTGATCGCGGCGTAAATGGAATTTCGACGGCGAATGCACCCTTGCCCCTCGATACAATTTTCTCGACTTCAATTCTGGCGTCCTTTCGATTTACTCTTTGGCTGAGCAGAACTTTATAGGGTATGGTTTTGGGATCGCCAAGAAGCCCCAAAAGGATTTGCTCGGTGCCCACATAATTGTGTCCCAGTCTGCGGGCTTCCTCCTGCGCAAGCATAATTGTCTTAATTGCTTGTTGGGTGAATCGTTCGAACATATCCAAAACCTTCTTTTGACTCGAGGTCGGTTCGTCGTTTGAATGCCTACAGTTTTCTTTCTCCTTTCAAAACGCTAATTGTTGTTGTGCGTAGTCCTCTAAGATCAATACCGAACAGTTCCAGCACTCTAATCGCCACTCCTTCGTTCGCGGCAAGGATTCCCAAAAGGAGATGCTCGGGCGCGACGAAATCATGCCCAAGTTCAATAGCTTGTTCGCATGCTAACTCAAGTACCCGTTTGGCTCTCGGAGTGAAAGGCATTTCGACCGGTACAAATCCTTTGCCCCTCGAAATTATGTCTTCGACCTTTATTCGAGCTTCTTTGAGGGTTACTCCTTTGGATTGCAGAACTTTCGATGCAGCGCTGTTCTTTTCCCCAATCAATCCCAGCAAGAACTGCTCTGTGCCAACAAAATTGTGTCCGAGGCGTCTCGCTTCCGCTTGCGCAAGCATTACTACCTTTATAGCAGGTGCCGTAAATCGCTCGAACACGTGATCAATCCTGGTATTGAATTACGTACTCAGTTCTTGGGAGTGATGTCTACCTTCATACCATCTACCCAGTTTTTGTGTTCGTCTGTGTAGTACAGATAGGCGCGGCTGGCGGGGCCTGTGTAGGTGCCGGGGATCGCTGCGATGAGGCTGATTGGCACCTGGACCTTGGCGTTGGCAGGCAGCGCGCGCCAGTAGAGAACGACTTCGCGACCGAGCACTTCGTAGGAGTCGATGGTGCCTTTCTTGACTAACTCTTTCAGTTGGTCGTGACGTGGCTCAAGCCCGCCGGGAATTCCGACTATGGCGACCGGAGTCGGAATTGCTTCTGCCGTATTGTTGACGACAGTGACGTTGGCTTCGGTCGAGGAGCCTTCCGTGACTCTATCTTGCGCCAGTTTGGCCGTGATATCAACTTTGCAGTCCTTATCGCTTTCGGGACTGAGTGTGTTGTATTTGACAGCCAGCGAGTAGGGCATTGGGCTTCCGTCAATCATCTTGAGTTCGACGGTATGATCTCCGGCGCTCAGTAGCTCGCTCAAATCTGGCAGCTTGATGGCTTCTTTGCTTGTCTTGTCGAACGGTATCTCGTCACCGATTGGATGACCATCGGCAATCAATTGCACCTTTCCTGGTGCCTTGACGTTAGAGCGTTGTTTGTCGTACTGAACGATCGCACGCAAGGCCAATACGGTTGCTTGGGTAGAACCGTATCGTCCTGCTTTGCAAGAATCGGCGAGAAACTTTATACCCTTCTCGACATTGCCTGCATAGGCAGGATCGCGTAGCCAGGCAAGGACTGCTAGTGCAGTACCTTCCACTTCTAACGATTCACCACCACTGCCGACGATGGATGCAGTGATACCACTGACACTGCCATCATCTTTTTGCATGGCGACCAAACGGTTCATTAGTTTCTTCGCTTCTTCAGTGTCCGCAGAAAGTTCAAAAGCATTCGCAGCAAGTGCCACCACGTAATTATTTTTGCTTTCATCGGCTGCTGTTTTTAATGAAGCAAGTTCAGGCTTCAATTCACTAGCTGACCCGCCCGTCTGGAGTAATGCCCAAATAATGTAGGCATTGGAACAGTCCTTATCTTCGATCCAGGTATGAAGAGAGCGACGTTTGCGCGTAAAACCGCCGTTGCCGTCTGTTTGTTTCATCAACCATGCACGAGTGGTGGCAACCATATTTTGGTCGACGTCTCGAACTTTCGACATGTCATTGAAATGCAGCAATCCGAATGCAGTTAATGCTTCGTGACCTGGATTTTCACCAAACCACTCATATCCTCTGTCCGGACACCAGAATCCAACAAGCTTTTTATAGCCCGCATCGAGCTTCTCACGCGATCGCTCGATCAGCTTCGGATCGACATCCGGATGCGATAGGAAATACTGTTGTGCCATCGTCAATGGATAGCTAGTGGACGAGGTCTGCTCGAAGCATCCGTTTGGATCTTGAATCATTCTTTCGAGAGCACCAGTCAGGCTAGCCAGGGGCGAGGGAAAAACCTGGACGTTTGAGGTCACACTGTGAGGTACAACGTTTTTCTCTATTGAGATTTTGAAAGTGAGAGATTTGCCAGGCTCGAGTATGCCACCAAAGGCTTTTTCAATTGGAAAGCCTGATGGCACAATCGAAAGTTTGCGAGTGACTTTGTCTTCATAACCGCCAGCTTTGGCGTCAAGAATGAAGTCCTGAACACCCTTGCCAAAGCCGACTTCGATCGGTTGAAGTTCCCGAACACGATCTCCTGCACTCACATCGCTCTTCGAATTCATTATCGAAAGAAGTTTGAATGGTCCGGCAAGGTCGATATGAAGATGAAGATCCTGCAGTTTGTTTGCAGTTGCATTGATGATGCTGATCGGAAGGAGAATCTTGTCACCGGCGGTGACTTCTAGTGGCATTTTTGCCTCAGCATAGAATGGCTGCACTGATTTCAGTCCGATCGTTGCTGCGCCAATGGCGCCATTTCCGGCGAAGCCGTCAGCGAATACTTGAAACGTGGTGACGCTGTCACTGAGCCCGAAATTTACCGTGCCTTCGCCTGTTTTGGCGTCAGTTTTAAGCCCAGCGTTCCAATAAAGCGTCTCAGCAAAATCAACGCGATCCGTTGGCTGGCGATTGGCGCGAACTTGATGCGCGAATTCGCGAAACGCAAGCATGACTCGACGGCTTCTGCTCATGAAAGGCGCAGGAGCAGCCATCGGTTCTCCACGCATTTCTTCGGCATCTGCCGCTATGTTGAAGTCCATGCGCTTTTTCTTCAGCGCTTGGGCGGGACTAGCAGCGGATACCGGAGCTATTTGGGACATGGCTAATTCTGGTTTGGGAAGATCTTTCGCATCCTGCTTCCAGGCATTCATTGCGAAATTAAAACGGGCGTTTCCTGGTGCCGGGCTCTTAGCTTGACCTTCTGGAGCTTTCAACGCATCGACCGCAGCTTCTTTCTCATCGCTCCCCAAAGGGCGGCCGTCGATAATCTGCATTGCTTTGGTTGCCGTAAACTCCCCCAGACCTTCAAAGTGCTGATGGATTCCTCGGACGCCTGCCATTCCACCCATGGCGACGCCGTTTGTCACCAAGCCTCGTCCAAACGCCATTCCGCGCACTTGTGTCGGGTCCGATTCCGCCAACACTCGTTTTGCCTCATCGCCATTGGCAAGCTTGAACTTTTCTGCATCCATCAATGCAAAACGGCGCCATCCCTGAGTTCCTAACAGCAGGTCTGTGGCCAATGGTGCCTTCGGATTTTTTGCGTCTAAATATACGTGCGCATCCGCAAGGTCTTTCACCTCTGGTTCTAAATAGACCATGACCGGGAGACGCGGAGCTTGCTCACGTTTTTCAATCATCTGGAGAACGCTGTCGTCAGCTACTGTGACTCCGATGACTGCTGAGACGGGCTTGCCATTGCTATCCGTGGTCTTAACCGTTAGCTTTGCGTGATCGCCTGGAACATAGGATGACTTGTCCGGTATCACGCTAATGTTAAGTGGTTTGGCTGGACTACGAAACACAAGTCGCTCTGCCAGCGGCGTGCCTTGCTCGTCCCAGACCGTCACAGTCAGGACACCGTCTATATCTGTGGGTACCGCCAGCTTGATTGGCTCTAGCTTGCTCAGAGAGCTGCTGCGCTTCACGTCGCAAGATGATAGTTCTGTCTCGCGTTTGCTCAAAGTGACGTGGTATCGCTTCAGTGTGCCTCCCACACTTACAGTGATTGCCTCGCCTGGTGAGTATACTTCTTTATCTGCGCGAAGAACGGCTCCACTCATTTTTGGCATCGGCAACTGATAAATCGTCTTGATCCCTGACGGTTTCACAATCTTCAGATAGTAGGATTTGTCTGTAGCTGGTATCAAGTCGAAGCGACCGCGACCTTCATGCTCAGTGTGCATTTCCGTGACGATCGGACCGTTTCCATTTTTGTTTGTCACGATTTCCGCGGTCAAATCAGCGGGCTTACCGTTCGGCTGTAGGGCTTGAACGTACACTCGGTTTTTGAGCCCATTTATCAGGTCACCGCCTTCTGGATACATTTGCAGATCGACAGTTTGCAGAAGAATCGGAATGCTCTTCGACGCTGTCTCCAGAACACCACCATCTTCTATTGTGAGCGCAAGTGTACCTTCCCCGCGAGGAATTTCGCGCGGCAGATCAAAACTTACTGTGCACAGTCCTTTGTCGTCGACTTTGCCGATGCCGCCGTCGATCGCGATGCCATCGACTCGTGCATTGACTGTCACTTTTGCGCCCGCGGGCACGCCGCCTTCAGCGCGTTTTACGTCTAGAGTTGCCGTGACTTTGTCACCAGGTCCATATCCATCTCGCAAAAAAGTGATCTGCGAATTCAGTCTAGGTGCCCGATATGCTCGAATTTCGAATTTCCGTTCTGCTGGTGTATATCCCTGCCATGGGTAAGTGACCAGGGCCGTATATTCTCCGCCTGCCTGACCGTCCGGCACCGTCCAGTCAAATCCCCACGAGCTATTTTGCGCCCTTGCAGTGCCGTTGGCGACAATGTCTCCCTTTGGACCTTTAATTTGAATGCTTGCGTTTGTCCAACCGGTTTCTGGAATGGGCTTATGATTCGTGGCGTTGAGAATGATGCCGCGCAGGTAGACATGATCTCCAATCTTATAGATCGGTTTGTCGCTGCTGACCGAGGTCAGATATCGATCGGGACCGCCCAATGATTCTGTTGTGGCTTTTTGCGGCGCCGCGGTTCCTTCAGAAGTCGGTGGTGCCGAAGGCGTTGTGCTTGCAATCGCTCTCACGAGCACCACTGCCCAACACGCCAGAAAGAGAGCAAGACAAATTCGCAGCCTAGCCATTCTATACTCCTTGCGCTGTGCTTTCGCACCGCTATTTCAGCCTCGATGCTTAGATCCTAGCTCCCATGGGATTTAGAACCACCGGGCAAACCCTAGTATTGCATCATTAAAATCATGGAAGTGCAGCCTGCTACACTCTTGGACTGACTAGTCAGTAATTTGCTGAAAGTCGAATAACAAGCATATGTCGGAGTTTTGTGTTGGGCGAAGATTTACGCAGTGAAACCGAATGACATTGCCTTGGGCAGTTGGCGTCGAAGGACCGCTCCAGATGACCGTGTTCTTGGGCGCATGTTTTGCAAGCTTCTTCAAGTCAGCTCTTGTATGTATTGCGTCGATCAGTTTCAGCGGAGCCTGAATGTCCTTCAGTGTGATATCAACGTTAACGTCACCGACCGGTCCTGACCAGGAAGATGCAGTATGCAAAAGATACATAAAACAATCAGCGCTTATTGTTTTTTCAACGGGGGCTCCGCTAGCGATATCCGTATAAACGTCGTGAACGAACACGTCTGCATTCGCTGGAAAGGTTACAGTCTTTGTGTGCCACACAATTTTGTCTCTACCGTCCCGCCCATATTCGACATTTGTTGGAACGAGCTTCCCGTTCACATATGACTCATAGGTTTTAAAACTGCCCGTCGGCGTCTCACTTTCGTCCGAAGTGGAATTGTCTGGGAATCCCATTTGAATTGTGCGCGTCGGCCCATAGTTGTGAAATACGAACTGACAGTCGACCGTGACTTTATTTTCGCGCTGTGATGCAACGGCTTTAATGACTTCTCGTGTCATTGATATTTGAGAGCGAGTAGCATCCATTAAATGCGGCGAGCCACCGCTCGAAATGTATGCATCGTCCGCTTTAGCTTGTGTTGCGATGATATAAAGCGTGCAAATCGCAGCGAGTATCGGTTTTGTAATCGTTACCTGGTTATTCAATCTTTTGAAATTACTCTAGCTCAACTTTTCGGAACGATGTCCACCTTCAATCCATCAACCCAATGTTTGTGCTCGTCGGTGTAATACAGATATGCGCGGCTGGCAGGTCCCGTGTAGGTGCCGGGGATGGCTGCGATGAGGCTGATTGGAACCAGGACCTTTGCTTTGGCGGGCAGCGCACGCCAGTAGAGCACGACTTCGCGTCCGCGAACTTCATATGAATCGATGGTGCCTGTTTTGACCAGCTCTTTCAGTTGGTCATGACGAGGCTCCAAGCCACCAGGAATTCCCACAATGGCGACTGGCGTCGGAATCGCTTCCGAAGTTTTGTTGGCTACCATAACGTCTGCTTCAGTAGAGGCGCCTTCAGTCACCTTATTCTGAGCAAGTTTTGCAGTGATATCAACCTTGCACTCTTTGTCGCTTTCTGGGCTGAGCGTGTTGTATTTCACAGCTAGTGAGTAGGGCATTGGGCTGCCGTCAATCATCTTGATCTCGATAACGTGGTCTCCTGCGCTCAGGAGTTCACTCAGATCCGGCAGCTTGATGGTTTCTTTCGAGTTTTGATCGAACGGTATCGCATCGCCGATGGGATGACCATCTGCAATCAATTGCACTTTGCCTGGCGCCTTGACGTTGGAACGTTGTTTATCATATTGAACGATTGCACGCAACGCTAATACGGTTGCTTGCGTAGAGCCGTACCGTCCTGCTTTGCAAGAATCGGCGAGGAACTTAATGCCCTTCTCGACATTTCCTGCATAAGCGGGATCGCGCAGCCATGCTAGGACTGCTAACGCAGTGCCTTCGACTTCCAACGACTCACCGCCGCTGCCGACGATAGACGCAGTGATACCGCTTACGCTGCCATCGTCTTTTTGCATCGCGATTAAACGATTCATGAGTTTTTTGGCTTCGGCTTTATCAGCAGACAGTTCGAACGCATTTGCTGCGAGTGCCACCACGTAATTATTTTTGCTGGCGTCCGCTGCTGTTTTGAGCGAAACGAGTTCTGGTTTCAAATCTGTTGCTGAGCCGCCCGTTTGAAGCAGCGCCCAGGTGATGTACGCGTTGGAACAGTCTTTGTCCTCAATCCAAGTATGAAGAGCTCTACGCTTACGGGTGAAACCGCCGTTGCCGTCGGTCTGTTTCATCAGCCATGCCCGAGTGGTGGCAACCATGTTCTGGTCGACGTCACGAACTTGCGACATGTCATTAAAATGCAGAAGTCCGAATGCGGTCAAGGCTTCGTGCCCTGGATTTTCGCCAAACCACTCATAACCCTTGTCGGGACACCAGAATCCAACAAGCCGTTTGTAGCCGGCATCGAGTTTCTCGCGCGACTGCTCAATTAACTTCGGATCGACGTCCGGGTGTGAAAGGAAATACTGTTGAGCCATCGTTAGCGGATAGCTGGTCGAGGAAGTTTGCTCGAAACATCCGTTAGGATCTTGAATCATTCTTTCGAGCGCCCCGGTCAAACTAGCCAGAGGCGATGGAAACACTTGAGCATTTGAAATCACGCTTTCAGGCACGACGTTCTTCTCGATCGAAATTTTCCAAGTCACTGACTTGCCAGGTTCCAGTATGCCTCCAAATGCTTTTTCTATAGGAAAACCTTTCGGCACTATCGAAAGCTTGCGAGTCACCTTGTCTTCGTATCCATTGGCTTTTGCATCCAAAACGAAATCCTGTGCGCCCTTGCCAAAACCAACTTCAATAGGTTGTAGCTCTCGAACACGGGCTCCTGCATTCACGTCGTTCTTTGGATTCATCATAGCGAGAAGCTTGAATGGTCCGGCGAGATCGATATGGATATGCAGATCTTGCAGTTTGGTGGCGGTCGCATTGATGATGCTGATTGGTAGAAGAATCTTGTCTCCGGAAGTTACTTCCAAAGGCAGTTTTGCCTCTGCATAGAATGGCTGCACAGATTTGATGCCGAGTTTTGCGGCACCTAGTGCACCGTTGCCGGCAAATCCGTCAGCAAAAACATCAAAGGTGGTGACACTGTCGCTCAATCCGAAACTGATCGTACCTTCGCCTGTTTTGGCATCGGTTTTGATGCCGCGGTTCCAATAGAGTGTTTCTGTAAAATCAACCCGGTCTGTTGGTTGGCGATCTGCTCGTACTTGATGTGCGAAGACACGATATATAAGTTCGTCAGTGTCTGGTATAGGCGACCCTTCTGGAAGTGTTGGATGGGTCTTTTGGTGGCGCTCGTCTCGTCCAGAAGTGTAGTGACGTTCGTCTACGACGGTTGGTTCGACCTGAAAGAGGTTGGTGTCTCGAGGACCTTCAACCCGTCCAATCTCACCTGGGCGTGCGCTGACGATTCGTTGGTGCTGAGGTCTTGTGGACACGGAAGTCGGGTTTGCTGCGCTAATAAAACTGTACTTGTCTACGCTGCTGAGTGCAGATAGCTGTCCTCCAATGCGGGCGTTTGACAGCCTGGAGCGTCTCTTCTGATCGGAATTCCAGCCATCGCGTCCAGCTAGAGAACTACGCTTCGGCGTTCCGTCTAACTCTGCCAAGACGCGTTTTGCGGCGTCTCCATTGGCCAGCTCGAACTTTTGCACATCTACTGTTGCGAAGCGTCGCCATCCTTGCGTTCCTAATAAAAGATCAACAGCGAGCGGTGCTTTTGGGTTTTTCGAATCAAGATAAACTTGTGCATCAGCCAGATCTTTCACTTCCGGTTCCAAATACACCATTACAGGCAGACGCGGCGCTTGCTCACGTTTTTCTATCATCTGTTGAATGCTGTCATCAGTTACTGTTAGACCTACAACTGCTTCAACCGGTTTGCCATTGCTATCCGTCGTCTTGACAGTAAGCTTCGCATTATCTCCAGGAACGTATGAAGCCTTATCCGGCTTAATGCTGATGTTCAGCGGTTTTGCTGGGCTGCGGAAAACTAGTCGCTCTGCTAGCGGCGTGCCGTATTCGTCCCAGACGGTCAAAGTCAGTACGCCATCGGCATCACTACTGGGAGTCAGTTTTATCTCGGAGAGAGAAGATGGTTGTGTTTTGACGTCGCAAGCAGCTAATTCTTTCTCCCGTTTGCAAAGAGTGACGTGATATTTTTTGAGCGTCCCACCGACATGCGCGGTTATGGGTTGATTTGCCGCGAATGTCTCTTTGTCTGCGCGTAGGACTGCACCGCTCAGTTTTACAGCGGGGAGTGGATAAATTGTTTTGATACCTGTCGGTTTTACAACCTTCAGGAAGTAATTGTGATTTTTTAGTGGGACAAAATCAAAACGTCCGCGACCTTCATGTTCGGTGTGGAATTCAGTGACAATCGGACCTTTACCATTTTTGTTTGTCACGATATCTGCTGTCAGATCAGCCGGTTTACCATTTGGTTGGTGTGCTTGAACGTAAACTCGATTTTTAAAGGCAGCCACGAGATCGCCGCCTTCAGGATACATTTGCAGGTCGACGGTCTGAAGCAAAATCGGAATGGTTTTTGACGCAGTCTCGACGACTCCGCCATCCTCTATGATCAGAGCCAGCGTTCCTTCACCTCGAGGAATTTGGCGCGGAAGGCTGAAGCTGACTGTGCACAGTCCTCTCGCATCGACTTTCCCGATGCCACCATCGATAGATGTGCCATCTACGGTTGCATTGACGGTTACTTTCGCTCCTTCTGGAATGCCGCCTTCGGCGCGTTTTACATCAAGCGTCGCGGTGACTTTCTCCCCAGGACCGTAGCCGTCGCGTAAAAATCTGATCTGCGAGTTGAGCCTAGGAGCGCGATATGCTCGTATCTCAAATTTGCGTTCGCTTGGTGCATATCCATGCCACGGATAAGTCACCTTCGCAGTATACTCACCGCCGCCCTCACCATCCGGCACCAGCCACTCGAAACCCCAGACGCTGTCTTGTGTTGAGGCGTTGCCCTGTGCGACGATATCGCCTTTTGGTCCTCGGATTTGAATCTGAGCGGTGGCATTAGAACCGTTGGCTAGCGGTTTGTGGTTGGCAGCGTTGAGCAGCACACCACGCAGGTATACGTTTTCGCCGATCTTATAGATCGGCTTATCAAAGCTGATGGCGGTTAAATATCGATCGGGACCGCCTAAATACTCAGTAGTTGCCTTCTGGGGCTGAGGCGTCGCCTCCGGCGAAGCTGGATGCACCGGCATAGTGGTGGCAACCGCGCGCACTAGCACCACTGCCCAGCAGGCGATGAAGAGAGCAAAACAAATTCGCAGCCTAGCCATTCTATACTCCTTGCTCACTGTTTTTCGCAAACTGCATTTCAGCCTCGATGTGTAGATCGTGGTTCCCATGGGATTCCAGACCACGGAGCAAACTCTAGTCTTGCCCCATTTAATCACGCGGTGGTGAGCGTGGCTGTTAAAACTGGATCAACGCCGACGCAGTCAAAATAGAATGTCACGCAAATCCTGCATGGGCTCGCATTAGGATTGTTGATTAAATCGCATTCTCGTCAACTAATCGGCCTCGTATACAATTCAGTCGGTTTAAAGTAACACCTACTTTGTGCAGATATCGTGCAGCGGCAAAGCCAGTTAGCAAATCATTGATCGATAGTTTTAACGCTAAACCTGCTCAACTCGGAAGTTCCAAGATCGTTCAATCTTTCGACCTCATTAACACGCACGAGGCGTTTGAGTCTTGTCATCTTGCCGAGCGATGTGCGCAGTTCGCCTAAATCGCGAAAGTTTGCGCAATCAGGCCAACGGAGATCTCGAATCATTTACGTTGACGCCAAGCGTCACTGCAGCAGCAACAAATCTTGCTCAATAACTTTGTCTGGTGCCGTGCCACTCTCAGGGTCGTACCACTTGGGCAGATAGAGGTGGCCGTTGGCGAGTGAGGTAAATAACGGTGCGATCTCTAGTTTAGGAAACAGTCGTCGAACGCGGATGAATTCGCGTTTGAGCGAGTCGATTTCATCTTCGATCGCGTATTTCGCGCCTTGCTCAGTGACGTATTGCTCGGCGACGTCTCTCGGCCAACCTTGCTCGACCAACACATTGGTAACGCTTGGTGCATAGGTTGACACTTTGGTCATGCCGCAATCGTTGTGAGCGATCATTGCAGCATGCCGAACACCACGAGTGACGGCGTATGCAAGCGCAAACTCAGAACCGGAGACTTTACCGCCTGCTATCCGGGAAAGATAAGCATAATATGGTGGCACTTTCGGTTGAACGCGAAAATCGATGCAGGTGCAGATGAAGAGCTGTGCTGTCTCGGCGACTGCGATCGTGTGATCGAAGTTTTGCGCCAAGATCAGCTGTTCGATCGGCGTGTCTTTCCAACGTTGCGGGATATCGCCCGGATCTTTGATTTTGTTCAAACGGGCGTTGTAGTTGGGATTAATCGTTATGCTCAAATCTGCCATCGTGTGCATCCGTGCTTACTCAGTGAATGTGGATGTTCGCTTCTTTGCGATACTGTTCCATCTTGTCCCATTCGAGGACTTCAGGTTTAGACTTCACCAGTTGATTCCAAGTGATGTGCGGCCTGTTGCTCTCTATTTCAGTCATTGTAATACAATCATCGACCGGGCAGACAGTCGAGCAAAGCGCGCAACCCACGCAGTCTTCCTCGCGGACGACGGGATAGAGCCGCTCGTTTGCTTCTTTGGTTAATTTCAGGTCCTTGAGATCGATGCATTGATGAGCTGCATCGTTACAAGCGATAAAGCAGAGATTGCATTGAATGCACTTGTCGTGATCGATACGTGCGACGGACTGGAAGCCAAGGTCGAAATCGCCAAAGGATGAGATGCGAGGCAGTGATTTGCCGACAAAGTCGTAGACGGTCTTGAAGCCCTTATCGTCCATCCAGTTGGACATTCCTTCTATCATATCTTCGACCACTCTAAAGCCGAAGTGCATAACCGCGGTGCAGACCTGCACGCTCAGTGCGCCGAGTAGCATGAACTCAACCGCGTCTTGCCAGGTCTCCACTCCGCCCATGCCCGAGATCGGCAGGCGCGCAGCTTGTACCTCGGGATCGCCGGCAACGGCGCTGAGAAGATGCAGCGCGATCGGCTTGACAGCCGGTCCGGCATAACCGCCATGACCGCCCTTTCCGCCGACGTTGGGGCGCAGCTCGAATGTATCGAGGTCGACACCCATGATGCTATTGATTGTATTGATGAGTGAAAGGGCGCTGGCTTTTCCTTTCACCGCTGCGCGAGCGGGATGCACGATGTCGGTCACGTTCGGTGTCAGTTTGACGATGACCGGCTTAGTTGCGACCTCCATCACCCATTCCGTCACCATGCAAGTGTAATCAGGAACTTGTCCCATCGCTGAGCCCATGCCGCGTTCGGACATTCCGTGCGGGCAGCCGAAGTTGAGCTCGAATCCGTCGCAGCCGGTAGCTTCCGTGCGTTTGATGATCTCTTGCCAGGCTTGTTTTTCCGATTCGACCATCACTGAAGCGATGACGGCATGATTGGGGAAGTTTTTCTTGGTCTCTGCCATCTCTCTCAAGTTGACTTCAATCGGGCGGTCGCTGATCAACTCGACGTTGTTCAGCCCGATGATCTTTCTTCCTTTATAGTCGATGGTTCCGTAGCGGTTGCAGACGTTGAGCACCGGCGCGCCGATCGTCTTCCAAACGGCACCGCCCCAACCTTCTTCGAACGCCTTCTGAACCTGGTAGCCTGAATTCGACGGTGGCGCCGAAGCCAACCAGAACGGATTCGGAGATTTAATTCCGCAGAAATTGATTGATAGATCAGCCATGGAAAAGTTTCTCCGTCGAGTTAATGGGAGTGTGCGCCGACTTGTGCGCAGCAGCTGTGCTCTTTCTCTTTCGGCAATGCGTGCTCGCCGATCAACTGTTTCAAAATGCCTTTGGCGGCAATCTTTCCATCTTGTACTGCCATCACAGTTGATGCTTCGCCTTTGCTGCGAATACAATCGCCGCCGGCGTAAATCTTGGGATGTTTGGTCTGATTAGTCGTCGGATCAACTTCGATGTAGCCTTTCACATCACCGATGCCGTACTTCTCTTTCAACAGTGTGAGCAGCGGCTTGTCTTTTAACTGACCGATGGCCGTGATTACCATATCGCATGCTGTCACAAACTCAGAACCTTCGAGAGGTACAGGCGACCGACGACCGGATGCATCTGGTTCCCCGAGATCCATTCGCACGCATTTGATCGCTTCGACGTTGCCGTTCTTATCACCGATAATTTCAATCGGTTGAGTTAGAAACATAAAACTGACACCATCCCCCAACGCGAAATGATATTCATGTTGATAGGCGGGCATCTCGGTTTCTGATCTGCGATATACGATTGTCACGCGCTCAGAACCCAGGCGCCGGGCGATGGTGGCGCAGTCGATGGCAGTATTGCCGGCGCCCACCACAACGACTTTGCTGCCGAATTTGATGTCTTTCAACGGTTTGGTTTTCGTCTCTTCGATGAAATCCAATCCGTCCAATACACCGTTCAAGTTTTCGCCTGGAATTTCCATCGGCGGTACACTTCCCAATCCGACAGAGAGAAAAACCGCGTCATGTTGCGCGAGCAATTCATCGATGGTGATGTCTTTGCCGACGTTGACATCGGTTTTGATTTTCACGCCCAACGCTTCAATGGTTTTTACTTCAGTGAGACTGACTTCAACTGGTTCGCGGAATACGACGATGCCGTAGGTATCGAGTCCACCGGCCCACGGTTTTTTCTCGTAGCAAGTAACATCGAATCCTAACTTCGCTAATTCACCTGCACACGATAATCCGGCAGGTCCTGCACCGACCACTGCAACTTTTTTACCGTTCGGTTTACCCGGCCTGAAAAATTGGATCTTGCGATCGGCAGCATAATCCATCGCATATCGCTGCAATCGCCCGATCATAATCGGTTTCTCTTCATCCTGCAAAACACAGGCACCCTCGCACAATTCTTGCACCGGGCAAACGCGGGAGCATGTGGCGCCAAGCAGATTTGACTCGAGAATAGTTTTGGCTGAGCCCCGCGTATTGCCCGTCGAAATTTTCCGAATGAACGTCGGAATATCGATATGTGTCGGGCATGCCGTCATACATGGTGCGTCGTAGCAGTACAGACAGCGGTTGGCTTCTGTTATCGCTTCCTTCTCACGCAGTGGCGGAAATGTCTCTTGAAACCTTTGTTCGAGAGTCAATTGCCACTGTTTGTATTTGTTCGGTTTGTAGTGCTCAGCCATGCTATATCCTCAGGGAGTTAGGATTGGGTGTTACACGCAGGCTCTAAAGCTTGACCAACGCCTCGTATGTCTCCGGACGGCGATCGCGGTAAAACTGCCAGGTGTGGCGAACTTGCTCGATTTCGTCGAGGTCGATTTCGGCCACGAGCAGCTCTTCTTTATCGCGGCTGGCTTGAGCAACTATCTGTCCTTTGGGATTGCAGAAATAACTCGTGCCGTAGAATTCACCGATGTTCCACGGTGCCTCAGTGCCGACGCGATTGATGGCACCGACGAAATATCCGTTGGCCGCAGCGTGCGCCGGTTGTTCTAACTTCCACAGATACTCGGACAATCCTGCCACTGTTGCGGAAGGATTGAAAACAATCTCTGCGCCAGCGAGCCCTAGTGCGCGTGCGCCTTCCGGGAAGTGACGGTCGTAGCAGATGTAGACGCCGATGGTGGCATATTTGGTGCGGAAAACGGGATAGCCCAGATTGCCCGGGCGGAAGTAGAACTTCTCCCAGAAGCCGGGGTTGACCTGCGGAATATGCGTCTTGCGATATTTGCCCAGGTAGGTGCCGTCAGCATCAATGACAGCGGCAGTGTTGTACAAAATGCCTTTGCCTTCGCGTTCATAAACAGGTACGACGACAACCATGTTGTACTTCTTCGCCATCTCCTGAATCTTCTTCACTGTCGGACCGTCCGGCACTTCCTCCGCCGTCTCATACCAGTCCGGGTGCTGTTCGGCGCAGAAGTATGGACCGTTGAAGATCTCCTGGAAGCAGAGAATCTGCACGCCTTTTTCGCTCGCTTCTTTCATGAAGTTGAGATGCTTATCGAGCATATCTTTCTTGATCTTCTCGATGGTTGCCGCGTCTACTCCGCCACCTTTGGTGGTGACGTCGTTTCTCGTTTGGATCAAACCGCAGCGTACTTTAGCCATGGTGTCGTTTTACTCCTTGAGCTTTCGCGATCGACTACTTATCTGGTCACAGGAACTTTAGCCACCACCTCTAACGCTTTGCGCAGCGATTTGAGCGTGGTGTCGACGTTGTCTTTGGTGATGCTCAACGGCGGCTTGATGCGGATGGTGCTTCCATAAACTCCGCCTTTGCCGATGATTACCCCATCATCTTTGCACATTTCCACGAGGCGGGAGGCTTCGGCAGCGAGCGGCACTTTCTTCTCGTCGGCGAGTTCCATGCCGACCATCAGACCTTTGCCGCGTACGTCGCCGACAAGAGCGGGGAAGGATTTTTTCAGATCCTTGAGCCCTTCCATTAGATGCTCGCCGACGACCTTAGCGTTTTGCATCAGCTTCTCTTCTTCGATAGTGTCGAGCACAGCACAGGCGGTCGCACTCGAGACCGGGTTGCCGCCGAAGGTGTTGATCTGCTGCTTCTGCGCGGCCGCTGCCACCTTTTCAGTGGTGATGACGGCGCCAATCGGCAGCCCATTGCCCAGCCCCTTCGCCATTGTGATCATGTCCGGAACGACTCCCCAGTTGGAGATACCGAACCAGTGATTGCCGGTGCGACCTACCCCAGTCTGTACTTCGTCGGCGATGAAGAGGACGCCGTACTTCTCGAGAATCTTCTTCACCTCACGGAAATAATCGTCAGGAGGCGTAATCGATCCGCCCACGCCCTGGATTGGCTCCGCGATCATGACTGCTGGTTTGCCGCTGGTTTGCGTCTGGATGACGCGTTCTAAGTCCTGGGCGCACTCCAAACCGCAGCTCTCCGGGCTCTTTTTGAACGGGCAGCGATAGCAGTAGGCGTTGGCGGCGAAGAAAACGCCGGCGGCAGGCGGAATATCCGGGCGCCAGTTCATGTTGCCGGTCAGAGTCGACGCCAGATGCGACTCGCCGTGATACGAGTGCTCGAGGGCAATCACATCGAAGCGACCGCTGGCCAGACGCGCCAGGCGAATCGCCGATTCGTTGGCTTCGGTGCCGCTGTTGGTGATGAAAGACTTATTTAGCTCGTTGCCAGGCGTGATATTCGCCAGCTTCTCCGCCAGGTCGACCATTGGCTGAGTCATGAAGACGGTCGACGTATGCTGCAGGGTCTGCAACTGCTCGACCGTGCGCGCCGTCACTTTGGGATGGCAGTGCCCGACCGACACGGTGACGATGCCGGCGAACATATCCAGGTATTCCTTGCCCTTTTCGTCATAAAGGTATTGCATCGATCCCTTGACGATATGCGGCGGATCGCTGAAAAGGTGCTTCACGCCCGGAACGATGTATTTGTCACGCTTTTTCTTCAGCTCTTCGCGACTTAAAGTATGAGACACAGCGTCAACCTCCATAAGCATGTAAAGCACCACGAGCGGGAAATGAACCCCCGCTCAGCTTGGCGACGAAAGAATATCTAGAAGCTGTTCGAAACAGATACTAAATACTACTGATCTATTAAATATAAGGTCAATAGATCTTGATTAATGCTAGCTAATAAGCGCGTTTTTGGGCGTCTAGCCGACACCGCTTCAGAACATTAACGACTGCCACTCACGCCGGAAAAACTCCGCTTGTATACTGAGCCGGTCCTGACGGGAATCCGCCCTTCCCCGACGGTCGATATACCCGCGGTTGTCCGCCGATATACAAATGATATTTAGCAGTCTTCAGTATCTGATTTTCTTACCAATCGTCGTGCTCCTTTACTGGCGCACCAGGGGCAGTGCGCGCCTGACGCTCATCGTTCTCGCCAGTTACTTCTTCTACATGAGCTGGTTTCCCGTTTATGGTGTGCTGCTCTTTCTGCTCACCGGAGCGAACTGGTTGTTGGGCAGATGGTTGGGTGTAGGAAACCCCGACAAGGAGAGCGGCGCCGAAGGCTACGACGAAACCGCGCACAACCACAAACACGGAGTGGCAGCGATTCAAGGTGGAGAGCGGGCTGCCGCTACGCCCAAACGCAAGGCACTGCTAGCCGCAGGTCTTCTGCTTAACTTGGGCTGTCTGTGCTTCTTCAAATACACAAACTTCTTGCTGGAAAACTTATTTCAATTCTTGAACTTCGCTCACTTCGAAGTTTTTAAAATGGTCCCTTCGATCGGACAGGTGGCACCGTGGGAGGTGCCCGTTCTCAACGTCATATTGCCGTTGGGCATCTCTTTCTTTGTTTTCGAATTCGTTCACTACATAGTCGACATCTACTACGGCAGCAAGCCGGTGAAATCGTTCATGGAGTTCACTGCCTTTGCGTCGTTTTTCCCTTCGCAGATTGCCGGACCGATCAAACGGTATCAAGATTTTGTCAGACGTTTGCGCGATCCGGAGCGCTTCTCGAAGCCTCTCTGTTTCGAGGCGATGACGCTGATTCTTCAAGGACTGATGAAGAAGGTGGCGATCGCGGATCCGATCGGCATCTTTGTTTTCGGAGCGTTTTCACGTTTGCAACATATGTCGAGCGCTGATGCGTTCATCGCAGCTGCCGGCTTCTTCATTCAGGTTTACTGCGATTTCTCAGGCTACACCGACATCGGCAGAGGGTCGGCGCTGCTGTTGGGAATAAGACTCCCCGAAAACTTTGATCTGCCCTACCTATCCCGAGACCTTGCGGATTTCTGGCGGCGTTGGCACATGTCGCTCGGTTATTGGCTGCGTGATTACGTCTACATTCCGTTGGGCGGATCGCGCGCCGGGCGCTTTCTCAACTGGCGCAACCTCTTTCTTACGATGGTTGCGTGCGGGCTCTGGCATGGTGCCAGCTGGCACTATGTTGTTTTCGGAGCCATGCAAGGCTTGGGATTAATTGTCAATCGCGAATGGAAAAACCTGCTGAAAGCGAGCGCTCCATTACGGGCTGTCTGTGAAACGTTCGCCGGTAGGTGCCTGAGTACAGCGATTACTGCATCGTTTATCATGATGACTTTCTGCGTCTTTCGCGCTCCGGACCTCCCGCGCGCCTTCAACATATTGCATGAGATGTTTACCTTTAGTGGCGAATGCTTACTTTGGGGTCCGATATCTCGCTCGAGCCTGGTGCCGTTGATCACCGTATATAGTGGCTTCTGGTTGGTCTCCGAGCTGGCAAAACGCAGACCGCAGCTTTTCGGCAAATTCGTCGATCTATCGCAAGGGCACGCACTCGAATTTGCCACACCGCTCAGAATGGCATCGTGGACCGCTGCCATCCTGCTCACCGTGGCCGCGCGCCCGACGGAAGCGGTTCCATTTGTATATTTCCAATTCTAGGAGAGTTTTGCGTACTCAATGACAGTTGCTGCACCATCGAGATCGAGCATCGGGAGACCGGATGTTATCGCGAAGAAATCCGGCAATCCGTGGGCTACCTTTGCGGTTGTGGTGGCATTCCAGCTGCTCGCGCTGATGTTTGTCGAGGGCGTTCTCTATTGGGCGGGACTTGGCGAAGAAGACATCTATAAGATGGATAAGACCATCGGTTTTCACCACTTCCCTAACAAGCGCGTCACATGGCGCTCCGAAGGGTATTCAGTCTCTTACTTCGATGCTGACGGCATGCGCGAGCCTGGCTTGAAGATTCAGAAAGCTCCTGGTGTATATCGCATCGCGTTGCTCGGTGATTCGGTAGTGGAAGGATTGCAAGTTCCGCTCGAGCAGACATTCGGCAAACTCCTGGAAAAGCGACTCAACCAACAGGGCAAACGCTCGATCGAAGTCGTGAATTTTGCCAACTCGGGATATTCCACCGTGCAGGAGTATTTAGAACTCAAAGACAAAGTATTCAAATATCAACCGGACCTCGTTGTTCTCGGTTATATGAATCGCGACATGTTCGAAAACTGGACGGCGCCCGACCAGACAATTACCAACGTCCGCCCGATCGCGCTGCAACTCCCAGGGCAGCCTTTGGTCGTCGACTATTCGCCAGTGAAAAAATGGATGCGCACGCCGCGCGGCAAATTTATGATGGCATTCGAATGGGTGCGACAGAACAGCCGCATCTGGGGGTTGATATCAGCGACAACACTTCAACTCAGCATCAGCGATCCTTTCTATAGAGGCATGATGGCGTTCTTCGGTAATCCTCGCGCCACTACTCAGGATTGGTTCAAACAGGCGCAGCATTTCAAGCTCAGTCAGCTGGTCATGCCGTCTATGTCGCCATCATTCAGCATCAAGTTTTTCGAAGGAAATAAAGCCAGACGGTTAGCCAAACGCGAAGCGATGGTTCAATCATCGATTATGCGCGCTCCTGCAAATGCGCCCAAAGTCGAGTTGGTGATGGAACCTCAATTGCGTGTGAAAAAGAATAGTGCGCAGGCGAAGCCTCAGGGTGAAACCAATGATAAGTCGGCGCCAGATTCGAAGATTGGTACAAACGCGATCGCGACAAAGCCGGTTAGTGATGCGGCGGCCGAGAAAGTCGATCTCAACAATGCTAAAAACGGGAATGCTAACTACGTCAAGTTGATGACGAATACATTGAATGCGCTCTTGGAAGCAATGCAGTTCGACTGCAAGCAACATGGCAGCAAATTTGCCGTAGTGTTAATGCCCTCACGGGCAGAGCTGTGTCCCACACCTGGTATGGAGACCAATTTCTTCAATTTGACGTACAAAGATGAAGAAAAGGCTGTCACAGATTCGTGCGAACAATTGCATATTCCGTACTTCAATTCTGAAGCGGTCACTGAAACAGAGATTCCTCAGGACAAGCGCGCTGATATGTTCTACCTCATGCACTTCAACGGCAAAGGTCATGCCACGTTCGCCAACGAAGCATATCCATTCTTTGCCGAGCAAGTTGGACAGAGCGTCAAGTAAAACTGACTGTTGCGCTAGACTGGACTGATTCGGAACCGCATGTTTCCGCCCGGCTCCTGGTAAGCAGGACACGAGCCGGAGGCTGGCTTCCCACACTGCGTCCAACCTGTTATTGGGCAGGGTCGACAAAATCGCTGTACAATAAAATGGCATCGCACGAAGTGGTAAAACGTGTTCAGAAATTTTCTTGCTTTTGTCAGTTTATCTGTCGCGACAACTGGGATGCTTGGAGCGCTTGCACAAGGAAGTGGAAACATGAGTATGCCGCCAAATCGATTGTTGCCGAGGTCGGCTGAGATGTGGTCGCAAGATCTTGGTGCCGATGTTGTTGTCTACGATCGGACCGGTTCAACGAATACTCCGGCTTATTGCATCGTGGCGAAACGCAATGGTGATGTCGAATTCAACTGCGCTGAGAATCATGCTCGATCACTACCGCCGATGCAAAAGAGCATCAGCTCTCCGGTGATGGTGGCGAAGCTGTTTGCAGATTTGGATAA
Organism: Planktothrix sp.; assembly: GCA_036703195.1. GTDB lineage: Bacteria > Cyanobacteriota > Vampirovibrionia > Obscuribacterales > Obscuribacteraceae > DATNPN01. Next base: position 87,221 of record DATNPN010000005.1, on the reverse strand, counting down.
GAGTTGGCCGATCACCACCGCGCCAAAGATGGTGGCAAAGAGCGCGTCGTTTGGAACGCGCAGTTATATATCATACAAAGGAACGCACACGGCGGATTTGCAGGCTCTCTTCGATGATGCCAGCGCTGTACAACTCGATGCTGACTTTGCCGATTTAAAGAAAGCGGTCGAGTGATACGATGTATTCTGGAGCGCCGGGCTCCTGCCCGGCATCGAACATGCGCTTAACCGCAAGCGACTTCATTGCTTCTTTGGCGAAGTCGGCGCTTTAGTCTGCATCGATTTCGCCGGTGGTGCCACCATTTGGACCGGGTTTCCAGATGCCTCATCAGAAGTCTGGTAGTTGCGAACATTTCCATTAGTTCCTACCGGAGTAAGAATGATGTTGCCACCCTGATTGCGGTGCTCGTACGATTGTTGCAGGCTGGATGCGGAATCATCGACGGCGTCTTCCTTTGCTTTGTAGAGAGCCTGCATGTCTGCAATACGTCGCTCGCAATTCTCTCTTGCTCCTTTGATATATCCTTCGTACTGTTCTCTGATCGGTCGATTCAGAGGTTCTGGTGTCCATCTGAGCAAACCCCCCGCATACATCGGCGGTCCGTTTTCATCGATCTTTCGCTGCATTTCTGATTGCAACCACTTTATGTTGGTATCGGCGTCGGCGGTGAGCCTATCGACTTCTGCTTTGCACTGCGCCTCGAGATCACTGCGCATCTGCGACATTTTCTTCGTCACGACGTCTGCGTTTTGCAATTTTTCGTCTTTGACGATCGTTGCCGCAGCAGGCTTTGATGGAGCTGATTTCTGATCGGGTTCTTTGGCGGCGCTCTTGTCAGAAGCGGAGACACTCGGTGACGGCATTGTATGCGCCAGTCGGTCGATGCACTGTCTGCTCATGGCGCCGACAGGTCCTTTGGGGTCGATCACTATTGCAGCTGCAAATTCACTGAAAGCTTCATCGTTGTGTTGCAGCTGTGCATCCATGCTTCCGAGCAAGTAATGTGCTGACGCTGACTTTGGGTTGGTGTGCAGTTCGGATTGGCAGAATTTGGTGGCACTGGCAAAATCGTGCTGGTTGTAGAATTTCAGAGCCTGTGCCATATCGTCAGCGCACATCGCCGGCTCAGTCGTAGCTGACGCGAAGAATATCAACGCCAAGGATGTTCTACTTAGCTTCCGCATGTGGCACCGAAGCTGGTGGCAGATCTGCCCACACGATCCCGTCGAAGTTTTCTGCCACTACGTCGAGCTGGACTTGCAGCACTCCGTCTCCTAACTCGCGCACGCCGTGAGGCTCTGTGATCGGTTCTGCCTTGTTCATATCGCCCTTGTTCATCAAAATCGGATCACCGTTCCATGGATTGCGTATGGTGACAACGCCTGTGTTTTTGTCATAACCCATCAGAGTGTATGCGTGATTCGAAACCAATGTTCCGATTCTCAGGTCGGGCAATGTTCCAATTATTGCCGGCTTTTTGTGGCTAGTGATGTCTGCCAGAACATCACGCAAACCACCACCACCTGCTGACGGATTGATAAAGTGAGTCGGCATACCAGTGAGGACTGCAATGCCGGTACTATTATCAACGCCCTCATTCCCGGGATATTTCTTCAAGCAAGCTGCATCCAGAAGGCGTGCCCACATGGCTTTGTCATGCACTGCGAATTGGTCGAGTTCGTCGAGAAACACATTGACGCACTTTTTGTCGCCCGGGAATGTAATGCGAAAGGATGTCGGACTTGTCTTGATCATCATGTTGGCAAGATATTCGTGTCCGTTTGGCATTTCTGCGACGGCTGCGACGGAGGCCTCAAACCAGCAGTTGGGATACTCTGCCTGCGTTATTGCGTTGCTTTTAGTCTTGGCGATTTCGGAGGCTTCTACCGCTCTGTCTCCGACTTTTGCAGTTGAGATATTTTTCTTTGCCTCTTCCTCGGCTTTCTTCTTTTTTTCCGGCGAAGCGTTCTCGTCTTCGGCTATCTTCTGTCTGGTTTTGCGAGCTTCATCTATTGCCTTCTCCATGTTCTGCAGATATTCATCTGCTTTCTTTTCGCTCGGAGATTCGGCCGTCAGTGATTGCGGACGGAGAAACAGCTGGTAGGTTTTTCCGTCTCGAGAAAAACGCAGGTCAAATCCATTGCCGTTCGGTTTAACTCCCTCCACCACGTCGCCTTCGCTGACCCCTTTGTAGAAAGCCGCGCTGCCCAACCGAACCTTCTGGATTATTAGCTTGCTGGGCGTTCCTGTTTGAAGGACCGTCTTAATCCCGGCTGATTCCAGGCGGTCGATGGTCTGATCAGCAGAAACGCCACCTTTCAAAGTCAGCGCTGATTTAGTCGACGTTGCTTCTACTGCTGGAGGTTGTAACCAAAGCAGGCTCAGCAATAGACTCCAAAATGCGGCACCCTTCTCCATTTAATGTTTACCTGCGCACAGGACATCCGGGTCACCTAAGCTCATTTTGCCCATTATCCAGCATCTGCTCACCGTTGGCTCGGATGCGAAGCTTCAACGATGCCGCCGCTGTGATGAATGGTCCGATCTATCTCCCGCCGCCGGCGTCGTCGATGGCTTGTTCGCGGGTTCGGTATAAGTCCTGCACTTTTCTGACCTTCTCAGCACCTTCCGCTTTAGCAGCATTGATCAGTTGTTCGTACTGGTCCTTCACTGCTTGGTTGAGGCGCGCCGGGTTATACCTATTACGTCCGTAAGGAACGGCTTCGCCGTTGCCATCAATGTCTTCCTGCATCTTGGCTTTCAGCTGGGTTACCCGAATCTCAGTATCTTTGTTGATGCGATCTACCTCGGCTTTGCATTGCGCCTGTATCTCGCTGTGCATTTCAGCCATCTTTCGACTATTTATACTACCGATGTCCGCAGGCGACTGTGTTGTCGCCGCGGGTGCAGCCGGTGGCGAGACTGTCGCCTGCTGGGGCGGACGAGAGAGCCGTTCAATCCACTCTCGGCTCATTACGCCAACTTGTCCTTTCGGATCCAGCGACAGAGCTTTCGTAAATTCCTTTACCGCAATATCGGAGTGTCCTTCCTTGGCTGCGATGCTTCCCAGCAAGTAGCGAGCCGGCGCAGATTTTGGATGCGCTTTCAACTCCGCATTGCAAAATTGCTTTGCCACAGACAACTTGCCTTGTTTGAAATATTGCTCCGCTTCTGCGATTGGATCGGCAGCCAGAGTCGGTTGAATGCTCAACAGAATGCACAGTCCAAGTTTTACGACATTTTTTGCCTGCATCATAGTTTTCCTGATTGCAGTTAGTTCCCTGCGCTCATTATGCCCGGTTTGAATGCTCAAGTTGTGAGTCCATGGGTGATTGTCCCATTTACAAGAGATTGATTCATATCTAAGGTGCTGTATAACGCCGCCGTCTAAATAGGCAAGGATCAGAGGTTGATTAAACCTTCGGGGGTGTCCGCGCCATCCGCGCCATTCTAGGATTGAATGAATAGCACTGCCACCGTACCAGTAAAACAAAGCTTATCGGTGACCGTTCGGGTCAACCGGAAGCTGCATTGGGCATGGGCACTTCCAGTCTTTGCGGTGGTGTGGACCGTTGTATTTGTTCTGACAGAGCCAGATCCGGCTGCGGCGCTGCGTCAGCATTGGGCGATTATCCCCATCGGATTTTGCTCAGGAGTGGTCGCGAATATCTCCGCGCTTGGTGGCGGCATCGTGGCGATTCCGGCGATGATGTTTTTGCTCGGCTACTCGCCAATTGTTGCCTTAAAGACGACAATCGGAACGCAATCGATCGGTATGTCGATCGGATCGATAAGCTGGCTGCGAACGGGCAACTTGCCTGTGCGTGCGATTAAGTACGCTGTGCCAGGATTATTGATTGGCAGCAGTATAAGTTCTGAGATCATTCATGCCAACGCGATGATCATTAAGGGTATCTTTGGACCGGTATCGATTGTTCTGGGAATTCTTGCTCTTGCGACTCTTCGGCAACGCAATGGCGAGCGAGAAGATATTCCTGACGAGGCAAGGCTGCCGCTATTTCTCGTATCAATTATCGGCGGACTGATAACGGGGTGGATCGCTATCGGCGAGGGCGAAGTAATTGCTGCAATGCTAATGATTGTATACGGCGTTAGCCCGAAGCGCAGTATCGCGCTTGGTGTCGTACTGCTTTGTATCAATTCGATCTACTTGATGTTGAACCACGTCATGTTTCTTGGTGGAGTTCCGTGGCAGATCGTTCTGTACAACATTGGTGGCGCCATGTTCGGCGCCTGGATCACTCCGCGCTTGGCTAAGCATCTGAACTTGCGTGTCATGAAAATCATCTTCGCCAATATCGCGATCCTGGACGGCATTCTGTTTATGTATCAGTGTTCCCGAGCGGGGCATTAGCCGCGCGAACTCCGCCACAGCGAGGCTGGTGGCACGTGCATTCGAGCCTGTTTAACGGAGGCTGTGGGCGGTGGTGCGCCGCACCCAAATATTGTCTATACTTGATTGCCGATCGAGCGCCAGGCCTGCAGCACTTCGTGTCTCACTTGCATTTTTGCTGGACTCGACATCGTGGCTGCAAGTGCAACCATCGCAATACATGCGGCCGCTGCAATGTATGCAATTCTGCGGGCGGATCTATGAGAGATGAGCGCGTTTAAAAATAGCTGATTGCTAACGGCAGAAGGAAAAATGGAGCGGCAAGCCAACCGCCGTAGATTTATATGGCTTTTGACTGCTTTTCTGAGTATTCGGTCTTCACGTCTTTTCGTTATCTGTTCTGGATTCACCCTTAGATATCCGTATACCGTCTGCAGTGGACCGCGATTTATGAGTCCCTTAAGCTCTGCTATTTCCAAACGCATTTGTGCGTTTCCGACCGATACATATAATGGTCGCCTTCTCCAAATCGGACCCCAACAACCCTCGCGTCTGGCATTCTGGTTTCGCCATACCCCTTGTGAGTGCATCGTATGCCACAAGCCATTTCCATTCTGGCTGGACATCTTCTCCCTAACATAGAAAGGCTGGTCTTCATTAAATTCTCTGAGCATAGTCACCTCTGTGCTTCCACAATTCTCCTAGCTCCGGTTGATACTCAGAGCATACAACTCGAATGTGATCGCCCTGTTGTGAAATGTGTGCAGTTTGAGCGCGCAATTTATCTGAAGTGCAAATACTCGTCTGCGACAAAGATCGGTTCAGGCAACGCTAAAACAACATCCAATCGCGGTCCTTGTCGTTGGGAATATTGAGTGGTGGCAGAATCTTCAGCGAGACGCGTTTTAGAACCATGGCTTGATTCTTGGCCGCTTCTGGATGCAGCAGCTTGCTTGCCGGGTCTTGCGCCGTGGCAGTGATCGATACTTTGAGATTGCTCAATTCGGCAACATCGTCCGGGATAAAATCGCAAAATGAGAATAAATGCCATTTTGGCGTGAGCGGTATTATATGTGGTGCAAAGGGCGATGTCCATTGGACGAGTTCACCGCTAGGTTTTTGTCCCGAGAATTCAACTTTTATGGTGCCGCATCCGTTGCCGGACATCGATTGGGTGTCGCAGGAGAAAAGATAGCGCATGCCTGGCTTGGCGGAAGGAACATCGATGAGATTAGGCGTGATGATCTCAGTTTTTGGGTCAGTTTCTGCTACGCCCATAGCATCGGGGTGAAAGAAGACTTCATTGGTTGTATCGCTGTCTGCAGATGGTGGCACTGCTTCCGTAGCTTTCTCAATGGGAGCGAAAGTTAGTGATGTTATATTGTTGTTCTCAGGCATCGCCAGACGAATGCGGAATTGTCCACACTGCCTGCCGCTGTCGAACGAGAGATCGTTGTATTGGGCCTTAGTGTCTGTAGAAAACGAACTTTCCGTCACCTTGCCTTGCAGCACCAGCGTTTCAGACAAACGCATATCGCCGTCTTCATAGCTGCCAAACCCTTTCTGCCAGGACAATGTCGACAGCGAAGGCATAATCTTGTACGAGTCGTTGCGCGTCAATTTGCCCTTGCCGTACTCCCCGTACACCTGATAGGTGATCACTCCCTGGTCTTCTAAAAACGATACGTCGATTTTGTTTGGCTCTCCAAATTTAAGAGTGGAGGCGGAAATAGGTATTGCCCACCACTGTCTGAACGCGCGCCAGTCGGTGCCCATGCCGTCTGCTTGCGTTTGTATGATGCGTTGGCTTTCGAAGTCCATCGGTTTTAGAGCTAGCCAGGGGATGGGCGGTTCAGTGGCGATGACATCGTTCACTGATACGGAAACGGGCGGCAGCATAATGGGCGAGCCGAGGTCGACGAGAACGAAGGCTCCGCTGCTGCGTCTTGCCGGATCAGCCAGCTCGAGAACGGAGGAAGTTTGCGGAATCCATATTTTTTGCTCGACCTGTTCTCGGTGGTTTTTCATATCTGTTTTCCATTGACGCCACCGGTCGTCGGCCATTCCGCATGCCACTATGACCAGTATCACACCAAAACAGCCAAGTTTGACCATATCGCTGGCGATCGATACTCTGGCACCGCTGATATCTTGCACAATCGGCAAAATGAGCCAAGCAAGAAACGCCCAGACGAGAATGATAATGAGGACATCGAGAGTGCGAGCCCAGAAGTCGGATGCGAACACCTGCATCATTGTCGGCACGGTGGTGCCACCAGATTGCAACCAGGCAAACAATGCCGTCGCAACGACTACGACGATCAGCGATTGCAGTTTTTGCTTGCGTGGTTGAGTGAGCAAGTGCTGCAGGCAGTATGCCGATAATATGATGATCGCAGGCATGGCGGTAAAGTTATTGCGCGATAGCGGATCGAAGAAGCAGTACCAGCAGTGACTGATTAAAATTATGCACATTGCCACCGCACACGGTATCGCCCTGGAAAAGCGCCAGCGCATGTGGTTGAGCAAGATAAAGCAGAAACCTATATATGCTGAAAGTAGCAAAAGAGAGTGAAGCACGTTCTGCCCGCATAAGTTGAGTCCGTAGGCGTCTGATTGGTAGTCGTTCCAGCCGCCGCACCACAAGCGCGCGAATTTTTGCAAAATCAAAGCCACGAACGGGACCGGAGCCGCCAGCGTATTCATGAGAAGATTGCGGGCCACCACTCTAACGCTAGAAAATGGAAACTCTGCCCCCGGCAGAAGTCGCCAGCCGTCAGCGTTGAGCATGTTGCCCAGCCACAGCCGCGAAGAGGCTGATGGCTCTGAAAACAAGTCGAGCGTGTTATTGCCTGCATGTTGCAACCAGAGCCAAGGTGCCAGTGCGACGATTACCCCTGCCAGCGCGACGAGCATGGCAGTTGTAAGTTTGCGTGTATCGACGGGTTTGTACTCTGGTGTCAATGGCTGGGGCGTGGCAGCCACCGCGGATTGGTCGGGCAAAACGGAAGACGCGGCTGCTATGGTCGATGTTTCAGTTCTTTCGTCGGTTGAAGGCGCTCTTTCTGGTTGCCTCTCGTCAATCGGCCTCCATATTTGAGCGGCTGCCGTATCGGCGTTTGTTTCTTCGGGACCTACTGCTGCTGGGGGTTTAACCTCAGGCTCGATTTCTGGATCCTGCGGCGCGAAATCTTGAGTTTCTGATGGGAACGGACCGGCAGAGAAGTCGAGCAGTTTGCCTGGTTCAGCAACAGTTTTGGCGACGGTGTCACCGACAGTTTCGGGCGGAGGCTGAGCAACCGTTTCACCAACATCCTCGACCCCGGTATCACCGACGGTTTCGAGAATGGGCTCCGCAACAGTTTCACCAACAGTCCCGGCAACGGTATCACCAACAGCATCGCCAACTTGTTCGCTGGTTGCGCTTACCGGCTGCGCGACAGTTGCACTCTCCTCGCTTCGAGAAGTGGAGGCGAAGTGCCGTTTGAGCGGCTCGCCCAGTTTGTAGAGAACGAGAGCCAACGCCATCGCTGCTGGCATCATAAGAAGAGCCGGCGTACACAAAACGATTAGCCCGGAAAGTACACCGATGACAAACAACGCCGGCAGTTTAGAGCGCTTCTCATGACGCAGGAGCACCAGGCACAGCAGCGCCAGCCAACCACTGACAAGAAAGTTGCAGAGAATTTCAGGATAGCAGTGCATCGCGTTGAGCACGGAGGGCGCATAGAGAATCGATAAAAGTGCCGCAAATAGAGCCGTTCTTCGGCTGAAGGCAATGCGGGCGGCATAATAGATGAATACGCACGAAAGAGAGCTCAGTACGATATTGGCGGCAACAAACCCGATGCAATTTGTTTGCGCCGGGTGGAAGCCCGGCGGCAAGCCGAACCATCTGACAAGAGACGATAGATATAGAGGGTATAGCGGTCCTTGCCGAACGAGCGCATCAAGGGCGGTGCTTGTGCCGACAAACTCGCCGGTGAGCGCTCTGGCGAAATCGACAGCTCCGGACGAGTGACTCATGGCTGTGCCGATTGCTGCCGCCATCTCGAAGTTGGGCTGGTCGTTCAAGCCGCAAAGCTGACGCGGGGCCAGGACCAAGCAATATAAGACGCGCACCACCAATGCCAGCAGCAAAACGGTGGCGCCGTTCAAAAATTTGAGCGCCATCGGTCGGCTAAGCAAGCGGTTCATCTGCGATCTCGTGCATGTTGGTAAGTCGGTCCACTCTAAGTGTATAGAAAGATGTCGAAAAGTACCTCTCTGACATCAATATTAGAACAGGCGCGAGGATGAGCAAGGAGCTAGTTCTGCCCACTCGATGAAACACGGAAAACCTCCCGGCGACTAGGAATTCTTGACACCACCTCGGCGTCATTGATAGGATGGCCCTTCGTATGCGTCCGTAGCTCAGCCGGTAGAGCACTCGGCTTTTAACCGATTGGTCGTGCGTTCGAGTCGCACCGGACGCAATTCTTATTCCATCGATTCCATACACAAGGCAGCCAGCGTGGCTTACGCGGATGCCTGAATCGGTTATCGAACCGGCTTTTGCGGTGTTTCTCACGCCTGGAGCTGACGGCGAACTGTCGGTCATGCATGTGGACCGTGGCGTACGAAACCTATAAATAGATCGCCCGATTCCCCGTTTTCACCAGGGGAAATTGACCCGGAAAAACAGCGGCACCCCGCCTGTTGTCAAGCCTTGCGTGAAGTCGACAACGCCAACCTGGACGCCTCTGTCATCAAAAGACTTGGGATAGAGATAGAGAGCGGCTGAGAATTTGGATACCTGACCGCGTCGAGTGGCACCCGGTCCCAGGGCAAACACCACTTCCAAGCCGCGCGGCGACTTGATGGGAGAGTCAAGCTCGAAATACTTTTCGAAGATGACGTCTTCGCCGTACGGCGGCGGCTCGTCTTCATCGACCGTCGTGTGGGTGGTCCATTGCCAGAGGATGTTGTCGGTGCCGGCGCGTTTTAAACTAACGTTGAGTCTTGGGAACCACGGGTCGAGATCTTCTGATTTCAGTTCGCGGAAGACACTCAAGCGTCCACGAGTGAGCTTGGGTCGGTCGACAAGTAATTGTCTGCCCTGCGCATCGATTTCGTCCATGCCGAGTCTCCTTTGCAGTAGCTAAAGCATAGCACTTCGATAGCTGGATGCTCCTGAAAGCCGCCAGGCAACAACCCTTTGAAACATTGAGTGCAGACAAGAAAAAGATCTGCCAAGCTGCACGGAAACGAGCATGATGATCGGATAATAATGCAATGTCCACAAATCAAAAGATGATCAAATTTCCTCACCGGCGGTCGGTCGGCACTCTTTACGTGGCGCCTGTCAGCCAACCGGAAGAGTGGGAGCTGCTCAGCCAGGTGCGCGGGCTCATCGTGGCGCCGGAGAATCAGCCGATTAAGTGGGAATGGCTTGAAGAAGCACGGGGCAATGTGACAGTTCCGGCTGATTACAAGCTAAAACTGAAAGTTGGCGGCAAAGGGTCGGGCAGTCTTGCGCCGCTCGCTGACTTGCGTTCGGACGATCTGCACACGCTCGATCTCAGTCGCTCCGAGATCAGTGATATCAGTCTTTCGCATCTGCATCATCTCACCGGTATGAGAGTGCTGGAGCTGACGGCGACAAATGTCACCGATGAAGGGCTTCATCACCTGGCATCGCTGACTAACCTGCAAGGTTTGGGTTTGAGTCACTGTCAGATTTCCGGCGTTGGGTTGGGGCATTTGAGAAACCTTCGAGATTTGCGCGAGTTGTGGATGAGCGGTGCCCGCGTCTTTGATGCAGATCTAATGCACCTGGCCGGCATGAGCAAACTGGTGCAGCTTGGTTTGAGCGGTACATTCATCACTGACGATGGCCTGAAAACTCTGTCGCGATTGCAAGCGCTGATGCGCATCTATCTCTTCAATACAGAAGTCAGTCAGGACGGAATCGAGTCTCTGCGCCGCAAGCTGCCGGGTTGTCGTTTGAAATGGAAACCGCTTGCTGTCATTGACGAAAGTTTGCGCGACGTCGATCCGTCTACTCCTTTAGAGCAGCTTCTGCAGGGGTTGCCGGAGGAAGTGCGATCGGCGTTTCAGCTGCCGCTCGAGGGTGGCACTGCTGGTGGTGATATCGGCAGATCGATGAGCGACGAAGTCTTTTGGCAAGTAATCGATAAGCTCGACTTTAACCAGACCGGTGAAGACGATCGGGTAATCGAGCCTGCCATCAACCTTCTGGCCAGCAAGAAGGATAAAGACATTTTGGCGTTTGCTGATCTCTTGTCGGAAAAGTTGCACAATCTCGATGGCGAACATTATGCGCGCGAGATCGGAAATGACAGCTACAAAGGGAAGCAGACTCATTTTTCGCGCAACTGTTTTCTCTCGGCGCGATGCTGTGTAATCGCGAACGGTCGCCACTTTTACGACGAAGTGCTCGCCGATCCGAAGCTCATGCCGAAAGACATGGAATTCGACGCTCTGCTGAAAATCCCTTCCCGCGCCTACGAACGAAAGACCGGCAAGAAGCTGACATACATCACCAAATACAGTTACGAAACTTTCGCCAACAAATCCGCCTGGCCGGATTAACGACGGCAAGAGAAAAGTGCTTGTGCAGGCTTGTTTCGCAGAATGTCGTCGGGGCGCGTCGCACCGCGCCCGCCAAACGACCCAACGGTTAGCGGCCGAATACAGATATAATGATGCGGAGAACGCAGGAGTTAGTCATGGCTGGCGCCAATGCGCGGGCGAAAACTACAGTCGACATGCAAACGCAGCTTGAAGAGGCGCGTCTTCATCTGGCCAAGAAAGACAAAGCTCTCGCGCGGGTGATTAAACAAGTGGGTCAGTGCCGCTTGACCGTTGACCCGATGCAGAGCGCGTTCGATGCGTTGACGCGGGCGATCATGTATCAACAGCTGACCGGCAAGGCAGCGGCTACAATTCTCGGACGCGTCAAAGCTCTGGGTCGCCTGGAAGGCGTATTCGATCACGATGACGTTTTATTTCTCACGGAAGAGCAACTGCGTGCCGCTGGATGTTCGCGTGCAAAAGCGCTTGCGCTCAAAGATCTAGCGCTCAAAGTGAAAGAAGGTCATGTGCCGCATGTCGATGAGATGCATGCGATGACTGATGAAGAGCTGATTGAACGGTTGTGTGCTGTGCGTGGCATCGGCAAATGGTCGGTGGAAATGTTGATGATGTTCAGACTGGGACGGCTCGACATTTTGCCGGCCACTGATTACGGTGTGCGAAAAGGTTTTGCGATTACCTACAAACTTGACGACTTGCCGACTCCTAAAGAGATTCTCGCGCACGGAGAGCTGTGGCGACCGTATCGTTCGGTGGCAAGCTGGTACATGTGGCGCGCCAACGAGTTGTGATCGAAGCGTAACGCCAGGACGCCCAAGCATAAGTTAAGATCTGCATGACTGTACAGGACCGGTGGGAATGAAACGATTGCGAGCAAAGAGAACGCTTTGTATATGCGTAAGTTTGCTCTTTGCTTTTACGTTCGCATTGGTGGCGCCGCAATCATTTGCGCAGAGCTCAGACTCTGCCGGCGGTGCGAAAGTTTCGCCTGATTATTTTGTTGCCTGGTGGATGCACGACGCGACCGGCTACCACCCTGCGATCTACTTGATCCTCGTCAATTCCAGCAATGCCGATCTGAGCTATAAGCCGATCAAGTTTCAAGCGTTGTTTCGCGATTTGAAAAACGGCTATGTCACTGTCGCGCGTAAATCGATCAACGTAGGATTTTTGCCCGGGCAGCAGATCTTCTTGCTGCTCGAAGGACCTCGCGCGTTCGAGCTGCCTATCGACAAAAATACATGGCCGCAAATCGAATGCAAGGTGATGGCGAGGATTGGCAGTACAGACAGCGATGATGCAACGCAGGATATTATTGTCACCAACATCGAGCAAGAAGCGCTGACTGACGACGAGGCGAGGGATCGGCTTAGCGATTACTCGCATCCGCATATGCTCAGACGTCGCAGCACAAGAGCGCCGGAGCATGGCGAGCCGGTGAAGCCGCTCATCGCCACTGCGATGCCGCTCAATGGTGAGCATAAAAACGCAGCCGCACTCGAGCACCACAAAAGCACGCTTGCTCATTTCCTCTCGAGCGGAAAGCCGATAGGGCTCGGTGACGACTTTTACGACTTCGAACAATGTTTTGGCAAGCCAACCGACTTCACATACTCGCAAGACACGAAGTGGACATGGGCTCGCTACTCCAACGGTGAGCCCGGTATGACGCTTCTGGCTGGGGCGCGCGGACACGGCAGTAAAGTCGATACGGTCGTGGCGGTGATACCGGCGGATGAAGTACAGCAAGATGGACAACTGATAGCGCTGGCGAGGTCGCTGGCCGGAAAACTGAAGAATGAAGTCCTATCTTCACCGACCAAAACGGTGAAGTATCTCAACTCCGGACGCATCCAACTGACGACCGCATCTGCGCCCGGATACAAAGTTTTTTACACCAGCCCTAGAGGAACTGCCGGCGATGAGAACACCTATGTGTTGGGTGTCTCGAGGGTTCCAGGTGATTTTCGCGCCACGCTGGCCGAGAATGCCAAGAGGACCAATATGCTGCGATTCATCGCGCCGGCGGTTGCTGACGCCGAGCAGTAACCTATGTGGGCTGCTGCCGAGCTCTCAGAGCTCGCTCATCGGTCTAGTGAAAGATTGAGGTGTGCCTTTTCATCAGCCTGGAGTCATGTTGCGATCCGTGCCACCGTAATTGACGTTCTCGTATCCCCCAAATCCATTGCTGTGTAGTAGTTTGCGGGATCAGTGGGATTTGTTGTCAATGTGCAGTGGGCGCAACATAAACGTAGGCGCCACGATGAGTGATAGCCACATCCGCTGGACCATGTTCTTCGAACTGGGATATCTCCGCGGGCAATGACGGAAGAGCCAGCAATATTGCCCAGCTTATAAAGATAGACTTAAATAAAGCCTATGCAGAGACGGGGGTACAGACCTGCGATTTATAATTCACCTGTTCATAATGGAGCTGTCAAAATGCCGGTTGAGACGCCAATCAAATTCGCTGCTTCTGCTGAGCTAATGGGTGACCAGGTTAACTCCCCTCCGAAAACAATCTTCGACAAAATCCCTCTGGGATTGGTGATGCTCTTAGCCCGTCCGTATCTGGCTGGAGACGACCCGCAAGCCGCAATCAAGCAGGCGCATCATATTTATGCGCAGGACAAGTTTGCTTCCACTTTGGATATTCTCGGAGAGGATTCGGTCACTGATGAGCAGTGCGACGCAATCGTCACTGAATACCAGCGTCTGATCGATGCAGTACGAGCTGATCTTATCAATTGCGAGAAACCTCGCCAACAGATGACGATATCGATGAAACCATCGATGTTCAGCACCGTGCCTCCTCAACCCGGCAAGGAGAGCGAGCGCGCTCTCGAGTTAGCCTTCGATCGCATCACTCGTGTCGTCGACTATGCTATGAAGAACAACATTTCGATGACTTTGGAAGCGGAGGATCACCGCTGGGCCAATTTCCATCTGGAAGCGTATTTCGCTTTGATCAATGCTGGTTATACCAATCTCGGCACTGTGCTGCAGACCCGACTGTTCCGCACGGAAAAGGATGTGGCGCGCTTTGATGAGCGTATGCGCGTGCGGCTGGTGATCGGCATCTACAACGAGCCGGCCCAATTGGCGCATACAGATAAGCGCAATATGAAAGAGCTCGTCGTCACCTATGCGCAGCAACTTTTAAACAAAGGAACTTACGTCGAGCTGGCGACACACGATGCGAAGTGCGTCGAGCACTTCTATCGCTCGGTGGCTGTGCCGCATAAGATCGGACCGGAGAATTTCGAGCATCAGTTCTTGCTCGGTGTGCCGCGCGCCAAGCTACAAAAAGGTTTGATTTCGGGCCAGTACTTCGCCGAGCTGGCGCGCACGATGCCGTCAGAGCATGGCGAACAGCTCGAGCGTTTGCAACGACGCGGCGCCATCGTTCGCATGTATCTCCCCTACGGCACGCCCCGCGTCTCCGGTGCCTACTGCCGCCGCCGCCTGCGCGAAAATCCAAACATGATCGCCTACGGGATCAAGAACGTGTTTGGTATTCAGTAACTACTCGTTTCACGGGCGCGTGCAACACGCCCCTACGACGCTTGGCGCCAAATCGGCAAGTGTACACATTCTGTGAACGCCGGCATCCTGCCGGCTCCGGATAAGCGGTCAAGGTCGCCGATCGCGGGTTCGTCGAAACGCACCGTAGGGGCGGCTTGCAGCCGTCCGCTCGAACGAGTCCGCTCAAACTGGCGCGACGAGCGCTGATTCGAGCGTCGCTTTCACTTCGTCTTTGGGATTGAGATGACTGACTTTGATTTGCGCGTCAGGGACTCCCTGCGCCACCAAGTTGCGCCGCAGCTGATCGTAGGTTCCGCCAGGCAACAGTCGTGCCGTTGCTGGCGCCAATCTTTGCGATTCGCGTTTGGCGAGATATTCGATATTTTTCAAACCCATCTGGCGATCGAACTGCGCCGCCATGTCGCGCAGTTTTACTTCCGGATCGCTAGAAATGCCGCTAATAGACTCGAACTCCACCCAGAGATCGTAATGCGGCTCCGGTCTGAACTGCGGCACGACCGTGAAAAATCTGACACTGCAGCCGGTGGCGGCCATAGTAGCGCGCACTGCATCGGTGACTTGTGACTCGGTCACCTTTTCGCCGGTAAAGGAGCTGATGTTGCCGCCTTTGTGCTGAAACTCCAGCAAGGGAATCTGGTTATGCCAGCCGACAACTTTTACGATGTCGTTGATGTTGTACCTGAACAGACCACCCGAGGTGGTGAAAAGAATGTAGTAGCTCTTGCCTACTTCCAGCTCATCAGCGATCAGCGCTCGCGGGTTGGCTGAGTCGATCTCTTCTTCCGGCACGAACTCGAAAAAGTGAGAACGAATCGCCAACGCTTGTTTATCGCGGCCGACGCAGACGGTCCCTCGCCCTTCACTGGCACCATATGTGATATCACATACAGGCACGTTGCCATAGTATTGCGGAAAATCCTTCAAGTAAAATGCCGCCGCCGCTCGTGTCCAGCAGCTAATCAGACTGAGCTGATTCCAGACCTTCTCCGGAGTGAAGTTGTCCAGGCGCTGCAAAGCTCTCAACTCTTGCGCCCGGCGCGCGTCAGCTTTCATGAACGCAGCTAGCGCCGTTTCAATCTGGGGCGAGACTTTGCCGGGTGGAGTGAAGGTTCCGCGCTCTATATCGGCAATGAGGCGGTCGGCATATTGACTCAACCGTCGACCGAGTAAAACAATCGTGCTCGGATTCAATGTATAGATAGTACTGATCGGCAACATGAGCGCGCATCTGAGAATGCTGTAATAACGGCTCTCATAGTCATCGATGAGAAACAGCTCGTACGGCAATGGCGAAACGAATTTTTTGATCAGCTTAGGCTCTTCCAGATAGAGCCTGCCCGAGATGGCGCCGCACGGAATGCCAGCGGCAGTGCGTGACTCCTCCGCCGGCGAAAAAACGGAAAGCGTGACGCCGCGACTGATGCCGGGAAAATTCTTTAGCAGAGTAAATCCGGACACCACCGAGGCACGGCGGAATTCTTTCACATAGGAAGGCGTAATCGGAATCAGTTTGCGGGCGCCGGTCGTTCCACTAGTGGTAGCGAACATGATCGGCTGCTCAGCCGTAAGCACTTCTCGCTCGCCGTTCGCAGCCCGCTCGATATAAGGTTGTATAGAATCGTACACATTTATAGGGACGGCTCGCTGAAAATCTGAAATCGTCTTAATGGCACTAAACGAGTGCGCCCGTCCGTAGGCGGTGTTTGCGTTAGGCGCGACAATCTGCAACAGGCGTTGCAGTTGAGACTCTTGCGCGTTCTTCGACTCCTCGTCGAAGGCACGGACTTCCCGAGCCCCCATGACGCCGAATGCGGAGTAGAGCAATTTCCTGAACATCTTCAAGCCTGAAAAAATAGTTAGCTTCGCCTGTAAAACAAAGCAACTGCCAGTCTAGCACTATACTTTAGATCTTTCGTACTCCGGGCGGTCACGAATGATCTACCTGCTTGCTTTCATTACACTGGCGGCGACAGTCACTCAGTTTGTCGCATTCAAGCGCATGCTCGCATATGTGCAACGAGAGCTCATGTTTAAGCCGGGTGCATATCTGCCCAAGGTTTCGATCATTCTGCCGTGCAAGGGGCTGGATCCCGACTTTTCCACGAATATACGCAAGCTGCTGCGCCAGGAATATTTTGATGCGGCAACAGGAAAGCCGAATTTCGAAGTCATATTCGCTGTCGGATCAGCCAATGATCCAGCTTATGCGCCCCTCAAGGAACAGTGCGATCTCTCTGGCGATGTGCCGACAAAGCTCATTGTCGCCAACGCCAATCCCAGCCGCGCCCACAAAGTCAACAATCAGTTAGCCGCACTCGAGCATGTTTCTGCCGATACGGAAGTGCTTGTATTCGTCGATGCCGACGTCATCGCGCGCGGTGATTTTATTCGTTATCTCGTTGCTCAACTCGATGATCCGGCAATCGGTGCCACGACTGGATATCGTTTTTACATACCGTTCAAGGGCGATTGGCCATCATTAATCAGATCGCTGTGGAACCGCATGTCCGCATGGGAACTGGCTAACCCGCAGTATGCATTTGCCTGGGGCGGCGCCATGGCGGCGAAGCGCGATGTCTTCGAACGCGCGAAGGTGCGCGAAAATTGGGAGCGAGCGGCTGATGATGACCTCGTTTTGTGCACGTCGATCAAAAAACTCGGCTTGCGTATTCATTTCGTTCCGCAGTGCCTGGTAGCCAGTCACGGCGATGCGACATTGAAAGAAATTTTCGAATGGACTAACCGCCAACTTATATTGACGAAGATTTATTATCCGGAGCTTTGGCGGCGCGCCATGCAGAAAGCAGTGGTATTAACTGTATGGCTACTCGCTATAGTTACTGCAGCCTTCTATACTACAATTCTTCACGATTCTCAAATGCTTTTTGCCACTTTGGCGGGACTGTCGCTCATTCCTGTTGAGCTTGCCTTCTTGATTCGTGCCCAGGGCATGTGGAGCCGCGTATTGCATGCAAACCTTGCTTCGTCAACCGCGGCCACGGATGTCAAAGTGACTGATCGGCAGAGTTTTGCCGACCCGGAAGAGCAGTATCTCTTGCAAACTGCCTACAATAAATCGCTCTGGCGTTTTTCAGCCATACTGCCGCTCGCTCATCTGGTGTTGCCATGGATGACTTTATACTCTGTTGTCACGAACCGCATTACCTGGCGGGGCATAACATACGAGCTGCGCAGTCCAACTGAAACCGTAATAATTTAAAACCCGTTACCAGTTGAGGCAAAGAGCTGCCTGACGCCGGTTGGGAAGCCTACCCATAAATGTTAAAACCTGTCCAATGGTTTGCTTTAACAGGCCATTTATACTTCAAGCGTCTATTCATGGCCTTCATGGATTGTCTGTTGGGTGGCACCAAACCAGATTGAAGGCAAAGGGCTGCAGATGTCGTCTAGTCTTGGAATCATTGCGCTAACCGCCGCGGTTTTTGGGCCCACTTTCTCGATTGCTGATGTATCGATCGCGCTGGCGGCGGCACGCGCCGGAGCGGTTGGTGTCATCAACGTCGAATTCGTCGATACGTCAGCGAACGATACCGACGCCGCGTTGGCTTCGCTGGTCGCTGAACTCGCCAAACTGACCAGCGCCGATCGCTGTGGTATCAAATGCGATATCAGTCAGGTCAACGAACTTAAACAAACCTTCAACGCACTCTCAAACGCAGCCAGGGGAGCGCATGTTTTACTGTCTCTGGCGGGAAACCGCGATGATGGAGCGCTCCCGCAGGCGGTCTCGACGTTGCGAGCTCTTCGCCTCACCGTCCTGGTCGAGGCTACCGATATCGGAGAAGCTCGCCTGGCTCATGAATGCGCCGCCGATGCGGTGGTCGCCAAAGGACATGAAGGCGGTGGGCGCATCGGTGAGCAGACATCGTTCGTGTTGCTGCAACAGTGCGTCAGTGAGTTAAACCTGCCCGTTTGGGTCGAAGGCGGTATCGGATTGCACACCGCTGCTGCCTGTCTGGCAGCCGGAGCGACCGGTGTGGTATTGAGCTCGCAGCTCCTGTCGACGCAAGAGTCGCCGTTGGCTTTGGCGATGAAGCAGAAGATTGCCGGCATGGACGGCACCGAAACTCAGATTGTCGGCGACCAGAAGAGCGGACTGTATCGCGTCTTCTCGCGTCATCCCAGCACGGGTGGTGAGGTTGAACCTTTGGCCGCTAGTGTTACTACCAATGGTGCCCCGCAGTCAGCTTATCGATTACTAAAGGGTAAACTTCTCGAATCTGCCAGCAACAAGCCACTCGATCGCATCTACGCTTTCGGACAAGACGTCGCCTTTGCCGCGGATCTGACACGCAGATTCGGCACTGTGGCGGGCATCATACAAGGCATCAGAGAGAGTGCCACCGAGCATGTTCGATTAGCCGCCGAACAGAATGCTCTCTGCGCCGGATCAGCTCTGGCGAAGTCTCACGGCACCACCTATCCGATCGTTCAGGGGGCGATGACGCGTGTCAGCGATACCGCTGACTTCGCACTCAAAGTGGCGGAGAATGGTGCACTGCCATTTCTTGCCCTGGCATTGATGCGCAAAGACGAGGTAGATGCTCTCACTTGCGCCACCAAGGAAAAGCTGGGGCAGCTCCCTTGGGGAGTGGGAATTCTCGGTTTTGTCCCGCAGCAGTTGCGCCAAGAACAACTAGATGTAATTCGCAAATACAAGCCACCCTTCGCTCTCATCGCCGGCGGCCGGCCTGACCAGGCTAAAGTCCTGGAAGAGATCGGAACCAAGACGTATCTGCATGTCCCGTCGCCTATGTTGCTCGAATCTTTCATCGAGATGGGCTCGCGCCGCTTTATTTTTGAAGGCAAGGAGTGCGGCGGTCACGTCGGCCCGCGTTCGAGCTTTATTCTCTGGGAAGCGATGATCGAGAAGTTGCTCTCATCGATCTCTCCCAAAGAAGACGCCACCACTTTCCACGTTCTCTTTGCCGGCGGTGTGCACGACGGGCTTTCTGCCACCATGGTGGCAGCGATGGCGGCGCCACTGGTCGCCCGTGGTGTTCGAGTCGGCGCCTTGATGGGCACGGCTTATCTCTTCACGAAAGAAGCGGTGCAAACGGGCGCCATCGTCAAGAAATTCCAGGATGCAGCTCTGCAGTGTGCCGACACAGTTCTTCTCGAGACTGGCCCCGGACATGCGATTCGTTGTATCGACTCGCCCTACAAGCGCACCTTCGACAGCAAGAGACAGGAGCTTGTCGTGGCGAAGAAGAGCCGCGATGAGATTCGCGAAGAGCTCGAATTTATGAACCTCGGCCGCCTGCGTATCGCCAGCAAGGGTTTGACGCGCACTACCGGCAGTGCTAACGCTCAGGCAGCCATGGCAGAGTTTGCCGCCAATCAGGAAGGCAAAGCTGAGAAGAAAGACTCTCTCGCCACTGTCGGTGAACATGAGCAGTGGGCCGATGGCATGTATATGATCGGACAGGTCGCTGCTATGCACGACAAAGTCTGCACCATGAAAGAGTTGCACGAAGAAGTTGCTTCCGGCTCCAGTACACGTTTGCAATCGCTGGCGCAGAAGCTCGCCGCACCACATTCGGTGCAAATCGTGGATGACGGCAGACCGGCAGGCGAGCCTGTGGCGTTGGTCGGCATGTCCTGCCTGTTTCCCGGCGCTACCGACGTGGCCACTTACTGGGAGAACATTCTCTCTAAAGTAGATGCCATCACGGAAGTGCCGGAAGACCATTGGGATTGGAAAAACTATTACGACAAAGATCCGCTCGCGCGCGACAAAATCATGTCCAAGTGGGGCGGCTTCCTTGGTGAAGTGAAGTTTGACTCCAGCCGTTACGGCATTCCGCCCAGCAGCATGAAGGTCATCGATCCGATGCAGCTGCTCTTGCTGGACGTGACGCGGGCTGCCCTGGAAGATGCCGGTTATTTCGAGCGTGCTTTTGCTCGGCCCAACACCTCCGTCATTCTGGCCAATGCGGGACATGGACCGATTACGGCGTTCTACAACCTGCGATCGATGTTGGGATGGAAGCTAGCCGGACTGCCGGAAGCAACGAAGAAACAGTTGGAGGATGAACTCCCCGAATGGTCCGAAGACACATTCCCCGGCTATCTGGGCAACGTCGCCGCTGGACGTGTCGCCAACAGGTTCGATCTGGGCGGTGTCAATTTCACCGTAGATGCGGCTTGCGGATCATCCTTGGCAGCGCTCTATGTTGCAGTCTCTGAATTGCGCAATCGCAATAGTGACGTCGTCCTTCTTGGTGCTGCGGACACGCACAACCAGCCCGGCGACTATCTCAGTTTTAGTAAGACACATGCGTTTTCCGGACAAGGTCGCTGCCGCACCTTCGACGCCACCGCTGACGGTATCGTCATCAGCGAGGGCATTGCCATGGTGGTGCTCAAGCGTCTTGCCGACGCTGAGCGTGATGGAGACCGCATTTATGCGGTGATTCGTGGTATCGGCGGATCGAGCGACGGCAGAGATCTGAGCTTGACGGCCCCCAGACCGGCCGGACAGATGTTGGCCCTGCGCCGAGCATATCAGGACGCGGGAGTGACACCAAACTCGGTCACTCTGGTGGAAGCGCACGGCACCGGAACTGTGGCCGGCGACAAAGCTGAAATTGAAGCGCTAAAACAAGTATTTGATGAAGCCGGCACGCAAGAACGCTCTTGTGCTGTAGGTTCAGTCAAAACAATGATCGGTCATACGAAGTGCGCCGCCGGCTTGGCCTCGCTCATTAAAGTGGCCAAAGCGCTGCATCATAAAGTGCTGCCTCCGACCATTGGCGTCACTGCACCCAACCCGACATGCAACTTCGAACGCAGCCCGTTCTACATCAACAGCGAAGCGCGTCCGTGGGTCAATCCCACTGCGCCAGCGACTGCGGACGGCCAAGCGCTGGTGCCGCGGCGCGCCGGCGTCAGTGCATTCGGCTTTGGCGGCACCAACTTCCATGCAGTCCTGGAAGAGTACGTACCAGCCGGTGAGTCCGACGAACTGCGTGGCTCTGTGCGCTGGGCATCTGAACTGTTCATTTTGCGCTCCCGCTCGCGGGCAGAGTTGGTCCGCTCGATCGACGCATTGATTGAGAACGCCAAGAAATGGGGCAAGGCTCCGGATCAGTCGAAAGATGCACTGCGATTATTGGCCTACTCCAACTACATAAAGCAGCTCGAGCGCCATACCGATGATGGCAAGGGCGGCGGTGAAAAAGACCCGCTCAGTCTTTCGATTGTCGCCATTTCGCTCGACGATCTGATGGAAAAGCTGACACGTGCTAAGCAAGGCTTGCAATCTGCTAAAGATGAACTGCGCGACCCGCGCGGCGTTTATCTTGCTGATCTCGCTTCAGGCGAAAATCAACGCATCGCCAACGGTAAGGTGGCCTTCCTTTTCTCCGGTCAAGGCTCTCAGCAAGTCGACATGGTGAAAGACATCACCTGTCAGTTCGACGAAGCCCGCGAGACGTTCGAAATCGCTAACGCAGCTCTGCGCGGACGCCTTGCCAAGGCGCTGACGGAGTATATCTATCCGCCGCCGACGTTTACCGATGCCGATCGCACTTGCCGTCAACAAGAACTCACCGACACACAAGTGGCTCAGCCGGCGGTGGGCGCCGCTGATATGGCCATGTTCAAACTGCTTTCCGCTTTAGGTGTGAAGCCGCATATGACGGCGGGGCACAGCTACGGTGAGTATGTGGCGCTGTGCGCAGCAGGCGCTATGAGCGAGACGGATTTATATCGTATCTCCGAGCAACGCGGACGCATTCTCTCGCAGAGCAACGGCGATGGCAGAGGCTCGATGGCAGCCTTCGCCTGCAACGTGGAAACGGCAGAGAAAATACTTGCTCACTGCCCCGGTGTCACGCTCGCTAACATCAATTCGCCCACTCAATGTGTTGTTTCAGGTGAACATGCGAAGATTGAGGCGGCGGTAGAAACCGCGAAGAAAGCTGGAGTGCAAGCAAAAGAGATCGCTGTTTCACAAGCGTTTCACTCTTCGCACATGGCGCATGCGCAAGCGCCGTTGAAGAGTGCGTTGCAACAAATCGCGCTGACACCACCAACAATACCGGTGTTCTGCAACACTGACGGGCAAATCTACGCTGGTACCACCACTGAAATTGTCGATCGGCTCACTGCCCACATCGTACGCCCGGTCAATTTTGTCGGTGAAGTGCTCAACATGCAATGCGCCGGTGCCACTATCTTTGTGGAAGTCGGTCCGGGCTCAGTTTTAGGTGGATTGACAGAGGCTATTCTCCAGCCCACTGCTGCACCTTATCTGATGCTGTCGTGCGATCGCGCCGGCCGCAACGGCATCACGCAACTGCAACACACCCTTGCTCAATTGGCGGCTTACGGACTGCCGATCGATCTGGAGCGTTTGTTCGCCGGCAGAATAACCGCGCTCGAGTGCTTGAATCTCAAAAACATGCCTGTTGTCGAAACTGCCGGCAACAAGCGCGGTCTCACCTACATGGTCAACAGTTATAGAGTTCGTCGAGTGGGTGCGCCGGAAGCGGCAACCGCCTCTGCGAGCAAAGCGACACAAAGCTCGACGAGAGCAACGGCAACTCATTCTAGTAACACGGGAGCACCAGTGACCTCGCAACTGAAGCCAACCAATTCAAACTCCGCGCCAGGCGCCGAGGCTGCAGCAACTGCGCCAAGAACGCCGGGCTCGCCGGAGGGTGCCACCCAGAGATCGCTGCCTTCAAATGGCGGTGTGCCGCAGATTGCCCAGCCGGCAACAGGACTGCCAGCCCTGCCGTCCCCATTTAACGGTGCTGGTGTGCAGATGCCGAACTTGGCCGGACGCAACGTCGATCAGGTGATGATGCAATTCCAACAGACGATGTTGCAGATGACCAACAGCTTCCTCGAGACCCAGCAGAAAGTGATGCTCGCCTACCTGGGTGCGAAGACGGGCGCCACTGTGCCACAGTCGGCAATGGCGTTGAACCAGCAGCTGGACCCGCGCTTCCTCCAGCCCGAACAAGGGCAGCCGGTTGTATATCAGTCGCCCCAGCAGTACATACAAATGCCGCAGCAAGCTGTTGACGCCGGCAGCAATGGTGCCCACGAACACGATGCGCCGCACAACGGCAATGGCCACGGTAACGGCAATGGAAGTGGACTGCAGCAAGCAGTCGCAGACCATGTCGCCGCTCCGTCAGATGCACCTGCCTCCGTCTCCTCCGACAGCGACCCCGAACAGCTGATTGCCGCTCTCCTCGAAATCGTCAGCGAGCGCACAGGCTACCCACCGGAGATGCTCGATCCGGCCCTCGACCTGGAGGCTGATCTGGGCATCGACTCCATCAAACGAGTCGAGATTTTGAACAGCTTCCGCAAGATCTTGCCTGAGCAAAAGCAGTTGCAACTGGAAAGCGGTATCGAAGAGTTGGCAGGCACCAAGACGCTGCAGGGCATCATGGATTGGCTCCGTGCCGACGCTCCAGCCAGTGCCCCAATACCTGGTGCAGAGGAAATGCCTGCACCTGGCACGAACGGTAATGGCCCCGGTGATGCTCACGTCGAGATTTTGAAACCGACTGCTGTTAAAGAGTCTCACGCAGTCGAGCCGGTGAAATCATCGGTCGGCAGAGCCGTCGTTCAATCGGTCGAACTATCACCACCAATGGCGGTGACAGAAGCCCAGCGCGCTGATGGAGTGATTATCGTCATAGACGACGAACGCGGATTGGCAGCAAAGTTAGCGAACTCCGCGCAGGTTCTCGGCAGCAAGATAGTGCTCGTACAGCACAAAGAAGGTTCTGCTTCGGACTTGATGGACGAGAGTAAAGTCAACGAGCTCGTGGCGCAGTGGAAGTCGACTTACGGAAAAGTGGCCGGCGTCATCAGTTTGCTGGCATTCCATCAACAACATGGAGCCAGCCTGGTACCGCTCTATACGCTCTTTCAACTGGCAAAGTCGTTGGAGCCGGAGCTGAACAGAAAAGAAGGACAAACTCTTGTGGCTGCGGCCCATCAAATAGATGGCGCCTTCGGACACCTGACAGGTCCTAAGCATTTTGCTCACGCAGGCATCGCCGGTTTACTCAAGTCTTTAGATAAAGAGTGGGCAAATGCTCGATGCAAATCGATAGATTTCCCCACAACTACATCTGCCGATGATGTCGTTGGTGCGTTGCTGTTCGAGCTCACCCACGACGATGCTCGCGTCGAAGCCGGTTATGCCGGCAATCAACGCCACGGCTTGCAAGCACGGGTGGCCACCATTCATGAAACATCCGGTCCGGTAAGCTCGGTGCAGCTCGATCAGGACTCCGTGGTCGTCATCACCGGTGGTGCTCGTGGTATCACCGCTGAAATTGCTCAAGATATCGCCTCCGCCTTCAGGCCGAAGTTGATTGTCATCGGTCGCACAGCGCGACCGACCGAATCAGAGTCGGATGCAACCAGCCACCTGACCTCTGCGAAAGAGATCAAATCTGCGTTGATCGAGCAGCTGAAGAGCGAACAAAAACCGGTCAGCGTCAGTGCTGTAGAGACGACCTACCAGAAGCTGATGCGCGACCGTGAGATCAGCAGTAATCTGAGCACGTTAGAACGTCTTGGAGCCACGGTCGAATACCACGCGCTCGACGTTCGTGACGAGCAAAAACTGGGAGCCTTGATCGATTCTATCTACGCCACTCACGGCCGTATTGACGGCGTCGTTCACGGCGCCGGTATTATCGAAGACGCGTACACTAAAGATAAAACTCTCGAGTCATTCAGAAGAGTAGTTGAAACCAAAGTGCTCAGCGCAGTTACGCTTGGTAGAAAGCTCAAACTCGATTCGCTCAAGTTCATGTTCTTATTCTCGTCAGTCGTCGGTCGCACTGGCAACGCCGGTCAAACAGACTACGTCTCCGCCAACGAAATCATTAACAAGTTGGCTTTGACTTTAAACGAGAAGACACCAGGTCGCGTTGCTTCCCTGATGTGGGGGCCGTGGCGGGGTGGCATGGCTCAACCGGAGCTGGAATCCATATTCCATAAATATGGATGGGCGATGATCGATCCGTTGGACGGACGCCGCGCATTTATGAATGAACTTCTGCACGGACGAAAAGACGAGGTCGAAGTGTTGCTGGTAGCGGAAGTTGCCGTCCAGCCTCAACCTCGTGGACCGCGCTTACATGAAGCTGCCGCCAACGCGGTCGCTCCTGGAGTGACAGAGTTCAGCGTCGCGCTGGGCACGGATAGCGATCTCTATCTCAGCGACCACACTTTTGACGGCGTTCCCGTTATGCCGATGGCGATGTCGGTCGAGCTCATGATGGAAGCAGCTGAATCGGCGTTGCCAGGTTGGAGAGCCGTCGGCGTCTACGACATGGACATTCCTGCAGGCATTGTTTTCGAAGGCGCGAAAAAGACCATAACGGTGAGAACAGAAATTCTCAGCCGCTCTGAAAGCGACATCGTCGTCGCTGCTCTTCTGGGCGTGGGCGCGCCGATGAAACGCACCAACTTCAAAGCTCGAGTACGCCTGATCAAAGAAGGCGCCTCGGCAGCTGCCGTGTTGGGCGCTCCCTGGCAAAATATTCCTGCCACCATCGATTTAAAACAGGAAGCAGCAAAGATTCAAGAGCCGCTGGCGGCACCGCCGACAGTGCAGCATGTGTACGGTAACTGGCTATTCCACGGACCGCTTTTCCAGGGCATCAAAGAGATTCACGTTCTCGGTGCAGGCGGCGTATTCGGAGAAGTACAGGTCTCCGATCCGAAGAAATGCTTGCAGAACAGCTCGAGCGATTCCTGGTCGATTGACCCCATTCTCCTGGACAGTTCGATGCAGCTGGCCGGCGCCTGGGCTCGTCAATATCTGGATATCACCGCCCTACCGACGGGATTTCGTGCTCTGCATCGCTTTGCGCCAGTATATAGCGATCGCCTGCATGTTCGTGTTTACTCCAATCCAGGCAGCAGCGCTATGGAAATTACGTGCAATTTGGCTGCCTACAACGATGATGGCACGCTCGCATTTGTCATGGAACGTTTGGGCGGCGTCGGCAGTAAGTCGCTTAACCGCTTAAGTCAGACTGCAGCAACGCCAACCACAGGGACGGGGTCTCTGAGATGACCAGCTCTAGCTCGCGGGTGCAACGCTCCCGCGGAGCGGACCTGACACCAGTCGTAATCGGGCTCTCCTGCCATCTGCCTGGTGCTCCGGACACCGTATCATTTTGGCAGCAACAGATTTCTGCCGATTGCAAACAGTTGACGCTGCCGTTGGCTGATGACCTTTCCAGGTCGCTCGTTGCTGACAGTTTGTTGGACGCTCAGCGTGAAGAAGTCGCTGCTCTCTACGTTGTCAACGAAGAGAACGCGAACGAGCTGCAGCAAAGCCGTGCCAATGAAGTAGTACCGTGTCCGAGCTTCATCGTCGCCATGCAGCAGGTTTTGCAGCGGATTACCTCCGGCGAGATTACCACCGCGGTTGTGCTGGCATCGGGCACCACCAATGGTGTGGCTGGCGGTGTGGCAATAGCATTTACGACTCTGCAATTGGCAGTAAACGAGAATCAGCGGATTTACACCGTACTTGCCGATGTAACCGATGCAGTAAGCGAAATTCTGTCGCAGTTAGGACTTTTGTTTGGTCAACCAACCAACATTCCAGCAACTCCATCGGGCTCCAAACAGCGCTTGAATATTGCCGCTGACCTGCGTGACGACATGAGCGCGCTTGGCGATGCCACTGCCTTCTTAAAGGCTGCTCTCTCCTTGTATCATCGAGTGCTTCCTCCTGCAGTCAAGCCATCCGCAAAACTGCTTGCACCATGGTATGTGAATGAAACCGCCAAGACGTGGATTCATCCCAAAACGCACCCGAAGGTGCATAAGGAGAAGGATGCTCCCGCCAATGTGGAGCTAGCGCCACCGCGACAGTGCGCGATCAGTGTTGTAAACGGCGAATCTTCACACTATATACTTCTTTCGGAGTACGATGATCCGGACGAGTCTCAACGAGACACATTGCAGCAAGAGTGGGGTCCTGAGCTTTGCCTTGTCAGCTCGTTATCGACGACCGGTCTGGCGGATAAGCTCCAGCAGTTGCGTCAGTTCATCTCTGCCTATCCATCAGTTTCGCTAAAGGATGTGGCAGCTACATTAGCGCTCTCTGCCGGGCGTGGCGTGCGAGTGGCGATGGTGGCACATTCGTTGGCAGAACTTGTCGGTCAAGTCGATGCCGCCCTGCAATATACTGTGGCACCATATTCGGTAGCTTTGCCCAGCGCAGTCTATTTCAGCAATAACGACCTTGTTCGCAATGGACGAACAGCATTTGTTCTGCCAGGTTTGGGAGCAGCTTATCCCAATATGCTGGCCGAGTTGGCGCTGCACTTCCCCGACGTGCGGGCCGCATTTGATTTTGTTGACGAGCTGGCACTTTCAGCCGGCGAAACCAGCAGTCCCAGTCGCCTGATTTTTCCCTCGTACGGCGCTACCACGAACGCTGCCACGACAGCACTGCTGGCTTCGATGGATTCGGCAGTGGTTACGGTCTTGATGGCAGAGTACGCGCTCTTCTTGGTGTTGACCAATCTGGGGTTGAAAGCCGACATGCTGATCGGCTGCAGCACGGGTGAATTTGCTGTGCTCAGTATGTCCGGTGCTGTGGACGTCGTCACTGCTGCTCCGATGTTTTACCGTTTGAGCACCACGGTGGCGCGCTCGGTGTCCAGAGAAAGCCTGGCGAATCTGCGTTCGATTCGTGTCACCCGAGATTTTGAAAGCATCTCGTCCCTATTAGATGGTTTGACAGATGTATATCTCGGCGCTAATTTATCCCCGCGACAGTGCCTGCTTTCCGGTTCGCGCGATGCAATCACGGCTACAAGCAAACGTTTGCAGCAAGCCGGCATCGAGTTTCACCCTTTGCCTGTGGCGATACCGTATCACACTCCTCTAGTTGCTGGTTTTGTCAAGGCGGATAATCCTGAGCTGAAAGAGCTGCCCTTGTCACCGCCGGCGGTGCCCTCTTGGTCCTGCGCATCGGTGGCGCCGTACTCTGATGATATCGAAGAGATCCATCGCCATACAACAGATCTGTTCACGCGTCCGATCAGGTTGAAAGAGACCGTGGAAGCCGCCTATGCCAACGGCGTCACCAAGTTTGTCGAAGTAGGACCGAAAGGAACACTGACTCCGATCGTAAGTGAAATCCTCGGTGATCTTCCTCATCTCAGTGTTGCTTCCAACACAGCCACCGGCTCGGCCTTGGCACAGTTGCATCATATGCTGGCGGCGCTGTACTGTGCCGACGTCCCGCTCAATTTGAACTACCTATTCATCAGACGGCGCCCGAAGTTTCTCAGCATCTTTGCTGGGGAAGAATCAGCGCAGCCGCACCCCGACGGCGGTGCGTTGCAGTCTCTGGATGCAGCTGCATTCGCTGACGGGCTCTGCGATGGTGACCCGGCAGTCAGCCGGATAATCGGCAACTATTTGCATAGCCTGGCAACATTCCACGGGCAGATGATGCAAGTGAACGCAGATGTTATGGCTGCCTATCTGCACACGCCTCAAGGCGAGCCTATCGAGCCTGACTGCTATGCGCCAATCTCGACGGTTTCACCGCCCATGTCGGTCAGTAATCTCCCCTTCGTCAGCCGGGGAATCATCACTTCTCAGTCGGCAGAAGGTGCTCTCGAACTAAGTCTCAATTTGACACTCAATGAACATCGCTATCTTCTCGACCACGCGATCGGTGGTGCTGTTTTGTCGTCCGGCGAGCGAGTTTATCTGGTGCCATTGACTGTAGCATTGGAAATTATGGCGGAGACCGCATCATTGCTGATGCCGGGATTGTCAATCAGCGCTTTGCAGAATGTGCGAGCGTCCAAGCGTCTTCGAGTATCAACTTTCGGTTGTCCGATTCGAGTGACGGCGACGATTGATTTGAAGCGTTCGAACATTATCGTCGCTGAGATTCTATCTGCTGACGAAAACGCGGACAGCGAGGCGACCCCGATGATGGCGTGCGAGGTGGTGTTTGCCCATCAGCTCGCCGGGCCGCCGGCTGTGTCGCCGGTGCCGGCCGACAAACCGTCCAAACTGCCGCATCTCTACGGCGAGGGTGCGATGTTTCATGGTGAGACTATGCAATCGATCGAGCGAATCGATTCGGTCGGAGAGAGATGCATTTCCGTCACTGGACAAGTTCGTCCTGCCACCGGTTGGTTTGCCACCGACCCAAATCCGCGATTCCTGTGCGATCCGCTCTTGTTGGACAATGCCACGCAAGCGGTCTTGTTTTATCTGTACGAAAACAACGCCGAACTCTCTGCGCTCCTTCCTTTTTTCATCGACTCCATTGAATTTTTCGCGGACTTAGTGTCATGGCAGAATACTCGGTCTCGCATAGAGGTGGCACTGCGCGCGGTGACGGCCACAGGCACCGAATCCGATATTACGATCTTCTCCGAGCCAGGCGACGTGCTCGTTAAGTTCAATCGGCTTTCTCATCGTTCGATAGCGATGAATGAGCAGTGGCAGCAACTAATCGCCAGTCCGGCTGATACTTTCCTCAGTCAGGAGTTGCCTTCGATTGCCGCCGTGCTTCCACGTCCTTCTCATTGGTCCGCTGCAAAGATGGAAGAGTCGCTGCTCCCAACAGACGAAGCTTCATTGATGTGGGTGGCTGACTATCTTTTGAGTGAGGACGAGCATCGATTCTGTCTCCGTTTGCCAAATGCGCACCGTCGTCGCGAATGGCTGATTGGACGCATCGCGGCTAAGGACTCTATCAGAAGATTGGCTCTGCAGCTCAACGGATTAATCGTCCAACCAGCCGATGTCGAAATCGAGCAGGCGGGCGACGGCAAGCCGATAGTGAGCGCGCGGGCGGCGCGTCGTTTAGGGTGGATGCCCGTCATTTCGATCTCTCACAAGGACGGCAAATCTGTTGCTTTAGCCGGACACCCAAGTGCGGCGTCTGCTGTTGGTATCGATATTGAATCAGCGACCGAGCGAGAAGAAGGTTTTGAAAGATTGGCATACGCCGATGCAGAAAAAGATGCACTGCAATCGCTATCCGGCGATGCCCGTGTGAAACTGTCTGCTCAACTCTGGTGCGCCAAAGAAGCTGTCGGCAAGGCGCTCGGCAGCGGACTTTCCAACAACCCTCGATCTATCGTAGTGACGCCTGCCCCCGGCGGTTCCCCCCACAAAATGATCGCTCGCCAAGCCTCCAACTACCAAGACGCTTTCGTCGTCCACTTCCTTCCCGATACAGAACCGACTCACGTCCTTGCCGTGACGGTGTTGGAACCGGCATAGGCATGTGAGGCGTTGTGCTTGGAAGTTAATGCTCCTCTGCGGCACAACTAGTTACGCAATATGCGTAAGAAAGTACGCTTATCGCCTAGGAGCTGAATTCGATCAAGTATCATTTCTCTTATGGGCTGAGGGGATGAGAGATGCCTGTAGTCAAGCGAATGATGTTGTCTTTAGGTGTTTTGCTATGCGCAAGCATGGTAATCGTGCCGAATTCGTTTTCAGCTGATGTGGCCGATCCGTTGGTTGGTGCTGAATCGAAACAGTCGAAGGAGCTGGCGAAACAGGCAGCTGACACCACGAAGGAAACCCCTCAAGGTACGGATGCCTGCAAAGATTCGCAAGAGCCTAAACCTGAGCCGTCTGCGAAGATGCTGCTTGCTGATGGCACAGTCATGTCCAGAATCAATGAGGGATTGTACAAGCTCGAGTCAGGTACCGTATTGGTGTACGAGCGCAAACCCATGAAGATCCAGACTCCGCATTGCGAGATTGATATCAACGCGCGCTCGGCCGTTCTCATCTCAGCGGAGCCGGAAGTGACTGACACACTGGATTTATATGATTGGCGTTACGGCGGCGTCAAAGTAAGTGTTGGAACGCGCACCAAACCGTTGTCGCCTGGTGACGAAATTGCGATGGTGGCCGCCAGCAGCCCGGAAGCCGCTCAACACCTTGTTTTGAAAGACGGCTTAAACCGGCGCAAAATGAAAGTGGTGTCACTCGGCAACAATCAATTTGCGGTGGCGTCGCAGTTCTCTTTGGTTGATGCTATGTTGAAACGGCCACTGGTGAGCCAGTTGAAGAGTTCGCAAGACAAAGACGACAGGGCTACCTACGAGCAGATCGTCAAAACGGCTGCCGCACTCTACATGAGCAACTCCGGTGAACCGTATACGGTGCACGAGTAGCGGTCGGCAATGAGCCCAGTGCATGATCGCGGTTTGACGTGCGGGTAGAGGCTACACCGCTTTGATTTTCACCTGCCGTCCGTCGAATTTTCGTCTCACTAATTCGCCTGAGTCCAGCCTTTCCAGTGTGCGCCGCGCTCGGTCAGCTACATACGGATTATCGTCTTCGCGCAGGAGAGCCAGCACATCTTTACTCAAGTTGTGGTTTTCAGCGATTGCGTAGCGAACATCGGCGCTGTCATCTCGGGCCAGTGCAGAGACCAGGTCGGTCGGTGTGTTCGGATTGTCTGCGACTGCGATTCTCACCTCAACGTCTTCATTGAGAGCGAGTTGTTCGAGAAGGCGTGCGGGTGTATCCTTGCTCTCGGCTGCACGGATCGCCCAACCTGTCATGGTCGCTTCCAGCAATGGGTCGAGACTTTCCTTAACAGGAATGTACCATTCGTTGCCCTGGCATTCGACGACCGTCCATTGCAAACCATCGCGTAATTTGTCGATGATCTCTATCATGCGGTCCTTTACCTCGCGTTCTTCTTTTTTTTCGGACACTTCATTGATGCCGGTGTTTTCTGCGGCGATGAAGCCGTGAGCATTGTTTTGAATGTACTGTTCAATTGCTCGCAGCTTGGCTGTGTCACTGACTAAGTCAGTGATTGGAGCCGCTTCCTGCTCAGACGTCCAGTTGACGCCGATGGCAACTCCAGGCGACGGTGGACGTGCGGTGGCGCGGTTGCCGGTGCTTCCGCCGAAGAAGTAGGTTGCTTTGTTCTTAGATGGAAAGAAGTTTTTCAAGCCATCCACCATTTTGCCAATCATAAAATTACCTGAACCGGACTCCGCACAACTTAGTTATGACGGGGATGCAGACAAATGCTGCGAGATACCTAATGCTATCCTTTCACCGAAACGCCAGTTTGTGATGCAGGGAAAACCATACAAACTAACGGGGCAACCAGGCTTGGCACCTTGCGATTTCGCAACATGCAGAGAATTGCCGGCCGACCGTTGTGCCAAACGCCCAGCGGTTGACGCTGTTTAGCACACGGCAGAGACGCTCGCACGTGTTTGAGCTTGCCACCTGCTGCAGCGCCTTCCCCTGCCGGCCGATAACTGAAAATGACGAAAACTGAGGCCGGTCGTACTTTTAAGTTGTGCGCATTCTTGACGTTTTGTTTGCACCTTTCCAACAGACATGTTGGAACAGTTCGCAACCCGAGTTTGAAGAGTCTGGTGGGATTGCCTGCGGCTTCCCACACTGCTTGTTGGAAAACGTTTTCCAATTGCTTTGTTGAACCTTCATTTGTCATTATTGAAGAGGAGCCTGTGTCGCCATTGAGCCGCGAAATGTAGGAATATTATGCCTGCAAGCGTCAGCATGTTTTTGTGCGAGTCGATGTTCGAGGACCGATGCGTCTCTCAGCAGGAGGCGCTGAGCCTCTCACGCAAGTTAGCCACGCAAGCGACTTACTATCAAAACCGCGAACAAGTTGTTGAAGCTGAGATGCTTTTCGAACTGGCGATCCTGATTGCCGAGCGCGCCGATGAGGTCGACCAATCGCACATCGCGACGTGCTCGCACCATCTTGCTGATATTTATTCTGCGCGCAGTGATTTTCAGCAAGCGCTTCCTTTATATGCTCGGTCAATCGCCATTTGGGAGAGCTCGTTTGGTCGCGATCATAAAGTCGTAGGTCTGGCGTTGCACTCATACGGCGAGGTGCTTTCCCATGTGGGGCGCCAGTCCGAGGCGGACAATGTCCTGGTGAGAGCGCGAAAAATTCTCGGCGATTTGGCTGGAATTTCTGCCTCTCAAATGGCCGAGGGCATGACAATAACCGTTCACGAAACTTGATTCATCTGTCGACAATGGGTGACGTTTTGTCGACCATAGGTGACACTTAATCGGCCGGAAGTCATCAGTAGGGGCATTTATTGAGGCAAACATATACATGATTTAGGGTTATCACGTAACACCGCTGGCGAGCTGAGGGGTATAACAATATTACAGAGCATTTGTCGCCATATATCTACAGCTGGGGGAGCTATGAACACTCGAGCTCTAGGAATCTCTTTGTCCGCATTTTTATTGGTCTTCAATCAAAGCGCCGTCTTCGCGATTCCGTCTGATGGTACGACCAATTCTGCATTGTTGAGTGAGGCGAAAGGTCTCATATACAAACGCGGCTTTATCGATTGGAACAAAGAAGTTTGGGGTGAGCCCGTGCCGGCAAAGATCGGCGACGTTCTCAAGGAAGGTATGCAAGTCGGTACCGGCGACGCGTCCTGGGCGCAACTGTCGTGGAAATACATCACGACGCGCGCATGGGCCAACTCGGTCTACGCGATTGCACCGAATCAACGGCTGGTTTATTTAGTCGGCGGTGAGATGCTCTTCCATCTCGATAAAAACCGCAAAGACAAAGAGAAAACCAATTACTACGTTTGGACAAATCTGCTCCAGGCAAGAATCCGCGGCACCACCGTCATGGTGCAAGCGACTCGAGACTCATCGCGCATTTCGGTACTAGAAGGAACGATCGATGTAATGAATCGTTCTGACCACAGCATCACACGACTGAAGCCCGGTGTCGTATACGAAGTCAAATCGAAAGATCACGCAGATGCCGAGGCTCAGACTCAAGCATTCGCCCGGACAGTAGCGATTTCGAACTCCAGCTCATCCTCGACAGACGCGATTAATCAATCATCGCAACAGACCAAATTGACAAATTCGAACTCGTCCAACTCGTCGATGTCGACAGCTGAGACAAACGGTTCAACAACAGCAACTCAGGGTTCGACGATAGACTCTGCGCCGGTATCGCCCACGGCGACGTCCAGTCCGGTCAGCACGTCGACCGGCACGCAAAGCATAAGTGGAGTCACTAATGGAGTGGTCGGCACCGCCGGCGGTCTGACTAATGGCTTGCTGGGCACTGCCGGTGGTCTCAGCAATGGTCTTTTGGGAACAGCGGGTGGATTGACTAATGGCTTGTTGGGCAGCGCAGGTGGACTTAGCAACGGCTTGTTGGGAACCGTTGGTGGATTGACGAACGGCTTATTGGGTTCGAATGCCCTCACCAACGGGCTTTTGGGAACAGTGGGCGGTTTGACCAACGGATTGTTGTCTACGACCGGTGGTCTGCTCGGAACGACTAGCGGACTCACCAGTGGATTGTTGGGGACAACCGGCAATTTGACAGGCGGGCTACTAGGTTCAACCTCCGGACTGACGGGTGGATTGACTAATCTGCTAGGCACCGGAAGCACCACTGGTTTGCTTGGCTCTAGTGGATTGCTCGGTTCTGCATCCAGCGGCAGTTTGACGAGCGGACTGCTCAGTTCGACCAACCTGACGAACAGCTTGCTCAGCAGCCACAGTGGTGGTTTGCTACAGGCAAACACATTGTTGGGCGCCAGCGTCACCAATCTCATCCTGCCGGAAGCCGGCTCGACACTCACTTCGATGGTGAGTGCGAATGAATCTGGCGTTCCGTTATATGAAACGGCAAAGACGATCACGACCATCTATCCGTTGAACACCTCAGCTATTTTGAGCAATCCGATGGTCTCCGGAGCCGGATTCGGCACCACTCTTCCGAGCGCTGGTCTAATTCAAAACGCCCTGTCGAATCTGCCGCCGGCGTCGAAGCTCATCTCCAGTACCACGAGCATCGTTCGACCGCCAGTGTTGATGGGCTACAACATCGGTCAGATTGTTGGCAGCATCGTGCCGGTTCCG
This sequence comes from Planktothrix sp., assembly GCA_036703195.1. Taxonomy (GTDB): domain Bacteria; phylum Cyanobacteriota; class Vampirovibrionia; order Obscuribacterales; family Obscuribacteraceae; genus DATNPN01. The sequence goes on along the minus strand of DATNPN010000005.1, from coordinate 51,783 downwards.
CGTGCCGCTGCAGTCAACTGGCCGCCCACTGCTTATATTACCCAGTCTCTGCCGGTGGCGTCCAATCCCTTCACGGCTTCAGGATTACCGTCAGCAAGCGTGAGTAGTCTCACAAGTCGCTATTCGGCCACGATCAGTCAACTGCCGCTGACTGAATCGATTCTCGGACCGGCTCTCAGTAATGGTGGCACGTCGCTGGTCGGCTCGTTGCTCTCCAGTGGTAACGGCAACCTTCTCAGCGGCGCTTCTACGTCTACTTCTCTGGTCAGTGTCTTGCCGAGCGTCACCTCTCCGTCTGCGACGGCAGCCTCGGCGGCGATCACGGCGACGGTTACTGTTCCTTCGGTTTCGGTCGGCTCCGTCGTTACGACGCCGTCGATCACGATTCCATCGATCACGACCGGCGCCGGCTCGACGACTGTATCGACGCCGACAGTGACCACTCCGACGATCACGACCCCCGTCGTCACGGTTCCGTCAATAACGGTAGGTTCGGTAACTACATCTTTGGGAGGCTCGACAACTTCGATCACGACACCGACAATTACCGTGCCGTCAATCACAACACCAATCGTTACGACGCCATCAATTACGGTGCCGTCGATCTCGGTCGGCGGGCTTCTCGGTGGACTGCTGGGGACAACCTCGGCGAGCACAACCAGTACAACACCATCGGTGACTACCACTACGTCCGCAGTTACATCGACGGTGACGCCGATCGTGACCACCACTACGTCCGCAGTCACTTCGACGGTAACGCCGGTCGTGACCACCACTACGTCCGCGGTTGCCGCCACGGTGACGCCGGTCGTGACCACCACCACGTCCGCCGTTGCTTCGACTTTGACGAGCGCAGTCAAAACCACGACTGCCGTCAACGTCAGTTCGTTGGTTAACACCACTAAATCAGTCACTGGCGGACTGTTGAACAACCTGGTACCCAGTCTCACTTCGATGCACGCGCATCACTAGGAGTCTCGCCAATCTCGATAAATAACAAGCTCAACAAGAAATTCTACGCAAGCCTGTTTGTCGTATACGCGACCACAGCGATAGCAGCAGGCTTGCTTATCGAGTTGAGCGGAATTCTGCAGCGCTGGGAGCTGCAGACAATCAACAGGCGATTCGACGCGCGCCCCTGGCTGCGCTGGAGCCCTGAGAGTCTGCAACGTTTGAATCCGGTCTTGTTATGGCAATGGCACCAAACGCACGAGTTGCCGCGTCAGTGGTGGGCCTGGGACTACACGTTGAGTTGGTTGATTGAAAACAATCACCCTCCGATCAGCCATAAGATCGTCATCTTCAATCACATGCAGGAGGACGAGCCACCTGCTGCAGCAGTGCACGAGTTTCCCTGGATGAAGCCGTTGCTGAAATGGCCGCTCAGCCGTGCCACCATGGCAGATACCATCAAATTTATTGCCAAGGGCGGCGCCAAACTGATTATTTTGGATTACGAGTTTCCCGAGTACACGGACAATGATCCTGTACTGGCGGAAGCAATGTGGAGCTGCGCCAGCGGAAAGCTCACTGGCAAGCCTGTTCCGGTTTTGTTATCGCACTCTATCAGCCGCCGCAGCTTTTCCAACGTCGTACAACTCGAAGTTCCGCCCTCTCCCAGCGGTGTGCTGGACGAACTACAAAAACTCGAGCCCGGAGCAAGCCCACGAAAAACATTCACCGGACTGACGGGCGTCTTCCAGGACGAAGACCAGGTCGTTCGCCAGATTGAATGCAGCTTTACCGGCCGCGCCGGCGATCATCACGAATCGATCGTCGTGAAAGCGCTGCGCGCACTTAACGAACCCGTGCCTGACGACTTGCCCGATACTATGGACATCAACTTTTTCGGTCCGCCCAATCGGCAGTTTCTCCTGCCTCACCCATACACATACCTGTTCGATCCCCGCCTGCGTGCAGCTCTGGTGAATCCGCCTCCTGATTCTCAGGATGTTTCGCTCAAAGATGCTGTCGTCATTCTTGGCGATGGCGTCACTGATATTTTCTCCACGCCTACCACCAACCTCGGTGGCAATCCGATGAGCGGCACCGAGATTCTCGCCACGGCGTTCGAGACAGTCAGCAATCATCGCTGGCTGACGCGACTGTACGGTGAGGATGGCATTACATACCTTGTGGCGGTGTGCCTCTGCGCCGGGCTCTTTACGGTGGCATGGAAGATGCGTCAGGAGGGACGCATCAAGCAAGTGCCTGGTCGCAGCTTTAATCGTCTCATGATGCTTGCCTCCGACCTCTTCTGTTTTTTCCTCACCGTTGTGCTCAACTATCTGGTTGCCTGCCTCTTTTTCGCGTACAACAATTTGATTGTCCCGGTCATATCGCCGACTATAGGATTGATGCTGGGTGCGCTCGCGGCCGTTCTTCTCGAGCGCGAGGAGGAGCGCGAACAACTTTTCAGACAACGATTGCAAGCGGCTGAAGAGAAGCTGGTGCTGCAGGAAGAAGTCCACAATGCAGAGATGGATGCCCAGCGCGCTAAAGTCAAAACCGCGGAGATCGAGAAAGATCAAGAGTTGCGTCATGAGTTCGCGCGCAGAATCAATCACGATCTGAGAGCACCGGTAAGTGTTCTGAGCTGGACTATCTCGAGACTGAAGAGAGACGGTCTGCAATCGAAAGGGGCCCCGGAAAAGGTGGAAAGATTGGCAAACACGGCCGATAAGCTTTTCGGTTTGATCAATGAGCTGGTCAAGTCGTACGACAAGGCCTCTCAGCAAGAAACAGCCGAGATGGGCGAAGTAGATCTGGTCAAAGTTGTCACCGACAGTTATAAGTTGCAAACTCCGCTTGCCGAAGAGCGCAACTCGACGCTCGAGTACGAAGTGCCTGTGGACTCGGCATTTGCCAAGTGCGATCAGCTCGGGCTCTCTCGTTGCATAGACAATTTGATTCGCAACGCATTTTTCCATAATGATAATGGCGTCAAAGTCAAGGTTTTACTCAAACCTGGACCGGCACACCATCGGATCGAGGTACGAGATAACGGCAAAGGCATTGCCGCCGACAATTTGGGGCGCATTTTCGAGTCTGGGTTTAGCACTAGTGAAAAGAAAAGTTCTGGCAGTCACGAAGGTCTCGGACTCTCAATCGTGAAAACGCAAGTGGAAAAAATGAACGCGACGATTACGGTCGAGAGCCAACTGAATCAGGGCGCCTCTTTCATCATCTCCATCGCCAACTCTCGCCCTTCCGACTCAGGACTCACCACTTCGAGCGATAGGCCGGACGCGATCAGTGGTGATAAACATGTAGTAAGGGAGTCAGCATCCAACGACAAATGCAATAGCGCTGACCAACCTGGTACTAATTTGACTCGAAGCATGGTTCAATTGAAAAATGAGCCTGTTAATCTGCCGCCGAAGGAGGCAGTTCAAACTAATCCATGACAAGAATTCTGATAATCGAAGATGACAAAGACTTCGCCGCGATTCTGAAGGAATGCCTGGAAGAAGACCAGGATCTGGAGGTTGCGGCGACGATCGGCAGCGAGCAGTGCGCTCTCGATTACTTCGAGGCGGGCAAATTGGTCGGGTTAGATTGCGTTCTGGTTGATTTGCAGCTGCCAAAATCCGAGCAGGACGCCAAGGTCAGTTCTACCGCCGGACTGCGCTTGCTCGAGGAGATACGGGGGAGGCAGCACTTTTACGGCACGGTCATTGTTCTCACCAGCTCGCGGGAGCCGTCGGACGGACAGCGCGCTCTGGCTGCCGGTTGTGATGGATATCTGTGCAAACATGCCCCGATCGATGATATTCCCAGGATGCTCGATGAGCTCAAAGTGGCAATTCGCGGGCATGTGATGATGGTTTCTAACGAAATGCGGCACGTCTTTTTCCGTGAGGACATCTCGGCGAAGGAAGCCCGGCTCATGGATCTTCTCAGTCAGGGTAAAGGCTGGACTGAGATAGCCCACGACCTGGGCTACAAGACCGCCAAAGCCGCCGCCAATATAGGCGATCGCATCTTCGACAAGCTGCTCACCATGGACGATAAGCAAACTCTCGAAGAACGCGGGCAGAAAAAACGGTTTCGTGCCGTCGAGATCTGGAAGTCCCGCCACGCAACAGCAGCTGGTTGATAATTTACGATTGGCTTACTACGGCTGCGGCTTGCTCACCGGCGTGGTAGCTGCTGCGCACCAGGGGACCGGAGAAGACGTTGGTGAAGCCCATGGCCATGCCTTCTTCGTGGAGCTGCTTGAAGGTGTCGGGTGTCACCCAGCGGTCGACCGGCAAGTGCTGCGGTGTTGGCTGCATGTACTGACCGAGAGTGACGAGATCGCAGGAAGCGGCGCGCCAATCGCGCATGACCTGGCGCACCTCGTCATCGGTTTCACCTAAACCCATCATCAACCCCGACTTGGTCGTGAGCCCGGCATCTTTGGCACGACGCAGAAGCTCGAGGCTGCGCTCGTATTTGCCTTGCGGGCGTACTGGCAAATACAGGCGGGGAACGGTCTCGATATTGTGATTGAGCACATCGGGGCGCGCATCGATAACAGTTTGCAAGGCGTCCCAGTTGCCGCAGAAGTCTGGAATCAGGACTTCTATGGATGTTTTAGGATTGCGCTCGCGCACCTGGAGAATAGTCTCAGCCCAGACCGAGGCGCCTCCGTCCTCGAGCTCATCGCGATTGACCGAGGTAATTACTGCATAACTCAGGTCCAGTTTTGCTATCGCATCGGCTACCCGACGCGGTTCATCGAGGTCGAGCTCGGTGGGCCGCCCGGTGATGACATTGCAAAAACCGCAGCTGCGAGTGCAGATGTTGCCCAGGATCATGAAGGTAGCGGTGCCTTTGGACCAGCATTCACCACGATTAGGGCAAGCGGCCGATTCGCACACGGTGTGCAGCTCGTGCTCGTCCAAGAGATTTTTGATGCGCTGATACGGCGCTCCTGTCGGCAGAGTGACTTTGAGCCAATCCGGCTTCTTGATGCGGTCTTTCGATTGCGTCTGCGCCATGCGACACCTGCGGCATATGCTGAGCGTATTCTATCGCAATGCGCCAAACCCGCGACGCTTCTTGCGTTTACCTGAGGCAGTAATAATCAGCATGCAGCCAGCGTCTTTATGATCTGTTCAACTTTCCGCTCGAAAACGGCGATTTAGCCTTTTCTTCACTGTGTTTTGTTGTGCTCGGCGGGCGGCATGTGACATACTTTTGATACCTCCAATCAGGATCGCGGTGCGGTAAAACCTGTCTGAGACGGCTGTTTGTCGCTGCGAAATGCTAGAGGGTGACGAAGCAAAAGTGGACTCACGTCCCTACTCACGGTGACAGACCATGCCTAGAAAACCGATCGAACTTCCGTACAAACTAGAACATCTGTCCATCCTCGATGAAAACGCGGTGGTGGACAAGAGTCTGGAACCCAAGCTGAACGCGGACGAATTGAAGACGTTGTACCGCTTCATGCTTATGGCGCGTCGCACCGATGAGCGCATGCTCAATATGCAACGCCAGGGCAGAATCGGCACCTTTCCTCAATCTTCAGGGCACGAAGCGATCTCAATCGGCTCCGCCTTCGCCGTCAAAAAGACTGACTGGGTAGTGCCTGCGTACCGTGAACTGGCCGGCATGCTCTACCGCGGTTGGCCGTTAGAAACAATCCTCTTATATTGGCAGGGATTGGAAGAAGGCGCCCGTCCGCCCGAGGGCGTCAACGACCTGCCGATTTGCGTTCCTGTTGCCAGCCAACTCCTGCACGCGTCAGGCATCGGCATGGCGATGAACATCAAGAATGAGAAGAACGTCGTCGTCACTTATTTCGGCGACGGAGCTTCTTCCGAAGGCGACTGCCACGAAGCGCTCAACTTCGCGGCAGTGTTCGATGCGCCTGTCGTCTTCGTCTGCTTGAACAATCAATTTGCCATCTCGGTGCCGATCGCCAAGCAAATGCGCAACGAAACCGTGGCCCAGCGCGCCATCGGCTACGGCATGCAAGGCATCCGCGTCGACGGCAACGACGTGCTCGCTGTCTATCTAGCGAGTAAGGAAGCAGTCGAAAGAGCCCGCGCCGGCAAGGGACCGACCTTAATCGAAGCGCTCACCTACCGCTTCACGCCGCACACAACCGCCGACGATCCGAAGCGTTATCGCAACGAAGAAGATGCAAAAATGTGGGCCAAGCGCGAGCCGATCATCAGATTCAAAAAATATCTTCTCGACAAAGGTGTGATGTCTGAAAAAGATTTCGTCGCCATGGACGAAGAGATCGAAGCCCACATCAAGGCAGCAGTAGAGAAATCGGAAGCCATGGCGCGCACCGATGAATACAGCCATCCGCTCACTATGTTCGATCACCTCTACTCGGAAATTCCTCCTTGCTTGCAAGAGCAACGTGATGAGTTGGCTGCCCATCTGGAAAAACACAAAAGCCTAAAAAAGGAAGCTCACAAGAAAAGTGAGCCCGCCCCAGCGTAGATCCGACAGGGCTGCGGATTTAGGTTTTTAGCTAAAGCAACAGGAGTTTTCCACTAATGACACAAATGAACATGGCAAAAGCGATCAATCTCGCTCTTTTCGAAGCCATGGACCGCGACGAAAAAGTCGTGGTCATGGGTGAAGACGTCGGACCGGACGAAGGTGTATTCCGTATCACGGAAGGCCTGCATGCCAAGTTCGGCGACAAACGCGTTATCGACACGCCGCTGGCCGAGTCCGGTATCGTTGGCACCGCTATCGGTATGGCCATCTACGGCTTGCGTCCGGTCTGCGAAATTCAGTTTTCCGGCTTCGACTACTACAACTATCACCAGTTGGAGTCGCACGCCGCTCGCTTCCGCAACCGCACCCGCGGTCGCATTACCGTGCCGATGGTGATGCGCGCACCGTACGGCGGCGGCATCAGAGCGATCGAGCACCACTCGGAAAGCCGTGAAGCGATCTACGCTCACACACCCGGCTTGAAAGTGGTGATTCCTTCGGGACCGCGCAATGCGCGTGCTCTCCTGCACTCGGCCATTCAAGATCCGGATCCGGTCATCTATTACGAACCCAAAGCTGTCTACCGTCTTTTCAAAGAAGACGTGCCGGACAAAATGGAAACACTGCCGATCGGGCAAGCCCATGTAGTGAAGAAAGGCTCCGATATTACGCTGATCAGCTACGGCGCCAGTCTGCGTCCCACCTTGGAAGCAGCGGAGATGCTGGAAGAAGAGGACGGCGTCAAGCCGGAAGTGATCGACCTTCTCACCATCGCTCCTATCGACACGACTACTCTCGTCGAGTCGGTGAGGAAAACCGGACGCTGCGTCATCGTGCACGAAGGACCGCGCACGTGCGGTCTGGCTGCGGAAATTATCGCCCGCATCAACGAGAAAGTGCTCATGCATCTGGAAGCGCCGGTCAGACGCGTTACCGGCTACGACACGCCGATCCCCTACTTCGCGCGCGAACGAGCCTATCTGCCTGATGCGGATAAAGTCCTCGACGCGGCCAGAGAGACTCTGTCGTTCTAGTACAACCGTATTTGGTGGCAGCGCTTATGCAGCTGAGAGGAAAAATCTAACAATGGCAATCGAGTTCACGCTTCCCGATCTTGGTGAAGGCATTACCGAAGCGGAGATCGTAGCAGTCCTGATCAAGCCCGGCGACACACTCAAGGAAGATCAAGGCGTATTTGAAGTGGAAACGGATAAAGCGACGGTGACTATTCCATCACCGTATGCGGGCACCGTGGAAAAAGTGTTGGCCGAGACCGGGCAGGTCGTCACCGTGGGCAGTGTCATGTTTACGGTCAACACCGCTGGTGGTGCGGCTGCTCCCGCCCAAGAGAAAGAAGCTGCTCACAAGGCGGAAGCACCGAAGAAAGAAGCGGTGGCCGCCGCTGCTCCGGCCTCGCGCGCGGCTTCGGCATCGGCTGGCGCTCCCGCGCAGACGATGCAGCAAAACGGCTCCGGCAAGGTGGCGGCTGCTCCGGCAGTGCGCCAACTGGCGCGTGAGCTTGGCGTCGATATCAGCGTCGTACATGGCTCCGGACCGGCTGGTCGCGTAGTGAAAGAAGACGTGCGTAATCATGTCGCCGGCAATCTCGAACAACGAATCACAGCCGCTCCGGCCGCCAAAGGCTCTTCCGAGGGCACCGCAAGACACCTTCAGGCAGTGCCGCAAGAGTCGTTGGCAAGCAAGTACGGCGAAGCTGGTGGCAAAAGTGGTGCCCTGGCCTCGCAGCCGCTTTCGACCAGCTCGGTCGAACTGCCGGATTTTGCGAAATTCGGTCCAGTGGAGCGCATCCCTATGCGTTCCATTCGCAGAAAAATCGCCCAGAACATGGCTATTTCGTGGAGCCACATTCCCCATGTCACCACCTGCGACGAAGCAGACGTGACACAGCTCGACGCCTTCCTGGCCAAGCACCAAGACGAGATGAAGCAGAAAGGCACCAAACTGACTTTGACGGTGTTCGCATTGAAAGCGATCGCCGCGGCGCTGAAGAAATATCCGCAGTTCAATGCCAGTCTGGATGAGCGCACAGGCGAGATAATCTTCAAGCACTACTACAATATCGGCGTCGCTGTAGCCACCGAGAAAGGTCTGATCGTTCCTGTCATCAGCTCCATCGATCAAAAGTCGGTTGCTGAAGTAGCTCGCGAGTTGGCGGACATCGCCGACAAGACACGCAAAGGCAGGATTGAACTGGAACGTTTGCAAGGCGGCACGTTCACACTCACCAACATCGGACCGATCGGCGGCACCAACATGTCCCCGATGATCAACTTCCCTGAAGCAGCCATTCTCGGCATGGCGAAAGCGGCTCAAAAGCCGGTTGTTCGCGACGGCAAAATCGAAATCGGATTGATACTGCCTCTGGCGATGTCATTCGATCACCGCATCGCCGATGGTGCCGAAGCGGCGATGTTCATGCGCGAAATCGTGGGCAGATTGCAAAATCCGCTCAGTTTCCTTCTGGAAAGCTAGATCGACGTTGAAGTTTTACTCTGGAGGCAAACCATGGTCGTTGGCGAAATGGTACAAGAGATCGATCTGGCGGTTCTCGGAGCCGGTCCAGGCGGTTATACGGCGGCTCTGCGAGCGGCCGAGCTGGGCATCAAAACGCTTCTTATCGATGCCATGCCGAAGCCGGGCGGCGTCTGCTTGCACATGGGTTGTATTCCTTCCAAAGCGCTGCTGCACGCAGCCGAAGTGATCAACACCTCGCGTGGCGCGGCCAAGTTCGGTTTGCATTTCGAAGAGCCAAAGCTTAACGTCGACGAGCTGCGCAACTGGAAATTAGGCGTCACCGATAAGTTGGCGCAAGGAATCGTCGGCATGTGCAAATCGGCCGGTGTCGAGATCATTCATGGCAAGGCGCGTTTTGAAGATTCGCGCTCCCTGCGCGTTGATTGCGACGGCGAAAGCGCCGTGCGCGTCAAGTTCAAGCACTGCATCCTGGCGACAGGATCGCGGCCGATCCAGATAGCCAAACTGTTCAAACGCGAAGAAGATATGAAGAGCTCGCGCATCATGGACTCGACCGGTGCGCTCAGCATCCAGGATGTGCCCAAATCACTGTTGGTCATCGGCGGTGGCTATATCGGTCTCGAGCTGGGCTCGGTCTATGCAGCCCTGGGCAGCAAAGTGACGGTCGTTGAAATGACTGATGGTCTGTTGCCTGGAGTCGACAGAGATCTGGTCAAGCCGTTGGCAACCCACTTGCAGCAAGCTTTCGCCGCGATTCATTTGAATACGCAAGTGCTTTCGCTGGCCGACTCAGGCAAGGACGTGGAAGTCGAGCTAAAAGGGCAGGACGTGCCGGAGAAGCTCAAATTCGATCGCGTGCTCATTTCTGTTGGACGACGTCCCAACAGCGATAATATCGGACTGGAAAACACTTCCGTCACGATCGACAAGCTGGGCTTCGTGGAGATCGACGACAAGTGCCGAACGTCCGATAAACGCATTCTCGCTATAGGAGATGTTTCCGGGCAGCCGATGTTGGCTCACCGTGCCATGCGTCAGGCGTTTGTCGCGGCAGAAGTTTTGGCGGGACGTCCTTCTGCATTCGACAATCGTGCCATTCCGGCGGTTGTTTTCACCGAGCCTGAGATCGCCTGGGCGGGTTTGACCGAAACCGAAGCGAAACAACAAGGCAAGACGGTTGGCGCTGCCAAGTTTCCCTGGTCGGCGTCGGGGCGCGCAATGACCTTGGCGGAGCCGGTCGGACAAACGAAAGTCGTATACGATCCCGAGACCCAAGCCGTTCTTGGCGTCGGCTTGGTCGGACCTCGCGCCGGCGAGCTCATCGCAGAAGCCGTGCTGGCAATCGAAATGGGCGCCGTCCTGGAAGACTTGATCATCACTATACACCCGCATCCGACACTGTCCGAGACGATTTTCGAAGCTGCATCCACGGCAATGTCAAGGATCGAGCGGCAGAAAAATCGCGAGTCAGAACAACAAGCCACGCACCCGTAAGCGCTGCTAATATTAAGCCGTCTGCGCCTCCGGTCCGAGTATCGGGAGGGCGCTTAGGCGTATAACAATAGGGGCATAACCTCTTAGGCGTTCGTCTGAACACCCTCGTATCTTGGTACTTTGCAACGAAAAAGGGAGCGTTTATGGCAGATCCAGGTGCCCAAATCTCGCAAATCTCGCCCAAGGATCTGATGGCGGAAGCCCTCAACAAGGCGAGCAGCGAGCTGGACAAGGCCGTCAAAGCTTGCATCGACCAACTGCAGGCATATAACGACAACCTGGAGAAATCTCTGCAAAACCAGCTCTCCAAGCTGATTGAGCAATCGAAAAATTTTATCGAATCCAACGTCGAAGATCTGGGCACGCATCGCGAAGAGCTGATTGACAGACTTCTCGAGTTTGAGCGCAGCGAGATCGACACGATGGTATCGGCGGCACGCGATGTGCGCCAGCAAGTGTCGGCACGCGCTCAACAAGCGGGCGACAGTATCTCGCGTCTGGTGGAAGAGCAAGTGGCCGAATTGCGAGTGCTCATCGAAAATCCGGAATCCAATTTCAAAGATTTCAGCAACATCAACACTCGGGTTCTGGAGCGCAACACCAGTGCCGGTCGTGAGAAAATCGGCAAAGATCAAATCGAATGCGAACAGCTGCTCACTGAAAAAGCGCAGGAGTTCGATCAATCGGTGCAATTAGTGGTGACCGATTTTAAAAAATCTATCGAAGATGCGCTCGAACAGTATAACGGCGAGATGGAAAACAAGATTACCGGCGGCTTGAATCAGCTCGAAGGAGTAGTTGAACAGACCGTGACGGCACTCGAGTCCGGCTCCAAAGACGGTGGCAAATCGATCAAACAGACGGTGGAGCAAAACGCTTCCCGCCTTTCCGATCACCTCTCTCAGTGGAAAACAGATCTCGATGATCTGCGCAGCGAGTTCGAGCAAACTATCGCTCAAGATGCGCGCGTGGCGGAAAAGGCGCATGGTACCAAATTGGAGCGCAAGGTCGGCGAAGTGAAGGACGAGATCAATCTGATTTCGCAAGACGCGGCGTCCAAGATCACTGCCAGCCACAAACTGTTTTTCAGCTCGTTGCGTCGACTGGAGAAAAAGTACAACGACCGTCTCGAGCGCCTGATGTCGCGCTTCGAGACCGCGCTTGCAGAAGAAGCAAAATTGCAGACGGGTTCGATTCAGCCCAGTCATGAGCTGCGCGAGCAGCTACATTCACGGTTGGAAGCTCGCGGCAAAGATATTCTCAAGGCTTTCCATCGGCAGGTCGAGATCCTCGAGTCGGAGTACGCTCGCATGAGCGGCGGCTCGCACGAGCGCATCGAAAGCATTCGCACAGCTGCTGTCGAAATTCTCGACAAACAAGTGCGCATCATGAAAAATGAACTCGATCGCATTCAGCGCAACTTCAGGACCGAGCTGGCCGATCTTAACGCCGAGCTGCCCAAGATCGAAGAGCGCGGGCGAGCTGCCGCCATGGCTGTGCAGGCATATCGCAGTACGATGTTCTCTTCGCCGTTTGATTAGAGTGCGCGCGTTTGTCGAGGTAAATCGGTAAGGACGGAGAGGCAAGATGACAAGTCCGAGCAAATCACTGAAAGAGATTTTCGACGCAGCTTCGCATACGATGCTCGGTATGGAGAAAGAGGTGGGCGAGCGGTTGAAAACTGCTGGCAGCGGTCACTCAGAGTCGCACACGAAGGGAGATATCGGCAGCGACGCTCGCATCGAGAATCGTGCCAACGAGTTGGACGAAGAGCTGAAAAAACATATGGCTTTTTCGATCGAACGGTTGCAGAAAGTCATGGAAACAGAGATCAAGGAGACAGACGAACATCTGAAAGCGGTGAAATTCGATCTTTCGATGCTGTCGGATCGATTAAAAACGCAGATCATCGAACTGCGGCAATCGTACGAAGAGAATGTCAACAATCTCTGTCTCAGTCTCGCCGACGGTTATGAAGGATCGGTAGAGCACAGCACGTCCGAATTGGAACGCCAGGATTTCGGCTCCAGCAATCACTTGCGCGCGCACGGCACTTTCCTTATGAACTCGCTGCAGCAAAAACTCGATCAGAGTATGTGGGAGTCGCGCGGCGAAGAGAATAAATACAACAACCAGCTGTTCAAAGCGTTCATGAAAAAAGCCAACAGCATAGACACTCATTTCGCGACATGGATGCAAAAGCTGTCCAGCAATTTCCAGACGCACTTTAAAGGATTGGAGGAGCAGCTTGCCCAAGCCGAGCCGGAGTTAAAACAGTCAGGCGAAAGCTTGTCCAGCGAGATCGAGGGGCATGCCGAGCAGATTGCCGATGACGTGCGCAAGTTGTTCAAGGGTGCGCTCGAGGACCACAGCAAGAAGTTGGATAACCATTTGAGCACGGTGGCACAGGATCTCAGCTCGGTGCACGATGCCACCACCGAGCGTCTCTCCGAGCAGACCAAGCAGTTGAGCGCCGGGCTTGTCACCGCATCTGGTGAGGCTCGCGATTCTTTGACGACAAAGTGCAACACCTTGCGCGGTTCGGTCGACACCATGATGGGATCTTTCAACGACCGCCTGGAAGATAAGCTGAAAACTACCCAGACCTTGAGAGAGACTCTGGACACTGAAAAGGCAAGCATCTTCGAAGACATTCGCAAAGAGTTATCGGAGATTCGTGACGGCTTCGAGAAGCGACTGCACGCGTTGATGGCGGAAGCCGTCGAGCGCGTGGCCAGCGTCTCCAACGAGGCCGAAAGCGATATCAGTGAAGCGTTCAAGCGATGCGATGCGCAGCTCCGCGCTGAGTGTGTCAAGGCCAAAAGTGAAACCGAGCAAGCAGTGACAGAGTTTCTCAGATTGCTTGCCGAACAGCGTAAAAACGCTCTCGACCAGATAGCGAAGTCTGCCGGCGCCACTGTCGATGACGCCGAAAAAGATAATAAAGGTACGGAATCAACACGTCCCGGGCGACGCACTCGCAGGAAAGATGAAACTGCCGCGGACAGCGGAGATTCTATCTGACCGAGATGCAGCCACACCACTTGCTACCCCCGAGAACTGAGAAGAAAGAAAGAAGAAAATGAGTTCAATGCTTCGCCAACACCACGTAAAGATTCAGGACCTGGCAAAGTTTTTGCGGGGCTACGATCCGTCAAAGCCGCAGGCGGCGGAGGAGTGGTCCAAGGTCGAGAGTGCGGGATTTGAGCCGGGCATGCTGATCTTCTGTCTCGAGCGAGTGTCGGCACCGCAAGGACTGGCTTTCGGCAAAAGAGACGATGCCTCAGAAACTTATAGAGTGCGCGATCTATGTGTAGTCGTGGGGCGCGACAACGAAAAGGCGTTGGTGGTGAATATCACAGCGAGCGCCTTCGAACTGCGTTTTCTCGAAGTGCTGATGCTCGAGAAAGCGAGAAAAGCCATACTTGACGGCAAAGATTTTCTCTACGTTGCCGCTCAGCCGAGCGCTCCTTTGCCTGAAGCGAAGGTTCGCGAAATCGAGCAACTGGGTGCAGTATACGCTCAGGGCGGCTCCAGGCGAACTTTGATTGTCGACAGCAACGGTCCGCAAGAGCCCGCCATGGCTCTGCTCACTGCCCTCGGCGTCAAGCTGCAACAGGCAGGCGGTATCGGCAAGCAAGTGCTCGATATAGGCTCCATCTGCCACATGCTGTTCACGCCCGAAGGGCGGCAAGAAGACCGCAACAAGAGTATGGTGAAGCAGTGCTTCACTCCCGTTGCCAACAATGAAGCGATCGGAGATGGCTCTAAAATCTCCTCTGGCAACTACGCACCGTGGGAACACCAGGCCAAGCCTGCCGCCGCAGAACCAGCCGGTGCGGCGCTGACGTCCTGGCAGGATCCAAGCGCTCAGGTATCTGCACCGCCGGCGGCTCCGGCGGAGTCGGCCTATAAGATTCCCCCTGCTCCGGCGCCGGACTGGGGTGCTGGTGCCGCTCCCGCTTGGGACGACCCGGCGGAGGTAGAAGGCGGACCCGGTCCGGACCTGAAATTCAGTTTTGAACGTACTGAGATCTCCACTGATTCTTCTACCTGGCGCCCACAAGAGGGTGGCAGCGGTTTTGCCTTCCCCGATATTCCCGAAGGTGAGGAAGCGCCGAAGGCTGAGGGTAACAACTCAGTCACACCGCCTGCGGTGGCGTTGGGCGACCTGGCGGAAGAACCTGAAACACCAGATGATTCAGCTTTTCAATCCCACACGTCTGCCGACGAAACGACCTTTCGTCAGCTTCCCGAGAGCGAGCCCAGTTTTCAGGCACCGGAAGCGCCGTTTCAAATGGCGGCCGAATCGCCGTTTCAATCGTTGCCTGATCCGTTTCAGTCCTTGCCCGCCGTCGACTCTCCTTTCCAGTTGCCGGTCACTGATGCCCAACCGTTTGGGGTACTGCCTGCCGCTCCTGAATCAGCGTTTGCGCTGCCGCCTCTCGGTGAGCCTGACTTCCAGATTCCGCCTGCGGATGTGCCGTTTGGAGCATTGCCGCCGCCCACAGACTCACCATTTTCCTCGGCGCCCAACGCATTCAAGGACATGCCTGATCCGTTTGGCGACAAGTTCAAGAGTGGTGCCGAGCAGAGTGCTCCGCGCAAGAGCGAAGGCATGACTATGCCCGATCCGTGGGCAGCTCAGCCAAACCCCGAAATCCAGTCATGGGGCGCCCACGCCAACCCAATGCCCGCCGCTGCGGCGGAAGTTAAACCGGGTCCGTCCCCTGAACCAGCCGAGACGCCCCCGGCACTGGCGCTCGATTTTTCTCAACCGCCTGCCAGTTTTGTCAATTCGATGTTTCCCCCGGCAAATTCGACGGCGGCGCCGGCACCGCCGGTGGAGTCACCGTGGATGCCTACCACCGGCTCCTCTGAGAGCGCCGGCAAACAAAAAGCTCCCGTTGATGTGCCGTGGCTGCCCACTGCTTCATCCGAGACGGCTGCTGCTGCGCCGCCTACACAGCCCGAGCCTGCCGCCAAAGCAGAGGCACCGCACACATTCGAATGGTCCCAGGCCCAGTCTGCCCAGCCTGACTTCGCCTGGGCGCCACCACTTCCTGAGGCGCAAGGGCAGAACACAGCCACTGAGGCGGAAGAGACTGGAGATATCGCCGCTATAGCCGGCAGCAAGGCGCCATCGCCGGCGGTGGTACAGGCGACGCCGGCGCCAGAGCCGCCCACACCCGCTCAAGAAGCGCCCGCGACAATAGACGAGACAGAATCGGCTACGGCGAAGAAAAATAAGTCGACGTTGTTCGAGCGGCTGAACGAGCAGTTCGCCAAGCCATCTCAGGTCGAACCGGCCACGGTCGAGCAGACACCGCCCGAAGCGGTTGCCGAACAAACGGAGGCACCTGCGATTGTCGCTCCTGTGCCAGAGAGAGAGGAAGCCCAAGAGCCGAAGCCCGAAGCCGCTGCGGCAGCTTCTGCACCACCGGTGGTGCCAGTGCCGGCAGTGGAAGAGCCACCCGTTGCGCCGCCTCAGCCCATCTCTGCGCAACCGGTTGCTGAGCACGAGCCCATGCCAGGCTCTGGTGACGACTTTGCCACTGCCGTCGATAACGCAGTGGCGGCAGAGGCAGATTTGGAGGCTGAAGATTCATCTTACAAACATCTGGCTGAAGCACTCTCGGGTTTGATGGACGAAAGCGGTCTTGATATGCCCCCGTCATTGATATCGAATGAATCGATGAGCATTCCTGCCATTGTCAGTCAGCCGAAAGAGCCGGAGCCGTTTGTCGTCGAGGCACCAGCCCCGTCGCCAGCTCTCGAGGCACCGCCGGCAATACCGGAGAGCCCGGTACTGCCCGTGCCACCGCTTGTCGCGCCAGTTGCGGCAGCACCGCCCGAGGTGGCAGCGCCCCAGGCAGCGGCATCAGGCACATCACTCCCTGCTATAAGTGTCGCGCCTGTGCAAGCGCAGGAGGCGGAGCCACCAGCTCAGCCTGCAGTGCCAATGGCTGCAGATGCCAAACTGGGTCCGGCGACATTAGCTCCAGGACCGATCGTGCACGCAACCACGGCGCCAGTTCCTCCGGTCGCTCCAGCGCCTGAGCCTGAGCCCGAACCAGAGCCCGAGCCCGAGCCAGAACCGGAGCCGGTGGAAGAGCCCCCCGTGGTGTTTCAGGAGCCGCGTCTCGTGATGAACGAGATGGCGACTCTGATGAATCGCCTCGAGCAGCAGGTTGCCAAAGCGGGCAAAAAACTGGGCGAGAAGGCCGACGAAGTGAAAAACCGGCTCAACGGCGAAGTCAATCAGCTCGTCTCAGCGGCCGCTGCCATAGAAGCCGAGCATCAATCTTCGCTGACGGAATTGACCGGCAAAAACACCAAGAAGTTGGATGATTCGTCGGAAGAAGTGAGATTGAAGATCTCCGATGTCGCTGCCAACGGGCGTTACACGATCAAGCAGCTCCTCAATACCAATCAGAGCCAGGTGGAAGAGACGAAAAATGCTCTCTACGAGTCGCTGCGTGACGTTTGTCGCCAGTTCAGGGTAGACACCGACGCGCTCACCAAGTCGAGCGAAGAACGTCTCAATAAGCTCGTTTACGAGCGAACTGAAGAGTTGCAAAATCTCGTCAATTCGATCTGCGATGGCATGCGCGACACCAACACGAGCTACACGGACAAGCTCACCGCCCGCTTCGATCGTTTCAGGGATCGCATGAACAAAGAAGCATCTAATGTGGTGCGCTCTCTCGAGCGCAACGTACACTTCATGTCGGAGGAGATCGAGGGCTCGTGGGACCGTGCCGGAGACAAATTGAAGTCCAGTCGCGAAGAGTACGAGCAGACGATCAGTCACACCGTGCGCACGACTCAGCTGGGTGTTTCTCAATCAACCAGACGCATCCTCACCGACACTCTCATACCTAAACTGCGTGAGTGGAAGGGCAAGACGCGCAGCGTGTCGGCGGATCTCATCGGCAAGTTTGCCGAAGAGTCGGAAGGACAAGCCAACGGTCAACTGGTCGGTCTCGAGTCCAGTTTGGGCGCTGCCCGCCAGCAACTGCAGGTGTTGGTGGAAGAGTGCATGAACAGCATCGATGCAGTCGGTCGTGGGCAACAAGCCGGTCTGGAAGAGATCTTCAAAGAGACCAGCTTGCACGCTGAGAGATCAACCTCAGAAGTGACGGCTATACTACAGCGCACCGAAGCGCAGATAAAAGAGACTGAGCTTGCCTGCCGCCGCCTGGCTGAGACATCGAGCCTGGACAGTGATCCTGAGCTCAGTGACGAGCGCAATGCGGCCACCGGCAGAATACAGCAACTGCGCCAGCAAGCTACGACGGAGCTGAATACGGCAATTGATTCTAATTGCACCAAACTGGAGCAGCTCTCACAAAAGGTGCAGTACGACCTGTCAAACGGTCGGCTGGAGGCTACACAAGCAGTACGAGAATCAGCAGATACTGGTCTGAGCAAACTGCGTGATGCTATCCAGGATGCTCTGTCGGCGATTCAATCGGCGCGCGACAAATATATGGAATAGCTTTTTCACGTTAACCACACGCAGCCGGTGGAAGATGGTCAAAGGAGCATTTTTGCATGCTTTTTGGCGCTGTTGCGGGTTTTAGCTTGCCGGCAAGGGTTGTTGAATTGGCTGAATTTGGCTCGGGAACAATGAACCAACGTTTTTCGCCAGTACACAAGGGTATTCGACTTTCACCAGAGAAATTAATTGGAGACAGGCAGCAAATCTAGCCTACAATAGAAGTCAAGAAGTGCATAAAATAAGGTCAATCTCTCTAGCGGTTTGGACATTATTGGACAGTGGCATAGGGAAAGAGAGACTTTGTTGACAACTTTACCAGGCCTGCCGATCCACAGAGGAACTCATTCTGGACTCGTATCCTGAGCATCAAATTCCCTTACCGTTAGCAGAATTTGCCCGGGAGCATCCTGGGCTGGATTTCAATGCTGAACTGGGTGAGATCTCGCTTTATCACGGCACCAACTGCTACCGCCGCTTCGAAATCAACAAATCCGGCCTAATCGAGCCGGGGCGCAACAATTACAGCTTTTTCTGCACCAAAGCATCAGATGCTTACACCTATGCTCGACTTGCCTGCATGCGTGACGTGCAGCCAGGACGGGTCAACTCGTTGACATGCGAAGCGGTCGTTTTGCGGGTCAAATTCAACGTCCGCACCTGGATGCAGATCGACTTCATTCAGGAGCTTAATCCTGGCGATGGCGATCCGCTCAGTCTGTCTTGCGCCGCTTTAGGTCCGGTGCCTGCTGCCAATATCGTCGAGGTTCTGCACTGCACCCACTGCGGCAGCAAACTGGGAGCCGGCGAATCAGTTCGCAGTTTCGAAGACGGAACCTTGCTTGCCGGCATACAGCATCTGAAAGAGAAGCTGGCGTCAAAGCGTCCTGACGCCTGGATGCTGAAAAAGCTCGGTTTCTTCACTCAAAACATGAACACGCGTCTTGCCGGCGGCGAATGCCCCGACGTCACCGACGACGACGAGCTGCGGCGACTGCGCCAGGTGCACGCCCGCGCCTCCTAGTCGCTCTTCTGATTTAGCCTACGTCATGCGACTCGATAGAGAGTGTGTTGCGCGCTTTGACGCCGTTGATCAGCACTTTGATCGGCCAGTACGGTCCTCCTAACAAGTTCGGCACGTTCCAGAGGTTGCTCAGGTCACCTGGTGCCACCACAGTGATTGAAGTGGGAGTGTGCTCTACGATTTGCGCAGGAAACTGTCCGACGAACACTTGCGGCGTGCCGGCCAAACCCTCACCGTATATGGTGAACGAATTGCCCGGTGCTACGAAGGCCTGACTGACGTTGCGCAGGTATGGCTGTGCCGATACGGTGACGCCAAGCATCTCCGCCGGTACAGGAATGCCCGCCACCGAGAGAGTCAATTGAGTGGCTCCGCTCTTTGCCTCTTCCGGCACTTCCACTACGATTTGATTGGCATTGGCTGATTGCACGCGCGCCGACTGCCCACCGATCGTGACGACGTTGTGCCTTGGATGAGGGCAAAAGTTGGTTCCGGTAATGGTCAAATTGTTGCCGGTATTGATGGTGAGCGGACTTACGCTGGTGATTGTCGGTTGTGGCGTGCGCAAAATCCAGTTGAATTTAGCACCAACCGGTCCCGCACCTGTGACGAGAAGCTGATTTCCGCCCCAGGTCATGTCGCCGGTGACGTTCATATTGAACTCGGGCTTGCCCTGAAACTGCTGCTCCGTCACATACTCCAGACTGGCGGATTGAATGCGCAGCCACTTGTACGCCGGGGCGCCGCCGCCTCCGTTCGTATAAGTCAGGTAGAGCTGCAGGTCTTCCTCACCTTTCGGTATCTCGATGCTGTCAGAAAGGCGCTGAATCTGCGTCGAGTTAGCCACCAAAGGTTTGCCCTCGGCGACTGTCACCCAGCTCTCTGCCTGCGCTGCGGTTTGCACAGCGATACTGACTGCACCCGCTATGAATGCGAGATAACGTCTGCTAATCATTGTTGCCCTCGGAGTAAGTCACTAATCGGAAAATATTACCCGGTCGCATAGCGAAGAAGGCTCTTGGAATTTGTTGTCGCGGGGGCGATTGTTAGAAATATATAGCCTCGATCACGTCGTTGTAGCGCCGATCAGGCGGGGCTGACAGTTGTCATTCGGCTATACAAAAGATATTCTTTTCCCGTGAGTGGCGTTTCACTGGAGGATTTGGCGATGGCTGTTGCGCAAAGCGCTGTGACGACATGCAAACTGCTCGTCGGTGGCGAATGGGTTGCATCTTCGGCGACTGAATTTGGCGACATCTACAATCCCTCCACTGGTGAGGTGCTTGCCAAAGTACCCATGGGCGGCTCCGAGGATGTTGACCGTGCGGCGCAGGCGGCTCACAAAGCCTTTCTCGACTGGCGCGAAGTGCCGATCGTCGAGCGCGCACGCGTCATGTTCCGCTTCAAGAATTTGATGGAGACGCGCTATGAGGAAATTGCGCGCCTGGTCACGCGCGAGCACGGCAAAACACTTCCTGAGGCACGCGCGTCTGTGCAGCGCGGTATCGAAGTGATCGAGTTCGCCTGCGGCATTCCCAGCTTGATGCACGGTGACATTCTAGAAAATATCGCTCGCAACGTAGATTGCGAGGTAGTCCGCCATCCGCTCGGCGTCTGCGCCGGCATTGCGCCGTTCAATTTCCCCGCCATGGTGCCGTTGTGGATGTATCCGATCGCTATCACCTGCGGTAATTCATTCATCCTCAAACCGTCCGAGAAAGTGCCGCTCAGCAGCATATTGATCGCCGAATTGCTCGTGGAAGCCGGTTTGCCGAAGGGTGTCTTGAGCGTCGTGCATGGCGGCAAAGATTGCGTCAATGCACTATTGACGCATCCTTTAATCAAGGCGATCTCTTTCGTCGGTTCCACCGCCATCGCAAAACATGTATACGAAACCGGCACCGCGCACGGCAAGCGCGTGCAGGCGGCAGGCGGAGCGAAAAACCACATCATCATCATGCCTGACGCAGATATGCAACAGACCGTGCAAGCCCTGCAAGCATCAGCGTTTGGATGCGCCGGCGAACGCTGCATGGCCGGCAGTCTGGCTATACCGGTCGGCGAAGCCGCTGCAGAGCTAATGCCCAAACTTGTCGAAGCGGCGGAAAAAATGAGGGTAGGTCCGACTGATGGCGACGATGCTCCGGACATGGGTCCGCTGATCTCCGCGGAGCATCTGGCAAAGGTGCGCGGATTCATCGATAAAGGCGAATCCGAAGGGGCGAAACTGGCTCTAGATGGGCGTAAAGTAAAACTGGAGAAAGGATTTTTCTTGGGACCGACGATCTTCGACAAAGCACAAGCTGACATGACGATCGTGCGTGAAGAGATTTTCGGACCAGTACTGTCGGTGGTGCGCGTCGATACAATTGAAGATGCGATAGAACTGGGCAACCAGTGCCCATACGGCAACGGAGCCGTCATCTACACCAACAGCGGCCGAGCGGCGCGCGAGTTCAAACACAGATTCAATGCCGGCATGATCGGCATCAATGTGGGCGTGCCCGCGTCGATGGCGTGGTTTCCCTTCACGGGATGGAACAACAGCTTCTACGGCGATCTGCACATACAGGGAAAAGAAGGCATTCAGTTCTATACGCAGCAAAAGATGACGATGACGCGCTGGTTTTCCGATCAGGGCGGCAGTAAGTCGAGCAAATTCTCAGATCCGATCTGGAAAGCGAAGACATAGGTCTATTTATTCGCTCCGTCGCTGGAGCTGGGCAGCTTGCTGCCTAAGCCCCCCTCGGGCGCTCCTCCGCTGTTAAAACGCTAGGTGCCGCACGCCTCGCTCGGCGCGTCGGCGCTTCGCTGATCGCCTGGTGGACGCTCCTGCATCAATGCCTTCAATTCTGAAGGCGAGTTGTCTTTGCTGTCAGACAACAATACCGGCATGTTACCTGGCGTCTGGCAGCGCCGGCACCTGCCGGCTCCGGCTCTACGACTCGGTTTATTCACTGCAACGCTACAAAAAAAACCGGCACGTAGTCGTACCGGTCTTATTGATGCTCGATTATTGATCTTGCTTACGACTTCTCTGCCAGAGCCGGTTCTAAAACCTGCTCTGGATGAATTTCTGCAATTGGCTGTGCAACTGCTGTTAGCGAAGCCGTGTGGGTGGGTTTGATCATTGCTGCCGGAGTCACTGGTTGGAGCGCGATAGCCGGCTGTCTGACTGGGCTCAGGTGGGGATAGATGATGTTTTCAGCCAAACCGATTTTGTTCAGCAGCCAGATAGAGATCCAGGTAACGTCGAGCTCATACCAGAGGGTGCCGTGGCGAGCGGATTTCGGCATGGCGTGGTGGGCGTTGTGCCAGCCCTCGCCCAGCGAGAGAAGGGCTACCCACCAGACGTTGCGGCTGTCTTCGCGGGTTTCGTAGAGACGGTACCCGGCAGTAGGCAGGTGACAAACTGCGTTAACCAGCTGCGTGGACCAGAAGACAATGAAGGTAGCGGCGATACTGGCAAGCATGGCAGGCCAGCCGAGGAATACACAAACCACCAGGCGAAAGGCGATGTTCAGGTACAGACACATCTGAGCTTGACCGGCATCGTGAGTGCATCCGAGCCAGCGATAAAACTTGTCTTTCATCAGGTCAGGGACCTGAGCCTGCAACTCTTCATCCGATTGCACGGAGCGCATGTCGAACATCCACTCGAACAACGCGTGTTTGAAGCCGTCACGAGGAGAATGCGGATCGCCCGGCAGGTCTGACTTCTGATGATGCAAACGGTGCACGCCGACCCAAACGATCGGTGAGCCCATCAAACAGAAATAGCCACCGGAAACGATGAAGTAGGCGAGCCATCTCGGAATCTTGACCGATTTGTGCGTCAACAGCCTGTGATAACCGAGCGTGATGCCCAGTCCGTTATACAGGTAGAAGACGGCAAACCAGATTGCGAACTGAATAGCCGGCTGCTTGAGAATTTCCAACGTTGTCACCCTCGGTAGACTTTCGCTGCTATGACAACAGCGAAATGCAGGTACCAGTTATAGCATGGGCAGCTCTTATCGTTCCCATACCTATAGATCTCTTACCACGGCGCTGTGCCGCCGTACTCGGGCTCTTGTATAGACCGGTCGCGATTGATATGGCTAGAACTGGCACAGGGAGCGGCTCTGGCACTGCATAAGATTTGTATTAGTAATCACTTTCTCAACTGATCGTTACGTTACCTGCAATCTCGAACGTTTGCTAATACGGTTATATCTTGAGCGAGCAGGCGCGCCAAGGCGCATTGCATGGAGTCAGTCGGGTCTTTGCGTAAGAGATTTTTAGTTTCGCTAGCGACGTTTGTCTCTCTCTGGGCCAATCAGCCGGTGTTAGCGGCAACCGAGACAGGGTCGGTCAATGCCGGCTCGGCCCACCGTCCCCGGGTGATTCTCGCCCTCGGTGGCGGCGGCACGCGTGGCGCCGCGCATGTCGGCGTGCTGCGTGTCTTGCGACGTGAAAATATTCCCATCGACGGCATAGTCGGAACCAGCATGGGCGCCATAGTCGGCGGTCTGTACTGCGCCGGTTTGGACCCCGATCAGATCGAGCAGCAGCTTCTCGACAAAAAAATGTTGCGTGCATACAACACCGTTCCAATACCGTTGCGTGTGGCGGCCATACCTATCTGTTTGATTCCGCATCTATTCGGCTATCGCCCGTACGATGGGCTCTATCGAGGAAGCAAGTTCAGGAATTATTTGAACAATTCAGTGGCTGCGTCTGATCGCGATATTCAAGATTTGAAGATTCCGTTCGCTGCGGTGGCGTCCAACCTGGTTGATGGCACCGCTCTAACAATTGATAAGGGCAACCTGGGATTGGCTCTTCAAGCGAGTTCGGCCATTCCATTTTTGCGACGGGCCGTGCCCGTCGGTGAGAGTGCGTTGTGCGTTGACGGGGCCATCGAAGCAAACCTGCCGGTCGATCAAGCTCGCGCCATGGGCGCCGACATAGTGATCGCGGTCGATGTCGATGAGGAGTACAGTCATCCCGACCCGAGACGATCATTCAGGCATATCCTTACCGTGCCGTCCCGCGTCACTTCGCTCTTGCTGACGAAGCTGGACGAAGATGCGGTAAAGAGAGCGGATGTCCTCATACACCCCGACGTAAATGGAATTCATCTTCTCTCGGAAAAGTATTCTGACGGCGTGCGCGCCATCGCCGCCGGCGAGAAAGCGACCGAAGAGGCTATGCCAGCCATTCGTGCCCGGCTGGCCCAAACCGCCTCTCGCTCGGAAAACCAATGAGAGCCTGGTAATCCGACTCAACCTTGCAATTAATTAGTTTGCGAGATCTGAAAAACCCACTAAAGTAAGAAGCTAAGAGGAACTGTCGACTGCCGAAAGCGCTGGCTAGAGATGGCTTGCCACGGTAGCTCACAACAAACCGGAGTGCGTTCATGCGAGCAGTGATCACAGGCGGTCCGTCGGTCGGTAAGACAACTATAATCTCGCATCTCTCTCAGCGCGGCTTCAAGGTAGTTGAAGAGTTTGCCACGCAAGTCATCAAAGAAGGTCAGTATCTTCCCTGGCTCGACAGGTCCTCTTTCCAATCCGAAGTGCTGCGACGGCAGGTCGCGGCGGAGACCGCGATAGCCAAATATCCCGGTCCCGTTTTTCTCGATCGCGGATTGTTTGACGGCGAAGCCTATTACATCCACGACAAGATCGAGATACCCGCCGCGTTCTCGAAGCTCGATGCCTCTCAATACAGCATGGCTTTTCTCATCGAAGAGCTCGATTTTTTCGAGCAAAATGATGTTCGGCGCGAGAATTTGGAGTTTACTCGCCAGATTAGCCGCGTTCTCGAATCATGCTATCGGCGACGCAATGTGCCGGTAATCAGAGTGCCGGCGATGCCGCCCGGCGAACGCGTTCAGTTCGTAATCGATCAATTCGAGAAACACTGCCTGGTGCAGGCGAAGTGCCGCATGTCGGTAATCGGCAATCCGTTGAGCGTACCGGCGATGATTCCGGCGTACGCGGTCTGACTTTTTCTTCATCACAACTATCTAATCTTGCCGCTGTGATTCAGAACACAGATGACAGCGGGTTATCATTGGTGCGGCCAATGGCTGTCAGGCAAGAATCAGGTGCAAGTTGAGCGAAACAGGTCCTGCCGATTCCTCCAATAAGGAGTTCGAAACCTACCCGCCGATAGACACGGTGGCGATGAACTCCGAAGATCCCAGCGCTATAGAAGGGATGGGCGGCGGTGGCGAGAAGGAGGAGAGACAGCTCCTGCTCAGCGAGATCGCGCAGATTTCAGAAGAAGATTGGTACGAGAAGGTCTATCAGGGCGACAAGATGCCCCAGCTCACGTTGCGCGCCGTTTTAATGGGCGGCGTCCTCGGATCGCTCATGTCCATCTCCAATCTGTATACGTCGATCAAGGTTGGCTGGTCATTCGGCGTAGCCATCACCGCCTGTGTTCTCTCGTTCGTTATATGGAACTCCATGCGCACGCTGTTTCCCAAATTGACCAATATGTCTATTCTGGAAAACAACTGTATGCAGTCGACTGCATCGGCAGCCGGATATTCGACCGGCGCCACTGTCGGCACCGCATTCGGTGCGCTGCTCCTCATCACCGGCGTGCACATGGACTGGAAGATCATGTCGATCTGGGTGCTGATCACTGCGGGGCTAGGCGTCTTCATCGCCGTGCCGATGAAACGACAGATGGTCAACCGCGAGAAGTTGCCGTTTCCCTCCGGGATTGCGGCGGCAGAGACTTTGCGCAGTCTTTACGGTCGCACGCGTGAATCGATTATTCAGGCATACGCGCTTGTGAGCGCGCTGGTTGTCGGTTTGATCGTCGGCTTTCTAAAGAACGGTGAGTTCGAATGGCAGCTAAAACTGAACTTGAAGCTGACAGATTTGATTCCTTTTAGAACTCAGATGCAAAACGTCGACATGACGCAAGTGCCCGGATTCGGCTTTGAGCCCAGTGTTCTTCTCATCGGCGCCGGCATGATCGTCGGTCTGCGCGTCTCTGCGTCGATGTTCGTGGGCAGCTTGCTGTTATATTGCATCATTGGTCCGCACATGATTAATATTCACGAGATTACGGAGCCGGCCAAACTGCTGAAATGGTCTTTGTGGCCGGGCACGGCGCTGATGGTGACGTCCGGACTGACTGCGTTTGCGTTGCAGTGGAAAACGATTGTGCGCTCGTTCACCAGCATCAAATTCGATAAGAGCAGCCCCGAGAGTTCATCCGCGGACAGATTATCAAGCATTGAAGTGCCGATGAGCTGGCTCATGGCAGGTATCATTCCCCTTTCTATCTTCATGGTTTGCCTGGAGTTCTTCGCTTTCAACATCGCTGTTCCTCTCGGTCTGCTCGCTGTTCTTATGAGCTTTGCTCTAGCGCTGGTTGCTTGCCGCTCTACCGGAGAAACGGACGTGACGCCCATCGGTGCCATGGGTAAGTTGACGCAGCTTGCCTACGCTGGACTGGCCAAAGCAAGCACGACTACCAACCTGATGACGGGTAGCGTTACCGCCAACATCGCCTCCAGCTCTGCCGATCTGCTCACCGATTTAAAGAGCGGTTATCTGCTGGGCGCCAATCCCCGCAAGCAGTTTATAGCTCAGTTCATCGGATTGTTTTTTGGCACGCTTGCAGTAGTACCGGCTTGGTACCTCATGATTCCTGATCGAGCGACGTTGGAAAAATACAATCCGCCCTCGGCCAACATGTGGCGCGCCGTGGCTGAAGCTCTGACCCAGGGGATCAGCTACGTTCCTCTACAAGCCCGATACGGCATGATAATCGCGGCGGTCCTGGGTATTTTGCTCGCTCTTCTCGATCACTTTGTGCCCAAGAAGTGGAAACCGTACGTACCTTCGGCGATGGGTTTGGGTTTGGCGTGGGTGGTTCCGTTTCAAAACTCGCTCGCCTTCTTCTTAGGCGCCGTAATCACCGAGATCTGGTCGCGCCTGTCGAAGAAGACCGCCGACCTGTTCGTGGTCCCCATCGCCTCCGGCGCCATCGCCGGGGAGTCATTGATGTGCGCGCTCCTTGCCATGTATAACGCTGCCATGGCTCTCATCTCAAAGCATTAGCATAATCGAGTATAATGCAGGCCCGGAGGGGCTTAGGATGCAGACTGAAGAGAGAAAAGCAGTAATCGACGCCATCAACAGTTTGGGGCGCCGGGTTACTTCTGCCGACATCGCTGCGAAAACAGGCTATGCGCTCAACCGCGTTACGCTCATGCTCAACAAGATCGCAGCCGACACAAACGGTCATCTCGAGGTCAGCACCGCGGGCGATATCGTATATAAGTTCGACCCCGCCTTCGAAACATCGTATCTCGCTACCGGTATCGCCAAGATAATCGATGAGATCTGTGCCAAAGCATTCGAGCTTGCCTTCTTCCTCTTGCGTATCTCCTTCGGGATAATGCTGATTATCTCGTTTTTGGCCGTGGTCGTTATCATCATCGCGGTTGTTCTCGGGTTGCAGGCGTCATCGGACCGCGATAGTGGCGATGGTGGCGGCTTCGATTTTAGCTTCAACTTTTTCGATTACATGATCTTGCGCGATCTCTTCTGGTGGGGTTCCTGGTCGACATACGGCGACCCGTACTATCAGAGTTATGATCGCCCAACCCTGAAGCAGCCGCAGCAAGACAAAGGCAACTTTCTTTTCAACGTTTTCTCCTTCCTATTTGGCGACGGCAATCCAAATAAACACCTGGAAGAACGGGAATGGCAGGCAATCGCAGAAGTGATTCACGCCAATCATGGTGTCGTCGTGGCGGAGCAAATTGCCCCCTATACGGGCGAAGATCCTAAAAATGAAGACGGCATGCTGCCAGTACTGGTGCGGTTTGAAGGCAAACCGGAAGTAACCGACCAAGGCAATATCGTTTACGTATTTCCGAATTTGCAAGCGCGTGCCACGATGTCAGCGTTCAAGTCTGGTTTTGTGCCGGCATTTTTGCAAGAGTTTCCCTGGCAGTTCAGTGCCATTACGCCGGATGCACTCATTCCCGTTTATATTCTCGCCGGCTTCAATTTCCTCGGCAGCTGGTGGGCACTGTTCACGATCTCGCATATGCATAAATTAACGCCGCTTCTGATCGCGGTGACGCCGCTTCTTGCACCGCTGACAATATACGGAACGTTGTTTTTACTGGTTCCGGCCATCAGGTACGGCGTGCTGCAGTTGTTGAATGGCAACATAGAGAAGCGCAATAAACAGCGGCAACAGTACGCCCTGGTCCTGCAAAACAAACCGCCGGAGCTCGTAGCCAAGTTGCATGACGCGGCGCAATTCCGCCTGAGCGATCGCTACGTCCGCCCCGATGATCTTGTTTATACAACGGAGAAGAACGCCGACGAGCAAGAGTCGATCGATCCATTAGCGCAGGAATTCCAGCGCATGGCGCATCCGCACAGCAACAGGGCGGCGCCTCCTGATCAAGGTGCAACTGACAATACTGCCGGCGGTGCCCAGCATGATGCTCATGCGGAGCAACCGGTTTGGAATCCCACCAATTTCTCGCCGGACGCTCAAAGCGACGAACAGATAGAGGAAACTCCAGGACATAAGATTCACATCAAGGACGAAGAAGAAATCGAGCGGGATTAGTTTATGCCATATACCGTCACCGAGATCAATATTTTTCCGATCAAGTCTTGCGCCGGCACCAGCGTGCAGAGCGCCAGCATTGGCGCCACCGGTTTTGAAAATGACCGGCGTTTTATGGTCTGCGATGCGGATGGCAAATTTCTCACGCAACGTCAATCTTCTCGCATGGCGTTGATCAAGCCGGAGATGCTCGAGCACAATGGTGGAATCTCGTTGCGGCTGACGGCACCGAATATGGAGCCATTTGAACTTACTGCCATAGAAACCGGACGAAACATAGACGTGGAGATTTGGGGCCAAGGCTGTGTCGCTGTCGATCAGGGCGATGAAGTTGGGCAATGGTTTACCAGCTATCTGGAAGTAAAAACCAGACTAGTGACGATGGATCCTGCCTTTATTCGCACCATCGACGAGAAGTACAGAGTATCCGAAGAAGATCAGGTCAGCTTTGCCGACGGTTATCCGGTCCTGCTCATCTCGCAAGCTTCTTTGGACGATCTTAATTCTCGTCTTGCGCAGCCGATCTTGATGAATCGCTTTCGTCCTAACATTGTCGTTGACGGCACAGCACCGTTCGAAGAAGATACATGGAAGTGTGTGAATATCGGTCCTGTCGAATTTTCCGTGGTCAAACCGAGCTCTCGCTGTGTTATGACGACGATCGAGCAAGCCACTGCACAGCGCGCAGTGGAACCGCTGAAGACCTTGGCCACGTATCGCCGATTCGAGAAGCAAATACTGTTTGGCGAAAATCTCATTCATCGCAACACCGGTGTGATTCGAGTCGGAGATTCGCTGAAAGTTTTGGCATCGGTTTAGTCGCCCGAGGCGGTCATATGTTTTAGCGATTTGTCGCGTTTGCACCGCCCAGTCACGCGATCCGTTGAGTTTTATCGGCTACAGTGCATAATAGAAATGTTTGGGCGAATTGGAGTCATTGAAGCATGGCCGTCACTGGCCACATCGAAGAAGAGTTTAACGACCTGGTCCAGACGGCGGAAGAGGCGCAAAGCATCGACGATGCTGAACGCGACTGGACCGCCGCTACTGAGATGGCTCGACAGCTTTTCGGCAAACTCGATCATCGCTATGCTTTTTGTCTAGAGCGGCTCGCCGAGACATTCTGGCGCGCCGAACGTTTGGCTGAGGCAGAACCTATTCTCGTCGGACTGCTCGATGTCTATGAGTCGATGATGGGCGGCGATCATGCTGATGTAGCAGTGGTCTTGCAAAACCTGGCCATGCTCTATCACGCCGCGGGCAAGATGGATTTGGCCGAGCCGTACTACGGCCGCGCCTGCAAAATTCGCGTGCGAGAGCTGGGCGTGCAGCATCCCGATGTACAAAACCTGATCGGCAACTACGCCAAATTACTGGTGGCACTTGGACGAGAGTCCGAAGCTGAGTCATTGCGTCAGGACATGCACAGTGTCACTTCAGGAAAGTGGAATCGTTCTGGTCACTTCAAAGCGATCGATCTGACTGAGTACGCTCGCTCGAAACCGGCAGACGCGCAGCAGATAATGCCTGAAGGTGACTACCAATTCGGCGCTTCGGTAGCAGGGCAACGTCCGGTCAAGTTGCCTGCTAATACCGCCGAGCACGAGATCGCCCAGACCTGGACTCAGCTCATGAGCGCTGGCGATACGGCTCTGGAAGACGAGAATTTTGCATCGGCGGAGCGCAAGTATCAGGCCGCTTATGAAATCTTGCAGGCAAACAGCATCGAGGATGACCGACTGACAATGACGCTGGAGAGCCTGGGAGAAGCATTGTGGAAGCAAGGCAAGTTTGAAGAAGCGCAACCATACTGCGAGATGACACTC
Organism: Planktothrix sp.; assembly: GCA_036703195.1. GTDB lineage: Bacteria > Cyanobacteriota > Vampirovibrionia > Obscuribacterales > Obscuribacteraceae > DATNPN01. Next base: position 21,386 of record DATNPN010000005.1, on the reverse strand, counting down.
GCTCTTTACGAAAATCTGCTCGGCCCTAAACATGATGATGTCGGCATTGTGGCCCATAATCTGGCCATGCTCTATCACGCCAATAAGAACAATGCGAAAGCGGAAGAGATGTACAAGCGAGCGCTTTCGATTCGCTCTAGTATCGTCGGATCGAGTCATCCCGAATCGCTATCGATCATGACGAACTATGCCAACTTGCTGCACAGCATTAAACGCGATGTCGAGGCCACTAATATGCGCAATCACGTTCGCAGCCTCTCTTCGGGACGCTGGAGTGCGTGCGGTCAGTTCAAAGCGCTTACCGCACCACAGGCCAAACAGACCGAAGATGCACGCACAACCGGAACGCTGGTTTACGAGCGTCTTGTCGAGACCGTGGAAAAACACGGTAAGAATCGCAAAGACAAAAGCAAGCGCTAACGAATCGGTCTTTGACTTTGTCGAGCGCCGGAGTCTGGCTGGCACCGCTCTTGTGGTATCACTTTCCGATGCCTGGCAGGAGCCCGGCTCCACAGCGCCACCGCTGGTGATACTAAATAAACAGGCGCCTCTTGCGAAGCGCCCGGTGTGGTGGTGGGGCAGTGAGAGTTAGTGATGCATCGGTCCGTGTTCTGGTCCGCCTGGTCCGCCGTGATGCCCGTGCCATTTATGCATGAGCATATGGCGGATCATCATTTTATGAATCGCTGCACGCTGGTCGCCTGTCAAAACTTGCGACATGGCGACGAGCTTGCTGGACTCGGCTTGTGAAAGGTCGGCTTTGAGAGATGCGATCTGATTTTGCAGATCTTTGATCTTCTTCGTGTCCTGATTGGAATCGCCGACCGCTGCCATGAAGTGCCGCATGGCGGTATGGAGAGCTAATTTTTTTGGTCCCACCTGATCTTCGCTATCTCCGTGGATGGCCCAGAGCCTCTCCCATTGGTCGTCCGATAACGCCAGCGGTCCTTCCAGGGCTGCGAACGGCCCGTCGTGGTCGTGATGCCAGCGTTTTGCACCTGCGGGCGGTCCGCCTTCGCCGCCAGGTCCGGCGGCTATCAGTACCGGTCCGCCATCAGCCACGCCTGCAGCGGCCACTGTCGGTGTCCCGGTCAACAGACCGAACATCAGATCCGCCATACTGCCCGGATCTGTCACATCAGCAATCATCACCTCGTCTGACGTCGGTGCAGAAGCGTCGTCTGCATCCTGGGCCAGTACGGGACTAAAGCTAAACGCTGCCAGAGCTGCGCCTAGGACGAGAAAGGTCATTTTTCGCATGATCATCATCACTCTCCTGCACTATGAGTCTGGTAAGTAATACGTTCCGCGCCGGCAAAAAGTTCAAAACGAAAGTCACTTTTTAGGCAGTTAAATTTCTTTTTTAACCTGCGGAGATCGGATAAGATGGCTGGGTCGTGTGCCAAACAATCAGCCTGGTCGGACTTTGGCGTCCCTCGAGTTCGAATCCTTATATATGGAATCCGCTAAGAACGCATTGGATGAGCCGGTCACAGCAGTTAATTCAGCCGCAGCACGAACTAACTTTCGCTGGATCGTAATTGGGCTGGCTTTTCTCATCACCCTTGTCAATTATTTCGACCGCTCCGCGATTTCCTATGCGATCGGACCGATCAAGCACGATTTCAACCTCAGTGACTCTCAATTCGGTTACATAGGCGCAGCCTTCGGCATCGGCTACATGATCATGACGGTCGGCGGCGGCATTCTAGTGGACAAGTACGGGTCTCATAAAATCTGGTCCGCTGCCGCTATTCTCTGGTCGACCTGCACGGCGCTGATGGCGCTGGCCTCTGGTTTTTGGCCGCTGTTTTTTCTGCGCAGTGCCCTGGGCATCGCTGAAGGGCCCCACTTTCCTTCGCTCGGACGGGTAATCTCGGACTGGCTGCCCGCCTCAGAGCGCGCTCGCGCAACGGCTGCCGGGCTGGTCGGGGTGCCCCTGGCACAGGTCATTGGCGCTCCTCTTCTCTCACACTTAATTACTGGTATCGGTTGGCGCATAACATTCATCTTTCTGGGCAGTCTGGGATTGATCTGGTCGCTGGTCTGGCTAGGCGTTTTCACTGATTATCCGGAAAAATGTGACAAAGTCAGCGACGAAGAGCTCAAATACATTCGCGAGGGTGTTTTATCGGACAGAACACGTTCGGACTTCGATATCCGCAAATCAGATCATGCTGCCGGTGGCACAACCTGGCGCACGATGCTATTTAACAAAGCCCTCTTCGCCAACAATCTGGCGTTCTTTTCGTTTGGCTACCTGGCATTCTTCGGAATGATCTGGTTTCCCGGTTATCTCGAAGAGACATACAAGCTAAAGTTGACGCAAGTCGGCTGGTTTACCATGGCACCATGGCTGGTGGCAGCGATATTGATGCCTGTGGCTGGTTGGCTTTCGGATCTGCTCTACCAGCGGACAGGCAGCTATCGCATCGCCCGCTCACACCAGATCTGGATCTGCCAACTGCTCTCGGCGCTCTGTTTTATTCCTGTAATTTTCAGTCACTCGCTTCTCTTTTCTATCACCATGATTTCACTGGGCATGGGCTTGGGGATGATGCCGAACGCGGCATTCTACGCCCTCAATTACGACATCGCTCGCGATAAGGCTGGCACCAGTCTCGGTATCATGGATTGCTTTTTCGCAGCCGCCGGCATTGCAGCGCCCGCGTTGACAGGTACTCTGGCGCAAGTCACCGGTGGCTTCGCCGCGGCATTCGGGCTGCTGGTTGTGCTGACGCTGAGCTCTGTAGCGGCGGTGCTTTTTCTGCAGCGCGACGATCGCGAACAGGCGGCGCCCGTCAGTTGACTGCCATGCTCGCCTTAAAACGCTAAAGAAGATTTCAGCCAGGTGGCTGAATCGGCTGCCAAGTTCTGGGCAAAACCCTGATCTAAAGCGAATCTTATCCAAGCAATCCATGGTAAAGAGCCAGCAGTTGATTTTTTCAATCTTTAATGCGCTCGGCTATATATTATTCGCCGCTGATGATAAGCTATCCCGATTCTGCAAGCGTTTTGCCAGACAAGGGGTTGGAGTCATGAGACCCGTCCGCGCGCTCTTATTGCCAGTACTGTTGTGCTCGTTCTTTGTTGCACCGGTAGCGACGATACTCTTCACACCCAGCGCCCAAGCCATCGAGACGGACATCGAAGGTGCGGATTTCAGTGGCGTGGCCGACTACTACGCTGACTGCTTTCACGGGCGCCGCACAGCTTCCGGGCAGTTGCACGACAAAACCAAGTTGACCGCGGCTCATCGCACACTGCCGTTCGGCACGAAATTGAAATTGGTCAATCGGCGCACCGGCAAATCGTGTGTAGTCACGGTCAATGACCGCGGACCATTCACCAAGAACAGAATCATCGATGTATCAAAAGCAGCCGCGCAGGAGCTGGGCTTGTTCAAAGGCGCTCGCATGGTTGACTGCTACATCATCTCGATGCCGTAGACTCGCTCGTCACCACTGCACTTCCTCTGCCTCTGCGCGTTGACGGGCTCGTTCTGCTTCGCGCTCGCGCTCGGCGTCGTCTCTTAACTTGGCGCGTACAGCGGCGAATGCCGCTTCGGCTTTCTCGCGCAAATCTTTGTCCGGACAATCGCCCTTGATGCGGAAGAACACCCTTTGCGCCTCATCTATTTTGCCTAACAAGTAGTAGCTCATGCCCAGATAAAGTTGTCCTCGCCAATCATTGCGGTCGGCTGTCTCGAGCAGCGCAATGGCGATCTCGTACTCTTTCTGCTGATAGGCAATAATTCCGGAATCTACAGTGTTGTCGTCCATGTCATTTCCTGTGCATCTGAGATCATATTCCCGCACAGAGCAAAGTCACTTCGCATTTCTCACCAGTCGATTCAGCTCCGCATCGAAGTGGTTGGCAAACTGTCTTTTGAGCCGGTCATCGTAGGCACGTTGGCTCGTCATCACTGTGCCCGTGTCACGCAGACCTTGCATCAAATCGCGCTGAGCCAGCGCTTCATTTATGTTGTTCAGCGTGTACAGGTCGCCGCGTGGCGTTATTACCACAATCTCCCGCTGCACCAGACGCGCTGCTAAAGGGATATCTTGCGTCACTACAAGATCAGCGGCAGCGGCATGCTCAACAATATACTCGTCTACGACATCCGGTCCAAGAGAGACTTGAATCGATGTGATGTATGGCGACTGCGGGAGTTGCAGCGGTTTGTTGGCCACGAACGTTGCTAAGATGGCGCGCTTAGCTGCGGCTCGTACGACAATGTCGCGCACTGGCGCGGGACAAGCATCGGCATCAACCCAGATCTGCAAAAGAGTCACTCGATTAAACTCAGCCACATAGTACCACTGCGTCTGCCAGGGACATTTTGCAACAGTGTCAATTAACTGTGATCTGGGTATGTCGACTAGCAGTTACACTGTATGGGATAGCCCAGGATTGGGATGTGCTGCTCTAAAAGCTGAGCGGTTGAGATTGGAGGAGTTATGAAATTCAAAGTGGTTGTGGCCACAACTATCGCGCTGTCCGCGGCGAGCTGCATGTTCATCAAAGCGCAATCGGCCAACACGCCTGAGGCGGAGATCGAACTTCTCAGCAATATCGCCAAGGACGGCATGTTGGAAGTGGATCTCGGCAAGATCGCGGAAAAACAAGCAAAGTCTCCGGCAGTGCAGAAGTTTGCCAAGCATATGGTGACCGATCACTCTAATGCGAACGATATGCTCAAGGCAGCGGCGGAAAAAGACAAAGTCGCCCTGCCAATCGACATCTCTAAGAAACAGAAAGAGAAGAAAGATGCTCTGGCAGCGTTGAGCGGTGCAGAGTTCGATAAAAAGTATATGGAGACGATGGTTGCCGGTCATAAGCAAGCGGTTGCCGCTGTGACGAAGGAAAAGGACACGGGCTCCGGTGCTTGCCAAACTTGGGCGAAAGAGACTTTGCCTACGATAGAAGAGCACATGAAGGAAGCTAACCAGATCGAAGCGCAGCTGAAATAGCCTCTTCGTTCTATCCAACACGTATACGGCAGCGGCCGGCCTGGCAAGTCAAGCACTGGCAAAGCGCTATGCAGCGCGGTTCTCGGCGCTGCCGTACAGGGTCGTCGAAAAGAGGATATGATCTAAACCTCTTAGTAGATTCTGGCGATGAAATATCTGCGGATTATCGCGATTGCGGCGTTTGTACTGGTGGCAGCCGGTTCTATTCTTTTGTACATGGGCTGGGATAGCCTGACGGAGCCGGTCGAAGTCGACAAAACCAAGTTGGTGCAAATTCCCAAGGGCGCCACCCCCGACGAGGCTATTGCCGTGCTCGCCCAGGCTGGGATCATCCGGCAGCGTCTGCCCTTGCGCATCTACATCAAGTTGACAGGCGCCGGACCGCAAATTAAAGCGGGCGATTATTTCTTCTCGTCTCCGATTTCGCCCCTGGGTGTTTTGCAAAACCTGGAGGAGGGCGGTCAGGGCTCGGATAAGATCACCGTCATCGAGGGTTGGAACCGCTGGGACATCGCTAACGATATGGTGCGAATCTCTTCTCTCAAGTTGAAAAACATCGATCAAGCAGTGAAGCTGATGGATAATGCCAGCTTGATTAAAGATCTCGATGCGGACGCGACCAGTCTCGAAGGTTACCTGTTTCCTGACACTTATTTCGTCTATTCGACCAGCACGGCGCCGGATCTGATTGCCGGCATGGTGAAGGAGTTTCGCGCCAAGTGGAGCAGCGAACTGGAGAAGCCCGCAAGCGATGCGCACATGTCGATGCACGATGTCGTCACTGTCGCTTCGATAATCGAAACCGAAGCGAAACTGCCGGCCGAACGGGCCATCGTCGCCTCGGTCATTTATAACCGCTTGAAGTTGAAGATGACGCTCAGCGTCGACTCCACAATCGTATATGCGTCAAAGCTGGCGGGCAAATGGAAGAATGACGGTAAGGTCTATCTGAGTGACATTGAACGTGACTCCCCCTATAACACGCGCAAGTATCATGGGCTGCCGCCGGGGCCGGTAGGCAATCCGGGACTGGCATCGCTGCACGCGGCCATCGCGCCTGCCAGCACTAATTACCTCTACTACGTGCGCAACCCGTCGCGCAATGATGGCGCCCACAATTTTTACGCCACGCCGGCCGAGTTCGACAAAGGCGTGCAAGCCTTACGCGACTGGGAAAAGAAGCAGAAGCACTGATTTAGAAATCGGCGCTCTTGGGGGCGCGCGGAAATGGTATGACGTCTCTGATGTTGCTCATACCGGTGACGAACTGCACGGTGCGCTCGAGACCGAGACCAAATCCCGCGTGCGGGACGGTTCCATACCGGCGCAAATCGAGATACCACCAGTACTCTTCCGGGTCGAGCCCACTCTCTTTCATGCGAGCTTCCAACACGTCGAGGCGCTCTTCGCGCTGGCTGCCGCCGATGATCTCGCCAACTTTCGGCACCAGAACGTCCATGGCGCGCACAGTGCGATCGTCTTCATTCAGTCGCATGTAAAATGCTTTGATGCCTTTCGGATAGTCGTAAACGATCACCGGTTTTTTGAAGACCTGTTCAGTCAAATAACGCTCATGCTCCGACTGCAAGTCGATTCCCCATTCGACCGGGAATTCAAAACTCTGCCCACTCTTTAACAAGGTGTCGACTGCTTCGGTGTATGACAGACGAACGAAATCGCTTTCGACAATTCCTTTCAAAGTCTCGATCACCGTCTTGTCGATGCGCTCGTTGAAGAACTCCATGTCAGCCGGGCAATTAGTGAGAACATCGTTGAAAATCGTTTTGAGAAACGCTTCCGCCGTGCGCATGTTGCCTTCCAGATCGCAAAACGCCATTTCCGGCTCGATCATCCAGAACTCTGCCAGGTGTCGTGACGTGTTGGAATTTTCCGCACGGAAGGTCGGTCCGAACGTGTAGATGTCGGTGAGCGCGGTGGCATAGATTTCGCCTTCCAACTGTCCCGAGACCGTCAAGTGTGTCGGGCGGCCAAAAAAGTCTTGTTCGTAATCGACGCTGCCGTCTTCTTTCTTCGGTGCTGCGTTCGGTTCGAAGGTGGTGACGCGAAACATCTGTCCAGCGCCTTCGCAGTCGCTTGCCGTGATTATCGGCGCATGTACATAGACGAAACCGCGAGACTGAAAGAAGTTATGTATGGATTTGCAGATTTCATTTCGTACACGAGCGACCGCGCCGAAGGTGTTCGTGCGTGGACGCAAATGCGCGATTGTGCGGAGAAATTCGAAAGAAGTTCCTTTCTTCTGCAGCGGATACGTAGCTGGATCGGCGAAGCCGAGCACGCGCAAGCTTTCCGCTTTCAGCTCGGTCGCCTGCCCTTTGCCGGGTGACTCCACAACTGTGGCGACCACTTCTACGCTGCTGCCGATACCGATTTTGAGAATCTCGGATTCGTAGTTGGACAGCTTCGCTTCTGCCAGTGCCTGCACGTTCTTGATCGTAGAGCCGTCGTTGATCTCGAGAAAGGAGAAGCCGCCTTTTGAATCGCGGCGCGTGCGGACCCAGCCGCAAACGCGCACTTTCTCTCCGATGCACTCGGGTTTTAAAACCGCGGCAACCGGCGTTCTCTTCAACTCTCCGACTTGTGTGCTCATTTCATCTGCTCCAGTTGAGTGACAGCTTTGTTATTTCTTGCGAATGAACAGCACGCCGTCGCGTAAGGTCAACAGTACTTTCTCGACGCGCTTGTCCTGGTGCACGTGATCGTTGAACTCTGCCAGTGCTTTTCCGTCTTCTGTTTTCGGGTTGAGAACCTCACCGTTCCACAGGACATTGTCAGCGAGAATGACGCCTCCCGAGGGCATCTTCTTCAGCACGTGCTCATAGTAGTTGATGTAATTCGGCTTGTCGGCGTCGATAAAGACGAGGTCAAACGGTCCATCGAGTTTTTTCAAGCTCTCCAGCGCCGGTCCTTCGATCACTGTTATGTTTTTGCCGTGCTCGCTCCTGGCGAAATACTTTTTGGCGATGGCGATGTGCTTCGGATCGATGTCCAGCGTTGTAATATGACCACCCGCAGGCAGCCCTTCTGCCATCATCAACGCGGAATAGCCAGTGAACATGCCGATCTCGAGGATGCGTTTAGCACCGGTGGCCGCCACCATTAACTTGAGAAATGTGCCTTCCAGGGGACCGGTGAGCATTTGCGGCAACTCTGTTTGGGCATGAGTTTCGCGGGTGAGCTCGTCAAGAAGTTGGCTGTGCTGATCTGTCTTGGACTGCGCGTACTCTTCGATTCCCTTAACCGTTAATGTCAACACTGCTGCACCTCCGTTGAGACCTTGTTTTATAGCAGATCTTTGCGGTTTCTATCCCCTCGGCTACATCGATCGTGAAGTCCACTCAATCAACTCATCAACTCCGGAAGCAGTAAGATTGAAATAGCGACACGGTGAAATCAGTGATCACCAGGCGAACCATCCCTGTAATTCTATGTTTTGCCTTTTCGGCACCCTCCTCGGCGGTGCCTGCGGCCGGAGCTGACAAAACGACGGTGAGGCAGTCCATCGGTTATATGCGCACTGCAGATTACTGGGCCAAGCAACTGGAGTTTGGCAAAGCGGTTGCAGCCGCCTCGCAGGCGATAGCGCTCACGCCAAACGAAGCCGCTTTATATTCGCAGCGCGCCGGCTACAGGGCCAAATGTTTCGATTTCAAGAAAGCGGTCGCTGACTATCGTAAGGCGACGTCTCTGGACCCCAAGGCAGCTGGCTATCAGCGCGAGATGGGTAAGCTCCTCCTGGAGATTGGTCAGCCGGAAGAGGGGCTAGTAGCGTTGAGCCGTTCAATCCAACTCGAACCTACTGACGTCGGCGGCTACATGTGGCGCAGCAATGCATACGAACACCGCGGACAGTATGACAAAGCTGTTGGCGATTTGAGGACAGCAGTCAAGCTCGCTCCTAAGCGTGCCGAAATCTACGAGAAATTGGGCGCAGACTTACTGAAGGTACATCATACGCAAGAAGCGATCGACATTTTTACGGTCTGCATCAAAATCGCGCCCGATCTACCTGCTTCGTACTACGGACGCGCTGACGCCTACAGCTTGCTGAAAAATGAGGCGTTGGCGCAAAAAGATCTTGCAATTGCACACAAATTAGACGAGCAGTATTGAAGTGGAGTATGAAATTAGATTTCCGCGACACTGAAAAACCGGCCATTCGAGAGCGCGCTCTCATCGCGGCTGCAGTAACGGTGCTTATAATCGGGCTGGCATTGGTCGTTTGGAATCTGATTGAGCTGCCGGAAAAAGATGTGGAAGCGGTAAAACACATGAAAGTGACATTGCCGGGACAAGCTGCACTGGAAGATACCGATGCCGACCGGAAGGCGACCGATGATGTAGCGCGCATGGAAAGCTTAAATCCGAATGCAGAAGTTCTCAACTTCGAAGGCACGCGCCTTACAGATAAGGGGCTCATGGCGTTGCAGAGAATGCAAAATCTGCGCACCCTTCGTCTCTCTGAAAGCGACATCAGCACCAAAGGCGTGTGGGCTTTGAGCAAGCTGCACATCGTCAATCTCTCCGTCGCTGCCACGCAATTAGGCGATAGCGCCATGGAACCTATTTCGAAAATATCAACGCTAAGAGATTTGGATCTGTCAGATACGCAGATTACATCGAAAGCTGGTGCTTTCCTGGATCAACTGCCGGCGCTCAAAAATCTCAATCTTTCGGGAACCAAAGTAGACGACGGAATATTTCCCTATCTCGTAAAGATGCCAACGTTGTGGGCCCTGAGTCTCACTTCGACGGGTGTGACAGAGAATGGTTTGGCATATTTGTCAGGGCTTCCGAAGCTGCGGAGGTTGAGCCTGGGCAAATTTAAGATGACTGACAAAGCCGCTACCAGCCTCAGCCAATCGAAAGTGATCGATCTGGATTTGCGAGCTGCAGAATTGACCGACGAGCAGATAGAGAGGCTGGTGAAAGCGCAATTAATTTCAGTTACTGTGTCCAATACAGCTATGTCAGACAAAGGATTGTGCGCCCTTGCAGCGGTTCCTACAATGCGCAGGCTGATGGTCGATGCTTGTCCCAACATCAAAGATGCCACGGTTGAAAATCTGCGAAAGAAGTATCCAAAACTGCATATCGGTCACCAACCAGCGTTCGTAGCTATTGATGAAGACAAGCTGGGTGATATTCTCGACAGGATTAAAAAGCAGCGTCGGAAGAATAGCGAATAGCTCCCGGCATAATACCGTCTGTGGTGGCAGCCCGTTCGTAATAGGTCAACTGGATCAACGAGGTTGTCAGGAGAAGCGCAAAAGAACTTCCTTTGACGCGCAGTTTTAACTTGTGAATTCTTGCAAACCGGTTTATAAATTGATTAAGGCATTCCATTGTCGATCGAACATAAGTGAGCCACTCGTTTAGGCGAGCCGGCGAACACGAAGTGACACTTTTGGGCATACTTGCGTGCACGTGGTGTTGTTCTGCCGATGGGGTTTGTCCCGACTTCAGGTGTTATTCCTGGTTTTCCTCCTCCAGACCCCTCGTAGACTCGTTCACAGGCGCCAGACTCATAAGGTTCTAGCTTCTTCCGCGCAAGCTCTGCTTGTGCTTGTCTCAGGACTTTTCGTGAAATCGCAAGATTGACGTCCAGGAATTGAGTCAACCGTATAGAAACCAACACGAGGCATTCATAACCAGACTCCACAAGCAGGACGCGAGCAATCTCGCTCGCTCCGCCCTTTTTTCGAGTACGTCTGTCTTCGTCCCGATCGTTCCCCGAGATCTTTAGCACCACTTATGGTACCGACCCAATACTGGGAGGATTTGAAATGTACGCAACCGCAACAGAAAGTCAAACTGGCCTCAAGACTGTCGGATACGCAGGAATGAAACCCGATGGTACGATTTTCATGCGCGTTCGCTCAAGAGAGTTTAACTCGCTACAACGGCCATTGGTCTTCTGCGCACCAGGCGATGATAACTACGTACAAGTCTTCGCTCATCTCGGCAGCCTTATGCCTGGACAGACCGAGCCGATATCAGGATTCTGAAGAGAGCCGATCGACTGCGCACGCTTGCAAATGGACTTGAAGAACGGCTTCCCCGTTAAAACTACTGCGACGTGAGAACACAGCTTTGACGCGTCTTTGACGCATAATCACGAACATTGCGGCATAGTCGGCACAACAGCGTTCGCGAGCAGCAAACGGAGCTGCGATGGTTCTGGCTGGTGCTACATGCCTGCATCGTAAGGTGTGCAGGGTGGCCAGGCGCGTTTCCGGTTGTCTCCCGGATAATCGAATCAAACTGGCTGGCGTTGGTTTGAGTCGGGCTAAACCCGCACACGAGTTGTGCCGTCGAGCGCTTTCGACATCTGCTCTGAGGGATTCAACCAACCGCCTCTCGGGAAGATTTATAGCGGCGGGACAGGTTTGGTGAATGGCAGGGCAAGCGAAAGAGCCGCAATCTTCCGAATCGAATCAAAACCCGCCGGTTGCTGATGGGCTAGCCGGAGGGTCCAGTTCTGCGGCCCACTCTTCGCAGGAGACTCCTCCGGGCACGCCTTCTGCCGCTCCAGCTGATGTTGAGGCGGCTTCTGTCGACCGCGAGCAAGCTATCGATGCCAGTCCTGACACTGGGACCGAACGCAGTACTCTGTTTGACGAGCGACCGTTCGAGCGATGGCTCGAGCCGCAAAAACGGCAGTGGGTTACCTTCGCTCTTATTGCTCTCAACCTGCTCGTGTTCCTGGTGATGGGGCTAACTAGCGGCGGCGAGGGTTTTAGCAATGATCCTTCGCCGGCACTGTTGCTCAACTGGGGTGCCGATTGGCCTGTAGCGACAATCAACGGGCAGTACTGGCGCTTACTTACGGCCGGATTTGTGCACATCGGTTGGCTTCATATCGGCGTCAATATGTTCGTTCTGTGGACCATCGGTAAATTCAGCGAACGGCTGTTGGGACACACTCGTTATCTCTTTATCTATCTTCTTTCGATAGTGGGAGGAAGCATCGCCAGCAACATCTGGTGTCTTATCACTCCAACTAACGGAATCTCTGCCGGTGCCTCCGGCGCAATATGCGGATTGATCGGCGTATTATTCGCGGCGATCCTCAGCCACAAGCATGAGATGGATACTCGGCATTCGACCGAACTGATTCAAAATGTCGGTAAGTACGCTCTTGTCGTCATTATTGTTTACGGGCTACTGATACATGCAAACAATGTCGCTCATATTGGCGGCGCGGCCACAGGTTTTGTCTTGGGTTGGTTGTTGATGCCGCACAACAATAAATTCAAAATCGGAGCACGTGACTTTTCCATGTTCGCTATCTGCGCGGGATTATTTGTCGGCACCATTGTCTGGCTTCAATCAACTGTTCTCGGTTATGTGGGGCGAGCTTCCGACGACGCTCGCGCGGGAGACTTCGAAGCCATGCTTGCCGAAGCAAACAAGGCGAAAGCCCATAACTCGATGGACCCCGGCGCCAGTCAGCTGAAAGCATATGCCGATGCCGCTCTGGGCAACTGTGATGACGCTGTTTTAGACTGTCTCGCACTGGAGGAGTTGAAGAGTGATTATCCTCGCTCGATAAAAATACATGCGTTGATCGGTCAAGGCAGGTACGAGCAGGCACGCACCGAGATTGCTCATTTGGAACAGTCCGACGTCGATCCGCAAGCTCTCGAAATGGAAATATTGCGAGCGACAGGAAAGGCGGATCAATTAAAGGAGGTCGTCGATCAACGATTGCCTAAGAATCCTGCCGATAAGAATGTTCTGGCGTCGCTCTATTGGCTGCAGTGGCGCGCCGGCGATTACAAAGCTGCCATGCAGACCGCCAAGGCGATGTGCGGCGATGAAGTGGATCTCAGTCCCGTATTCATGTATACGATTGCGTCCAAGCGCGCAAAGCTTGATGATTACTCGTTATTGGTCAAGTATCAAAAACGCATTGACGTATGTCGTGCCGATCAAAACGTAGCCGATTTTTTGCGTGGCAAAATTTCTGGACAACAATTAGTGTCCGAGGCTAACTGCAAAGAAAGAAAAGGTGAGGCCGGCACAGTCTTCGGATTGCAGCTCATAACCGACGGCAAACCTGAAGAAGCGAAAAAGTATCTGCAATGGTCTCTGGAAAACGGTTATCCGGGGACTCTCGATGCCTGCTTGGCTCGTGTCGATTTAGACCGACTGAAATAGCGTCCTGGCGATCGCCTGGGGTGGTATTTCCCCCACAGACAATGGGCTAATCACAGATAAGCTGACATAGCCCCCAGAAAAATAATTCAATGGTCATAATTGACGAGGCTGCTCTCAAAGCAGTCGCAGAGCTAACACAAAACAGTCGCACCATTGGGGCGCTGGAAGCCGGGCTGTCGAAAGAGGCGCTGATCAATGAAGCTTTGGGAACATTCAGGCCGCTGTGGAGTAGGGCGGTGCACGCAATCGAATGTGCGGTCGAAACCGCGCCGTCGCATTCTGAAGAGTTAGATGGCTCTTTCGGGGAGTTTCCGCTCACTTTGCCAAAAGACGAAGAGGACCGCCTCAAGCACGTATTCGTGCGCAATCTAGTTTTCAAACTGGCAGAGACTGCGCCCGTTATCAGGGACGTTGTTGGAAACAGGGCGTACAACGTTGTTGAAATTGGATCATCGATCGATATAACGCTGCCAAAACTTTTAGGTCCGCGTTGCGCATCATATGCCAGTCTCGAACTGGAAAACTCTGCGTCGCTCACCAGCTCATGGCGCGCTTTGATGGATAAATTTGGCGTCAATTCCGCGGGCAAATTTAGGGTCACTGGCACTGCCGCTGAACTTCCGTTCGCCTCGAACAGCCAGGACATGGTGTTTGGCTCCTACACACCGCCGCTCGCCTTTCACGGAGGAAATACAGAACTCTATGAATCTTTTGCGTCCGAAGCTTCTCGAATTTTGAGGCCCGGGGGAACGCTGATATCGGTTCCGACCAATGCTGAGAGTCAAGTTGCGGGCAAACCTATTTTGTCCAAATACTTCGCGACGGGGTATGAACATCGCCCTAGTAAACAAGACCTCGTCCTGATGCGGGAGACTGCATTGCGTTATGGAGGCAGCTATGTCCCGCAGTTGAGCAACTCATTGGTTGCCATCAAGTGATTGCTTGCCGCTGACATCTTGACTCCGTCTGCCCGCTCCAGTGTAGTAAAATCCGCTTAGGAGCTAGGAATCGAGACGAATGAACCCCCTTAGAGCAGATCAAATCGGACCTTTGGATATGTTCAAGATCGGCATTGGCCCTTCGAGTTCGCATACCGTTGGGCCGATGATAGCTGCGCTTGAGTTCAGGAAGTCGATCATTTCCAGTAAGGTGCTCGAAAAGGCTGGCAGCGGGAGAGGTGGCAAAGCGCTCCGTCTAGAAGTCGAGCTCTTCGGCAGCCTTTCAGCAACTGGCAAGGGGCATTCCACTGACGGCGCCGTCTGCGCCGGGCTGATCGGATTGCATCCTCGCACTGCTTCGCCCGATGAAATCTGGGCTGCCATGCCAAAATTGCGCAGCCAACCGAAGCTCGAAATCGAGGGACAATCTCTTCAGTTTCAACCTGATGAAGACATCAAATGGGAAGGTTGGATCATCGACGGTAAATCGCTCCCGCACCCAAACACGATGCGCTTTCGACTTTGGGATGGAACCGCATTGCTGGACGAGCAAATTACAATGTCGGTTGGTGGCGGTTTTGTTGAACCTGTCGACCCTAAAACAGGACAACGCAAAGCGCCGGAAGAGAAGCATTATGCTAAGGAATTGCCGTATCCGTACAATTCAGCCAACGAATTTATTGAGCAATGCGAGAATAACAATAAGCCCGCGTGGGAGATCGTCATCGCCAATGAAGAGGCGAAAGGAGATAACGAATCCCATTTGCGCCAGCGGCTGAACGATATCTTACGCACGTTTGAGCTGTGCATCGAAAGAGGACTGCACACCGAAGGAATTCTTCCTGGCGGCTTGAATGTACGACGTCGCGCTAAAGCGCTGTGGGAGCAAATTCAGCAAGGCAAGACTCCGGCATGGTCTGGTGGTGATCTCCGTCCTTCCACATACGCCATTGCAGTGAATGAAGAGAACGCTGCCGGTGGCCGCGTCGTCACGGCTCCCACTAACGGATCGAGCGGGCTCATTCCCGCCGTGTGGCGAACTTTGAGAGAGGCTCATAATTTTGATGAAACGACGATGCAAAACGGTTTGATCGTTGCATCTGTAATTGGCGCCCTGGTAAAAACGCATGCTTCGATTAGTGGTGCGGAAGTCGGCTGTCAGGGTGAAGTCGGCACATCGTGCGCCATGGCAGCCGCCGGAGCTGTAGCAATGCTGGGCGGCACACCGAGACAGATCGAGCAAGCCGCGGAGATCGGCATCGAGCATCATCTCGGAATGACTTGCGATCCGATGATGGGATTGGTGCAAGTGCCATGCATCGAGCGCAACGCTATGGGCGCAGTCAAAGCCTTGAACGCTGCATCACTTTCACTTGCTTCCGATGGACAACATTTAGTCAGTCTCGACCGCGCTCTGGAAGTGATGAAGCAAACCGGACTGGACATGAATCAAAAATACAAAGAAACTGCCACGGGCGGCTTGGCGCTGGGCTAGTCAGTTTTGTTTAAGATCAAGTTGGAAACTAGGTCAATTGCGCTGAGGGTTTTTTCATGGCGAATCCTGGGGAGCCGGGCTCAGATGATGATGAGGCTCGAGAGCTCCATCGGCTTGTTTTATTAATGAGGCAATACGGAGAGAAACATCCTGAGGTGCTGTCCGCAGAAGAAAGATTGGCGGATATTTTTTATTCGAAAGAAAAGTTCAAGGATGCTGCGCCGATCTATCGAAGGTTGACACAGGTCATGAAAGACACCAGCAGTAACCCGCTCCGCGCAGCCGTTTGGTTTAAGCTCGCGCGGACCTACGAACACCTCAACCAAAGTTCTGAAGCAAATGAATGCTACGAGAACGCGGTGGAGTTAGCAAAAACAACCATCGGACCGCTGTTTCCCAATTTACTGGAATCATTCCTCAGATTCCTGAAACGAACGAACGCCGAAAAGGATCGAATTGAAGAAATAAAAGCGTTGATAGAGAACTTGAACCGTTGAGGTCCCAGAAACAGTGAACTTGCGAGTCCTGCTCGTTCTGCTCACGAGAGAATCGTGATTCGCTCGTTGTGATTCGAAGTCGGTACGCAATGGATGCATTGTTGATGTTGGGGAAGTTATGGACTGCTAAGGCTTTGAACTTGGTTTTGGTGGATCGATGACTTCAGGCTTGATTCCAGCCGGTGGCGTGATGTTGTATTTTTGCCGAAGCTCTTTGGCTTTCGCACTCCTTCCAAGTTTGTCCAGTGCGCCCGCCAGATCGGATGCAGTAAGAGCACTTGTTGGGTCCATTTCTAGTGCGCGCTGGAAACTGTTTGCTGCTTCATCATAAGTGCCTTGAGCGAATTGCACGGCTCCGATAAATCTGATCATCACTACGTCATTAGGTTTGATTGCAAGTGCTTTTTTGAATGCATCTAGTGCAGCATCGTACTTTTTCAGCACTGTATACGAAGATCCAAGGTTTGCCCATGCCTGCTCCAGATTTGGATCCTTCTCCACAGCTGCCAAATACTCATCGATCGCATGGTTGTAGAATCCAGACTGATGGTATCCGACTGCTTTGTTGTAGTGTGCGATGGACTCGAGATGATCTGCCCTCGAAACCTTGTTCTCTGGCTGCGCGCTCGAGTCGACGGACCCCTCTGACTTCACGCTCGACGTGTCGGATTTCGTCGACTCTGCCTTTGGCTCGTCGGCGTGAGCCGACGAAACAGATCCGGCAAGGAGCAAACAAAGAATGGCGCGCCAGATGTTCGGCATAGCGAAAGACCTCGAAGGCATAGCTCAGTTAAGCACCAAACTCCGTTGGGGAAGGTGGCGATGTCCTGCGGGAGACTGCTGTGAACTTTTAGAGTGCAAGCTCTGTGGGCGTTTGGCGGATTTTTGAAAAATTTTTGGCAAATCAGGCAAGAATTCACTTGACAACCAAAAATTCCCTTAGTAATCTCTAATGAATCTGGGATCAAAAGGTTTAAAGGCTCCTCCCCACCCCACCCCCTCTTCGTATCCATCGGACTTCCCAGAGGACTACCGGCTCCAACCGGTTAGTGAAGCACGCCTGCCTAGCAGTCCGTTTTTACCGGTATCCTCCCATGACCACAGAACCCGACCCTTGCTTAGCCGAGCTCGACCCTCGCAGGTCCGGCCAAGAACTTAGTCTTGGCACGCGCATCGATCGCAACGGAAAGACGACGTATCACGTCCTCACCAGCGATCGAAAGACAGGATTTTTTGTCGAGAAAATCTACGACGCGGAGCATCGCCTTATCCGCATACAAAAGCGATCGCCGGGCAGCCGCTGCGAGACATCGTTTGCAGCGGACAGTGGAGATATACAACGCATTTTCGAGTCCAGCTCTTTGCCGGACGGAAATTCGCTCACGAAAGAGATTCTCTACGAAGGGAACGAACGATGCAACGAAGCGATTATTGTCGTCGCACCGAACGGAGAGCTCGTGCGCCGAGTTGAGCGACAGCATGTTGGCTTGCGTACTACGTTTCAAGGGCAAACCGAATACAACTCTGATGGCACTCCGGCCACGACTGTCAATCATCACATGGATGAATCGTCAGGTCGTTTGGTGCGACGTGAGCAGACTCAGTGGTTGCACGAAGGTCAGCGTTTGCTCAATGAGAATTTCTATTTCGATCAAACCGGCTCGCTTCAGCGTTACTCGAAGGTTCTCTATCACGCGACTGCCGGTCCGTTTATTGAAGAAAACCAGTTTTATGACGGTGAAACTCAGAGCCTGTTAAAACGCGAGATTGCTGCATACGATCTGCAAGGCACTCAGACATGCATGGACGTGTTGACCTACGGCGAAGAGGGTGAAATTCGTGAGCGCAGCTCGCGCTTCTTCGACAAGGAAGGAAAGGAGATTGCCTCGCTAACTAACGCTTGATGACATTGAAATCTTGACATCAAACTGGTTTTTCTTGTCACCGAGACGAAGTTTATGTGCTGGTTTTCGGCACAATTTTTGTTGTGTGGAATTCAGAAATTACTCGCTCTGCTGCATAATTGATTGGGTATAACGAAAGTACCGAAAGGGTATCAAAGGAGATCGTCGCTTCGTGAAAGCCGAGTGGGAACAATACCAAGCTGCCGGCGAGGAAGCACTGCACGAGGGCGACTTTGCCGCTGCCGAAATCATGTGGCGAGCGGCGTACGAGCAAGCCAAGCAGTTCAACAAATTAGACCCTCGTTTTTCCACGACTCTGGAAGGTTTGGCGGAGTCGCTCTGGCACCAGGGCAAGCTTGATGAAGCCGAGCCGCTTTGCAAGCAGATCCTCGACCTTTTCAAAATCACACGCGGATCTGAGCATCCTGATGTCGGCGTTACGGCCAACAATCTGGCCATGCTCTATAAATCGCAAGGACGGACGGAAGATGCGGAGCATCTGTATAAACAAGCACTGCACATTCTCACGAAATCTCTGGGACCCGAGCATCAAGATGTTCTCAATTTGCGAGTCAACTACTCAGAGATGCTTCGTCGTCTCGGTCGTGCCACGGAGGCAGACGATCTCGTCAGTGGTTCTGTAAGTACGGGACTGGCTCGTTTTACTCGCTCAGGTCAGTTCGAAGTTCTTGAAGTAGATCCGGAGCTGCACACCAATCCGATCGAAATGGCCGATCACGCCGACAAAACCTGGGAGCAGTTCGGCTCATCTGCTGAGCGCGCCTTTAGGGAAGGTGATTATCCTGGCGCCGAAACCATGTGGCAAGCGGCGTTGAAGAAAGCAAATTCATTCGGAGAGACAGACCCGCGTCTGTGCGTCACTCTCGAGAGTCTGGCCGAAGTTTTATTCAAGCAGACAAAATACACGGAAGCAGAGAAGCATTGCGTAGCGGTGTTGAAGATTTACGAGAAAATGCTCGGCAACAGCCATCCTGATGTCGGAGTGGTGGCAAACAACCTGGCAATGCTGTATCACGCACAGCGCAACTACCAGGCGGCGGAGCAGTATTACAAACAAGCATTGCCGATTCGCAGCAAAGCTCTTGGTGGCGAACACCCGCTTGTACTCAACCTGATTTTCAATTACACGCACCTTCTCACTGTCACGGGTCGTCGAGCAGAAGCGGAGAAGCTCAAGGCGTACTCCGCGCCCAGCAAGGGGCGTTGGTCTCGTTCTGGCAGTTATACTGCCGTCTCCATTCCTGCCGCCGAGCAGCTGCACGAGCTGAACTGAGACTATTTTACGGCGGCCATTTCCGGCGTTGCTGTTGCACCAGATTTGGTGGCGGTCGAATAGCTGCGCAGAGTTTTAGACATGCCCTCAGCAAATGGAATACGATCTGTATAGCCAAGATCACGCTCGGCTTTCGAGATGTCGAATCCCTGATTCAGTCCTACGAGCCGCAACGCGGGTCGCGAAAAGAGAGCCAACCGGCCTTTCAATTTCGGCGGGGCAATGCGAGCAATCGCTGTGGACATATTTACGAGCATCCTTGCCATCGGCATGGAAATGGCGAGTTTGACGTGAGGAATCTCCAACTGATCGCAGATGACGTCGAACAGTTGACGCTTTGTCACCAGCTCACCATCAGTGAGATTGTATACCTGCCCGAATGCAACGGGTTTGTTGATGGTTAGTGCAATGGCGCGACACAAATTCTCGACATAGATCAAATTGGTTTCTTTAGTACCATCGCCAACCAACATAGCTGTTCCGGCCCTCATGTTGTAAATTAGCTTGGGCAGCCATGTTTTCTCGTTCGGTCCGTAAATAAATCCGGGTCTCAACGCGGTAACGTGAATCAATTTCGTCACACGCGGATCCATCACCAACCGCTCGGCGGCTACTTTCGAATTTGCATATGCCTCGCGGCATTGTCGCAACGGCTCTTTCTCCGTAATGCCGTAGCAATCCACTTCGCCCATGATCACAGAGAGACTGCTGATATGAATAAATTGGTTTACGCCGGCTGCAATCGCCGCCTTCAGAACCGAGCGGGTTCCTTCGACATTGATCGTTTGCAGCGAATTCGGATCACCATGCGGGTCGATGCAGGCGGCAGTATGCACGACGACGTCGCAACCCCGCATATAACTGACCAGGCGCGGCTGCTCAGCCAGATCGCTCGTCACCACGGTGATATCAGCGTTGCCGGCGGCCAAATAATCGAACAGAGGGGCGCTGTTGCTCGAAGTCCGCACCATAGCGACGACTCGGTGTCCCTGGTCTCCCAGTAATTTGACGAGGTGAAACCCGACCAGCCCGCTGGCTCCAGTGACGAAAACGACGGGCTTGGCGCCTGGTTTAGCCTTCTCTTTTCGTGGTTGAGCCACGCCCGGGTCTCCCTCGTACAACTCGAGTAATAAAGAGAATTCTAGTGCCTGACGGGTCTCCAGACTTGAAAAAGATTGCACTTTACTTCTGGGTAAACAGCGCACGGTGCACCGCATTTGGTTAAAGCCGGCTGCTTGCAGTTGCGCTCGAAGCAAGTGTGGGACGGAGTCTTCCGCCGGTTGCTTGTGTGCAGCAACAGCAGCAATGCGGTGGCTGCACCGATTGCGCAGCGATTACCGTGGCAAGGTGCAAAGCAAAAGTTGCCGTTGCGCCTGTGCAACTGCAACCGTGATTAGGAGTATCGCCTTTTGAGCAACAAAAAATCGAAGCCTGAAAAGCTTCGACACCTTGTTTAGAAACAAAGGGCGAACCCTGATAACTGAACAGCCATTACTAAGCTCTTTATTCTGTCGCCTCCGTGTAACTGGTCTTCAAGCAGAGGTTTTTTCTGCACCAGAAACACATCAATGGCATCGACCTAGGAGAATAGTCGTCTCTATCAACGCCTTTCGGCTCCAGAGACAGACAGTGTTGGAGTTCGACTCACCACCGAAGTGAATCTATCCAATTACTCCCTAGAAAGGAGGTGATCCAGCCGCACCTTCCGGTACGGCTACCTTGTTACGACTTCGTCCCAGTCACCGGCCCTGCCTTAGGCGGCTGCTTCCTTACGGTTAGCACACCGACTTCGGGCGTGACCAGCTCCCATGACGTGACGGGCGGTGTGTACAAGGCCCGGGAACGTATTCACCGCCGCGTGCTGATCGGCGGTTACTAGCGATTCCGACTTCACGCAGGCGAGTTGCAGCCTGCGATCCGAACTGAGACTGGGTTTGGTGATTCGCTCGACCTCGCGGTTTTGCATCACATTGTCCCAGCCATTGTAACACGTGTGTAGCCCAGGACATAAGGGGCATGATGACTTGACGTCGTCCCCACCTTCCTCCGGTTTGTCACCGGCAGTCTCGCTAGAGTGCCCAGCATTACCTGATGGCAACTA